>JANQRT010000074.1 GCA_028284385.1 Opitutaceae bacterium | reverse complement strand
GATTCCTTGGATCGATCCGCCACCTCCTCCCTTAGAACACGAGCAAATCCGCTCGGTGCCGATGCACTTGTAAGCTTACTCCGGGTGCCAATGAGTAGGACGATTCATAGGGCAGTCAGAACCACAAGTGTTTACGTCCTGGGCAGGTTGGCAACTGGGCCAAGAGTGCTTCGGCTTGGTAGACCGAGGAGACTTAATCCTACATCGCCCAGATCATCAGTTGGGCGAATCGCTTCTTGGCAGTCGTCTACAAAGAAACCCTAGCCGTGTATCATCTCTACATATCTGGCAAATTTAGCTCGGTGTGGTCGGTGGTAGCCGATTGTACGCGCGGTGAGATCTTACATTGAGTTCGTAGACATGGAGTCCCCAAGGTCGACGAGAGATGTGGATTCCAACTGATGGCTTTGCAAACTTAAATTGCTCTCATTTCGCCATCGCTTTCGACATTTGCAACACCCGCTACGGAGCGGAGGCTTACTAGCTTCTCTTGGTCGACCGCTCCAGTAATAATCCCGGAGGTTGCCAAAATGTTTGCCACCTGCATCCCCACAGTTCCAAGTGCGACAGCTACAGATTCAATATTTGAAACATGTGAATCGTCGACGGTCACGACTATTTGCTCAGAGTGATTAGGCATGGAGTGTCTCCTCAAAAACGGAATCTCATCTCATCGACTTTATTCTATACGCTGACTTAGAAAAAGGCGAGAACCGTAGCTTTAGGAAGAAGCCAAAACACTGCAACAGGAGTATCCCACGCTAAGGAGGAAATAGACCCTATATTCCAAACCCCCTCTCGATTTTCGTGGATAAATGGACGGGCATCTGCGGTATTGGGGAAGCCTTAAGCAAAAAATGAGACGAATAGGCAAATCCAGTCGGATGATTTAGAAGATCTGTGAGAAAATCAAGATGCTTGCACAAGCCCTCTTCCGACGCGCGCACTCGGCAATGGCAAGGAACGTGCCCGTGACTTGATCAGCTGTCGAAGTTGGTCTCCTCGCACGCCGTCACCCTCTGCATAAAGAGCTGCTATACCGGCGACATGAGGAGTTGCCATGCTCGTGCCACTTATAGTGTGGTAGCGATTTGGCGGCACTTGCTTTGGCCAGGAAGAGTAGACGCGCACGCCAGGCCCAGCGACGTCAATTTCAGCGCCCGCTGACTGTCCCTCTTCGCAGGAAGAGCCTGCCGGCTGCAAACGATTGTCGACTGAAGCTACTGCGAGAATCGATTTGCTGTTAGCTGGCTGGCCAATGGTTCCAGGAATGGTACCATCGAAATTTCCTCTTATTCGATGGTTTCCTGCCGCGGCGATTATTAAGCATCCCTTTTGCAGGGCGCGCCGTCCTACAGCGTCATAAGCCACAGATGGAGTGGGTACACGATTGCCAAGTGACATCGAGATAACCGGGCATTTGTTGTTCACCGCCCAGTCGATTCCCGCCAAGATTCCAGAGGTTGGCCCACTTCCGCGAGGCCCACCCAAGACCTTGCCAACAAAGATTCGTGACTCACTCGCAACTCCATACCGTCGTCCATTTCTATCAATTCCTCCGCATGCCGTACCGACACAATGCGTTCCATGCCCTAGTGCGTCTTGCTCAGTTTCACCGGCATAAAAAGATTTCGAGATGATTGTACGTCCCTTGAAATCCGGATGTTTGAAGTCCATACCTGTGTCAAGAACCGCGACTTTAATATTCGCTCCCGTAAATGGCGATCCTAAAACTCCAGACGCATGTAATCCCCAAGTTGCCTGAGAATCGTCAGAAAAAGTCGCAGCAACTTCCGGAGTTGCCTCCTTTGCGCCGATACCAGCTTCAGCCTTAGCCAAAATGTGGTCGATCGCATCACGATAGCCTCGGAGATAGTCAACTGGCAATGTAAGTGCGTAATGCATCCTTTCCGGTTCAATAGCCAGAATCGCTGAATCACGGTCCGCAGGGCCCATTACGTCGCTTGCAGTGCAACCTTCATCCAAAGTAACAACGGCAACACCAAGGGAATGAAACACACCGCCGCCTGCATCATCGAGTGCTGATGTCTCAAGAACTCGGTCGTCGAAATCAGCCGTGCTTGGCAAACCTGAAACTCCACCAAGATCATGTAACGCCTCCAATGCTTCCTTCTCGGCATTGTCACGAAATGTCACAATAAAACGCCCAGTCATCTCATCAACCTGCGACTCAGGTGTCATGAAGAATTCTGATTCTGACATGATGTGTCACCCACCTTTCTCTGCTGTTGAAGTTCGTTGAAACAATGGATGTAAACGCAGCAAACTAAATATGACAATTCAATAAGCTTTTTTGTGCTCAGGGCTGCGTAGCTTTAGTTCGAAGCTTGAGATTGTCAGGATTGTAAAGCACGACCGTAGATTTGCAAGCAATTATTCAATTTCACAATCGAAATGACTGCGACAATAACGGGGGTGTTTCCTTCAATACTCGCGTATTTCCTTATAAGATGAGCGTGCTCTGCCAAGTAAAGAAGCTTTGAGCCGAGATTTACTTTTTGAGATTTGTCTGCAATCGCTCCCGACTCGGAATGTTGCCTATTGTATTAGGATGCATCCCTAACGCATTGTGGAAAAGCGGTCGAAAGATGGAAACTATCTTACTTCAACAAGTCAGTACGGTTGAACAGACCAAAACTTAGGAAGCTTGGTATCTATACACCTAGGGCTGGTAGACCTAGGCACTTTGCAATTTGCCGATCTTGACCTCGGCGGGTGAGCCTGAAACCGACGTCCTCAGCAAGGCTCATAGAGCCTTTACATCGTCAAAAGATGGATGATCTGGGAAGCGAAAAACGATCCAAGGTTCTTTCCTGTCAATGGATAGTTTCTGGAAGAACATAGGGTGAATAACGCAATCATCGCCATCGCGGATATTCAGAACATCATCCATGGCATAAGCAAAATCAGCTTCTATATAATGCTTGCCAGTGTCTAGTTGTCGAACACGGCCCACTATTCCAAGTTCCGTCAAAACTTGGCGAAATCTAAATTGAGAATAGTCTCCTTGTGGCCATTCCGACGCAGTTGATGGTGCTATCTTGTCTAACTGTTTGCCTTTGAAAAGTGTTGGGAATTTTGTGATAGCTCGCACGATATTGCCCACATTTGGATATAGCTTCGAATATGAATTGATGATTTCAGTCGATAGTATCTTTTCTGTTGTGCGTACTCCATCTACGACGTGTTTATTGTGAAACTTTGGGAACGTGTTGTCTCTTACTGCGTTTTCCGCAATTGCATTGCATAGAATCACAAATTGTCGTGGCCGAAGCTGCGTGTGTCGCAACACATACGAAAAGCTATCCTCTTCGCAATTTCGGCCATTCGTGATTCGAGACCCAAAGTACGGGAGCCAAGCCTTTTTACGAACATCTTGATAGTTGTCCCAATCACAAGAGTCCGGTAGTTTGATATTAGCTGTTGGATGGCTAGCCAAAAATACGTGAAGCCTCCAAGAAGCCAACCGAAGAATGTCTTTTGGTCGCCACTGCAGATAGACAGGGTTCCGGATGTATTTTGTGGTGTTGGAAATCTCATTTTCTGCCAAATGAGGATAGATTTCAGCTGAAATAAACGTCTTCAAGAATATTCCCTTAGAAGCAAAGCGAGTATTGAAGTTTGCAGAACACTCAATTAATGCTGCGTTTACACGAAGCATCGCTACGTTCTCAATCGAATGACGTTCTTCCAGTGTATCAATTGCAACAAACACTGGTGAAGCTTCTGTTAGTTCCAGTATTTTTTGCTTGCCCTGCTCAAACGAACTGGAGGCAAGACATGCCTCCATATCATCTGTCCATTCTCCTGAGTCATCTCCAAGCAATTTGTTGATAAAATGCTTGACCAAATCTCTCAAGAGTCGTGTTGGTGAATTCTCACGAGTTGACAGAACACAAGCATCTCTGATTGTGTCATCCTGCTCCTTAAATAGCTCAAAGATCAAAGACCAGATAATATGCTCCCAGATTCTCGATATCGAGTAAGAAGAAAGGTTGTTCACATCTACAGCCCGTCGAGCTAGCTCATTCAGGACATCTTCTAGCACAGCTGGTTCATCGACATCGATACAGCGAGCACTTGGAATTGCGTTTTGAAACGTCAGGAAGTGCGCAAGCGAAGTCTTGCCACATCCACGCCGCCCTATGAATAAGTAGTTACTCTTGTCGATTGCGGTCAAATTGAATGGTGAACTACGGAAGAAAAGTGATTCATAATCTTCTCTAAAGACTTCACGCTCTGATTCACAACTGACTTCTCCAAACGGCGAACGAGATAGAGCTGGCATTTTACAGAAATCACTCCATTTGGAGGTCGCTCACTGAGTCTGAGAGACGGCATGGCGAAACAACCAACTAAGAAGACTAAAGAACGAGATAGATCGGCTCAACAAATTCTTCTAATGATGGCGCCGCAGACAGTCAACAGGGGCATATACCCCTTTATTGCCGTAACCCTAAGGCTCGCTGATATTTACGAGGACTGGAAGAGAGACTTACTCAATGCGACTAACTTTCGATGCCTGTTCGATAGTATGGAATAGCTTGATGGTGCTCAATAACGCTACTCCAGCGAATAATGAAATTAATGCGAGGAAGGCGTCCACCTTCGATGGGCGTATCGCGATTGGCGATCATTCAGAAGTGACTGGCCTCGGTGAAACAGCCCGAATGAATCTCCAGTAGGAACATCTAATCTAGCACCCGCTGGAAATGAATCGACTTGTTGATTTTTACAATAGTCAACACAATCTCTGTGATCTTGTCACCCTCCCGCTTGATTGTAACTTTATCGGCGTCGCCAAATCCGCTTGGCTCAAAACGAAACATCGTTCCGAATAGCAAACCCCCGTCTTTTCCATAGGCCAGGTATCCATGCGTAATAGGACCGTGCCAATTGATAAGCACCTTGGCATTTTTTCCTTCGCGACTGACTGTTAGCGTCCGCCCTTGTCCGTCTCGGTAAGTACCTGTCAGTTGTGCAATCTGCGAAGCCTCCAGAGAAATCCTGCTTGAGTAATCGACGGGCTCCTTTCCCGCAAGCAGATTCTCACAGCTAGACTTTACAATATTAAAAGGCCCTGAAGAGTCATTGTTGCTTAGTACAAACAGGCACCCATCATCGGTTGGATTCCGTTGGATGGATGTCAGAAATCCTCTGACGCTGCCAGTGTGCCTATGCACTACCGAGTCAGATTCAAGACTAGAGACTCTCCAGCCGAGTGCGTAACCTGCGTCACCCGGTTCGGTCATCTCGTTGAAAGCGTCGCTGCCAAGCAACACACCACGGGCAAGCTGTCGGTCCCATCTCCACAAGTCAATGAGATTGGTGACTAATCCACCCATGCCGCGATACTGAAAGCCATACTCACCGTACGGATGCTCAAGTGCTGCACGACTAGCGCCTCGCGCAGATTTGCCTGTTGCCACGAGTATGCCATGAGGGGCCTTCTGCCCGTTAAAGCGAGTACTTTCCATCTTGCATGGTATAAGTATCGATTCACGAACGTATTGTGTGTACGACTTGCCACTTGCTCGGGCAATCACCTCACTGAGTAATGAATATCCTTGATTCCAATACTCATGCCGTTCGCCTGGTGGTGTTCGAGGGCCTCCTGCGAGGAAGGTCGGTAGAACAGCAGCGAACTCGGTACCCGAGCCTTTTGAGTTTGTTCCCGGTATACCCGACGTATGTTGCAGCAGGTGTCGAATCGTAATTGCTCGACAATTGGCAGGGATGTCCGGTAGATGTTTTGCGATAGAGTCGTCGAGATTAAGCTTGCCGTCTTCCTGAAGTTTCATCACAGCGATTGCTGTAAACGGCTTTGTGCATGAGGCGATCTCGAACAGAGTGTCTACCGTGAGTGGATCGTTATTCCTGTTGTGAGTAGACCCAACCGCGATTGCGGCTATGACTTTACCTTTTTGTGCGGCGAGGACAGTGCCTTCAAAGCCGACATCCTGATGAGCCTGCCGCACAAAGGACACGATTCGTTTACCAACATTGCCGACTTGTACTGTGCTATCGAAGCCGAAAGCTGTGTCTTGGAACCCCAAAAAAAATAAGAACAGGATAACCCCATAGCGATTATGACCATTCATCGCCATCCCCCAAGTTGATGCGGCATTTTGCCGTTCAGTCCATGCGTACTGATTGCATTTGAGAACATAGATCAACGTATTGGAGTTAGTTGCGCTTGGCAAGGAATACACGGTAGCCGCATCGCCGGGATCTGTGACGAAGACAGCGCCCTTACTGCGATGACAATGACTACGTTCCAGCAAACGGCCTGCGACAACATGGACATCTCCCATCAAACCCTCTAGGTAGAGCTGAGAACGCAGCTGGTTGCGGAATAGTCGTGATTGCCTTATGTGCCAACGGCGCACGATGAGCGTAATGCCGATATGTGATGCCACTTACGGAATGGCCAAGAATCTCAATCGAGGATTCTGCCATATGCTCGTCGTAGTAGGTCGCGCATGTTTTTCTCAGGTCTTTCAGCACCCAAGGCTTATCCTCGCCGGATTCTATGTCGGACTTAGGTTTGATACTCGCAAGCCGGCAGAGCTCGCGGAATCGGTCGTTCGGACTTGAGCCGCCGCAGAACACTGCGGAATCGGGATCCTGATTGCTGAAAGACAGGCTACGAAGATGCGCATGGACTACACGATTCATAGGTCGGCAGAATGTTTTTCCTGTTTTGGTCCGTCGATAATAGATCCAACCCCAGCGAGAGAGCTGCTTGATGTTTCGATCTGGACAATGGCGGCTCCAATAAACATGACGCCAGAGAATTGGCTCATGCGAAGAAGTGACTCGCCAGACCGTCCCGGTATCAACGCCGTAGTTGAAGAAGATGACCAAGGCTGCCCGCCAGTAATGGCCAACGGAAAGCGGACGATTCCAGCCTTTGGGACGCTTCAACAAGTAAGTTGCAAAGTACAAGGCATTGATCTCAGCTTTGGTGAGATAGTGTCTGCCAGCAACGTCTCGTTGTGTTCGCGGCTTGGGAAAACGAGGTAAGGTCTCGATGATGTCCCTCTCCCAAGCCCATGACATGACCGCTCGAAGATTGGCCCGGGCCTTATTTGTGGTGCGGCCTGGATTCGATCCGCCATGCGCAATAGCTTCTTTGTAAACCCAATCAAGGAACTCGCGAATGCATTTGCGATCAATCTTCTCGACCGGTGCGCCACCACCCCATCTTCGCCACTTATTGAGTGTGGTATTGTAATCGTCACGTGTGCCTTGGGGGGGCGTGTCTAGATCGCAGATACTTAACCGCGGCGTTCTTTAGAGTTGTCGGCATGGTTGAACTCCAACCGCCGATGCTTGCCTAAATGCCATACTCCTATTGACCGGCGAATGCTATGCAGCCTGCTGGTGAACGCGTCATTCCGTCTAGCGCGCAGAAGAGCACTTTCCAATAATCGTAGTGTGCTTTACTTCAGATTGATTCACAGATTCTTGGGTTCTAGGTCAGACCCGAATCTTTAAGTGAAAGCATCTTAAGCTTCTGCATACAGAAAACCCTAGCGGCAATTCCCACCTTGGAACCGACGCTAGGGCATTGAACGCGTAGATGTATTGCAGATCAAGAACCTTACACTTTGTCAACTAGATTGGTGAGGTTGCCGCTGAAGGCAACTTGCTGTCAAACTGCTTAGACTAGACAATTAATTCCATCCGTCATCTGGCCTGCCACTCTTTCGTTTCTCGGCCTTTGTCAATGTCTCCTCTGGCGTGGTGATGCCGTACCACATCGCTAGACGGGCTACTAACACAGCTTTGTCCGTGCCAAGTTTGGTCATTGCTCGCGACTTGTGATTGTCAACAGTGGACGGTGCAAGCTTGAGGAGCTTCGCGGTTTCTTTGACGCTACAGCCGAGACTGAGCAGACGCACTATCTCTACCTCTCGTTTGGTAAGTCCGTGTTCTTCCATTGGCTTGCATTATCCGCATTTTGTAGTTGGGTAGAGCATTGAACGCAGGTATGGATTGCAGCTCAGTTATCTTGCAACTTGGCAACCACATTTATGAGATTACGAGCAGCATCGATATCGCCAACTTCTCTGACGAATTTCTGGGTGACCAACAACTGGGAGACACTGACGGAATCAACTGAAGCCTTCACCCGATTCGTACTCGGCTTGCGAGCCTTTACTTTTGCAGGTCTCTTCTTGCCATTTCTCTTCGCATTGGAAAGCGTAGTGCTTACCTGTGCTGGGGTTACCTTGACGCCTTTGTCGGCAAGTGCCTTGCTGATGGCCGTTGGGCCTGCGCTGGGGTTACTCTTGGCGTAGTTCCGAATCGCTTGAGCCTTGTTGATGGCCTTCTTGCTGGCTCCTCTTTTAGTGGATCGCTTCTTGGTTGCTGCCTTCTTCTTAGCCATGCGTAACTCTCTCTGCTGTAAAAATGACGGTCCTGTAACTCATCAACCTGGGTGGTTCTGTATTGGGTGCTATAGAGTTATCGCTCACTAAGGGCGTGTAGTCGGTGTCTGTGAGCGAAAAAAGGGGGATATCCTTCATGTCTCGCAGGAAGCATTGATATGTTCGCTACATTAGTTGCAGGCGGAACCAAGGAGATTCGTGAGGCCCGAAGAAATGCGGCTTAACGTATTCGGCAACTGCTTACACCCTAAATGTGCTTAGCCCACTATCCGGAAGGATTAAGTTACTTTGATCTCCACCTAGGAGCTGGAAGTTCAAAGTCCCAAGTGTCTTCAGTGAAACAGACCTAGGCAGCTAAGGATCTAAGCTGATGCGATTGGAAATACAATGGAGCCCGCTCTCTCCTAAGCTGCCGCTCGTTCGTAATTCTTGAGTACACTACCGAGCCTGTTGCTACAGGTAAGTTTAGAATCATCGTCAAATGGTTCATCAACAAGTGACCAGTCACCCTGCAAAGGCTGGTTATCTAGGGATTGATGCGGGCGAAGCTCATTGCAAAAAGCTGGAATACTCTGAACCGATGTGGTTTAGATGCTCCTGGCCAAAGCAGATGGATCTGTTCTTACCCCTGTGCTATAGAGAGCCGATCCGTCTTTCGACTAAAGCGTTCTGATTTAGTGCTCATGGTGCGTAGCAGTTTCAGGCCAATGCTGTCACTTATTGGAGCAACGTTATTCTAGCGTACGCCCATCATTCTTGCTGATTTAGTCTGGAAGAAGGTGTTTTTTGGGTGTATTTGCTCTAGTTGTTTATCGAATACGAATGAGATCGACTGCTTTAGATCGACGACGAACCAGGTTTGCGAGAAATACTGGATCAGCCATTCTTGCGACGATAGACTAATGAACTAAGAACTCGGTCTTGCACTTCCCTCAATACTGATTAGGCACCGCTCATCATGTCACATCTCTCGAAGAGCCAACTGGATGTTGCCAAAGACCCCCTTGATCTCAGAGACCTATACTATGAAGGAAGCCTCGTCGAGTCACCAAGATGGATTGATAACCGTGGTAATGTCCCTTTTATTCTAGATCAAGGTAATGAAGGAGCCTGTACTGGTTTTGGATTAGCTGCCGTTGTGAACTATCTTATGCATACTCGTGCTGGAGCAGATATCTTGATTTCGCAACGAGGTGCTAGTGCACGAATGCTATACGAGATGGCCAAACGATATGATGAGTGGGAAGGATCCAATTATGATGGCTCAAGCATTCGTGGGGCGATGAAAGGGTGGCATAAGCATGGAGTGTGCAGTGAGAGAATTTGGCCTTATAAAAAGAATGCAAAAAATGAACGTCTGACAGCAAGCCGTCAGCTAGACGCACTAAGTCGTCCTCTAGGTAATTATTATCGAGTACGTCATCTCCACTTAAGCCATATGCACAGTGCCCTGGCTGAGGCTGACATTCTCTATGCTAGTGCATCAGTTCATGAAGGCTGGGATGAGGTGGATTCAGAAACAGGCATTATTCCATTTAGCGGAGATGTCGCCGGCGGTCATGCGTTTTCAATTGTTGGTTACAACGATATTGGTTTTTGGATCCAGAACTCGTGGGGGCGAGATTGGGGAAGAGATGGATTTGCGCTATTGACATACGATGACTGGCTTGAGAATGGCTGGGATTGTTGGGTTGCGCGAATGGGAGTTGCGACCAGGAGCTATGCGCTAAGCGAGGGTGGCAAGCTAGGCAGGGCCTTGCAATTTGACTTTGTACCTCATACATCTTTCGTTGCTGCAGAAGTCAAGCCTCATTGCATTAACTTGGGAAATGACGGACAGCTATCTGATAGCGGTAAATATCAAACAGATGAAGAAGACATAAGTGAAATTCTTAATGAACATATTCCTGAGGTGACGTCTGATTGGAGCAAGCCGACAAAGCTAGTGCTCTATGCCCATGGTGGATTGAATAACGAAAAATCGTCTGCACAAAGAGTTGCGAGCTTCCGCCCTTACTTTTTGGCGAATCAAATCTACCCCTTACATTTCATGTGGGAGACAGGTTTTTGGAATTCGATCAATGGAATCGTGCTAGATGCTTTTCGCGACAGGCGTTTTGGAAGCGTATGGGACGAAGTTAAAGATCGGTTTTATGACCTTGCAGACGAAGCAATTGAACTCGCAAGTCGCAGCTTAGGCCGTCCAATCTGGGCGCAAATGAAACAAAATGCAGAAGCGGCAAGTCAAGAAGGGGGTGGAGCGGATTTTCTCGCAGGTCAATTATCCGACGGTGTTTTAAACGGAGCTGATCTGGAATTGCATTTAGTTGGTCACAGTGCTGGGAGTATCTTATTAGGGCACCTAGTTCCAGAGATATGGCGATGGGGCCTAAAAATCAAGACTTTGACACTTTACGCGCCAGCATGCACTACTGATTTTTTCATTTCTAATTATCTACCCTATTTGGGATCAGATGGGTGCATAGAAAGTATAGCAATTTTCAACTTGAATGAAGAACACGAGCAGGCAGACAATGTCAGCAAAGTCTACCACAAGAGCCTACTTTACCTTGTGTCAGAAGCCTTTGAGCATCAACGCAAGCAACCGATTCTTGGAATCGATAGGCACTTAAACGAGAACGACTCGGTTGACGCGTTTTTCGGGAAACCAGTGTACAAAGGTCGCTCAACTATTATCTACTCGAATCATGGCAATGGCTTAAAGTTGC
Source organism: Opitutaceae bacterium (assembly GCA_028284385.1). Taxonomy (GTDB): domain Bacteria; phylum Verrucomicrobiota; class Verrucomicrobiia; order Opitutales; family Opitutaceae; genus JANQRT01. The sequence continues at coordinate 7,576 of JANQRT010000074.1, read as the reverse complement.
GTTCGTACAGCAAAACGCATGGTGGGTTCGATAACGATCCGGATACGCTCAATTCGACGCTACGAATTATTCTTGGAAGCAACGAGCTAGTAAAAGAATTCCCCAAAAACTCATCCTCTTAGCTAACTGTTTTGGCATCCAGATTCTACTAATCGTTGCTAATCAACGAATCGTTGCTATCCCTTGCAAGTCTTTCAAGGCGATGTGAATTCTCGTTTGACTTTAGGAACGTAGCGGTTTCACGGACTTCAGAAATCGTTCCTCATAACCTCGAGGTCAACGGTCACTGACCATCTCAGCAATCAGCAAGCTCAACTTCCTGTATCAACTGCCATCAATCGACAGCTTCTAAATTGGCATCGCGAATAGGTTTTTGCATTCCGGTCGATAAGGGACAAGGCGAAGTCACGTTACTACGACAATTGTGGGGTATCCTTCGTTCTGGCGAGGTAATTCTGGGTGACCGCCTGTTAACGAATTGGACTAGCATTCACTTGCTTCAGCAACGTGGTATCGAATTGGTCAGCCGCCTGAATAAAGCACATCGCAAAGCGGATTTCCGAAAGGGAATTCGCCTCGGGAAAGAAGATCATCTGATTGGCTGGCGCAAACCGGCATGGATTAGCACCGTCAGTAAAAGAGCCTATCGGGTAGTGTCTGTAAAGGTGCGCACTTTTGCTTTTAGGTAGTTCGTTGCTTGGTAGGTGGAGAGCGGCCCGTGAGACCTCTCCAAGGTCTCGCGTATCCACGCGGTCGGCAGTCCGCTCGTAACGCTTCGCGTTACAGAGCGAATCCGCTTCCGCGTCGAGTAGGCCGTTCAAAGTCTCTTCGACGCTCGATCGCACCACTTCGTCTACGTGCCCTCGTACTCGCTCCTCGTCGACTTGAATTACACTTCCTGGTACATTCGCCATCGTGGCAGTCTCCCATGCTTGGTGGGGTTGGAATTGAACAAACAATTCCTACCAAGCTGGAGCTGCCCAATGCAATGTGCGCAACATTCAAGACGTTATCGCCTATCGCCAGTTTCCCGACTACATCTACGTGCATGAAACTCGTATTCGTGTGAGCCGATCTGGTTTTCGGTCCACCAGTATTTGCGACGTCGCGCGTTAGCATGAAAAGCGGCCAGGCGAAATCGAGCCGGCAAGCGGCTCACTACGCGACGCTTGGATTTGCCGGGCGACGTTGTCCGACTCATTTTGGGTCAGCCAAGGTGAGTCGCGTGGCGTGAGGAAGAAGTTGCGAGCGATCCAATTAGCAGGCGTCATGTGATGGCTCCGCATCGGCCCGCTCTAGCTTGGGTTGGATTCTTACGCGTCCAGAGATTGCCAAGCCATCGGGGATATAGAGAGTGAAGCCGTCGCCCCCATTATTGTAGGGAATCAGTTTTCCGATTAGAGCGCGTTTCCACTTCTTCTCTCCATTGTGTTCATAGCTATTGAGGATTACTGCTTCAAAATCCTTGCTGATCTTTGGTGTTGTCATAGTCTTACTCCTTGAAGTGATTTAGTTACCAGGAAGACCACAAGTACACCGATTCGCATGAATGGACAACTGTTCTCCTATTCATAATGTTCTCTTACATCCACGAAACTCTTCCCCCGGATTTTGGAGCGTCTTGGCCGACGGTGGGACGATTCACACTGCCCCCGCAGCACATCGTAGTGGAACTGGAAACATGGATCAGCGGCCATGACAACCCAATTCAATAGCAGTCCAGGGCATGTAGATCTCGTTATTCTTTTTTGCCGTGCTTGAGTGCGATTATCAACGAGTTCGCAGTTTCATCAGAGGAAGAAAACTCCTTAATCAATTCCACTAATCGGGCTTCGGAAACTTGCCACTTTATCTTTGCAGCTATCTCATCACCGGGACTATACATTCCATGTACGTCTTCTACAGTCGCCTTCCACCCTGCTTCGTACATTGCTTTGCGACGAGATTCTATGCTCGTGCCTGTATTATCTTCACTTGTCATGCCCAAACCCCATCTTGAAGGCGAGTTGCAAGAACTGCCGCGCATTCGACCAAAATGTTCTGCGGCTGAGACGCAGTTTCACGAAACTTATCTACCATATCGTCATCACTGTCCAAACTCATAACGCCCAAAAAAGCACCTCTCTTACCCTCTAAAGTATCTAATGGCTCCTTCTGACTGAGTATCGGAACGCTGCACAACGACTTGAGCGTTTCTCTGACAAGGCGTTGCTGGTATTTGTCCATATTCCATTTAGAAGCAAATGTAGTCTTGGCATCCTCAAGATCACACACGATGATATCGACCGACTCCCAACACTTTCCACAACACCCTTGGTGCTTGCCCAAAACAAGTCGGTCATCGCAATCAAACTCATTGTTCATGTTGATGCTGTAAACAACTTGTAGATGATTGATATCGGTCGGAAGTAAGATAGATATTCGCAGGTGCCCCTCATGGTTTAGTTCCCTTCGAACAGCTTGCTCAACAATCTTAAGGATTTGGGCCATTCTTGCATCTGGTGGTCTATGTACCTTCTCGGACAAACAATCTTTAGCGTCTCGATACGCCGCATCGTACACAGCATCTTTTTCGTCTTTATTCGCGTCGAAGTCCAGCAAATCAAGTTTTACACGGAGTTTCAACTCATGGAGTGTAGATACATTCCTCGTCTCAAGCGTATTGTCTCCAAAGAATGCCGAGTAAGACACGTCGCTCATGTGTTGCAGGAATCTTCTGTCTTCCGTGCCAGCTGAGCTTACTCTCCCGTCGATCAGGCGAAATCCGATTGTTGGAGTTAATCGAGGTGCGGTTTTGCGCTCAGTGTCAAAAACCCACGCAGGGAAATTCGACATTATACCTCCGTCGACGTAGAGTTCGTTTTCGATTTCCTTTGGCACGAACGCTACGGGAATGCTCATCGAAGCACAAACAGCATCAGCCACGGAAATCTGATCGTCCTGAGGCGATTGAAAGACCCGCATTTTTCTGTTTTTGAAATCACATGCAATAATCTTCAGGGGGATCGGCAAGTCAGCGAAAGTAACACATCCGTCATTTCCTGAGGGCTGAAAGGCCGGGTCATGTTGTCTTAATTTCTCACCAAGAACGTCATTTAGCCAAGTATGGAAAATCTGCGTCGTAAGTATGCCGTGGTTCTTGGTCACCGTTCGAATAAGCTTCCAGTAACGCAAAGCACGGATGTGAAATTGTATCCATTGCATAAACAGGAGGGAGAGATCAGCAGTTGTAGATCGCGATTTCTGACTGCACAAAAGTAAAAGCAAAAGGAAGACAGCTAGGGAACCGAGTGAGTAAAGTGCGAGGCCGCCCAACAGTAAGGATGTGACGAAGACAGCGATGCAGATGCAGCAGATCAGCCAGACTGCCAACTTGCGTCGACGTGCGATCTTGGTGGTTCTGATTCCGCCACTCTTTAGGAACTCTCTTCGTACCTTACTAATCGATTGCCATTCGCCAGGATCGAGAAGTTTTGTCAGATCGGCACTGAATAAGCCGCTCGGATTTCCCTTAGAATATATTTCATCTGCTTCATAACGGCAGGCGATAAGTGCCGCGATAATAGCTCCTGCAGATGTTCCAGCGACGCCGATATATTCAAATTTGTTTTCCGCAGCTTTTAGAGCTCCCGCATGAGCGAGACCCTTAGCTCCACCACCCTCAAAGATTCCAAATGCCTGCGTCTTCAAAGGGGCACTACCTGTTGAGGATAAAGCCTAGCAAGGCCAAGAAAAACCCTAAATATAGCCCCTCGCTGTGAAGTGTCTATGGGGGGGAAGACTTCAGGGCGATGCCTAACCAATTGTGCATCAACAACTTGTGCTCCTGCTATAGACAGAAAATGTGGGAGACGGTGGGCGAGCTGAAAGTGGCTGCGGCCCCTGGGTTCCAGCCTTTGACTCACTATACACCCGTGTCGACGGTACTGTGTGAGCATATTTGTTCCAGAAATCATGAGGTTTTTCGTTGAACTTGCGTACGCACGAGCCTACGATTTTCTCTATGGCAAAGAAGAGAAAACCAACGAGCGTCGAGAAAGGCAGGGTAGATAAGTCCATCGTGCAGAATTATACCGGTAGCATATTTTCGCACCCTAAGATATTGCCTCAAGAGTTTGTAAAACACGTACAAGAGCTCGAATCGGTTACTGGTTCAGAAGTGTGGATGATGATCCATCAGGGTAAGAGATCGCTCGGTGGAAAGTATAGCCGAATTGGCTATGAGCTCTTTGATTCGTTTGTGGATGCGAAAAGCTTGTTGCCCGACAAGCAAGATAAAGGCACAAGTCTTTCGTTACTGGTCGAGTCTCCGGGAGGTCTTGCAGAGCCCGCATATCGACTTGCAAGACTGTTTAACAGATGTTGCGGAAGTTTTGATGTGGTGGTCCCGAGAATGGCTAAGAGTGCTGCTACACTACTTGCACTCGGGGCGAACAAGATTTACCTGGGAGACGATGCAGAGCTGGGACCACTCGACGCGCAATTCTTTGACTACGATGTTGAGGAAGACTACGTATCGGCACTTGACGAAGTGCAAGCAGTCGAAGCACTTGAGCAATCAGCCATCGATTCGGCGTGGGGCATGCTTGTTTACCTAAGGGAACGTACCGGCAAGAAGATAAATACCCTATTGCCTGAGGCCCTTCATTTCGCTGCGGAAGTTACAAAGCCCCTATTTGATAAAATTGATGCAGTTAGGTATTCTCGCCAGTCCAGGGCATTACAAGAAGCGCAGGATTACGCTGAGCGGTTGCTGCTGCCGCATCCCATGTTTGACAAGTCCAAAGCCAAGGCTATTGCGAGGGACCTTGTGCGAAATTATCCAACTCATGGTTTCATGATTGACCGCGAGGAAGCAGAGAGAATAGGCAAGTTGGAAAATGGCTTGCGAGTTGGCCTCCAAGTGTCGAGTATTCCTGCGGAAATGGCCAATTTACTGGACTGGTTCTACGGAAATGTCGACGATATAGTGGTTATTGGCAAGCTTGTGGAAGAGTGATATAGTACGGGATTAGGAGATTCGACTATGAACAACTATATACTGGGTGATTCGTGTGCTGACCGCGAAATTCCCCGCTCGTACGTAGAGATTGTCCGCGACACCCCTTCATCACGCGATGCTTGGCGTGGTGCTAGATCGGTGAAGCTAGTGGAGCCAACAGCAGGTAGCACATCGCCCAGCGAATACGATGCTGCTATCACTGCTATCGAGCCGACTGCATTAGATATGTGAAAACTCTTGACAGTTAGGTCAGGGTACAGTTCCTTCTTCTGCGTCTTTTTGCTGAGCGGCATTTAATGCCGAACGTCAGGCTCTGAAGCTGCCAAGCCACTCAATTCTTTTTCTATCGGCTTAGCGTCCGCTGTTTTTGGTGGCTTTGCTATCTGCGATTGTGGGTGTTGTTGCGTCGTTAGGCGAATCCAGATTCGCTCGCCCGATAAGAGATAGCTGGTCACGATTCGACCACCCGAATGTTCTAGAACTTGGCTTTAAAAATGCCTCTTCGTGCCCGGTGGCAATTTTGTCACCTCAGCCTTCCGTGTCTTCAAATACTCCAGCAACTCCTCCTCATCCACGCGCTTACACGAAGCGATCTCATAGCAGGGAATCTCCCCACTAGCGACCAGTCGATACGCCAAGCTCAAGCTAATCTTGAGCCGTTCCGCCACTTCCTTAATCGTGAGAAACATCGTTGGTAACTCCCTGACCTATTAGATCGCATCAATATCGGCACCCTGAGCCTCACGCTCGACTGACGTCTGCACCGGTGCCGTTAGCATTGCCGCTGCCGAATACACCATCGTGAAGCGTGTCGCCAAGCGGCTACTGATCTCGGTGATTGGAATCGCCCGCAAGACAGCATCCTGGCTACCGCTGTTCACATTACGACGACGATCGTGAGCAGTTAGCACCAGCTCCAGTACCATCGCTTCGTGCAAATGCTCCACTGGGATATTCCTGGCCGGCCTCGCCCTGGGGTTCTGGCTAGGGATATCGCGATCGGGCTGCAGAATGAATTTAACTCGCACCGGCAAGGTCTTCCAATTCCGCCAGATGACCACCGGCCTTTCATAGAGCCGACTGCGAAACGCGATCGCCTCCGGGGTGAACCAGAGGACCGTGCGCGTGGCAAAGACTTGGCGTGCCAAGAAGTAGCGCCAGGTTCGATGCAGCAGATAGTTGAGGATCTCGTAGATGATTGCCATCGCCAACACGAACAGTGCGACGCGACACACCATGTCCTCCATCGCGGTAAGGGGCCAGAGGAGAAAAGCGACCAAGATCGTCAACGCCCAGGAGGTCAGTTCGGTGACGCGGATCGCATGTTGGTGGCTTCGCCAGGTTGGATGGCGGGCCGCGACAACCGCCCGGCGCTGCCTTGGGTCAAAGTAGAGTCGCGGCAGGGGCGGTAGCCCGGGCGCTGACACGCGGATCAGGTGCTTAGACATCGAATCGTCCTCGAAACAGTTCGTGTTTGTCATAGAAGGCGCGCTGCAAGATCATCGGGCGATAGCCGGGGCGCAGAATCAGCTGACGCAGCTTCTTGTCGTCCCGCGCGAAATACCGCCCAATCTCTTCGGCGGTCATCAAAGGATGGTTGGCCAAGGACCAGGATTCACCAGTCGCTGCCTGTTTGGCCGCTTGCTCGAAGGTGGGGGCGTTGGTCGAGCGCGTGAGAGTGATTGCTTGCCCCAGACGCTTGGAGACATATTCCAGCGTGGTGTCGTCAGCGCAACCCATCACTTGCACAAGACCCGCATTGGCGATGAACGTTTCATAGTTCTTTTCGTAGTGACGGAGTTGACTGAGATTCTGCAGGGCAATCAGGAGCTTGGCTCCCAGGCCGGCCACTTGGGCTATGGCCACTTCCAGGGCACTCAGTTTTCCCATGGCGTGGAATTCATCCAGGAGAAAGACGCATTGATTGCCGACCAGCGTTTTTTCCTCTTCACAGGCGGCCAGGGCCATTTGCACCAATAGTCGGAGCCACCCTCGCAGCGCGTCCATCCGCATCGCCGGCAAGGTGACATACAGCGTGAGCAGATCGCTCTTGAGATCGCGAAGATCAAGCGACTCGCCCACCAGCACCTCGCGCATATTTTCATAGGCGATCCAGTCGAGATGCTTGCGCAAGTTCGACAGGACGCTGCTGAATTCACCGCCGGTACGATCGTAGAACTGACGGGCCGCGGCTCGGACCATTCCTCCAGCCGCGTCGCTGGCCAACATTTCACCCTCTAGCCAATAACGCTGCCGGTTGTGAGGGTCTGGGGTAGCCAGCTCCGAGGCCAGCTTCCAGACGGTGACTAGATTGCGCATTCCCTCGTAGTGCACACTGGTGGCGACGTGGGCACAAAGTCCGGCACAGATTTGTTTGCTGGTCTCGTCCCAGTGCTTGTCCTTGAAGTCGCCGGTGACGATCAGCGAATCGGCGATCATGCGAGCGTTAGCCACAAACGCATCACGGCGCGAGCGGAGTAGCACGTCGATGGGATTGTACGCCACGCGATAGCGCTGCGGGGCCTCACCGGCACAGCCAAACGGGTCCAACACCCCTACTCGCTGCTGCAGGAT
>JANQRT010000072.1 GCA_028284385.1 Opitutaceae bacterium | reverse complement strand
CTAGAATGTCCACCGCCTCTTTGGAGAACGCTAGCTTGAAGCCATGCTGCTTCTCGAAGCGGCTCGCGAATTTCTCCACTTCGTCGCGAAGAGCCACCTTGTGCCCGTCTTCGTTGTCCCGTAGCAAAGCCTTCAATACGGACTGAGGATCTGCCACCGTGTCTTTGGTGATCTTCAATTTCTTGATGTACGTTGACGGAAGTTCGAATTTGAAGTCGCGGAAGACGCGTTCGAGGACGGTCATCAGTCCGCGAGCCCCGGTCTTCTCTTCAAAGGCCTTTTCGGCGATGAGTTGAAGCGCTGTGGCTTCCACGTCCAATTCAATCTGGTAGCCCTCGAAATCGGATACGTATTGACGCAGGATGCTTCCTTCCGACGTGGTCATGATCTGCATCAGGTCCGTCGGGCTTAAAGGCTGACAATTTACACGCACTGGCAGGCGTCCAATGAATTCCGGCTCGAAGCCATAGTCGATGAAGTCGCGCGTCTCCACGAGATTCAGGTAGTTCTCGTTTTCGTTTTCCGATTGTTCGTTAATCGCGCTGAAACCTACCGTCGAGCTGGTCACTCGGTTTTTCACGTTTTCCTCCAGCTTGTCGAAAGCTCCGCTCACAATGAAAAGGATGTGCTTGGTGCTCATGGCTTTCTTCCGTGGCTTGCCTGTTTTTTGGAGGTCCATCATGGCTTGCATTTGACCAAGTAGGTCTGTCTGGCTTTGCAGGTTCACTTCGGTGTCCTCCATCAGCTTCAGGAGGTTGATCTGGACGCCTCGTCCGGACACGTCGCGTCCCCCGGTTTCGGTCTTGCCCGCGATCTTGTCGATTTCGTCGATGTAGATAATCCCGTACTGGGCCAGCTCCGTGTCACCATCCGCATTTTTTACCAGATCGCGTACCAGGTCCTCGACATCCCCTCCCACGTAGCCGGTTTCCGAGAACTTCGTGGCGTCAGCCTTTACGAAGGGAACGCCAATTAGTTTGGCCACATTTCGCATCAAGTAAGTCTTTCCCACGCCTGTCGGTCCTAGGAGGATAATGTTCTGTTTCGCGTAGTCTTGCTCTTTCAACTCCTCCTTCTCGATGCACCTCCTCACGTGGTTGTAGTGGTCGCAAATGGCCACGGATATCACCTTTTTGGCCTCTTTCTGCTGGATGACGAAACGATCCAAATAATCGCGAATCTCCTTTGGCTTTAGGTTGAACTCCCTGATGCGCTGGAGCACTTCCTCTCGTTTTTCATCTTCTTCATCCGTTTTCTTCGCTCCGCTGCCCTGAGTTTGCGAAATGCCGCTCTCTCCCATTGGCGAGCCAGGGAATGGCATGAAAACCTTGCCCTGCTTGAATATATCCTGCAGATTCTTCTGAAGTTCCTGAAACGGGTCGTTCGGTTCTTTCGGATCCTTTTCTTCGCTCATTGCCGCCGGAAATTGCATGGCTTTGAGATTGACGCAACCTAAAGCGTGTAAGTAGCTTATAAGGTATTCAACAACAACGCCGTAACTAGCCAACTCGCCATGTCTAACAATCTCACTAAGCGCGATATAGTTCTCAAAATTTTTGAGAAAACCAAAGAGATTCCTCAGAGCAAAATCCAGGAGACGGTGCAGATGACGCTCGACATCATTCTCGATGCGTTAGCTGACGGTCGCAATGTCGAGTTGCGCAATTTCGGTGTATTCGAAGTGCAAAAGCGTAAAGCGCGTGTTGGCCGTAATCCGAACAAGCCTGAGACAGACGTCGTCATTCCCACTCGTGCGGTGGTGAAATTCAAGGCTGGCAAGGTCTTGAAGGCTCGCATAAAGGATATCGATCTCGAAGGTCTTTGATCGGAGCGATCTCTTGACTCTTTTCCAAGGCGGCATATGCCGCCTTTTTTATTATCTATCTTTAAGAACTATTTTCGGCTGCCTTTTTCTGAAGATCGCTCTAAGCCTCCCCCCTTGTACTCATGGCCAACTTTCAAGCGCTTCCCGGATTCCGCGAATTCTACCCCGAAGATTATGCTGAAAGGCGGCATATTTTTCAAATCTGGCGTCAAGTAGGACGCCGTTTCGGTTTTCAAGAATTCGATGGCCCCGTTCTGGAATCGCTAGAGCTTTTCAAAGCCAAATCCGGTGACGAAATCGAAAGCCAGCTTTTCTGTTTCGAGGACAAAGGCGGCAGGGAGGTGTCATTAAGACCCGAATACACGCCAACCCTAGCTAGAATGGTGGCAGCTAAGGCGAGTTCGCTCAAGCGCCCGATGAAGTGGTTTTGCATGGGAGACAACTTTCGCTACGAGCGCATGCAGCGAGGTCGGCTGCGCTGTTTTAGCCAATTCAATGCGGACATTCTTGGCGAAGAGGGCGCGGGAGCCGATATCGAAGCGATTTCGCTTCTGATCCAGATTTTGCTCACTTTCGGCCTGACCGATGAGGATTTCTACATTCGACTCAGCGACCGCGACCTTTGGATTCTCTACCTGGAAGCTCAAGGATTCGATTTCGAGGCCTCTTCCAAGATTCTGAGCGTCGTCGATAAATGGGACAAGGCGACCGAGGAGAAAGTCAGATCCATGCTCAGCGAAGTTGTAGACGACAGGGTCGACGATCTCTGGCACTCGATTACTTCATTTTTGCAAGTAAATTCAGTTGACAGAATTCTGGCCGCTTTTTCTAGCCTGAGTTTATCGCATGACGCAAAAGCTCGGCTGGATAGCCGATTGGCTGCTTGGTCTCAATTGATCGATGGTCTTGGAGCGATGGGTTTTGGCGAATTTACACGGGTTGATTTGGGAATTGTTCGCGGCTTGGCTTATTACACGGGTTTCGTTTTCGAGGCTTTCGACAAGAAACAGGAGTTTCGTGCCATCGCGGGTGGCGGACGATATGATACCCTTATCGAAAAGATGGGCGGCCCTGGCATGCCGGCTGTCGGCTTTGGAATGGGGGATGTCGTCCTATCCGAATTGCTGAAAGCTCGTGGCTGCATGCCTCGTTTTTTCGATACGGTCGATGTCTACCTAGTAATAGGCGGTAGTTCTGAACGGCAAGCTGCTCTCAAGGATGCCGGTTCGTTGCGTCAGGCGGGATACTCGGTTGATTATCCTTTCAAGGATCAGGGGTTCGGCAAGCAGTTCAAATCGGCTAGCAACGCTGGCGCTCGGTTGGCCTTGATCTACGGAAGCCAGGAGCTCGAGAAAGGAGTGGTCACCGTTCGCGATATGAGTGATCGTTCCGAAGAGGAGATTGCTCGAGGATCGCTAATCGAATTTCTAGGACAAAAGCTAAACGCTTGATCTTCAGTGAGGCGAGATTCGGAAAGAGGACGTGGCGGATTGCGAAGCTTGCTCCTCGTGACGGCCGCATGTATCGTTCTTCTCATGGTGATGGCTCAGCAACTTGCAATGCGAGTTCTCTTTCAGCCGCGTCCCTCCAGCTATGGTCCCGATGAATCCATTCTATCGATACCCGCTTCGGATGGTCAGTCGATTGCCGCCTACGTTGGTTACCATTCTCCTGAGGCCTATACTATTTTCTTCCTTCACGGCAACGCGGAGGACATCGGAAACGTAATGCCGCTTTTAAGGAGCTACGAATTGAAAGGATTCAATGTCGCCACTTTCGATTATCGGGGCTACGGCTTAACCCCGGGGGAGCCGAGTGAAAAAAGTTCATATGACGATGCCGAAACGGTTTACGATTACTTGCTCGAGCATTTTAAAATCGATGAAGACAAGATGGTTCTTCATGGTCGCTCTCTTGGTGGAGGCGTAGCCATGGAGATAGCCAAGCGTCGAAATCCGAAAGGGCTTATTCTGGAATCCACATTTCTCAGCGCCTTCAAGGTAGTGCTCCCCTTTAAATGGATCCCAGGCGATTACTTTAAAAACGAAAGTAAAGTAAAGGCGACCCAATGTAGGGCTTTAATTATCCATGGTGATCGTGATGAGGTTGTACCTTTCTCTCATGGGAAAGCGTTGGCTGCCGCGTTCGGACCTGACAGAGCCAAGGCCTACTGGGTTGAGGGCGCTGGCCATAACAATCTAGCCTCGGTTGCTGGCCAGAATTACTTCTTCATGATTGAGAAGTTCATTAGCGATTTGGATTCGAATTAGGAGCGAATCAAACAGCTGGAAATTAGCCTGCGAGCAAGTTCACGTAGAGTTTGCTACTGCAAGGCTGAGAAGCGCGTCCGCCCTCTTTTATTATGACGGAATCACCCGGTATTCTGGATTTGCTTTTTACTAGGCGTCACCTTTTATGGGCTCTCTTTTTTCCAGATGAAAGTCCTAGTAGCAGACAAAATCTCTTCAATTGGAGTAGACTTCCTCAAGCGCCAGGAAGGATTCGATGTTATTGAGATCTTCGATTTGCCCAAAGAAGAACGGCAATCGAAGCTCCTCGAGCTAGCTCCCGAAGTTTCGGGAATCATTGTTCGCAGCGACTCCAGAGTGACTAGGGAAGTAATCGAGTCTGCTCCCGTTTTGAAGGCTGTCGGCCGGGCGGGTGTTGGCGTTGATAACATCGATATCAAAGCGGCTACCGACCATGGTGTTGTGGTTATGAATACGCCCGGTGGTAACACGGTTGCCACTGCTGAACTCACCTTTACCCACATGCTTTGTGGAGCTCGACCTATTTCGCAGGCGGTGATCTCGATGCGTGATGGCCGCTGGGACAGGAAAACTCTGACCGGTAGCGAACTTCGTAGGAAGACTTTGGGAGTTTGCGGCCTTGGACGCATAGGAGCGGAGGTCGCAAAGCGCGCCAAGGCGTTTGGCATGGAAGTCATCGCGTTCGATCCTTATCTGACGCAAAGCAAGGCGGATTCGCTCGAAATCCGTCCCGTTGAACTGGACGAGCTATTTGAAAAGTCGGACTTCATCACCGTTCACATGCCGCTTACTGATCAGACCAAGTACATGGTCGATGAAGCGGCCTTCGAGAAAATGAAGGACGGGGTTCGCATCTTTAACTGCGCGCGTGGCGGCATCATTAAAGAGGACGCTTTGGTAAAGGCCTTGCAAAGCGGGAAGGTGGCCGCCGCTGGGCTTGATGTTTATGAGAGCGAGCCTTTGGCGGAGGATCATCCTTTCCGATCGATCGAGAATCTGAACCTCACTCCTCACTTGGGAGCCTCTACCAAAGAAGCGCAGGAAAGCGTTGGAATCGAAATCGCTGAAGCCGTTACGGATGCGATAAAGGGCGGCACTATTCGCAATGCGATCAACATGCCTGCTATGGACGGCGATACTCTGAAGAAGCTTTCGCCTTACCTGAACCTTTGCGAGAAGCTGGGCACTCTCGTCCAACAACTGGCTCTCGATAAAATTGAGCAGGTAACGCTTACCTATTTTGGCAAAATCGTGGATCTGGATGCCGATGCGCTCACGCGCAGCGGATTGAAGGGCTTCCTGAAGAACATTAGTGGCTCGAATGTGAATTTCGTCAATGCGCTTGCTTTGATCGAGCGTTTGGGAATCGAGGTTGAGACCATCAAGTCGAACGTTGAAACGGATTACACTGAACTCATTCGAGTCGAGGCTACTTGTCGTGATGGAAGTAGTGTGTTTGCCGAAGGGACGTTACTCGGAAAAGGCGACTCGCCACGAGTGGTGAACATCAATGGTCGTGAAGTCGAAGTAGAGCCTTGCGGGCACTTGCTTATTGTAGCGAACAGCGACGAGACTGGCATAGTCGGGAAGTTAGGAACGATCATCGGCGACGATGGCGTTAATATAGCCGCGATGTCCCTCAGTCGTAATCAAGTGGGTGGCATCGCCTTGAATATCGCCGTTCTCGATAGTCCATTAAGTGATGCGGCTGTTAAGGAGATCCGCTCCGTTGAAGCCATCAAGCAGGCCAAGGTTGTCCACCTTGAGTGTTGAATCATGAGCTGAAATGCCATTCGACGTCACATTAGCGGGTTTGTCTGCTGTTATTGGATACGTAGCTGGATCATTGCCTTTCGGTTATTGGATCGCGAGATCCCATGGGGTGGATATCTTCTCTGTAGGCAGTCGAAGTCCGGGAGCGACTAACGTTAAGCGCTCGGTTGGTTCGAAGGCTGGCAATCTTGTTTTTATTCTCGATTTTATTAAAGGATTGGTGGCTACGGGCTGGCCTCTGTTCTATTCTTCGAATCCTGAATCTGGATACCTTTATAGCTTGATTGGTCTCTTCGCTGCAGTGGTTGGCCATTCTTTTTCGCTTTTCACGGGTTTTCGAGGGGGCAAGGGAGTCGCTGCCATGCTCGGAGGCGTTGCCGCCCTAATGCCCCTTGCCGCCCTGGTGGGAATCTTCATCTGGCTGTCTATTTTTTATGCGACGCGCTATGTATCCGTTGCTTCAATAGTCCTGGCGATCAGCTTGCCGATAACCAATTGGCTTAGCGGGCAGCCTCGTCCTCTCCTTTGGTTTTCGGTCGTATTGGCTGCGGTTGTGGTATTCAGGCATAAATCCAACCTGGGGCGATTGGCGAAAGGGCAGGAAAACAGATTCGAGCGAAAATCGTCGAAGAAGAATGGGGACGAGCCTCGGTTGGAGGAAACGAAATGAAAGAGAAAAACATAAAGATCGGCTTGTGCGGCTTCGGAGTTGTTGGCCAGGGCGTGTATTCACAATTAAGTGGCAAGAAAGCCTATCTGCAGGAACAGCTGGGAGCTAATCTTGAAGTCGTACGGATTGCAGTACGGGATTTGAATAAGACTCGAGACGTTTCCGTGGGTAGCTCGCTTCTCACTACGGATCCTATGGCGATTGCCAACGACCCGACTATCGATATTCTTTGCGAGCTTATGGGAGGCCAGGGGGTTGCTTTGGAAGTGACGCTTGCTGCTCTCCGTTCTGGCAAAGTATTGGTGACCGCTAATAAAGCTCTTCTTTGCGACCATGGCGCGGAGATATTTGCTGCCGCCGCTGAAGGAGGCGGGCATGTCCTGTTTGAAGCTAGCGTAGCGGGAGGAATTCCTGTGATCAAGGCAATCAATGAGGGCCTGATTATCAACAACTTCTCCAGCATTTATGGTATTCTGAATGGGACTTGCAACTACATCCTTACTAGGATGACCAATGAAGGGCTTTCCTATCAGGAGATCCTCAGCCAAGCGAAAACCTTGGGCTACGCGGAAGCCGATGAAAGCTTGGATGTGGATGGAATAGACGCTACCCACAAAGCGGTGATTCTAGCGTACCTTGCCCATGGGCGGTGGGTGCCGTTTGAGAATGTGCTGGTTCAAGGAGTAACTGCCGTGACCCAGGACGACATTGCCTTTGCTAAGGAAAATGGATACGCCATAAAGCTGATCGCCGTCATTGATAGAATCCAGGATAATGGAAAGCTTTATGTTTCCGTACTACCAACGCTTGTATCCAAAAAGTACTCTCTTGGAACCGTTGATGGCGTTTTCAACGCGATTTCCATTCATGGCGATGTAGTTGGCGAGACTGTCTACATTGGGCCTGGAGCAGGTCGCAATGCAACCTCAAGCGCTGTCATCGCCGATGTCGTTGATGCTTCCAAGCATCTAATCTACAGGTGTTCCGAGACACGATTTCCTTTCCTGGATCCGGCTCCTCGCAATGGAGCGGAAGTCGAGCTAGCTGAACCGGCCGAAATTCATTCTCGCTACTATGTGCGACTGCTGGTCATGGATCAGCCTGGAGTGATGGCGGAGATAGCGTCCATTCTTGCTTCGCATGAAGTTAGTCTAGCGAGCGTTTCTCAAAAGGAGGTCAACGAGGATGCTGCCAAGGCCTCGCTGATCATCACTACCCACATGACTACCGAGCAGGCCATTTTCGATGCAGTGGTGGATCTCGAGGCGCTGGCAAGCGTTGAGGAGAAGCCGTTTTGCATGCCGATTGGAGCCTTCAAGTAATGACCTCGCTGCAAAGATAATGGCTCGCATCGTAAAGAAGTTTGGCGGTACATCTGTCGGCGATATTGAACGAATCAAAAACGTCGCTCGACTGGTGAAAAAAGAGTGCGACTTAGGAAACGAAGTGGTCGTGGTGGTTTCCGCGAGATCCGGAGTGACGAACGAACTCATCTCTCGAGCGAAGGCCATCAACCCTGATCCAGAGGATCGTGAAATGGACATGCTTCTAGTGGCAGGAGAGCAGGAGACCATCGCTTTGACAGCTATGGCTTTGCATGCCGAAGGGATCGATGCTTTTTCGATGACGGGAGCAATGGCTGGAATCCGGACGGATCCCTATCATACCCGGGCTCGCATTGTTAGTATGGATTGTGAAGAGATCGAAAAGCATCTGATGGAAGGTCGAGTTGTAATTGTGGCCGGCTTTCAGGGAGTCAACGATCGCGGTCAGATAACGACTCTGGGACGTGGTGGTTCCGATCTTTCAGCCGTCGCATTGGCTAAAGGAGTCAATGCCGACTTATGTCAGATCTTCACTGATGTGGATGGCGTCTACACCGCCGATCCGCGTGTGGTGCCCAACGCTCGCAAGATACCTGAAATCAGTTACGAGGAGATGCTTGAATTGGCCAGTCTTGGCACAAAAGTCATGCAAGCCCGCTCCGTCGAGTTCGCCAACAATCATAACGTGACCTTTGAGGTCCGATCCAGTTTTAATGACAACCCAGGGACTATCGTGAAACAAGAAGCCAGCTCAATGGAAGATGTTGTGGTGCGCGGCGTCGCGCTCGATCGCAATCAATCTAAAATCACAATAAGCAACATTCCAGACCGACCAGGCTCCGCTGCTAAAATCTTTCAAGGTCTGACTGACTCGAATGTAGTCGTGGACATGATCGTCCAGAATATTGGGCGCAATGGGGTTGCGAATATTACCTTTACCGTCCCTCGTGACGATTCTTCCCGCTCTTTGCAAAGCGTGAATAAGGTTCTTGAGGAATTAGGCGGTGGCGAAGTCGAGTTGGTTGAGAACATCGCCAAACTTTCGGTTGTCGGTGTCGGCATGCGAAGTCATTCAGGGGTGGCAACGGCGCTTTTTGCCGCTTTGAGTGAGGCGAAAGCGAACATTCAGCTGATCAGCACTTCGGAAATCAAGATCTCGGTAGTCATTGATGAGGAGGGAGCTGGGGAAGCAACTCGGATCGTTCATACCGCTTTTGGCTTGGATAAGGAAGAAGATTGAACTTTCGAGGCGATTAGCCCACACCTTCCCGTTCCATGAAATTCGTCAGCACTAGAGGGCAGACTGAGCCGCATTCGTTTTCCGATGCGGTGCGCGTCGGCTTGGCTCCTGACCTCGGGCTATTCGTACCGGAGACTCTGCCTGATCTCTCAGATGAGATTGCAAGTTGCGAAGGACTTTCGTATCCGAATCTTTGCTACGAATTCTACAAGCATTTCGCGACAGATGTTCCTGCCGATGAATTGAAGGAAATCATTCATCGATCTTATTCCACTTTCGATCACGATGATCATGCCCCGCTTGTCAAGCTGGCGGATGGTCTGCATGTTTTGGAGCTCTTTCATGGACCAACTCTCGCTTTCAAGGATTTCGCTCTTCAGCTCTTGGGAAATCTCTATGAGCGACAAGTTTCCGTTCGCGACGACCCGATCACTGTTTTGGGAGCAACATCCGGAGACACCGGTGCCGCAGCTATCAGCGGTCTCCATGGCAAGACCGGCGTAAATATCTACATCCTGTATCCGGATGGTCGAGTATCGCCTTTGCAGGAAAGGCAAATGACCTGCACAGGGGATGAGAATGTCTTTCCGCTTGCGATAGCCGGCAACTTCGATGACGCCCAGGCAGTTTTGAAGGAAGTTCTTGGAGACAAGGAATTCAGTTCGAAGGTGAATCTTTCGGCGGTGAATTCCATTAATCTCGCCCGCATTCTGGCTCAGTGCGTTTACTATCTCTATGCTTGGCTGAAATTTCCCGCCGATCAACGCGAGTCGATCACCTTCGTAGTGCCTACTGGCAATTTTGGCAATATCCTAGCTGGTTGGATGGTATCCAAAATGGGGATGCGCGTTGCTGGCTTTCGTGTAGCGACGAATCAGAACGATATTCTGCATCGCTTCTTTTCATCGGGGGACTATTCCGTGGGCGATGTCCATGCCAGTTACGCTCCATCGATGGATATCCAAGTGGCTTCCAATTTCGAGCGTTTCATCTATTACGCCTTCAAAGAGAATCCCGACAAGACGCGGAATGTGATGCTCCGCTTCAAGAGCGATGGAGCATTCCAGGTGGATGACGATTCAATCCTTAACATGATGAGCAGCTCTCGCATGGATGATGGCGAAATAAATGCTAAAATTGCGAATGTGTATGAGAAATATAATTACGTGATCGATCCTCATACGGCATGCGGCTTTAAGGATCTGGAAGATATCGATAACGCCGTTGTTCTTTCGACGGCTCATCCGGCCAAGTTTCCCGATGTCGTTAAAGAAGCGATTGGCCAAGACTCGACTCACTCTAGCCTCGAAGCCTTGAAGCTTCTCGAGCCTGTGAAATACCCGCTTTCCTCTCCGGATGCCGATACGATTCGGTCGTTTATCACATCCAATACCCAATCGATGCAAGTTTAGCGAATTATGAGCAAGCCAACCATCTTCATGTACGATACGACGTTGCGAGACGGCACTCAGGGCGAGGGCGTCTCCTTTTCCGTGACCGACAAGATTCGCATCGCGGAGAGCTTTGATCAATTCGGCATCGACTACATTGAAGGCGGTTGGCCAGGGTCTAACCCTCGCGACATGGCTTTTTTTGAGGAGGCTAAGAAGCTGGACTTGAAACACTCGAAGATTGCCGCGTTTGGTTCCA
The DNA here is from genome assembly GCA_028284385.1 of Opitutaceae bacterium. Lineage (GTDB taxonomy): Bacteria > Verrucomicrobiota > Verrucomicrobiia > Opitutales > Opitutaceae > JANQRT01. The sequence goes on along the minus strand of JANQRT010000072.1, from coordinate 202,653 downwards.
CGCGACGAGCGAATCTTTCAGCTGAAGAAGATCCACAGCTTCAAACGCTCATCGATGCCGAGACACCCGTTGTGACGATCTTCGGCAAGACCTGGCTACTCCATGTGACCGAGGTCTTACGCGTAGATCCCAAGCAGAATCTGGCCATGATCGAAGACTCGGTGCGTTTTCTAAAAGGCAAGGGGCGCGAAGTTATCTATGATGCCGAGCATTTTTTCGATGGCTACTTGAATAGTCCAGAATATGCGATGAGCACCTTGGAGGCAGCTGTTCGTGGGGGAGCAGACTGCTTAGCTCTTTGCGATACCAATGGTGGAAAGCTGGTTAGCGAGATCAGTGAAATGACGAAAGCCGTTGTATCCAAATTTCCTGACGTTCAAGTGGGTGTGCATTGCCATAATGATGCTGGGGTAGGCGTTGCTGTTTCGCTCGCTGGAGTAGAGGTAGGAGCGACCCATGTGCAGGGCACTTTTAATGGCTATGGCGAAAGGGTGGGGAATGCTAATTTGACTTCGATCATACCTAACTTGGTGTTGAAGATGGGCTGCCAATTGAACTGCGGTCCGCATTTGGAACGGCTTCGCGATATCTCCATGTTCATTGCCGACCTGGCAAATCTGAATCACGATAACAAGGCGCCCTACACTGGCCTCTCGGCCTTCACCCACAAAGGCGGGGCTCATGCGGATGCTACTAAAAAAGTAAGCCATAGCTATGAGCATGTAGATCCCACGAAAGTGGGTAACAAGCAACGCGTTCTTGTATCCGATATGGCAGGACGAAGCAGTCTATTGATGAAAGCTCAAGAGCTGGGATTCAATATCGATCGCAATTCTCCGGAAACCAAGGCCGTCATTGAAAAACTCAAGGAGCTAGAGTTCCATGGCTACGAATACGAATCGGCCGATGGTTCTCTTCGTTTGCTCTTGGACAAGCTTACCGATCAGCACAAACCGCATTTCGAGTTCGAGGGATATCGTGTTATCATCGAAAAGCGTTCGCCTACTGAGCCGACTACTTCGGAAGCGACCATCAAAGTGAACGTGAACGGCGAGCCTCACTACACGGTTGCCGAGGCAAGTGGGCCTGTCGGAGCCTTGGATCATGCCTTGCGAATCGCATTAGGAAAGTCGTATCCGAATTTAAATGACTTGGGATTAAAGGATTACAAGGTGCGCATTCTCGAATCGAAGAAGGGCGCGGATGCAAAGACTCGCGTACTCATCGAGTCGAGCGACGGACACGGCATCTGGGGTACTGTTGGAGCCAGCGACAATATCATCGAAGCCAGCTGGCAAGCCATTCGCGATTCGGTCGAATACAAATTGCTGCTCGACGAGCGAAAAGAGAATAAAGGCTGAATGCCTCTTCCTTCTCAAATGTTTCGTGGGTAATCCTATTAGCATATTCCTTGAAAATTGGGATAAAGCCAGGGCCGCAAACGATCCGAATGCTAGTTTCTGTGTCTTGGGCACGGTTTCAACGTTGGGCGAAATCTCGCTTAGAACCGTCGTGCTCAGATATGTTCAGAATGGAGCTTTTGTCCTTTTCGTTAACAATACAGGTCCTAAATGGAAAGACTTGGAAGCGACGAGTGAATACGAAATACTTATCTTCTGGCCGTCGTTGATGCAGCAATACAGAGTTCGGGGGTCGCTAGGGGAGATTTCTGAAGAAGAAATGAGGGTTCATTGGGAGAACAAGCCTTACAGCTCCAAATTGCTAGACCACTTTTATTGTGACTATTTTGCTCAAAGCAGTGTCATTGATTCGAGAGAGCTGCTTCTTAGCGGAATGGCCGAGTTGAAGCGGAAGTTTCCTGAAGAAGTCCCTTTCCCTGATTCGGCCAAAGGTTTAAGTCTTGAAGCTAATAGAATCGAAGTTTGGCATGGATCTCCTGAGGATCGGCTCCACCATCGCCATCTTTATTCATTAGTAGATGGATCTTGGGAACAGGCCACGCTGGTGCCCTAGGCTGCAAGGCATTTACAGCAATGGTGTTAGCAAGCGGCTTAAGTCTTCCGCAATCTCCCTAGCTAGACTTGATTTTCGATCGTACGATTCTTGGAATCCAATGGATTTTTCCTCCAGCATGCGTATCCAAGACACCACTTCACTAACATCTGATGGGGAATAAAAAAAGGCGGCCACCTCGTAGTTAACGAAGAGGCTCCGCAAGTCGATGTTTACCGAGCCAGTCATGGCGACCTTGCCATCTGCGAGCAGTCCTTTGCCGTGCATCATACCATCGTCAAACAACAGGACTTCTACGCCCGCCTCATGCAGTTCCCGCAAGTAATGCTGCCTTGCCAAATCCGTTACCGGATGATTCGATTTTCGGGGAACGATGAGCTTCACTCTTTTTCCAGTTCTCGCTTTGACGATTAGCGACCGCTGTAGTACTTCGTCGGGCAAATAGTAGGGCGTGACCAGCGTCAACTCCTCGTCCGCTTCGTGAATTGCCGACAAGATCTTTTCGTAGAGCGGATCTCCTTTCGTATCGGGTCCGCTTGCCATGATTTCGATTTCGCCTGTATCCACATTTTCGAGCGGATCGATGTTTAGCATCTCTCTCGCATTGTAGTTCTTCGAACAGGCAAACTTCCAATCCGCCTCGAATATGGCTGAAAGCTGCATGACTGCAGGACCTTCGATCAACACCCCAAAGTCTTTCCAGCGTTTATTTGAGACCGTTGGCCCCATATAGTCTCGGCCAATGTTTCTGCCTCCGATGATTGCGCGCTTTCTGTCGAAGCAAGCGATCTTGCGATGATTGCGTAAATTGGCTCTTCCCCAAGACCAGATTGGCAAGACTGGCATAAAACGCTCAATGCGTCCTCCCGCTTTTTCCAGCTCTAGCATGTAGAGCGTTTTCTTTCCAAATGAACCCACCGCATCGAGTAGCAACCGAACTTCAACGCCTTCCCGACTTTTTTTAGACAGTTCTTTGACGATGCGACGACCAATGGCGTCGTGGCTCAAAATGAAGGTGGCAATGTCTATCGATTCCTTGGCTTCCTGGATTTCTCTGATCAGCGTTTTGAAGGCATCGATTCCTGTATGCAAAAAAGAGCTACGATTTCCTCGTGTGATTAGCCCAAACGGAGATACGGATATCGTGCCCTTCGCGGTCGTATCCGAAATAAGACTAAGCGACTCCTTGTTACGAGTAAGTCTGGCGATTTTTCGTCCACCGAATAGCAGGAAGAGTGGTACTCCAATGTAGGGAGCCAGAACGATAACCAGCAGCCAGGCGAAAGTGTTGCTCGGTCGACGTTTTTCGCGCATCAGTCTGGCAATCAACACAAATGCCAGCCCAAATCCGATAAGAGTGCCTAGGTGGGGCAGTATAGCGTCTATATAGGCTCGATAGTCCATCAAGCGCTAGTTGTCATTTTCGAATCGTATCGATTCCTTCATGACGAAGGAGCCATTCTTTTCTCCACAATCCTCCACCGTATCCCGTCAGCGATCCATTCTTGCCTATGACCCTATGGCATGGAGCGATGATCGCGATAGGGTTTCGATTGTTAGCCAGGCCAACCGCTCTCTGAGCCTTCGGGTTTCCGATCATTTCAGCCATTTCTCCGTAGGAAACGGTTTTACCGTAAGGAATTCGCATCAACGCTTTCCAAACTGATGTCTGGAAGGGGGTTCCTTGAAAGTCTAGCCGTGTCTCAAACTGATCGAGTTCTCCTTCGAAATATCGACTCAATTCCTCAATTGCTAGCTGTAAATGTTTATTGGATACGGATTTGTTCTTGGATCTAGCTTTGTGGTTATTCGGTAAAAAAAGACGTGTGAGTCCTTTCTCGCTAGCGCAAAGTCGCAGTAAGCCAATTGGGGATTCGAAGAGAGTTTCTTCCACAACACTCGCGATGTTGGCGGAAGAAAAACGGCTGATCAATCTTTGAGTTAGATCAATTAAGCTTAGACCGAGGCTTATAAAGTCGACTAGAGCGTCTTTTGATAGTCTACGCCGTTCTGGTCCTGGAAGATCACGTATCCTTGACTGACTTCCTTGAAGATCAGTCCTTTTTCGTGATCGATCACGTCATTTATTCGATAGACACGACCGTTCATCAAAAGTCTGGATTTATCTCCCGCATCTCTTGCTCCTTGGACAACGAGTTCCTCTATGTAATTGAGGATTTCGAGATCTTGAGTCGGCTCCGCTGGCTGCTCCGCTTCGTTTCCATCAGTCGAAATGACGTTCTCCCCGTCGATGTTTGGAATGCTTTCTCCCTGAGATTCGGAATCCCCGATGAGAGATTTCAACGCCTCGAGTTCTTCCGGGCTAAGATCCAGTCGGTTTATCACGTCGTCGGCCGTTGCTGCGGGCTCGTCAGGCATCGTTGTAGAATTCTCCTCGTTTTCGACTGCTTCTTCAATGGGAGTCGTGCTCTCACTTGTAGCCAATGTTTTTTTCGAAGGATCGGAAACTTCGATGTCACTTTTGAGAAAACCTAAACCGAAGACGGCGAAAAGCGTAATGGAAAGTGTAAGGACAAGTCCCAAACCGATGAAGGCGATCAGGATTTTCGGGCCTTGATTGTTTCTGCGATTGGCTCCGCTTACTGTGGATGCCATCATCTGGGCAGCTCCGTCCTGCATTCCTCCGGAACGCCTTAGCTGTTCTTGTTTCAAGGCCTTATTGATGAGGCTCATTAGCTCAGTATAGTTAGTTCGGTTAGCGACGCGTCTATCCTCCCTTACAACGGCTATTCCGTCAGAGGATTAAGCGTTCTCCTGAGGAGAAGCGCATTTTTATGAGTAAATGCGCTCAACACGAAGCTGCTACTGGAGATCCAGTTCTTCTGAACTGATTGGCTGTAAAAAGCTTAGATCGGCTATTCGAAATCCAGTGTATCGATTTCCTTTAGAGCCGCCCTTACATCTTTCCAGGTCACGACTTCAGAGCTTCTAATATAGGCTGCCAAAAGCGATTTATCGCATATGTTGTTGATAATACGCGGGATGCCTTTGGATTTCCATTTGATTAAACGTACCGCCCAACTTGTGAAAAACGGTATGCCTTGACCGCCAGCCATTGCGATACGGTGGTGAATGTATTGTTCGACTTGATAGCGGTTCAAAGTGCGTAGTTCCGTATGAACCAGAATACGTTGCCGCAACTGTCGAAGGCGTTCTTCGGCTAGTATCTTCTTGAATTCCGGCTGCCCCATGAGGATGATTTGCAGTAGCTTCTGCTTGTCGGTCTCGAGATTCGACAGCAGGCGCAGCTGCTCCAGGACTTCGAAGGTCAAGTTTTGCGCCTCATCGATGATGAGTAGAATGTCTTTCCCTCGCTGGATACGTTCAAGGAGAGCTTCGTTTACCTGTTGCACCAATCCGTGCCGACTCCTGCCTTTGCTCTCTTCTCCCAATTCGGAAAGAATCGTCTTTAGCAATTGGGTCTCCGTTATGCGTGGATTCAGGATGAGAGCCGTCTCGTACTTCTCGTCGTCAATCTCATTTATAAAATGGCGACAGAGCGTGGTCTTTCCGCAGCCGACTTCCCCGGTCAACACGATGAACCCCTTCTTTTCTGCCACTCCGTACTTCAGGTGCTGCAGGGCTTCCTGGTGTGTTGGACTGAGATAGAGGAAGTTAGGGTCAGGAGTTATGTTGAACGGCATCTCCTTGAGGCCGTAGAAACTCTGATACATTGGCGTAAATTTTCTTCGAATTCATAGGTGTAGTACAATTATTTTTTTGCAATCCAGAATCGTTTATTCGTATTTAGCGGCAATCTCCTATGAGAATGCGTCGCATCTGGAATCTGGTATTCGCCTTAGTTGTACTTTCGGCTGGCAGCTTTGGGGCCTCCTACTTGTATCGAAATTATCAGGAACTGGAGGTGATTCGAGCAAAAGAGTTGGCAGCTTCTCGCGAGCTTCAAGAGCTCAGATCGAAAACCAAGAAGCGATTGGATACGATTCGTAAGCTGGAAGAAGATCCTGAATACATCGAACGGGTCATCCGGGCGAAGCTCAAATACGCCAGAAAGGACGAGGTTATCTTCCGGTTCGAGTGACGATTCGCTTCGATATCATCAAGCGAAATGGATAAGGTATCCACGTTTCGTCCGTTCTGAATAATCGAATTTTCAATGGATACAGCAACGCGTTTTCAAGAGGAAGGTCAGGGCCACGTATTCGAGTATTGGAGCGACCTTGACGAGGTCCAGAGAAGCAATCTTATTGCTCAAGCCGAAGAAATAGATCTGCAGGAGTTGAAGCATCTTGTCGGCACCCTTGTTAAGGGCGAGGGAGAAGATGGCGCCATAGACTTTTCACTACTAAAGCCGTTTCCCTTTGAGCCGCTTCCTCACGACGAGGAATCCAAAGCGCGTTGGAGGGCTGCTTTCGAACGCGGAGAAGACGCTCTTAGAAACGGTAAAATCGCCGCTTTCACTGTGGCAGGCGGACAAGGAACGCGACTTGGCTACAGCGGGCCCAAAGGCACCTTTCCCGTCACACCTATCAAGAAGAAGCCGCTATTTCAGGTATTTGCTGAAAAAATACAAGCGGCGCGTTTCGATTACGACTGCGATTTGCCGTGGTACATCATGACCAGCCATATCAATCATGAGGCTACTGAAAGCTTCTTTCGAGAAAACGGCTATTTCGGTCTCGAGCCTGGATCCGTCTCTTTCTTTCGCCAAGGGCGAATGCCGGCTGTCGATTTCGACGGCAAGATCATCCTGGAAAGTAAAAGCTCAATCGCAATGAGCCCTGATGGGCATGGCGGTTCTCTACGGGCTTTGGAACGGAGTGGGGCTCTCTCGGATATGGAGAGGAAAGGGGTGGAAATTATAAGCTATTTCCAGGTCGACAACCCACTGGTGCAAGCGATCGATCCCGCTTTCATCGGCTTTCATCTCGCTGCCGAATCTGACATGTCTAGCAAGATGCTTCCCAAGGCCTACGAAAAGGAGAAGTTGGGTCACTTTTGTCAACTCGACAGCAATCTTGTGGTTGTGGAGTATAGCGATATGCCTGACGAGTTAACCTCTCGTCGCGATTCAAACGGAGAGCTTGAGTTTATCGCGGGCAGCATCGCCATTCACCTTATTTCCACCTCTTTCGTTCGAAAGCTGACGTCGACCGATAGTCCTATTGGGCTGCCCTTTCATAAGGCCGAGAAGAAAATCGCTTGTCTTTCCTCCTCTGGCGAGACCGTCAAGCCTGATGAACCTAACGGCATTAAGTTTGAAATGTTCGTTTTCGATTCGCTTCCTTTCGCGGAGAATCCGGTGGTTATCGAAACGACACGTCTGGGAGACTTCAGTCCCGTTAAGAACGCGGAAGGAGTTGATTCGCCTGCCACCAGTGAGGCCGATCAGCTAAAGCTTTTCGCTCAATGGCTAAATGCGGTTGGTTATGAAGTCTCTTGCGATGAAAACGGATTGCCAGAGAGGCGCATTGAGATTTCGCCTCTTTTCGCCACGACCGAAGATCAGTTTCTCAAACGATTTGGTGAAAGGTCTCCGTCAATTCCCGCTACTGGGGACATCGTCATCGAATAGATTCAGCCGCTTTCGAATCTCCGTTTTTTCTCATCAGGATTTGCCCTATCCACAAAAATGGCGGTTTTGATGAAATTCGGGCATCATTAATGGTGAACCCAGTGTTTCCGGCCTTTTTCTTTTATTTCTTTATTACAAATACATAGATATACCCAATATTCGAATCAGTATATACACTGATTAAGTTGGGGGCTTGCGGAATCGACCGTGTAGAAAAGTGGTCAAATAGGCGGGTTCAACTTGCGAAGAATCGGCGAGTATAAAAGTGTATCGACTCTCCAATTGCAGTTCCTGATTAACGAATCGATCAGATAGGTCCCGCTTTATAGTCCCTAATGATTACCTCTTCACTCACTGCTCTGGTAGTAGAAAACGAAAAGCTCAAATCAGGCCGCTTGGCGAAGCTCTTGTCGAGTTTCTCGCAGCCATTCGTTGAGACTCGCATTGCGGAAAACTTAAGTGAAGGGGTCTCCTTTTTGCAATCCTCTGAGGTTGATATCGTTTTCACCAGCCTTTCTTTGCCTTCGTCCAAGACACTAGAGGGCCTGGTCACATTCCATCGAGACGCCAAGGAAGTCCCGATCATTGCTCTACTCGATCGCGAGGAATTGGAGGTTGTGCAAGACGTTGCTCAAAGCTTGGCTGACGATTGTCTTTTTTGGGATGAACTTGATTCGGAAGGATTAAGGCGTTCTATTGACCTGGCCTTCGATCGACGTCAGATGCTCAAAGAGCTTCATGCTCCAGCAACGAACGACAGCGATTCGGAAACCTCATTTCAACTTCTCCTAAATCGAATCGACGAGGCGCTCTTGGTTGTCAGCCGCGAGGACCGCCGTTTGCTTTTCATCAACGACGTGGCGAGCGATACTTTCGGGCAGGATATCAATAATATTTGCCATGAGATTATTGATTTCGGAGTGCTTGACGAGGAGAGTGTAGAGCTTGTGACGGTCATGAGCCATCCGGCTGCGCGCAACGCTGAACTGCGATCCACCTGGCTCGACTGGGAAGGGATCCCTGCCTGTATGATCACTCTGCGTGATATTTCGAAGCGGAAACGCGCTGAGGACGCATTTCTTGGCAGCCAGCGAAGACTTGAGTTGGCTCTTAAGGCTTCCAACATAGGAATGTGGTCGTGGGATTTGCGAACCAATCGGCTGAGCTTCAGCGAACGTTGGAAGCATATGCTCGGCTACGACGGTAACGAATTTTCGGATACGCCTTCAGGATTCAGATCTTCCTTGCATCCCGATGATAGGGATTCGGTTGCGAAACGATTCTTAAGCTATCTGCGAGATCCATGGCCTGATTTCGAATGCGAGTACCGCATGCGTCACAAGAATGGTTCCTTCCAGCACATTTTTTGTCGAGCGGAGCTTTTTTCCGATGCCGATGGCAAGCTTTCGAAAATGATAGGATCTCATATCGACATCACTGAACGCAAAAAACAAGAGGCGGCCAAGGCTTTAGTGGAGAGGCAGTTGCAAGCGCATCAGCGATTCGAAAGCTTAGGTTCCCTTGCGGGTGGTATGGCTCATTGTATGAATAATCTCATAACAAGCATGTTGGGGAACGTGTCGATTTTACGAGAAGAAGCCGAAGAATCGGGGATGTCGACTGAACGTATCCAGAAAATAGATTATTGTTCGAGACAGGCTGCTGAACTTTGCCAGAAGCTCCTATCCTTTTCCGGGAAAGGAACCTTCGTTTCGCAAGCCCTTCAGCTCAACGAGATGATTTTCGACTGCAAGGAAATCATTGAGATTTCCTTAGCTAAAGGGTCGGAAGTCGACTTTCAGCTGGAAGAGGCGCTGCCAGACATAGTCGCCGACCGTTCAGAGATGCAACAGCTTCTTTTGAACTTGGTTATGAACGCGTCGGAGGCTACGGATGAGGAAGAGTCTCCATCATTGTCGATCAAGACAGGATTAAGGGAATTCAATGAGCAAAGCCTTGATCGCATTGCTGATAAGATGAACGCGATGCCAGGAGCTTATGTGTATCTGGAAATCAAAGACAATGGCTGCGGCATGTCACCTGATGTGGCTGAGCAGGCCTTCGAGCCGTTTTTCACTACCAAGTTCAAGGGTAGGGGGCTGGGGCTTTCCGCCGTAAAAGGCATAGTTATGGCTGCTGGCGGACTGATTGAGGTCGAGAGCGAGGTTGGCGTAGGTTCACGAATACGCGTCTACTTTCCCTGTTCTGATACTCCGCCGCAAGCCGCCAAGCCTGCTGACAATAGGAAACGAAAAGCCCTAATTGCCGAGGATGAGGAAATCCTGCGAAAGGTCATGACTTCAATGATCTCTTCGTTTGGCTATGAGCCAATACTTGCCGAAGACGGACGAGTAGCTCTGCAGTTGTATGAAGAAAATTGCGACGAATTGGCAATTGCTCTGATTGATCTTAATATGCCTCGCATGAATGGGGCGCGTCTTTTTCAGGCAATCCGATCCCAATGTCAGCATTTGCCGATCATTTTGATGAGCGGGGACGACGATGAGGTCGCTATCCCTTTTGAGGATTGCGAGCAAGAGCGCTGCCGTTTCCTGCAGAAGCCTTTCGGAATGCAGGAGCTTAAACGCATTATGGGTTCGCTCATCGATACGAGGACCGATAGTCTTGTTGTCTCGTCTTAGGCTGAATACTCGCTTTAGCGAACGGTTTCTAGACGAGTATCAATGCGGGAGTTTCGATGATGGCTTTCAGCGCTTGCAGGAATTGAGCTCCCACCGCGCCGTCGACCACTCGATGATCTCCGCTAAGGCCCAATGTCATTATTTGACCAATACCGATTTCGCCGCCTTCTTCGACTACCGGACGAGCGATTGTCGCTCCTACTGAAAGAATTCCAGCATTCGGCGGATTTATGATACCGTAAAAACTGGATACGCCGAACATCCCAAGATTGGTTACCGTAAAGGTACTTCCGGTCATTTCATCGGGTTTCAGTTTCTTGTTTCTGGCCTTCCCGATGAGTTCCTTAGCTTCGCCTGAGATCTGTTTAAGACCTTTTGAATCCGCATTGCGAATAACCGGAGTGACAAGGCCGTCCTCGATCGCGACTCCAAACGAAATGTGGACCGAACCGTGCTGACGGATCGACGATTCGCCCCAGGATCGATTCATTTGAGGAACCCGCCGCAAAGCTTCGACTGTAGCTTTTAAGATAAAGTCGTTAACCGTGAATTTAGCTGCTTCCCCTAAATTCGACAATTCCTCGTTGATCTGCTTCCGGATTGCCAGCAATGGAGCAGCATTTACCTCGATCTCCAGGTAGAAGTGGGGAACGGTGTTTTTCGATTCGACAAGCCTCTGGGCTATGACTTTCCGGATCTGTGTGAGTGGAAGGTCCTCTTCGGCGGCGATACCTTCACCTGAATAAGTGGCAACTGCTTCGGATTTAACCTCGCTCTCAATCGGTGTTTCACTGGCGGCGAGAATATCCTTTTTCACGATACGGCCATTCGGCCCAGTCCCTGAAATGCTAGTGATGTCCAGATTACGCTCAGCCGCCAATTTTCTAGCCAGTGGCGAGATTTTGATTCGCGTATCCGAAGACGAACTACTCTGTTCAGGTTTGCTAGCCGGTGATTCGGTGGAAGGAGCGGGTACCTTTTCCGCTTCTACTGGCGTCTCTTCGACGGCCTTCGTTTCGTCGTCTTGCTGTGCAGTTTCCTGTTCCGCTTCCTCTTTCGGTTCTTCAGTTTTCGCGCTCTCCTCTTCCGGCAGGGAAGCGCCATCAAACGATTCGCCTTCTTCTCCGATTGCGGCAATCGGAGCTCCAATAGCGACTTGAGCCCCCGCCTTGGCGATTTGCTTCAGCAGAATGCCGTCTTCGTAGGCTTCCAATTCCATGGTTGCCTTGTCGGTCTCAATCTCGGCGATCACGTCGCCAGATTCGATGGGATCGCCCTCGTTCTTGAGCCAGTTCGCCACGGTGCCAACCGTCATGGTGTCACTCAATTTGGGCATTTCAATGATATTCGCCATCTATTCTTCTAGTTGAAATTAAAAATTGGATACTAACAAATTTCGAGAGCTTTCTTGACTACAAGGTCGGCTTTAGGCAGCTGCTTCTTTTCGAGCGGAGGGCTATAAATGGCTGGCGCATCCAAAGCAGAAATACGTTGGACAGGAGCGTCGAGATAATCGAAAGCCTTATTTTGGATTATGTAGGCGATTTGGGCGTCTACGCCGCAAAATGGCTTGTTCTCCTCTACAAGGACCGCTCGATTGGTTTTCTTCACTGAATTTACGATCGTATCTTCGTCTAGTGGACGTATTGATCGGATATCTACAACTTCAGCGTCAATCTCGTGTTCCTCCTCGAGAATCCGAGCTGCTTCGAGACATACTTTAACGGAAGGGCCATGAGCGATTAACGAGATGTCCGCTCCTTCTTTTTTGACATCGGCTTTGCCGAGAGGGATCAGGTATTCTTCTTCCGGAACTTCTCCAATGTCGTTGTAAAGTATCGTACTTTCCATGACATAGACTGGATCGTTATCGCGTATGGCTGTCTTTATGAGACCTTTCGCGTCATAGGGCGTGGATGGAAAAACCACTTTCAAGCCGGGGGTGCTTGCGACCATGTTTTCAGGCGTATGAGAATGCGTGGCGCCTACTCCAGTTCCTCCATTGGCAGGACCTCTAATGACGATAGGCACGTTGATCTGCCCACCTGACATGTAACGCACGTTTGCAGCATTGTTGATCATCTGATCCCAGGCCACATAGGCGAAGCTCCAGAACATCAGCTCCATGACTGGGCGTATTCCCAGCATGGATGCGCCGATGCCCATCCCGATAAACCCGGCTTCACTGATCGGAGCGTCTACGATTCGCTTCGGGCCGAATTTCGCCAACAGGCCTTCGGTGACTTTGTAGGCTCCGTTAAATTGAGCAACCTCCTCTCCAATGATCACGACATTCTCGTCTCTTTCGAGCTCGTCGGTCATCCCATCCTTGAGGGCTTGGCGATACGTGATTTCAGGCATTTCTGTAGTCGATTAACGTATACAAATTCTATAACGCTCAGTCGTTGAAAAAGATGCGACCTTCGGACGTCTTCTGGTCTGGATTGTCTTCCTCCCAGTACACGTCTTTGAGGATATCCTCCTCCGGAGGGAAAGGGCTTTCATCGGCAAACTTGGCCGATTGATCGGCTTCGGCTTTGGCTGCGTTATCTATTTCCTTGGCCTCTTCTGCCGTCAGGATTTCGGATTCGATAAGATAGTCTCGATAGAGGTTTATCGGATCGTGATTTTTGCGGTAGTCCTCAATTTCCTCCTTGGTGCGATACTTCTTGTGCTGAGCATCGGATACGGAATGGCCCTGGTAGCGATAAGTGTGAATCTCCAATACGGACGGCTTCGATTCGTCCCTTGCTAAATCCATGGCCTTTTTAACGCCTTCCCTGATATCGAAGAGGGATTCGCCATTAATGTTTGCCCAGTTCATATTGTAGGCGTCGGCTCTCGCGGCGAGGCCGCCTTTAGGATGTACGCTGGAACGTTCTTGTGACGTCCCCATCGAGTAGCCGTTGTTTTCTATTATGAATACGACGGGTAGATCCCACAAAGCGGCGAGATTCAGGGATTCGTGGTAGGCTCCTTGATTGATGGCGCCGTCTCCCAAAAAGCAGAGGACGCATCCTTTTATGCCTTTATATTTCAAAGCGTAAGCTAGACCTGCTCCAAGCGGGGTCTGCCCAGCGACGATTCCGTGGCCCCCCCAAAATCGTTTATCCGGAGCGAAATAATGCATCGAACCGCCTTTGCCTTTCGAGCAGCCAGTCGCTTTCCCCTGAAGCTCCGCCATGCATTCATTCATGCTCATTCCGACTGCCAGAGCATGACCATGATCGCGATAGGCGGTGATGATATGATCGTTTTCGCCCATGATCGAAACGCAACCGACCGCGATGGACTCCTGGCCTATATAGAGATGGAGGAATCCCGCGATCTTTCCTTGCTGATAAACTCGCAGGGACCGCTCCTCAAAACGACGAATGCGAATCATCGAAGAATAGAACGAGATCTTTTCCTCGTTGCTCAAATCCTTGTTCGAGCCAAGTTTGGCTTCCTTTGCTAGATTAGCCTTTTGCGGCTTAGCTCTTCGTCTTTTGGTTGGCGTTGCGGATGTTGTCGTCACGAAATTAGCAAGTTTTCTTAAACGGCGGAAAGATCAGCGGATTTCCTGTATTATTCAAGGCCATACGGTAGTCATATGCCTGCCTGTTCGACATTCTTAATGTTCTTTAGCGATCAGGTGGAGAATTGTCTCTAGCAAGGCCTAATTTTACGACCCTGGTATCGATTGCTCAAGGGTCCAATTCAGATTTTGCCCTGGCTGGCAATCTACTCTGAGCGCCACGAAATCGTTGTGATGCCTGTCGTATATTTCCCATAGACCCTCTCGGTCGGTTTCTGGAATGGCAAGCGTGTCGATTTCAGAACGAGAAAAGAACTTAAACGAACCTTCGCTAATGTTTTCGGGCAGCTCTTGAATCGCTTTTCTGCAGTCGAAAAGAAACATCAACCAATGCCCGTCTCCCTCGTAGGCCTTTTCCGCTGCAATGCAAAATAGATGCATGTCGGAGCTCTTTACTCGCAAGCCGGTTTCTTCAAACGTCTCTCGAACGGCGCATTGATGGGGAGATTCTCCGCTTGGCATTTCCAGCTTCCCGCCTATCGGGCTCCAAAGCCCGTTGTTAGGGGCTTTTTTTCGCTGCATCATGAGAAACTCCCCTGACAAGTTTTTTAAAAAGATCAGAACGCTAATCTTGTATTGCATGACCTTGAGAACGGGAGTAGGCATGAAATCAGGATGCTTTCGTCAAGATGAAAGCTTACCACTCGGCTCAACGGTATGAAGCAACTAGCAAAATTCGATTCGGCTAAGCTGTCTTTGCTCCGGATCGCGGGACTATCTGCCTTGGCTCTGGCCACGGCCATGCCTCCCATGGCCATAGCCAGTGCCGACGTAAGGGATGTGACCTTCAACTACACCCAGCTCAATGGATCTCGGGATCGCTGGCTGGAGTGCGAGCTTCAGCTAGAGGTTCGTCGCGACTCTACTGATCGTTCGCGCAAGGACATCGATTTTCTAGACAATCTCGAGGTAGTTTTAATGCTGGGGATTGAGACTACCAGAGGAGATCGACCCTCTTTCGAGTTTTATACCAGTCGAGCAACGCTGGTTTCTCTAGAAGAGGGCAGGCATGTCACTCGATTCTATTTGCCTCCTGAAATTGTAGAACGCGATGCGATGCGAGGAGCTCCACATAGTTTCATTGTCCAATTAGGTCGATCGGGGGAGGTCTCGCATGAATTCTATTCCCCTTCTATCAACAGGCGAGCGGTTCGGGATAATTTTCTGAAGCGCATTGAATCTCTGGCGCCTGAAAACGAAGGCATTTTGCTTCCTCAAAACCAGACCCCCTTTATTTCAAGCTATCCAGGATCAACACCTAGCTATCGAGAAAACATCGATTTTCCGATGGCGGAACCAGATTCTTAATTCTCTAACTTCGGAGGCCTTCTTAACAGGTCTCCTTGATGCAACCTCTCAGTGGAATCTCTGATGGACGTCTCAGATTTTGCTTGAGCTTAATCGCTGATTATCAAAAATTAGTAAATAATCCGATGAGATATTCCAAGTATCTAGTCGTCAGTTGTGGCTCGAGCCACATCGTCGCTGCCAGCCTTCGCATGAATGCTGCGGGACGTTGTGATTTGCTGGACTATCGGATGTTCGATGTCGATTTCGAAACCAATGACGCCTTGCTCTGGCTCAAGGCGGCCTCGCAGCAATTTTCGGATGTCCGTAGAAATTTTCCTTCGGATGAAGCTGCCGGATTCACCCTCCCTGGCCACTTGGCCCTCACTAAATATCTCAAGATTCCTCAAGCTCCCATAAAGAAGCGCCATCGTATTGTATCCTACGAGGCGCGACAAAATATTCCGTATCCAATGAGTGACGTCACTTGGGATGAGTGCCTGATTGACGAGGATGATTTGGATTTCGAGATTGTAATTGCAGCTGCCAAGACGGAGCTTTTGGAAGCCCTCACACGCTATGGCAAGGAGTCCAAGTTGGGCACGGATCTTATCGAGCCTTCGTTCATCAGTCTCCTCAATGGATTTCGCTACAACTATCCTGACGTTTCGGATTGCTCGATGATTGTTTCGATCGGAGCTCGCTCCACCGACCTCATCGTTTACGAACAGGAAAAGTACTACTCTCGGAACCTCTCGTTTGGCGGCAATACGATTACTCAAAGTATGGGTGACGCTTTGGGAATTCCTTTCGCGGATGCGGAGATTATCAAGCAAAGCGCAATACAAGGCGAAGCCTTGCCCTCTATCGAGTATTCAGCTTTCTCGGACGCTACGGAATCCTTTCTCAAACGACTAAGCGTTGAAATCAGCCGGACTATGGCGATCTTCAAAACGCAAGGCTATCATCATTTGCCTCAAAGAGGCTTCATGACAGGTGGAGGATCGTTGCTGCCTGGAATCGAAAATCGACTCTCGGAGCAACTTAAGGTGTCTTTCGAGGCTTACGATCCTTTGAAACGCGTTCGTTCCGACGACATTTCCGACCAGTCTCAGCTGGGGAAGGATAAGCGTTTTCTCGGAGATGCGATAGGAATGGCTATTGGTCGATTTCTGCCTGACTCGTCTGAAATCAATCTTCTGCCTCGCAGTATTCTTTGGCAGCGGAAATTCAAAAAACAGCAGCGCTTCTATTTAGCTGCCGGCTTCATGGCCTGTGTTACCGTCTTTCTCCCGCTTGTGAATTCCTTCAATGCGATCGACGCCTACGAGCAGGAGGTTCTTAATCTCAGCGCCCAAATCGCTCCGTTAAGTGAATTGAATCGGCGGATACATGAGAAGACGGAGGCTATCAGGAATTTGAAATCGGTCATCGAAAATGCTTCTGAGCTGGCCGACTCTAGATCGAATTGGATGCGCTTTTTCAACGACTTGCAGCAGAGACTCACAAGCGTGGAAGACGTTTGGCTTGATCGGCTTGACGTGGTTCGTCCTGAAGTGGCAACTACAGCAAACAATTCTGGAAATCGGTTTAGTCGCCGAGCGGCCAGCCAGCAGGACGAAAGTGAAAAGTTCATCAGGCTGCGTCTTGAAGGTCGCCTTATCGACGTGAAAAATCCTCTCTCCTCCGTCAGCCAGGATTCCAATCTCCGCGTTAAAGCCTTGCTCGAAAGTTTCGAGAATTCATCCTTCGTCCAGAATCTGGAAAACGAAAGCTTCGACAACTCTTTGCCGGGCATTCTTAAATTCAATTTCACGCTCGTCGTCGACCCTGCGCGCCCTCTCTAAGTCCTCCTCATGGAATGGTTTAAACGCAATCCCATCTTCTACAGCATCTTCGGCGTCATGCTAGGCGCCGTCGTTGCCAGCATGTGGATGGTATCGAAGAACCAACAACGCATTGACGAGCTGGTCTTGGAGTACGAACGTAAGAGCGGGATGATCGATGGCTATTTGAAGAGCGTTCCGTCGCCTACCAAGGCCAATCTTGAGGAGCTGGAAGCCAACTATGCTGAGCTTTATTCCGTTTTTCAAAAGGCCAGCTCCGCTTTGAATCTCAATACTTACGATCCGGATCTCTTTTTCGGACAATCTCCTCCAACTCGTACGGACGCGTTTTTCGAGATTGCCCGGTACGCGCAGGAAATGCGTAATCTTTCTGAAAATAATGGCATCGTTTTCGATTCCGAGACGCGCTTCGGCTTCGAAGAGTATGTGAACGTAGGCCCCGAACCGGATCGCATCGAGGTGGTGCATAAGCAAGTGAAGATCATGAATATTCTTCTTCGCTCCTTGCTTGATTCGGGAATCAGCGAATTCGTCGCGATCCAGCGTGAACCCTATGAGAAAAGCGGACCTTCTCCACGATTTACTGAGTATCGATCTGGCCCATTTCTTACCGATTTTCAAAGCTGCGTACCTGATGCGGAGGTATTTGAATCCCAAGGCTTCCGCCTCGTTTTCAAGGGTCAGTCCATTAGCCTGAGAAACTTTTTGAATCGTATCGTGAATTCGACCCTGCCTTTTTCGATCAACACGGTGGAAGTGGAATTGATTGACGAAGAGGGTCAGAAAATGGATCGATCCGCCATTATCGATAATCCTTTTTTCAATACGGAATTGGACAGTAGTTTGATCGAAGCCGCTCAAGTGCCTATCATATCGGAAAACGAATCCCTGTTTGTGGTGACCGTAGAGTTCATTTCTTCGGCTCAGGAGTTTGAACCTCCTTTGGGGGTTGCTCAACGAAAGGAGGGTGGGGATGTTGAAATTTAGGCTAGCTGAATTTCTCGATAAGCTGATTCTCATCGGGGCTATGATCGTTTTCATAGCGATTGGCGTATCCAATTACTTTAGCTCTAGAAATTTGGATACGCTTACTCGTACCCAACGACCCATGCTTTCGGATCAGAAGGTGAATGTCGATCGATACGAGGCCGAGGTAAGACCGAGCCCGAAGGAATCCTGGTCGAGTCCGGAGAATCAGGCTCGAGGCAGCGAGTGGGTGTTCGACCTTTTCACGCCGCCAGTCATTTATTACAATCCCATTAATCAGGAGTTCGCCGTCACTCCGCCCGACCTAGTAGCTCGTCTTGCCGAGCCGGATACTAATGCCTTTGGGCTGGAGTTGCTCGAAGTGAGGCCTCGACCCTATCGACTTCAGCTCGTCGGATATGCTGGGCAGGAAGGCAGTTTTGTTGCCTATCTCAAATATCTCCCAAGCGGCAATCTAATGCTCGCCAGGCCAGGTAAGCTTCTTGTCGAAGCTGGGGCGAAAATAGAATCCTTTGAAGTAAAGCAGATGCAGGTCGAGCAGGATGGCGGCATGCCAGTGTTTGAAAAAGTAGGAGTCGCTCGTATTAGAGATTACGATACGGGAGAAGAAATTTATCTCACCAACAGAGAGACGAAGCTTTATTCCGATTTGGAGGCTCGTTTCCGTTCTAAAGGCGATGGATCCATCCACATAGTGCGCGAGGGGTCGCAGGTGGAATTGGAAACCGGTTTTTACATAATCGGAGACCTATCCGCTCATCCGCCTGAAGCTATGGTAACTAGAATTTCCCTCGATGGAAGCCAACGTCGTTCGAGGCTATTGACCCCGCCCTCCAATAGCAGATCATTGAAAAATCTCCATGAAACCGAGAATGTGACGAGTCCGTTTGCCATCCGCCCTAGGATTCCAAAGACGCGCGACCCGAACGGCTGATCCACACCACCTTAATTCTTCCCGCTATGAAAATTAAACATTCCCTCCTTCGACGTTTCGCGTTTCTTGCCGGATTGCTGGCCTTTGCGGGCCTAGGCTTTCCGCAAGCATTTGCTCAAAGCGAAATCGATACCAAAATTCGGTTGATGTCCGAGGCATTGCAGGCTCGAGATGCTGGAAATTTGAATACGGCGAGGCAGCGGCTTTTGGAACTCCTTGAGATAACGCCTGACGATTCATCGGTTCAACGTATTCTGAGGAACGTGGAGAATATGATAGCCGAGCAGGCTCAGCTTGGGGCGAGCGGAGTTTCCAATACGACTGTTTCCGCCGATCGTGGAGCGGCCCTGCAGAGCGAAGCCGAGTACCTGGCCAGGCTGGAAGCGGAGCGTATTGAAAAAACCATGCAGAGCGCTCGTGAAATCCGGGAAATCGCTCTCAGGCAATCGCGTCGCGGAGATTTTACTTTGGCTTTGCAGACTATTGAGAAGGCGATTGAAACGCTCGAGCCCAATCCCATGACCCAAACCCTCATCGATGATTTGAAGCGAGAGGAGAGAGATATCCTGAGGCAGCAATCCATGTTTGAAGCGAAACGAAGCTCGGTCAGTCCCTCGAACTCAGGATCGCTTCCTATCGAGCAAATCAGCCCTGATTTTGTGAACCTTCAAGAGGAGATCGAAGCGCTCTCCCTGCGGGGTAGAAGCCAATTTTTTGCAGGTGACATCGATGGAGCTGAAGCGACTTTCAAGCAAATTGAAGCCCTCGATCCGAATAATGCTATGGCTAAAAGCTTCTTGGTGAGGATCTCGCGTGAACGTCAGTCTATGGCCTACCTCAACAAGCTGAAGACGCGTGAACAACTGCTGGAAGAAGTTTCTAGCGCTTGGCAGCGACCGGGGATTTACGAAGAGCGTCCTGACATTAATCCTACGGTTATGGGGCCCGCTCCCCTTCTGCAAAAGCTCAACAGCATTATCATTTCAGAGGTGGATTTTACTGATTTGGATCTCAATGTCGTGGTCAATACGCTCAGCGCGATTTCCGAAGAGTTTGACAGTACCGATTCTGGGCCACGAGGCGTTAATCTCGTCCTGCTCGATCCGGATGAGCTTAATCCAACGGTAAATCTCACTGTTCGTGGCCTTTCACTGAAACGTATCCTGGATTTCATTTCAGAAATGGTTGGCTTCCAATATGAAGTTCAACCCGATGCCGTGGTTCTACGCCCCGGTGGCGAGCGACGCAATTTGACGACGGATGTTTTCCCTGTTTCCCGGTCTACCGTGATCCGAATGACGGGCATGTCTACCGCGACGAGCTCAGATACTCTAGAGGACGATCCGTTTGCTCTTGACGATACTCTGGATTCCGCCGCCAGCGGTGTGGCAGGAGACGCTTCCGTAATCAGAAACTTCCTACAACAAGCCGGGGTCGATTTCGCAGGAACGGAAGGCAGCTCTTTGGCTTACGATGGATCGGCCATGATTGTGACGCAAACGATCCGCAATCTAGACCGTATCCGAAATATTCTTAATCGTTACACCGACGTTAAACAGGTCGAAATCGAAGCGAAATTCCTTGAGGTGCAGGAGGGGATTATTGAAGAGCTTGGATTCGATTGGATGGTTAATACGCAACGTTATCCTGCTTCCCGCTATCCAGATGGTCCTCCTGACGGGCACTTTGAAACGGGTGAAGTATTTCAAAGTTCACTACGAAGCGTTGCCGGGGCTAATTCCGCTACTCTCGTTGGAAGTCCGATTGTAATTGATGGAAATGTCATCGATAGTATCATACCTCCAGACTTGCCGGGATCGATTCCTTTGGGAATCGATAGCGTTCCATTCACCAATGTTATAGGAAGTTTGGATACTATCGATCTGAATGTCGCGATTCGAGCCCTTTCCCAATCTTCCGGTTCCGACCTTCTCAGTTCTTCGAAGGTAACGGTGTTGTCGGGTAACGAGGCCGAGATCAATGTCAGCCAGGAATTCCGCTATCCTACCCGCTATGGCGATACCGAGAGTAATGTAGGAACGGCTACAGGTTCATTGGCGGGTGGATCTGCAGGCGTCACGATTACTCCGGGAACCCCCGAAGATTTCGAGACGAGAAATATTGGCGTCGAGCTGGCTGTTACGCCTATTGTGGAAGAAGACGACTACAGCATCACCCTGGACATGAATCCAACGGTTACCGAATTCGAAGGGTTTGTTGAATACGGGGGACCGAGTATTGCCATCTCAGGGAATCGTGTGGTGAAGGCTCCCGCAGGATTCTTCCAGCCGATTTTTTCCGTACGTGAGCTCTCGACCAAGGTAACCATCTGGGACGGGGCGACCGTGGTGATGGGCGGACTCACCCGCGAGGACGTTATAACCGTGAAGGATAAGGTGCCTTTCTTTGGGGACATTCCTTTGTTCGGACGTTTTTTCCGTTCCGAGGGCGAGAGTTCATCCAAGCGCAATTTGCTGATCTTCGTTTCGGCGAATCTGGTCAGTCCCGGTGGTTCGCCTAAGCGACAAACATTGCGTGGCGTGCGCCCTGGCTCGATGTATCAGAATCCTACTATCGTTACTCCTGGAGGTAGCGAATCGAGGGCCCAATAGACTTTGTTAAGGCGGCATGTTTTAAACATGCCGCTGCTTTCTTGTTGATGTAGCGGAACGTCTAGGACGTTCCGAATCAGGAAGCACATGTCCAACTATTCGATTTCGGATTTGAAATCCCTCTAGGGATCGCGCGAGGATAGCGCATGGCAAAACACCTCCTCGTCGATGGCTTCAACATGGCTTTTCGCGCTTATTATGCAGTAGCCGGTCTTACACGCTCGGACGGATTTCCGACCAATGCCCTTTACGGCTGGATTGGTTCGATGTGGAAGCTGCTGGATGATCAGCAGCCTGACGAAGTCGTCGTGTTTTTCGACTTAGGAGGAGCTCAGGACAAGCTGGAGTTGCTTCCTGAATACAAGGCCAATCGTGGCGAAACGCCTGAGGATTTCGAAAAGCAGGTTCCGATTATCAAGGATATAACCAGAGCGATGGGCTTTGCTCTGGTGGAAAAAGAAGGCGTTGAGTCAGACGATCTTTTAGCGGCTTATGCGTTTCAGTTGTATCGAGAAAACGATGATGATAGGATTTTAATCGTAAGCGCCGACAAGGATTTCGCTCAATGCGTGAATGATCGTATCCATATGCTTCTGCCACCGCCAACGGCAAATCCGCGTTTAGGCTGGAGGGATCTGGATCCCCCAGGCGTAGAGAAGAAATATGGCGTTCCCCCTTCCATGATGGCTGATTATCTCTCGCTTATTGGAGATACTTCGGATAATATTCCAGGCGTTCCTGGTTGTGGTCCGAAAACCGCTTCGAAGTGGTTGCTCGAATACAGAACCATTGAAGGAATTCTGCAAAATGCTGCCGAACTTAAGCCCGTCCGTTTCCAGAACATCGTTCCCGATTTGGCCGATCAGCTTTCAATCAATCAGAAAATCATCGCTTTGCATCTGGCCAAACCTCCAGAGAAGGTTGAAAAAGGCATAGTCGATCCCGGGTCGCTATTTTCCCTGCTTGAAGAAATGGAAATGAAAAACCATTTTAAGGAAGCCCAAAAACGCTACGCTCAAGGCGAGCTCGCTTTGTGACGTCTTTTGGGACACTCCACGCTTTGGCCTATACCCAGCTGGCTTGCCAAGCCGTAGCCTTGGCGAAGGCTGGTGCCAAGGGGCAGATTTGAACTGCCGACCAAGAGCTTATGAGTCTCCTGCTCTACCACTGAGCTACCCTGGCAACCTGTGAAAGGTGTTCTTTTGCTCATATTCTTGCCTGTTATGCAAGCTTATGTGTTCAAAATAGCCACACGAAGACGGGTGTAAATAGCGGGTGCAAGCGTGTCTGATTAGTCACAAGGAAAGTCGGTACCGATTTTCGAGACCTTCCCTCTTACCTCGGCTTCGTTAAACCAATAAATTTCATTTTCCATCCAAAATGATGGGAGATGAAGAGTTCATTTGAACTCATTTAATAAAGTAGACTTAGTTGAACACTCTTTTATAGCTGGCGCGATCGGCCTAGGAGATACTCTTGCTACATCATTCGGGTCGTATTGCCGTCGATCCAGCTTCCTTCGACGAATTCGACTGTAGGCCTATCTGCAATACCGCGTTCGCCGCGATAGAGTTGACTTACCACTCGATTGATTGCCGTGTGGGCTAGGAGTTCGCGATTCTGCCTAATGCCAGAAACTGTATCCATTTTTTCCAGCAAATCCAGATGAGCGATTCCAATGTCGTCCGGTGCGGAAAGCCTGTGCTCTCCCAAGCATTCAAGGATGATTTCGAACGACGGGGGCTCCTGGCCGATGATCAGCGCATCTGGGCGTTCTTTTTCCATCCATGATTTAAAGGTTGCGGGCGAGAACTCATCGAAGACCAAAATGGCTGGAGAGGCGGGCTTCAAGTGATGGTAGTAGTACATTAGAAAAGCCGACGAGTAATGGTGGAAAACGCGCTTTTCCAGATCGGCGTTCAACAGCAAAGCGGGACGGCGATAGCCAAGACCGGTCAGTTTTGTCATCACCTTGACCATGTCTTTGTATTGGTCCTCGCATACACGGTCTGAATTGATGTCGATACTGTAGCCTAAGGTCGTATGGGCAAACGGATCCAGGTCCATACCGATGCTTTTCTGCCACGTGGGCGAACCCAAAACTATTACGCCTTCGATACCTCGCGCTAAAAGAATCTCATGCAAGCGACGCCCGGTCATTCCAGGTTCGTTTAATCGCAGAATATCCAGGCTAAAACCGAGCTGTAAGGCTCGTGTTTCCAAGCACCTAATCAGCAGGTTGATATGTTCGCGAGCGCCTCTAGGGAGTGGCGGGCCCCAGAGAGAAATCAGGCCGAGGGCCGATTGGTTTTGGGATGCGCGCTGTGATCGCAGTTGCGTCATAAGCCGCGTCACTTCGGGATTAGGAGCGTATCCCAGAGCGTTGGCCTTTTCGCGCACGATACGGCGCGTACGCTCGGATATCTTAGGACTGTTGCGCAGGGCCAACGAAACGGTCGCTACGCAGAATCCAGTCTGCTTCGCTACTTCTCTTACCCCCATTTCATTTAACGTTTCAACTGATCCCGTTTTGTCATGCGGATCGCGAACAGACAAGTTTCAACACATGATGTCGCCCAATCCACTTTAGCGAACACTTAGATTTTCTTTCCAGAGATGGCGAAATTTTCGGCGCTTCTCTGCCGCATAACGCTCTCTCTTTAATCGATCGCTGCCGATGCGAATTCGAGCTCCTGCCCGAAACACTCCTCGTCCCATCCCCCGACAATCCCCCACCCAATAACTCATGCTATCAAACCGAACTATCCGTTTTGCTATGAATAAGACAGCCTCAAGACTCGCGCCCAAGCTAGCCACCGTTCTTTCGGCGGCATATTGCCTGCTCGCCTCGCTCTCTGCTAACGCTCAAGACGCTGAAGAGTATGTTTTCACACTCTCTCCATTTCAAGTCGACTCATCCCAAGATGTTGGATACCGAGCTACCAACACTATTTCCGGCAGTCGGCTTAATACGGCGATCAAGGACATCCCAATGCCGATCGAAGTCATTACTCGCGAATTCATCGACGATACCGGGGCTCTCGATCTAAAAGAAGCTCTTCAATACAGCGCTGGCATCGTCCGCGACGAGCTGCAGGCGCCCGCTTTCGGAACCGTCGATTTCCAGGATCCCCATAAAGGCAAAAACGAGGCTCGCATCAAGATTCGCGGATTCGAAACTACCGTATCGCTCCGCAATGGTTTTCGTCGTACCCATGGTTCAGATACTGCAAACATTGGTCGCGTCGAGATTGTGCGCGGCCCTGCAGCCCTTCTATACGGAATCGGCAACTTCGGCGGCATCGTCAACTACTCGACCAAACGCCCGAGCGCCGAGCAACAGCAGGAAGTGACATTGATGGTTGGGAGTGACAACATGTATCGCGTCGGCTACGAAGCTACTGGACCGTTAAGCGAAGCCTTTGGCTTTCGCATCAATGCGGTTCGCGACGATCGCGACGATTGGACTGACTTCAACACTCGCACGGTCAACTTCATTTCTCCCGTATTCGAATACAAGCCGAACGAGAAAACGACTGTTCTCTTGGATCTCGAATACGAGGACGTCGATCGTATTGGCATTGGCTTCACTCGTCTGGGCAACTCCGCATCGGGCACCAGCGCCGAAAGGGACGTGGCTCGCGAGCTGCCTTCGCCGCGCCCCTCTACTTTTCGGTGGAGCGGACCAGACACCACCCGAGCCTTCTCAAACCATAACGCGCTTATCGAAGCGACGCATCAAATAAATGACCAATGGGCGTTTCTCGTGGCTGCCAATCAGTCCAAGTTCGACTACGATAGCGGCAACATTGTCGGCACTCAGATTGTTTCGGATCAAGGGCCGTCCGAAATCTGGAAACCCAGCCACATTGCCCGTTCTGAAGGCGGAGGAACGCAAGAATTCGTCAATGCCAGCCTCCGGTATTGGTGGGAAACTCAAAGTTTCGTTACCGACACTCAGCAATATCGCGCGGAAGCGACCTATGAATTCGAAGTCGGTGAAAACCTGCATCGCATTCTTTTCGGGACCCTCCACCAGACTACCGATTCCCACACTAAGGAAAACGATAGCACTGAAATGTTCTATCATGGTATCGAAGATTACTCCTATTTCCGATGGGACAACCAATTCGGCGGCTCTCCCGTCTTCAGGCCAGTGAAGAACCAGGAAGTCCGCGACACCGATCAAGGATATTACTTCGTCTATCAGGGCGATCTGTTCAACGATCGCGTTCATGTTGTGGCAGGTCTGCGACATGATCGCAATGACTCCAGAGTGACGGATCGCGACCCGGATACCGAAGCCGTCGAGGACATTTCCTGGAGGCTCTCAGGGCCTTCGGAAGAAACAAGTCCGCAAATCGGTATCACTTATGGCGTTAACGATTCGCTGTCGGTTTATGCATTGCAATCAAGTGGTCTATTTCCGGTTTATGGGAAGACTGACGGCGCTGGCAAGGCCTTCGATCCTACCACTGCTGATAGCCTCGAAGCGGGAATCAAATTCGACCTAATCGAAAACAAGCTGTCCGGTACTATTAGCGCGTTCAAAATCGAACGCGAAAATACGACGCGTTTCGTATGGTGGGCTCCCGCTCCCAAGCGCAACAACCAACGTGGCGGATATGACGAATCCCAGCCTCTTACCTACTGGCTTTGGGGCGGCGGGGACGGTTCGCGTTCCTATTATTGGGATAACGAGGAAAACACCGTCGATCCCGAGCGAACCGCGAACGATCGCCAGCATATTCTCGACTACGCTTCCGAAGGCAACTGGATGGGAACGGGCAATCGTTCCGATTCCTTTGGCGTGCCTGTCAATAATCCAAGCGTGCGCAACCGCGGAACAGACGTAGCCGTCGACGACAAGTCGAAAGGTTGGGATTTTCAACTGATTTTCTCGCCTGAAGAAAATTGGCAGACCACATTCTCGTTCGCCCACGTCGAACGCGAAATCACTCATGGAGCTAGATTCGTCGACCTTCCTTACTCCAAGCTCGCGCCGGTCGATCTTTGGATTGCCAGAAGCTCTGACAACGGTCGATATGGTGGTGGACCGGACGCCTTTGAAGATCCGCTAAGGGCGTCTACGTATAGTGGAAATCTCAATAATGGCGAGAGCCTTGACGACACGCCCGAAAATGCAGCGTCCTTGTATAATAACTACAGGTTTATCGAAGGTCCTCTGACCGGACTAAGCATCGGTTTCGGCGTGCAGTGGGAAGACGAGCGTGAATACATTAGCGGCTCTTCGTCTGATGGATCGCGCCTTTTCGATGAAAATGATCCCGACAAGCCAAGGAGCTCGAAGATCAAAGACAAAACGAACGTCAATTTTACGCTCGGCTACCGCAAGTCGTTCGATAACGGGACAAAGCTGCATCTCCAGCTTAACGTCTACAATCTCTTCGATGATACCCAGCGCTATGGGCGCAGCTACAATCGCCCGCGCTATTATCGTCTATCCAGCAAGTTCAGCTTCTAACGAGTAGCGATTTCAAACGTGTTTGCCTTATGACTTCATGAAACCTAAAGAGAAGGCTAGATAAATATTTGATGATTAAATAATTAACGATCATTTCCAATCAAACTGGAAACGGCGGCGAAAAAGCGATGATGGAATGGTTTTCATATTTGCAGCCACGGATTTCACGGAGAACTTTTTACCCTCTCGCTTATCTTCCATGATGGACTAAAACTCCTCATCGATGCTCAGAACTTCGCCTAGCAGAGCTCGCTTGTGCTCGACGTAGTTTTCAATCTGGTGGATTGCCTCTTTCGGACCGTCTTCCACTGCTAGGGCCTTTCTCCATTGCTCGGCGTTAGCTTTGATTTCCGGCGATCGTTCGATTCGCTCGATTTTCGAGAGAAGCTCTTCAGGCCATCTTTCCTTCTTGATCTTCAGACCGCAACCCAGCCGGATCACTTCGTCGCTGAAAAACGCCTGATCGCCAATATGTGGAACTACGATATGAGGCTTTCCAGCATGCAATACCGATGCAGTCGTTCCCGCTCCACCGTGATGAATGACCACTGAAGCATGCTGAAAAAGCTGGTCGTGCGACATGGGGCCGATTTGCAAAATATGCTTCGCTTCTTGGGGAATTTCGAAGCCGGACCACCCTGGCTGAATGATCAGCTTTTTATCGTTAGGCCAATTGGCCAGTAGTCGCTCAATGTATCCAGTCGGATCTTCATAAACCATGCTGCCAAAGGTTATGATTGGCACAAGCTGCTCGCCTCGAAATGCGCGTATCCGCTTTTCCATTTCATCGCTCGTTGGTGACTGCCAACGACAGTAGCCGGTAAATTGAAAACGCGGGTTGAGCTTGATTTTTGGGCGCATCAATTCAGGTGAAACGGCTACCAGCACTAGCTCGGCTGGCTTGGAGAAGAAATCCTTAACCGGTGGTAAGCCTTTCTTTTTCAACTTCCGCGAAACGGTCTGGTTGATGGCTGTATCCACTGCAACATTTCCTAGCTTCCAGGCGAAGCGATTCCAGCGCATCTGAACCCAGTTGGGGAAACCTCTCATTCGGGGAAGGCCATGGGGAGGGTAGTAGCGAGAAGGAACCGTATTGTGAGCGAACGCGTATGAAATAAAGGGGACGTCATGGCGCTCGGCAATGGATCGGTTCATCGGGAAAAGGTAGGATGAGACCAGGCAATCCGCTCCTTCCAAGGCTGCTTCCATACCGTCGATAATCGCTTCCATGTGAGGCAAAGCCGCTTTGTAGAGCTCCTTCAGCTGGTTGACGGGCGATTTCAGTTTTTGCAGCCTCCCCATCCAGTAGGCCAGTTCCTCGTGTGTCCAGTTGGGCGGTATTTGAAAAAATGGTACACCTGCATCTTCGACGTCTTTTTTGAATGGCTTGCTGGTGGCGAATCTTACCGTGTGCCCTGCCTTTTGCAGAGCGACGGACAATCCTATCAGCGGAAATATGTCACCCGTGGAGCCGTGTGACGTTATAACGATGTTCATATATCCGCCAGGAGTTTCCTCACTTCAGCTTCAGGGGTTTCATGATGCTGATCAATTGCCAACTGTAGCGCTCTTTCAAGGACGGCTTTTGCCTCTTCCCGGTGTTCTAGAGCCAGCAGGCTTTTCCCTTTTAGAATTGCGGCCACCATCCATTCGCCATTCTTGTTGAGGCAAACATTGAGGGCCTCGATTGCTTCTTCATGCCTGCCTTCTTCGTGATAGGCTTGGCCTAGGGAGAAACGAAAAAGCTCGTTGCCAGGATTTTTGGATACAAGTTCTTCGAACTTTTCGGATTTCATTTTAAAGAAATGTTAGTGGGCGGTTATCAGTATTCAAAATCCGTCAATTGTTTGCCGCCAACTTCACTCATCAATGCCGAGGACTTCTCCTTTGTAAAGCGTCGGGTGTCACATCTATGTCACAAAAACGCTCTTCTCGATCATTTCGGTTCATTCTTATAAATTTCTGCTTAGGAAGGCTCTGCAAGAACTGGCGACCATAGGATTTCTGCACTATCCGCGAATCGAGTATGGTGATGAGCCCCTTGT
The DNA here is from genome assembly GCA_028284385.1 of Opitutaceae bacterium. Taxonomy (GTDB): domain Bacteria; phylum Verrucomicrobiota; class Verrucomicrobiia; order Opitutales; family Opitutaceae; genus JANQRT01. Next base: position 173,706 of record JANQRT010000072.1, on the reverse strand, counting down.
CGTCCTTCTTTCGAATCAGACGGCCAATTCCTTGACGGAACTTTATAAGGGCTTCTGGCAGATTAAGTTCTGCGAATGGATTGCCGCCCTTTTCTTTAATAAACTCGGCTTTTGCTTCGGCAATAGGATGAGTTGGCACGTCGAAGGGAAGTCGAGTGACGATAACTTGCGAAAGAGCTGGGCCTGGAACGTCAATGCCCGTCCAAAAACTGTCGGTCCCGAATAGGACGCCGTTCCCTGCTTTTCTAAACTCGTTGGCAAGCTCCGATCGAGATAGCCCTTGGCCTTGGGCAAGCGGAGCGCGGCCCTGTTCCAAGAAGTCTTTTTCAAGTTTGTCGAAAGCTTGCCGCAAACTAGAATAGCTTGTGAAGAGAACAAGCGTCCCGCCTGAAACTTTGGATACGCAAAAGCGGATATAGTCAATAAGGACGTCCATGGCCAGGCTGGCGTCTTGAGGAGAAGGGAGAGGCATATCGGTCGCTACGTAAACCCGGGTGTGACTATCGAAATCGAAAGGCGACTCCTCGCGCATCGCTTTTTCGTTTTCAGCTCCCACTTTCTCTTGAAATGGTTCCATTTGGCGAGCGATGGAAAGCGTGGCGCTGGTTAGGGTAATCGACACGTTTTTGCTGAAGAGCTCCTCTCGAAGGTAGGGGGCTATGTCGATCGGCGCCGTTCGCATGGTCACGATTTGCCCTTTGCGACCGCTCTTTTCCAGCCAATGTACATGGTCTTCTTCGGCGAGCGATATGAAACGGCGAATGCCTGTATAATAGCTATGAATACGACTCCTTTGATCTTTCAATTCGTCGTGCATCGGACCATCCTCTATTTTGGCCAAAATGCTATCCATACTTTCGACGACCGCTTTGAGAGGGCTGTTGATCGTTGGTTCACACCAGTCTTCCTGCGAGATGCGAATGATAGGACGCTTTTCCAACATCGTAGCGGCTAGGTAGCCGAAGAACTCTTGAGCGGCTTCTTGCGCGTCGGTAATCGCTTTCAACTGATACGTATTGGCCAGCTTGCGAACGAAGCCGGACTTCCGTTTCGGGTTGAAAAGCGATTTTAGCTGACGATCCAATCCGTAAGAGCTAATGCGGGCTCCGAAGTGCTCAGTGGCGATTTCCGCCGTAGTGTGGGCTTCGTCGATGACCAGAAAATCGTCCGGCAGCAGAATACCCTTCGTTCCCGGACTAAGCCCTCCCGCGTTCAACAGAGCGAAGAGCAAGCTATGGTTGATGATCACTACCTGAGCCTTCCGAATCTCGGCCTTCGCTCTCTGGTAATGACACGAATCCGGGTTGCAGTTCTTCCGATTACATGCCGAACCATCGGCATTCACGGAATCCCATACGTCCCAAATCGGTTCGGGATTCAGTTCCTGCTTCAATCCGGTTTTGGTGAACTGAGCCCAGGCGGCGATGCGCTGCAATTCTTCCTGCTCCTCACTGGGGAACAGCTCCTGGCCATTCTTAAGCGCGTTAGCAAGTCGAGTAGGGCAGAGATAGTTGCCCTTGCCGACCAGCACTGCTGATTTGAAATCAATATATTTATGAAGCTCAGGAATAGAAGCGAATAGCTCGCGACAGATGGGCAGATCTTTGCGTTCGATCTGTTCTTGTAAGGCAATCGTATTCGAAGACACGATACAAGGCCGCTGCGTTTCCATCGATCGAATGATGCCCGGCGCTAGATAGGCTAGACTTTTTCCCACGCCGGTGCCCGCTTCGAAAATGAGAGGGCGATCTTCGGTCATGTATTCAGATACCGCTACCGCCATATTGGCTTGCTGAGGTCGATATTCGAGATCCAACGACGCTTGTAGCCAGCCTCCTTCGCAGAAGATCTTTTTTATCGTATCAGGAAGATAGATATTGGAAAGGGCGCCTTCCTGGCCGTCGTTTGGTGAAATCATAAATGAGAGATGGCAGTATTCAGTCGATCCTAGCTGCTCTACAAGCAACTAATGAAAACCTGATCCCCTTCTTCTACTGATTCGAACAGCTCGAGCATCTCATCGTTTAACAGCTGCACGCATCCACCGCTAGCAGGCTGTCCGATTTTATCTTCGTGATTGGTGCCATGAATATAAATGTAGCGTTGAAAGCTGTCGCGGCCATCCCCCTGATTGTGGCCTGGCTCCAGTCCTTCCAGCCAAAGAATCCGCGTTGTAATCAAGTTCGATTTTCGCTCCTCCTGGTCGACTTCCCAGTAACGCTTACCGATACTCACGCGACCTTTGAAGACCATCCCGACGGGTTCTGCCTTCCCGATTTTTCGGGCTATTCGGTGGAGACCATCGGGAGTGCCGGCTGAATCCTGTTTGCAGGATGGCGGCTTTACGCTCGTTGAGATCCTGTATGACTTTTCTACTTTATCTTCTTGGACCAAGTAAAGCGCTTGCTTGGCGATGGAAACGAGAAGGCTTCGCGCTGAAGGCTTGATCTTCAAGGCTTCCAGTCTATGCGTGTACGGCTGCAATAAATCCAAAGACATAAAATGAGTTACAACATTGGGATCGTAGGCGCGACGGGAGCCGTCGGCCAGGAGTTTATAAAGCTTCTGCAAATCAGGCAATTTCCATTGGCTGATCTGAAGCTGTTTGCTTCAAGTCGGTCTGCAGGTAAACGCATTGAAGCTCTTGATAGAACCTATGTTGTCGAAGAAGCCACTAATTCCTGCTTCGATGGTTTGGATTTCGTTTTATTTAGCGCTAATGGAACGCTGTCTCAAGAACTATGCCCCGCGGCTGCCGCTGCGGGAGCGGTAGCTGTGGACAACAGCTCGGCTTTTCGTCTCGATCCCGATGTCCCTCTCGTCATTCCCGAAATCAACGGATCGGCGGCTAAAACCCATCGAGGGATCATCGCTAATCCGAACTGCACCACTGCGGTAGCCTTAATGGCCGCCTATCCGCTCCATCAGGCGTTTGGTTTGAAGCGAATGTTTGCTTCGACCTACCAGGCCGTTAGTGGATCGGGAGCGGCTGCCATGGAGGAGCTCGAAGATCAGATGCGCTCCTGGGCTGCAGACGAACCGATTGAAAAGGAAGTGTATGCTCACCAAATCGCCTTCAATGCCTTTCCTCACGTAGATTCGTTTCTGGAAAATGGCTACACTAAGGAAGAGCTCAAGATGCACAACGAGAGTCAGAAGATCATGGATATTCCCGATCTTAGTGTATCCTGTACTTGCGTACGCGTTCCGGTCATGCGTTCGCACTCGGTGTCGATTAACGCTGAATTCGAGAAGCCCGTTTCGGTCGAAGAAGCGAAAGCCGCGATCGCATCGGCTCCAGGCGTAGACCTAGTCGACGATCCTTCGAGCGACAGCTATCCCATGCCTCTCGATTTTGCCGAGAGAGAAAACTGCGCTGTCGGCCGTATCCGAAAAGATATTGCGCTCAACAACGGTTTAGCTTTCTGGGCGGTAGGCGATCAGCTTTGGAAGGGGGCGGCATTGAACGCCCTTCAGATTATAGAGAGCCTGACCGAGTAGTTGGAGATTGCTCGATTCGGATTCCTACTAAGACGGCTCCTACCTTGACGGTTTTTATGGAATCGCTAGGTTTCGAGTATGGAACCTTCTGAAGAACTCGCTTCCAAGCTAGCCGATGCCTTGTTGGCGGGAAAGACTATCGAGGCCATCAAGCTTTACCGTGAGGAGACTGGATTGGGTCTTAAAGAGTCCAAGGAATACATCGAGAAACTTAAGAACGAGTTGAAAAAGGACCATCCAGACGCCTTTCCCGACAAGAAGGGATGTGCTGGGGTGATTGTATTCGGGCTGGTAACTACTGGAGTGATTGGGGCCTATCTATCGGATCGCTGGATGGGATAGGGATAATTCGATTAAGGCGAATTGGAGGTTTTTGAGGTCCTAATGAAGGGCGCCAGCTATGCGAAGCCTTCTGTAAGTTAAATAGCCCGCTTCGCTTATCAGTTACGCAGGACATTGCCTGTTGCATATGAGACTGGCTGTGCCATCCGAAGCCTATTGTGATTTGCATCGCCCGTCCGTCGCTCTTCGAGCTATGGAGGGAATCCTTCGCTCACACTTCGTTCTGGCGAAGGATGGTGCGCGAGGAGGGACTCGAACCCCCGACCTACTGGGTGTAAACCAGTTGCTCTAACCAACTGAGCTACCCGCGCCTGGAAAAGGCTGGAAATAAGGATTAATTCGCCTTGGCTTGGCAAGGCAAAATTTATCCGCTTGTTTCTTGAACTAATGCCAAAAGACGAAGGCGCTAAAGGACTTGGAAAGGAAACTTGCGCCTGACGATCTTCCCCCTTTGCATGCAATCGATCGAGTCGCTATAAAGCGTCCCCTCTTTAGAAAATCGAACACCGATGAGACACACTATTTCCGTACTCGTTGAAAATAAATTTGGCGTCTTGGCTCGCATTGCTGGTCTTTTTAGCGGGCGCGGCTTCAATATCGACACGCTGAATGTCGCGCCTACTCATGACCCAGCGGTCTCTCGTATCACGGCAGTGGTTCGTGGCGACGACACGGTTCTCGATCAGATCACCAAGCAGCTAAACAAGCTTATCAACGTCGTCGAAGTGCATGACTTTAAGCGAGGACAAGCGGTTTCCCGAGAGCTCATCATGGTCAAGGTCAAGGCGACTTCGGAGAATCGATCCGAAATTATTCAGATCTGCGAACTCTTTCGCGCTAAGATCATTAACGTTCAACACAATGATCTCGTAGCTGAACTTACGGGTGATGAAGGGAAGATTACCGCCTTTCTCAATCTCATCGAAAAGTTTGGCGTTCTTGAGCTGGGTCGTACTGGCAATCTAGCTATGCAGCGCTGACGAATCCAATTGGTCGCTGTTTTGGAGCGAGGAAAACTCCTTCCACGCGGCCATGGATGGAACCTATGATCAAACCCGCCAAAGATTACGTTGTCGCTACGCGAAAAAGTCCTTTGGCCATGGCTCAAACGCGTCTGGCTGTCAAAGCGCTCGAGGGAGCTATTCCGGGAGCGAGCTTCCGCATCGAGAAAATGGTGACAACTGGGGATCGCCGAAAGGAATGGTCTCTGGAAGAAAAGGGCGGCAAAGGCTTGTTCACCAAAGAGCTTGAGGACGCCTTGCTTGAAGGTCGCGCCGATGTTGCCATTCACAGCGCCAAAGATCTTCCTTCCGACATGCCTGAAGGGCTTGCCATTGCGGGCTACCTCCCAAGAGAGGAACCGCATGACGTTCTGGTTCTGCGAGAAGGTGTTGAAGAGCCTGAAACTATTGCGACCGGAAGTCCACGCCGCCGTATTCAACTTAGATATTTGTATCCAAAAGCTCGATTTGTCGAAATAAGAGGTAATGTCGATACGCGTTTGAACAAGATCGCTAATGGCGAAGCGGACGCGACGGTCCTGGCTGCGGCTGGTCTCAAAAGGCTAGGGATCGATCAATGGGAAGGCGTCGTTTTTCAGCCATTGTCTCTTGACGAATGCATTCCGGCGGTCGGACAGGCGGCGGTTGCGATTCAAAGCCGCATTGAAAACATGGATACTTTCCGCTTGGCTTTCGACGAATCGACCGCGATAGCCGTTCGACTGGAGCGGGCTTTTCTCGAGAGGCTTGGTGGAGGCTGTCAAGTGGCGTTTGCCGTGAACTACACAGACCAGGTTCTACGAATCTATCATAAGCAATGTGGCCACGAGAAGCGAAACCTCCTTCGGGAATATGTTGCTGAATATCCTGAAAAGATCGCTGAAAGCCTGATAGAGCAGCTTGAACTGAAAGATGGCTAGGGGTACCGTCTATCTAGTGGGGGCCGGTCCTGGAAATCCGGGATTGATGACTATAAGAGCCAAGGAACTTATCGAAAAAGCGGATACGCTAGTTTACGATTATCTTGTGCATCCAACATTCATGCAATTCGTAAGCCCTGAATGCGAGAATCTTTACGTTGGCAAGAAGGCGGGTTGTCACAGCATGAGCCAGGAGGAGATTCAGTCGCTTTTGATTGACCATGCGAAACAGGGAAAAGAAGTGGTTCGTTTGAAGGGAGGCGATCCGTTCATCTTCGGGCGTGGAAGCGAGGAGGTGAAGGCATTGCGAGCCGCGGGAATCGATTTTGAAGTAGTGCCTGGTGTAACGGCAGCGATTGGAGCTTCGGCGTTTAGCGGTACCCCTCTTACTCAGCGAGATGTGAATTCGACTTTGGTGATCGTCACAGGTCATGAAGATCCCGCAAAGCCTGACTCCATGGTTGATTGGCGATCCTTGCCCCGCGAGAACACCACGCTTTGCGTTTACATGGGCGTTTCCAAGCTAGGTGGAATCGTGGAGGAACTGCTGCAAGCGGGTTTTCTCGACGATACTCCGATCGTATGTATCGAATGGGCTACGATGGGCCATCAGCGCATTTGTCGTGGACAATTGGGTACGATTGTCAAAATTGCCGAATCCTTTGAACTCAAATCGCCTTCCATAATTATAATCGGAGAAAATGCCGCTATGGGTGAAGAACTATCATGGTTCGAGAAAAAGCCGCTGCAAGGACGTCGGCTTGTGGTAACGCGTAGCCAGGGCCAGGCCAGCGAGCTAAGTCAGAAGTTGGAACTGCTCGGAGCCGAGGTCATTGGACTGCCGCTTATCCAAATCAGCAGATCCATCGATCCTGAAACGGCCAAAGATGTCTTCGAAGAATTGGGAAGCTACGATTGGCTGGTGTTCTCCAGCCCAAATGGGGTTCGCTACTTTTTCGAGGCGTTTTTCGAAACCTTTGACGATATTCGATCGCTCGGATTTATAAGGATCGCCGCGGTTGGCCAGTCAACGGCGAAGGAGATTAAGAAATTCTTCGTATCGGTAGATTTGATACCGGACGAAGCGAATGCCGATAGTCTGGCGGATGCCCTTATCGAGACGGGTAGTATGGATAGCGCCAAGGTATTGACCGTCGCAGGAAACCTGGGACGCGAAACGCTCTACAAGCGACTCGATGAAGCTAGAGCGATCGTAGATAAGTTCGTCGTCTATCAAACGGAATCCACTGATCTGTCGGAGCATCCTGCGGCTAAAATGTTTCGAGAACAAGGAGCAGACGCGATTATCTTCACGAGTTCATCCGGCGTGAAGTCTTTCGTTGACCAGGTGGCTAGTCTCAAATTGGAGGATGGAGCGTTGCGTCCCAAGACAGCCAGTATTGGCCCCATCACATCTGCCGCCATGCAACAACAGGGAATGCCGGTTGATATCCAAGCTAAAGAAGCGAGTTTGGATAGTCTTGTGGAAGGAGTTATGGAAGCGTTTGCCAAGGATCCAAATTAGCATGAAAATTCCCTATATCGATCTTCATCGCTGGCATCAGGAGCTCAAGCCGGAGCTGATGGAGGCTTTCTCCCGGACTATTGACCATGGTGGTTTCTGTTTGGGTAAAGAAGTGGATGATTTCGAGAAGGCTTTCGCCAGTGAGATGGGAGCTTCTCGATGCGTGGCCGTCGGCAGTGGGACCGAGGCTCTGCACTTGACTGCTTTGGCTTTAGGGATCGGTCCGGGAGATGAAATTATCATTCCATCTTTCACCTTTATCGCTTCGGCCTGGTTCGCCCAGTATGTTGGAGCCAAGATCGTGTTTGCAGACATTGATCCTGCAACCTACACGATCAATCCCGATTGTATTGAAGCATTGATTACAGATCGCACTAAAGCGATTGTGGCTGTCCATCTGTACGGACAACCTGCCAATGTGGATCCCATTCTGAAGATCGCAGCGAAACATGGCCTAAAGGTTGTCGAGGATGCGGCCCAAGCATGCTTCGCTGAATACAAAGGAAAATCGGCTGGTTTGGTCGGAGACGCCGGAACCTTTTCGTTTTATCCTTCCAAAGCTTTGGGAGCTCTAGGTGAAGGAGGTTGCGTGGTATCGAATGACGAGGAACTGCTGGAACGCGTATCCATTTTGAGGGTTCATGGATCAAAGGAGCGTTATTATTCCCATTATATTGGATACAACAATCGAATGGAAGGCCTTCAGGCGGCATCCTTGAACGTCAAGCTTCCGAAAATACGCTCGAAAATTGTTCGTCGCCAGGAAATCGCTCGACGTTATATTGAGGAAATCGACCCGGAAAAGTTTCAAGTCCCTCTTCCTGTCGATTGGGGGGCGTCGATTTATTCCGTATTCACAATCTTGTGCCAAGATAGAGAAGCCCTTCGAAGTTTTTTGTCGGAAAAGGGCATTGGCACCGATATCGTGTATCCGGTTCCGTTACATCGCCAGCCATGTTTCGCGGAGCTTGGATACAGGGATGGCGATTTTCCGCATTCGGAAAACGCTGCCGACAATAGTCTTAGTCTTCCCATTTATCCGGAGCTTCGCGATGAAGAGATCGATTATATTATCGACACCATCAATAGCTTCTGCTGTTCAGCGAAATAGTGGGAAACAAGATACAATTCAAAGTGTGTGGACTGAAGAGGCTGGAGCATGTTCGCTTTGCGGAGGAAGCGGGAGCCAGCTTTCTGGGTTTTAATTTCTACCCAAAATCGCCTCGGTACATTGCCTTGGATGAGTATCTAAGTTTTCGCGACCAACTTCCCGATCTTCCAAAAGTTTCTATCTCGGTCAGCCCAAGTCTTGAAATCCTAAATGACTTTATCGGCGCCGGTTTCGATTATTTTCAAATCCACTTCAAGCAAGACGACACTTCCTTCGAGCTTATTGAGAAATGGGCGGATGCTGCCGGTAAAAATAACCTGTGGCTTGCTCCAAAGATAGAGCCAGGTCAGAGTTTCAACGAGAAGCTTCTCGAATACACGGATACGATTCTTTGGGATGGATATAAGAAGAACGCCTATGGCGGTACTGGACATAGAAGCGATTGGGAGGGTTTAAAACGTTTAAAAAATCAGCATCCTGAGATCGAATGGATCCTTGCGGGCGGCTTAAGCCCGGATGATGCGATTGAAGCGGTAACGGAAACGGATGTTTCCATTTTGGATTTCAATAGTGGGGTCGAGTCGGCTCCTGGTGAAAAAGATCCCCGAAAGCTCTCTAGGCTAAAAGCGGTTCTTGGCTCTTTGGAAAATTCCTAGAAATTTATTTTTGAATAGCCAGGCTGGGTCGTAAGTCTATAATACTAGTTGTTGTTATTGAATGAGACCTATCATGCCCCGCTTCGTTAATTTTCTATTCGTCGTCACTTTGGCCACTTTTTCGGTATCACTTTTGGCTGAGGATAATAAAACCGAGGCGTCTGCTGAGCAGCCTAGCCAGCCAAAAAATGATGCAGCCGAGCAAATTGTGACGGGCACGAAGATCTACGACGCCCAGACGATCCGTGATCTGTACCGGGAGCTTAAAGCTCAAAACGAAAAGCTTGCCGAAGACCTTCCTCCACACCTAAACGCTGAAAATATGGATCTGGTGGAGCTAAAGCCTTTTCAGGTCGAAGGAAGTTATACGGGAAACTACAACGCTCTGGTCGAAAGGCTTGAGCCCAAGGAAAGGCCTCGTCTAACCCGTCTAGCTGAATTCGATCCCAAATCCGCTTACGACCTTCAGGTTACGAGTAGGAATCAAGACGAGTTCTTCGGAGGACAATATGACAGAGGCCGCACCGCAGGAGCCGGTTCGACGGCCGATTTTAGCGGGGCTCAACTTTCCGATGCCCTGGGAGCCACTATGAAGAAGATCCGCAAGATCTTTGGGGCTCGAGATAAGGAGGAGTAGTCCTTATCGTCTGCTGCCGTCTTCTAGGGTCGCCTTTATAAACTCTACCCACCCGTTTTCCTGATAATTTATCAGGGATTTCAGTTTGGATCTCTTTGGCGCACTTTGGGTCATAGGTGGTTGGTTATTCTCCAATCTCAACCTAAGAGTCCTTAGCTTTGAATCGCCTGCCTCTTTCTCCTCCAGCTTTTTGCTTTTTCTTGGCTTTATTTTTGGCTGAGGTTCATGGCCAGGCGAATTCCTCTGAGAACCCGGCTGATCTACCTGACGAAAAGACCTCCTCCTCGAAAATCATTCGCGGAACTTCGCTATTCGACGCTCAACAGGTTCGCGAACTCTTTGAAAAGACCAAGCGAGAGAATGCTGAAAGAGCCAGGAATACCCCGGTTCATTTGAATCCGGAGGAATTAAAGCTCTACCACCTAAGCCCTGTTCGCGTTAAGGGAGACAATTCGGAGGAAGTCACCAAGCGACTCAAAGAGCGGCTTGACAAAGATTACCGTGAAAAACGCTTGAACGCCATCAAGCGGCTCGATCCCAAAGCCTACTATGACATAAAAGTCACCCAGCGAAACGAGGATGCCTTCTTTCGTGGTGAAAATGATTTGGGTCGCCCAAGAGAGGTTCCTCCCATGGAGAGTATCGACAACCAACAGATTGGCGAAGCGTTTGAAAAGACTGCCGCCTTCCTGAAGAAGGTCTTTGGTGGCGGTGGATCGAAGAAGGACAATTAGCCTCTAGCCTGATCTAGAAAGGCAACTTGCCCTTCAATTTGCTTATATCTCCCAGGTCGAGTCCGCTTGGAAGCTCTGGCATGTTCCCGCCTCCCTGGGCTTGCATCTGCTTCATCATTTTTCGCATTTTCCCGCCGCCTTGCATTTTCTTCATCATCTTCTTCATCTGCATGTGCTGCTTGATGAGCTGATTGACTTCGCTCAAGCGGACGCCCGAGCCTTTAGCGATTCGATTGCGACGGCTGGCATTCAGGATGTTGGGCTTTCGGCGTTCAGCGACGGTCATTGAAAGAATGATGGCTTCCGATCGTTTCATTTGACCTTCCGCTCTGTCGTCCAGCTTCATTCCACTCATTCCCGGCATCAGGCTCATTAGCGACTGCATGGAGCCCATTTTCTTAACCTGGCGGAATTGATTCAGCATGTCCTCGAAATTGAAATCGGCCTGCATCATACGGCTGGCCATCTTTTCCGCCTCATCCTGATCGATGGTTTCCTGGGCTTTTTCAACCAGCGAAACGACATCGCCCATGCCTAGGATTCGCGAAGCCATGCGATCCGGGTGGAAAAGGTCGAAGTCGTCCAGCTTCTCGCCTGTGCCCGCGAATTTGATCGGCACATTGGTGATGGCCTTCATCGACAAGGCCGCTCCGCCACGAGCGTCCCCATCAAGTTTGGTCATGGCGATACCGGTCAACGCCACGGCTTCGTTGAAAGCCTTTGCCACATTCACCGCTTCCTGGCCAATGGCTCCATCGGCCACCAGGATCACTTCATCTGGCTCGATACGCCGCTTCAGTTCTTTGATTTCCTCGATGAGATCTTCGTCGATCTGAAGTCTGCCCGCCGTGTCGAAAATGATAACGTCGCTGCCCTCGCCCAAAGCCTGGGAAAGCCCTACCTCGCCGATGAAGGGAACGTCCTTCGTTTCACGGTTGGCGTAGACTGGCACCTCCACTTGAGCCGCGACCGTTTCCAGCTGATCAATAGCTGCTGGTCGATAAACGTCACAAGCCACCAGAAACGGTTTACGATCCTGCTTTTTCAGGTACTTTGCAAGCTTGCCGGAAGAAGTCGTTTTTCCGCCTCCTTGTAGACCGACCATCATAATCTTCAGCGGTCTATTCTCCGAAAGCTCGGTAGCTCCTTCGCCCAAAAGCTCAACGAGTTCGTCATTGATGATCTTGATGATCTGCTGACCCGGCGTGACTGATTTGAGAACCTCTTGGCCGACGCATTTTTCCTGGATTCTCGCTATGAATTCGCGTGCGACCTTAAAGTGAACGTCGGCTGAAAGCAGAGCCGCCCGCACTTCTTTCAAGGCATCGGCCATGTTCTCTTCGCTCAGCTTCGCCGTTCCGCGAAGATGGCGCATGGATTGAGTTAGCTTTTCGGTGAGGCTCTCGAACATGGACGATTACTTTGCGACAATATTTACGAGGGTAAAGCTCGTGCTGATTTTTTCTTATGGCCGCTATCTTACACCCATATATTTCAAACTGGCATTTCTTTCAGAAACGCGCATTTTCCCGCACATCATGAACGAGGTATTCAAGCTGCTAGCCGAGGGCGAGCGTCTCAACGAAAGCCAGATGGCGGAAATTCTTGGCCTGTCGGTTGAGGAAGTCGAGGCTCAGCTCACCGCCCTGCAAAGGGAGGGTGTCCTTCTGGGTTGGATACCGGTAATCAATCCGGGTGCCGATGAGCAGCATACTGTGCGTGCGGCTATTGAAGTAAAGCTGACTCCGGAGCGTGGAGGCGGATTCAATCGCCTGGCGGATCGAATCAGCCGCTTCGATGAAGTGGAATCCTGCTATCTTATGTCAGGGGCCTACGATTTGCTGGTGGTTGTTAAAGAAGGGACTTTGCATAAGGTTGCCCAGTTTGTAGCCGAGCGATTGTCTACCATTGAAGGCGTTCTTTCCACGGCGACCCACTTCATGTTGAGAGCTTACAAAGAACAGGGCTATATGATCGAGCAGCCGGCAGAGGACAAAGACCGGCTTGATGTAACGCCCTAACTTTGCCTCGCGGTGTTCCTTGCTCTCGTCATCTCTCAAAAAAGAAATGGCATTATCCGCAACGTAATTTCCACTTCTCCTTTTAATCACTAAACTCAGCAAATCATGTCCCAAGATCATAGCAGATACATCGCTCGCCATGTAATCGGACTCCCGCGTTCGGGAATTCGCGATTTCTTCGAGTTGGTGGCGGCGATGAAGGACGTGATTTCTTTAGGCATTGGAGAACCGGATTTCGCGACGCCGTGGCATATTCGAGAGGCGGCTATCTACTCCTTGGAAAAGGGCCGGACCCACTACACTTCTAATCTTGGACTGCCTGAACTGCGGCGCGAAATTTCCCGCTACGTTGAATCGTATTTCAGTCTTGAATACGATTCGAAGAGCGAAGTGCTGGTTGCGGTTGGCGTTTCCGAAGCTATGGACTTGGCACTACGGGCTTTGCTTAATCCTGGCGACAAGGTCTTGTATCAGGATCCTTGTTTCGTTTCCTACCATCCGACGGTGATGCTCGCTCATGGGGTAGGGGTTCCTATCAAAACCGAGGCTAGTTCGGCTTTCACTCTCAAAGCGGAGGAAGTTAAAAAATCATGGGAACCTGGGTGCAAAGTCCTGATCATCAATCTTCCTTGCAATCCGACGGGGGGCGTGGCTGAGAAGAGCGAACTTGAGGAGATCGCTCGTTTTTGCGTGGAGAAGGACATGCTGGTCATCAGCGATGAAATCTATGCTGAACTGACTTATGAAGGCGAGCACACCAGTATAGCCGTTTTCCCAGGCATGCAGGAACGTACCATTTTTCTGCATGGATTTTCCAAAGCCTGGGCCATGACTGGTTGGCGTCTTGGATACGCCTGCGCTCCGGCCGCTTTGACTGAGGCTATGATGAAAGTTCACCAATATTCAATGATGTGCGCCTCTATCATCGCACAGGATGCGGGCATTGAAGCCCTCCGCCATGGCGAAGGACCGGTGCAAAAGATGAAGCAAGCCTATCAACGACGGCGCGATCTCGTGATCAGACGTTTCAACGAAATTGGATTGGCCTGTCATATTCCTCAGGCGACTTTCTACGCCTTTCCTAGCATTAGCTCGACTGGATTGAGTTCGGTTGATTTCTCCAAGCGATTGCTTAAGGAAGAAAAAGTCGCTATGGTACCGGGCACCGCCTTCGGCGAGTATGGTGCAGGTTTTGTCCGTTGCAGTTTCGCTACGGGATACGATGATCTCGTCGAAGCGTGCAACCGTATCGAGCGATTTGTAAAAAAGCTTAGCTGAGCAGACTAAATGTCCTCTTCTTTCACAGTTGCCATTGTGGGGCGTCCCAATGTAGGCAAAAGCCGACTTTTTAATCGTCTGGTCGGAAAACGTGTATCCATTGTGCATGACATGCCAGGTGTCACGCGTGATGTGGTAGCTCGGGATCTGGACGATGGCTATACACTCCTGGATACGGGAGGGATGGGTTTAACTGCCGGAATGAGTGACACGCCAGAAAAACTCGTATCCGCGGTTGAAGGACAAGTAGAGTTTTCAATCGATTCCTCGGACTTCATATTGTTCATTGTCGATGGGAGAGAGGGGATGGTTCCTTTGGATTTCGACATGGCCGAGCTTTTACGTCGAAGTCGAAAGCCGATCGCTTTGATCGTCAACAAGGTGGACAATGCGGATACTCAAGTCCCGCTTGACGAGTTCTTCAGTCTCGGTCTTGGCGATCCCCTGCTCGTTTCGGCTGAACATGATCGCGGCATTCCTCAACTTAAAAAAATAATCCTAGCAAAACGCGATGAGATAGCTGGTCCCGCTGATCAAGTAGACGAAGCTAAAGAGAAAGTGATACGCGTCTGCTTCATTGGTCGGCCAAACGTCGGGAAGTCTTCGTTGAGCAATTGCCTGGTGCAGTCCGATCGTTTTATCGTGAGCGACATTCCTGGAACCACGCGCGATTCGGTTCAGACTCCGTTTACCTGGAAGTCTAAAAGAGGTGAAGATTGGCACTTCGTGTTAACCGATACCGCCGGGATTCGAAAAAAGACCAAGCTTGATTCGTCGGTCGAGTATTTCTCGCGTACCCGTTCTTTGGACTCAATTCGCGATGTCGATGTGGTTTTCATGGTTTTGGACGCCAAGGATGGGCCCACGGCTCAGGATAAAGCCATAGCAGGAGAAGCAGTGAAGGCTAACAAGCCTATCGTTATTGTCGTCAACAAGTGGGATCTTGCCCTTGAGGCATGGGAGCGCGGTGAAATCGAGGGCTTCGAATCGGAGCGACAGTTTCGCAAAGCGTTTGAAAAAGGGCTGGAGCGTGAGATATTCTTCACCCCCGGTTCGCCTATCCGCTTCGTTTCGGCCACAGAGAATATCGACATCGAAAAAATGCTTTTCGATGCCAGGCAGCTCGACAAGCGACTGGATCAGAAGATGCCTACTGGAAAGCTCAACAACGTGATCTACAAGATAGCCGAGAAGATGCCTGCTCCCAAGGTCGAGGGGCGTCGATTTCGCGTCTATTATTCGGTTCATGCCGGGAATCGTCCGTATCGCATCAAGATGTTTTGCAACCAAGCCAAGCGTCTCCCGGATTCGTACAAGCGCTTTCTGCAGGCGAATATCGTCGAGACCTTTAAGCTAAAGGGATGCCCCGTAGTTTTCGACCTGGTAAACAAGAAAAATCCCTATGTATCCGATTAATGGTGTCATGCAGCTATGGCCTCTCGATTGATATTCATGGGATCGGATGCGATCGCTCTTCCCGCTTTGAATGCCATACGGGACGGTGAGTTTGGGGATATTGAAATTGTATCGGTTTATACGCAGCCTGATCGAGCGCGAGGCCGAGGAAAGAAAGTCGTTCCAAACGAAATCAAGTCTTGGGCCCTCGAATACGGTTTTGAGGTGCGACAGCCCGAGAGAATGCGAAGAGCCCAGCGATTGGAAATCGAAGCCGATCAGCCGGATGCGATTCTGGTTATGGCCTATGGCCACATTCTTTCACAAAAACTGATTGATACTCCAAAATGCGGTATCTGGAATCTGCATACATCTCTGTTGCCAAAATATCGTGGCGCTTCGCCTATTCAATGTGCAATTGCAAGTGGGGAACGCGAGACAGGCGTTAGTTTGATGCGAATGGTTAGAGAGATGGATGCCGGTCCTGTGCTTGATATTGAGAAAACGGATATCGATCGTTTGGATACAGCATTGGATGTCGAGCATCGCCTCTCGCTTGCCTGTGTGCCGCTTTTGCAACGAAATCTTTCGCAAGTCCTTCAGGGAGAGGCTCGACCTCAGCCGCAGGATGGAAGCGAGGCTTCCTACGTCCGAAAGCTTGGCAAGGAGGATGGGAAGCTTGATTTCGACGTTCCTGCCCGAAGCCTCGCTGCACGGATCAATGGACTCTTTCCTTGGCCGGGAACGAGCTTCGAGTTTCGCAGCACAACTATAAAAATCGGTTCGGCCGATTTCGATGAAGGGCGATCGAGCGATTGCCCAGGGGAAATTCTCGCTAGTGAATCCGACGATTTAGTCGTGGCATGCGCTGAAGGCAGTCTGCTCCTTAAACGTCTACAGCGACCGGGCGGAAAGATGCTTCCGGCGATGGAATTTCTTCGTGGATTCGAGATGTCTTCGGGAGAGAAGATCGAATCATTTCCAATGACCAACTTGACCTCCACCAGACTGGTGGAAGGTTGATGCTTGTTTTTCCCAACTTAATTTGGAACCATATCAAAATGTGGCGCATCAGCAATCTTATGGATAATAGGATAGTTTGTAGCGCGTTGCTTGGCGCGCTTGTTTTTCCAGCAATCCTGGCTGGTCAGACCAACAGTTTGGCCTATCAACTAGCGAACCTGACCGAAGACGTTCGGATTCTCGACGAGCGTATTCGCGCCATGCAAATGGATCTGGAGGCCATGCGTCGGGAGAACTCTCAGCTTCGAAAGACGGTGGCCACTTACGAATCGAATATTGATTCCAGCCTGTCGAATCTGGCGACTCTTTCCTACATCGAGGAAGCTTTGCAAAAAGTGGTAGGGCAACTCGAACGGAGAGATGAGACCATTAAACGCGAAACGCTTCTCGAGGTGACGAAGCAAATTCAGGCCTTTGCCAAAACGGTTAACAAGACGATTGGTAATCTCTCTTCGAATACAAGCAATCCGGTTGAGAAAAAGCCGATCGAGTTTCATGACAATTGGCCGAGAACGGGAATCAATTACACAGTGCAATCGGGTGATAACCTGAGCAGTATCGCCAAGCAGCATGATTCGAAAATCGAGTGGATTCAGCATGCCAATAAGATTGTGAGCCCAAGGGCCTTGCAAGTCGGTCAAAAGCTCTTTATCCCGCAGCAATAAATTAACGTATGGCGAAGACAAAACCTCGAGCGCTGGGCAAGGGCCTTGCGGGCCTCATTTCCGGAAGCGCGAAAAAAACGACGGGAGCTCCGGCAAAAAAAGCGGCTACGAAGAAGAAAGCGAATTCTGGAGGGCAATCGGAATCCAAACCCGGTTTCTCGGTCCAGGAAAAGAGACCCGACTTTCTGGAAATCCCCGTTTCCAAAATCGAGCCCAATCCTTATCAGCCGCGCAGAGATTTTGAGGAAAGCCAGCTCATCGATTTAGCCGAGAGCATTCAAAGCGAAGGCTTGATCCAGCCTATCGTGGTTCGGCAGGCAGGTGAAGTCTATCAGCTCATTGCTGGGGAAAGACGCTGGAGAGCCTTCAAGCTGCTTAAACATTCCAAAATTCCCGCTCGTCTCATCGAAGCTGGAGACGCCTCTTCCGCATCCATGGCGCTCATCGAGAATTTGCAGCGCGAAAGTTTGAATCCGATCGAGGAGGCCATGGGCTATGCGAGTCTGATCGGCGATTTCGACCTCACCCAAGAGAAGGTTGCCGAACGTGTTGGCAAGGGGCGAGCGACCGTTGCGAATTCGCTGCGGCTTCTTTCGCTTCCCGAAGAAATCAGAGGCTACCTATCCTCGGGACTCCTTTCTTCGGGTCACGCCAAGGTGCTTCTTGGTCTGGAGGAAAAGGAAGAGCAAATCCTGTTAGCCCGACGCATCATCGAGGAAGGGCACAGTGTGAGGGCGGCTGAGTCGCTCATCCTCTCTCTGCGCAGGTCCAGCAAATCGAAATCGAGCCAGTCTCGACAGATACCGGAAAGCGAGGCTGCCGCTATAGAGGATATCGAGAAACGGATGACCTCCTTTCTGAATACGAATGTCTCTCTAAAGCATAGTCCTAAAAAAGGTCGCATTCTAATCGACTACGCCGGAAACGACGATTTGCAGCGGATTTTGGAGAAAATCGGGCTGGAAGAGTAGGCGTTTTCAGCCTTCTGGAGCTCGCGTTCCGCGCTTGACAAGAATTGGGCAATTATCGACTGTCTCCGGTTCTCATGGGCATTCTGATAAATCTACTGACCATCGTTCTCGTTCTGGTCTCCATTTTTCTCATCCTGGTTATCCTCATGCAGCGTGGAAGCGCGCAAGGAGGATTGGGCGCGGCGATGGGTGGAGGCATGGCCGAGTCGACCTTTGGCGCGGATACTACGAATGTTCTCACGAAGCTTACCCGAAACGTTGCCATCGTCTTTTTCGTCATGGTCTTCGGACTCTATTTGGCGGTTCTTTGGGTAAACAAGCAGGAGTCTGAAGCGGCTCAAAACGCTTTGCCCCAGTTCGACCTTGACCAGGCTCCGGCCACCGATCCACTCGGTCTCAACGAGACCCTTTCGGAGGCGACGGATTCGGTTGAGCAGATGGCCAACGATTTGGAAGCTCAAGTCGAGGAGACGACAAACGAAACGTCGACTTCCGAGGAATCATCCCCTGGCCAGTAAACAAAATTCGTTTATCTTGGTCTAAGGCCGTCGTATGCGATCGTTAGCGACGGCGATATTCCTTTTCTTTGCTCTACTTTCGATCACGAGCGTCTTTGGACAAAGACGAATAAGTACTAATCCACTGGATACGCTGGGCAAGAACCCCAGCCAAAGTCTGGGCTGGGAAATCCTGCAGAACTCGCGCGCTGTCATGGGTTCGATAGGGGACTACTCCTATCGTTTTCAATTGCGGATCATGCCACGCAGGCAGGAGACGATTTACCTGTCGGGAGTGATGATTGGCTCGAGCAATGAAAGAGGGCCAGTCGAACGAATCGATATCATCGAGGAGGACGCGAAACTCGGTCCTGAAGGAGAGTTGATTGATCCGAAAGTCCATCGCCTTCTATTGCAGAACGGTCCTTCTCCCTTTGCCATGCAGGCATTCAGTTACCAGGATGGCCCTCCAGAATTGCTGACCAATACTGAACTGTTCGAGCCCGTCGTATCTTCGACGTTTTCTTCATTCGAATTACTGAGGCCTTTCTTATATTGGCAGCGATTCTATTATGAGGGCAGGACTACCTTGAGGCGTAGGCCCACGCATTCCTTTCTGATGTATCCGCCAGACGATGACGGCGAAATAAGGGAAAATGTTTCGGGAGTCAGGCTTTTAATCGATGACCAGTTTCGAATCGTTTTCAAAGGTCAAATCCTAGGTCCTGACGAAGAGCCAATAAAAACGATTTCCATTGCCGGCTTGAAAAAGGTCGATGGCGAATGGATTTTCAGCTCCATCGACGTGCGCGATGAAAAGACCAAAGACAAAACGAGGCTAAGAATTATGGACGCCTCGGTGGGAGTGGCGATTCTTCCTGATCTTTTCGAGCCCGCCGGACTCGTAGCGAACATCATTGGTAAAAGGTTCCGCAAAGAAACGCCAGCCGATTTCAAGCCCGTCGAGCCCACTGCCGATTAATAGTCAATCGATTAGATAGCTAGGAAAAGCTATCCAGACATTTATTGACCATAGCCTTCATTCATCCAATGTACGGACTATGGCTAAAGCGTTGTTTGTTGGGCCAGACGGAGCGCTCGCTCGCAAGTTGGCGGAGATAGGATATTGCAATCCCTTTGAAGAGACTCGATGGCGACTTGAGAAAGAGTGCTTGGGGAGTGAATACACGGAGAGAGAACCTGCTATTCTTCCCGGTCAGTCGGAAGAATTGCTAGCTCCTAATCTGACCAAGCTGATTGGTCTTTCGAATCGGCTTATCGATTCGGCTCGTCGCAAACTGGCTAAAAACGCTTCCGGTTGGCGACCTAAGGAGCTCAAGGTTTACGAAGGCCTGGTGCATTTTTTCGTGTTCCATCATTTCATGCGTCGGTTCGACCGTCTCATCCATCGCTCGTTGCAAAACAAGCCCCCCCAGGAGCGAATCGATTTCTATCTGGATTGTCGGGACATGCTTCGGCACTACTTGAATGTTGCGGATTCCATTGCGCTCGAACCTGAGGGCGAGGCCCATATTTTCGCATTCTATTTTCAACTACGCCGAGCCTGGGTTAACATATACAATTTTATCGTCGGAGGCTCGCCTGCCATCAACTCTCTGAGAGCTCGTATCTGGAGATCTTCGTTTACTCAAAATTTTGAACGGTATCGAAGATCTCTATACAATCGAATGGGAGACATCGTTACTTTGATAACGGGACCGTCAGGAACGGGAAAGGAGCTTATTGCCCGGGCAGTGGCGTTTTCTCGGTTTGTCCCCTTCGACTGGAGAAAAGCCGTTTTCAAAGTGGATTTCTACCAAGCCTTTTACCCTTTAAACCTTTCGGCTCTCTCCCCGACCTTGATTGAATCCGAGTTGTTTGGCCATCGCAAAGGAGCTTACACGGGAGCCTTGCAGGACAGGCGTGGATACTTCGAGGACTGTGGAGAGTATGGCACCGTTTTTCTTGATGAAGTGGGGGAGACGGATCCCTCGATTCAGGTAAAACTGCTCCGCGTTTTGCAGACCCGCCAGTTTCAGCGTCTCGGAGACAGCAAGCTGCTCTCCTTTTCAGGTAAGGTTATGGCTGCCACGAATCGCGATTTGCCTGAGGAGATCGCGAAAGGGAATTTCCGGGAAGATTTCTATTTCCGTCTCTGCTCGGACAGAATTGAAACGCCATCATTGAAAGAGATCCTAAGGCAGGATAAGAATGAGCTGAATCGTTTTGTGTTCCACATATCGCTGCAGGTAGCTGGACCTGATGACGGAGAAGGTTTGGCGGAAGAAGCTTCCCGATGGATAAAGACCAACTTAGGGCAGGCTTATGAATGGCCGGGCAATTTTAGAGAACTTGAACAATGTGTACGCAATATTCTGATACACGGTCAGTATAGCCCTGAGAGTCTTGGCATCTCTCGCGATCAAATGGAGCGATTGGGAAAAGCCGCTAGGCAAAAACTTACGGCTAATCAGTTGCTGAGCCAGTATGCCCAGTCTTTATATGGGCAATGCGGAAGTTACGAAGAGACGGCGAAAATACTCGAAGTCGATCGTCGGACTGCCAAGCGCTATGTAATGGGTGTTGATTAGATTATTCTTTTTTTGCTCTATTAAAAAGTACATTAATTGTCTATTTTTGATTTTTCTCTTTGCCGGATACTCGGTTTTATTTTTCTAAGCATTTCATAGACAACAAGTTAATCTAGAGAAAGCTTGGTGAGTCTCTTTTTGGCATGGCCCTAGCAAATAGGAGGGCATGAATCAAAATCTCCCTTCTTGCCACGGTTATGGCCTTATCGGAGCTCAGGCCCTTAATAGCTTCGGCGATTTCGCCAGTAAAATTTCGGCGTCCTATTTGGTGGCGGCAACCATGTCGGAAAATCAAGCCGCCATCTGGGCTGGAATCATTTCCTTCATTTATATCGTTCCCTATGTGATTCTTTCGCCATTTGTGGGAAAGATTACCGATCGTTTTCCAAAGGCTGCGATCGTCAAGTTCAGCTATTTGCTCCAAGGAAGCGCGCTACTTATCCTTTCCCTTGGGGCCTATCTCGAATCACTGGCTATACTCATTACGGGTCTAGTCGGAGTAGCCGTCCAATCTTGTCTGTTAGCGCCGGCTCGCAATGCATTGCTTGGACAGATTTTCGGCAAACCTAGGCTTGGCTGGGCTATGGGTCTTCTAGAGCTCGTTGCCATTGGAGCGACCCTGATAGGCCTGGCTGTCGGGGGATGGTCCTTTGACCAGCTTTGGGCTCTGACTGACAGTCCCTGGAGGTCCGTCGCCATTATTGGACTGTTTAGCTCGATGTTCGCCTTTTTAGGTCATGCATCAGTATTTTCACTACAAAACAGTGCTGACAATTCGAGTGCGAAAGCTTCTTCCTTACGGAAGGTTATTCAGTCGATCTGGAAAGTTCCTGGGCTGAAGTGGCCTGTGCTAGGAATGGGCTGGTTTTATGGAGCTGGGACGATGCTCATCCTGCTTTTAATGCAAGACAGTCGATGGGATCATGCTCAGACAGCCGGGGCTGCTAGTCAGGGAGGATTCATGGCTGCCTTGCTGGGAGTAGGGGCTGCAGCTGGGAGCGGGCTCGCCGCTTTGCTCTGCAGGAAACGAATCGAAATCGGCTTGGCATTTGTCGGGGCCATAGGGATGAGCCTACTGCTTCCGTTAACCGCTTTCGTTTGGGAAAATCACGCTCTTGCCAGTTTTGGCATATTGGCAGTTGGTGTGATGGCTGGTCTATTCTCCGCTCCGCTGCATGCCGTTTTCGTCGCTTCCGCGAAGGATGAAGTCCGAGCCTCGACGATCGCCATTGGAAATGCGGTTATCAACTTGATAAGCGCTGCCTTTGTTGGTCTTCAGACGCTGTTGTCGAGCCAGTGGAATTGGAGCCCGGAAAGCCAATTGTATCTCCTGGCTGGGCTCAGCATCGTAGTTGTTTTCTGGATGTCTTTTCTAGTGCCGGAAAGCCTGCTGCGCGTCTTCCTGCTTGGACTGGTGAAAGTCGTATATCCTACCCGCATTAAGGGCCTGCAGAGCATTCCAAAAGAGGGAGGTGTTTTGATGGTCAGCAATCACGTAAGCTATATGGATGCCATTCTGATTTATGCTGCCAGCAATCGGCCGGTGCGATTTATTGGCGGTCCAAGCAGTATCAGATTTCCCTTTATCAAATGGGCCTACAAACGATTTAATGTCATCAACATTTCATCACAACGAGCTAAAGAGGCTATCGTTAAAACGGTCGAAGCCCTTAAGCAAGGCGATGTGGTCTGTATCTTTCCGGAAGGTCGTCTTACCAGAACGGGTACGATGTATCCTTTCAAGCGAGGAGCGACCCTCATTGCTCGCAAAGCTGGATCGCCCGTTCTTCCCGTCTACATCGACGGGATGTGGGGATCGATTTTCAGTTTCGCTCACAAGCCTTTCAAAATAAGGGCTGGCATGCCTCTGCGAAGGAAGATCGGCATTCAGTTTGGCGAAACGATCTCTAGTGAGCAGGCTAATACCGAAAGCATGCGTGACGAGATCATGAAACTTGGATACAATGCTTATCAAGATCGTAAATCTCTCACTAAGTCGCTCGGCTACGCAGTCTTAGAGTCAGTCAAGCAACGACAGTTTAAGACTATTCTCGTCGATAGAGGAGCTGGTAGGCAAACCAGCAATGGAACCAGAATCCTAACAGCAGGGCTTCTTCTTTCTCGGAAGATTCGAAGACTGACCGGATCTAATCGTATCGGTCTCCTGCTTCCTCCTGGCTTGGCTGGAGCGGTTACGAATCTAGGAGCTGTTTGGTCCGGAAAATCGCCGGTCAACCTTAATCCTACCGTCAGCGTCGAAGGGTTTAAGTCTATGATTTGCACTAGCAAGTTGGATACGGTTATCACTTCCAGGAAATTCCTCGGCAAGTTTCCCGATCTTCCACTGGACGGCGTTAGCATTATCGAGATAGAAAACCTGGTCAGCGAGCTCCGTGGTGCCAAGTCAATCTTATGCGCATTGGCGGGATGCCTATTGCCAACATCCCTCTTGGCTGATCTATTTGGAATCAACCGCCAGGGAGGTAACAAGGAAGCGGTATTGATGTTTTCAAGCGGCAGCTCTTCCTTGCCTAAAGGCATTCCGTTGTCCCATCACAATATTCTTAGCAATGTGGAGCAGCTATTCGATTGTCGCATATTGCAAAAAGGCGATCGACTGCTAGGAAACCTGCCGCTGTTTCATAGTTTTGGATACACGGGTGGCCTATGGTTTCCGTTATTGAAGGCCTTAACTCTGGTAACGGTACGCTCGCCGTTGGAAGTCAAGGCTTCTGTAGATGCGATTCGCGAAGAAACGGTAACCGTGTTGTTGGGCACGCCAACCTTTCTAAGACCCTATTTGCGGAAGGCTTCCAGCGAGGATTTAGGGAGCCTGCGCATTGTGATTGCTGGGGCCGAGAAAACGCCTCCCGAATTTTCCGAAGCTTGGAAGGAGCGATTTGGCATTCCTTTGTTGGAGGGATATGGGATGACTGAATGCTCTCCCGTGATCGCTGCGAACTGCCTGCAGAGCGACGATCTTCTCGCTAGCAAGGAGACTGATTATCTTGGATCGAGAGACGGTTCTGTTGGGAGAACGCTTCCGGGAATGTGGGTTCGCGTTGTATCGAGCGAGAAGCCTCACGTTCCTGTAAAGGATGGCGAATCTGGTTTGCTGCTTGTCAAAGGGCCCAATGTCTTCAGTGGCTATTTGAAGGAGGACAACTCTTCAAAAGGATTCTCTGATAATGGTTGGTTGAATACAGGCGACATAGGCCGGTTTGATGAAGATGGATTTCTCTTCATTGAGGGTAGGCTCGAACGGTTTTCTAAGATTGGAGGCGAAATGGTGCCTCATATGGGAGTGGAAGAGGCCATTGCTGCCGCCTATCCCGAATGGTCTCAGTCAGAAGAGCTTTCTTTTGTCGTGGGAAGCAAAGAATCTGATCGCAAAGGCGAGGAGCTTGTTTTGCTCACTCGATTCAAAACCACCCTCGCCGAGTTGCGGTCGAAACTGGCAGGCGCGGGTTTGCCAAACCTATGGGTTCCTCAATCGATCAAGCGAGTGGACTGCATTCCTTGCTTAGGTTCGGGGAAGCTCGATCTCAAGCAGTGCCTGAGATTGTGCAGGGAAGTCTAAAATCGCGTAAGCGATTTGCGTCGTGTGTTGGAAGATGAGAGACAAAGACGCGCAGCCTTTTATTGGGCTGCGCGTTCTTTCTGTCCCTTGATTTTCTCCAGATTATTTCAGGACAAGCTCAGACTTTGGATCGAACAGGTGAGCGTGTTGCATGTTGAACCAAACCTTTACGTCCTGGTTCGCATCGAACTTCTCGTTACTGCGTACGCGTCCGATAAACGACGTCGATCCAGTATCCAAATACAGAAAGGTTTCATTCCCCATGGGTTCTGCTACTTCGACTTTGACCGAAGCCGTTTGCTCCTCGTCCACTTCCGCTACAGTGAGAACGTCTTGAACGTTTTCCGGCCGGATGCCGAAAACGATTTCCTTGCCGATGTAGGCCGTTCCTAGGCGAGCCAGATCGTCGTTGAGTTTCAACTTCAGAGGACTCCCAGATTGATTGTCTTCCACGAAATAAGTCGCGTTTCCGTTCTGCTCCAGCGTTCCGTGAACGAAGTTCATTGGAGGGCTCCCAATGAAGCCCGCCACAAACATGTTCTCCGGGTGGTTGTACAAGTCGAGAGGCTCCGCGACTTGCTTTATGTCGCCGTCCTTCATCACGCAGATGCGATCACCCATAGTCATGGCTTCCACCTGATCATGCGTCACGTAGATCATGGTCGTGGCCAGTCGGGCGTGGAGTTTCGAGATTTCCGTTCGGGTGGACACACGCATTTTGGCGTCCAGGTTCGAAAGTGGCTCGTCGAAAAGAAATACCTTTGGTTTGCGGACGATTGCTCGACCAACTGCGACACGCTGTCTTTGTCCTCCCGATAAGGCCTTAGGCTTTCGCTGCAGTAACTCCTCGATACCCAAAATATTGGCCGCATCCCTTACTCTACGATCGATTTCGTCCTTCTGGTACTTTCTCAGCTTCAGGCCGAAGGCCATGTTGTCGTAGACGCTCATGTGCGGATACAGAGCGTAGTTTTGAAACACCATCGCTATGTCTCTATCCTTAGGCAGAACGTTGTTTATGACTCTTCCGTCTATGGAGATTTCTCCTTCGGTAATTTCTTCCAGTCCCGCAATCATTCGCAGCGTCGTCGATTTCCCACAGCCGGAGGGCCCCACCAAGACCATGAACTCTCGGTCTTCTATGGTTAGATCAATATTGTTTACGGCTCTCACTCCCGGTCCTTTTCTTTCCGGGTAGACTTTGACGAGGTCTTTGATCTCAACTTTTGCCATCTTGAGGTGGGTTCTCTTTTGTCCTGTTTTACGTTTGGGGCTTTTTGCGGGAGACTTATGCAACTCAAGCATCCCTGGCCATGTCAATACCATTGCGCCGCCTTCTGGAAGACCGTTTTTGGAGGACTTTATCGTCAGCCGCGTGGTTTTGTATCTCCTAAATGGATAAGAGCTTATGCTATTACGCTCAACGATGCCGCTATTCGCCAGGCCAATTTGGAATCGAGTAGACGATTATTTGGTATCCGGAATCCAAAGATCACATTAAGTCGTGCCTGTATTGCTTTTTTTGATGCCTATCCAGCCAAGGTCGAAAACGGTTGCTATCCTGAAAATGAGAATACGGATAGAGTTGGAATATTCAGAATAAATACGACGCGTGAATTCGGAATTCGGATATTCTAGAACTGTATTCAGGTATGGATTCTCGCATACGAAATGGAAGTATTCATAATTTTGGCCGGAAGTGTAAATTAGGCAGCCTGTATTTTATGGCTGGGTACTGGCATTCCGTTAATGAAATCTAAATCTGGATACTGCTCTAGGGTATTCATCTACCAAATTGACAAAATTTTTGAATACACACTCACTACAAGGCTCGAATTGTAAAAAATTTGTTTGTAACCAAAAAATAATAACAAGATAAAGTTTGAAAATTGCTCATTTATAGTTAGTTAGAGTGCTTCAAGGATTGGAAATTTTCCAAAGATAAACCGTTAACAAACAAAACATATCACAGAAATGGCCGCTAAAAAAAGCGCAGAGAGCTCACCGCTCACATTCGATCTGAAGGCAGACCTCATCGCAGTGTTGGATAAATATCAATCCAAGCTCGGTGGATTATCGAAAAGCGAAATCATCCGTTACGCTATTTCGAAATTCAATTACTCTGGCTTCAAACCAGTGGTAGAAAAGCATCGTCAAATTTCGGTGCGTCTTCCGCTCAGTCAGAAGAACTCGCTCGTCAGATTGGCGAAGAGTAAAAAGGTCAGCATTGGCGAGCTGCTTCGCGCAGCACTTGAATCGCTTCCAGCAAATCCGGCTAAGGCAAGTCTTGAAAAGCCTGCTCCAAAGCCAAAGAAGAAGGCTGCTAAGAAACCTGCTAGAAAGGCTGCCAAGAAGGCTGCCAAGAAGGCTGCTAAGAAAAAAGCCGCTCCTAAGAAGAAGGCTGCCAAAAAGGCCGCTAGGAAAGCTGTCAAGAAGGCTGTAAAGAGAGCTGCTCCTAAGAAGAAGGCTGCTCCTAAGAAGAAGGCCGCTCCTAAGAAGAAGGCTGCTCCTAAGAAGAAGGCCGCTCCTAAGAAGAAGGCCGCTCCTAAGAAGAAGGCCGCTCCTAAGAAGAAGGCTGCCAAGAAAAAGGCTGCTAGAAAGAGAAGATAGTCAGCTCAGTCTGATTGAAGGATTTTCAAGCCGAGGCGATTCGCCTCGGCTTTTTTCTTATTGAAGCTCAGCTCTTCCTTGTCGCTTTAGATAGCTACGCTTGGCATACTACTAGCGAATAGCATTGCTCGGATTGGTTTGATTCATCATTTCAGCGGTAAACCTAATCATTAGTCGACGATGTCATTATTTCTTGGAATTGATAGTGGGACCCAAAGCGTTAAAGCCGTTGTCTACGACGCTTCCTCCAAGCGGACTGTAGCGGAGGGAAGAGCTCCCCACTCCTTGATCGAAGGCCTGCCAAGCGGCCACATGGAGCAGCATCCTCAGGAATGGATCGAGGCGATGGATACAGCGATTCTTCAAGCCTTACTGGATGTTGATAGATCCGCCATCAAAGGCATTGGCATTAGCGGTCAGCAGCACGGATTTGTGCCGCTCGATAAAAATGGAAGTGTAATTCGTCCGGCTAAGCTCTGGTGCGACACTAGCACCGTGGAAGAGTGTTTGATCATCGCCGAGGCCTTGGGAGGAGAGGATGAGGCGATTTTGAAAATTGGAAACCGTATCCTGCCAGGCTTTACAGCTCCCAAGATCCTTTGGCTTAAACGCAATGAGCCTGAGAATTTCGCTCGCCTAGCCCATATTCTACTGCCGCACGATTTTCTGAATTTCTATTTATGTGGCGAGTATTTCATGGAGTATGGAGACGCGTCGGGGACGGCGATTATGGACATACGTTCAAGGACATGGAGCCAGGAAGTGATCGATGCGATAGATCCTGCCATTTCTGGATGCTTGCCTTGTTTATCGCGCAGCGACGCGATCTGCGGAACTCTTCGTAGTGAGATTTCCGATAAATATGGTCTCTCCTCATCGGTCATCGTTAGCGCAGGAGGTGGAGACAACATGATGGGAGCCATTGGCACTGGCAATGTGTGCCCAGGGGTAGCGACTGCCAGTTTCGGGACCAGCGGAACTATCTATGCCTATAACGACTCTCCGGTTGTTGATCCTAAAGGGGAAATCGCCGCTTTCTGTGATTCCACCAATGGCTATTTGCCTCTGCTTTGTACAATGAATGTCACTACAGTGTCCGAGCAGTTCAGTAGGCTCTTCTCGCTGGATCATGAAGGATTGAACGATGCTCTTCGCTCCACCCCGATTGGCTCCAACGGTCTGATGTTGCTGCCCTATCTTGAGGGAGAGCGAACGCCTTCCATTCCAAGTGGATCGGGAGTTTTCATTGGTCTTAACAAAAAGACTATCGAGCCCAATTTAATGATACGGGCGGCAATCGAGGGAGTGACCATGGGGATGAATTTCGGTCTCCAGCGCTTGCGCGAACTGGGTACCACGACGAGCGAGGCTCGCCTGACGGGAGGAGGTGCTCGGAGTTCCGCTTGGCGTCGGATTATCGCAGACGTTTTTGGCGTGTCCGTCGTTTGCATGGCGGAAGACGAGGCTGCCGCTCTTGGTGGAGCTCTTCAGGCGGCATGGGCCTTTGGTCGACAAAGCGATTCGGATCTTTCAATCGCATCGGTAGTCGAAGGAGCGACTGCCCTTGATGAATCGACTCGTCTTGAGCCCAATGCTGATGCTCATTCCCAATACAAGGAGATGCAACGCTTCCACAACGACTTTTCACAAACGTTGGAGCCCATATTCAAAGCGCACGCGAGCTTTAAAAAGTGAAGGGTGAGGAGTGAAAGGTGAAAAGCCGGATACACCACCAGATATTCGAGAGCGAACGTTCGAGTTTGCAGTTCGTATAGTCAGCCTTTGTGAAGCTCTAGGATCAAAATCCAGTATCGGACAAGTCCTTTCCAACTAACTTCTCCGCTCAGGCACTTCAATTGGAGCTAATGTTGAAGAAGCGTACGGGAGTCAGAGCAAAAAGGATTTCACGGCTAAAATGTATATCGCCTGCAAAGAAGCGCGTGAGTCTCACTATTGGCTTAGGCTTTTGACTCGGACTGAGCTGCTGGCTGAAAAGAGATTGGTTCCCATTATAGACGAAGCCAATCAGATCGTCGCTGTTTTGACCTCAATCGTCAAAAAGACTCGGGAATAGATCCTTTGTTCGCTCTTCACTATTCACTCCTCACTTTTCCCTAAAGAACCGCCAGTCTGGGTTTCTTCAATGCCTTGGTTAGCCGATCGATGGTTATATCCAAGGTTTGAATGCGCGCGTTCATTTTGCAATTCGCGGAAACAATAGACCAGGGAGCCTTTTCCGTATTGGTTCTGTCGATCATCTCGTCGATGGCTTGCTCATAGAGGTCCCACTTTTCGCGATTCCTCCAGTCTTCATCCGTTATTTTCCACGCTTTGTAAGGATTCTCCTTTCTCGCCTCGAATCGCTCGAGTTGCGTTTGCTTGTCGATTTGCAGCCAAAATTTGATAACCACTGCTCCGTAATCGGTCAGGTGCTCCTCCATTTCATTGATTTCATCGTAGGCCCGTTGCCATTCGTCGTTCGAGCAAAGGGCTTCCACGCGCTCGACCAGCACTCTTCCATACCAGGAACGATCGAAAATAGTGATTTTTCCACGACGTGGCATCTCTTTCCAGAATCTCCATAGATAGTGGTGACTTAATTCCGTCTTGTTCGGGGCTCCCACTGGAACTACTTGGAAACTTCGAGGATCGATTCCCTGCAGCAAGCGTTTTATGCAACCCCCTTTCCCCGCAGCGTCCCAGCCGCAATAGGCCATCACCACTGGTATTTTTCGGTAATAGATTTCATGCACGATATCATGCATCTCGGCTTGGCGTTCTTTAAGCGTCTTCTTGTATTCAGACCTATCCCAAGCAGGAGGGTGTTTCACTTTCGAAAGGTATCGTTTACCTTTATAAGGTATCCATTTTTTAGAGACTTGTTTGTCGTAAGCTTGTCGTCGCTTTTCGACAACAGCCTGATCTAGCTTGTCGATAACCGCTTCATACAACTCGATAGCCGCCGTCCTAAAGTCGCTTGCATCGATGAGTTTCCACTTGGCGAATGTCTGGTCCGTCTTCTCCATCATCGATTCAACCTGATCCAAGTACGACCGGTATTGCCAATGGCGTCGCCAATCCTTTTCCGTTACGCGCCATGCGGTCTTAGGATTCTCCTCAAGGGTTTCAAATCGCTTCGCCTGCTCTTTCTTGGAAATCGTCAGAAATAGCTTAACGATGATGGTGCCATCGTCGTTAAGTTGACGCTCGAATCGTTTGATATCGCGCCAATATCGTTTGAGCTGGTCTTCTCGAATCCGACCATCGGCCCAAGCGTCGAGGACCAGGTAGTAGGGACTGCGATCGAAGAACTGCAACTGGCCTTTGGCAGGGGTGTGGGTCCAGAATCTCCGCAGCATGGGAAACTCTAGGGCCTCCAGCTCGCTGGCGTGAGTCGAATAGATTTTGTAGGCCCGAGAGTCCATCTCGAGAACCATGGCATTGATGAGCCGGCCCTTGTCCGAAGCGTCGAGCCCTTCAATAATGAGGATGATGGGTATACCCAGGTTTTTAGCTTCGCGTTGTATCACCCCGAGCTTGAGGGCCAAATCCTTGAGTTGCTCCTTCTTTTCCGACTTAGTCGACTTCTCCTCGATGATATTGCTCATAGAAACAGTTGGAATTTAGTTTAATACTGCTCGAATGACCACCGCGAAAGTGTAAAATTCGCTCGAATTTTCGCCTCGGGAGCGATTCTACTCTACGAGTTCGTATCCATTCGCCTTTCACTATACTGCTTATGAAGAATTTGCTGCGCGCATTGCCGGAAGATATCCCCGAAGAGATTTTTACGGAAATCGTCGCCACAGACCGGATACGAATTGAACGTATTATTTCGAATGGCCACGCGACCGAACCAGGCCGATGGTACAATCAGGAATCGAATGAGTGGGTTCTGGTCTTGTCTGGCTCGGGAACCATTGAATACGAGAGCGGTGAATTGGTTGAGCTTAAGGTGGGCGACCATTTGCTTTTGCCTCGAGGCGTTAAGCATCGCGTTGCTCGCACGGATGCTCCAACCATCTGGCTGGCTGTCCATTTTAGCTAGTGTTGCTTACAGACGATTCGGTTTGCTCCTTATAGCCGAAAAGCTCGTTTTCCTTTATAAATGCCGCTGCCTTGTCTGGTACCATTCTTTCCCATTGAGGGTCTCCATCGGCAATCAGCTTCAGAATATCTCTGGAGAAAATGTCCAGCAGGCTTTCGTCTACACCTGGAATGTGTTCAATATAATCGTTCTCCAAAAGATGGCGATAGAGATGGGTCATTTCGTTTTGGATACGAAGGTTATCGCAAGTTATCAGAAGCTCGTCAGCAATGCCTCCTGAGCTTGAGGGCAGGCTAGGCTTGGTCGCGTTAATGGCTTCTTTCGACATGAGCTCGAGATAGTGGCGGTAGGCCTTCTGTCTCATCGGGTAGATGTACAGCTTGACTGCATTGCGGAAAAGTCTTCCGAAGTTTTCCAGAATGCCTCCTGCCAGGTCGCCGTAGTATTTCGCGTTGAAAATTTCCAGTAGATTATTCACGCCCATGGCAACGCCAATCATCTCCTTCGTGTATCGACGAAAATAGGACGTTAATCGATAGAATTCAAAATAGTTCGACACCAGAGTGTAGTTGCCTGTGGCGCCCAACGTGTCGATACGAGCAAGAAAATCTTCACTGTCCAACTCGCCATGCCCGGAAGCCATCAGATTGTTAATGGTAATTTCCGCCAGGACGATGATATCCTTATTCTGAACCGGGGGTTCTTGGATGAACTGAGCCCCGGCGCATTTTAGCATGTCGATATTCACGCACGTAACGGGTCGAAAACTCCCCCTTTCCACGAGAATGGCCTTTTTATAGAGAACGTTCGAGGGTTGCACAACTCTACCTTCCGGCGAGAAAAGAACCGCGTTGGTTAGACCCTTTCTCACCAGATGCAGACTCATGATTCGGTTATCGGCCTTCTCTAGATCCGGCCCCTCGAAACGGATCAGATCGACTTCAACACGTTGGGTTGTGAGATTGTCTAGCAGCGATTCTATGATGGCCTTGGGTTCGTCGACAAGAAAATGGGCTCCGTAGATGAGATTGACGCCAATGATGCCCAGCGCCTGCTGCTGAAGGATGTTTTCCTCATCCCAAAGTCGAACGTGAATGATGATGTCGTTCGGCTTGCCGTGTGGCTGTAGTTGAAATCGTATGCCAAGCCAGCCATGGGCGTCGTTCTGATTTCCGTAGCTTTTGGCTTTCACTGTATTGGCGAAGGCGAAAAAACACTTTTCGTCGCCTTGCTTCTCGCTCAGGCGCTCGCGAAGCAGACGAAATTCCGTTTCCAGCATGGTCTGCAGTCTGTGCTCTGAAACGTAGCGGTCGGTCTTTCCGTAGATCTCGTCGCTAAACGTCATGTCGTAGGCGGACATCGTTTTGGCGATGGTGCCTGCGGATCCTCCTGCTTGGAAAAAGGCTCGAGCCGTTTCCTGTCCGGCCCCGATCTCGGCAATGGTCCCATACTTGCCATTGTTTAGATTAATGGTGAGGGCCTTGCGGTTTGTAGTGAGGAGTTCTTGACGCATTGTTTGGAGGAGTGGTGGTGACTATTTCGATTCGGGCTCTGGGCGCAAGCGTTCGATAGACGCGTTGGGAATTTGTCACCGTGATCTTCATTTACAGGGCAGGAACTGCGCCACGGATTCCCTTCCGGTTGATAAAAATACTCGCCAGGCCAAAACGTTTTTCTTCGCAATTTATTTACCAACCGCTTCCTTATTTGAGAAGTTTCTAAGACTACCCCAAAATCAGACCTATGGAAACGCTACTCATCGCCATTGCTGCGGGCATTTTATACCTAATTGCCTACAACACTTACGGGAAATTTCTGGCTCGGAAGATTTTCAAACTCAACGTCGAGTCGAAGGTGCCGAGCGTCGAGCTTAAGGACGACAAAGATTATGTTCCTACCAAGAAGATGGTCGTTTTTGGGCACCACTTCACGTCTATTGCTGGTACGGGTCCGATTGTGGGTCCGGCCATTGCCGTCATCTGGGGTTGGCTGCCGGCACTGCTTTGGGTGATTTTCGGTTCGATTCTGATAGGAGCGGTTCATGACTTCGGTTCTCTCGTCGTCTCCATGAGGAACCGAGGTCAGACGGTGGGCGATATTTCTGGTCGAGTGCTGAATCCACGCGTGCGTTTGCTTTTCCTCATGATTCTGGCCATGGCTCTGACCATTGTCCTTGCGATCTTCGGTTTGGTGATAGCCGTCGTATTCCAGCAATATCCTTCCGCCATATTCCCTTGCATCGTGCAGATTCCCTTAGCGATCGTCATCGGTCTCTATCTCCATCGAAAGGGTATCAATTTAATGGTCCCTTCCATCATCGCCTTGTCTCTGATGTATTTGTCCGTCGCCTTTGGAGACCAGGGCTGGCTAGGAGTCTTCAATGCTGAACTGGCCAGCTGGTCGCTGGGGACTTGGGTAGTCGTTTTGCTCCTTTATTCTTACGTGGCGTCCGTATTGCCGGTTTGGACTCTGCTACAGCCACGCGATTTCATAAATAGTCTCCAATTGATCACCGCTCTCGCTCTGGTTGTCGTAGGACTCTTTGCCGCTGCTATGCTTGGAGGCGCTCCGGTGGACGCTTCAGGGGGGCGTCCTTCATTGGAAATCGCTGCTCCAGCTTTCCAATCCAATGATATGGGAGCTCCACTGCTCTTTCCTTTTCTCTTCATCACTATCGCCTGTGGAGCGATTAGCGGGTTCCATAGTCTGGTTTCGAGTGGAACTTCGAGCAAACAGATCCAATGCGAAACAGACGCTCAATTCGTAGGCTACGGCTCCATGCTTATGGAAGGTTTTCTGGCTACGCTCGTGATTCTCGCCTGCGTGGCTGGACTGGGACTGGGCATCGCCGATGGAGCGGGAGGGTTGCTGCTTGGCGAAGCGGCTTACGATGCGCGCTATTCCTCCTGGTCCGCTGCTGGTGGGCTTCCGGCCAAGGTTGGAGCATTCGTTGATGGTTCTGCTAATTTCCTCAAGGCATTCGGACTGCCGGCTGGATTTTCGGTGGCTTTGATGGGCGTACTCGTGGCCTCCTTCGCCGCTACCACTATGGATACCGCTTGTCGTCTGCAAAGATATGTGATCCAAGAGCTTGCCTCCACTTTCGCGACTCGCGAAAGCGATGGATCGGTGAGGCTAGGGGCGAATCCCTTTAATTGGCTTGTTGATAAGCATGGAGCCACGATTTTCGCTATCACTGTAGCATTCTTCATGGCGGCTACGCCACTCCCGGGGCAGGCCTGGGCTTGGGCTAATGTCGGGAAGGGCGGTTTGATTCTTTGGCCAATGTTCGGAGCCGTTAACCAGCTTCTCGGTGGGCTAGCTTTCACGGTGATCGCCTTTTGGATGTGGCGTCGACGTATTCCCGTTTGGTTTATCGTTCTGCCTGCCATCTTTATGCTCATCATGCCTGCATGGGCGATGTTTCACCAAATGTTCGTTCAAGGAGTCGGAATGGAAACGGGCTGGCTAGCCGCGGAGAGTAAGAATTGGCCGCTCATTCTCATGGCGATTGCAACCCTGGCCCTGGAAATCTGGATGGTGACCGAAGCTTTTCTCGCCTGGCCTAAGGCCAAGGGCGTTCTAGAGGAAACTCTGGAGCCGATCGGGGCGGTTGGCTCCGATGGGGGTCGTTCTTGCTAGGTTTCGTTAACTTCGCTTGACGTTTTTCGATCCCGCCCGTGGGAGCGGGATCATTATTTTCGTTGCGACCTCGAAGAGTTGCGTGTGTCTATGTTTCCGATTAATCATTCGTTATGAAGGAATTCTTAAAGATGTTTTTCGCGACCTTTCTGGCAATGGCCTTGGTCGTGATAGGAGGGGTTGTTGTTTTAATGGTTGGCGTGGGAGCTCTTTCGTCTATGAGCAAGCCTAAACCTGTGGTTGTCGATGAGAGCATGCTGGTTTTCAACATGAGTGGAAACATTCAGGATTCTCCCGTCTCGCAATCTGAACAGGAAGTTATCAACCAGCTCATAGGTCAGGATGCGCCTCAAAAGTATGCATTGCGTGACGTGCTTGGGGCGATTCGCAGGGCGGCTTCCGACGACGATATTAAAGGTCTCTATCTAAAGGGGCAGTTTCAGCCAAGCGGCTATGGCAGCGGATTCGCCGCTCTCAAAGAGGTTCGCGAGGCCGTCTTGGATTTCAAGGAATCGGGCAAGCCGGTGATTGCCAATGTGGTTTACCCTTCGGCTCAAAGTCTTTATGTAGTGTCCGCGGCGGATACGGTTTATATGAATCCTGAAGGCATGCTCCTTAATTCGGGATTCGCTTCGCAGCCCATGTTTCTAGCTGGCTTCTTTGAAAAATATGGAATCGGGGTCCAGGTCACCAAAGCTGGCGAATACAAGTCAGCCGCTGAATCCTTCGTTTTGAAAAAGATGAGCGAACCCGCTCGCGAGCAAACGGAAGCCCTGATTTTCGATCTCTGGGACGAATATGTGGCCGCCATCGTCGAGAAGGCGGAGATTTCTTCCGAGGAATTTCAGGAAATTCTGGATACAAGAGGAATCCTTACGGCGGACGATGCGCTTGAAATTGGAATCGTGGATAAACTGGCCTTTGCCGAGGAAATCATCGAAGAACTGAAGGAAGTGACCGGCGAAGAGTCGAGCAAGTCCAAATTCCGCGCCACTACTCTTGCAAAATATATCCAGTCTACGAATACGAATAAAAGCGCTAAGGACGGATATGTTGCTGTTGTTTACGCGGAAGGGCCGATTGTGGTAGGCGAGGGCGAGTCCGGCCAGATCGGAGGCGATCGTATTGCCAGGGAAATTCGCAAGCTTCGAGAAACCAACAAGGTTAAGGCTATCGTGCTTCGCGTGAATAGCCCTGGCGGCAGCGCGCTTGCGAGCGAAGTTATTCAACATGAACTGCGCTTGGCTAAAGAAGATCTGCCAGTGGTCGTTTCGATGGGAACCGTGGCTGCTTCGGGTGGGTATTGGATTTCCACTTACGCTGACAAGATCTTTGCGGAACCCAATACCATTACCGGATCCATAGGCGTTATTGGTCTTTTCATGAACTTTCAGGAAATCGCCAACAATCATGGTTTCACATTCGATACGGTGAAGACTTCAAAGTTTGCCGATCTATCAAGTGCCGTAAGACCCAAGTCCGATGAAGAAATGGAGTTGATCCAAGGCGAAATCGATCACATTTACGGAGATTTCCTGGCTAAGGTCGCGGAAGGCCGTAGCCTCCCCATCGATGAGGTGGCTAAGATTGCGGAAGGACGGGTCTGGTCGGGCGAGGATGCTCTGGAAATCGGGCTAGTTGATGAACTTGGAGGTTTGGAAGCGGCCATTGCCTATGCGGGAGAACTGGCAGATCTTGGATCCGACCCTGCGGTGAGAGACTTCCCGAAGCCAAAGGACTTTTTTGATGAGCTGCTTAAAAACCTCTCGCAAAATACTATGATCGGGCAGGGCAGCGCCGTTGTGGAAGTAGTGAAGTCAACGATGGAGGAAGTCGAATCCATTGCCTCTACTTTCAATGATCCTAGTGGCGTGTATGCGATTCTTCCCTACCGATTGGATATTAAATAATGGTTCTCCCTCTCCTTCTCTATGGAAACGACTCTGACCCGAGATTGCAGCGCAACTGAAATTCCGGCTGGAAACGCCGTGACCTTGAAGGAAGGCGATGCGGTTCTGATTACCCAGACTTTGGGTGGCAATGTAACGGTTAGGACGGATCGCGGTTTGTTTCGAATCGCCAGCGTCGACGTCGATGCTCTGGAAAATTTCGATCAAGGCGAGAGTGCCGATGGGCCGCCCTCCCAGTCCGAAGAATTTTCCGAGGATGTGGTATGGAACGCTCTGAAGCAGTGCTACGACCCGGAGATTCCCATAAACATCGTGGATCTAGGTCTCATTTACGACATGCGTATCGAAACTTTGGATAGCGGTAAGCGTGACGTGAATGTCAAGATGACCCTCACAGCTCAGGGTTGCGGCATGGGGCCCGTTATTGCCCAGGACGCCAAGACGCGTATCGAGCTGCTGGATGATGTCGAGAAGGCCGATGTGCAAATCGTTTGGGATCCCGTTTGGAATCCGCAAATGATTTCCGACGAAGGTCGAAAGATTCTAGGTCTAGAATAGATCTCGGCGATTTACTCGCAGTTCGGCCGAGCCACTAGGCCTTCAATGGGTTCGTCGGCAAAGTATTCGTTTTCGGATGACAATAAATACCTTCGGCAGATTTCGAATAGGTCTTCTTCGGTTTGGGCTCTTCTGGCCTCATGAAGAAAAGCTCCTTCCGGGTCGACTCCCTGACCAACGAAATTCAAATATTTCTTCATTTTGCTGACTCTTGCCTTCTCGTTCGCCCAGGGTTTGCTGACCATGTGGTAAAGGCGCTTAACGTAGTCATAAACTTCCGACAGTTTTACTCGAGTAATAGGCTTCCCTGCTTCCAGTTCGCGAATCTGCTTGAAAATCCATGGATTGCGAATGGCATGCCGCCCAATCATTACGCCAGCCGCTCCGGTATAGGATAAAATTTCTCTTGCTCGCCTCGCTGAAGTAACGTCGCCATTGGCCAAGGTTGGGCAGTTCACTCTTTCCACAGCTTGCTTGATACAATCGTAGTGGACTTGACTGCGATACATCTCCTTAACCGTTCTTCCATGAAGGCTCAGCATATCTATCGAATGCTTGTTTATCAGCGAAAGAAGCTGCTCGAAATAACGTGTATCTTCAAAACCGATACGCATCTTAACGGTGAATAGTCCTTCACAAACTTCTCTGAGTTCTCCCAGCACGGTATCCACTTTATTGGGATCGCGAAGCAGACCTCCTCCGACGTTCTTCTTGTAGACTCTGGGCGCGGGGCAGCCCATGTTTAGATCAACGCCTGCGATAGGCAAGTCCTGGAGCAGATTTAAGGTTCGTTTGAGATGAAACACATCTTCCCCAATCATTTGAGCAAAGACGGGACGTCCTGTTTCGTTTTCCGTAATCGATCTAAGGATGTGTTTCTCCAAGCTCGATTGAGCGTGAACGCGAAAGTACTCCGTGAAGAAATAGTCGGGGCTTCCACACTCCGAGATGACCTGCATGAATGGCTGATCGGTCACGTCCTGCATGGGCGCGAGGGCGGTGATCGGTTGACCGACAATCTGTACCTCCGGTAGTGTTCTCGATCGTTCTTCTAGTGAAATGCCCATTCTGGCCGTTGAAAGCTGTTTATGCTTTCCGGGTTTTCAAATAAAATTGATCGCCCTCCGACGTGGGCTTCGTTGTTAGAACAGACTTAGCCTAGTCGCTATCTTCGTTCTGCTCTTTGAGAACGCGTTCCAGGATCTGGGTCATGTCCTCGACATCGTCGAAGACGTTTTTGGCCACGAAAATAGGGGAATTGTTTTGCAGCGATAGGGCGATCGAATCGCTTGGGCGGGCATCGAGCTCGATGATCTTTTTCGATACCTCGTTTTGCATTTCGAGAAAGACGCGGGCGTAGAATGTCGAGTCCTGAACGTCATTAATGACGATTCGCGTTATTTTCGCCTCGAGCCCCATGAGCATACTGGTGATCAGATCGTGAGTGAGAGGTCTCTCCTTTTTCACTCCATTGAGGGCCATGGAAATCGCATTTCCCACGCTATGGTCGACCGTTATGACGAAGGTCTTGTGGTCATTGCCCAGGAAAATGGCGCAGCCATTAACGGTTGGCATTACGCCTTTTACGGAAACTGGGACGACGCTACTGTTCATACGATCCTAAGTCTTGAGATGCCATCTGTGGGTTCCTATCGGAAAACGAAGAAGAGATCCTTAACTGGCATCGTCTTTATAGAACCAAGAATTAAGCGAAAGATTCAAAAAAGTGAATAGGCAAATTAAGATAGTCCCGTCATTTCACTAAATCGCCCATTAACTCTCTAGAAGCCAATCAGTTGTATCTTCAGTCGACTTGCTTCCCGAATCGTGTTTTCCTTGTCTAGGATGATGACACTATCGGATTTCAAGACGGCTGTTGAAACACCCGCTTCTCGCATCACTTCAAGTGTTTGCGCGCCGAATACCGGGACATCGAAGCGATAGTCTTGCTCGCGTTTCACGGTTTTCACGAAAACGAGTTGGTCCGTCTTGAATTCGCCGGCTCGGCGTAGCATAGGATCGGTGCCCTCGAACGCTTCGACCGCGATGACCGTTCCTTTGCGGACAACCACACCTTGGCCTACGTCCAATCTCGCCATTTCCGTCGCGATCTCGATTCCGTGATTCAAATAAGTGTCCTCGATCTTCTCGAATCGTTTTGTCATCAGGCCCTGGCTAGCCATGTGGTCATCTAGAAAAATCCGCGCGTCGAGCTGCTTGACTCCTCGAGCTTCAATCTCTTCGCCTATGGAGCCAAAGATGGTGTCCGCATTGCGTCGCTTGAGTTTGAACAACAGCGAGGCCGCCTTTAGGTCTGGTTTCAGTCCGCGGAAGAGCTTGCCCGGTTTGATTTGCCCTGCAGCTACGGCGTAGCCGCAGTCGAAATCCCGAATAGCCTTCAACCACTTGCCCATTTTGCCAACGTTGAAACGACTGCGCTGATCGTCTGGAAAGTTTTGGTAAAGCTCGTCAGTCGTCTCGTCCTCGAACGCGATCAATCGTATTTCGACTCCCTTCTCCCGCGCTGCGTCCGCCAGCAGTTTCGGATAAATACCACGCCCGGCGATCAAAGCCACCGGCTTGGAAATATCGAAATCAGCTGGAAGAAAACGAGATAGCATTTTGGAGAACCGCGAATGAATGCTAATAGATGCGAATTTAGGTAGAGCGGCGAGTGTTGATCACTCGTTTCCATTCGAGTTTTGCATGTTTGAAATTTATGATGAGTCCAATGCTTAGACCTGTGATGGCTAGATAGTTCATCATTTGACCTATCTCGATGTCTGTAATCTTCTCAATGGTCTTCGTATCCACAATAAGCTTATCATAGGTGATAAGGTCAGGTATGTATTCTCCGATTTTAACGTTCTTGTACAGTATGGGAAATCTCGGCTGTTGCTTGTAGGGGATGCATTGACGCTCGAATTCTACGACCAAAGCATTCTCGTATGGCTTCTCATGTAGTCCACATCCCAACGTATTCGATACTTCGATAGCTGCCCCAACGACCGCGAAGACCTCCTCTTTCAGTTCAAGATCATTCGCATCCATTAGCATTTATTCGCGGTTCCAAAAATAAATCAGTTCGCTACGATATTCAGGATTTTTCCGGGGACGAAGATGACTTTGCGGATGGTTTTGCCTTCGAGCTGGGCTTGGACTTTGGGTTCTTCCTTGGCGAGTTCGAGAACTTCGTCCTGTGTTGCTGTTTTGGATACCATGGCTTGTCCTCGAAATTTGCCCATAACCTGGAAAACGATGTTCACCTCATCGCTCTCCAGTTTGGATTCGTCTACTTCCGGCCAGGGTCCGTATCCCACAGACTCTGTTTCTCCAAGGCGCTGCCATAGCTCCTCCGCGATATGTGGAGCCATAGGCGCTAACAGTTGGACAAAGGCTTTTGCCGTTCTCACGCTGACGGTTTCGCAAGTTTGAAGATGGTTGATGAGAATCATCAGCTGAGAGACCACTGTGTTGAAATTGAAACCCTCCAAATCCTGGCTGATTTTCCGAATGCTTTGATGCAACAATGTTTGCGTTTCCTTGCTGTCTTCAACGTTGTCACTAATTTTCTGATTCAGATTGCCGTCTTTGCCGACGATTTCTCTCCATGCTTTGTTGAGAAAGCGATTTATGCCGCCAATGCCTTTGGAGTTCCACGGCTTACGTGACTCGAGTGGCCCCAGGAACATCAGGAACAAGCGAAGCGTGTCAGCTCCGAATTCTTTTATCACTTCCACTGGGTCGGGACCGTTGCCAGCGCTTTTCGAGATTTTCTTACCGTCTTCGCCGAGAAGCATTCCGTTGTGAAAGAGTTTCCTGAATGGCTCCTTGTAAGGAACAGCTCCTACATCATATAGAACTTTGTGCCAAAATCGGGAATACAATAAATGCAGTACCGCATGCTCCGCTCCGCCTATGTAGATGTCGGGAGTTTTCCAATACTCAAGCGCTTCTTGCGAAGCGAAAACCTCTTCATTGTGAGGATCCATGTAGCGTAGATAGTACCAGCAGGACCCTGCCCATTGCGGCATAGTGTTGGTTTCACGCGAAGCTCGTATCCATTTTTCGCCTTCAGGCTTTTCTTCTTTTGAAGGTACGAAATCGCCTGTTGCGTAATTGTACCAGATTTCCATCCAGTCTTCCGCTTTTCTCAGAGGACTTTCGCCGGTGCCGACCGGTTCGTAGGACTCCACGTGAGGAAGCTCGAGAGGTAGAGAAGAGGGAGGCACTGGCAAGGCATAGAGAGTGCCATTTTCGTCAGTGTAAGCGACTGGCTCTTCAGGGAGCCATTCTGACAAGTCTCCGGAATCAACCGCTTTATCGTAGTCCTCTTTGGTCACCCATGCGACGGGGAATGGTTCTCCCCAGTAGCGTTGACGAGAAAACAGCCAGTCGCGGAGCTTGTACTGCGTGCTTTCCTCTCCTGTACCCGCTTCGTTAAGCTTGTCGGTTATTCGCTTTTTGCCTTCCTGCCAATGAAGGCCGTCGAACTCTCCTGAATTGACGAGCTTGCCATCGCCTACGTAAGGAAGCGCGTCATCCTCTTCCCCTTTGATGACTTGAACGATGGGGAGATCGAACTGTTTGGCGAATTCGAAGTCGCGCGTGTCATGAGCGGGTACTGCCATGATAGCCCCGGTCCCATAGCTGATGAGAACGTAGTCTGCGATCCAGACGGGAATCCTGTTTCCTGTGATTGGGTGTATCGCATAAGATCCCGTGAAAACGCCCGTTTTTTCCTTGGCGAGATCTGTACGCTCAAGATCGCTTTTAGCCGCTGCTGCAGTGATGTATTGCGCAACCTCGTTCTTTTTCTCCGGAATTGTGAGTTTGTCGACGAGCGGATGCTCGGGAGACACGACCATGTAAGTCGCTCCCATAAGCGTATCTGGTCGTGTAGTGTAAATTTCAAGACACTCGGCGAGACTCTCAAGAGCGAAGCGGGCAGTGGCTCCCGTCGATTTGCCAATCCACTCGATTTGCATCTTTTTAGTGGATTCCGGCCAATCTATGTCCTTCAGATCTTCAATCAGGCGATCCGCGTAAGCCGTGATTCTTAGGACCCATTGTCGTAGATTGCGTCTGACGACAGGGTGGTTCCCACGTTCCGATTTGCCATCGATGACTTCTTCTGCTGCCAGAACGGTTTTGAGCTCTTCGCACCACCAGACGGGTCGCTTGTCTACATAGGCGAGGCCTTTCTTGAAGAGTTGAAGAAAGACCCATTGCGTCCACCGGTAGTAGTTTGGGTCTGACGTATCTACTTCGCGATCGTAGTCGTAGGAAAAGCCAACTGATTTTAGCTGATTACGAAAGTGATCAATGCGTTCGACTGATGTCGGCCTTGGATGCTTGCCTGTCTTTATGGCATACTGCTCAGTGGCTAGTCCGAA
Source organism: Opitutaceae bacterium (assembly GCA_028284385.1). Lineage (GTDB taxonomy): Bacteria > Verrucomicrobiota > Verrucomicrobiia > Opitutales > Opitutaceae > JANQRT01. The sequence goes on along the minus strand of JANQRT010000072.1, from coordinate 131,094 downwards.
GGCGTCCCATCCAATGGGGAGCAAAACGTTTTTCCCTTTAGCCCTCTCGTATCGAGCCAAGATGTCAGTAGCAGTGTAGCCGAGTGGATGGCCAATATGAAGACCCACGCCAGATGGATACGGGAACATCCCAAGGGCGTAGAACTTCTCCTTGGCAGTATCATTGTTCGTTGCGAAGGTCTTGTTTTCGTCCCAGTAGTTTTGCCAGGTCGATTCGATTTCGCTGAAGTTGTAGTCTGGACAGTTGGTGGCCATCTTGATGAAAAAGGGTGCTATGTTGGTTAAATTGGCAAACCCGTCAACTGCTGTTACTAAGAGGAAAGATCGAACTTATCTAATCGCGCTGATCCTTCTTCTGGCTCTGAGTTTGCTTTTCTCGGGTTGCGAAACGACTGCCAATTCTCCTCGAAAGACCCAGTCGTCTTTTGAGCGTCTGCTCGACTCGGTGGTACGCATCGATGTTCGTGAGACTTCCTTTCGAGGAGGAACGACGCGAATCGTCGCCGGGGTAGGCTCGGGAGTCATCCTTTCCCAAGATGGAATCATTCTAACCAATGCTCATGTGGTTAGTCCGAGAGCAGTCGATATTTGGGTTACTTTGGCAAACTTGGAGCGTGTCTCGGCTAGACTTCTGGGATGGGATCACTGGACCGATCTTGCGGCCATCCAATTGGACATGGAGGATGTAGAGAAAAGAGGGCTTCGCTTTTCGTATGCGAGTTTCGGTAACTCGGACGACTTGGTTCCCGGACAAACTGTATTCGCTGTGGGCACACCTCATGGATTGTCCAGGACTGTTACGAAGGGGATCATTTCGAACACGAATCGCTATTTTTCGGATCAAAGTGGGATTAATGGATACGAGACCGGGTATTTCAATACATGGCTTCAGACCGATGCTGCTATCAATCCCGGCAACAGCGGGGGTCCGCTGGTGAATGGCGATGGACGTGTCATCGGAATCAATACACGCACCTACCTTGGAGCCGAGAATCTCGGTTTTGCGATTCCCTCGAAAACGGCCGAGATCGTCCTACGCGATCTTGTCGAAAGCGGCGAGGTCGAGCGCAGCTATATAGGACTAGTGCCTGGAGTGCTTCAGGATCTGGAGAGTTATTACTCCCTCGAGGTCAATCAAGGCTTGCTGGTCAATAGCGTAGATCCGGGGTCTCCGGCTGATCAGATTGGTCTCAGGCCTAGCGATATTGTCTTATCGATTAACGACGAGGAAATTGACGGCCGCTTTCCCGAACAGATTCCGCCGATCAAGAACTTCATCGCCCACGCTGCTATTGGATCGGAGCTCCAGCTTGAGGTGAGGCGAAACGGATCGACCCTGCCGCTGACTGTACTGACGGAAAGATTGTTGAGCCGTGTCGGGGAAGAATGGGCTTTCGAAAAATGGGGTTTGAGCGTGCGGGAAATTTCGCGAGCCTATGCTCGCGAGAATCAGCTCGAATCGGACAACGGCGTGGTGGTGATCGGCACCCAATCGGCATTTCCGGCAGATAAAGCCGGGTTGCGTCGTGGCGATATCATTTCAAAAGTGGATAATAAGGAACTCAAAGGACTGGACGAACTCAAAGAGCTGTACAAGGGTTATGAAGAGGAGCCGACGTCCATTCTTATGGAAACGGTTAGAAATCGACGTGTGTCCTTCAAGATACTGAAGCCGTAGTTAGAAGATAATGACGAATCTATTTTTCAAGCCCATTGCATTGGCGGTTTGCTTGGCGGGAATCAAGGTGGGAATTGGGGCTCCGGCCATCGAGAAGCTTTTCGAACAGAGGGTAAAATCGGTGGTCGTGGTGGAATTTTTTGTCGAGACGGAAGTGGATCGACGCCCGCTCATCGTCAATGGCGTGGTTTTGGATGCCGACGGTCTGATTCTTCTTCCTGAAAACTCGGTTCCTGGCTGGGTGCCGGTAGACAAGCTGAAGGAGTTCAAGGTTTACATACCTGGGGATTCTGAAGTCTTCACTGCTGAGTATCTAGGAAGGGATCGCTCTTATAGCCGCCATTTTGTACGTGTAGAGGAATCGTTGATACCTCACCTGACTCCCATTGATGAATACAAGATTGGCGAGCCTCGACTAGGACAAAAAATCTGGGGGATCGGGATAGCCGCTAAGGATCTCGATTTCACGCCGTTTTTCATGAGAGCCGAAGTCTCAACCGTCCAGCCCCTGCCTGAGTTAATCGGTTTCGCTACTTATGAAATCGCTAGTCCAGGATCCCTCGTCTTTTCCGATGACGGAGACCTCATCGGTTGGGGAAGCACGCCGCTAAACATGGAAAGAGTCCTGACCATCGAAGGGAAGCGATACAAGGCCTACATGACGATTCCCGATCAGACCTCCACTTTTTATACGGCTACCGAGTGGATTGAAACAATCGACAGCCTTCCCGAGTCACCAGATTCCAATGACATATCGTTTATCGGAACGGTCGGGTTGAACGCTTTGAATGACGAGGTGGCCGAGCATATGGGACTGGTTGATCAGTCCGCCATTTCCGTTAGCGAGATTCTCAAAGACAGTCCAGCTGCCAAGGCCGGGCTTCAGGAACGCGACATTATAACATCTTTAGATGGCGAAGTTTTCAGGCGTTATGTGCCGAGACGCGTTGTGGTCAGCTATTTGGAACAGCAGATGATGAAGCGCGCAATTGGGGATGTAATGAAGCTGGGAGTTCTGCGAAACGGCGAACCTGTAGAACTGGAAGTAGTGATAGGCTCCCATCCTAAGTTAGCGCGACAGGCGGACCGGCGTTACTTCGAAACCCTGGGCTTTACCATTCGAGAATTCGTCATGACCGATCGAATTTCCCTCGGAATGCCTAGCGATGACGACGAAGAGCCAGGTGTAATTGTCAACTTCGTCAAGACCAATAGCAATGCGTACACGGCGGGTGTCAAATCGGGCGATCTTATCAAGGAAATCGAGGGAGAGGCGGTGTCCAGTTTCGATCAGGTTGTGGAGAAGCTTGAGGCTCTGCTCCAAGTTGATGATCGAAAGGATTTCGTCATTCTGGTTTCAAGAGGTTCGGAAACTTCCGTATTGAGAATTTCACTAGACTAGTTCGATGTTTACCGGAATCGTTGAAGAAATAGGAGAGGTGATCTCCTGGAGTGAAGTAGAGGAATCCTGGAAGCTTTGCGTCTCTGCAAATCGAATACGAGACGATGTTCGAATCGGAGATAGCGTAGCAGTGAATGGATGCTGCCTAACAGTCATCGAGATAGGCGAAGACAACCTGACATTCGATATTCTCGAAGAAACGCGCCGACAAACTAATCTAAAGGATGCCGAGCGGGGAGATTTCGTGAATCTCGAGCGCAGCCTGCGTTTCGATGGTCGCGTTGGAGGTCATTTTCTGACGGGACATGTCGATGGCCAGGGTCATCTGCTGGCGATCGAGCCGGACGGAAAGGATGTGGTTATGCGGATCCAGGCGCCTGAGCAATTCGAACAGTATCTCGTTTATAAGGGCTGCATTGGGGTTGATGGGATCTCCTTAACGGTTGCGCGCGTTGCTGATAACGAATTTACGATTTGGCTCATCCCGCACACCATGGAAGTTACCAATCTCAAACAACGAAGACCCGGCGATCGGCTCAATCTCGAGTTCGATCTGCTCGCCAAATACACGGAACGCATCCTTGCTGGCAAGGAGAGAGGTCAATCTTCTATTGCTGTATAGCTCACCACAATGAAATCGGGTCTTCTTACTATCGTTGACGAACTAAAGCGCCTGCGCAAGTCCGGCATAGAGACTATCTATGTATCGGAAAGCTCCTTACAAAAACTGCGATCCGCTTCACGATCCGCCGAAGACCTAGAAAAACGGGATGCGGAAGCCGCTATTGCTTCGATACCGGAAAACATTCGATCCGCTAAAGGAGAAGAGCTTGAAAAGCTGCTAACAAGCCAAGCGAGTTCCAAGGCCGTTGGTTCGTCGTCCCCTAAAGAGTCCGGTGTCCCCAATCCGCCTAATGTAGTCTTGCCGGATGGAGCGAAAGAAGAGCGTTGGGAATTCCTGCGCGAAACTGTTCTTAACTGCCCGACTTGTAACGAGCATGTGAGATCTGGATACAAGATTGTATTTGGCGTAGGCGATATAAATGCCGACATTTTCTTTTGCGGCGAGGCGCCTGGGGCTGACGAGGAAGAGCAGGGAGAGCCATTCGTGGGCAAAGCCGGACAGCTTCTCAATAAGATGATTCAAGCGATGGGGCTTGAGCGAAAGGATGTCTACATAGGCAATATTATGAACTGGCGACCTGAGCTGCCTTCCCGCATTGGCAATCGCCCTCCGACTCCCGAGGAGATGGCTTTTTGTCTACCGTATTTAAAAGCCCAAGTGGAGGTCGTTCAGCCAAAGCTTATCGTAGCGCTGGGCGCCACCGCAGCGAAAGGATTGCTTGGAGCCCAGGCTTTTCGAAGCCTTCGCGAAATCAAAGGTCAGTGGCAGGATTTCGATGGAACGCCCGTTCTCCCTACCTATCATCCTTCCTACCTGCTTCGAAACAACACGAATCGCGATAAGCGAGCCGCTTGGGAAGATTTACTGAAAGTGATGGAGAGAGCGGAAATGCCCATCAGCGATCGGCAAAGGAATTTCTTCTTGTGAGGCGGGCTTAGTTTCGCCCCGCCACGAGTTCGGAAATTTTGCGGTTAAGCACGTCGAGCGGTACTGGTTTTCCCAATACTTCATCCACATCGGACAGCTCTTCACCCGATTCTTTGATCACGTCGCCAAAGCCGGTAACCATGTAGACCGGCGTCGTAGACCGTATGGATTTGATTTCAGTGGCGAGCTGGTCCCCGCTCATACCCGGCATCGCTCTATCGGTTATGACCAAGTCGTAATCGCCTTTTTCGAATGCTTGTAGAGCTGCCTTAGGATCCGAGAAATTATCCACGTTGTGCCCGCCGTTGCTTAGCAGCTCGGAAATCACTTCAAGAAGCACTTCCTCGTCGTCGACAAGCATGATTTTAAGGGAGTTTGAACAAAGGTTTTCGGTTTCCTGCGCGTCTTCCTCTTGGTCCGGCTCGAAGGCCGGAAAATCCATTATGATGCGCGTCCCTTTTCCTTCTTCCGACTCTATCTGGAATTCTCCGTTGTGCCTTTTTACTACTCCGAAAACGATAGAGAGTCCTAGACCAGTGCCTAGCTTCCCTTTAGTTGTATAGAATGGTTCGAGGCAGTTTTTCTGAATATCCTCTGGCATTCCGCTGCCCGTATCCGATACGGAAATACGCACTTTATCTTCGTAGTCTTTTACTTCTATGCTGATATCCCCACTAGATGTGATCGCATCGACAGCGTTAATCACGAGATTGGTGAGTACTTGGCGGATTTCAGATTCATTTGCCTTTATGCAATTCCCTGATTCCAGCTTCGTATTGAAATTAATGGATATACCGTTCGCTTCAGCCTGATTTTTCCATCTATGCTTGGTTAGTTCCTTAACCTGCCAGATCAGGTCTTCGGGCTTGATCTTGACGTATTCGTTCGAGTTGTTCTGCGATCGGTAGAATTCTCTCAGTCGACTGACCACGGCTGCTCCGTCTTGAGCGGCAACCTGAATCTTTCGAAGATAGGACTTCAGTTTTTCTTCATCCTGAGCGTTTGCCGGAACATTGAGAAGCAGCTCGGAGAAGCCTAAAATAGGAGCGAGAAGATTATTAAAGTCATGAGCAATGCCGCTGGCCATCTGACCCAAAGCTCTCAGATTCTCCTGCTGGATAACCGCTTTCTGCGTTTCCTTAAGATCTTGCAGAGCCTCTTCCAGTTCCGAGTTCTTGTCGGCGAGTTCCTCTGCGTAGTTCTTAACTTCCGTAGCGTCTTCGAGAATAACTACAAAATAATCGGCCTTATCTTGACTGTCCCTCAGAGGACACAAATGCGTTTTACTCCAGAAGCTCGCTCCATCTTTCCGATACAAAAGCAGCTCTGTTTCATGTTCGTTGTTCTTGTCAATGGCTTCTTCGAATTGACCGAAAGCCTCTTCGCTAGTCTCGTCTCCATTTAGGCATGACAGAGTATTGCCGGACACGTGGGACGAACTGTAGCCAGTCATCTCCTCGAACGCCTGATTGACGAAGCAGATTCGGTATTCCGACTCTTCCTTCATCAGGATTACAACGCTTTCGTGTATCAGCTCTACACTTGCCTTTAACAAATCCACGCCTGTTTCCAAGGTCAGATTCTTGGCCTCGAGAATAATGGATCGAGAATCTGAATCGAGTTGCGCCGAAACGAGTAGAGAACGCGTTTTTTCCCGGCTGTCACGGAATCGAAAGACTTTATGAGCAGGCTGGACGCTATCCTGAATTTGCTGGAAGAAGGCGATGGCCGATTCCCTTTCTTCGGCTAGCACTAAATCGATAAACGCTTTTCCCTTGATCGCTTCTCTACCGAGCCCAAGGCAATCTTCCCATTGGCTGTCGATCGAAATGAAATCCCCATTTAGGGCATGGATCGAGGAAAACGTTTGGTTTTGCGGAAAGGGCTCTTGTGTTGGCTTATCGAAACGGGGAGCAGCTTTGACCACAATTTGAGTCTTCTCTGGGTCGCTTGAGATAAAAAGCGGGATCGCTTTCAAATTGAGTGAGCCGTCTGCACTGCCACTTTCTCCGAGCTCTATTGGGTAAGGATCAGGATGAGACTCCTTATCGAGGCTCACTAGCCACTCGATGATGGCGTTTCCATCTTTGACGATTTTCGAAAGCGACTTGCCGAGGATCTGATCCTTAGTCAGTCCCCACACGGCTCCGCATTTTTCCGTGATCTCGATAAACGTTCCTTCTCCATTGTGAAGCGAATAGGCAGCCTTTTCCCCCGGAAGGTTGAGATTGGAAAACAGGCTCCAATTTACTTGCTGGGTTAAGGGCTCCAGCTCGCTTCCTGCGCTTTCCTTCTCGAATCCTTTTCCTCTCGCGCGACTCTTGGCCAATCGCTCTTTTTGGTCGTTCTTTCGATTCTCGCGAGTCGAGTTTCCGAATAGGAAGGAGCCCATCGAGCAGAGAAGCAGGGTGTCGAGCGTTAGAAGAGCTCCCTCTATTTTAAAGACAAACAGAGCCAGTAAGAGAGCCCCCAAAGCGTTCAAAGCGGTTTTTTGCAGGTTTGTTCTAGTCAGAGCAAACTGGCCAAGATTGGTCGAATCCTTCGATGATTTTCTATCAAGATTCGACTTAAGCTTCGATTCCATACCGTCCCTGGTCATGAGATTTGGGCAAAGTCCTTCAAGCAAAGAACCGCACGGCGAGTAATCTCGCGGCGCGGCCTTTTGAGAAACATCTACCTAGGCTTAATAAGCGAGTTATGAAAGGATTTCAGTGGTTAAAGGGGGAATAGGGGAGGCGTGCCTAGTTCAACGAGATGAGATCGTTCTTAATCGCATATCGTGTGAGGGCAGCCACATCGTGGAGATTGAGCTTTCTCATTATGTTGGTGCGGTGGTTGTCCACCGTGCGCACGCTAATATTGAGTCGAGCTGCTATCTCTTTAGTGGAGTAGCTTTCGGCCACGAGCTGGAGGATTTGCTTTTCGCGATCTGAAAGAGGGATTTCGCTAGAACCGGCGTCTGGGTTCAAGATGAGAGAACGCATAACGCTTGCCATCTTCGGTCCAATGAAAGTACCGCCACCGGAAATGATATCCAGGGCTTTCTTGAACTCTTCGAACCCGTCCATCTTGTCGACGTAGCCTTGGGCTCCTGCTGAAAGTAGTTCGCGGATGTTAGAGGAACTTGCTCTTCCTGAGAAGACGAGAACCTTTACTCCGGGTACGTGCAGGGTGAGACCGCGTAGAACTTCCGTTCCGCTTAGCTCAGGCAGGCCAACATCGAGGATCACGATTTCTGGTTTTAGCTTTATGCATCCTTGCAAACCATCTTCGCCATTACCAAAAGAACCCACAATTTCGTATCCGGGCATCATCGAGATGAACTCGGAAACCATTTCTCTAACTGCGGTTTGATCTTCTATAATTACGACGCTTTTCATTCTGTGAACTTCTTGTTGCTTTGTTCTTCTACGGTCGTTGAGATTTTTTCTTAAGCGCGATTGCGCCTTAAACCTTAGTCTCCAGAGCCTTTTTTCCCCATCGTGTTCGCCTTGCCAATGAGGTTGAGCATTCAGGCTCCAGGTTCGCCATTACCAGTGAACTCTCTATGACCCTTCTGAAATCCAGAGGAAGGATTTGGACAAGCGACTCTTAGTGAAATGCTTCTGGTCGAGTGTCGTGTACTCCCTATTTGAGGGAGGGGAAATGGCATCAGGTCGCTTGTGGATGGTCACTTGCCAACCAGGAAGCCAAAAAAGACGGGCTCTGTCTCCAGAGCCCGCCATCCTATTCCTGCACCACAAAATCTGTGGACAACCTGAACTTAACCCTAACTTACTACCTTAAAAGTGTTTGCCACTGGCGTTCCTTGGCCTGGTAGGCGGCCTTCATAGCTCCGTCGGAAACGCGTGTCTTGTAGTTCTTGCCTACGCAACGCACCTTGCAGCCTTCGAAGCCTTCGTCGGTCAGCATGTCTTGCAGAGCCTTGTCGAGACCCTTGATCATGCTGCCTCCGCCGGTGATGATAATATTCTGCAACAAGTCCGGAATGCTGTCCGGATCCGCTTTGACGATCAGCTTTCTTACCGCCTCAAAGACTTTTTCGAGGAGTGTGTCGCAAGCCTGGCCAACCGCGTCGGCCACTTCGAGCTTCTTGATCTTACCACCAATCATGACAGGGGCGAGAATGGTGTTCTGCGCGCCTTTCACATAGGAGTGCTTCTCCTTGATGTCGCGGCACTTGCTCATTGAAATCTGGCTATCGGGATAGCGTGCGAGAATCGCTTCCTGGATTTGCTGGTCGACCGAATCGCCTGCGAAATTGAAGCTGATCTGATCCTCTGCGGAAGGATAGTATCCTTGAACCAAGCAAACGTCAGTGGAGCCCGCTCCGATGTCGACGAACAGCGAATTGCAGACGGGATCGACGTAGTCGGCCTTGAGCAGATTGCGTTCTTCGCGGCTTCCCAGTGCGGCCAAAAACGGCTCAGGGATGAGGATAACTTTATCGAAGACGCCTGTAACGGCTAGACGAATGTTTTCGTGCGACTCGGCATCGGCATTGGCCGGCATTCCGATCACGGCTCTTACCTCCGCGTCGGGAGATACATTCAAAAGTTCCTTGAGGTGCTTGAGGAAGTCGCGAGCGGCGTCCATGTCCTCAATAACGCCATCTTTCAATGGCTGAACGAGATTCAGGTGAAGCTTGTACTTCAGCGCCATGTCGCCGAAAAGCGTGTTGGCGTCGCCTGGGATAACGCCAGGCAGGATACCTTCTGTTGTGTAGCCAACAATCGAGGGAATGAGCTCTAGCGTTTCCGATTTGCTGCCTCCTTGTTTCGAGGCTTGGATGCAGGTGGTATTGGTGCCTAGGTCGAGACCGACCAGCAGGAGATCAGTGGAGATCCCCGAGGATTTCTTCGCTTTAGTAGCTGATCTTGTTTTAGTTTTCATTTGTGGTGAGTTCCTTTAGATATTGGTTCTTGAAAGTGGGATGGATGGTCAGCTGGCCAGAATAGGCTCGATGTTGTTCTCCTTCATGCGACCAACGATCTCGTCTAGCTTCACAAGCGAGTCGGCCAGGTTTTGGTTCTCTTCCATTTCACCTCTCTGCAGCTCGTCTATCATTTCGCTTACGTCATCCAGCTTTACCCGACGATCTCGTGGCTGACTGTAAGACGGGCTGACCCACGAAGCCTGATTCTCTTCGCTGTCTCGATCCTCCTTGCGACGATCATATTCGTCCAGGTAGAGCGAGCGGTACTTGGCTGCGATGCGAGCTTCCACCTTTGGTATGATGCTCTTCACTAGCGTTTCCTTGAAGACGCGTTTCAGTCGCATGCCTTGATCGACGAGAGCCTGTTCTCGGTTGAACATGTCTCGAAGATCCGCTTTCGCGTCCGCTTTCATCGAAGTCGGTAGCAGCTGCATCCACGCTTTGATTAGCAACGGAAGTTCCTTCTTGATGATGCGCTTCGACTCTTCGTGGCGTTTCTCTCTATTGAGAACGCACGCTGCCCTGAAGCGATCTACGATGAGATTCCAACGCTTCTGAGCTCTTTCCGTAACTTTGTTCGATGCGATCATGGTGAAGTCGCATCTTGCATAGCTTTAGTTGTGCCAACTTTATAAGTAATTGATAATCAATATTATAGTTTAAAAATTAATTTTTGCCTAGTTGGATGGAGGTCATTTCCGGAGCAATATTGCCTAGAAGGAGGTGAGAATTGCCTAGTCCTGCGGCTTCCCTACGCGTTCCCAATGAAAGCGCTAGAAAGATAGACTTAATTTCGAACCTTCGACGTCTAAATCCTGACTCATGAGAAGGCCTAAATTTATGAAACCTCAGGATTGCCTATGGCGTTGAGATGACATTAGCGTCTTCAGGTTTTTCCACTAAATATCTGCACCTCAAAGCAATTATAGAATATGAAGAAAATGAATACCAGGCGTCGCCCTTTATCAGGAAAAGAAGGCTTTACCCTAGTGGAGATGATCTTGGTCATCGGCTTGATTGTCATGCTGGCAAGCCTCGTCATCTTCAACGTCGATTCCATCTTCGGAGGCAACCAGGAGGAAATTGCGCGGCACAAGGTAACGGTATCTTTCTCAACGCCTTTGACCACCTACAAGATGCACATGGGCAGTTATCCATCGACCGAAGAAGGACTGCTCGCCTTGCTTCAGGCTCCTGAAAGCGATCGAGGCAGATGGAAAGGGCCCTACATCAATAAAAAGGACGACCTGCTCGATCCTTGGCAGAGTGAAATCAAGTATCGCTACCCTGGCACTCGCAACTCTCGTAGCTACGACATCTATTCTCTTGGGCCCGACAAAGTAGAGTCTGAGGACGATATTGGAAATTGGGAGAGCCAGTAAACGATGGGTTCCCTGGGGGGAGATTTTACGCGTCGAGAAGCTCAGTTGCATCGCAAGGTTTTCCGTCGATCGGGATTTACCTTAATCGAGCTGCTGCTGGTCATCGCGATGATTGCGATGTTCACGTCCATCTTCGTGTTGCGGATTGACACCCTCTTGAAACAGACGGAAGCGGAACTGTTGGAAGACGCCTTTTGGAAGGCGGTCGAGCAAGCCAAGCAAAATTCCGTGTTCCTGCAGAAACCCTATATCCTTTCCTACGACGATGAAGCTCTCGCGTTCGTAATAACGTCAGGCGCCGAACGACAGGTTTTTTCAATCGATACGAACGAGATGGAAGGCGAGCCGGAGATAGACGTAGCCTTTCAGGAAGAGATGCCGCAAAACGGCTCCTATCTCGTTCGTGGGCAATTGATCACCTCGCGCGAGATTGAGAGGGTAAAATTCTTTCCCGATGGGACCTGCACGCCTTTCATGATCGATCTCACCGTTTCCGGATACACCAACAACCTGAAGATCGATCCTTGGACCGGGGCGGAACTGGTCCCAATGGAAGAAGATGAAACGAGCTGAGCGGAAAGCCCAAATTGGCATTCAATACAGAAGCCATTCTTCGTCGGGCTTCACCATCGTTGAGGTGATGCTGTCTCTTTCACTGTTTATCGTGGCGGCTGCGGTCTTCGCCTCTTCCTACGTCAATGTCATCACCTCATTCGAGACCGTGCAGGTAGATCAGGCCTACGAGCAGGACATGACTATGATTAGGCAGGAGGCCTTCATGATTGAGGATGTTCTCGAGCTTGAAGAAGGCGGCGAGGTGCCAACTGGAAGCCATGGTCTAGCGTCATGGAAAGTGGAATACGAACCAACTTTAGTTGCCGATCTTTTCAAGGTGAAGCTGATGGTCGTCTTGAATCCCGCCAACGACGATGGAGAAGTAGAGTCGAGGGAAGTGGAAGAGACGTATTATCTTACCCGACCCACCTGGTCCGAACCGAGCGAACGTGAAGTGTTACGAGCCGATTCGAGAGATCGGCTTTTGGAAAAGCAGGCCCTTATCGAATGAGTCGGTTTAAAGCCAGGAAACGAAAGCTAAAGAAAGGCTTCACTCTGCTCGAAGTGATGTTCGCCGTCTTTTTCGGGGCCTGGATTCTAGCCATGGGTACGTCGTTCGTCTTCTCGATGGGCATGGTCTGGGGCCAAGGAGCCGAAGTATGGCTATTTCAAAAGCATGTGCGAGGCGTATCCAGATTTCTACAACAATCCATCGATAATGCTAGTATGCGTGTCTCTCAAGACCAGACGGAGACGCCCGTCTATTGGCTGCAGCGTGGAGGGCAGGCTTACGGAACCGAGCAGTTTCTTACATTCGATCTGGCAACGAGCCCAGGCGTTCTCGTTTGGGAGGAAGAGCCTTTGCCGTATGTCGTCTGTTCATTGCATTACGACCGTGATGATGGGCTTTCCTTGCTTTGGCGTTCGAGATTGGAAGCGGATTTCGGCGAGCAAGAGCCACGCAAGACCCAAATCTCCCCATTCGTGAGGGATTTTCGCTATTGGTATTTGGATCCTGAGGACGAAGAAGCGGAATGGGAAGTGGAGGAGGAGCCGCGAAAAGAGGCCAATGGAAACTATGTGAATCCGCAACGTCTGGAGCTTCTCTTTTCTCATGAGGGAGAGGATATTCGTCGGTTTCTGGTCCTGCCAAACGCTTTTCAAGGAGTTCCTGTATTCTGAAAATGAGGACGCGAAACAACAGAAAGCTTAGCGACAAGCGAGGATCCATTCTCCTGATGGTTCTGGTTCTGATTCTGGTTATGAGTTTCATGTTGACTCGATTCGTGGAACGAACGCATGCAGAAATTCAGGGAGAAGGCTATTACGTTGAGCGAGCCCGACTGAGACTGCATGCCTGGTCGATGATGGAGGTAGCCGTAGCGACGCTTGCCGACGTCAAGGCCATCAATGGAGCGTTGCACGCTCCCGCTCAAGGTTGGGGCGACATTCTGGACTATACGAAGGTGGAGTTGCCTGAGGGCTTGAATGTCCAATTCGAGTTTATAGACGAATCGGCAAAACTGAATATCAACAACTTGGACGAAGGGTCTTTGCTATTGCTTTTCGATCAGATGGGATTCGACCTTGATATCAGTCAGACCTTGACGAATACGTTTCTGGATTGGATCGATAGCGATGATCAAGCTCGAATCGATGGGGCTGAGTCGTTTGAATACAGTATCGATGGAATGGATATGAGTCCATCCAACCAGCCTATCGAATCCTTGGAAGAATTGTATTCGGTCATCGGATTTCGCGAATTGTTTTTCGACGAGAACGGGTTGCCCAATGATCTTTTTCAACAGCTGTCTGAAGTGGTCACTTACCATGAGGTCAGTCGCCTGAATGCGAATTCCGCCAATCAGCTGGCCTTGATGTCGCTGGCCGGTCTGGGCGAGGACCAGGCTTATATAATACAGGAGCATCTGAGTGGACTCGACGGAGAGCTGGGTACCGAAGATGATAATTATTTTGCTGATAACCAGGAACTGCAAGACGTTGTAGGCGATCTTCCTAGGGGAATACCTCTTAATTCCCAGATTTCGGTTCTTACTATCAAAGTGAGAGTCCAGGAGAGCAGCAACGCCTTTACCTTGATTGGCACGATTAACACACAAACCCAAGCCGCTGGGTCGTCTAACAATAACCTTCAATATCCATTCGTTTTCCTTGAGGTGAGAGAAGAGCCCGGTTTGAATAACGCCCAACCTTCTTGACCCGACTCAATCGATAAATTCGCGTGGCCGATAGCTCCACAGTCAAATCCAAATCTCTCAGCCTCGAGCTGAAAGCTAGTCTCGCTCCGGCGCATTACTTTTTCTGTCGTCGCATCGCGCTGCCTGAGGAGCTAGAGGAATCCGAAAGAGAGGGCGCAATATCTCTTGAATTGGAAAGCATTTCTCCCTTTCCGCTGGAGCATCTAAATTTTGGATACATTATTGATGATGCGGGGAAATACGCTTTTGTATTCGCCGCCTATAAACGTCGTTTCGAATCGGCCGAGATTAGCGGATGGAGTGAAAGCGAGTTTGTAGTGCCCGACTTTTCCTACGCTTTAGTTAAAGAGCGTGAAAACAATGGTCCATTGATGATCGTTTCTGAAAGATCGGTCGCCTTCTTTCGATTCGACAGCGAATCCAACTTGCCAGCCTTTTTTCAGGCCCTGCCACGAGAAAATGACGAGGACCATTCAAGCGATATCGAGAGTCTGAAAAAAGTGATGGACTTAAAGCCGGGCGACGGAGATTGCCGTGTGTTGATCTCAGATGGATCAGTCTTCGAGGACGGAGGAAAAATCCGTCTGAATGCTACCGAGTCGGATTCTAGGCAGACCTTCTCTACAATGGTCGAGCGTTCGCGGTTCTGGCAGCTGGACTTACGGGATCCTGAGGTAATCGAAAACGCCCAAGGAGAGGAAAGAAGAAACTTTATTCTCTGGAATTCCGTACTAGGAGCTGCCGCGGTTTTCCTGCTGCTATTACTGGGTGAACTGATTTTCGGCATTTCCTATGGGTATCTTTCTTTGCGAAAAAATTGGAATGTCGAGCAAGCTCCTTTCGTGGCCCACATCAGTTCTCAGAACAGTACTGTAATCCAATTGGAGCAGTTTGAGGAATCCGACTTAATGCCCTATGAAATGCTGGAGGCAATCAATCCCTATAAGCCTGTCAGCGTGCAGTATTCGAAAATTTCGACCGACGGTCCCGAGAGGCTGGTTATCGATGCCAACGCTCGTAGCGTTTCCGATGCCAACCAGTTCAAGACAAGTCTCGAACGGTTTCCGAAAATCGACAACGTCCTGCTTGAAAATATGCGTCCGCTTCCTGGGGGAGCGACCTTTCGAGCCATTCTCACTTTTCAATTCGGAGCGTTCGAAAAAGCGGATGAAGAGCTAACCATAGATTCGGAGGTAGCCGTCAATGGATAAGCTTTTTCAATCGTCACCAAAACTCCAATACTGGAATGGATTTTTAAAGCTTCGTTTCTCGAGGCTTAGCATGCGGGAAAAGGTTTTGGCTCTTCTTTTCATCTTCGGAATCGTCGGCATCTGGTTTACCTTCCAAATAGAAAGGCACTCATCGGTTTGGGATTCGATTGAATTGGCTCATGTCGATGCTCGTGAGCAGCGCCAAGTGCTGGACGAAAGCGAGAACATAAAAATAAAGTTCGAAGCTCTGATCTCCGACATCAACCTCGAAGCGCTTCCAAAGCGCGACGATGTCAACGCCAGCCTTGATAGCATGATTCGGAAATACGGTTTTAGCGAATTCAACATGTCTCCCCCTTCAACCGAAGCTGGCATCCCTTTGAGTTTCCACTCGTTTACGGTCGATCTAAAGAAGGCCAGTTTCGGACAGGTTTTCGATTTCATCGACGAGATAAAGGGAACGCTTCCCTACGTCGGTCTCAGGCAGATCACCATCCAGGCTCCCCGCCGAACCCCCCACCTGCTGGACGCCAAGATCAATTTGAAGTCTATAGAATACACGCCATGAAATTTTGGATACAAAAATCGATTGCATTCCGTTCTTTACTGATACTCGCTCTTGCGATCGGCCATGAAATGGCGCTTGCACAAAATCCGGAGCCGGTTGAGGAAGAAGAAGTCCTGGAGAGGCTTATCCTCCGCGGAACGCCGTTGACTAACGTACTCTCTTTGCTGGAACAGTTAACGGGTCGGTCGGTGATTCGTCCAGAGCAGATGCAAACCCCCAATATCACTTTCGACAGTCAGCGCGAGATCACCAAAGAAGAGGCTATCATCGCCATTGAAAGTCTCCTGAGCATCAATGGCATTGGCGTATCTCCCATGGGCGATCGTTTCCTGGAGGTCGTTAACATTGGCAACATCCGAACGGAATCTCCTGAATTGGTCATCGATTCGCTACGCGATTGGAAACCGAGCGGCAAAGTGGTTAGCAAGCTTTTCAGACTTCAGTATTTGGATACGCAGACTTTTCAGCAGCAGATCCAGCAATTTTTAAGCCCAGCCTTTAGCTCCGTTATTCAGTTTCAGAATACGAATGCGGTTATCGTTACGGATACGGTTAGCAATCTGCAGCGAGTGGAATACGTGGTTCAGGAAGTGGACAAGCCGAGTCGCTTGAATATCGAAACGCGTTTCTACACTTTGGAGTTCGCCCAGGCCAGCGCGGTTGCCGAGCAGATGCAGGCCTTGATCGATGACGCTCGGAGCCGATTTGGCGTCCAGGACAACCGGAGTGGCAATACCGGCGGTAGAGCTGCCGCCAATCAGCGGCAGGCTCAGCAAGCAACTCCAGCTATCCCTGTTTCGGTTGCTGGTGCAGGCAGTTCCATACCGGAACAAATTCTTTTTGGTAGTACTACGGCCATTACAGCCGACGATCGTACGAATCAGCTGATCATTATGACCGAGCCCTCGAATCTCGTCTTCTTCGACGAGATTATTTCCAAGCTCGATATTCAAGCTGACCCCAACGAGCTCATTGAAGTTATTCAAATGGATCACGCTCTCGCCGTTGATGTGGTCAGCCTGATCAGCAATTTCATTTCCGGCGCTTCGCAAACGGAAGGCAGCGACGTCGATCTTTCGGAAAACCTGCAGCAGAATACGCGCGGCAATAATATCCAACCGAACAATCAGCGAAACAATCGCAATCAAACGAGAACCGCCATTGTTGAAAACACCCTCGAAGAACGGGACAGCCAGTTCAGCTCCTTCATGACCATCGTAGCTGACGAACGTAGCAATTCGATAATCGTCTCAGGCACTCGCAACGACTTGGAACTTTCTCGCGAAATTATCGAGAAGATTGATGTATTGCTGCCGCAAGTACGGATTGAAGTCGTCATCGCGGAAGTAAGCTTGTCCAAAGCTGATGCTCGAGGAATTGATGCATTCGGTTTTACCTACACTCAAAACGAAGCGGACGGTGCTCCCAATATCACGAGTGCCACCGCTAATATCCTCGGTCTTGGTATTAGCAACGCCTCGTTTAGCTACGACAACGGTACGATCTCTAATCTCACCTTGGATGCCATCTTCAATCGAGCGAAGAACAACAACAGCATCAAGCTGATCTCGCAGCCAAATCTGATGACGACTCATAATCGCGAGGCAACCATTACAGTTGGCGAACGCCGCCCCCTGATCACTGGCTCGCAAACCGATCTGACCGGAGGAACTGCGGTACGTTCAACGGTTTCATTTGAAAACATTGCCATCGTTTTGACGGTGACGCCTCTTATTGGTCCGAACGATGTCATCCAAATGGAAATCAATCAGACGATTGAGGATGTTTCAGGGTCGGTCACCATCGATGGGAATGAGCAACCGATAATTGGTACGCGTGAGGCTACTTCGTATGTTAGTGTCCAGGACGGCAAGCTGATCGTTTTAGGCGGACTACAGCAATACAGACTCGATAAGACGGATGCTCGGCCTGCTTTGCTCGGGGATATTCCTGTCATTGGGAAACTATTTGGTCGTCGCGTGAAGGATCTCGATCGAACAGAGCTTCTTGTATTCATCAAACCGAAGGTTATCAGGACAACTGAGGAAGGCGATGCCGATGCAAAGGAAAATATAAATAGGCTTTCTGATCCCACCGAGATTCAAAACTACCTAGAAGAAGGAACGTTTTCCAGCGACAAGGATATGTCTTCCAATAAATCGGAGTCTGTAGTTGGAAAAAGGGCACGAGGATGAAAGTCGTTAAAATAGCGTTGGTTTTCTTGCTCCCCGTTTCCGCTTTTGGTCAGGAGGATGATATTCAGCAGCGAATCGCCTCGCCGTTCCAGGCTCCGGTCAACAACACTCCCGTAGCTCCGGTTGAAGCTCCAACAGCTAATCCTCTCGATAATTTCGAATTCAATGGCCTCATTCAGATTGGCGGCGTTTTGCAGGCCAGCGTTTATGACAAGGAGAACAATAAAAGCTACTGGCTTACCTTGAATCAGCCTGGCGAAGATGGGATTATGATCACCGATTTTAACGATGAGGACCAGAGCATTGTAGCGAGTCGCAATGGTTTCACCAAGCGGATGGAATTGCCCGATCCCAATATCGTCACCATCAAAGCGGCGCCCCGTCCCGTTCAAGCTCAGGCGACTCGACCCGCAACTACCGCGACTCCTGTCACGCGACCTACCAATACCAATGACATTCAAGATGCGAGTGACGAAGATGTGCGTAAACGCATGCAGAAGGTGGCTGAGGAAATCAGAAGGCGGAGGGCCCTGCGGCGTTCAGTCATCGATGAAGGCTCCTCTACCAACACCAATCGCTAGTCAAGATGACGATCATCGATACTGAAGAATATCTCCACTCCTACGAATTGGGTGAAGAGCAGGTTGCCCGAATTAATGAAAGTCGTCGTGCGGAAAGACTGGATACGTTATCCGAAATAACGGGAAAACCGGTTGCCGAAATTCTGGATACATTGAGTAACAGATGCTCTGCGGCTTTCGTTTCCCACGAGGAATTCGATCTTGATCAACTGGGCTCCATACCACTGCGAATTCTTCACGAGTTTCACTGCGTTCCGGTCCGGCAGGATGAAGAGGAATCCGAGGAGCTTGTCCTGGCTACCAGTTGGCCGGTTGACGATCTGATGGATGACTGGGTCTTTGCCGCGTGTGGCAAGAGACCGCAGTGGAGATTTTCCGCTCCAGATCGTATTTCAAGTTTCATTACGCAAAATCTAGGTGTAGGCGCTGAGAGTCTTGACGAGTCTTTCGATATAGATGCCGATCTCGAGACGGTTGAGATCGAGGATGAAGAAGACGAAGATGCGGCCATCATCAGATTCGTGAATGAAGTGTTCAATCAGGCTATCGAAGATGGAGCGACCGATATCCATTTCGAGCCCTTGGAAGAAGAACTTCGCATCCGCTATCGGATCGACGGTCTTCTTGTTTCCGTTCCCGTTCCTGAGAACCTGCGAAAGTTTCAAGACGCTATCGTCTCGCGCTTGAAAATCATGGCTCGGCTTAACATTTCCGAACGTCGCCTTCCTCAAGACGGGCGCATAAACCATCGGATTGGTGAAACCACGCTCGATATTCGTCTTTCGACCATGCCAGTGATGTACGGCGAAAGTATCAGCCTCCGCCTGCTCAACAAGAAAAGCACGCCCTTGAGTATGGAGCAGCTTGGCATGTCTGAAGACGATCGGGGCAAAATCACACGGGCTCTGAACCTTCCCCATGGTATCATCCTCGTTACCGGTCCAACCGGTTCGGGTAAATCGACTTCACTAAACGCCTTTATCCGCACTATCAATTCCGACGATCGCCGCATTATTACCGTGGAAGATCCGATCGAATACGAAGTGCCCGGCGTTAATCAGATTCAAGTTAATCCAGATATTGGATTCAGCTTTCCTGAGGCTTTGAGACACGTCCTGCGTCAGGATCCCAATGTGATCATGGTAGGGGAAATCCGAGATCGCGAAACCGCTGAAATCGCCATCCAGGCCTCGCTCACTGGACACCTCGTTTTTAGCACCCTGCATACCAATGACGCTCCCGGAGCGATTACACGTCTGACCGACATGGGTATTGAGCCCTTTCTCATTGCCTCGAGTGTGGAGATCGTAATGGCCCAGAGACTTCTCAGGCGGATGTGTCAGAATTGCTGGACGAAAGTTCCTGCAGATCGAACTAAGCTAAGGGACGCGATGAAGGTGCTCGATATGGATGAGTCTAAAGCGAGCGAGATTTCAGAGCTGCCCGAGCCGAAAGGATGCGATGCGTGTCGAGGCCTTGGATACAGAGGAAGAATTGGAATCTATGAGATTCTCAGGGTAAGCGAGAATCTGCACGATCCCATCGTTAATCGCGCGGCGGCTCCTGTATTTAGAGAATTGGGACGAAAGGGAGGAATGGTCACGCTGGGAGAATCGGGCTGGAATCTTATGAAGCGCAATCTAACCACTCTCGACGAAGTGGTTCGCACGATATCGGTTAAGGAGGGGGAGTGAGCAAAAGTGGGAATTAAAAAGGCGAAACGAAAACTGAATTAAGTGTGTTCCCAAGTCGCTCCAAGTACTTCTTCAATTTTACTTCTCAACTTCTCTTTCAGTAGTGCCCACGTTCACCTACAGCGCCAGGAATCTCGAAGGAAGCAAAGTCCAAGGTTCGCTTGAAGCAGCCAGTCGCAAGACGGCTTTGCAACAACTGGCGGCGAAGAAGCTTCGGCCGCTAAGCATTTCCGAATCGGGAACTGAAGCCAAAACTGGCAAAAGCAACATCCCTTTCGCTGGCCTCTTCAGCAAGCAGTCATCTGAAGTTTCGTCTACTTCGTTGAGTCGCAAGCTGGCTTTGCCATTCCTGCAGAATTTGAAAGAGTTGCTCAATTGCGGCATTCAGGCTGGCGATGCCTTACGGCTGATGAGCGGGCGTTTGAGCGATCCTCGTTTAAAGTTTCTGTCGACTCAACTTTGGGACGAGTTGAGGCAGGGCAGGTCTCTTTCGGAAACGTTTCACAAGCAGCCCAAAGTCTTCGATGAAAGCGTCGTTAGCCTCGTAGAGGCGGGGGAAGCGACTGGAAGTTTGAATACGGTTTTAACCAGTATCGTTTCCAGCATGGAAGAACGTAAGCGGATTCAATCCAACCTGCTTTCAGCTTTGGCGTATCCTGTTTTCCTCATCCTCATCACCATCGGACTGGTTCTTCTCTTCCTCTTCCTCCTTCTTCCACGTATCCAAGGATTGCTGAGCTCTCTTGGCGGGAAGCTTCCCGTATCCACAAAACTGCTCATTTTCATGGCGGACTGGCTTTTGAACTACGGTTGGATTGTGGCGATTGGCGGCGCTTTAGCGGTGTTTGGAACGATTTCCTGGAGGAACTCTAAAAACGGCAGATCCAAGTTCGACGCCTTGATTATCAGAGTGCCGCTGCTAGGAAAGTTTCTGCGCGATCTGCAAGTGCTGAGATTGACGCAGATCCTTGCTTTGCTTTTGGAAAACGGAATAACGATGGTTCAGTCGCTGACTATGACGGAAAGAGCTCTGACCAACTACTCGATGCGCGAGCGGTTCACCGAGGCTCGCAACAAGGTTGTCGAAGGAGCGACGCTTTCCACCGCTTTCAAGTCGACAGGCTATTTCGACGAGATGTCGCTCGATATATTCACGGTGGGCGAAAACACGGGAAACGTAGTCCCAGGCCTTAATCAAATGTCTCGTCAGTATTCAGAATCTATTGACAAAATTGTCAAAGGATTCATGGGGATCATTTCTACCGGGGTTCTTCTCTTCGTCTTCCTGTTTGTCGGCCTGATCGCCTTCGGCATTATTTCCGCGGTATTCCAGCTCAGCAGCTCGCTTTCCGGGGGATAATTTTTTTCTTTCTTTTCCGGCGAAATCAGCGTGATCTGCGCTTAGGTCATTCGCTTTTCTTTTCATGACGCCTAGTATCGTTATCGCCGTTCGTTTCCTGCTTGCTAAAAAGCGATCCATGCTGATGAGCTTGGCGGGGATTTCGTTCGGTGTAGCGTTTTTTATCGTTACCCAAGCTCAGGTCAGCGGCTTTAAAGAGTACTTTATCGATACGGTTCTGGCTACTGACGGGGCGATTCGCATTAGCGATAAAATGCAACCGATCATGACCAGTCTCGAGGCCTCCACTACAGACGGTGGCAGGTCGAGTTTCATGGCTGGCAATCGAGAGAACTATCGTTTCATCGAAGGCGTGGAGTTTCCGTCCAAGATCATCGAAGCGATTCGAGAACTGCCTAACGTTTATGCGGCTTCTCCCGTAGTCACGGGAAACGTTTACATTCGAGGACCGCTTCGCAACGGGTCCGGCTTTGCCTACGGCATTAGCATAGAAGATCATTTGGCGGTTTCCGCTCTTGAGGATCAGATCGTCGAAGGAAGCATTGATGATTTTCGTTCCACGCCCATGGGTATCCTCATTGGCCGAAAACTCGCGAACCGTCTTCAGGCTCAAGTGGGCGATTCGCTGCTCGTTCAAGCCGTTGATCAGCGCAACCGGTTTCACGTGGTAGGCATTTACGAAACGGGTGTCTCCGAGATCGATAAGGTCCGCGTTTTTCTCCCCATCAATCAAGCCAGATCCCTTTTTAAGATGCCCCATCGAGCCAGCTTTATTCAGGTCAGTCTTTTCGATCGTTCCAAGGCCCTTGTCGATGCCCAGGTTATCGAAAACCTGACAAGACATTTTGCGGCTTCCTGGCAGGAAAGAGAGAAATCCTGGCTTCAGTTCTTCTACGTCATCGGCTTGTCTGCAGCGATCACCGTTTCCGCGATTCTTCTCACGTCTGGTCTTGGAATGTTCAATACACTTGCTATGATCGTAATGGAGAAGACTCGGGAAATCGCTATCCTGCGTTCGGTGGGCTATTCGCGCAGGGACATTTCCAATATCTTCATCTGGCAAGGCATGATCGTGCTGGTATTGGGCACCTTGATCGGTTTTTGCTTTGGAGCAGGCATGACCTACGCGATTTCCAACATTCCCATTGGCGTTAAGGGGATCTTCACCGCGGAGCGTTTCGTGGTGAATTGGTCCCTGCAACACTATATATACGCTGCATTGGTGGCTACCGTAATCGTGCTGTTCGCCAGCTTGGCTCCAGCTCGTCGCGCCGCTCGACTTGTTCCCGGCGAGGTGATTAGGGGGACGGCTTCATGAGTGCTGTGGCTGGAAGGGCAATCGCTCTCGAATGTCGACGTATCCATAAACATCTAGGCTCAGGCGCTGCTAGGGTCCATGTTCTCAAAGGAGTCGATCTCAAACTCCATCGAGGAGAGATCAGCGCCATTGTTGGACCCTCAGGCTGTGGCAAGTCCACTCTCCTCTACCTTTTGGGACTCCTGGACCAGCAAGAACAAGGCTCCATTTTTATCAATGACGAGGAGGTGCCGCCGAATCGCGATGGCGTTCATACGTGGCTGCGTTGCGAAAATATCGGGTTCGTTTTCCAGTTCCACTTTCTGCTTCCGGAATTTACGGCTCAGGAAAACGTGATGCTTCCCATGCGAAAGCTGGGCCGTCTTTCTTTAAACGAAATGCAGGATCGATCCCGTTCGCTTCTCGAGGATATTGGATTGGGGGATAAGCTCCGGCGTTTGCCGTCGCAACTTTCTGGAGGCGAGCAACAGCGTGTTGCTATTGCCCGAGCCTTGGCCAACGAACCAAGCATCCTGCTAGCGGACGAGCCGACTGGGAATCTGGATGTTAAAAATTCGCTAATGGTATTCGATTCTCTAACACGCCTTGCCAAGGAAAAGGGACAGGCCGTATTGATCGTGACTCACAATCCTGACCTAGCCCGGAAATGCGATCGCACTCTGCGTATGGAAGACGGTTTATTTCTATAATAATCGTCCCGCTATTTGCAAAGAACGACTTTCGGGGTATTAGATTTTCGATTCCTCTTTTTTCTTACATCTTATAATGATCACTGCCTGGTATAGCATTCGCTAATTTTTATTTGCTATTTAAGGCTACGTTCCTGTACTCCCGAAAGCTGAAACAACGACCTTAAACCGCCACGTGAGTTCCGATAAATCCCGCAAGACGTTTCTTCTCGGCGCTTTCTCCCTTTTTGCAGGGATAATCGCGCTGCCCAAGCTAGCGAGATCCCTGACGACCCCGAGTTCGCGCAAAGTTTCACAAGCCGTAAATGTTAGACAGGATCCTAATTCTGTCGCCCGAACCGATCCTCGCCTGGTCTGACGAGAGGATAGTTAGAGAACACCTGTTGCGCCATGTCTAAAGTTTTCCCAAAAGGGGCTAACTCGTTACCGTTAAAGATAGTCGTTTTTCTTGGCATTTTCGTTACTACCACGCTGGCGTCTATCACTTATTACGTCACGCCTAAGTATACACGAGTAGGATACGAGCCGATCCAACCTGTGCCCTACGATCACAGTTTTCATGTCAATGAGTTGGGTTTGGATTGTCGCTACTGCCACAGCAAGGTAGAGCAAGCGAGTCACGCGAATGTGCCCGCCAGTTCAACCTGTATGAACTGTCACAGCATTATTAAGACGGATAGTCCACTCCTTGAGACCGTTCGAGCTAGCTATCAGTCCGGTGAACCCGTTCCTTGGGTACGCGTCCATCAAGTGCCCGACTACGTTTACTTCGATCATTCGGTCCACGTCAATCGAGGCATCTCCTGCGTCGAGTGCCATGGCAACGTCAATACGATGGAAGTGGTGAAGCATGTTGAGCCTCAAAGCATGGGCTGGTGCTTGGACTGCCATCGTCATCCTGAAGAGAAGATTCGTCCGCTTGATCAGGTTTTCAATCTGGATTGGGAGCATCCGGGTGGCGAGAAAGCCCAGTTAGAACTAGGCAAGCAACTCGTCAATTCATGGAACGTTAATCCTCCTCAAAGCTGCTCTGGCTGTCATCGATGAAACCTTTAAACTCGAATCCCACCAGCAAAGCGGAACTTACTGGGCCGCGCTATTGGCGTAGCCTGGATGATCTCGCTCAATCGCCTCAGTTCCTTGAGCAAGTCGAGCGCGAATTCGGTCCTGAAGCTTCCGAATTAAGCGAGGTTGATCGTCGGCATTTCTTCAAGATCATGGCGGCTTCCTTTGCTTTAGGCGGCCTTGGCTTTTCCGGCTGTCGTCGTCCTGAATCGCACATTCTTCCTCATTCTAAGGCTCCCGAACATCTAATACCTGGCGAGCCGCTTTACTATGCCAGTTCGTATTCACTCCGCGGGGAAAGCTTGCCGCTTCTAGTAGAAACGCACACTGGCAGGCCGACCAAGATCGAAGGCAATGGAGACTTCGAAGGCTACAATGGAGGAACTTCTCTAAAGGCCCAGGCATCCGTTCTCGATCTGTATGATCCGGACCGCGCCACCCATCACAAGCAGGACGGATCTTCCATTTCCCAAAGCGAAGTTTTCGATCTTCTTAAAAAGCTTAAAGATGGATTGTCGGGAAACAATGGAGACAGATTCGCTATTCTGACGGAGAAGTCTTCCTCTCCGACTCGTCAGCGTTTGAAGAACGCGTTTCAGAAAGCCTACCCCAAAGCAATTTGGGCGGAGTACGAGCCGGTGGAAACGGATGGCGGCGCTAAGGCGGCCAAGCTGCTAGCAGGTCCGAACCTCAAGCCGCTCTACGATTTCTCGCAGGCCGAGCGGATTCTCAGTGTCGATGGAGATTTCCTGGGGCAAGATCCAGGAGCGTTGAAATTCTCCAAGCAATTTGCCGATGGCCGGCGTGTGCGTACCAGCAAGGACGAAATGAACCGTCTCTACATTGCTGAAAGCAACATGACGATCACCGGCGCCATGGCGGATCACCGTAAGCGTCTTGCCTCAAGCCAGATGGCTGGCTTCCTGGCTGGTATTGCCTTGAATATCGAGCTTGGCGTGGAAGGCGATGCGTTGAAGCCGATCTTCGAAAATCTTTCAAGCAGTCTTTTGGCCGACGAAAAGACCAAGGCATGGATTGAAAAGTGCGCGGACGATTTAGCTCATCACAAAGGCAAAAGTCTCGTCTACGTTGGGGCCCAACTTTCTCCAGAGGCTCATGCGATCGGTCTACTGATTAACGAGAAGCTTGGCAATTTGGGAGAAACGCTAACTTTCGTTGAAGATGATTCCGGCGATGCCGTCTCTCTTGGCGAGCTAGCCGATGCCATTTCTGGAAATGGTGTCGAGACTCTGGTTATTCTAGGTGGCAATCCCGTCTACAACGCCCCTGTCGACCTCGATTTCTCCGGATTGCTAGACAAGGTTGATTCGGTGGTCAGGCTAGGCTACTACGAGGACGAGACATCCTACAAGGCAGGCTATCATATTCTGCAGGCTCACTATTTAGAGACGTGGGGGGACGGAAGAACCTACGATGGAGCAGTCCTTCCACAGCAGCCGATGATTCTGCCGCTTTTCGATGGTCTGTCCGAGATTGAGGTGCTTGCCCGCTTGCTTGGCGAAACCAATGCCGACGGCCATAGCCTCGTTTACGAAACGTTTCAGAAATCTGCCGCATCAAACGGCAAGCGAGCCTTCGATAAGTTTCTACATGATGGCTTCGTATCGAAAGATGGATACAAAAAGCGCCATTCGCTCGTATCGGGCTCTAAACTTGCTAATACGCTAGAAGGTTTTTCGCAACCAGAGGCTCCAACTGCGGAAAGCCTCGAGGTTGTTTTCGTAAATGACGCCAAGGTAGATGACGGCCGTTACAATAATAATGGCTGGCTTCAGGAGTGTCCTGATCCGATTAACAAGCTGACTTGGGACAATGGCATCATTGTTAGCCCTCGCTTGGCCAAGGAGCTGGGAATTGTGGCGCCGGATGCTACGATCCAAGTTGCTCGTAAAAATCCGAATCGCGTGAGAGACGGTCGCACGTTCGCTCCTGTCTACAAACTGAAAGTAGGCGATCTGGAGGTGGAAGGAGCGGTTCATATTCTGCCAGGCCTCGATAACTATTCCATTGTCCTTCCTCTAGGTTATGGTCGAAGCAAGACCGGTCGAGTTGGCCAAAATTCTGGATACGACGCCTACTCCGTTCGTACGTCCAGCTCCATGGCTTTTGCTACGGGGGCAACGCTTGAAGCGACGGGTAGAGAGTTTCAGTTGACCAATACTCAAGAGCATTGGTCGATGGAGGGCAGAGCCATCATTCGCGAAGCCAACTTGGATTACTACAGCAAGAGCCCTGATTGGGTAAGCCATATGGGCATGGAGTCGCATTCTCCTCCGATTTACGGGAAGGACAAATACATGCCTACCCAGGAGAAGGTCACGACCACTCCCCGTGGCGAATCGCTTTACGAGCATCCTGATCACACTGGCAACCATCAGTGGGGGATGAACATCGATCTTAATGTCTGCACGGGATGTAACGCTTGTGTCGTCGCTTGTCAGGCTGAGAACAATATTCCGATCGTAGGGCGCGACCAAGTTCGACGAGGTCGCGAGATGCATTGGATTCGTCTCGACCGTTATTTCTCCTCAGGCCTGGGAAAAACCGAGATTCCCGAAGATCCACAAGTCATGGTTCAACCTGTTGGTTGCATGCACTGCGAGACCGCTCCTTGCGAGCAGGTGTGCCCAGTAAATGCCACGGTTCACGATTCCGAAGGTTTGAACACCATGGCCTACAATCGCTGTATTGGCACTCGCTACTGCGCCAACAACTGCCCTTACAAAGTTCGTCGATTCAACTTTTTCGATTACCAGCAACGTCCTCTAGATCGCCTTTATGAAGGTCCGTTGGCTCCAAAAGGTAAGCCAGAGCTTCTGCAGATGGCTCAAAATCCGGATGTTTCCGTGCGCATGCGAGGCGTCATGGAGAAGTGCACCTATTGCACGCAACGTATCCAGCAAGCCAAGATCGATCAAAAGGTGGAAGCCAGGGATAGCGACAATGTGAAGGTTCCCGATGGGACGATCAAGACCGCTTGCGAGCAAGTCTGCCCGACCAATGCTATCGTTTTCGGAGATCTTACCGATCCGGATAGCCGTGTATCTCAGCTCCGCGACAACGAACTCAATTATTCAGTGCTTGGATACCTCAATGCTCGTCCGCGCACTACCTATCTGGCCAAGCTCCGAAATCCGAATCCGGAAATGCCAGACTACGCCGATCAGCCTTTATCCAAATTGGAGTACAAACAGGCCAAGCCCAAGATGGATTACGGCAAAGGCCATGGAGATTCTCACGACAAGCATAATGGTCACGACCAAGACGCCCACCATGATTCCGCTCGCGATGAAGGAGGATCCCACTAATGGCTAGCGCTCCATCATCGATTTCCGAGGCTCGGCCAGCAATTCTCAGCGAGGTAAATCCGGCTGACGTTCCCCGTCCAGCCTTGGTTGAGAACAATCGTAGTTTCAATTGGATTACGGAGAAGATCTGCGGCATCGTTGAAGAAAAGACGCCAACCTGGTGGTGGGTATGCTTCATCGTGGCCTGCATCACGGCGAGCTTTACCGTCTTTGGCTTGGTCTATCTCGTTGCGGCGGGCACTGGCGTCTGGGGTCTGGCCAATCCTATGAACTGGGGCTGGGCCATCGTGAACTTCGTTTTCTGGATCGGTATTGGGCATGCGGGTACGTTGATTTCCGCTATCCTTTGCCTTCTTCGCCAAAAATGGCGCACCTCGATTAATAGGGCGGCGGAAGCGATGACCATTTTCGCCGTGGTTTGCGCGGCGCTCTTCCCGGTCTTCCACGTTGGTCGTGTCTGGTTCGCCCTTTACCCCGGGTATCTTTTTCCGTTTCCCAACTCGAACGCGATCTGGCCAAACTTTCGCTCTGCTCTTCTCTGGGACGTTTTTGCCGTTTCGACCTACGGTACCGTGTCGGTACTTTTCTGGTACATTGGATTGATTCCCGATTTGGCCACGGTGCGTGATCGCGCCAAAACGAAAATCCGGCAGGTGCTTTATGGTATTTTCGCCATGGGCTGGCGTGGTTCCAATCGCCATTGGAGCAATTACGAAATGTGCTACCTGCTGTTGGCTGGTCTTTCTACGCCACTGGTACTCTCGGTACACACCATCGTATCCTTCGACTTCGCCATTTCTCTGCTGCCAGGTTGGCATACCACCATTTTCCCCCCTTACTTCGTAGCTGGAGCCATCTTTTCCGGATTCGGCATGGTATTGACGCTGATGCTGCCTCTTCGAGCGATCTACCGTCTCGAAGATCTCATTACGCAATATCATATCGATTGTATGACCAAGATCATTTTGGCTACTGGATCGATGGTGGGCTACGCTTATGCGATGGAGTTTTTCATTGCAGCTTATGGCGCCAATGATTTCGAAAAGTTCGCTTTCGTCACTAGAGCCTTTGGTCCCTACGCTTGGGCCTACTGGATAATGATCGCCTGCAATGTCATTTCGCCACAGTTCTTCTGGTTCAAGAAGATAAGAGAAAACACGGCTCTGGTTTGGATCATCTCCATCTTCGTGAACATCGGCATGTGGTTCGAGCGCTTCGTCATTGCAGTAACTTCGCTTGCTCGGGATTTCGTTCCCTCCAGCTGGGGCTACTACTCGCCTACGGTTGTGGATATCTTCACTTACGTAGGGACCTTTGGAGTGTTCTCCGTTCTCTTCCTCCTTTTCCTCCGGTTCCTGCCTTTGATGGCCATGGCTGAAATCAAAGCCGTCACTCCGCAGGCCGATCCTCACCACCACTAATCTCCAACCCAGCGAATAAGAAAGAGCAATGCCCAGAAAGTTTGGATTAATCGCTAAGTTCGAATCACCTGCGGATATTATGCATGCCGCTAAAAAGGTGAGGGACGCTGGTTTTAAGCAATGGGATGTCGTAACGCCTTTTCCCGTACACGGATTGGATCCTGCCATGGGTATAAAGCGCTCAATGGTTCCCAGATTCACGATTGTGGGTGGTACCCTTGGAATCACTACGGGAATGCTTATGATCGCGTTTACCGGAGCGTCGGACCTGGATTTGGGTCTTCTCAGCGAAGGCTACAAGCTGATCGTGGGCGGCAAGCCCTTCTTCAGTCCGCAATTCGCCTTTCCGGTCTCCTATGAGTTGACGATCCTCTTTTCCGCCTTCGCTTCGATTATCGGGATGTTTATTCTCAATAAGCTGCCGATGCATTACCATCCGGTATTGAAATACGACGACATCGCGGAGGGAACCGACGACAAGTTCTTCCTCTATATCGAGAAAGACGACCCCCAATTCGACAATGAAAAGACGCGCGCTTTCATTGAGGAACTCAAGCCTACGGGCATCTCTGAATTAGAGGAATAACGGAATGCGTTACGTCTACCTGATATTCATTTTTCTTGTTATCTCCGCTGTATCCATTCTCGGTTTTCGCGGAGCGAAGAAGACGGCGCCTCCGCTTGAAGTGTTTGACGATATGGATCGCATGCCGAAGTACATGCCCCAAGGCGAAAGCGGTTTCTTCGCTGATGGACGGACTGATCGACTTCCTGTGGAGAATACAGTGGCTCGTGGAACGTATCACGAAGACGAGTACATGCAGACTGGTAAGCTGGGGACCGAGTTTGGAAATTCCATGCCAGCTGAGATCGAAGTGAACCACGCCTTTATAGATCGGGGCGAAGAGCGCTACAATATCTACTGCGCGGTTTGTCATGGACTGGCCGGTAATGGCGATAGCATGACGAAGAAGTATGGCATGCTGGTAGTGGCAGACTTGACGCAGCCGAATTTCGTAAACTACCCCGATGGGCAGCTCTACGATGTGATTACCAATGGCAAGGGCCTGATGTATTCCTATGCTGACAAACTTTCGGTTGAGGACCGCTGGGCGGTCGTTCTTTACCTTCGAGCCTTGCAACGAGCGGCCAATGGATCCGCTGACGATTTAACTCCTGCCAAGAGAGAGGAGCTTGGACTATGAGCTCAGACGCGATTCAACACGACGCCTCGATTCCCAATCCGAAGAAATGGCTCCTTTTTGGAGCGATCGGCCTTTTCGTTTCGCTGATCGGCTTTTTCGTAGATACTCGGATGGCTGCATTCTCCTACCTGATCGGACTGCTCTTCATCACCTCGATCACGGTGGGGATGTTGTTTCTCATTCTGATCCATCATATTATGGATGCTTCTTGGTCAGTGGTTGTTCGTCGACAGGCTGAGAACTTTCTTTCCGCCATGCCTTACCTTGGCATCTTGTTTATTCCGGTTTTCCTGCTTACGTATCTAAGCGGGAATCAAGGAGTGCTTTGGATTTGGATGGATCCCACTGAGCCGCTTCACGGTCACGGTACGGTTGGGGAGGATATCCTGTGGGTAAAAAAACAATGGTGGCTCACTGAACCGTTTTTCTGGATACGAGCGGCGATTGCTTTCGGAACTTGGATACTATTCGCTAGAGCTTTTCGCAAGCACTCCATCACTCAGGACACGGATGGCAGTCCAAGTCATACTCATGCCTCTCGAAAACTAGCGGCTGGTGGACTCTTCGCAGTCGCTTTGACTTGGACCATGGCCGGCTTCGATTGGATTATGAGCCTCGAGTATCACTGGTTCTCTACCATGTTTGGAGTCTGGTTCTTCACCAACGCCATGCGAGCCGCTTTGGCAGTGCTCATTCTCACTTCGATTTTCCTCGTATCCAAAGGCCCATTAAAGGGGATTTTCAACAACAAGCATCTTCACGACTTGGCGACGCTCAGTTTCGCCTTCACCGTTTTCTGGGGCTACATTACTTTCTCGCAGTACTTTCTTATCTGGAATGCCAATATTCCGGAGGAGACCTTCTGGTACAACTTGCGTGAACAGGGTCTCTGGTGGGAGGTTTCCATGCTCTTGATTTTCGGGCATTTTCTTTTCCCGTTTCTCTACCTCCTGCAGTTCCCGCTGAAAGTGAATCACAAGTCCATGATCTTCATCGCTACTTGGATTCTGTTTATGCAACTGGTGGACATTTTCTTCAATGTCCTGCCTTCGCTTAAGGACAGTCATGGCGAGCCTATGCAGCTGTTTTCCAGTCCGGTAAATCTCATCTGGTATGCCGCGGGCATAGTGGGAGCAGGAGGCATTCTCCTATGGGCCTATTGGTCTAGTTATCGGAAAACAAGAATCATTCCCATTAGAGATCCTCGAATTGTCGAATCTCTCAATCATAACTTCTAGTCATATAAACCCGAAATGAGTTCAGCCCAGACGCCCTCTAGAAGTTCCTTCCCCGCCGTTGTCGCTGTAATCGGCGTGTTCCTGGTTTTCTATATTCTTTTAAATGTAACGTATTTAGATAGTGACGACGCTTCTAGCGAAGAAAGCGCGACCGTTGAAAGGCCTTCGCTTTCCGAACATCTGGCAAAAGAACAGGAGACCCTTTCCTCATACTCGGTTATCGATGCCTCGAACGGAAAAGTTCGTCTGCCTATCGAAAGAGCCAAAGAGCTTGTAGTTGCTCAGCATAGCCAGTAGAACGCGTTCGCCACCGGATTTCGAATACGGTAAATGAAGTTGATTTCCAATATATGCTCTTCGCTTAGTCCGGAGTTCTCTGGCGATTCCAAACATCGCGAAGGGCAATTGAGTATTGATGGCTCTGTACGCTTTCAGCTGCTTGGCTTGATCAAGTCTGCCATCTTCTGGCTTGTCGTTTCGATCCTTTTTGGGCTGATCGCCTCGATCAAATTGCATTCCCCAGGATTTCTTGGTCACTGCGAATGGCTTACTTATGGCAAAGTCGAGCCCGTTTTCTGGAATAGTCTGATCTATGGCTGGCTCTTCAATGCTGGTCTGGCTTGTTCCTTCTGGCTTCTCGTTCGACTCGGGGGAGCTCCGGCCGGCAATGGCTTTCTGCTTACGGTTTCCCTTTCGATTTGGAATGTCGCCCTCATTGTAGGGCTATTGGGAATACTGATGGGAGGCATGTTGCCTATTACCTGGCGAGACAGTTTTACCGTTAGCGGACAATTGCCCTACGAATGGCTTGAAATGCCGGCTTTTATCGTACCCGTATTGCTCGCCGCTTTTCTTGGAATGGGATTGTGGGGCGTTCTTGCATTTCGTGAGCGGGTTCATCGAGTGGTTTATGCCTCTCAATGGTACATCCTAGCAGCTTTATTCGCCTTTGCTTGGATCTACACCGTGGTTCAGGTCATGCTAATGAGTCAGCCCGCTCAGGGAACTTTGCAATACCTGATAGGCTCCTGGTATGCCAATAATCTATTGATGGTCGTCATCGTTCCTTTCGCTCTTGCCGTTGTCTACTATATGCTGCCCAAAGTCTTGGGGAAGCCCATCGTAGGCTACAATCACTCGGGCAAGGCTTTCTGGTCATGGATTCTGTTTGCGAGCTCGGCAGGATCTGCCGAACTGCTTTACGGTCCGGTGCCCTCTTGGGTGTCGTCGGTAGGCATCATAGCCGCCTTCGGTATTCTCTATCCGCTTTCCATTTTCAGTATTCAATTTCTGTCTACGCTGTTCGCCAGTTTTTCGCGGATCTGGGAAACGATTTCGCTCAGATTCATCTTTTTCGGATGCATCGGCTTTCTCCTCTTTGGCTGCTACTTTATCTACGGCTCGCTGCGCGTCACTCAGGACGTGGTTCAGTTTTCCTCCTTCAATAATGGCGTTCAGCTTCTTGGATTGCTTGGTTTCGCGACCATGGTTTTTTCGGGATGCCTCTATTTCATTCTGTCTAGACTTCTGAATAAAGAACTGCCTTCGGCCGGATTGGCGGAACTCCATTTCTGGATGCAGTTGCTTGGCGTTTTCCTTGTGGTGTCTAGCCTGATTACGGGCGGCATGCAGGAAGGAGAGCTGATGAATGGCAGCGTCACCGGTGTCCTGTCCATCGTAGCCAACATGAAAAGCTATTATGCGATGGCGACCCTTGGAATGGGTCTCATTTTGGTTGGAGCTATCGGGTTCATGATTTCCTTCTCTATGCTGTTGTTGTCAGAGCGTAGCGGAAAGGAAACGACTGTGAATCTTATCGAAGAATCGCCCGACTTGGAGGTAAGCGCGACGTGAATCGAGGCCCTTTCATTTTTATAGGCGTTTTTATCGTTCTAGCATTTTCATGGGCTAATCTTGTCCACAAACCTGTGCAGGAAAGCGGCCAGCTTGCGGCTTATTTTTCAGATTCCGAACGGATGCCCCGACTTCTTCCCGGAGAGGCTGAACAGGGTAGGCAAGTGTATCAGCAAATGGGATGCGTATCTTGTCACACTCAGCAATCGCGTCTCGAATCGGGCTTTGATATACAGCGTGGCTGGGGCTCCCGGCAATCGGTTGCTAGAGATTACATCGATCAATCGCCAAGTCTGATCGGCGATCGTCGTTTGGGACCCGACTTGTCGAACGCCGCTGCTGGAGATCGGGATCGCGAGTGGCATCATTTGCATTTCTATAATCCTCAGATAACCTCCAAAGGCTCGAATATGCCTTCGTATTCGTTTCTCTATGACAAGACTGCCGTCATGGGACAGAAATCCGATCGGGCATTGAACCTGCCGGAGGAGTTTGCCGTCGAGTCGGGCTATCAGATTGTACCTTCGCGTAGAGCCGAAGCTCTGGTGGCTTATATGTTGAGTCTACAGGTCGACTACGATCTGCCGGAGGCTCCTAATCCGGAGAAAATTGGTCTTTGATGAGCGAAGAAGTTCCAGACAAATTGAATCTGCCGGGAATTGACGAGAGCAAGGCTTCTGATGAAAGCATTGTGCGTGAACACGCTCGCCTAAGGCGGCAGCACGTAGCCGGTTCTCCTATCGCCTTTTTCTCCTCGATGGCTCTTATCCTGGTCGTTGTGTTCGCCTGGTTTTACCTGCGTCGCCATATGGCTGGATACGACGCTCAGATGTATTTAAGCGAGCGTGGCGCTATCCATGCCTTCAATACTTGGGAGCCAGCTGGGGCTGGCGTCGTTAAATCGCCTTACGAGTTGGGTCAGGAGCTTTTTACGGCTCGCTGCGCTTCTTGTCATATGGCGAATGGCGAGGGAATGGCAGGCAACTTCCCCCCTCTGGCTGGGTCGGAATGGGTTCTGCATGAAGAGAGCTCTCTTCCCATCAAAGTGGTCCTGGCAGGCCTGGGAGGTCCGATAACGGTAAAAGGTCAACCTTACAATGGGAACATGGTCAGTATGGTAGCTGATCTGGATGATCAGTCTGTGGCTAACATTGTGACCTATATTCGCCAATCCTGGGGCAATGAAGCCAGCGAGGTGACCGCTGACCAGGTCGCTGCGGTCAAAGACGAGATTGGTTCGAGAGGACCTTGGACCGGACCCGAGCTTCAGAGTTATTTCGAGTAACTTGATTGAATAGGCTGGTTTGACCGGCAGGTTCGTCCGGATTTTTCACTTGATCGACTTGTGACAGCATAGCTACGTTCTCGTACCATGGCCGAGTCGCTGATAAGACACTCTCCGCTTGCGGAAAGGAATACTCCCAGTAAGACCTTAGACCGCTATTCAAAGGATGGATGGTTGATTAAGCAGTGTTCCGAGACCGGTTTCGTGTATCTTGAGAACCCTCCAGTCTATGAGGCATTCGAAGAGGATTTCGCTTGGGAGAAAACCATTGAGGATGAGCGAAAACGTCGTAAAGAAGCCGAGCCAGTGGTTTCCGCTTTGAGTTCAGCAGGAAAAGGACTCCGCAAATTTCTTCGAAGAAAGAAGCATGGCATGGTGGTTCGGGCTGTTAAAATCCTGCGAGAGCTAGACCGGACTCGAAAAGATTCCGATAGTCCGTTAAGATTTGTCGATATTGGATGTTCTCACGGTCGCGTTCTAGGCGAGACGATGGATATCCTAAAGGGTCAATACGGTATTGAGGCTGTGCCCTATGGGGTCGAAATATCGAAAGGCCTTGCCGTCCATGCGGCCGAGCGAGTCGAACCCTATGCTGGACGAGTTGTGCAGAGCGATGCTATCGGAGGTCTGGAAAGCTATGATGATTCGTTTTTCGACTACGCAATCATGTGCGCCTTCCTAGAGCATGAGATTAATCCCATGCCATTACTAAGAATGTGTCACCGAAAATTGAAGACAGGTGGCTTGGCTACGATTAAGGTGCCAAATTTCGGGAGTTTGAATCGCAGGATTCGCCAGGAAAAATGGTGCGGCTTTCGCTATCCTGACCATGTGAACTATTTCACCCCCCAATCTCTCAAGAGCATGATCGAAGCTTGTGGCTTCCGTATCGAAAAGATGGGCTTCCTCGATCGTATGCCTACGAGCGACAACATGTGGTGTCTCGTAAAGAAGGTATAAAGCTCTTTTCCATTTCTACAGGTCATTAACCATGCCCTGGATTTTCGGATACAAGGATCTCATGAGCTTCGCATAGGAATCGACTTCGGAAACGATTTCCTCTTCGGCCCCTACGATGACCTCTAGAAATCGATTGCGGCTCGCCATTCGTTTAAAGACCTCTTCCAGCCCGCTCGGTTCGCCGTAAGCCTTAAACCAATTGCCGTTTCTCATAGCGGAAATCAGTCTCTCTGCTTCTGCCCCTAAAGCGTGAGCGGTTTCTCTCATTCTTTCATATAGTGTATCGATAATGCGACTACGTAAATCAGGGCAATAGAAATCCCATTCGCGATACAAGGCGTAGTCGAGTCCCATATCCACTACAATCCCGGCAACGCTTTCTCGTTTCCTGGAGACGAGTTTCAACGCGGACTGAAACTCCTCTGAAGTGTCGGTTTCTCGGTCGATTACGCGATGGATCAAGGCTCCTCTTTGAACGAATTCCCTGGAATCCTGACGAAGGTCTTTGGACAGGAAATCCCATAGCACGTTGACGGTCAGGACGTCGTCCGGCTCAGCTCTCGAAAGCAGAGCATGGGAAAGCAGGTTCATAGCTTGGGATTAGCGTTCTCCCGCCAATTCGATTGAGCGGTTTACGGCATCCGTAATGCCATTTTCTAAACCGTAATGCCAATCGCTATTCTTTAAACTCTCCAATAGGGCATGGGTAACACCGTTAGGCGACACAACTTCGTCGATCAAGGTCTGAGGATCCTGATTTGATTGCCGCATGAGTTCTAAGGAGCCAAGTCCTGTTTTGATGGCGACTTCGAGAGCGAGATCCTTCGGAATGCCTTTTTCCGCTGCCGCGTTGGCCAGCACGTCAATAAATCTGAAAAACAACGCAGGTCCGCAACCGCTAAGAGCGGTCGCGATATGCATTTGGGGCTCGTCGACTTGATACGCGTATCCAAAAGACTCTAGCAGACTTTCAACCGATGCTTTGTCTTCTTCTGAAGGGTTCTCGGCATAGCAAAACGCGCTAACGCCCTTCCCGATTTTGGCGGGCGTGTTGGGCATTACGCGAGCAATGTTTCTGGCGCTGGGAAAGTGGTCTGAAAGGGAATTCAACGTTCTGCCTGCCAAGACTGAAATGATGAGCTTGCCGCTAGCTAGTTTCGAGTCTTCTTCGCTAATCGTTTCCAAGTGTTGTGGTTTAAAAGCCAATACGATTATATCGGATTGCTCGAAAAGATCTTGTCTCGATTCAGCCAATGCAATTCCCAGATCGTCAGATAGACGTTGTGCTGTTGCTCCTGAACCCGAGAGACATCTTAGATCGCTTGGCGTCTGGTCGCCTTCCTTGAGAAGCGACTGTACCATGGCTCGAGCAAGATTGCCCGCTCCGAGAAATCCGATTCTCATGAGGGACTCGATCCGTTTTGGGAGCAGGGATGGTTGAAAGTCACGATGGTTTCTCCTTTTTCCTTGTCGGACCTAATCGAAATTTCGCCACCTAGCGTTCGAATGGAGTGTCTAGCGACGGTAAGGCCCATTCCCACTCCCACCGTATTTTTTGTACTGATAAACGGCTCATACATGTTTTCCTCGATTTCAGTATCAACGCCGCATCCTCGGTCCACCAAAGTGAATTCAAGATTCTCGCCATCCTGAGAATGCCTCACATTGAGAACGATGGGCCTTTCTTCGACGTTCATCGTATCATAGCTTTCCCATGCGTTGATGATGAGTTTGGAAAGCGTGTCTTCGAATGCCTCTATGTTGGTTTTGAGAGTCGCCTTGTCCAATTCGTTGTTGATCGTTACTGCGTAATCTCTA
The DNA here is from genome assembly GCA_028284385.1 of Opitutaceae bacterium. GTDB lineage: Bacteria > Verrucomicrobiota > Verrucomicrobiia > Opitutales > Opitutaceae > JANQRT01. The sequence goes on along the minus strand of JANQRT010000072.1, from coordinate 93,579 downwards.
CTTGTATCCTCTTTTGCCCTACGCAAGCTGCCTTCGAGCAATTCGTCTAGCGGAATTTCATTAAGGGGCAGTCTTGTTGTGAATGCCACGGAGCTCAGCTGTTTGATAATTCCTACAATGCGATTTCCGGCGGTCTCGACCCGCGCTATGTTTTTCAATACCTTTTCCGGATCCTTATGATTGGCCTTGGCCAACTCCAGATAGCCCATTACGACGCCCAGCAGATTGTTAAGGTTATGAGCGATTCCCTGCGTTAATGCGCCGATGGCTGCAGCTCTTCTCGACTCCCCCAGCCGCCGAGTCAGGTCGATGTTTTCCTGATTGATCGAGAGAAAGTTCAGTTGAGTTCGTACTCGAGCGATGGTCTCGTCCAAATCGATGGGTTTGGTGATATAGTCGACGGCACCCGCTTCCAGGCCTTCCAGTTTACCCTGCTTCGAATTGTGAGCCGTGACGAAGATGACGGGTATTGCCTTGGTCGCTTCTTCATCTCTCAGCTTCTGGCATACCTCGAAGCCATCCATCCCTGGCATCATCACGTCTAGCAAAATCAAGTCCGGCCTTTCGGCCTTGGCTTGATCAAGGCAATCCTGTCCGTTGTCTGCAGTGAGAACACGGATACCATCCCATTCCAGCTTCCTTTGAAGCAATTGAATATTTATCGGCTCGTCGTCGACGACCAGAACGGTTCGCTGTTTATTGGAGAAGTCGCTCATTTAACGAAAATTGGAGGAGAATAGGATAAACCAATCCATTAAAAGCGATTCTGCAATTCGAAAGCTTGGGCCTCGACGATACGCGCCTATTTCACGTCTCGTTTAAAGTTGACCAATTGAAAGATCCTTTTGGCCCAAGGTCAGCTTGGATTTTAATCAAGCTTCTTGAGAGCCGTGACCTGCAAAACGAGCGAGGCGATCTTTTCTTGAGGAATCAACTTGCCCGAAGCTTGAGATTTGGTCTCCACATAGTCGCGAAGCAGTATGAATTCGGGAAGCGTGCTTGTATCCAGAAAAGCAATCGTCTTTTTCTGATCGTTTATCAGCTTGTAGGCGAAACCCGTTTTCTTGCTTTCAATCAAAGAGGTGGCGACCAGCTTTCCTTCCAGGATTTTAGCCGGTTCGGTTTCCTCTGCCGTCAAGACGATTTCCGACGACTCAGGCTCTTCCTTTTTTGCCGTTTCTTCCGCTTCTTGAGGTTCTGCCACTATGTCTTGAATGTAGGCGAGAATGATTGTCTCGACTTGAACCTTACAAAATCGCGGATCGACGGCCAGGAGGTCGGAGTTGTCTTCAGCCGTCGCTATGGCGAGAATCTGGGCGTCCGCATCGGGAGACATCAGATAGGCGGCGCCAGGCTTTGGCGTCAGATCCTTTGAAATGTCATGACTACTCACATACACTTCGAAAGATCCTTGATAATAAATGGGACGCCAGCCTGAAAAAGGCTCGGTTCCATCAGGCCATTCGGCAGTAACGGCTAATGAGAGCGACTCGAGATTGCCGACAATTTTGGATTCGGCATCGGGAGACAAATAAACGGGTATGGATTCTTGAGCTTGGAGGCCTGGGGACGCGGCTAAAAAAGCCGCGGCGATAATCGCGATTGTCTGTCTGTGCTTCATAGCTTTTCGTCGTATTGAAAAAGTTTCCTTATATCGCTTTTCTGCAAGGAAATTCCGGCTCCCTTAGGTATGCCTTTGATGCTGTATCTGCCAATTTGATACCTTTTTAACCTTTTAACGTCATAGCCCAGGGCGGTGAAGAGTCTACGAATCTCCCGTTTCTTGCCGTGGTGCATAGCCACATCGAGTTCCGTTGAGGTCTCTTTGGTCTTGCTTCCAAGAAAGCGAGCCTGCTCGACTTTCAGTCGCTCCCCCTCGAAAGTGATGCCATTGACGAGTTTGGAGAGCCTTTCTTTCGGGTAGGGTTGCTTGAGCCAGACTTGGTAGCGTTTCACTACAAGGCTTGAAGGGTGCATTAGCTGATTGGCCAAGTCGCCATCGTTGGTCAGAATAAGCAGGCCCTCGCTATCCACATCCAGTCGGCCTGCGCAGAACAGGCGGTTTTTGGAAAATTCGGCAGGTAGAAGATCGAATACCGTGCGGTCGTTATAAGGGTCGTCATTGCTGCAGACGAAGCCCTTCGGCTTGTTTAGGGCGATGGTTATGGATTCCGGTTTCTTGAAGCGGATATTGCGACCTTCGTAGACCACGCGATCCTTTCCGGGCAACACTCTATCCCCCAGTTGGGCAGTCTGGCCATTAATCGAAACGCCTCCCGCCTCGATGGTCTTTTCTGCCGCTCTTCTCGAGCATACTCCTTGGTTGGCCAGGTATTTCTGGACCCGTATCGATTGATCTCCGTCTGCCATTAGCAATTGCTCCTGAAAGTCTAGCATATGAGATACCATGCAAATTCTTTATTTCGGGCATTTCGCCGTTAAGGCGTCTCTTTACATGGAACTGCTTCTAATTCCAATTCTATTGTGACGTCGCTGTAAAACAAGCATTGCCAATCCGTTCTTCGAGTATACACCTGTTGCCTCCTGTCTCATTTTGGCCCTTTGCCGCGATTTCATACTCTTAATCCGATCGATTTTCATATGAGTCTTACATTTGAAGATAAAGTTGCGCTTGTAACGGGAGCTGGCCGCGGAATTGGCCGAGCTATCGCTGAATCTCTTGCCAAAGAGGGAGTGACCGTCATTTGCGTTTCACGATCGGAATCCTCCTGTGGCTCTGCGGCCGATGCCATCAACGCTTCGGGTGGAAAGGCTATCGCCAAGGCAGTTGATGTCTCTGATGGAGCTGCGGTTGCTAGTTGTTGCGAGGAATTGCTGGAAGCTCATCAGAACATCGATATCCTGGTTAATAATGCCGGGATCACCAAGGACAACCTGCTGTTTCGCATGTCCGAGGAGGATTGGACGGATGTCATAAACACCAATCTCAATAGCTGTTTTTTCTGGGTTAAAGGCCTGGCTAGACCAATGACCAGGAAGCGTTGGGGCCGCATTATAAACATCACTTCTGTGAGCGGTATCATGGGTAATGCGGGTCAGACCAACTACGCTGCGGCCAAAGCCGGGATGATCGGTTTCACCAAGAGCCTTGCGAAGGAATTGGCGTCGAGAAACGTCACGGCCAACGCAGTGGCTCCCGGCTTCATCGAAACCGATATGACAGCCGATATAGCCGACGCGGCTATGGACAAGATTCTACCCATGATCCCCCTCAAGCGCATGGGTAAATCCGAGGACATAGCCAATATGGTAACCTATTTGGCTTCCGAAGAAGCGAATTATATCACAGGTCAAGTTTTTACCGTTGACGGCGGCATGGCGATGTGATCCCTCCTCATTTCAATCTGTTGTAACTTAGACCTTAAACAATGGCTGACGAAAAAACCATCGAACAACGAGTCTCAGAAATCATCGTTAACCAGCTCAACGTCAACGAAGAGCAGATTACGCCGGAAGCTTCGTTTCTTGACGATTTAGGGGCCGATTCCCTTGATACAGTCGAACTGATCATGGCTTTCGAAGAAGAGTTCAAAGACGAGATCAACGGCGAAATTCCTGAGGCGGATGCCGAGAAACTCCAGACGGTTGGCGATGTCATCGGCTATATCAAGGAGAAGGCGGGAGCTTAGTCTCCTTTCATTTTTCTACAGTCCGTTTTTCCTTCGCCGTTTGGCTTTGCGCTAGACGGCTTTTCATTCGACAGAAACCATGACTGAACTTGCCGATAACCAACGCGTCGTTGTTACGGGAATTGGAGCGATCACGCCTCTTGGTTTGGATGTGGATTCCTTTTTTCAAGGGCTGCTGGACGGCAGGAATGGGATCAGTCGAGTAGAGGCTTTCGATACCGAAAAGTTTTCCTGCCAGATAGGCGGCGAGATCAAGGATTTCGATGCCAAGACCGTAATGGATCCAAAGCAGGTGTTGAGAAACGATCGTTTCGTTCATTTCGCCTATGGAGCCGGGATGCAGGCGGTTGCGGATGCGGGTTTGGATATGGAGCAGGAAGATCCTGATCGCGTTGGCATTTTCGTAGGATCCGGTATCGGCGGAATGGCTACGATGGAGACCAACTGCCAACGGCTTTTGGAAAAGGGTCCTCGTCGGGTTTCAGCCTTCATGATACCGGCTCTGATCTCCAATATGGCTTCAGGCGTGCTTGGCATAGAGCTGGGAGCTATGGGGCCGAATTTCTCGATCGTCAGCGCCTGTGCCACCGGAGCTCATGCCATCGGTGAATCGCTGAAAACGCTTCGTCTGGGAGAGGCTGATGTGATGATCGCTGGTGGTAGTGAAGCCTCCATCACGCCGCTCAGCTACGGAGGGTTTTGCGCTATGAAGGCCATGTCTACCCGCAATGACGATCCTGAGCACGCCAGTCGGCCCTTCGATGCCGAGCGCAATGGGTTTGTGATGGGCGAGGGAGCGGGAATTATCGTCTTGGAGACCCTTGAGCACGCCAAAAAAAGAGGAGCCAATATAAGATGCGAATTGATCGGCTATGGCGCCTCTTGTGATGCCAATCATATTACAGCTCCTCATCCTGAAGGGAAAGGGCTCTTAGGAGCGATGAAGCGGGCGCTGCAGTCCGGAAAGATTAACTCGGGAGATGTCGACTATATCAATGCCCATGGCACTTCGACGCAGTTGAACGACAAATTCGAAACCATGGCGGTGAAGACACTTTTCGGAGACCATGCGAGGGAGCTTATGATCAGCTCAACCAAGTCGATGACAGGTCACCTGCTCGGCGCGGCGGGCGGCGTTGAGTCCGTAGCCTGCGTGCGAATGCTTGAGGAAGGAAAAGTGGCTCCAACAATCAACTACGAGCACCCTGATCCTGATTGTGATCTCGATTATGTCCCTAATGAAACTCGCGATGCGGAGATCAAAGTGGCGATGAGCAATAGTCTTGGCTTTGGTGGCCAAAACGCTTCGCTGATTTTCAAGGCAGTGTAAACTCTATCAGAATTTCGAATACAAGCTACAATGGAAACAACCTTCATCATTCTAAAGCCAGACTGCATGGAAAAGGGTCTGGCAGGAGAAGTCATTAAGCGCTTCGAAGCCGAAGGCTTCGGTATTGTGGCGGCTAAAATGGCCCAGCTCGAATCTCCCATCCTGAAAGAGCACTATGCTCACGTGGCCGATAAGCCTTTCTTTCCTGAAATCGAGCAATTCATGAGCTCACGTCCTGTCATTATGGCAGCCCTACGTGGCGAGAATGTCATCCAACGCGTGCGAGATCTCCTTGGGCCGACCGATTCCACCAAAGCCGCCAAGGGCACTATTCGAGGCGACTTTGGCACTGACATGATGAAAAACATGGTCCACGCCTCTGACGGTCCTGAAACCGCCGAAGCCGAACTGAAGCGCTTTTTCTCAGAGGGCGAAATCTACGGGTAGTTCCTTTTACCCAGTGCGTTGGGATATAAAACTCCCAGGAGTGGAAGCCTGAATTTCTGGAGGCTCCCTTGGGACTACATCTCTTGTAGGATCGTCTCATGATCCTTTTTTGCCGAATTGTGGATTAGGCCCTGGTTTGGATTGCCAATGAGATGGAATCCAACCAGTTTGCAAAACGTTCGCCTTCTTTCCTCTTAGCGCTTTGACGCTTCTGCTATCACTGTAAGATGAGCCACGACGTTTTCCTCTCCCACTCCTCTAAAGATAAGAATGTAGCTAACGCGGTCTGCGCTACCCTTGAAAAGGAAGGGATACGCTGCTGGATAGCCCCTCGAGACATACGAGCTGGAGATTCCTGGGGCTCGTCCATCATTAAGGGCATCGAGGAAAGTCGAGTTATGGTGATCATCTTCTCCGAGAATGCGAATGCCTCGCAGCAGGTTATGCGTGAGGTCGAGCGCGCGGTGCAGAAGAATGTCGTCGTAGTGCCTTTTCGGATAGATTCCGTGCAGCCTAGCGCTGACATGGAATACTTTCTAAGCGCAACGCATTGGTTGGATGCCATGACTCCAGAGATGGACCAGCACCTGGAAAAACTGGTCGCTACCATCAATTCAATTCTTGAGCGACCGGATTCAAGGAAAGCTGAGCCACCTCAGCCAGTTTCAGAAACTCCCAAGACCGAGCCTCTAAAACCTGTTGAGACTAAGAAGAAGAATCCGGCTTTAATTCTCGGAGCGGTTGCTGCTCTCGCGATTCTTTTAATCGGTTTTATGCTGTTGAAACCCTCGGGTTCCGATGAATTCAGTGCAGGGAATGAACAATCGTTAAACGATGGGAACATTCGAATCTCTTTAGCCAAACAATCCATTGGAGCCGAACCGGTGGAGGTAAAGATTTCCGGCAAGCCTGGCGATCGGGACTACATCGCGATTGGAAAGTCCGACTCCCAAGATTCGAGCTATCTACAGAAGGCCAATGTGAATGGAAGCAAAGTCGTCAGTCTTAACGCTCCTGACCAGGAAGGTCTCTACGAGGTTCGCTATTTCAATGGCCAAAATAGAACGGTAGTAGCTCGTAGGGCCTTGAAGGTAAAATCTCCTGAAGTAAAGCTGGATGCTGTCAGAAAATCGATGGCTGGTACCCAGATTGATGTGACGTGGAAAGCTCCTAACAACAAGGGAGACTATCTTACTATTGCCGAGAAGGACTCTCCCGGGACAAAGTATTTATTCTATTCATACACCAGGGACGGGAGCCCTACAAGTATTCGTGTTCCTGTCGTGGAAGGGGATTACGAGATCCGCTATATTTCCGGGCAGAAGAAAACGATATGGGCTCGTCGCGATTTCGAAGCCCTGGCTCCAAAGGGGAGTGTGAGCGCCCCTAAGAAGGCGGTTGCCGGCTCGAACATTGTAGTGAATTGGAAGGGGGCGGGGTTGAAGGGAGACTATTTGTCAATCGCTGAGCCTTCAAGCGAGGGACGTAAATACGTGAGTTACAAATATCTTCAGGAAGGCGGGAAACAGGAATTGCGATTGCCGGACGATCCGGGATCCTACGAAGTTCGCTATGTCTCGGGCGGCTCCAACATTGTAAGAGATTCTACTCCTATTCGCGTGACGGCTGTCGAGGTGGAGATCTCCAAAATTGGAGAAGTCGTGGCTGGTTCCGAGTTCACCGTGAAGGTTGAGGGGCCTCGCTACAGAAACGATTATGTAGCTATTTTCACATCGGATGACACTGCCAGAAGGTATTTATCTTATAAATACGCTTCCCACGGCGAATCGCTGAAATTTACCGCTCCGAAGGAACCGGGATCCTATGTCATGAAGTATATTTCCGGGCAGGCGAAAAGGGAGTGGGGCTCGAGGCCGTTTGAAGTGAAGGCTGAATAGCTAGTTATCTATTTCCTTCCCGAGTAGCTACCAAAGCTTCGAGTAAGAGCGGGATCTTCTCGATATTATTTCGGTCTTTCTGTTTGTCGTTTTCCGTTAGAGCCTCGAAGCCTTTGAAGGCTTCAACGACCTCGGGTTGCTCGATCTCCCAAGGAATGAGATTGGGATGTCGTTTAGTTGAATCGTTTCTCCTTGTTCCGGGAACCCAGCCGTCCAATAGCTTCTCAATGCACCAGCGGCTGTGTTCGCACTCGGCTAAACGTTCCAAGTAGGAGTCGAACGCATTATCTTCCATTTGTTCTCGGATAGAGGAGATTGCCTTTCTGACTGTTATCGTGTCATCGAGATCCAAATACGCCATACCCAAGAGGCTGCACTTGATTTCCAGATGGGAGGCCGCTCTTCGATTCGACTCTTTAAACGTCTCCTCAAGCTTTTGCCACGACTCTGCAGAAGGCTGATCGCCTGTCTGAGCGCCGAATTCTTGAAGATATTCCTCGTGAATGGTCTGCGCCAAAGCCTCGACCGCTCCTTCTTCGAGATTATCTAGTTTGCATATCTCGTCTAGCGTGGGAAAGCCGCTAAGGCTTTTCCTTTCGAGTTCCGATCGCACGTACTGCCGAATATCGGAATCCTTTTCATCCGTGCGCACGAAGATCTCGCTGATAGCTACTCGATTTTGCTGTATCAGGGCGTCGGCGATGGCGAGGTTTCTCGTGGCGTCTGCAGAACTGAGAATGGCGATGGCGACCTCTTCATGCTCAAGCTCGCGAGCAATCGCTTGGCCTGTTAACAGGGACGCGCTATCGAAAGGCATCTCGGCAAATTCGATCTCGGGAAACCCGATCTGTTCCTTTAGCATTTCGAGTTTTCCAATATCTTCCTCATCATAGTAGTCGCGATCCAATGACAGAACCGGAAATCGGGCCTCAAGAGCCTTCCTGCCTTCTTCGTTTTCATCGAAGACGCATATCGACGCCTTTCGGTCCTTTCGAAAGAACGACATCCGAACCAACTGCTCAAGCAATGCTTGCCCTGTGCTACCCGTACCGATAAGTATGATACGCAACTGCTTTCCTTCTAGAATATCCTTCGCGTACTTCTTGTAAATGGAACGAGTCAGAAGTCTTGCCGAATGATCGTACACACTGAAAACCCGCAAGTTGAAGAAATCGTCTAGATCGGAAAACTGGTTGCCGAACTTCAACTGCTTGAAGCTGATTTCAGAGAAATGGACAAAGCAGCGAGTATTGATTTCAGCCGCTTTTTTCGCCTTCTTTGCGTACTCCTCAGAGCCGAATACTTCCTTGTTTCTCTGATACATTCTTACCAGGATCTTCAGGTTAAGCGAGTCTTCCTCATGGACTGCGAACAGGTAGTTGGCCCTTTCCACCCGACAAGTCGCCGGATCGGAGCTGTCTAGTCCGGACAAGCTGAAGGCGATAACGCCCTTTTTCCTCAGCCATTCAAGATCTCCGGTTTCCAGATTTGAATCGGCCAGAACGACGCGAATCCCCCGGTTGACGAGTTCTTCGCAGATCATACGGGATCTGAGATTGAAGCCGAAAATCACCGCGTGCCTTTTATAGGCGTACTTAACGCGAAGCCGCTTAAACCATTTCTCCATGGCGGATGAGAACAGGCTAATCACCGCCGTTATTGAAACCAGAGGAGCTAGAAATCGCGCGAACTGGAGCGCAGTGTTCATCAGATAGGGATCGCCCTGGTCTCCCGGAGCAAAGGCCAGGTAGTCCGGATAGGAGATAGTGAAAAGCTGGATGGCAGTGTATATCGATTCGGCGATGCGCCATCTCAATGGGATGGCAGGATCCAAAAGGCCGAATACGCCATAAGCGCCTAAGACAAGCGCGATCAGTCCTAGCGCGATAACGAAGATTTTAAGTCGAGTTCCCATATCGGTGTTTTAAAGAGGAGTCCTCCGAATCGGATCAGCGACACTATCAACATGGTTTCAAGACCGATAGGGCAATCGTTTTTCTCAACTTGGTTAGCTGCGTGTAGCTCTATCTAAACATAAGTCTATTTGGCGATACGGTTGGATCCGAATGATAAACGAGAAATGCTCCCTTCAATCTACTTGGAAATCGGAGTTTAATATTAGTCCTTTTCAATTTACGCATCTAAGTTTAGTTACCTCTCACTAATGTTACCCAACTTCTATGAAATATAGTCTTTTTCCTCTGCTACCAATTATACTTCTGCCTCTCTTGACTTATGTGGCGACTGCAAATGACAACTTAGAATCCGTAGTTGATAATTCATCACTAAAGCAAGCTGCTTCTGATGAAAGCCAGTCCCTGCCCGGTTTAGAAAAGGATTATAAAAAACGTGTAGATGAGGCTATCACGCGTCTTGCAATTGCGAAACGAAGGATTCGAAAAAGTGAATTCGATGCAGCGCTTGCCAATCTTCTTTGGATACTAGATGGAGGAGTAAAGTCTTCTGAGAAGGCCTGGCAAAATGCTGTGCCCGAATTAGCCCAATTGGCTCGTATGTATTCTCCTGCAGCTAAAAGCTACGATTCGTTGCGAGACAAATCCAGATTTGCTTGGGAAGCCAATCAAGATTCTGACAGCCTTAGAGCGCTTTTCGAATTCAATCATTTTGCGAGATACGAAAATGAGAATCTGGCTCTCTTTGATAGCCTTCCTGTTGACTCGCCAGATAAGAAAATCTTTGGAAAGCGTCTATTTAGAGTGTTTTGGGAAAATGCGCGTTATGAGGATTTTCTAAAATGGTTAGATCATGAAGAACGTTTTAATAGTCAGCTCCAGGGGTTCGAAAGAATTAACTTATTGGGAGGGAGTCCAGAAATGCGCCAGCATGCTGAGGGTATGTTGAAACAGTCGGTTTTTGAGGTATCAGCGAGATCGCTTGAAGCTCTTTTGCGAACCAATCGGATAAATGATGCGGCTTCCTTTGCTCGAAAAGTTCTAGATTTCGAAGACTCTTTAGCGTCGCGAACTTACCTAAAAGAAGCAGCCGCAAGAGCTGGGCACTCTGGCTTTCTCTCAAAACTTTGAAAGTTTACTAGTAATTGGATTGATTGAAACTGCTGGATGGAAGTCCTCAGTCTCGAATTAAGGGTTTACTCATACAGCTGTAGTCCTATCTAAACTACGATACTGAATCGCTTCAAGCAAGTGGGGTGTTTGGATTTCTTTCGATCCGGCAAGGTCGGCTATGGTACGGGATACTTTGAGAATGCGGTCGTAGGCTCTAGCGGAAAGGCCGAGCTTTTCCATGGCTTGCTGAAGGAGATCTCCCATTCCCCTTGTTATACGGCAATACTCCTCCAGATCGCTATGACTCATATCCGCATTTGAGTTTGGCTTTTTGTCCTGAAATCTCGAATACTGAATGCTCCTTGCTTGTTCGATGCGGGATTTTATGAGATCCGAGGATTCGCCTGGTTTAGAATTTCGCAGTTCTCCTATTGAAAGAGCAGGGGCTTCGATGTGGATGTCGATGCGGTCGAGGAGAGGTCCGCTAATCCGATTGCGATAGCGTTGCACTTGGATGGGCGAGCAGGAGCATTCCTTTTGTTTCGAACCGAGATAGCCGCAGGGACAGGGGTTCATCGCAGCGACCAGCATGAAGTTGCAGGGCAGAGTGACTTTGGCGGCAGATCGTGAAATGGTGACTTCCCCGTCTTCCATGGGCTGACGCATGACTTCCAGAGCGGACCGCTTGTATTCAGGAAATTCATCCATGAAAAGAACGCCAAGGTGAGCTAGTGAAATCTCGCCAGGCCCCGGGATGGTTCCTCCTCCTAGGAGGCCGACATCACTTATGGTGTGGTGGGGAGATCGGAAGGGTCTTGTTCGCGCAATGGTTCCATTGCTTTTGGTGTGCCCTGCTGCGGACTGGATCTGTAGAATTTGCAGATACTCATCCAGTGTTGGGTCCGGCATGATAGTGGGGATGCGTTTGGCGATCATCGACTTTCCCGAACCTGGGGGACCGATCATCAGCAGATTGTGTCCGCCAGCGACCGCTATTTCAACCGCTCGCCTTACTTGTAGTTGACCTTTAATGTCGGAAAAATCGATCTGGCTTTCCTCCTGTATCGAACTTTCGAATATAGTCGAATGATCCAAGGGTGATAGCGCTATCTCTTCCTCGAGAAAACGCTTGGCCTGGTTCAGCGACTCGATGCCGAATACGTCTATGCCTTTCACTAAAGCCGCTTCACGAGCCGATTTTGAAGGAAGAAGCACGCCGCGTTTTCCACTTCGCTTCGCCTCTAGGGCGAAAGCTAGCCCTCCGCGAATAGGGCGGGTGGCTCCAGAAAGACTAAGCTCTCCGCCAACGATAAATTGAGACAAGCGTGAACTGGCCGACATCTGTCCGGTCGCTTCTAAAATGCCCAGAGCGATTGGGAGATCGTAGATGGGCCCCTCTTTCTTGAGATCGCCTGGAGCTAAATTGATGGTGGCGCGGGTTTGCGGCTTTCGAAAACCACTGTTGGCCAGAGCCGAAAACACCCGATCGTCCGATTCTTTGACGGCGGCGTCAGGCAGACCGACGAGTACGAGTCTCGGGTCGCCGCTTTCGCCAGAGTTGACTTCAACAAGCACAGGGGCGGCGTCAATACCCTGTAGAGCAGCGCTCTCTACGGTAGCCAGCATAGGGTTAGCAAAACAAGAGTTTGGAATGGATAGGGGAAAGCGTATGGTCCGCTTCTGGGAATTTAAGGCAAGCTCTTATTGATCATTAGCTTTTAGTCTAAGTTAGCCATCGGAATACGCGCTTTTTTACTTCATCCTTTGCGGTTGTAGTTTAAAGTGCTTGTTGAATGCGAATAGGCCTGACAGGTGGAATGGGGTGCGGCAAATCCACGGCTGCCAAGTTCTTTGAGGGCATGGGATTCAAGCGACTGGATTGCGATGAGATCGTGCATGATCTGCTGCAGAACGATCTTCGCGCCATCTCGTCGATAAGGCAGACATTTGGGAACGGCGTTCTCAAAATAGAGGGGGGGGTCGATAGAAAGGCGCTAGGTCGCGTTGCCTTTAGTAGCCAGGCCAACCTAAGGCAGCTGGAAGCCATAATCCATCCCCTCGTACGAGAAGCGTGGACCAGTGAAATCGACTCTGATCCTGATTCGGATTGGGTGATTGAAGTGCCTCTCTTGTTCGAAAAAAACCTTCAGAATAGAGTTGATTTTACGGTTTGCGTGTTCTGTCATCAGGACTTGCAAGTCGAGCGCTTGGAGCGTAAGGGAATTGTCAGAACTCAAGCGTTGGCTCGTATCAATCAGCAACTACCTTTATCTGAAAAGGCTCAAAGGGCTGATCACGTTCTCCTCAATGATGGTTCCTTCGAGTTCTTGGAAAGCCAAATAGATTGTATCCTCAAACGCATTCGAAGCTAACAAGCTAAGACCCGCTTCCATGGCCAAAGAGGCCTAAGTCCGTGTATGAGCGGTTATCGATTTCCTTCTTTCTCGAATCTCAATTATTCAACATGTCAAGTGATCCTGAAACCACTAATGAATCCAGCGCTTCAATGGAGTTGGATCTAGGCGACGACTTGCCTACCAAGGAAACGCAAGTCAAGAAAACGGCTCGTAAGACCGCTCGGAAAACGACGCGAAAAGTCGCTCGAAAAACGGTGGACAAGGAAGCCGATAAAAAGGCGGAAGACCAGGAAAGCCCTTCTGAATCCAAAGTATCGAATGGCGAGAATGGCAAGGGGGAGATCGAGAACACAGGCGAGTTTCGGCCGTCTGATTTCAAAGGCCGTGGTTCGCATTTCGATGATTCGGACCCAGTAGAAGTTGTCGATGCGGCTGAGTCTTCGGATAGCCAGGCCGAAAAGGATAATCCTTCAGATGGAGCTTCTTCGGGAGAATCGCAATCTTCTGGAGGTGGCCAACGAGATCAACGCCAAGGCAATAATCGACAGCACAACAAGAACCAGCGTTTTCAGAAAAAGAAGACCGCTAAGAAGGGCAAGCGCGGTTCGCAGCGAGATAATCGACGTCAGGGAGGCGGCTGGCATCAGCCTCCACCTCCTCGTGAAAGCGATCAGCTTGAGGGATCGCTTCCAGCTGCTCAGAGATTCGCGAAATTCGAAGATACGGCAGCTCTGGTTGAGCAGCTTGATCTAAGTATCGATCCAGTCGAATTGATCGATCTCTATGAGCTACACATCGACGAACTGATTAAGAAGTCGGTAGAACTTGGATACGAGTTTGAAGAAAAGCCGAGTCGCAAGCAGATACTCGAGAAGCTTTTCAGCGATAGTCGGGAGAAGAAGCGAGCCTTTAAGGATCAAGGCTTCTTGGATTTGGCAGACGAAGGACACGGTTATATCGTGCATGCGAAAAGCAACTACCAGTTAAAGCCGGAAAGCGTTTATGTTCCTGCGTCTTTAATTGGTCACTACAGCTTGAAACGCGGTCATTATCTGGAAATCTTGGCTCAACCGCCTGAAGAAGGAGAGCGCTGTCCTGCTGCGATAAAGATCGAGTCGGCTATGGACGCGGCTCCTGAAGAAGTCGACAAGGTTACCCCTTTTACCGACCTCATTCCCTACTATCCCCTTGAGCGTGTCGTTCTCGAAACGCCTATGCCAAGCAATAGCAAGAAGGACGTTTCAATGAGAGCCTTCGATCTGCTAACCCCCATCGGTTTTGGCCAGCGCGGTTTGATAGTCGCTCCCCCTCGCACTGGTAAAACGGTACTGTTGCAAGGATTGGCCAATTCGATCCAGGAAAACTATCCTGATACGCATCTGATTGTCCTGTTAATCGACGAACGCCCTGAAGAAGTGACTGATTTCAAGCGTCGCGTAAAAGGAGAGGTTGTCAGCTCGACTTTCGACGAAGCCCCCACCAGCCACGTGCATGCGGCTGAGATGGTAGTGGAAAAAGCGCGACGCATGGTGGAGCATGGCAAGGATGTGGTTATTCTGCTGGATTCGATTACGCGTCTCGCTCGCGCCTACAATGCGTTGGCCAGCAATAGTGGCAAGATCATGTCAGGCGGTATCGAAGCCACTGCTCTGCAGAAGCCGAAACGCTTTTTCGGTTCCGCTCGCAATATCGAGGAAGGCGGGAGTCTTACTATCATGGGTACTGCTTTGGTGGATACGGGAAGCAAGATGGACGAAGTGATTTTCGAGGAATTCAAAGGCACTGGAAACATGGAGCTTCATTTGGATCGCGAGCTTATCAACAAGCGCATTTTCCCCGCCATTCATTTCGAAAGGAGCGGAACGCGAAAGGAAGAGCTTTTGTATCATCCCCAGGAACTTGAGAAGGTCTATGGCCTCCGGCGCGTTATGCAAGGAGTACCGGGTGTAGAATCCATGGAGATGCTCATCAAGCGTCTCAAGGCCACCAAGAACAACGTAGAGTTTCTTATGTCTCTCAAATAGAAACCATGAGTTAGGAATTATGAAAAACTTAACCTTTCATGATTCCTAATTCCTAGTTCTCAATTCACCAAATGGCCGACGCTTCGCTTATACTCCAGCTTGTCGAAAGCAAAGGCCTTGTATCAAGCGAGCAGTTACAAGCTGTCCGTGGAGCAGTCAGCGATACTAGCGACGAAGCGCTGGTGGAGGAGATGTCGCGAAAAGGGTTCATTGATCGTCGGGCGATTATCGATTTGCTGGCGGAAGAATTTTCCATGCCCTCCATCGATTTGGCTGCTATCGATCTTCCTGCCGACCCTTCCGAGTTTCTTTCCGAATCCTTTGCTCGACGTTATCAGGCATTCCCTATCGGCATCGATAACGGAGCTTTGCAGCTAGCCATTTCCGACCCCTTGAACGTGGAGTCTGTGGACAGCCTCTCCCATTTGCTGAAAATGCCAGTCGAGCCTGTATTGGCTGATCAAAGACAGATCGAGAAAGTAATCGAGGTCAAATACAAGGCTGGCGGCGAGGCGGTTTCGACGACCTTTACCGATGGCGACGCCTTGGCGGGTAGCCAGGTTGGGCTTAGCTCAAGCAGTATCGATCTGGGAGGATCCTTGTCAGGAGAAGACGACGCGCCTATCATTCGTCTCGTCCAAGTGATTATAAGCGAGGCGATCAAGTTGAGAGCTTCCGACATCCATCTTGAGCCTCTGGAGAATCGTTTTCGGCTTCGCTACCGCATCGATGGGAACCTCCAGGAATCCTCAAATCCGCCTCCCAAGCGGCTTCAATTGCCAGTCATTTCTCGCGTTAAGGTGATGAGCAAGATGAGCATTGCCGAGAAGCGACTGCCGCAAGATGGCCGTATCCAAGTTCGAGTGGATGGCAGTGATTACGATCTTCGCGTTTCTTCGCTGCCAACTGCTTATGGAGAGAGCATCGTCATGCGTATCCTCGACAAGTCGGGCTTGATGAAGGGTCTGGCCGATCTGGGTTTGATGAACGACGACCAGGAGATTTTTGAAAACCTTATCACTTTGCCCGATGGCATTCTATTAGTAACTGGCCCGACCGGATCGGGCAAGACGACGACTCTCTACAGCTGCCTGGGCTACATCAACAAGTCGGATCGCAAGATCATTACGGTTGAGGATCCCATCGAATATCAGATGCCAGGTATCAATCAGGTTCCTGTGCAAAAGCGAGTGGGTATGACCTTTGCCGCGGCCTTGAAAGCCATTCTCCGGCAAGCTCCGAACATTATCATGGTAGGGGAGATTCGCGATAAGGAGACCGCCGAGATCGCCATCAACGCCTCGCTAACCGGGCATATGGTTTTCAGCACCTTGCACACTAACGACGCGCCTTCGGCGGTCACGCGATTGGTTGATATCGGCGTAAAGCCCTACTTGGTCGCTACCTCTCTTCGAGCGGCCATGGCTCAGAGATTGGTGAGACGAATCTGTCCTCACTGCAGCCGACCTTATCAGCCGACCACTCGCGAACTCAACAGCTTGGAGCTGGATCTTGCCACGACGACCCAGTTTATGCGAGGGGTGGGTTGCGAGGAGTGCTTCAATCAAGGAATGGTGGGACGCTTCGGAATCTTCGAAATTTTTCTGGTCAATGACGAGATGGAGCGACTCATTTACACGGGGGGCACTTCGGTTCAACTCAGAGCTCTAGCCAAGCAGATGGGCATGAGAACCATGCGAGAGGATGGCGTGCGCAAAGTGTTGGCAGGTCAGACCACGATTGAAGAAGTGATGTCGGTAACAGTTGCCGAGCCAAAACTCGTTTAGAGGGATCCCTTCAATTTCGTCGATTCTCGGGATGAGGATTGGCCCTTACTCGCCTTTGGAGTGAGCTTGCGAATTCACCTAGCTAATATTGTGACCGTCTTCTTCAGTTCAGCCCGATTTTAGCCGATATTGCAGGTTATGTCCTATGAAATGAATGATTTGCTGGAGCTGGTGCATGAAGAAGGAGCATCCGATCTTCATCTGCAAGTAGGTCGTCCTCCTACATTGCGTCTTCACGGATCGATGATCTCGGTCGATGGACCAAATCTGGAAGCCGCTGATACGGAAGCGTTAATGCAGTCGATCACTTCGGATCAATTCATCCAGGCCACCAAAACTGAGGGTGGAGCCGACTTTGGCTTTGCCTACATGGACAAGTCTCGTTTCCGCGTAAGCGTCCTCAAGGCCAAGGGGAGCTACGGGATGGTGCTTCGTCAGATTCCCAACGAATTTTTCGAGTTAGAGGATATTGGAATTCCCGACAAGATTAAGGACCTTCTCTACCGTCCGCGTGGATTGATTCTGGTAACCGGACCAACTGGATCAGGCAAGAGTACGACGCTTGCTTCGATGATCAACTACATCAATCAAAAGCGCAGCGGACACATCATTACCATTGAAGATCCGATCGAGTACTATCACTCGCACAAGAACTGTTTGGTTACTCAACGCGAAGTAGGGGTGGATGTGCCTTCCTTTTCCGAAGCGATTCGTCGAGCCCTGCGTCAAGATCCGGACGTTATTCTAGTGGGCGAGTTGCGCGACTTGGAGACGATTGAGGCGGCGATTAGCGCAGCGGAAACCGGACACCTTGTTTTCGGAACGCTTCACACCAATAGCGCTGCAAAGACAGTCGACAGAATTGTAGACGCCTTTCCGGCGAACATGAAGGAGATGATTCGTACGCAGCTGGCGACTTCGATCGTATCCGTAATATCCCAGGTCCTTTGCAAAAAGGAGAGCGGCGGTCGTGTGGCCGGCTTGGAGATTATGGTAGCCACAACTTCGATACAGGCTCTCATTCGCGACAACAAGACTTATCGACTCACTTCCGAAATACAGACTGGAGCCGCTCTTGGTATGATCACCATGGATACGAATCTGCTCAGCTTGTATAATAGGGGGTTGATTTCCGCTCGTGAGGCTTTCGAAAAATCCCAGTTCCCTGAGGAAATGAGGGAACGCTTGGAGGCTCTGGGCGCTAAGGTAAGCGAATCCTAGTTCACGCGCTGGCGCGTTCGTGATCCACCATAAGAGCGCGGCTCAACGAATCTCTGAGGGCCATGAGCTGGGAGCTGTCGCTTTCCTTGCCAGGATCCGAGCTGCTTAGGTAGAGGGTGTCGATTGCTATGCCTCGCTCCGTGTTGATGCGAGCGAAAGTGATATCGAAACCGTGCTTATAAATGCATTGGGAAATCTGATACAGCAGACCCAAATGGTCCTGGGCCTGAACTTCCAGGATGGTGCGTCGCAAGGATAACTCGTGATAGACGTCTACCTGGGGCTGGAAACTTTCGGCCAGCGGATTGTCGTTCACGCGGAAAAGATCGCTATCCATTTTCTTCATTATCGATTGGATACGAGGATACAGGTCCTTGTTGCTCATCAGCGTTTCCTTGATGCAGTCCTCGAAAACCGCCTTCGCGTTTTCCCTGCTCGCTTCGCTGCGATTGCTCTCTGTTACGTAGAAAGTGTCGATTGCAATGTGGTCGTCTCGAGAAACCGCCTTCGCGCTCAGAATGCTGTAGCCGGCTATGTTCAAGGCACCTGCCAGTTTGTGGAAGAGGCCAGCTCTGTCCCACGTCACGATGTTCACCACAGTGAAACTACGATTCATATCGGTCTTCCAATCGATTGCCGGTTTCAATGTGCCGACCGAATCCGCTGAAGCTATCTCCTGCAGCAGCTGATTTACCATGCGGATGTGCAGGATGATGTCCTCTTTGGAGGAGTTGATAAAGTAGCGGTCCGGGAGCAACTGAAAGTGGGCGTTGATTTCCTCTTCGCTTACGCCCGGGATATCCATTCCTATGAGATTGTTCTGCATCATGTTCTTGTGGCGTTCATAATGTTCCTCCAAGCGTCCCTCTATTTTGAAGGCCTCAAGCGTCCTGGAGAATAGGGTATTATGTAGCGTGTCTTTGTAGTTGTTCCAAAGACCTCGCGCGGTGCCACGAGCGTCGCAAAATGTGTGAAGATACAGGAGCCGAAGCTTTTCAGGGGACTCCGTCTGTTCTGCAAACGAGCTGGCAGTATCGGGATCATCGAGATCGTACCTTTGCCAGAATCGCGCCATAAGCAGGTGATGTTTTATAATAAAGCGAATCAGGATGCGATTTTCTTCGCTTATTCCCAACCGATCCAAAATGGGTTCTGCCAATTCAACTCCCTTTTCCGCATGGTTCTTAATTCCTGACGCTTTTCCTATGTCGTGAAGAAATAAGATAAGATAAAGTAGGTTTGGCAGGCGCAGCTCATGGAGCTGTTTGCGATACGGCTGAAATATAGGGTCTGGATTCGAAACAATATTGTCTAACTCTCTGATAGTGTGGAGCGTATGAACATCAGCAGTGTATCGATGGTAGTACTCGTGCTGAACCAGACAGGTCAGCTTGCCCCATTCCGGCATGAAAGCTCCCAGTATGCCGTGGGAATGCATCGCCAACAGCGTCGGGTAGACATTGCCGGTGTCCTGCAGGATTGACCTGAAGCTAGAATTGGCATCCTGCGAATGAATAACCTCGTCATCGATTTTATTCAAGGATGCTCGAATTAAGGCGCTGAGTTCAAAATCTAGCTCGACCTTGTTTTGCTGCTTGTGGCGGAATACGCGAATCAGTCGGACGGGATCTTCGTCGAAGACGGCCTTGTCCTGGTAGGTTATCTCCGTTCCCCGAATGATGAATCCGTCGAATCGCTTGACCCGCTCCTTTCTTCTCGCCAGCAGAAAGTTCTTAACCGAGCTGATCGGATTCTTCTTCGATTCCTGGTTGGTTAGCGACAGTCGATTCTCAACGATCTGGGAGATTTGAAAGATGTTTTGAGCGTGCGAATAGTAGTCTCGCATGAAGTCTTCCACTCGCTTCAAAACGCTGCGCTCCTTGTATCCAAGTCTCAATGCTACTCTAGGCTGCGTTTCGAGCGAGAGTAAATCGGTTGGCCGTTTGCTGCGGAAATGAAGCTCGTTGCGAACTCGAAGCAGAAAGTCGTACGCTTCCTTGAATGCCTTAAGTTCGCTTTTTCGCATGTAGTTAAGCTCTTCAAGACCATTGATGGAATCGACGTTGAGCCTCACGCGAGCCATCCAAAACGTGTTTTGAAAATCCCTCAGACCTCCGGCCCCGTTTTTAATGTCCGGCTCCTGCATGAAGACGCTGCCGCCCATTTTAGCCCGCCGATCTCGCTGGTCTTTCAATCGTTCGGTGATGTAGGCCTTGGGATTCTCCTTTCGATAGAAAAGGTGGTAAGACGTTTGGAAGCCTTCGAACAACGGTTCCGAACCGGCGATCAGCCTTGCTTCCAGTAGCGACGTTTTGGTCTGGATATCCGATCGGGCCTCATTGAAGACTTCGCTCATGGTGCGAGACGAGTGCCCAACCTTCAGGCCGCTGTCCCAAAGCGGATAGAGAATTTTCTGAGCAAGGATTTCCTGCGATTTGTCCAGGTCCTGCCGCTTGATTTTCTCAGGGCAAAGGAACATGATATCGACGTCGCTAAGCGGGGAAAGTTCGGCTCGGCCATAGCCGCCGATGGCCACGATGGAAATGGCGAAATTCGCTTCCGGAAGCTCCTGCTTCACTTTTTCCAAGGCCTCCTTTGCCAAGGCCTTGATCAGCGTGTCAATCAGTATGCTTCGCCCTTTGACCACATCCATGCCCGAAGCTCCTTTGCGGTGCTTTTCCTTTATGAAAGCCGTCTCGACCTTTAAAAACTCCTTACAGGCCGCTACTTTGGCAGCATCCGTGGTCTCGCCGTCGAACTGAAGTTTCTTGCTTGCTTGGCTACGAATGCGCTTAGCCAGAGATTGAATCATAGCGAAAGATACGGATGGTCGAAATTAATGGATCAGAGGCGAGCATTTAATGACCTGGCCACTGATGTTTCGTGTCGATTAGCTAGGAGATTCCAGTTCGACAAACCGATTCAGATTTCGCCGCCATGCGTTGCTCGAGGAGCAGTGCCGGTATTAACTTTGGTTAGCGTGGAAAGATACTCAACCAGATCGCGAAGGTCCGTTCGGCTAAAGGTGTTCTTGTAAATATCCGGCATGCTCGAAGGAGCTCGGGTCCGGCTTGCTATCGTGTCAATGGCGATTTCCTTTTTCGAGCCGTCTGCCATTTGTAGTGTCAGGGTCGATTCGTCTTCGCTCTCCCAAACGCCGACTATCGTCTCGCCGGCATCAGTCGAGACGATTACCATTTCGAAACCGCGAGCCAGATGAGCGTTCGGATCCACAATGGACTCGAGCAAATATTCTCTGTCGTAAAGCTTTCCAATCGTGGTCAGATCGGGCCCTGCATCTCCTCCATCGCCATTGACCTTGTGGCATCGAATGCAGGCCATGATGGCATTATCGTTAAAGACGTCCCTTCCCAGCGAGGCTCTTCCCCCTTCCAGAGCGAACGTGTAGGCTTCAATTGGATTGTCTGTGGCAGACAGTCTTTCGTCTCTGGTTTTTAGAGCGGCTTTGACCTCTTCGCTTTTTCGCTTCTCGGCCGATTCCAGAAGCTCAAGCTGGGCGGCGGGCGGTACTTCATCTTTTTCGAGTCGTATCAAGTTTTCCACTATCAATTGGTCGCCTGTCGATCCTTCAAGCTGCCCCAATGCCTTGAATGCGGCTTGAAGTTCAGTGTTGGTACCCCCATCGATAATATCCCGCAATGCAGGAGCGGCTTCCTCAGGCGATAGTTTGGCAAGAATGGGAAGAGCCGCCAATCTCAGTTTTTCGCTAGTCGATTGGCTGGCGGTCATGGCTAGCTCGGCAAGGCGCTCGTCTCCCAGAGAATCTAGCGTCTCCATAGCGGCGATACGAGATCCAGTGGAAATCGATTCGTTGCCAACATAATGATACAAATCGTCTGAAGATCCTTTGATCGATAGCTCTCCTACCGCTTTGATAGCCGCTTCTTGAATGACATCCGACTTGCTCGATAGAAAGCGATCGACTTGATCTCTCAATAAGGTCACCACGGTTTCCGCATCGCGAGCTGCCAGCGGACGGTAGGTCCCGGCAATTCGGTCGCGCGGAAAAGGATTGGGCCAAGTAGAAAGGAGATGAAGGGCTTCTGCCCTCAGCTTTTCCGGTCTCTCTTCGTCTGAAGCGTAGTTGAGTAGCGCCTCTGCATTTTCCTTACCTCCCAGTCGAAATTGAGCATTGATAATTCTTAGACCGGAAATGAGATCGCTGGCAATGGGCTGATCAATCAAGCTCGCTAGTTCCGGCATCGCGTCGTCGATCGGCAGATCGTTGATTGCCCGAATCGCTTCGGCCACGATCTCAGGATCCTCGTCAGCTAGGAAGCCTGCAATCTCCGCCGTTTCCAATCTACGCATAGTCAAGAGGACTCCCAATCGAACCGCTCGCGAGGAATCCTTGGCCGCCTTTTTCAATGTATTGATGTTTGCGCTACCAACGAGACCCATCACCGCCGCGTGGCGTATGTAGTGATCCGAATCGTTATTTTGCCGCAGCAATTCGATGAGGCTTTTCGCTGCCGAAGGGCGTCCGATTTTTCCCAGGCTCTGAGCAGCGAAGAACTGCACCCGCGGCTCTTCGTCCTTCAGAAGCCTGATCAGATTTTTGTCCTGATTAGAAACAGTCAGGTCTCCCATCAGCTTGGCGCTTTGGGCTCGGATCTCGCTTTCAGAATTATTCAGCAATGGCCTTAGTTGCCGTATCGCTGTTCGGTCGTTGCGAGCGATCTGCCCAAGGCCCCAAATGGCGTGAATTCGAGCGAGCGTTTCCGCCTTCCCGTCTTTTGCTATTTTGGCCAACGTATCGATACTTTCGTTACCTCGATCCGCTAGCTCAAATTGGGCTTCCAAGCGGACGCGCTGATCGGGATGGCTCATTAGCGATGTCAATTCCGGAAAGCCGCGACCCTCCATGCCTTCCGAGATCAGCCGTTGCGTTTCCTTCACGATTTCGCTGTCCTTATAATCTGGATGCGATATAGTGAAAATACGGCCCTTTTTCGGTTTTCTCCAGCCTGTGATCCAATCCGAGAAATACAGTTTGCCGTCTGGTCCGAATGCGACATCGGTTGGCAGAGCTCTTTGCAGGAAGGGCTTCGAATCAACGATATCGAACGTAGCTCCCTTGGGTTTTATGGTGTAAGTCTGTACGCCGCTTCGAGCTAGACTGCCCTTGAAGTGGCAAATGAAAATGTGGCCTTTGTAATCGGGCGAAAGACCGGTGCCAGGATAATAGGCAACGCCGGAGGGGCCATCTTCGATATTGCAGATGGGCGGTATAATGTACGCTGGCTGGCCTTCGTGACGCGGCTGCCAAAGATTTTCCAGCATCCACATGCCAGCCCTGCCGAGAGGGGAATATTGATGGCCGACCGACCAGCCGCTGTCGCCGCCTTCCACGATGTGGACCAGCCGTTCCAGATCGCCATTGTCGCAGTCGTTATCCCCGGTGAAGAGATTCCCGAATTCGTCGAAAATCAGTTCTTGAGGATTTCGTAGTCCCGTGGCGAATACCTCGAATTCCGATCCGTCCGGATTGCAGCGGAACACCGCGCCTCGGTCTGGATCGAAAATGCGCTCGCCTTCTTGCGAGACGACATTGATTCCCCTGTCTCCAATTGAAAAGTACAATTTACCATCAGGCCCCCAAGCCAGTCCATGGAGATCGTGTCCATAGAAACCGAAATGAATCCCGAAGCCGCGTAGCAGTTCCTTTCTAGATGTAGCCTGATCCTCGTTCGCTCCGTCGAACTGCCACAAGCTAGGGATGTTGGTGAACCAAAGCTTTCCTTTACGGGCGAGGACGCCCGAGGCGATGCCGTCCAGCTCGGAGTTGAAACCAGTGGCGAAGATGGTTGATCTATCCGCTTTCCCATCGCCATCGGTATCTTCAATTTTGCGAACAAGTTCACTCTCGATGGCAAACTTCTCCGGTTCTCGGAAAAGATCGCGCATCATGTGCAGGCGGTCTTCAATACTTCGGGATGCTAGATCCCGCTCCAGCATCTCTGGATAATGGCGTACATCCAAAACGCTGGAGGCTGCGCGATGGGTTTCCGAAACGAAAATATTTCCCTGTTCGTCGTGCGTGAAGGCTACCGGATTGAGTAGCATCGGCTCCGCCGCGAAAAGCGATACTTCAAATCCTTCAGGCACAACGAAATTGCTTAAGGCGAGTTCCGCTTCTCCAGGAATGACTTCGCTTTCCGGTTCGGGCACTCTTTCTGGTGGCTTTAGCTCTATTTTCTCCGCGAGGGAGAGATTTGCCGAAAGCAGGGTAATGAAAACTAAGTGAGCGAATCGCATGGCTTTTGGTTGTCCTGAAAGTAGTTGAGGTCTATTCATAAGCAAGATCAAGAGAGGGGTTGAAATATGCCATACTCTATTTTTGCATAACGTCACTTCTACCGCATTTCACACATGAGAATAAATATTTCCAAAACTCGCCGCGATTTTCTTAAAACCCTTGCCGGTTCAGGTGCCTTGATGGCCACGGGACTTCCTTCTATGGCTAAAGCAAAGTCCGCCTTGCCAGAGGGAAAGTGGTTTCGCATTTCCCTTGCCCAATGGTCGCTTCATCGCTCCTTCCGTTCGGGAGAGCGGGATGCCATGGATTTCGCTAAAATCTCCAGAGAGCTTTTTGGAATTAGGGCTATCGAATACGTAAATCAGTTTTATCGGGAGAACTTCAGCGATAAGCTGGTGGCGGATTTGAAGAAGCGGGCTGATGGTGAAGGAGTAGATAGTCTGCTCATCATGTGCGATGGACTGGGCCGCATTGGCGATCCTGACGATGCCGCTCGCCAGCAAACCGTAGACAATCATAAGCCGTGGGCCGACGCGGCTAAAGAACTCGGCTGCCATTCGATTCGCGTTAACGCCGGTTCAACCGGTACCTTTGAAGAGCAGCAAAAACTGGCTGCCGACGGATTGCGTAAGCTTTCTGAATACGGAGACAGCATTGGTATCAATGTGATTGTAGAGAATCATGGCGGCTTATCCAGCAACGGAGCTTGGTTGGCCGGGGTAATGAAAATGGTGGATCATCCTCGCTGCGGCACCTTGCCGGATTTTGGGAATTTCTGGATAAACAAGAAGACCAAAGAATACTATGACAGGTACATGGGAATGGAGGAGCTCCTGCCATTCGCCAAAGGCGTGAGCGCCAAGTCCTACAATTTCGATGCTGAAGGCAATGAAACCATAATCGACTATCCGCGTATCCTCAACCTAGTCAAGGCGTCGGGATATCTTGGATACATCGGCATTGAATACGAGGGTAGGGAGATCGGAGCAGTCGAAGGCATCAAGGCAACTCAGACGCTTTTGGAACGTCTAGGCGGAGTTACCTGATAAGGCTTAGCTTCTTCTGCTTCGACATCTTCTTCCTACAGGCGTCCTCTTTGTCTAGCTTGTCTCAATACAGGTACGCCTAGCACGACGATTGCCATGACGCTTCCCACTGCGATGATCCAATAGTCGATGGTCTTTTCGCGCGTGGAATCGACAAGGCCTAGGGGAGAAAGGAGAACATAGGTCGCGATCATGCATACGACCGCCAAAACGCTTACCCATTTCATCCGTTTCCATGGAGTCGTATCGACCCCTTCGATACTCTCTTTTTGCGGCAGACTCTTTTTGTAGGGTGCGAACTTTCCGATCACCAAGGCCAGGCTGGCGAAAAGAACGAAGAGTATGGCCATGTAGTGAAGATAGTGCAGTTCCGGTTGTATGTAGAACATCAACGTCCCATAGGTCACGACGAAGAGGCCTAGGCAAAGGTTGACCGCGAACGGCGGCGTGTTCTTCGAAAAATAGGCCAGCAGCAACACCATGAATATCGGAGCTCCGAAAAGGCTATCTACCTGTACCATAAAAGTGAATATGCCTTCGGGAAAATACATGATGAACGGCGCGATAGTCATAGTCGCAATAGCCATTCCGACTCCCACTCGCTTACAGCGCTGTATGATTTCGTTGTCGCTCATGTTCTTGCCGAATAGCGGCTTGTAGACATCGAGAGCGAAAATGGTTACCGAGCTGTTGAGTACCGAATTGAAGGTGCTGAGAACGGCTCCGAAAATAACGGCTGCGAAGAAGCCGACAAAGACCCCGGGCATGATGTCGTGTATCAGCGTAGGGTATACAAAGTCCTTGTTTTCGAATTGGTTAGCTCCGTAGAGGTGTAGGGCGATAATGCCGGGGAAGGCTATGTAGCCGACATTCAGGATTTTGAAGAACGCCGCGAGCATCACCCCCTTCTGGCCTTCCTTTAGGCTTCTGGCGCCCAGCGTTCGCTGCACGATAAACTGGTTTGTGCTCCAGAAAAAGAGATTGTGGATAAGCATGCCGGTGAAGAGCACCGAGAAGGGGATGCCATCCGTTACGTCGCCCACCGCGTCCAGCACTTCGGTGTTCTTCGTTAGAATCGTTTGTACGCCCGCTAGGAAATCGTTATCGCCCACCTTGTAGACTCCGATGATGAAAACCATCGCTCCGCCGACAAGCAGTCCGATTCCGTTGAGCGTATCGGAAATGGCCACCCCTTTGAGTCCTCCAAATAGAGCATAGATTGCCCCGATGATTCCCAGCGACCAGACGAGTATCCAAATTACCGTTACTTGGCTTAATCCAGTGGTATTGGTTATGTCGAAGAGCCGGTCGATGACCACTGATCCTCCATATAAAGCGACGGGCATGCCGCTAAGGATGTAGGAGAAGAGAAACATGATGGCGATCAAGCGCCGCGTCGACTTGTTGAATCGAGCTTCGAGAAACTCCGGAATGGTGGCGAAGCCTCCTCGCAAGAAGGTCGGCAGCAAGATGGAGCAGTAGTAGATCAATGGCGGAATGACGGTAACCGTCCAAGCGATAGGCGAGAGATTGCCTACGTACACATTGCCCGTCATGCCGGTGAAGTTCGCGGCGCTCAAATTGGTCAGCATCAACGAACCGGCGATCACCCATCCGTTCAGGCTATTGCCCGCCAGAAAATAGCCCTTAGTAGAGTGAAGATTATCGTTGTGGGTGCGGAGATAGGTGATGAGTCCGACGAGGCCGGTAAAGAAGAGGAATGAAAGCAAAGTGCCCATATTTGGAGGAGAGAGTAGAGGTCAGCTTCCGGCTAGTCGCGTTTTGAGATAGAAGATGAAGAAGAGGAAGATGATGATGGTATATCTACACATCGCAAATCCGCACGCCTTGTTCTAGAGAAGCGATTGGGTCGGGACCGGCAGGTACGAATTCCTGGCCGACGAATCCTTTATAACCTGTATCCAAAATCGCCTGCATGATGGCCGGATAGTAGAGCTCTTGCGTTTCGTCGATTTCGTGGCGACCAGGAACGCCACCGGTGTGATAGTGCCCGATGTAGTCTTGAAACTCGCGTATCCGGTGGATCACGTCGCCTTCCATAATCTGCATATGGTAGATGTCGTAGAGCAGCTTGAAGCGCTCCGAGCCGACCTGTTGGCACAGTTCGACGCCCCATTCCGTATGATCGCACATGTAGTCGGGGTGGTTATGCCGGCTGTTGAGCAATTCCATGACCACAGTCACGCCATGCTTCTCTGCGATCGGTGCTATTCGTTTTAAGCCTATGGCGCAATTTTCCAGTCCTTCCTCGTCGCTCATGCCCTCGCGATTGCCGGAAAAGCAAATAATATTGGGGTAGCCTGCTTCTGCCACACGAGGGGTGGTGTGTTCGAAATACTCGACGATCGCGTCGTGATTCTCCAACCGATTAAGACCGCTTTTGATACCTCCTGGCACTCCCCAGATAAGGGCGCTCGTCAAGCCATGTTTTCGCAAGGTGGGGGCTTCGTCGATATTGACTAGCTCCACGGATTCCATGCCGATGCGAGCTGCTGCCGCGCAAAGCTCGTCGAGCGTGTAGTCCTTGTAGCACCATTTGCACACGGAATGGCGAATGTTTCCTTTCAAAGTTTCGGCGGATTCGTGGTGTGCGGCCATGGTCTTGTGCGAGGCAGAGGCGGTTGCCGCCACAGCGGCTCCTTTGGCGATAGTCTTCAAGGCAGACCGGCGGGGCATTTCGTTTTCCATAATTTCAGGGGGCTGATGTCTTTTTCTAAAAGACATCTCTGAGGCGTGGCGGCAAGAATTAGTTTGCTCTACAAAAAGGCACATGGTAGTTGACATTTGCCAGAAATGGTCTACCTCCAATTCTATGCAGTCAACGTTGTCGATCAAGGTTCAAGAGCAACTGAAAGCTCGGCTTAGGCGAATAGCGAAACAACGAAAAACAACGCCTTCGCAGCTGCTTCGCGATAGTTTAGAGCGGATACTTGACGAGGAAAATGAACGCTCTGATGTGTCGACATGTTTTGCTAAATGCGAGGATCTGTTTGCCAATTTGGGCGAGGGGCCTGGAGATCTTTCCACTAATAAAAACTACCTGAAGAGTCTTGGCAGGAAGTGAAATACTGATTGTCGATACAGGGCCGCTTGTCGCTTTGTTTAATAGAAGAGATGCCAATCACGAGCGGTGCTTGCGGCAGTTCAAGCGCATGCGTCCACCACTCATAACGTGCGAGCCCGTCGTTACGGAGGCGATGCATCTTTTGCGCGATGTCGCAGAAGGACAGGAGAAACTTCTGATCTTATTCGATCGAAAGGTCCTGGATATTCGATTCGATTTGCGAGAAGAGCATTCGGCGATTCTGGCTTTAATGAAAAAATATCGGAATGTGCCGATGGACTTGGCAGATGCCTGTATTACGCGGATGACAGAGATCTATACCAATTGCAGGTTGTGGACCTTGGACAGCGATTTCAGCGTATATCGACGCTTGGGACGTCGCATCATTCCTCAGGTTCCCGGATCGTAATCTTTAGGTTTTCGATCTGACTTTTCGAGTGATTCGCAAGCGTCGAATTCCTCTTGTCATGTCCAGGTTGGCTGCTTATCGCTAGGCGCTTTTCTCGAAGACGAAGTAATTTGCGATGGCAACCGAATTGAATCAGAGCTACGATCCTAAAAGTGTTGAGGCCAAGTGGTACCAGGCTTGGGAAGACAATGGCTGCTTCGATGGCGAGGTTGACGAGGAGAACGACTCTTTCGCCATCATGATCCCGCCGCCGAATGTGACGGGCATTCTGACAATGGGACACGTATTGAATAATACGATTCAAGACATCCTCATGCGTCGAGCCAGGCAGCAGGGAAAAAATGCTCTTTGGCAGCCAGGAACGGACCATGCGAGTATCGCTACTCAGGTAAAGGTCGAGCAGCATCTTCGAGATAAAGGCGTCGACAAGCGCGATCTAGGTCGGGAGAAGTTCGTCGAAACCTGCTGGGAGTGGAGCAAGGAGCACGGCGGCATCATCTTCAAGCAGCTTCGCACACTGGGAACGTCCTGCGACTGGCGTCGCGAGGTGTTCACCATGGACGATCGCTACACGCAATCGGTGCTGCACGCCTTCGTGGCGTTGTATAAACGTGGATACATTTATCGTGGACGCTACATGACGAAGTGGTGCCCGGTCAGTAAGACCGCTTTGAGCGACGAGGAAGTCATCATGACGCCACAGAAGGGACACTTCTGGACCATGCGATACGAACTGGTCGATAGTCCTGGCGAATTTCTCCAAATTTCAACTACACGTCCGGAAACGATCATGGGCGACACGGCGGTAGCGGTGCATCCGGACGATGATCGCTACAAGGATCTGGTGGGAAAGAAGGTCTGGCGACCTTTTCCTCGTGAAGAAATTCCCATCATTGCCGACGAGGCTGTCGATCGCGAATTCGGTACGGGCGCTTTGAAAGTCACCCCGGCTCACGACCAGGTCGACTACGAGATTGGCCTGCGACACGATCTGCCCATCGTTGATGTTCTAAACGAGGACGGTACGCTGAACCATTTGGCGGGCGAGGAGTTTGAGGGGATGGATCGCTTCGAGGCGCGCAAAAAGGCCGCTTTGCGTTTGGAGGAACTAGGCCTGCTCATCAAAACGGAGGAGTACGAGAACAATGTTGGCTTCTCCGAGCGGGGCAAGGTTCCCATTGAGCCGCGCCTGACTGATCAATGGTGGATGAAGTATCCAAAAATCGAGGAAGCCAAGCGAGCGGTCGAGAAAGGGATCGTCAAATTCCATCCCGAGCGCTGGGAAAAGGTCTATCTTCATTGGTTGAACAATATCCGCGATTGGGCTATCAGTCGCCAGCTTTGGTGGGGTCAGCGTCTGCCGGTCTGGTACAAGAAGGGAGCGGATCGCAATGACCCGGCCAATGTGCACGTTTCGGTTGAGGGTCCTGCAGATCCCGAGAACTGGGAGCAGGAGGAGGATGTTTTGGATACATGGGCTTCCTCTTGGCTGTGGCCCTTTGCCACATTAGGCTGGCCTTCTGATGACGAGAAGGTTCGCAAGGAACTGGAATACTTTTATCCGACCGACGATCTGGTGACCGGTCCGGACATCATCTTCTTCTGGGTGGCTCGCATGATTATCGCCGGGCTCGAGTTCATGGGCGATGAGAAAAAGGAGCTGACCGACGATGACATTGAAGAACGGATACCGTTCAAAAACGTCTATTTCACGGGCATGATTCGCGATCTGCAGGGTCGCAAGATGTCGAAATCGCTCGGCAATTCTCCAGACCCTCTTGATTTGATCGATACCTATGGGGCGGATGGCTTGCGTTTCGGCATCATGAATATCGCGCCGAAAGGGTCGGACATTCTCTTCAGCAATGAAAGGGTGGAGATCGGCCGCAACTTCTGCAACAAGCTGTGGAACGCCTGCCGCTTCCGGCAGATGAGTTCAGACGGCGCCTCAGGTGACAACACGGGTTCGCAGGAAGCGATCATCGGGCAAATCGATTTCGCCAAATGCGATGCATTCGATCATTGGATACTGGCGAGAACCATCGAGACGACGAAGAGGGTGGAGCGTCTCTTCCAGGATTACGAACTGAGTCAACTCACTCACACTTTGCTCAATTTCGTTTGGGGCGACTTCTGCGATTGGTATGTCGAGGCTTCCAAGTCCAAGTTGAATGACGATTCTCTGAAGGCTAATTGTCTAGCCGTTCAAGATTTCGTACTGAGACAATCATTACAACTATTGCACCCGATCATGCCTCATATTACCGAGGAGCTTTGGGCTGCCATGGGCTTTGGGCAAAAAGATTCCTTTCTTATGCAAACCACGCTTCTGTCCTCTGAAGGCATCGAGGCCAGTCTGGCTAAAGCCGGAGCATCCCTTGATAAGGCGGCTGTTATGCACATCGACCAGGTGAAGGAGCTGATCACCAAGGCTAGGGCCATCAAAGCGGAATACAATGTGGCTTCCAAAAGAGACGTTTCTCTCATAATTACGGCGGCCGATGCCCAAGCCCAAAGGGTGGTTGAGGAAAATTTGGATACGATCAAGAAGCTCGCCGGAGCGGAAAGTATCGCTTTTCTGGATTCGGTGGAAAACGCTCCGGGATCCGTTTCCGCTCTGGGTACCGTTTACCTCGATCTAGCCAGCGCGATCGACGTCGAAGCGGAAAAGGAACGCTTGAGCAAAGAGCTAGCCAAGCTTGGCAAGGCCATCGCGGCTGGCGAAGGAAAGCTGAACAACGAAAGCTTCATCAGCAAGGCTCCGCCGCAAGTCGTAGAAGGCGCCAAAAAGCAGCTCGCCGAAACGGTAGCTAAACGCGACGAAATCCAGCGACTGCTGCAGAGTCTGTAAGCTTTTGTTTAGGGTAGGGAGGCTTAGCGCCCTTCTCTGCTAGGCCTGCAAAAGTATTAGACAGTCAAAGTAACTTAGCTAACGTTGCCTGCGGATCGAGTCTGGTAACCCCTATATGAAATCCGGAATGAAACATTCGAAGCGACATTGTTTAAGAATCGCATGGGCTCTAATTCTTTCTGTATCGACAGGACTTACTTTCCTGGATGCCGCAGAGCAGTCCCAAAAGGCGAAACGCCCCAACGTCCTGTGGATCTATATCGAGGATATGAATCCGTTTCTTGGAAGTTACGGAGACCCGACAGTGCCCACCCCAAACATGGACCGCCTGGCCTCGCAGGGGGCTCTATTCGAAAAGTGTTTTGTGACCGCTCCCGTGTGTTCTCCCTGTCGCAGCGCTATCATTACCGGGCGCATGCAGACTACCATTGGGGCTCATAACCACAACAGCGCTTACAATGAGAACACTCCTATTCTTCTTCCCGAATACTTACGTGGGAACACCCTGCCGGAGATTTTCAGGAATAACGGCTACAGCACCTTTAACCAGGGCAAGGATCACTACAACTTCACTTACGATCGCCAGAAGCTTTACAGCATGCAGCAGGTGAGCGAAAACCGAAGAGCGCCATGGCGCGAGCTGGAGGACCGGAATAAACCTTTCTTTGGTCAGGTGCAGTTATCCGGGGGCAAGTATGCGTTTGATCAGGAAGCTCTGGATGCTTTGCCAGAGCGATTGGACCCCGAGGATGTGGCAGACAGGATGCCGCCCTACTATCCTAAGGACCCGCTTATGCTGAAGCATTGGGCTCTCCATTATGACTGTGTTCGCGTAACGGACAGGGCGGTCGGCGAAATCATGCGGCTACTCGAGGAAGATGGTCTTCTAGAGGATACGATCGTTTTTTGCTTCAGCGACCACGGCTGCTATTTGCCACGCCACAAGCAGTTCTGCTACGAAGGTGGCTTGCACGTCCCCTTTATCGTCTCGGCTCCGGAGAAATATGCGCAATGGAGCAAGGGCGAGCGCCGCAAGGATCTCATCAGCGCCCTCGACATTTCCGCTACTTCGCTAGCTCTCTGCGGAATCGAGATTCCCGACTGGTATGACAGCAGGAATCTTTTCGCGCCCGACTATAAACGGGACTTCGTTATCGCAGCCAAGGATCGCATGGACTTCACCATCGACCGGGTCCGCTCGCTTAGGAACGATCAGGGCATTAAATACATTCGCAACTTCATGCCCGACCGACCGTATATGCAGCTCAACTACCGCCATGGTCGCGATTACATGAAGCGGATGGAAGAACTTTTCGACAAGGGAGCGCTTACGGATGAACAGGCCCGCTTCTGGAGAGAACACCGTCCAGCCGAAGAACTGTACGATCTCAATAACGATCCCCATGAGCTGCGCAATCTTGCGGATGACCCCAAATATCAACGACAGCTCCTGCAAATGCGGGCCCAACTGAATGAATGGATCGAGGAAACGGATGACAAGGGGCAGTACCCCGAGGACGAGCCCAACCTTCGCTATACCTACGATAGGTGGGGCGATGCGAAATGCATCAACCCTGAATACGATCGCTTTCGACCTCAGAAGCCCCTGGAAAACAGCTAGCTGCCAAACGGGCGACGAGGCTCAACGTTTGTTGCAAAGCCTATAGCGTCAGGTTCTTTGTCTAAACGTGTTGGTATCCAAAAAAAATTTCATCGTTAAACCCCAAAAACAGAAAACGCTATGGACTCTATTTCCGATGCTCAACGCGACATGCGAGAAGCCTACTTCGGTGGCGCTACTGGCGCCGTTTCCTCGGCCACCGCTTGGCTTGCTGCTGCGATTGTGGCCACCTTCGCCAATCCGAAAGCCGGGATACTGACGCTCGTCTTTGGAGGCACCCTGATCTTTCCGCTCTCTGTGGTCTTGAGCAAACTCGTTGGAAGATCGGGAAAGCACCAGAAAGGCAATCCGTTGGCTCCGCTAGCCATTCAAGGAACGTTTTGGATGCTGCTTTCCATACCCATCGCCATTGGAGCGGCCATGTATAAAGTAGAACTGTTTTTCCCGGCCATGCTTCTGGTTATAGGAGGCCGCTACTTCACTTTCGTGACCATTTATGGAATGAAGATCTATTGGCTTTTCGGAGCAGCCTTAGCCGTATTCGCCTTTCCACTGGCGATATTGAAGGCCCCTGTAATGGCAGGAGCCTACACCGGAGCGATTATCGAATACCTCTTCGGCATTATAATCTTTATCATTTCGAAGCCAAAGACCGGCTGAGATCGAGCCGACATGACGGGAGTCGTGGCACTCGAAGCTTTTGCCATTACTCGATTCTCCCAAATTGTAAAAGACTACGCGATTCGTCCGAGCGCCGAAAATGGTAAAACACTTCACATAGCATTCCTCCATTTTTTCTCGTTTCAGAGGGAGAAGGAGAAATTGCAAAGATATAAAAACGCAGTCTTTTACACTTATAAGTCAGAATTTCAGTGTAAAATTTTTCGCGCTATGTGAAGCTGAACTGCACATATTAATACTGTTCGACGAAAATTAGATGACCGAGACTTTCATGCATAACGACTTCGAGTCGACGTACGACGAACCTGATCACGCGATTCCTGCTTTGGGGTACATCGATAACTGGGGAGTACGAAAAGATGGAGGTGCGGACTTTCACATCATAGTTGCGAAACCACTACAGTCAGACGAACACTCCCAAAAAAGACTGTTAGAGAAAATGAAAGGTTATTTGGGCTTCATACGCAGCAAAGACTTTGCAGCCGAATGCCCACTGGCAGCAAAAGAAAATACTACAATTATAGTCGATATCCATCCTAGTTCTTCAGCTGAGGCGTTCGATCTTCTAGAACGCTGCAAGCCATGGGTCGACGAAAACAATGCAAACCTAAGAATCGAAAAGCTGGAGCTGAAAGAGAAATGAAAAACAGTTCGAACAAAGCGTGTGTAGCAATGCCCACCTCGCTCCGCTCGGCGGTCATCGCTACCACTTAGCGTTAGAAATGAAATGAGCATAGTAAGTAACCCGCTTGTCGCAAAGTATGATGAATTCTTGGAACTGCTTCAGGCTCTGTGCGAATACTATGATCGCGATGAAAAAGAAATATTGGCTCTACCAATAAGCACATCGATTCGAGTGCTCGTTCACGACACGCGCCGGAGCACCTCACTGCTGACTCATCTAGGAAAGAAAGATGCAAAGTACATTAGTACGAATACAAGCAGTGATCGCGATCCAGTGCATCTTGGCATCGTACGAAGAATCCATGTTGGAGTGAAAGACGGCGTCGGAGGGGAAGCTAAATACTGGCCTTTGTGTGATGAAAGGTATTTCGAGAAGCCTCAGGAATGCAATGAATTGAAATTTTCAGAATGGTGGGAGAAAGAAGTAGTTTTCAGATCGAATGAACATTCTTTAACTAGAAAGGATATAATTCTTTCCGTTGCTAATAAAGATGGCGGAGCCCATTTTGACTCTGAAGTTGAAGAAAAGTATGATGCGTTTCGCCACTCCTGGTCTGGCGGGTCAACACTTGTTGGGATTAATTCTGGTATCCGTAGAGGGTATGATAATGTCCCTACTTTTCCCGCGATTAGGCAGATAGCCTACGAATTACTTTCAACAATAAAAAGCAATTCTAACAAAGTGCTCGACTCAATCGGTACCAGCTACGCCGGTCCCGATCGAGTCAGCAAGACGTTAGGCAAAAAGAATAATGACTCCCTATTTCATCTGCGCCACACCAAGAACAGGAACAAATCTTCTGTGCGAGGCGCTTAAGAAGACAGGACTTGCCGGAAGGCCTGACGAATACTTTGGGCATATGCATGTGCCTCGCTGGAAAGAAAAATGGAAAACAGAAGGCACAGAGAAGTATCTTTCCCACCTGAAAAATGAAACTCAGAGCAAGAACGGAATTTGGGGCGTCAAAGTCATGATGCAGTATTTCGATGATATCTACCAACTGCTCTCGGAAGTTCCTGAAACTAGACATGTTGGCCGATACGAGATTCTCGAAGAGACATTTGGCGAGTTGAAATATGTCTGGATGACTAGAGGAGATAAGGCTGCACAAGCAGTCTCATTGCACAAGGCCTACCAAAATTTTATATGGACTGTCGAATGTGACGAAGATCTACCGAAAGAAGATGAATTGGTCTTCGACTTTGAGGAAATCGATCGAATTTATTCCGAAATCGAAAAAAATGAAATTGAGTGGAGGGCGTATTTTCAGGCGGTTGAAAAGCAGCCGTATATAGTCAAATATGAAGATTTAATAGAGAACTACGAAACTGTCGTGAATGGAGTCCTGAAGCACATCGGAATTGATTTCCAGTTTCAAGGACGTCTGCAGGATAGTCAGCTTCGTAAGCAATCGAACAGACTTTCTGAATCATGGAAACAGAGTTACCTTAAACAAAAGAACCAAGCCCAACAATTCGCTTCTGGTCAACGTCGCTAACGCGCCGTGCCAGAGCTCTACGTTGGGCATAGAAGAATGGAAAAAACAATAGTCATAGCATCTGCAGTTCTGCTGTTTGCCATCTTCTTTTCTACTCTCTTCAGAAAAGAGATTCGCAGCCTTTTTCCACGAATTAAGAGTATCGACGGGAAAGGTGTCTCGCTCTCCGATCCTCAAACTAATTCTGCAACTGAAAGTGCAGAGACCTTCGAAAAGCAGTTTGACGAATATTCGCGAAGTCCGGTTTTAATTGAACAAGAAGAGATGATTAGAAAGCAGCTACAAGATCGAGGCGTGGTCAGTGAAGCAGAGCAGAATAAGCTGCTTGTAAGAGCTCTTGCTGCCTCTGAAATCAATGCCAGCTGCGAAAGAATATCACTTACGATTTTTGGGAGTCAGTTGGAGTTCCTCGTAGAGCTAAATGCGGCAGCTCAAGGATTGAAGATCGAGAAGATCAGGAAATGGTATGAAGAGACCGTTGTCCCCTCTAATCCCAATCTAAGTGGCCACGAGTTCGAAAGATACTTTGGTTACCTGAAGAACTCAAACTTGGTGTTACTTGAGAGAGACACCGTGAAAATCACTCTATTTGGAGTCGAATTTATGCAATACCTCGTGAAAGCTGGGAAGACCCATAAAAGAAATAACTAATAGTTAACCATTTTATGGATACAATTCGTTACAGTTGCCCCGCTCCTTGCACTCTTGTATCATAGAGACGCTAAAATGGATGATTGGACTTACAAGCCAAGGTACACTACTTTCAACCTCATCGGCGAAGAAGGAAGCGGTGACAATCCAGATTTCGACAAACTTCAAGCAGCAAGAACTTATGTAGCGGCTTTTCGCGGACACGTAATCCACGAGGTTACCCAACTCGAAGATAAAATTACAGAATCGATCAGAGCATTTTGTGACGATGAGGAAGTCTCCACATTCCTTGCTGAGACTTTTTTGAAATCAATTAAGGATAGTTTCGAAAAGAAGAAACAGCTCTTTAGGAAACTAAATGATAAATTCGGATTCATAGACATAACTCCCGAAATGTATAGTAATTTGGATTGGCTCCAAAGCTTGAGAAATGATTTTGCACACGGCACTGAATACATGCATACATCTTGGGAGTACGTCGAAATAGAGAACAAAGAAACAAAGCATCGATTACCTTCTGAAGAATTGAAGAATAGATTCGATGAGATCATAAACCAATGGAACTCAGCTTTATAAGAGAAAGCGAACCAGTTGCTTGATTCGATGGGCACCAGCTTCGCCGGTCCCGATCGAGTCAGCTAGTCGTTAACTGAAGAAATTGGATGACAAAAGATATCCATCTTTTATCCGGAGTTGAAAGTCGATTAGAGCCCTGTATTCATTTTTTATGACATGAATCCTACTGTTGTCGGTTTCGCTGTTCTTCTTTGCAGTTTGGCTCACTCAATAGTTGGTCAAACGCATTCTGAGCTAGAAGAACAGCTCGGGCGGATCGCTCCCGGATTCGTCTGTGATCTCGTTGTCTTGAACGGAGACCCATTGCACGACGTTCGCGTTCTTGCGAACGTACGCTATACCTTCAGGAACGGAAAACTGATCTACCAAGCTTCGCTGTGACGCAGCAAAAAGCAGTTAATCTTGTAGCCCAATGAAAGAACTAGAAGCAAACAAGTCGTCTTATTCAACTCCTGACAGCTCCGCTGCCACTTGCAAGTAGGCTTGGCGTTCGGCGAAAACGAAGGCTTGCGGAAACCTGGCCAAGAAGTAGACTGAAACCATGGTGAGACTAGCAGACATCCAGAAGCAAGCAGACGAACTCTCTCGCGAAGACAGAGCGGGTCTACTCGCCCACTTGCTACACACTCTCGATGATCAGCCACAAGGACCTGACGATCAAGAGGTTTTGAAGCGAGATGCTGATCTAGAATCTCGTTCGGTCGAGGCTATCAGCCACGACGAGTTCGTCCGGAGAGCACGCGCCGGCCGCAGATGAGATTCGTCGAGTACCACCCGAAAGCTCCCGAAGATGCGAATAAATTGCTGGATCATTACGATCTGATTTCTCCCGAACTAGGAGACGCTTTCTGGAGCGAACTACTGAGCGGAATCGAACGGGCAAGGCAAGAACCCGAGCATCATCACTTTGACGCAACTGGCTTGCGTAGAGGAAATTTGAAAAGGTTTCCGGTTCACTTCCTTTTTCGCGTGAGAGAGGAATCAATTCGCGTCACAGCGATTCGACACAACCGGCAAAAGCCGAGTTTCGGTTCAAAAAGGGAGTAGTGCCATACAATTCCGGCAGACTCCACCTGTCTCCATCGTGTGCACTTGGCGTTGGCAATAATGGATTTTGAAGAATTACTGTACGGGATCTTTCCCATTTCGATAGCCGTTGCTTGTGTGTTTTGGGTCATCCAAATCACAAAAACCAAAATGACGTACTTAACCATTTCGTTAGCCTTTCTCAACCTGCTAATCCTTGGGATTTCGACCCTGACTCTAATCAACATCCTAAACGGCGCGTATCCGACTTTTGCTCCTCATATTGGTATAGGCATATCGATTGCCATTCTCAGCATTCAGCAACTTACATCCAATAAAAAACGAACCAAGATTTAACCAGTTAGTGGATACAATGAAGATGCCGTTGCACTTAGTATGCGATCGTAGTTCCCGTCCTTTTCACTAGAGACGTTAGCCACACACCATGATCCAGGAATTACCCGAACAGCGCTTTTCGAAAATTCTGCCTATTGCAGCTGCGGCTCCCCAGCGATATCCAGAAGCGCTTTCAGTGCTCCTCGGAGTAAATCCGGGAAGAGTTTATGTGGACGATGTGGATACGCCTACAGCAGCCTTGATTTGGGCACAGGGAATTGAAGGCTTTTATTTGGTTGGAGATGCTGGGAGTCCTGTATTTTCCGTGCACCTCGATGCTTACGTTCGGGGAGTGATAAAACCAGAAGCAAGGAAATCCGGCCTCGATTGGTTCGAAGTCAGTGGAGATAGTCCTGTATGGGACGAGGCAATACAAAGCATTTTCAAGGATCAGAGAATCGGATCAAGTCGCCAAATTATCCACAGTCTGCCGCAGGATCAATCCACAGTAGATCGATTGCGAAGTGTGAATCGACGCAATGTACAAAGAATCGATTTATCTCTACTGAATGATTCCCGCATCGAAAACCTTGAATTCCTCCAATCCAAGCTGAAGCGATGTTGGAGGAGTAGCGAGGAATTCCTGGATACAGGCATTGGCTATGTGATCCTTCTTGATGACCTTGTGGTATCCGCCTGTTTCTCGGAATTTGTTGCCGAAGACATCCATGTTTTGGGTGTCGAGACTATCTCGGAAAAAAGACGTCAGGGATTTGCTAAAATGGCAACGGGAGCGGTTCTCCTGGAATGCTGTGAATCTGGACTACAGCCCTATTGGGACTGCGAGGAGGTAAACACAGGTTCACGGAAGCTTGTTGAGAGTTTAGGATTTGAAAAAGAGAGGGATTATTTGGTTCACTATTTCGAATTTGATCGTCACGATGAAAAATAGTTATCGAGTGGAGACAACGAGGAGTGTCGCTAGCGAGCTCGGATCCGGTTAGGCTTCGGCAGAAACTCCTGATATCACTCGTACCTTGTCTCACTAAAACTTGAATACAGATTGATTTGATTAATAATGCCACAATACATTGACGGATTTGTCTTTCCAATTTCTCGTGATCGTTTGGACGAATACAAGCGTGTTGCCAAAGCTGTTGCCGAGATTTATCGCGAACACGGCGCAATCGATTACCGGGAGTTTGTTGGTGATGATCTGAATCGGGAGGGAACGCGCCAGTTTCCTGAACTGATCAATACGACGGATGGTGAAACGGTTGTGTTTGGCTGGATCATTTTCGAATCTCGCGAGTCTCGTGATATTGTAAATGGACGGGTCGAGGCTGATCCTAGGATGGCAGATTTGGTTGCTCCTTTGTTAGATCCTTCGAATCCGGTCTTTATCCCAACGAGTATGGCTTATGGCGGATTCCAACCACTTGTCTGATTCATAAACGGAGATGTTGGATAACAATGCTTCGGACCGAAGCCGATAAGCCGTTACCAAGCTCGCGGGATAGGATTCCCGCCTTTTCTGAGCTGTGTTATTTCAGCTTTTAGGGATAGCTGTTCCTTCAGGTGAGGCGCCTAAGTGAGTTGCAAGTTTCTCGCTGGCGGAAAGCGTTGTTGGGGTATCAAGCAAGTGTGCGAACGTCATCAGAAATATCCGTCGAACAAAACGTTGCGCTTAACTGCTTGCTGCGTTTGGGTTTGTCGATTTTCTTTTTAGTTCCAGAAGGACCAATCGCATTGGAGCGCGCCTCGTAGTTTGAGTCAGCGGCGAATGGACTTTGTCGTACCAATTTAAGCGGAAGGCGAAAATGATTGATCAAGAAATAAAAGCCCTATGCAAAGAAGTGTTAGAGGAGGGGTTGGAGATCTTTGATTTATCGTTAGGGATTGTCAGTCGAGTTGATGACTCTTCTTATAAAGTCATAGCAGTAATGCCAGAGGGTGGAGCTTTTAAAGCAGGTGAATCCTTTGCGCTTAAAGATACATACTGTCGAGAGGTTGTCGCCAAGCAATCAACGGTTGCTCTAACGCATTTGCGAGGCGCCCCAGGACTCTGTAAACACCCACTGTACACCGGTTTGCCCTTGGAATCCTATATCAGCGCGCCCATCATGGTGAGTGGTAAGGTTTGGGGTACATTGAATTTTAGTTCGATGAAGATTCGAAACGAAGAGTTTTGTGATGAGGAAATTCAGCTAATCGAGAGCCGAGCGGAATTTATTTCCAGGAAAATAACGAGCAATATGTAACGAGGTACGGCAACTGACCGCGGCAAGTGGTGCTTGAGCTGGACGTTGTCGAAAAATGAAAATGGAAATTCCAAATATAGAATCCTCTCGATTGGTTCTCCGAGCGTTTAAGCAAAGCGATGCGGACGATGTTCATGCGTTGCTTGCCGACGGGAGCATTGCCGACACCACTTTTCTGATACCGAAATCCTATACCAAAGAGATGGCTGAAGATTGGATTTCGACTCATCAGTCCGAATTCGAAAAAAGAACAGGGGTGACCTTTGCCATTGTTCTCAAGGAGGCTTCCAAGCTGGTTGGGGCGATAAGCCTCATTCGTATCGAAGAAGATCATCAAGCGGAACTTGGCTATTGGATCGGCAAGGAATTTTGGGGCAAGGGAATCTGCACCGAAGCGGCGAAGTTGATTTTAGAATACGGATTTAGGGACATAGGCGTTCTGAGGATCTATGCGCGACATATGACTCGCAATCCCGCATCGGGCAAAGTGTTGCAGAACATTGGAATGAAGCGCGAAGGGTGTCTGAGAAAGCATCTAAAGAAATGGGGATCGCTCGAGGATATTGAGATGTATGGAGCTCTTTTTGAAGAGTGGAAGGACGATAACCATTGAGTGGATACCGTTTCGGCTAAGCGCTACTCTCCCCGATTTTGACCTTCTCGAAATAACCAAAACGACTATAGAAATAGTCTGGACAATACCGAAGACACTGGATCTCGGAGTTACTGTGGTTTCCACGCTCGGAATTCTTATATAAAGAGCGCTGAAATACAACGCTAAGCAGTCTTATCTAGCAATATCTTCGAGTGTCGCCAAAGTCTCGGTACGTTCAATTGCTCCGCGATCGCCACTCTTATTCGTACCAGTCGATATGATTATGAAAAGTAACAGGATCTCGCTTTGCGAGACGAGGATACCGCTATCGCGGCACAAGGATTCGAATATAAAATTGCTCTTATCTCGCGAGGACTGATTGCCCTTTGGTGAGATTCCTAGCTTGTAGCTTTGCTAATCGTAACCAAAATTGCTATACGAATGGCTTCTGTTAGTGTCGATAAATCCATTTTATCCAATTCGGGCACATGGATGAATCCGGCGGGGATTTTTCTTTCGGCTCTATGGATTTTTTCCATCAGCAGGTAGAAGAAGTGGTTGCAAAGGTAGTCTCCGGCAGAGTCGGATAGCTTGAAGGGAATGTCGGCAGCTTCTAGACGATTGCCCACTTCATCGATGGAAAGGGTGGTCGGGTAGTTGTCTGCGCCTTCCGGATTGATAAGAGTTGCTGGCCAGGTATTGCCATCGACGTCTTCTTTTTCGGTGGCGCTTTCATTTCGAGCCAAACGCTCTAGTCTGATACAGGAATCAGGGCACTGTCCAAAGGCGATGAAGGCGTCAGGCTTTTTGAGTAGGAGATTATCAAGGCATTGGCGAGCTTGATGCCAATTTACGGGAATCTCGGATTTATAGAGGACCCATTCGGCTGGCAAAGCGGTATCGAGTTCGCGTAACCCCTCCCAAGAGGCGTTTTGCGTGTGGTCTCCCCAGGGCCCGAAGCCCGTTGCGATAATGGTGGGCATTCTGGAGGTCTAGCCCCTCAGAGAAGGAGCAACAAGCTTGAATGGTCTGACTGTATCAAGGATTTTAACCACGGAAAGCACAGAAGACACAGAAAAGAAAACCTGCTCCCGACTGGTCGGGATCCTGCTCGCTGAAGGCGATCCAGTGATCCGGCGGCTGCCGGAGAGCGATGTTAAAAACTAAGATATGATCAGACAGAGGACATATGATTCGACTAAGCTCATGACGGGGAAGATAGAGCTGCTGGAAGATTTTAGCAAACTAGAAAAGTATCATATTTTCAATTACAGAAAATCATATCAAATCACTGATCGCAGTGATTAAGGCTTCGCAAAATCGGTATGGACTGCAGAGCGGCCCTCTTGTTGCAGTGCAGTGTTCTGAATCTCCCAATGTACCCGTTAATTCAGTACAAAATCGTTTTTGCGTGATCCTTGGTCGTCCGTTTGCGACATGTCGAAATCGTCCCAGCTCTGACTGGCGGGGGGCGGGGCGCTTGGAGCTGCCGTGGCGCTGGCGATCGCCTTATCGGCTTGGAAGGATCCTTGAATAATTCTTTTCAGATCCATAACCGTGAACTGCAGCATTTCGGCTTGAGAGGAAAGTTCTTCCGAGGTGCTGGCCGTTTCTTCAGCGGTAGCCGAGTTGGACTGAATGTCGCTATCGAGTTGCGTGATGGCCGTATTGATATGGTTGATACCTTGAGATTGTTCTTCGCTGGCCTTGGCGATCTCCTCGACGAGCTCGTTTACTTCGCGAGCCTTGTGCAGGATGTTTTCAAAATGCTCTCCAACGCGGTTGCTGATTTCCACGCCCACTTCGCTGCGCTGAATGGAATCCTCGATTTGGGAGGCGGTGTCCTTGGCCGCCGAGGCGCATCGTTGGGCGAGATTGCGTACTTCATCTGCCACTACAGCGAAACCAGCTCCGGCTTCTCCAGCTCTAGCGGCTTCCACGGCTGCGTTCAGGGCGAGAATATTGGTTTGGAAAGCGATTTCATCAATGGTCTTGATGATATTGGCGATGTTGTCGCTCGACGCCTTGATGGAGTTCATCGCTTCGATCATCTCGCTCATGCCACTGGACCCAGACTCGGCTGCGGAGCGTGTCTCATTGGCCTTGGTCCGAGCAGTGGAGGCGTTGTCGCTGTTTCGTGAAGTAGTATCGGAAAGCTGGTTAAGAGCGGAAGCGGTTTCCTGAACCGAGGAGGCTTGTCGGTTGGCGCCCTCGGCTAGCGATTGGCTGGAGGCGGACACCTGGGAAGCGGCCCCTCCGGTCTGCTCCGCCATAGCCAGCAAGGTGGTTTCCACTTCAATCAATGGTCTGGTTAGGGAATTAATGAGGATGTAGGCGCTTCCACCTGCCCCAAGCACTGCAAGAGCCAGCGTAATCCAGCTCGCGAGCTTCAGTCCGGATTCTTTTTTAATGGATTCCTGGTAGTGCTCTTGAGTCGTTTTCAACTGGCTTCGAGCGGTCGCCATCACCTCGCTTGAAAGACTGGGATTGGAATCCTTGAGCTTTTCGGCGATCACTTCCAGCTCGTGTTCGAGTTTCAATGCATCCTCATACATTATCTCTATTCCCTCATTGCCAGCGTTGACGGCTGAGAGACTGATCCAGCCTTGGACGACCATTATTGTCGAAAGAGCTCCTATAAGAATGGCGAGTCTATTGCGGATAGAGAAATTTTTCAGCATGTCTGTGTGGGATACGTTTCGTTGGAATGGTGGGACCCATTCCGAAAACTCTAATTACGGGTTTTGGTATTAATTCGGAGGTCAACCCCGTTGCTTAAGCCTGGCAGGCATTTATTTAATTGATTGTTAACTATCTTCTTATGCAATTTTGATCCGCTCCGTCTTTCCAATCATTCTCAGGCGATCTCGCTATCGAGCTAAGCGGAAACGGACTGCAATCGGCTGCTTGACTTCAGCGTAGTTCTTAATTAACCGATATAACTTAATTAAGATACTTAAGATTAAATGACAGCCGAAAGCCTAGTAAATCTCAGCCATGCAGACTTGGAGCATGCCACTGCGTCCGATCGTGTGAAAGCCGCCGTCGACGCGTTTGGCGACGAGTTGATCATGACGACGAGTTTCGGCACTCACTCGGCGGTCATGCTGCATCTGGTAACCTCCATCCAACCCGACATTCCGGTTGTCTTTATCGATACGGGCTATCTATTTCCGGAGACCTACCGCTTTGCTGCCGAACTGACCGACCGGTTGAACCTCAATTTGAAAAAGTATCGCGGCAAAATGTCGGCCGCCGAACAGGAAGCTCTTCACGGACGGCTTTGGGAAAAGGGCTCCGAAGGACTCAAGCAGTACAATTTGATTAACAAAGTCGAGCCCATGGATCGAGCTGTGAAAGAGCTGGGAGCCAAGGCTTGGCTGGCAGGTTTGCGGCGTTCGCAGGGCTCCACTCGAGCAGACCGGTCTTTCGTCGAACAGCAAAATCAGATGACCAAGATCTATCCCATCCTAGACTGGGATAACAAGACGATGCATGAATACATGACGGAGAACGGTCTTCCCTACAATCCGCTCTGGGATATTGGCTACGTTTCTCTTGGCGATTGGCATAGCACTCGCAAGTT
The DNA here is from genome assembly GCA_028284385.1 of Opitutaceae bacterium. Classification (GTDB taxonomy): domain Bacteria; phylum Verrucomicrobiota; class Verrucomicrobiia; order Opitutales; family Opitutaceae; genus JANQRT01. Next base: position 48,652 of record JANQRT010000072.1, on the reverse strand, counting down.
GGAAGCCGGGATGAGCGAAGAGGAAACGCGTTTTGCCGGTCTTCAGAGGGAGTGCGGTCTGCATGAGCCTTCGGAAAACATGGATTTTCAGATTTAGAGCAAAGCCCTGGGCTTTTAGGCATTTAGCCTGTCGTTTCTAACCGCCTTGGCGGACACGGGCTCCTCCAGCAAGGCGATTCCATTGCCTTCGTTATCTCCGCTTTCTTTGTGGGCCGAAATAGCGCCTTCGTCGTTTTCCCCAAAAAAGGAACGCCGCAGCATTTAATGCATACGGCGTTTCTTTTTTGAAAGTGATACGTGGTCGAGCTAAGCTTTTTCGACCAGTCCGGCTTTAATCGCCTTAACGCTGACATTCATGCGTTTCACTTGGCCGGAAGGCAGGCGTACTTTGATGCGCTGCAGGTTCGGGCGAAACTTGCGTTTCGTTATCTTGGTGATGTGCGTGCCGATTCCTCCGCTTTTCTTGGATTGCCCCTTGCGGTGGATGATGCTGCCGGTTGTCGGACGCTTGCCTGTTATTGCGCAAATCTTGGCCATGAGAGATATGGGTTGAGAACGTGGAAAGAAAGGAGGGGTCGACTTCCTTGGCAAGTATTATTTGCCGATTCGTCTCCGCGAAAGTCGATTGTTTCAATCTTTGGCCGGAATTTACAATCGGATAGCAGTCAGCGCTTGAAACTTCTGACCCATCAGAGCCGGATGGATGAGTTGTCTAAGCTGCGATTTCACCGACGAGTCTAGCGAGGGATTTTCGATCGTCTCCTGCATGAACGTGGTTGCGCGTTTAACGATAAACGCCTCTTGGCTCTGAAGGCTAGCATTCTGAAATGCGTGATTTTCCAACGCCTTCTCCAGCCAATCCCAACAGATGTGATGAGTGATGTCCTGCTCGCCAATCAATGTAGGATCGATGGCTACCTGTTGGTGGTTCTTATACGCTCTGGCGGTTCCATTAGGAGTCTCGTTGCACAGCGAGGACCAGCTCTTGCCGTAATCGAAAGCGATAAAGACGCCTTTCCAATTTTGCGAACAGATGCCGTTGATCAACTCCATCGATCCCGTCGGCAGATCCAGGAGGTAGCCCTCTGGAGCGCTTCTGGGAAGTTCGCTAGGGAGACTTTGCAAAAAAGCCTGATCGACAGGCCGCGTTGAGGGTTCGACGCCTTTGCCATCTATCTGAAACCCTCTTTCCTGCCATCCGTCACTTTTAAAGACGAGACTGTGGAAAGGCTGGGCATCGAACAGCTCGTTCGAGAATACGACGAGTTGTCCCTCCAAGTGAATTCTTTCGTCGAGGGCTAAGGCTCGGGTTCGCTTGAATGGAGTTTGCTCATCGGCTAGCAAGCTCGCTCTCGGCTCCGATCCTATTTCAACCCAATCCGTTTCCTCTGGATCAAGGCCTGCCTCTGCTAGAAGACCTTGGCTGGCTTCGAGCAAGATGGAGGCGAAGGTTTCCCGGAAGCTCGAAGCGGTAAAGAAGTCGGTTTTGGCCGTTCGCCCTATTCGCCGTCGTTCCTTTTGATAATAGCCGATCTCAGGATGATAGAGAGCGATTCGTACAAAGTTGCTAAAATCGAGAAACCCATTTTCGTCTGACGCGTCTTCTAAGGCTTGCCGGGTCGACTCTGATGCTATTTCTGTGAAACCCATTATCGCTATGCGCTAACAAGATCAGGTTTTGGCAAGCCGCGCCAACGATCAAATCTTCCGAATACAAAAAATTCCGCCAAATTGAAAAAGTACGGGCTCATCAAGCGTATCATCATCATTGCAATCGCCGCCATCGCTCTGATTGAAGCGTATCGCTTTGGTCAAGTTGTCGCTTCCTATGGCGGGTTTAGCGCCTACTTCAAGTCTCGAGAAGAGGCGAATCGCCTGCGGAACGCCCTGAGTCTCATCAATTCGTATTACGTGAATAGCGATCCCGTAAAGATGGATACGCTAACCGAGTCTGCCTTGGAAGGCATGATGTCGAATCTCGATCCGTATTCAGAATATTTGGACGAAGAAGAGTTTCAATTATTGGAGGAGGATTCTTCTCAGGAATTTGGAGGTATCGGAATTCGTATCGAGCTCAAGGATGACCGGCTGACGATTGTAGCTCCCATCGAAGGCACTCCTGGCGACCAGGCCGGTCTACTTAGGGGGGATCAGATTATCAAAGTCGAAGAGGAGAGCATTGAAGGAGTATCCCTTCGCAAGTGCATCGAATTGCTGCGCGGAAAACCCGGAACGAAAGTGGCCCTCGGCGTTTTCCGACCCAGGGAAGACAGGGAGTTTCAGGTTATAGTGGAAAGAGCTTTGATCGAAGTGGAGAGCATTCGCGGGGCGCGTATGTTGAATGAAGAAATTGGATACTTGCGTATCATCCAATTTGGGAGCAAGACCGCCGAGGAGCTGGAGAAAGCATTGAAAGAACTTGAGGGTCAAGGTATGCAAGCGGTGATTCTGGACTTGAGAAATAATCCAGGCGGGTTGCTAGAGGCCGCAGTGGATGTTCTCGAACCGTTTTTCCATCGCAAGCAGCTGATGGTCTACACGGAAGGTCGTAATGACTATTCCAACAACGAATGGTATACGGAAAGCAGTGACAATGTCCGCAAATATCCGATGGCGGTACTGGTCAACTCCGGGTCCGCTAGCGCCTCCGAGATCGTGGCCGGAGCCATGAAAGATACGGGACGGGCGATAGTGGTCGGCGAAAAAACGTTTGGCAAAGGCTCCGTGCAAACGGTTCTTCCTTTAGGCAATGGCGCCGGCCTGAGACTTACCACCGCCAAATTCTATACGCCTGGCGGCTATGTGATCCAGGAAAACGGTATTGAACCTGACGTTGTAGTCGAGTCCTCCGCCGAAGAGGATCGCAAGCTCGCTCTGCAGAGAAATCGCCTTTCGCTGATGACGAAGGAAGAGTTCGTGGATCGTTTTGAATTCGAGCCTATTGAAGACTCCCAACTTGCTCAGGCGATCGAAGCGCTCCAGTCGGAAATGGCCCCCGGCTCGAGATGATCTTGGGCATCGAAAGCTCTTGCGATGAGTCCGCTCTCGCTCTGCTCGATCCGAACAGGGGAATTCTTGGCGAGTGGATAAGTAGCCAAGTGTCGTTGCATGCCGAATACGGAGGGGTGGTTCCCGATCTGGCTAGTCGCGAACATTTGGGAAACTTCGGACCTCTGCTTAAGGAAGCATCGCTGCAGCAGGATCTAAGTCTTGTCGAAAAGATTGTCGTTACTTCCGGTCCTGGCCTAGCGGGCTGCCTTGCCATGGGTCTTGCGGTCGCCAATGCCTTATCGGCGGCCTGGAATGTTCCGGTCTATGCCGCGAACCATCTCAGAGCTCACGCTCACTCCGTTTTTCTTCCTCTGTTTGAGGGAAGTCCCCAGTCTTTCGATACGAATTTGTCCGAGAGTCTTCCCCACCTGTCTTTAATCGTTTCAGGCGGCAATACCATACTTGCCAGAATTGATGAGGATAGGAGCCTGACGCTGATCGGCCAAACAGTCGACGATGCGGCGGGTGAGGCCTTGGACAAAGGCGCGAAACTCCTTGGTTTAGGTTATCCGGGCGGCCCTAAACTTGAGCGAATCGCCAGTGGCGGGGATGCGGCTTGCTTCGATTTTCCGCGAGCCTTGCTTAATAAAGCCAGTCTGGATTTCAGTTTTTCCGGACTGAAGACCAGCCTTCGCTACACTCTTGATAAAATGTCGGAAGACGAGGTCGCGAAAACGCTTCCCGATCTTTGCGCTTCCTATCAGGAAGCGGTTATCGATGTTCTGATTCGGAAAACGGCAAAGGCGATGGGCGAGCATCCTTACCGTAGTCTTGGATTGTCCGGCGGCGTGTCCAACAACTCGATACTGCGGAATCGATTTGAAACGCTTGCCACGGAGTCGAAAGTTTCCTGTTTCCTAGCCAATCGTCAGCATACTGGCGACAATGCGGGGATGATTGCTTTCAGCCACTTGTTTGAAGGAAAGGATGGAGCGACGGAACGTATAGACATTCGGCCTGGCTTGACCATTGAAGCTATCGCTTGAGCGATGTCAGGAGACGAAAGTTCTAGGACTTTTCGGATACGTCTTTTTCCGGGTCCGGCTTTGCCCGTTTTCGAGCCGTCTTTTTTGTCGCCTTTTTGGCCGCTTTCCTTGCCGTTTTCTTGGCTACCCGTTTTCGAGCCTTCTTCTTTTCAGGCTCTTCAATCTTAGGCTCTTTATCTTTCGGCTCATCCTTCAATTCCTGAGATTGGCCGGCTTCGAGCTTATCGTTATTCCTTTCAGAATCCTGTTTAGGTTTGGGCTTTCTTCTTCGGGAGCGTTTTCTTTTTGAAGGCTTTTCAGATTCTTCCCTCTGATCGGTCCGATTTTCAACTTCTGCGGATTCGCCCTCTTTTTTCTCTGGCGATTTCGAACCTGATTTCTTCTTGGATTTGCCAGGACCGGGTTGGCTCCTTTGCTCTTCCGACTGCTTGTTGGCCATCACTCGTTCCTCGAGATTTACGACTGGCTCGGAATAGATTTTCACCAGATTGCTGAACGCTCGAAAATAATGATTTCCCGAGTCTCCCAATAGACTATAGAAAACCGCTTCTGAAGGCAGCAGGTGACAGCCGAGATCCTTTAGCGCTTGCAGGGTGAAGGCTTCGTCTTCCTGGCGTCGACAGCCCAGCGCATCAGTCAGGAAAGTGATATCAATATCCTCGTCCGCTGCTTGGAGCCCTGTCTGGTAGACGCAGATCGGCGTTTCCAAGCCGCATACGATTAGATGATAGATTTCCTTCTCGCGAAGGTAACGCTCCATTCCTGGCGCGTTCAGGGCCGAAAAGCTGGTTTTACTGAAAATCTTCGGCTTGCGAGCCAGATCGAGCAGCTGCTTGTTGGTCCTGCCCAGCTTGTCCGGAACCTGCTCCGTGAAGATCGTATGCATTCTCATGCTACGCGCCGCTTCGATGATGAAGGCGGTCCTTTTCAGAAATGGCTCCTTGTTGTGGAGCGTTTGAATAAAGCTGTCCTGGGCGTCAAGCACCAGCAAAGCGATGGAGTCCATTAACTCCGATCGTCCCTTACGATTTTGTGGCATTTAGGTATCGATATTTCTCTCAAGCGTTGAGGCGTGCGTAGTCGCCCCGCATTCGAGTTAGCTAAAGACCAGTCTAGAGATGGAATCAACATGAACCGGAAATTTTTTCTAGCCACTCGGCTGCTGGCTCCAATACTCGGCTTATGGAATGGCATATCACGCCTATCAGCAGAGAATCTCGTCTAACCGGAGAACCGTTTGAAAAAGGCGATAGAGTCCTCAGTTCGCTTGTCAAAACCGATGAGGGAGAAGCCCTGCGTATTGATGTTCTTGAGTCGGAAAGCGACGATCTGGAGCTGCCAGGAGACTTGATTTGCAAGTGGACCCAAGTCTTCAAGCCTCGCAACACTGACGACAAGGAACGCGAAGAGGCTATGAAGCTGACGGCGGATAATCTCTTATTGAATTTGTTTGAGGGTGAAGAAGAGCCGACCACCGAAAACGCTCATCTTAAACACTTTCTGGGACTCATGCTGGAGCGCCGCAGGGTGCTTAAGGTTGTGGAGAAGGATGAGAACTTCATACAATACCTGCATCGCCCTTCAAAACAGGTCTTGCCGGTTCCTATCGTTAATTTGGATACACAATTCTTTATTGAGAACCAAGATCGCCTCTCGCCCATTCTAACGGGTTCGACCGAAGAGGCTTCGGATAAACCTAAGGCTCCTCCAGCCGAATCGGCCAACTCCTGAACTTCAACGGCTGCTGAAATGAATTATAGAAATGTAGGACGTACAGGACTAAAGGTTTCCGAAATCTGCTTCGGGACGATGACATTTGGAAACTACACCGATTTGGAGGAAGGTCGAAGGATGGTCGACATGAGTTTCGATGCCGGTGTCAATTTTTTCGATACGGCGGATGCTTATAATGGCGGGAAGTCTGAAGAGATTCTGGGTCAGGCCTTGAAGGGCAAGCGCGACCAAGCCGTTCTCGCTACCAAGGTTTTCAATCCCATGGGTCCTGGCGTCAATGATTCCGGCTGGTCTCGAAAGCATGTTCTGCAGGATGTCGAGGAGAGTCTGCAAAGACTTCAAACCGACTATATCGATATTTACTACATCCATCATGTGGATACGCAAACTCCCGTTGATGAAATTCTGGAGACCATCAACGATCTCGTGCGACAGGGCAAGGTTCGCTACGCGGCGTGCAGCAATTTCGAGGCTTGGCGGCTGATGGACGCCTTGGCCATTAGCGAGGCTAGAGACTGGGCTCGTGTGGAATGCTACCAGCCGCAATATAGTCTAGTCGTTCGCGACATCGAAGACGAATTGATACCCGCCTGTCTTCACAAAGGTGTTGGGGTAGTGGTCTGGGCTCCTCTGGCGGGAGGCCTGTTAACCGGAAAGTACAAGCCCGGTCGGAAAACCAGTATTGAAGGCACTCGGTCCGCCGACGAGTGGTGCTTCCCGCAGGGCTTCTTTGCAGCGAACGCGGATGAGATTCTCAATGAACTCTTGGCTGTATCCGATGAATTGGGACGTAGCCCTGCTCAAGTCGCGCTGCGGTGGGCTTTGCAGATGCCTGGCATTACTTCGGTCATCGCCGGAGCTCGGAATTGCGATCAGCTTCGGGATAACCTGCTGGCTGGATCCTGGCATTTGGACGAGGAATCCATGAAGCGATTGACGGCGATCTCAGAGCCGAGAATTCGCTACCCCAAGAAAATGGAGATGGGGATGCTCGAACGGCGGGAGAGCGGGGTGGCTCTGCCTTCTTGGCCAGATCCGAAGGCCTAAAGCAGTCTCTAGAAAATCGGTTCGGCCGGTTCCATCTCTGGTTCGCCGAATGCGATCGTTCCAAGCCGCTTGACCTTGTAGGGAAACGCTCCTCGGCAAGCGTCCCCATTTTCGGATTCGAAATGGGCAAGGAGCCTGCCTTCGGAATTCTCCGGCGTGTTTTGCATAATCGCTACTGACGAATAGCGATTTTGACGCAGACGGAGGTGAACCGAATCATGTATCCATTTTATGGCGTCATCGAGGCTCGAGTCTGCCTTCGGGTAGATGGTCTCTGTTTTTCCGAGACGTGTCACGGCTTTAGCGACCGGGAGGGTTCCTTGCGGTTTTCCAAACGTCTTTATGCAGTGCTCGATAATCGAACTCCCCAATGAAAGGAACTCGTTCTCGTTCTTTTTCTTTCTACTCATCTCTTTTCGTCGACAGGACTTCGGCGGCAATCGCAATCCGGTGGAGCTTGCTTTTTAAAAAAGCCCCCGAATAAATGGACGCCTTTTTTATTTTATCTACGTTTGAGACCATAGTTTAATATGAAATACGGATTAGAAATTCTAGAAGATGGAGCAGTTGATTTCCTGAGCATGGGAGCACTGATTCATCGTCTTGACCCTGGAATAATACCTTTCCACAAAGCGAGCGAATGCAAAATTCACGTGAGTGGCGGAGAGTTCAATGTAGCGGCAAATCTTGCTGACTGCTTCGGGCTCAAGACGGGTATCGCAACCGCAATAGTCGACTACCCTATTGGAGCGCTCATTAATGAAAGAGTGAGAGCGATGGGAGTGAGACCCTTCTACAAGCGTTTCGAGCACGATGGCGTTAAGGGTCCTAACATGGCGACGGTTTTCAGTGATCGAGGTCTAGGAGCGCGAGCTCCGGTGGTGTTCTACAATCGTTCCAACGAAGCGGCTGCCATGCTTAAGCCAGGCGATATCGATTGGGGCGAAATTTTTAGTCAAGGTGTTCGCTGGTTTCATAGCGGCGGCATTTTCGCGGCCCTGTCTGAAACGACGGCCGAGGCGATCATAGAAGGCATGAAGGCTGCGAAGTCGGCGGGAGCAATTGTTTCATTCGATCTTAATTATCGAGCTAAGCTTTGGAAAATTTCCGGCGGTCTGGAACGAGCCCAGGAAACCCTTCGTCGCATTGTGGAGAATGTCGACGTCCTGGTGGGCAACGAAGAAGATCTGCAGAAGGGACTGGGTGTCGAAGGCCAGGAAGTTGAAAAGGAATCCAAGTTGGATCCGAGCGCCTTCTTCGGTATGATCGACAACGTGGTCGGAAAATTTCCTAACATCAAAGTCGTGGCCACAACACTACGCGAAGTGCACTCCACAAACAACCATAGCTGGAGCGCGGTCGCTTGGATAAATGGCGAGACTCATGTTGCGCCTACTGCCGAGTTGAACGTGCACGATCGGGTTGGCGGAGGTGATGGTTTCGCTTCCGGACTGATCTACAGCATGCTTTCGGGACTTGAGCCAGCTGAAGCTATTAAGATGGGCTGGGCCCATGGAGCTTTGCTCACCACATTTCCTGGCGACACGACTATGGCTACGCTGGAACAAGTGAAAGCGTTTGCCGCGGGCGGATCCGCTCGCATTCAACGCTAAGTCCAGAGTTCCCCTCCTTCTGGCCAAGCCAGGCATTCCCCTATAGTAAAGCGCCTCAAGGGCTTTGCCCTTGACGCTTTGTGTATTGAGCACAGGTATTTAGGCTTTGGACGCTTCTTCTTGACCATGAGTTTGCCTCGCCTTGTCGCCTCATTAGGCTCGATTTTCCTTTGGGCCGCCTCGGCGACCTTCGCTCAGGAGGCCGATAAGCTGAGCATCGCCATTATTCCTAAAGGAATGAAGGAAGCTTCCTGGCCTTCCATTCATGCCGGGGCGCTTAAAGCGAAAGAGGACTTGGCGAGAGGCGGCTATGAAGTCGAGATCCTCTGGAAGGCTAATTTGCAGGAACGGCCTCGGAGTGAGCAAATTCAAATTGTGGATACGTTCACTGGTCAGAGGCTTAGTGGCATTGTAGTGGCCTCGTTGGACGACGAGAAGATCAGCAATCCCGTTTATTTCGATTCCGCTTTGAATCTGCCCAGAATCGTTATCGACTCCGCTTTCGATGCCAGCAGTCCGGTCAGCTACGTCACGACCGACAATTTTCAAGCAGGCTCCTTGGCAGCCGACCGGATAGGTCAGTTGATCGAAGAGGAGGGCAATGTGATCCTCCTGCGTTACGAATCCGGTGACACGAGCGGCGAAGCTCGTGAAGCAGGCTTTATCGAGCGTATCAAGAATCGCTATCCTTCCGTCCGCCTGATCTCGATAGACCAGCACTCAGGCTCGGATTATAGAAGAGCGTATTCGATTTGCGAGTACCTGTTGAATCGCTATGGCGATCGGGTGAACGCTGTTTTCGCTTCTCACGAAAATGGCGTTGCGGCTATGCTGCAGGCGTTGAGGACCTACAATTACGCTAAGCAAGTGTATTTGGTTGGCTGTGACGCCAATCCAAAGTCATTGGAAGCGATTAAAGCTGGCGACATTCATGGACTAGTCGTTTCCAATCCGTTTAGAATCGGGTATGTCGGCATTATAAATCTGGTGGACTACGTTCAGGGAAGAAATACTCCTACCGTAGTGGATACAGGTGTCAGACTAGTGACTCAGGCCAATATCGAGAGCGAGGAAATCGATGCCATCCTGAATCCGCCGATCGACGAGTATTTGAAATAGCGCGATCAGGGTAGAATTTGTTAGCCTTATTGGGCTGACGTATTCGAGCGAGTTTGCTTTAGCGATTCCAATCGCTTGTTGGCCTTGCTTAGCAAGGCGTCCCACTCTTCGCAGAGCTCGTAAAAAATGCCTATTGCCAAGTCACGCATGATTTGCGGAGCCCAGCCATTTGAAATTTCAAGGCGTATCCAAGGTTTGGGTCCATGGAAATGGACTATTTTGGCCTCCTCGTTTTCTCCCCAATAAGGTTTCCAATTGTAAACGGGGTTCAGCCGATTCCTGGTTGAAGCGAAATATTTCTTGTAGGTAAATTGATCCCAATCGGCTTTGGTGCTGAGTGGAAGATCGGACTTTAGCTGTTTTCTAAAGTCGTCGTCGATCTCGATCAGCGACGGAAGATGCATGACCATCACGCCCGAGTTGAAGTTATCGAAGTCATCTATCGAGCCTTCCGGAGCGACGGAGATGTAGCGATCGGGAAGAGGCATCTCGTCCGCCCTAAAGCTGGGCATGAACATTACGTCGCAATCGGTGTAGAGCACATGTTCGTCCGTCCATCCGAGATCAATGCTGAGCCGAGGAATCTCGCAGCGGAGAAAGGCGCCACATCCAATTGAAGCGGCTCTGGGAACTTCTGAATTCAGCGTTTCCTTGATGATCTCTTCCTTAAACGCTGAAGCCAGGGGAATCACTTCTGCTCCGAGGATCTCCAGATCGCGGATGGAGTCGTTAGGTTTTCCGTCGTAGAGCAGCGTTGGGGTAAGCCCGTGCTTCTCCGTATTCGAAATCAAGGCGACCTTCAGCTGATCGATGTAGTTCTTGAAGTTCGGAGAATCTTCATTGAATGCAAAAATCCACTTCATAGATCTCTCTAGGCATTGGTTGCAATGCCATAGATTTCAGCTTGTCGAGGAAAAACTGAAATATCGAAATTGCGATTCTGATAGGGTCTTCTAGCGCGAATCACGCGTGACCATCTTTATTCTGATCGATACCTTGTTCCACTTAAGTTGAAAATCTCGATAAATCCTAAATATGGATACAAATACTTTTATAGATTCAGTTCCAATGCTTGGTTTATTATCTTCTCGCTCCTAGTGTCCTGTTCGCCAAGTTCTTTTCAGAACTGCAACTGAGCAAACGCGTCCAGAGGCCGCGTTCCACCTTTCGATTATCAAGAAAATGGTGGCGCGTGGCCTCCGGACGCGCGTTTTCGGACATCTGAATATTGATACGAACTTAGCTAACGGGACACTAGGATCCTTTTCATTTTTCTATGGTCGATTAAACAATGAATACGTCTACTTTAAGAATGACTTTATGTCTGGCTTGATTCGTATGTCCCATGAAAACGCTCCTGCCTAAGCAAGCCTACCCCTTGATTCTTTCGCTGCTTATGCTGATCGGTCTGATGGTAGGATTGGATTACCTTTCCGATGAGAAGGCTTACGAGAGCGAAGCCTTGATTCTCCACGGCATTCCGAGTGTCCCTGCCATTGGTGGCTGGTCTGAAACATTCAGGGCCGAGCTTAAGAAGTCCTACAGCGATCTGCTAGAGAAAGAGGGAAGGGAGCAGGCTTTAGAAAATCTGGCCTATCTGTACCACGCCAACGGCTTTGCTGAGGAGGCCCAGCATGCCTACCTTGCTCTTCGACTGGCCCATCCCTTTGAGGCTCGCTGGCCTTACCTTATCGGAGCCGTTAAATCGGACTACTCTGATCAAACGGAAGTGATCAAATCTTTCGAAACAGCTCTAAGCCTCGAACCCGATTCCAAGCTGACGCGCTATCGGCTGGCTAGGTCCTATTTCAAGGATGGCAACTTTTCTGAGGCGAACGAAATTCTGGATACGACGGAGGCCAGTGACGATCCTTGGTTTCCTTTGCTGAAGGGGGAAATCGCCCTCAAGGAGGAGCGGTTTGAGGAGGCGGTCGAGTATTTGCGGCAATCAATGGAGATAGATCCCAATATCAAGGACGTCTACGAGCTGATAGCCGAAGCGTATTTGAATGTTGGCGATAGCAAATCTTCCAGGGAAGTATTGTGGAGAATGAATCAAGTGGAGTCCGAATCTGAATTAGTTGATCCTCGTCTTCTTCAGCTAAGAGAGTATTGCTATGACAACTACAAGCTAAGGCGTTTTGCTCGAGTCAGCATTCTAAACGACGAACCGCTGGTGGCTCTGGATCTGTTGAAAAGAGCTTTGGAGATCGATCCCGAGGATTTCGAAGCTTGTCTTATGTTGGCCGAGGTCGCCAGAGAGTCGGGTTCCTTCGGTTTAGCTATCGAGTTTTTCAAAAGGGCTCGCGACATCGATTCGCGGGACGATCAAACGTACCTTGGATTGGCAGGAGTCCATGTGGCGAATTCCGAATACAAGGAAGCAATCAGGGAATTGGAACAGGGATTGCAGGTATCTTTCCATCGTTCCGAACTGCTTATTGAGCTCGGAGATATTCTCTTGAGAGCCGGAAATACGACTGAGGCTGAGGAAGCGTTTCGAGCGGTCTTCGAGGAGGATGCTGGCAACCCGCTGGCTCTAAAGCGACTCGGGCTTTTGCTGTTCGACAAAAGTCGCGATGAAGCCCGAGAGTTATTGGAAACCTATCTTCGTTCTGCGCCAAATGATGCCGAAGTCGTTTCAATACTGAGCGATTTGTAACATTTCCCCATCTCAAATCCGTTTCTAGGGCTCTTTTGTTACAAACAGGTTACGTTAATGTTACGGCGGGGTAACTTATCCGTCGCAGCCGACATTGCGCTCGCCTATTCGTAATATTAGACTCACCTGCCTTCTTGTGACGAGATTTCTCACGTCGCACTCCCCGTAATCCTGTAATCACAAAGTTAAATGAAAATACGTTCTTTAGCGTACGCGTTCCTAGTTGGAATGCTAACGAGCGCTCCACTGTCTATGTCTCAAAGCCAGTCCGAAAGTTCGACTGATGTTCTTTTGCGCGTCTTAGTGCGAAAGGGAATCCTATCGGAGGAAGAAGCTTCTGAAGTTCGCCAGGAGGTGTCTGTCGTTTCCCAATACGAACAGGCGGCTATTGTGGAAGAGGCGGTTCAAGAGTTCCAAAGCGCATCGATGCCGATGCCCAGCAATCTTAGCGGACTGAAGCTTTACGGAGACGCCCGCTTCCGGTATCAATACGAGAACGCCGAAAAGATTTCCGGAGAGAACAACGACCGTTCGCGCTGGCGTTATCGCGCTCGATTTGGAGCCGACATGACGTTTGCCGAGAGCGGCTTCAGTATGGGAGCTCGCCTGGAAACGTCTTCCAGCAATGATTCCACGAATGTGAACTATGGCGGCTTTTTCGATAAAGCTGGCGACGAACTCTATCTCGGGCTGGCCTATCTGCGCTACCAAAACGAAGTGGGCGATTTCTACCTGGGCAAGCACAAACAGCCCTTTTATCTGAGCAAGGCTTTCTGGGATAGCGATATCAATCCGGAAGGCTTGTCCGAATCTTTCAGCGCTGGAAATTGGACCTTCACCTCTGGGCAATACATTATCGACGAAGAGAGAGAATCCAGGAGCCCAAGTTCGGAAGACGATTATTTGATCGCGGCTCAGGCTAATTGGACTGATGGGGAAGGCTTGGTCATCGCTCCTATCGTGATGGCAACGTCAGGAGGCTCATCCGAGAATTCGGAAAGCGCGACTTTCAAAGGAGAGAATGCGATAAAATCGTTTCACGATTTCTTCGTGATCGCTCTGCCTTTCGAGTATTCGTTTTCTGGTGGCGGCCAAAAGCAGAAGATCTTTGGCACCTTGGGTAAGAATCTGGAGGCGGATAAGGCTGTGGCCGATATTGACTCGCCCTTTTACGGCGGTCCCGATTCCGACGATCAAGATCTGTTCTTCAATCTCGGCTATCAGGTAGGCTCTGCCAAGAAGGCGGGCGCCTGGCAGTATGGACTGGAGTACCGCTACATCGAGGGAGCGGCCTTTACTCCGAATTTGACCGATTCGGATTTCGCGAAGAATCACACCAATCAACATGGGTTCGTATTCAGCGCTGCCTATGGTGTAACCGACTTCTTTACCACCGCTCTTACTTATATGAAGAGCGACACGATTGATTCAGACTATTCCAGTCCTGTTGCTGATGCGGGGGACGTCCAAGTCCTACAGATCGACGGCAACGTGAAGTTCTAGAACGTAACGATAAAAAGGATACAAAACCCCTTTCGAAACTCACTAAAATAATACCACATCTCAATGACAATGAACTATACCTGTTTTGCGCGAATCGCTCGCTTTTCTTTCGCCGTTTTATCATCGATGGCTATCGGCCTATCTACCTTCGCCGCCGAGAAGATAGTGATCAAGGGTTCGGACACGCTTGGAGCTAAAATGGTGCCCCAGCTCGCTGAAGAATTCAAAGCCATCAAGAAGAAGGACGGCCTCGAAGTCATTTTTGAAATCGCAGCTGAAGGTTCTTCTACTGGTATCGCGGCTGTAATCGATGGCACTTCGGATATCGGAATGTCCAGCCGCGAGTCGAAATCTACCGAAGTTTCCAGGGCTTTGCTTAAGGGAGTCAAGATGAAGTCGGTTACCGTGGCTAAGGACGGGATCGCCATCATTGCCAACCAAAGCAATCCGTTGGATGAGATTTCCAAACGAGAAGTGGAGAAGATCTTCACTGGTGACGTCGAGAATTGGAGTTCCATTAACGGCAAGTCCGGACAGATCTCCGTCTATACGCGCAATACGTCGTCCGGCACTTATGCGGTTTTTCAGCAGATGGCCCTAAGGAAGCGCGACTACTCTGTCTCTTCACAGAAAATGGCGGGCAATGAGCAGATCGCTTCCGAAGTGGCTAAAAACGGCAATGGAATCGGCTATGTAGGCTTGGCCTATTTGCAGACCCCTGGCGTCAAAACCCTGCCGGTGGATGGAGTCCAGCCGGACAAGTCGGATTATCCGTTTGCTCGACCTCTCTATTACTACATGGACGGGAGCAAGGAAGTCCGGCCGATCGTCAAGGAATTCATCGATTTTTGTCTAAGTCCTGGAGGACAGAAGATTGTGGAATCGGTCCACTTTATTTCCGTTCTTTAGGATTCATCGCTTAACCTCTTTTCAAGGCGCTCTCATCGACTATGGGAGCGCTTTTTCATTAATTGGGCTCCCATTGTTAAAAACAGGTTAAAAGTATTGAACCCGGGGTGAGCCCTTCATAGGCAAGTTGAAAAATTTCCGCATTCCTTTCAATGGAGCAAAGCCAAGTAGAAAATCGCTACGACTTAAGTTCGCGACGTAAGACATTCCTGGGATTAACGAAGGACAGCGCGTTGAAGGGGCTTTTCGGAGGGAATGCTCTCGTCTCCCTGGTGGTTTTGGGCCTGATAACGGTGTTTCTTTTCAAGGAGGGAATCGGCTTTTTCGGGCAGTATCGGGAAAGTCTCACCCTCTATCGAAAATCGGGGCTGGAGTATGTCGAAGTGATGAGCCGGGAGCAGGAAGCGTTCGGCGCCCTAAATCGATATCTGAACGCCATTCGTTCGGAACACGGAGAGAAGCTGGCCGCCGAAGGCAAGGAATTCAAAGAGATAAAAGCCGTCTTAAGGGAGTCGGAGGACTTCTTCTACGATTTCGAGGATCTTGGGTATCCATTAAGGGAATACGTAATTGATTCGAATGAAGTTGTCATCGCCTCGCGAGATAGCTATCTTGAAATGCTCCACCTTATCGAGCACAAGGAAAATCTCCTGAAGGCCGGCAAGACGGAAGAAGCCGAGGACGTGCAAATAGTGCCGGTCAATTTGGAAAGCGTGTTTTCCTTGGTGAAGTCGCGTGAAGCCGAGTTTTTCGAGCTGAACGTGGCGCTTGCCGAAGGGGTTGAACGCCTGGCCAAACAAATTCCATCTCTCGGCTATGAGGATCTGGATACAAAGCTGCTCCGTTTCCAGGAGCTTGCCGCTATGTTCGTCGATGAGCTTGGGGAATACGAGGCGGAACTCAAGGATTGGGATCGCGATAAGCCTGTCGGCTTTTTCCGATCTTTCACTTCCTTCATTTTCGGCAAGGAATGGGTGACCAATAGCTCTATCCAAGATTGGTATGGCATATGGCCTTTGTTTTCAGGATCCCTGCTTGTAGCCTTCATAGCATTGCTTATCGCCGTTCCATTGGGAGTAGGCGCCGCGATTTACGTAAACCAGGTTTCCAATCCTTTCGAACAGAATATCATTAAGCCCTTCATCGAATTCATTTCCGCAATACCTTCCGTGGTAATCGGGTTTTTCGGGATTTCCGTATTCGGAGAATTGATACGAACACTCTCTCGTTCCGAGACTTTCAACTGGTTGGCCTTTTTCCCCTTGAATGAGAGGCTTACCGCATTCACCGCAGGCTGTTTGCTGGCCCTGATGGCGATTCCAACGATTTTCACGTTGGCCGAGGACGCGATTAACAATGTCCCGAAATCCTTTAAAGAAGCCTCGCTAGCTATGGGGGCAACCCGTTGGCAGACCATTGTTCGCATTGTCATTCCGATATCTCTTTCGGGAATCATTTCCGCAGTTCTACTGGGATTGGGAAGAGTGATTGGCGAGACGATGGTGGTCCTGCTCTGCGCTGGAAACCGTATCCAGATTCCTGATTATTCCGACGGAGTGGGCGTTTTTTTCCAACCAGTCCACACCATGACGGGGATCATCGCTCAAGAGCTTGGGGAGGTTGATAAAGGAAGCATACACTATCGAGCTTTGTTTATGGTCGGACTAGCCCTGTTTTGCATTTCACTGCTCCTTAACTATTTCGCTCAAAAAATCGTGATTAAATACCAGATCTCTCGCGGCTAGGAAAATCCATGTCTAACATAACTGCAGACGACGTTTCTCCCATGGCGATTTCTCTCTTCGCCAAGCCCACTCGCGCGAAGCTTATCGAGAGATGTGTTTTTTGGGCTTTTAGAGTTGGGACCTATTTCGTGCTTTCGTGCGCTTCGGCAATCTTCCTCGTCATATTTTGGAAGGGAAGCCAGACGGTGTTCCAGTCCTCTTATCCTTTCGTCAACGTCGAATTCCTGACTGAGGCTCCTCAAACGCTCCATGTATTCGAATACGAAGGGCAAAAGTACGAAATGAGTGATTCAAAGTTTCGAGCCTTCAGGGATGAAACGGGCGCTGCCATCAGCTCAACGAGCTACTCCTACTCGGGAGGCGGAATTTGGCCCTGCATCGTGGGCACCGTGCTTCTGGTTTTAGGCGCGATGCTAATCGCGCTTACGCTTGGAGTCCTTAGCGCCATTTTCTTGAGCGAGTATTCCAAGCCTGGCAACGTTTTGAACGCGATTCGTCTTTCCATTCTCAATCTGGCTGGAGTTCCTTCCATTGTCTTCGGAATTTTCGGCGTTGGCATGTTCGTTCTTTTCTTCGGCTGGGAGACTTCTCTTCTGGCGGGCTGGTTCACCTTAGCCTTTATGGTTCTTCCCATTGTGATTTCAGCTAGTGAAGAATCGCTCAGAGCCATACCCCAGGGTCTCAGAGACGCTTCGCTTGCGTTAGGCGCGAGCAAGTGGATTTCCATTCGGACCAATGTATTGCCCTATGCTATGCCTGGCATTCTCACTTCGTCGATTATAGGCGTCGCTAGAGTGGCAGGCGAAACCGCCCCGATCATGTTTACAGCTGCCTATGCCATGCGTGATCAGCTGCCTTGGGAGGGGCTTGATAAATGGTACGACTTCTTCTTCCAGGGAGTCATGGCTTTGCCTTACCATATTTATGTAGTTAGTTCGAAGATACCGCAAAATGAGTACACCTCTAGGATGCAGTATGGCACTGCTTTCGTCTTTCTCGTAATCGTCGCGGCCATCGCTTTTGTCTCTATTTTTTTAAGAATCCGCATGCGGAAAAAATATCGCTGGTAATGTCTCTCTTAACCAACAAAATCCCTCCCCAAGAAAAATCCTCCTTTAACGAAATGGATGAAGATATTGCTGAAAATTCCCGAGCTCTGATTGGAATTGCCGATTTCGACTTCTTCTATGGAGAGAAGCAAGCGCTCTTCGACGTTAATATGGAGATGGTCGAAAATAAGGTAACCGCTTTCATTGGACCCTCTGGATGCGGCAAGAGCACGCTTCTTCGTTGCATCAACCGGATGAACGACCTCATTGACGAAGCGAGGATCGGCCGAGGAGTCATAAAGGTGGATGGCGTTGATATATACGATCCTCGGGTAGACACGATAGAACTGCGTAAACGTGTTGGGATGGTGTTCCAGAAATCCAATCCCTTTCCCAAGTCTGTATACGAAAACGTTGTCTATGGATTGCGTATCCAAGGAATTAATAAAAAATCGACCTTGGACGAGGCCGTTGAGCGCTGTCTCAAAGGCGCCGCCTTGTGGGACGAAGTTAAGGATCGTTTGGATACAAGTGGTCTCAGTCTCTCTGGTGGCCAGCAGCAGCGGTTGTGCATCGCTCGTTCGTTGGCCGTCGAGCCAAGCATTCTGCTTATGGACGAGCCTTGTTCCGCCTTGGATCCAGTGGCAACCGCTAAGATCGAGGAACTGATACACCTGCTAAAGGAGAAGTATACGATCGTCATCGTGACGCACAATATGCAGCAGGCCGCGCGCGTTTCCGATCACACCGCCTTTTTCTATCTTGGTAAACTTATTGAGATGGGCGCAACCGACCAGATTTTCATGAGTCCCAAGGTTGAACAGACTGAAGCCTACATCTCAGGTCGCTTTGGCTAAGCTTTTTTCTTTATATTTTCGAAATACAAGCTAAAGTGTAGTCTTTTCCGTAATACCCGTAATCTTAAAAATTTTGTAATTTTGCTTCGAATACGCGAATCTCGATGAAGCGTTACTTCCACGAAGAGCTCGAAGCGGTTCGCTCTCATCTTATGTTGATGGGGGAGAAGTCCGTTGAGCAAGTAAATCATGCGATGAACGCGATGATTGAAGGAGATATGCTCCTAGCCGACAAGGTTATCGAGGCTGACGACGATATTGACGCTATCGAAACGCAAATCGATGATGAAGTCGCTCGCTATGTGGGTCTCAGAGCTCCCGTTGCAAGAGACTTACGCTTGTTGTTCGTAGCTGTAAAATCGAGTCATGACTTGGAGCGCGTTGGGGATGAGGCCACCAGTATTGCCAATCGAACCAAGAAAATATTGGCAGACGTGGGGGTTCTAGATGACATTGGCCGCATACCTCGAATGTGCGAATTGGCCGTGAGCATGCTTAGAGACGCATTGCTTTGTTTTATCCAGGAAGAGGAAGGTTGGGCGTCTTCTATCGTTATGCGAGACAAGGAAGTGGATTCGCTCAATCGCGAGAATTTCAACCATTTCGTGGAGCGGATGAAAGAAAAGCCGGAGCTAGTGAATGCAATGACGGAGCTGGTCTTTATCTCGAAGTCTTTCGAGCGCATTGCGGATCACGCTAAAAATATAGCCGAAGAGGTTTTCTTTCTCCTTACGACTCGCTCTCTCAAAGAGGAGATGAAGAACATGGCGAACCAAAAAGCCATGTAGTTCGTCTTTGCAGGGACGGTTCTTCAGTTATTGCCCGGCAGAATATTCAGCTTCTTAAACTCCGCTTCCAAATGTGGACGTGTTATCGGCTTCGTAAGGTAGCCTGAAGCGCCTCCTTCGTAGTAGGCTTTCATGACGTGCTTCGAGTCGTCCATGGCTGTCGTCATGATGATATGCGTTTCGGTCCGATCGCTGTGATCTTCATCCTTTTCGGTTTGCCTGATCCGCTTGAGAACCTTCAATCCGTCGACTTTCGGCATGCAGATGTCTAAGAGTATAGTCTGGTACGGCAAGTTCTCCTCATTCGCGAGGCCGTAAGCTTCGAGAGCTTCTTTGCCATTCATCGCTACGTCGCACTCCCCATAACGGGAAACCAGTTTGTGAAGCACACGCCTGCTGACGAAGTCGTCTTCTACTATTAGAAATCTCATTTATCATTTATTATCGTCACAATTCGCTTATTTATTAGTCGCTCAATCTAGATCATTGATTTGGGTACGACCTTTACCCCCGAATATCTAATTCCCGATGTTGTCCAGTATCCGTAATTTCGATTCGCGAGAGCTTGAACTTGCTGGCGTCTTACAGGCTCGGAATCTAAAGCTTGCTCCCATTCCCCTTGTTCGTTTGCTCTCAATCAGGCGCGCTACTCTTTTCCTTCCCCTTGTTTAAATGCCATATTCAAGATTGAAACCCCATTGCAGATAATCGACTATCCCATGGTTATGCTCCCGTTGAAGCGTATACTTCGTTTTCCAGACTCCTTGCTTCCCGTAGTTTTCGTTTTCGCCTCTGTAGTGATGGCCCAAGAGTCAATTGACTCGCCAACCGCATTGCTCGAGCATCGTAAGCAATTGGATGATACAGTCTGGAAGCTTGAAGTTAAGGCTAATAAATACGAATCCTCGCTAACCAAGTTTTGGGACGACTTGAGAACTTCGGAGGATCCGGTGGAGTTTCTTAAGGAACTTCCTTTTGGCAAATTAGAGAAACCTAACCTGAAGTTGGGACGAAAGTTTCCTGAGCGAATCCTGGAATTCGTTCATAAGCCCGAGACTCCCGCTCGTCGTTTCATGAAACTGTACGAGAAGGAGTCGCTATTAAACAGGCTGAAAGTAGACGGCTTTTCGATCGACCAAAGCGAATGGAGACATATCTCATTTAATGCGCCTGATAATGGTCGAGTGGAATCCGTAATAGAATTTTCACTACATATAAATGGGCCTCGAAACACCCTATATCGAAGAATCCTCACCGGCTCTTTGAGAGTTTTGTGGAAAGATGAACCGGAAGGAGAGGGCGAAGAGGAATACTACTATCCCGACGAAGTGACCTTTTCCGATTTGAGAATGCTTCGCAGGTCTGGAGTTCTGTCTTTCAAGGAGACGGAATGGCTCGTTTCCGATACGCGTCGCAAACCCTACAATAAAGTGATCGTGGAAGATATCGATGCGGATGGTCTTCCCGATGTTCTTTTCCCGCTCGAGAATAGAGTCTACTTTAATCAAGGAGATTTCCGCTTCAACTCGAAACCTTTTGTCAGTCGGTTAACGAAGGATCGACCCACTGTAGGTCTTATCAGCGATCTTGATTTGAATGGAACTCTTGAATACACGACGGCTCTTTCTAATGGTTCATTGGCGGTCTACGAGATAAATCCGGCCAGCGGTCTTTGCGAGAAAAAGCCTAAGATCCTCTGGAAATCGAGGGAGGCCGTTGGCATCCAATCCATAAGCGCTGGCGATATTACGGGGGACGGATATCCGGAACTCTTTTTGGGGCAATATAAAGCGCCTTACCTGAACGGGAACGTTCCCGCTCCCTACTATGATGCCAATGACGGGTTCCCATCGTTTCTGCTGAAAAGAAATTCGAGTGGCTCCTATACGGATATTTCAAAAACGTTTACCTCGCCGCATAAACGAAATCGTCGAGTAAGCGCTTCTGCCATCCTCGATTTAAATGAAGATGATCGTATGGATTTACTGGTGACGAGCGATTATGCGGGAATCGATCTCTACTTTTCCGGGGAAAATCGCGAATTGATTGACCGGTCGTCCGAGAATCTGGACGAGAGGCGCTTGTTTGGGAGCAGTTTGGCTTTCGGCGATTTCAATCGAGACGGGATGCTCGATTTCTTCGCTACGGGGACGAGTTCCGCAACGCCTAGGAGACTGGATAGCTTAGGCCTGGGTAGAGAGGCGTTTCCCGAAATGAATGCCTTTCGAAAGACGATGTCCCATGGGAATCGACTGTATCACGCGATGGGAGGAGGTCTTTTCGAACAACCGCCTTTCGCCACTAGCTTGGCTCGGACTGGCAGGAGTTCAGCTAGCGCCGCTTTCGATTTTAACAATGACGGTTTCCCTGAGCTGTACGTTTCTAATGGATACGTCTCAAGAGAATCGGCAAGAGATTATGGCCAATATTTCTGGCGACATGACATTTATGACGGCGTGTCGGTCAAGCCGAAGGTCCTTTCATCCTATCTTTCCCTGGCTGGCCCTCGCGTCTTGATGTCCGGTGGTAAAGTGGGATGGCACTCTTTTCAGAACAACGCCTTCTTTCTAAACGTCAATGGGACCGATTTTCTTAATGTCGCCTATCTCCTTGGCGTCTCCCATGGAGGTGATGGCAGAGCTGTGGTTCAAGAGGATTTCAATGGCGATGGTCTGTCGGATATTCTATTGATTGTCAACGATGCGCAGGATGCCAAGGAGCGCGTTTTTCTTTACGAGAATCGTCATTCCACGGCGGGCAACTGGATTGGCGTAGATTTAAAGCCAAATCGTGGAGCTTCGGCAATTGGAGCGAAGGTCCGTGTGACCGCCGAAGGCTTTGCTTCGGAAGGGGTTTATGTTCTGGGCCAGGCTTATTCGGCTCAAGGCTCGTCTCGTCTTCATTTTGGTCTTGGAGAAATTTCGAGTGGTCTTCGGTTAGAAGTCGATTGGCCAAGCGGCCAGACGACCATTCTCGATGATCCATCCGTGAATCAATACCACTCAGCTCCTGCCAAATGATGGGGCAATGAAGGCTGTGCCTTTATTGCTTCCGTTGTGGAAGACCGGGATGTCAACCATGGCCCCATAGGCTACGCGAAGGTCTTTCCATTCCACCCAAAATGAGATCGGGGAGGGGCTTCAAACCGAATATAGATTCGCTCCTCGGGAATGCCGAGTCTCTCCTGGAGCGTCGCGCATAGCTTTCCACTCAGCTCGCGAATCCGATCCTCGCCTAGCCCTAAGCTAATCAATTCGCAAAAAGCGCAGGACTCGTTGTTGCCACCGAAGCTCATTTGCTTATCCGTATCCAAAATCACCATTACAAAGGCTTCCTGCTTGCCGAGCCATTCAGAAAGGAGTCGGGAAATTTCTTTTTGTTCGGCCCGAATCCGAGTCTTTTCGATTTGGATATTCGTCTGTATTTTCAGACAGGGCATGACTGGCTAGCATCGAGTGCGGCAAAGCTGTCGACAAGATTAAATCATTCATGAATGAATTGGGAGATCTGATTCGATCTAAGTCTGGCTTAGGGTAGGCTAAAGTCCTCCTCCTCTCAATCGACTCAGCGAAAGCGATTTTCCTATGAAAAATCGATTCGAAAGGAGTCGGAGACTTTCATTTTGCGGCCATCGTTTCCGTGACTTAAGAGGTTCATTTTTCCCCTCTAGGGATTCTCCCTCCTTGGATGGATCAGCCATTCATCCGAAAAACACGTCAAAATTCCGTAAACCTCCCCGTTTCTTAGGGGAGAAATTCATTGTTTGTAAAAAATATCCGATGGTCTGATTCACTCCCACCCATGCATTCTCCAACTGTACAGGTTGATTCTGACCGTAAAGCAACTGAGGATCTCATGGCCACCTTTGGTCATGCTCGATCCCTCTTTGAAAAATGTGGCGAATCTTGCATCAACGACCTCCTCGAAATCCTTGATGGCGCGGCTTTCATCCTCAATGAAAACGATGGCTTTTGGATCAATCGAAAACTTGAGGGTCGATTGGAAGGCGATCAGCGGGAAGCTTTCAGCGAAGGAATCCGAAAGGCATCTATTTCTCTTGATGGTATAGAAGAAGGAGAACCCTTTTCATTTTCTTTCTCTCGTCCTTCGGAAACTTGGCGTATTGCGGCTACCCGCTTTCAGTCTAATCAGGACACCTATTTGATCGGAATACTTCAAGTCGATGATGAAGCTATTGCGTCGAGCGACCAGGTTTCTCGCCAAGACGAATCAAAGTCCATCAAGGCTCTAGCAGTTGTTAATTCGTTACCAGATATTGGATACATTCTCGATAAAAACGGCGTCTTGATAGATATTTTCACGGTCAAGGGCAATCTATTGAGCGAAGCGATATTGAAGCTCAAAGGAGCCTCCATTGAGCAGGCCTTTGGCGGAGTCGCCGCCGCTCGTTTGCAAACGGCCATCGACGACACGCTTTGCGAAGGAAAATCGCAAGAGGTCGATTACAATTTCGAATTTATCGGGAGCGAGTTTTGGTTTGAGGGCAGGACCTCGCCCGTCGAATATGCGGGAGAGTCGCGCGTTTTGCTACTCTCGCGAAATGTGACTGATCGCAAGGAAGCTGATCTGCGCATGAAGCATTTGTTGAGAGCGATGGAGCTTTCCGATGACGGCATCGCCATTACGAATTCGGAGGGCCTGTTCACCTTCTTGAATGATTCGCATGCGAAAATGCACGGCTTTGAAAAGATCGAAGATTTGATCTCCAAAAGCTGGAGTGAAATAGTGCCGCCCGACCAGAGAAAACGCTTTGATGACCGCATTTTTCCAAGCCTTCATGAAAAAAATCGCTGGATAGGGGATATCCTCGCCAAAGGGCCTGATGATTCCGTTAGCCCTCAAGAGATTTCGCTCACTCTGATGCCGGATGGCGACATAATCTGGATCTGTCGGGACATCTCTGACCGTGTGAGAGCGCAAGCCGAATTGCGATATGCCAAGGAGGAAGCGGAAGAGTTGAACGATCAGCTCAACATCGCCATCTCGAAGGCGAATCAAGCCGCGCTTGAAGCCGAACTAGCGAATCAGGCCAAGAGCGAGTTCCTGGCTTCCATGAGCCACGAGATCAGGACTCCGATGAATGCCGTTATTGGCATGACCAGCATTCTCATGGACACGGAAGTTTCGGATGAGCAACGAGAGTATTTAAGGACTATCCACACCAGTGGCGATACCCTGTTGGTATTGATAAATGACATACTGGATTTCTCTAAGATCGAATCGGGACGAATGGATATGGAGGAAAGCCCATTCGACGTCCGTTCCTGTGTCGAAGAAGCAATTGAACTCCTGTCCGAGAAAGCGGGATCGAAAAATCTGGAGCTTGCCTACCGCGCTACGCCTCGCGTTCCGTATACGATTATTGGAGACATCACGAGACTACGCCAGATTCTGGTCAATCTTCTAGGCAACGCCATCAAGTTCACGGATACAGGCGAGATTACGGTTTCCATCGATTCGGAGAAATTGGATTCAGGTCAAGAAAAGCTGACGTTTCGCATCAAGGATACCGGAATTGGAATTCCCAGCGACAAGCAGAGCATGCTGTTCCAATCGTTCACCCAAGTCGATTCATCGACCACGCGTAAATACGGCGGGACAGGTTTAGGCTTGGCGATTTCAAGACGTCTCTCCGAGCTGATGGGTGGCGAAATGTGGGTTGAAAGCGAAGAAGGCCAAGGCTCTACATTCGGTTTTACGCTGGTCGCTCCTGAAGGAGAAGCGATCGGCTACAGCGCTGAAAAGGAGGAACAGATTTTGCAAAGTCTTGCCGGGAAGCGTATCCTGCTTGTGGAGGATAATCTAGCGGTTGGGGCGATTCTGGACGCCTATTTTCAAGACTGGAAATTAGATGCGACCATTTGCTCTAGTCCGGATCAGGCCAAGTCTTTGTTTAGCCAAAAGGACGGCTTCGATTTGGTTATTGTCGATCATAGTTTGCCTGGTGAATCAGCCGACGATTTGGCGACGGATTTGAAGCAAGCTAAGAGCGATAGAAAAGTAGGATTCACGCTTCTTTGCCCCTTTGGCGGCCAGAGGGATGAAAAGGTTTGGTCATCGACGGTTGCTAAGCCAGTAAAGCCTTATTCTTTGCTCGCCGCTCTCAATCGGGCTATGGAATCTTCACCGTCAACCCGTGTTGAACGGCGTCGGAAGGAGTCGGAGAAAGCCAAGCTTGGCAAGCGTTTCCCCCTTCGTATCCTCATGGCCGAAGACAATACGGTTAACCAGAAGGTTGCTGCTTTGATGCTTAAAAAGCACGGCTACCAGGCGGACATTGCCAATAATGGTTTAGAGGTTCTGGAAGCCCTCGACCGTCAGGATTACGATGTGATTCTGATGGATATCCAGATGCCTGAAATGGATGGATACGAGTCGACTGGCGCCGTCAGGAGCCGCTGCAGCAACCCATCTTATCCCTGGATTATCGCTTTGACGGCTAATGCTATGCAGGGCGATCGCGAAAAAGCCCTTGCTAAGGGAATGAACGACTATCTCCCCAAGCCATTAAAGCCCGATGCTCTAGGGAAGGCTCTCGAAATGGCCTACGAAGCGGTCGTGGTTGGAAAGAACTAGCCTGAGTCGTCTCATTGGCGACCTGCCTACCTTTCCTGGAACAAGATTCCAATTGGAAGATCATTGTAGGGACTCACGACCCCTCTTCACCTTGCGCTGGACTTTTATCGAATCACGTGCTGATTACTCAATAGGTTGCCTATGAACCGGCTACATTGGATACGAAAAATTCTAGGGGTGTGTTGTATCGCTTTTTCGGTTTCCCCATGGCTTTCGGGAGCGAATGCTTCGAATTGGGAAGATGAATCGATGCTGCTCTACAACGCCTCGGCCAGTCCGCTGATGCTAAGCAAGGCTCGAGATCTTGGC
The DNA here is from genome assembly GCA_028284385.1 of Opitutaceae bacterium. Lineage (GTDB taxonomy): Bacteria > Verrucomicrobiota > Verrucomicrobiia > Opitutales > Opitutaceae > JANQRT01. The sequence continues at coordinate 22,683 of JANQRT010000072.1, read as the reverse complement.
AATACGCGCATGAGCCTCTATCTCAAAGCCGTTATCGCCATGCATCATCCTCCGAGTGGAGAGCTCAGTTCAGTAGAAGCCCGCAGTCTCCTGCAGCAGCTCGTTGATGTGAGCGACTCCGATCACGTTGGCATTGCATCGAGATTCTATCTAGCGCGAGTCTCCCATTCTGAGGATCATGAAGCGGATGTCAGCGTTTCGAGCGCCGCCTACTATCGTTTGTTTCGAGACAAGCCCGAGAGCTTTTTCGGGCAGATGGCTTTTCTTAAGCATTTGCTGTATAACCTCTACGAATATGAAGGCTCCCTGGCTGTTGCCGAGAGAATAGCGAAGCTAGAGGAGATGGGAAAAGAGCTCTCGATTCCCGATCTACGGAGGAATTTTCATCACTCCATGGGGGAGGCCTATTTGCATTTCCAGTTGTCGTCGATGAAGGCTTTCGAGCACTGGAAGAAGGCTTACGAAATCGGTTTTGCCAATCCTAGCGCCCAAGCGGACCTTATCGTTCGGCTTGGGGAGTTGGCTGAAAAACTGGAAAAGCTCGAGTTCGCCATCATACTCTATCGAGACTTCCTCAAAAACTCTCCTCGAGATGAGCGGACGGTTGAGATTTCCCAGCGACTATCTTCCTTGAATAGCAAATTGCGTCAGCCCTAGCGCTTCGTTTGGCAACGGGGCTTCTTCGTTAGGGATTCCGCGAGGTAGTGGCGCCCTTAACAAGAAACTTGGCAGCCAATCTTTAGTCACCTATACGTTTCGGCTTTTCTTATTTAAGAGATAAGGGTGAATGTCTTGTCGCGGGCGCCAATGGTTCGCTTCGAGCCACCTTTTTAAAAACGCTAGATGTCGATGAGCCGAATTCCAATTACCTATTATGGCGATGACTTCACGGGATCCGTGGACGCAATGGAAACGCTAACGATGCTGGGCGTGAAAGCGGCCTTGTTTCTAGATGTGCCCACCTTTGACGTTCTGGAAAAACGCTTTCCCGGGTTGGAAGCTGTCGGAGTGGCTGGGGTCACGCGATCCATGAGTGTGGAAGCCATGCAGAAGGAGTTGCGACCGAAGTTCGAAGCTATTACGCGACTCAACCCCTCTGTCATCCATTATAAGACCTGCTCCACTTTCGATTCCTCTCCTACCATTGGAAACATCGGAAAGGCTATTGAGCTTGGTATTGAAATTTTCGGTACGAAATGCGTACCGTTGATTCTGGGCACGCCCTATTTAAAGCGTTTTGTGGCGTTCGGAAATCTTTTCGCTACCATTGGAGACGAAACCTTTCGGATCGATAGGCATCCAATGATGAGCAAGCATCCCATCACCCCGATGGATGAGGGAGATGTTCGACTCCATATTGCCAAGCAAACCGAAATCCCCACAGAGATTATCGATACGCTTCACTTGAGACAGCCGTTTCCTCAGCTAAACGAAAGGTATTTGGCTTATCGCGAATCCGATCGTCCATGTATCGTTGCTATTGATACGATAACCGATGATGAATTACCTCTTGTGGGAAAGCTTCTCTGGGAGAATAGTCGGGAAACGCCGACTTTCGTCGCGGGTTCATCGGGAGTGGAGTACTGTCTGGCGGACTATTGGCGGCAGTTGAATGAAAAGACGACGAAAATTGTGAAACCAGCTCTCGAAGCGAACGCAAACATCCTTGTGATGTGCGGTAGCGCGACGTTAGCAACGAAAGGCCAGATCGAAAATGCGGAAGAATCTGGATACGAATCGATCGCTATTGATGGTCCAGGCCTAATGAATCCGGAGACCGCGGATTCCATCCTAGACGATTTTGTAGAAAGAGCGACCAGTGTGATCAATGAAGGAAGAAATGTAGTACTCTACTCTACTAAAGGTCCTGACGATCCGATAATCGATAAGACCAAAGATGCCGCAAAGACATTCGGTATCCAGTCAGCCGCTCAGCAACTAGCTCGATATCAGGGAATCGCGTTTAAAGCGATCTTGCAAAAAACGGGTTTACGGAGAGCGTGTGTCGCTGGGGGCGATACATCAGGATACGTTTGCCAGGAACTGGGCATTTTCGCTTTGCAAGTCGCTTCCACGATGGCTCCGGGCTCCCCGATTTGTCGGGTGACTTCGAATACGCCCGAATTTGATGGCATAGAGCTTTGTCTTAAGGCCGGGCAGGCTGGAGAGCCAGATTACTTCGAGAGAGTTCGCTTAGGAGGATCGATATAATTAGATCCTGAATACTTGATGGGAGAGAATTCCATGAGCGATACGCCCGAAGAGAATCAGCGTTTGTCAATCGTGTCGAATTTCGTCCGCGAAAGAAACGTTCTCTTCGCGATGGCTGATTTCGGCGCTCTGTACGTGGACTATTATCTTCATCTGAAGGATCATCGGGTTGAAATATCCGCTGAGAATGACCAGTTTCTGAAGACGGCTTTGGCTATTTTCGCGCTTCATTGCGTTTCTCGGCCCCGCAATGAAGTTCTGGCATGGACCATCAATTTTCAAGAGCCATTGCTTAATCTTTTCTTAGGAGGAGATACCGAGACTGGCGACGTAGTAGGTCGGCTTTACACGGAAAACATAAAGAAAGCCGATGAGAACGTTCTTTATCAGGAACTGGCTAGAAAAAATCGACCTCTTCATCGAAGTGTAGTCGCTTTCGATGGGGCGAATGTTATTGCTGCGGCGGAAGAGTATTACGCGCGTAGCGAGCAGAGACCGGCTCGTTTTTTTCAGCTTGATTCAGAAGCGTTCGCTATTGTTGCGGCCCATCCTGACTATGATGAATCCTGGTTTAGAGGGCTTCATTCTCAAGATGTTCAAGCGCTTCATGAGAAGGAGGATGTCCATGCTTTGGAGACACGCCACCTTCGGTGGCACTGTGGATGCAACCAGAAGAGAATTCTCAAGGCTATCCTTCCCGTGTGGATACAGGATCCGGAGGGTCTTTTTCTGAATGAGGAGATGATAGAAGTGAATTGTCCTCGCTGTGCCGCAAAATATCGAATTAGTCGAGAGTTGATGGAAGCGTATTCGCGCGACCAGGGCGTCTGAATCCGCTATCTCGCTTTAGCTGGCGATACTTGAAAATTGGTCTATGGTGAGCTTTGCGATTTCGATGCGGCGATCTAGCTTGATCTTGTTCAATGCGAAACGAATAGCCTTTTTCTGATCATCGATCAGCTGGGCTGCAGCCTTTAGAATAAGCTTAGCATGCGCTTGCGCATCGCAATAGTCTCCGTAACAGTCTTGAAGTCTTTTGTATCCAGTAATCAATGATTTCGTTTCCTCGTTCGAATCTTCATATTCTCGAACTCTTTCAGCCGTGTACCGGATCTGTTTTATTTTCAGTCGAAGCTTATGGATTTGAGCGTCTCCCGCTTTGGCGAAATTCAAATACTTCGCTTCATTCTCGAATCTTTGGCGATCTTCGTCGAGTTTTAGTCTCAGAATTTCTCTCCCCTGTGAAACGTGAAGACTGGCTTCGCTTTTTTCGAGCTTTCGATTCAGGGAGAAAACGGTTTCATAGGTAGAGACGATTTTCTTCTCGAATTCTTTGGAGAGGAAAAAAGCGGCTCTGCTTTGCTGCAAGTCTCTTTGCTGGAGGGCCAGGTTGCGAAATATCTCCTCGGCGTTTTCGATTTGGCTGCTTTCAAGAGCAGTTTGATAAATCGACTGCTGCTTTAGAAGAGTATCCAGATCTCTGAGTTTTCCAGTCGGCTTTATCAAAGCCTCCAAGAGACTCTCGAGGCGTTTGCCCATCTTCTTTGGCAGTCGATCTTTAATGATATTCAAAAAACAACGACATTTACGCAGAGCGATGCGGTACTTGTGCAAGATGGCTGGATTCGATGTGTCGGCATATTTCCTGGCTTCCTTGTTGGCCTGCCAAATTTGCCTCGCGATTTTGCGAAGCTCTTGCTGTTCGAAGGAATCCTGATGCGGAAGCGCGCGATCTAGAACTCTAGGTAGCTTTACGCTTCGCGAGGCTTTCTCTCCTGTTTTCTCAATCTGATGGAGCATCGCATTTCATCCGTTTCCCATGAACCTATTCAGGTTACGATCTGGTTGCGGAATTGTCAATTTGGATTGAGGCTGCGACCAAGAGTAGTTGAATTCCTGCGCTGTTGGATAACGCTCACTACTGATAGAAAACCGATTCAGATTGATGATTGATCTACCGCATCCGCCAAAGGTTGACTCCCATTTTTTCAAAGGGGATGGAAGAGTGCCCAATAATCCTTTGCTTCCCTTGCTTTTCTACAAAGGAGTTCTTTCCGGCTCGAACCTCGATATTGCCGACATGTTTGAAGCCCTGTATGTGAAAAATGGATGGCAGGCTGCCTGGAGATGGAGCGTTTACGACTACCATCATTATCACAGCACCGCTCATGAAGTCCTGGGTTGTTTCCGAGGAGCCGCCACTATTTTATTCGGAGGGGACTCAGGCCTAGAAGTGGATGTTAGCCCCGGCGATATGGTAGTCATTCCCGCTGGAGTCGGACATAAGCGACTCAAGTCGTCAGCAGGGTTCCAAGTGACTGGAGGCTATCCTCCAGGGCAGGACTGGGATATGAATTATGCCAAACCGGAAGAGTACGAATCCGCGGTCGCTTATATCGCTAATGTTCCTAATCCGCTAACGGATCCCCTTTATGGAAAGGACGGACCTTTAGTAACGTTGTGGGGATCTTGAGATGCACGTTTCCGCCTAGCTCAGGATCACTACATTTAAAATACGGCTTTGGCTGAGGCTGGGATCTTTACAAAGAGATTCTTTCTGGCATGACTTGCACCATGGCGAAACCAAAGCTGGTTCCTAAAAAAAAATCGAAAGCCTTGCTGCTTTTCGCGGATACGCGAGTCAGCGCCGATCAGCTGTACTTCGGAAAGTTTTCCGTGCCCGATGCCTTCCTGTCTTTTAAAAGAGGCGGAAAATCGTATGCCGTGTTGAGCAGGCTTGAATTCGCGCGAGCCCTGAAGGAATCCGCTTTCGACCATGTTCTCTCGCTTGAAGAATGGATCGAGAAAGCCAAGCGTCTATTCAAGAAAAGCAAATGCGGATACAAGGAAGTGGTCCAAACCTTGGTGAAGGAGCATCGAATTTCTGGATTCACTGTACCTTCCGACTTTCCTGCGAAACTGGCTTTGAATCTAATCGATGAAGGCCTCGATATTGAAGTGAAGCAAGGTCCGCTCTTCCCTAGGCGCGAAACTAAAAGCGAAGCCGAGTTGGCGATGATTAAAGAGGGAAATCGTTGCAGCGCTCGAGGTATCAAGGCGGCTGAATCAATGCTAAAGGCTTCGAAGATTAGGAATGGCTATCTCGTCTACGATGGGAAACGACTGACTTCGGAAAGACTTCGCGAAGCTATTGAGATCGAATGCCTCAAGTCGGGTTCCGTTTCTTCGGATACGATTGCCGCTGGAGGAACCCAAGCCTGCGATCCTCACTGTGTAGGTAGTGGGCCACTACGAGCAAATGAGCTGATTATCGTGGATGTTTTTCCTCGGGTGAGCGCCACGGGCTACTTTGGGGATATGACTCGCACCTTTCTCAAAGGAAGACCATCCGAGTCTCAAAAAGCCCTCGTGGCTGCTGTTAGGCATGCGCAAAAGACCGCAATAGGCTTGGTAAAGACCGGAGTGAATGGAAAAGCGATTCACGAGGCAGTGAATGGCGAATTCGATAAGCGAGGCTATGAGACTCGTTTCGATGAGAGGGGAGCGGTCGGTTTTTTCCACGGCACTGGTCATGGCTTGGGGCTTGAAATCCATGAAGCTCCACGTGTGTCCGCGGTTTCCGCTAAGCTAAAACGAAATGCCGTAGTGACTATAGAACCAGGGCTCTACTATCCCGATATAGGAGGTTGCCGTATTGAAGATGTGGTGGCAATTCGAGATGAGGGAGCTGAAAAACTGAGTTCCTATCACTATCGATGGGCGCTGTCATAAAACTGCAGATCTAAGAATGTTGAACGACTTGATTTGGCCACCCGAAGCTCTTTTTTTCGATCGCGATGGTACGCTGATCAAGCATATTAGCTATCTATCCGATCCGGATGGAGTCGATTTGGAGATCGGAGTGGGGAGGGTTCTCTCTGAAGCGAAAAGCCTAAACTGTCGTCTATTTCTGCATACGAATCAGTCCGGTATTGGAAGGGGCTATTTCCAGCTGGAAGATGCGGTGTCCTGTAATCAGAGGATGATCGAACTCATTGGTCTGGGCGACGATCTCTTCGACGAAATCTGCATAGCTCCTGAAGACCCGACGAAAGATAAGCCGGTATACCGGAAGCCACAGCCGCGTTTTGCGGAAGAAACGTCCAAGAAATACGGATTGACGCTTTCCCGTTGCTACATGGTAGGCGATAGCGTCTGCGACGTGGAGACAGGAGTGAATGCGGGCATGATCTCGATTGCCCTTTGGAAAGAAGGCGAGGATATCGAAAAGTTTAACGCTTTTCGGAAATTGGGAGTTCCTATTTTTGGCACTGTGCTGGAATTTTGGACAGCGATTAAAAAGTCCTCCTAGAGGATTAGGTGACTAGTATTTATGCCTGAGCTCGCCGAAGTAGCTTACCACAGTAAGCAATGGGATTCCGGTATAGGACTTAAGATTCTGGACGTCCATATAAATGGATCTGCCCGATGCGCTAGAAATCTGGAGACTGAAATTGTTGTGCCGGCGTTGATTGGAGCCAGACTCGAATCAAGAGAGACCCATGGCAAGCGGATGCTTTTCAGAGGCTCGAAAAGCATTTGGCTAGGTATCCATCTTGGAATGACAGGAAAGCTATTTTCCAGAGATTCGATTGGTTTGCCTGGCAAACATGAACACTTGGTGATCCGGCTTTCAGATAGAGAACTGGTATTCGAAGATCCGAGGCAATTCGGAAAGCTGGAATTCCACCAAGGATCGGAATCTCCTGACTGGTGGAGCGATCTTCCGCCTCAGATTCTTTCCAGGGCCTTCACTTTCGACTATTTCCTGTCGTTTTGCAGTCGTCGCAAAGGCATGGTCGTTAAAAGCTTTCTTCTGCTACAAGATATTTTCCCTGGAGTGGGAAACTGGATGGCCGATGAAATTCTTTGGAGAGCGCGTTTGGACCCACGTCGCCGTGTATCCAGTTTAACGGATATGGAAAAGAGAGCTCTTTTCGACGTGCTTGAATTCGTTTGTCGTGGAGCGATGAAATACATTGCCACCGACTACGGCAAGCTGCCGCGTGGCTGGCTTTTCCATGTCAGGTGGAGAGATGGCGGGCTTTGCCCTAAGACGCGATCCGAGCTTGCTCGGGAGCAAATAGGAGGACGGACAACTTGCTGGTCACCGGCTTGGCAAAGTTAACGGCATTTTAGGGAGAGAGCCTTTTTATCTCCCATTCCTCTCCTGATCCCCTGCTGTATAGAAATCGATCGTGTAGACGATTCGAGCCACCTTGCCAAAACTCCACTGTCTTTGGCTGAACGCGATAGCCTCCCCAGAAGGAGGGCAATGGCACTTCGCCATTTCTGAACTTCTCCTTCAGTTCTTGTAATTTCATCTCCAATACGCTTCGGGAAGAGATAACTTGACTTTGTTGCGACACCCATGCTCCCAGTTTGCTGCCAAAAGGGCGGCTTGCGAAGTACTTTAAAGACTCTGAAGCGCTGACCTTCTCGACGTTACCCGTAATGGCGATTTGTCGACTTAGCGGGATCCATGGAAAGTGCAGACTCACGAGATGATTCCCATCCATCTGTTTGGATTTACTGCTTTCGTAGTTGGTATAGAATACAAATCCTTTCTCGTCGTAGGCCTTTAGAAGGACAATTCGTTGCCAAGGCTGGCCATGGGAATCAACTGTGGCCAGTGTCATCGCATTTGGTTCTGGGACGCCCGCATCCTGGGCTTGGGCGAACCAGCGTCGAAATTGTTCGATGGGATCAGGAGCCAGCTGGTCTCGCGACAATCCATCGCCAATGTATTCTTCTCGAAGCTGTCCAATATCAGGCATGACCGAAAAGCTTTAGAGGAACTGCGGCCAGATTGGCAATCGATTTTCAGACGCTTTCTACCCGAAAGTCGGTACTGACGGTCTGAGGATCTACCGCTTTGCCTTTCTGAATGCTCGAGTCGAAGATGGCCAGTCCAATCTTGAGGGCTTCAATGGCGTTGTGCACGGACGAAATGGGCTCTTCCCCTGTATCCATACTTTCGATGAGGTCGTCGAGCAGCGATTTCCGGTGAGGATCGGAGAGTTGAAAATCCGGCTCTTCGAAAAGCTCTTTAAAACCCGAATAGTTACCACTTTCAGAGGGCAGAAAGATTTTTCGGATATCGTTTCCAATGAGAATGCGAGCGTTTTCGAAGATAAGATCGAACTGGAAAATGTAGTATTTTTTTCGATATGCGGAAATAAAGGCGATCGTTCCCGAACTCATTTCAATAGTAGCGCTGCCTCCTTGGTCTTCGATTTCCCTGGTCTTTGATATTCCATTTTCGAGACTTCCCGTGATCGAACAAGCTTCTCCACACCAGTATCGCAGTATATCGAAAGCATGAGTGCCGGTATGAATGAGCTGATGGGTCATGTGGCAGGTTACGCTTTGCAGCCTGCCGAATTCCTGGCTATCGATTATGCGTTTGATTGCCCGATAGGCTTTTCTTGAACGTCTTGGATAATCAACTACCGCGCTTACCTTCGCGTCATTGATAGCTTCTTGAATGGCAATCGCATCCTGAAGAGAGCAGCCTAATGCCTTTTCTATCCAGAGCCCTTTTGCCCCTTCCTCCAAGGCTGCCAGGCACATGCCTTTCCTCTCTGGCGCGTAGGCGGCTATGCTCACAATATCCAAGTCTTCCTTTTGCAGCATGACACGATAATCTGAATACAGTTTTTCTGGATTCATCTTCCAATCCGACTGGAAAGCCCGTCTGGCTTCCTCGCGAATGTCGGCGCCTGACGCGAGGCGAACGCGTGGATGGTCAGCATAGTAACCCGCGTGAGTGCATGGATGAGGCCGCAGCGGATCCTTTTCGAGACTCGATCCTATTCTCCCGAGTCCAATAATCCCTGCTTTCAACGGTTCACTCATTGCCATTCAGGACTCGGCGAGTGTCGTTTTATTTTTGCCAGCTATCGCTAATTGTTTTCCGGCTTAAATCGTTTGAGAGCCGTTTCAGCTAAGAAGGCGATGGATTCCAGATTCTTTTGCAGGCGATCCAGTTCCTGGTCGTCGAACATCTTTGAGAAGGTTTCCACTTTTTCTATCTTCGTTACTGCCTGGGGCTGCATGGCTTGAGAGCTGACATGCGAGCTCGGCTTGGCGGAATGGGCGCTGTTCTGTATTGAGTAGATGCTATTAATTCGCGCGGGATTGAACGGTGGATTCGAGTTGATGCTGTCCATGAATGCTAACCGGTCGTTGGTATGGTTGGAGAATGAGTAAAAATTTCCAGGTATTAGGTACCTCAGCGTAGGACACGATGAAGTCGAAGACGGAGCGTTTTACATATCGCTGGCTGATAAGGGAACGGAATATTGCGATAATGCAAACGCTTTTGCCTTCAATAGAGGATATACTCTATGGCCTTTGGCAGCGTTCTCTACTAGAGTGATTAAAGACAGAGGCTTTCTCAGACGACTTTTAGGATACACGTTACGCGACACTTCCCATGAACAAGCAACTTCTCGAAATTCCTATTGGTCCTGAACTTGATGCAACTCTCGAACGATTGAGCCGGCTATTCGAAAAGCCCCGCGAAGACCTCGTCACCATGTTTCTGGAGGAAGCGGCTTACGCCATCGAGGACACGTTCGACCGAAGTGGACAGCTTTGGGATTCCGTACGTTTCGACTACATCCATGGGGGTAGAAGAGCGATTAAGCGAAACGAGTTCGAAGACGCGATTGACGAGATCCTGCGTCGAGCATTCGAAGACGAAGAGAGCTAAGTTCGACTTGATCGGCGCTCTAGTTCGCTGCAATTGAGAAAACGATTTGGCCTGAATAGGTTCCTGGCGCAGCGTTGCCCGGAATATCGTAAGACACTTCGTAATTGACCTCGTAGCCCATCACTCCTTCTGCAGACCGGTAGACCAGTTCGTTAGGGTTTTGAATCGCTACGTTTTCCGAGGAATTGGTTGCTTTAAAGCCAATTACCGTTCCAACCGGTATAGCTGCCTCCTCTAGGATCAGATTGCGTGGATCCGCCGTTAGCGTCCATCCTCGGTTATCTCCGTTCAGATCGTTGATTCGGATAGCTTGCAGCTCGAAAGTGATGGCGTCCTTTTGCTCCTCGCTGCTGGTGAAGATCACGGTTCCCTGTTTTGGGAAATGCGGACCTGCTACCGAGCTAGTAACGATTTCTAGTGGACCAGGCAAGATCTCCACCTCAAGTTTGGCCACTTCGATATCACTGCCTAAGAGTGTCGCGTTGTAAATGAAGGCCGATAGAACTGTGTGAAGCCATTTCATGGGAAAATCCTGAATCGAAAAAGGCTAGAAAGCGGGTCTATTCTGTAAAGGCGCTTCGAGTCCGTACTTGTCATAGGGAAACGACTGACTGAGGCCTGCGAGCTACCTCTTAGAGTATTTTTTCCCGGCTAGCACTTCGATTTATAATGTCCCGCTACTCATATTTTCTTGAAACTGGATGCCGCATTAGAAGCTATATTTCCAATACTTGCCATTTGGATCAGCATGCTAGTCATACGTCGAAAAATCAGCCGATCTCAGAGCTTCACGGTTTTCATGATGCCGGGGTACCATAACGAATGGCCCACTTCCGATTACGAGCACCAGGAGATATTGAGGATTTTCAAGCAAGATGGACCTTATCAAGACGTGGTCAATGACTTCAGCGAGTACAAGCTGGATGGATCCTCCGAGGAAGTGGCTTCAGACTAGTTATCGTATCCAAAATTCAATTTCACGGATCTCCTTGGATGGCGTTTAGGTCGATCTTGACAGTCTCGATCAATCATCCGAGGATCAGGTCTTAAACCGACTGTTCAAAAAAATGGCTGGCAGACTGCTTCAATTCGATTACCGAAAAGCGCTCGACGCTGCGATGGGCGTTTTTTGGGAAAAGGGATACGAAGCCAGCAGCGTTCAGGATTTGCTGGACGCCATGGAAATTCCCAAGGGCAGCTTGTATAACACCTTCAAGAGTAAGGAAGAACTTTATTCCCGAGCTCTTCAGCACTATCGGAGTACGGTGGCCAGCGCTTTGCTCAAGGAGCTTGATCGAGAAGGGTCTCGCATCGAAGCCGTCCGGCATTTTTTTGATATCGTTATCGACGTGGCCTGTTCGGATGGGGCCAAGGGGTGTCTGATGGTGAGCGCTGCGCTGGAACATTCCATGCGAAGAAACGGATTCTACGAACTGGCTACGGAAACGTTTACCTTAATCGAAAAGGCTCTGCGAAACGAGCTGTCTACTGCCAAGAAAAAGGGCGAATTAAGGCAAGACATAGATCCAACCGCAGCCGCCCGCTATTTGATGTCCCTTTTCTATGGTATCCGAATTCAAGGGGCTATGGGAACGACGAAGGCCCAGTTGAGAAAGATGGTGACTCTGGCTCTTTCCGATACACTTGTTTCCAGCAATGAGAATTCCTAGATCTCCCAATGCGCTTCCCGTCAAGCAAGCGAGGCTCGAAGCCGGATTGTGAATTCAAAATGCGGATACTAAGTGAGGAAGAATGGCTTTCATTGAAAGCTGAACATCAGGACTTCGTTTCTCCCTGGATTGAGGCTTACCGAAAACGTCGAGCTCTCGGCCAAAGTCATCCTGTACACGACTTCCTTTTCGCGTACTACCAGACCAATCGTCAGGTCTTCCTTAAGTGGCGCCCGATGGCCGACATGAAGCTGGGAGGATCCAAAGCCAAGGAGTTTCTTCAAGACGATCGCTATTGTGAATTTGAAGAAGGCGTCGGACTGAACATCGAAGCCATTTCCCCTAAAGATCGAGATCGTATCCAATGGGTTGAGAACCTGCTTCGCCAATCAATCGACAGACCCCCTCGGTTTAACTGTTTTGGCCTTCACGAATGGGCGATGGTTTATAAGACGAAAGCGATTCGCCATGAGAAGACCCCGCTACGATTCAATCCTAGCGAAATCGCTCGCGTTGTCGAGTCACTGCCTATCTGTTGCACGCATTACGACGCGTATCGGTTCTTTACCGATGCCGCTAAACCATACAATACGGCGAATCCTGGGCGCGAGAATCGAGCCGATAACGAGCAGTTCGGCTGCGTTCACTTCAATATGGATCTTTATCGCTGGAGCTACAAACTGAGTCCATGGATTGGCAGCGAGTTCATCGACAAGGCTTTCAAGCTTGCCATAGAAGCCCGCTCTTTGGATATGCGAGCTAGTCCGTATGACGTTAGCGAATACGGTTATGAACCGATTCCTATTGAGTCGAGCGAAGGCCGAGAGCAGTACGTTAAGGAGCAAGTCGATCTTTTTCAGAGAGGAAGGCGTTTGGCTGAAACACTGCAGAAAGAATGTCAGTTCCTTTTAGTCTCCGCTCTAGAGGAAATGGAGACGTGTTAACTTTTTCGTGACAGTTTTGGAAAGCGTATTTCGAGATGCATCCGAAAATCGTCGTGCTTACTGGAGCGGGTATTTCTGCCGAGTCTGGTATTAGAACATTCAGAGATCCGAATGGCCTTTGGGAGGGACATCGTCCTGAAGAAGTCGCTACGCCAGAAGCATTCAGTCGCGATCCAGAGTTGGTCTATCGTTTTTATAATGCTCGTCGTCGACTACTCATTTCCTCTGAAGTTGCTCCAAATGCAGCTCACATAGCCTTGGCTCGACTGGAACAAGTCTTTGGTGATTCGTTTCTATTGATTACGCAAAACGTCGATGACCTACACGAAAGGGCTGGATCGCAACGAGTTATACACATGCATGGGGAACTGATGAAGAAGCGCTGCTCGTTTTGCCAAGCCGTCTCATCTTTTGATGAGGATCTAACCATCCATGCCAAGTGCGTTTCGTGCGGCAAGGAAGGCGGGTTGCGGCCTCATATCGTTTGGTTCGGTGAAATGCCATTCGAGTTGGATCGAATTTGGTCGGAAGTTTCGGGCTGCGGTCTGTTTGCCGCAATCGGTACATCGGGAGTCGTTGAGCCGGCCGCGAGTCTCGTTCATGATGCCCGTACTAGTGGAGCGAATACGATTTGCTTCTCTTTAGAGTCGCCTGAGAATCGAGGAGCGTTTGCCGAATTTGTTGAGGGCAAGGCAGGGGATACGGTACCGCCATGGGCGAACGAAATGATTGCGAGCCAACCATGAAAAAGACGGTCCTTATCATTGTCGTTCTTTTCTCATTGGCCCTCCTTTTCAAGATAGCCAATCGCGAGATCGGTGACCTTCATCCTTCACAGGATGATCTCTCAAAGGTCGATTTTGTTCCTTCCATAGAAATGGGGGGAGCAGGATCCGATTCTGATTCACTAACCCAAAGCTCAATTTACCGAAAGGCGCTAGATGACATCGAGGCGGAAGTCGATTTCGACGCATTGCTTGAGCTTGAACCTGAAGATGTCCTCGAAGCGATAATGCCTCTTTCCAAAGCTGAAGCTTTGGCTGTTCTGAAGTTCGTATTGAATCATTGGACACGTCGCGTCGAAGTCGATCCGCTTAAGTATCCGGTTGGCAGCCCCGGCGTCTTTATGTTTTCAGAAGAAAGCTCGAAGGTGAGGCCTTTGCTGGTCTCGCTTCTGTTGCAGGGCGAGGGCAGTCTTGTTTTCGATGCTATTGATGAAATAGCGCTCTTTTCGGGTGTGGGACCGCATGACAAGGCTAACTACGAATTGATGGCTAAAGGCGTTGCCACCGACCTTGGCAAAGCGGCCTTTTCGTCAGCAATGCCGCCTGAAGACCTGCTGGTTTTTCTGGAAGGATCGGGCTACGAGAGATACTTTGCCAATGCTTACTTAACAGAACTAGCCGATGATGATCCTTCGAAAGCGGCTCACTGGGCATCTGAATTGCCAGGTCAGCTTCCGGGTTATGTATTGGGTGACATCGTTGCCAAGTGGGGTGTGGAAGACCGAGGAGACGAGGCGATCCAGTTTATTTCCAATCTTCCTGAAAGTGTAGATTTGGATCGTTCCTTGAGTTCGATTGCCAGTAGCAATCTCGATAATGAGCCCCTGGTTCTTGCTCTACTCGAATCGATGAAAGAGCAAAGGGCTATGGATGCAATTCGTTATGCGCAGACCAATCATTCTTTGAAACAAGGCGATCCTGAAAAGGCTTTCCACTGGGCGTTGACAATACACGATGATGAAATGAGAAGCACTCGTTTGAATGAGTCTTTTGAGCAGTGGGCTGATAAAGACCGTATTTCGGCCGTAACCTTTTTGACTGAGTCGGACCAAGTGGATCTTGATCTTCGCAAGACTCTATTGCGACGAATCGAACTTCGCCGATAAGGTCCCCATTTCTAGGATACAGGAACTTTCGCCGCAATCCTGGGGCCTATGATCCCGGCTAGGAAGAGCTGAAGCGAGTGGTAAAGCATGATGGGAAGAATGATGAAGCTTTCCTGAATGACTCCCGATTGTCCTGCGAAGATTATAGCTGCCATCGGTACGCCTGCTGCTAGCGTTTTCTGTGAAGAGCAGAAGAAAACTGCTACTCGTTGGTCGAAATGGCGACTTGCCAATTCGGCTGTAGTCCAAATCAAAGCGGAAAGCAGTAGTAGGAAAATCGTTACAAACAGTAAAGCAACGGCAATTGCTTGCCATCCAAATGAATTCCACAGATCGTTGACCACGCTGTTGCTAAACGCGACGTAAACCACGAAGACAATCATCCCATTGCTCGCTCGCGTGAAAAAAGTCTGCCAGCTAGCAATCTGTTCTCTTAGAAAGGGTCGTAAGATCTGGCCGATCGCCAATGGCAATAGAACGAGTAGCGAAATTTTGGATATGAGTGATCCGAGAGGCGGAAACTCGCCACTCGTATTGGCGAAGAGGGCGATGCACCACAAAGGAGTTACAAACACTCCTGCGATATTCGAAAAGGTGGCGTTAAATAAGGCGGCGCTGGCATCCCCTTTGTAGCTCGAGGTCAATATGATGCAGGACGAGATTGTCGTCGGCAGCACTGCTAGATAGAGAAGGCCAGCTTGAATTCCGTCATGTATCCAGCGGCCGAATATAAGAACGATGAGCATCATTAGAAGCGGAGCGAGGATGAAAATCCAGCTTTGGCAAAAGATGTGCAGTCGCACGTTGATGGCGCTCCGCAATATTTGCCTCGTCTTTAATGACATTCCTTGGAAAAGAAAGGCTATGGCAATGCACGCCTTGGTGGTGATTTCGCTTTTCAAGGCTCCACCTGTCGCTCCGTATTCAGGAATGACAAACGCTATGCCAGCCGCTGCGAGGAGAGCTAGCGTGAAGCCTTGATTCTTGAGGCGATTCATAGATCGAGCAATCTATGAACGGCTCTTTATGAAAGGCAAGGAGGGATCGGTGCTCCAGTTCTATCCGCCTTTTTGGATAGGAGCGATCAGTTGGAAGGAAATTGATACTGCGTCGTTTACCAGATTCTGTCCCAGCCTTTCAAATAGTTTGCCGGAGCCGTATTGAGATCCCCAAGTCACTCGATCGACATCGAAATGGGCTTGAAGTCCTATGGATTCGCCGTTCCATCCCAAAGTCGCGTTGAATAGCAATTCATCGGTATGACCTCTCAAGTTCAGAGAGCCCGTTATTTCGTAGTTAGGCTCGCCTGGAGCAGCCTGCTCTAGCCTGCTAGCGTTGTTTAGTTTGAAAGAGGCGATTGGGAATTTCGATACAAGGAAAAAATCTGAGGAGTGGAGATGGTCGATAAGCATTTTACGCATCCCGGCATCTTCGATGTCGTCGCATTCCATGGTTGTCAGATCGACCAAAGCTTCGCCTTCGACTAGCTGATCGTATTCAAGTTTTAGCCACGCTTCCTTGAGGCGAATTGTTCCACTATGCTGATTGAGTAGATTTCTTCCGATCCAGCGGACGACGCTTTTGTCGGTGTCGCAATGGAAAACACCAGACTTGGCTTGTTCGGGTTCACCCTCTTGATCAACCGCATAGCCGTCGTTTATCCAGCCGTTTAGGCCTCCTTTTAGGACGGCCACGTTTTCGTATCCCTCCTCCTTGAGCTTGTTTAACGCCGAGGGGGCGGCGAGATAGTGGGCGTCCAGTCCGTAGACGACGATGGCGGCTTTCTTGTCAGGTATCAGCTCTTTCACCTTGTCCAGAAACGCAAGTTCGTAAATGCAGGCGTTGATAGCCCCGGAAATGTGTATGCTGTTATACTCTTCTTCGGGTAGAATATCGAGTATCGTAATATTCTTCTTTTGCGATAAGAGATTGTTAAGTTGCGATCCTTCTAGCGTTCTCATGGAAAATCACTGATATTAGATTGTATATGAAATATGGATATGTCTTTAATATCTTTTGCCATTGAATTGGCCAGATCTAAATTCTTTGAAAGGCGAAAACCATCATGCCTTTCGGTTTTTCGAAATTCGAATTTGAAAATTTTAAAGACGGCATCCTAGTTTTAGATACAGGCTGCCCTGATTACCAAGCCGCAGCCTCTTTAGGTGATTGATTCTCTCTCGATACTCCTCCTAGTTTTCAACCTATGAACGTTTTCCCAAAACCCCTCTTCCTTGCTTTTATATGCGCCATTTTGACTTCTCTGTCTTACGGTCATGGCCACGGTTCGCCACAAGGGAAGGCCATTGCTAAACTGATAACCGCCAGCAGGGCCTTCATCGATTCGCTGGACGAAAAGCAACGAGCCCTGACCTTGATGGCTTTCGATGAGGACGAGCGCTTTAACTGGAAATTCGTTCCAGCCGAACGCAAGGGGATAAATTTCAAATACTTGGACGACAAGCAGGAGCTGCTTGCGCACAACCTCCTACGAGCGGCTCTCAGCGCTGATGGCTATTGGAAGACGACTACCATCATCGATCTTGAAGTCGTTCTTTTCGAGAAAGAGGGAGCCGCTTATAGAGATCCGGATTTGTATTACATTTCCCTATTCGGCGAACCTTCCTCCAAGGGCAAGTGGGGTTTCCGATTTGAGGGGCATCATTTGTCTCTTAACTACACGATTGTTGAAGGAAAACTTATCGCCGCGGCTCCTCAATTCTGGGGAGCGAATCCCGCCATCGTGATGCAAGGCTCCCGAAAGGGTGTCCGGGCTCTGGCCAAAGAGAATGATCTGGCGCTCGAGTTGTTCCATTCGCTTGACGGGGTTCAAAGAGCCAACGCTCTCCTGCAAAAAGAAGCTTACAAGGACATCATCACCATGACCGCTGCCAAAGTAAACCCCTTTGCCTCCAAGGGCGCTGCTTTCGGAAAAATGAATAAGACGCAGCGGGTTCTACTGATGTCGCTCATACGAGAATACGTCGATAACATGCCCGAAGCCTTGGCAAAGAAACGGTTTGCGGCGCTTAAAGAAGCCGGATTGGGTGGTATTCGCTTTGGATGGGCTGGTGAAGCCAGGATCAGCGAGAGGCATTATTATCGTATTCAGGGGCCAACGTTCTTGATAGAGTTCGATAATCGAGGAAATCATATTCATTCCGTTTGGCGTGATTTCGACGGCGATTTCGGCCGAAACATTATAGGAGAGCACTACGCGAACCACAATCACTAGGTTGGTTGCTCGTCTAGGCAATTCCTAGGCCTTCTTCGAGCTATTCTATAACGCTCGTTTCCTATTGGTGAAACAAGCTTTCGTTCCCATTGTCGAGAAATGGGTTGATGCATCTCTAGTCATGGTTTGCTCTTTCGACTGGCTTCCATTTCCAATTCGTCCCTCCCATGTTCGATAACGGCTCTCCGCTAAAATACATTTTTTCCCTGTTCGTGCTGGCGCTTGCCATTTTTGTCGGCTCCTATCTTGCCAGGCTGAACTTCCTGAAGCCCGAAGCCGCTACGCTCTCCGCTCCACCTCCTGTCGAGATCTCGGGAGTCATGCTGGAATACGAGCGAAATACGATTGGCGTTTTCCAGGAAGCTTCTCCGGCGGTTGTATTCGTTCATAACCTACAATATGTCCGGAATTTCTTCTCCATGAGAGTCACTGAAGAGCAGCAAGGCACAGGGTCTGGCTTTCTTTGGGACGAAGAAGGGCATATCGTCACCAACTGGCATGTCGTGCAAGGAGCAAGTCGCGTTGCGGTGACGCTTATCGACGGGAAAACCTACGAGGCTGAGCTGGTCGGCCGCGAGCCCCGTAAAGACCTTGCCGTATTGAAAATTGAATTACGCGATACTAATGTGACTCCCTTTTCAAAAAAGGTCGCCGATTCCGATAAGCTTCTCGTAGGTCAGAAAGCCATAGCGATTGGCAATCCCTATGGATTGGACTATACGCTTACCGTCGGCAATGTTTCGGCTCTGGGCCGTAGCACCCCTGCTATTGAGACAGGTATCACCATCCGCGATATGATTCAGACCGACGCCCCTATTAATCCAGGCAATTCAGGAGGTCCTTTGCTCGATAGCCGAGGTTTTCTGATTGGTATGAATACCTTGATCCTGCGAAACTCGAATGGCATTGGCTTTGCCGTTCCCTCCAATACCATCAATCGTATTGTCGGCCAGATTATCGAGCACGGGAGACCTCTTCAATCGGGGATCGGCATATCGATATTCGAGGATCGAATTGCTCGCGCCTATGGCATCGAAGGCGTCATCGTATGGGAAGTCTATCCCAATACGCCTGCGGCCCAAGCTGGCATGGCGGGTACCAGAAGGGATCGTTTTGGGCGGATCGTTTTTGGGGACGTCATCCTATCTATCGATGGCGAGCGCATTCGAAGCAAAGACGATCTATACAACGCCTTTTACGACAAGCAGCCTGGCGAAGACATCGATATTGTCTATCTACACCAAGGCGAAGAAAAGCGGGACTCGATTGAAATAATAACCATAACAGAATAGCGTGAATGCTTGGATTTTGTAATGAAATTTTGGATATAAAATCCTAATTCTCGAGACTTTCGAGATATTTTCGCCAACTTCCAAACTGGGAGACTTCCTTTGCTCCCTCAAAGCCCCAAGGCTCGCATATGAAGCCTTTCACGGCTGATCCATCTTCCAGCTCGATGCTTCCTATGCCAAGTGGTGAGGGAATCTCTTCAAGAAAAGCATTCCATTGCGTTATGGGAAGATCCCAGATTTCAACTTCAATCGAGACTCCGCCCTTCTCGTTTCTCGCCATTCCGGGCTTGGGCGGACTTGTGTTGGGCAAAGCGTAGAGGCTATACTTGTTCGCCGTCTGGCAACGTCGAGCGAGTGTCGCTCCTTTACCGGTCAATTGCCAATTGAGAGGTAGGCCGCTCATATGAGCTCCGCAAACCAGGATGGGCCGGGTAGAACGTTTGAATGGCTCAAGCTTAGGAAAGATCTTGGATTCAGTCGCTCCAAGCGGAAGTTCGTTTGCCTGCTGAAATCGTTGGCTTACCGAGAGCAGCTTTTCGTCGTGGAACGAAGATCCGAAAATCGTAATCCCAAAGGGAAGTTTCCGTTTGGTGAAACCGGACGGAATGGCGACGGCGGAGAGATCGAGCAGATTCATGAAATTCGTATAGTATCCAAGATTCGAATTCAGCTTGATGGGATCCTCTACGATTTCTGCCGTTTTATAGTGCGTCCCTGACGTTGGGGTTGCGATGAACGCCACTTTTGAGAGAATGGAATCAGCCTGTTGCTTGAGCTCTCCTAATCTATAGATTGCCTCAAAGGTGTCTATGGCTGAATAGTCGGCTCCCTTCACAATCACATTTCTGGTCGTCGGGTGTAGGGCCTCAGGCGACGTTTCAATCAAATCTTTTATTGCCCAATAGCGTTCGGCGACCCAGGGGCCTTCGTATAGAAGTTGAGCTGCTTGGAGAAACGGCTCTAGGTCGATAAGTTCCGGTTTATAGCCGAGGAATTCCAACCGCTTCACGGCTTCAAGGAAAAGCTCTTGGTATTCGGAGTTGCCGAAGAATTCCAATTGTTCGGGATAGGGCGTTCCAAAGGAAAGGCCTTTCTTGTCAATCAGCGCTTTTGTATCCAGCAAATGGGGAATTGTTCGAGAATAAGGGTCGTTGATGTCGAATCCCTGAGCCACCCTAAACGCTGCTTGAGCGTCATGGCTGTTCAATGTGAAAATAGAAACGCAATCAAGCGAGCGACATGCGGGAACGACGCCAGAGTTGCTAAGCAGTCCGCGGCTTGGCTTTACGCCAATGATATTGTTGAAGCCGGCAGGTATCCTGCCAGATCCAGCCGTATCCGTCCCAAGAGAAAAGGAGACCTGTCCCGTGGCGACGCTAACTGCTGATCCAGAACTGGACCCTCCTGGAATGTATTCGGGATCGAATGGATTCCCAGGCGTTCCGAAAGGGGATCGAACGCCGACAAGACCCGTGGCGAATTGATCCAAATTCGTTTTTCCGATAGGAATGGCTCCCGCTTGCCGAAGCTTATCGACTACGTGTGAATCTCTGCTGGGAAAGTATTTGAAATCCGGGCACGCGGCTGTTGTGCCTAGATTGGCTACATCAATATTGTCCTTCACGGCAAAGGGGATGCCATAAAGGGGTAGCGAATGCGGGTCTACGGATTCTAGCTCAGCGCATTGCTTTAAGAGGTTCTCTTCCTTGTCAATGGATATCCAGATTTTAGCGTCGCCACTTTCGATCCGCCTCAAGGTTTCTCTAATAATGGCGGACGGCGAATAGGTCCGAGATCGGTAACCCTCTAGGAGCGTCGAGATGTCGAATGACTGAGAGTCCATCTGGTTAGCAGGAATTTTCCGTGTTAATAAATAGAAGGTTCTGGCCTTTGCTTACAGGAGAACCTTCGGCGCACAGCATTTGCTGAACCAAGCCGGATTTGGAAGCTTTTACGGCGATTTCCATCTTCATGGACTCCACCACCAGAAGGGTTTCGCCTTCCGTTACGCGAGCTCCTTCTTGTACGCAGATTTTCCATACGCTTCCCGGTACTTGGGCGCTCACCGCATAACAGCCTTCAGGCAGTTCTTCGCCTGCTTCTCGACTGCTTTCCATCATCGGATCGGGTTCGTATGTCGCTTGACCCGAAGCAATCCAGCGTTCGCGTTCCGCGTCAAATGCAGCCTGCTGTCTGTTCTTGAACGAGCTGATGCTTTCCGAATTGTCTGCCAAAAAGCGATTATAAGTTCCTAACCTGAATTCGCTTTCTTCGATTTCCAGTTCCAGACGACCATGAATGAAGTCCTGCCGCATTTCGAGAAGCTCGTCTTCAGCGACGGGATAAAACTTGATTTGATCGAAAAACCGAAGAAGCCACGGTTTTCCTTTTTCGAAATGCGCGGTTTCACGATAGCGATTCCACATCTGAACTGTGCGACCTACGAATTGATATCCGCCTGGCCCCTCCATTCCGTAGATGCATAGATAGGCTCCCCCAATCCCGACTGCATTTTCCGGCGTCCAGGTTCGGGCAGGATTGTATTTCGTTGTCACTAGTCGATGCCTAGGATCCAGGGGGGTAGCCACCGGGGCTCCCAGATAGACATCTCCAAGTCCCATCACAAGATAGTTGGCAGCAAAGACGATTTCCTTAACAGCCTCAATCGAATCCAAACCATTGATACGCCGAATAAACTCTATATTGCTTGGGCACCACGGGGCGTTTTTTCGTACCGATTGCTCGTATTTTTGGATGGCTAGTCGGGTGGCCTGGTCATCCCATGATAGCGGTAAATGGACGATGCGAGTGGGAACGGCGAGTTCATCGATGGATGGGAGGTCCTCTTCGATTGCTCGAAGGCTTTCCAAAAGCTCTTCCAGATTGATCGTCTGGCTCTCGTAGTGCACCTGCAGCGAACGAATGCCAGGAGTAAGATCTAGAATTCCTGGAATTTGCGCTTCGCCGATCGCATTCATCAAAGCATGAGCCCTGAATCGCAAATTCAAATCAAGCTCCATGGGGCCGTATTCGACCAATAGATACTTATCTCCAGATCTTCGATAACAAACCGCAGGTCGATTTAGTATATCGACTGGATCGCTTTTCGCCAGTATCGCATCTTCGACCGAGAATCGAGTGGGCTCTACCAATGTCCCTTTTTCGGTAAATAGACTCTCTTGTTCCGCTTCGGCTAAAGCCGCTTCCGCTTGATCTACTCGTTTGAAGCGTATCGTGTCTCCTGGCTTGAATTGCCCCATCATCCATTGATCCGCTTTGATAATGGTTGCTGGGCATACGAAGCCGCCTAGGCTTGGTCCATCGGGACCTAATATCACTGGCATATCGCCAGTGAAGTCGATGGTGCCAATCGCATAGGCGTTGTCGTGTATGTTGGAAGGATGGAGCCCCGCTTCGCCACCATCCGAGCGGGCCCATTCCGGCTTGGGGCCTGTCAGTCGAATCCCCGTCCGGGCGGAATTGTAGTGCACTTCCCAATGCGTTGCGAAAAAGATTTCAATATCCTTTTCAGTAAAAAAATCCGGCGATCCATGGGGACCGTAGAGGCAGCGAACATTCCAATGATTCGAGTATTCGGGAATTGAGGACAAGGAGAATGCTTGCGTTTCGCTCACAGAGGCCTCGTTGAAGTGAAGCACATCCCCCGCGGTCAGGGATCTGCCGCAATGACCGCCAAACTGGCCAAGGGTGAAAGTCGCTTTG
>JANQRT010000063.1 GCA_028284385.1 Opitutaceae bacterium | reverse complement strand
CTCTGGGGGATCGAACCTTCTGACCATGGGGATCTGCGTTGCGATACTTCTCAATACCAGTCTCTCATGGAAAGCTCCAGCGTTGAGCGAGGAGGGGCGAAGACTAAAGGAGATCCACGCGTGAGAAAGGCCTTGATAGCCTGCGGAGGTACTGGCGGGCACCTTTCGCCAGGGATCGCCCTCGCTGAAGAATTGAATGCTCGCGGCTGGAAATGCGAATTGCTGATCAGCAATAAGCAAGTCGATTCGAGGCTTGTGAAAAAGTATTCGAAATTCGATTACGCGCGGGTTCCTGGTAGCGGATTCAGTCTCTCCCCGATTCAATTCATGAAGTTCACATACAATCTGACTGCTGGGCTTATGAAGTGCGTTAAGGAAATTCGACGCACTAAGCCAGATGTAGTGGTTGGTTTTGGAGGCTTTCTATCTTCGTCAGCTCTTTTTGCAGGACATTTGTGTCAGCTGCCGGTGGCAATCCACGAAGCCAACCGCATTCCTGGTCGGGCGACACGATTCACTAGCTGGTTCGTAAATCGTCTCTATCTCCCGAGAGGAGTGAAAATCAAGTCCAAGCGATCAAGCCGTATCCGATATGTGGGCATGCCTGTGCGACGAGAGATTTCGTTGCGGTCGAAGTCGACTGCCAAGGAGTCTCTAGGGTTCGATCCGAATAAGAAACTGCTAATGGTGATGGGTGGAAGCCAAGGGGCGAGGGCGCTGACCGAATGGGCGCGAGATAATTTCGAAGCCTTGGCGAAACGGGGAATTCAAGTTTACTGCCTTACGGGAATGGCGGTAGAGGGAGATAGCGAAATCAAGGCTCCAGACAATGATGGTGAGGATGTGAAGGCTATGTTTCATCGTTTTAGCGATGATATGTCGTTAGCGCTTTCCGCGGCAGATCTAGTCGTATCTCGTTCGGGCGCGGGAAGCATTTCGGAGTTCGCTCGCTGCCGCGTCCCGTCGATATTGGTTCCGTTTCCTTTCGCTGCCGATAATCACCAGTATTGCAATCCTCGATACTTCGAGATGCAAGGTGGAGGCACCGTGGTTGAGCAAAGCAAGCTTGATGAATTATTCGGCGAATC
>JANQRT010000055.1 GCA_028284385.1 Opitutaceae bacterium | reverse complement strand
AGAGTCTCTTATAAAAATAAGAGCTTCAGCTGTGCCTTCCAATTTAATTGACCGCCACTCTACCCATATATCTTCCTTCCGCATCGGAGGAAAGAAATTTCCTTGTCTAATATAGGCGGCGCAATTCGAAAAAGGCATGCCTTTAGAATCCCTCCATTCAGGCTCTTCCGGGGCGGCACATTTATTGTAAAGCCAAACATCAGCCACAATAGATCCACTCTTTAGAAGGTATGCGTACGCAACACGACCATTGTCGTCGAAAATGATCGCATGAACTCCATCGGGGCTATCGTACCTTAGGAGAAGTTCATTACTCATATGCTAAATGCCCCTCTATGGATCATTTGTAAAATCGTCAAACCGACCAGAATCCCACTCTTGTCTCCAGTAGCGTCTCTGCTCAGTCGTCCACGCATTTCTGTCTATTTGAGATGGCTCTTGGCCTGTATTCGAGTGATTTTTCTTAAAATTATCCCCTCTACGATGATCAGTCCTGGTCATCTCATCGATCGGACCATTTGGCTTTTGATTCCTGTGATGCAATTCAATCGGATCATTATCATTCCCGATAGGAGCGCGCCCTCTCTTCGGAGGAGGACCTTTTAATTGATTATTAGGTATTTTAGTCCCTTTCTGGCTCTTATCAAAATCATCGACGAGCTTATCGACTTCGTCTTTGGTGAGCAATCGCTTGCCTTTTCGGAGTGCCCATTTTCCGCCGTATTTGACGACCTTGGCTCCGGTTTTGAGCAGAAGTCCGGCCCAGATCGCCTCGTCGCCGGGCAGAATGAACACGCCGGCCTGCAAGACGAGCATGCTGCCCTTGGCAGCGGCCTGGGAGGCATTTCGAGCTAGCTCCTTGAAGGCGTTCTTGCCGGCGGCATCCCGAGCTTCTTGGATGCAATCGTCGTCGACGCAGTCGCAGACGACCGATCCGAGATATGTTCGCTCACCAAAGTGACCTCCACCTTCGTAGTAGTGGAAGATGACCTTTTTATTCTTTGTATCAATGATGGCGGACGCATTGTCTCCGAGCCAATCGCGACATA
>JANQRT010000034.1 GCA_028284385.1 Opitutaceae bacterium | reverse complement strand
GGGACAGTAACAAGAGCGGGAGAACGTAGAAATCCTTGCTGCTCATGCAAGCGTTTTTTCCTTGGACCACCGCATTTATGAAGGATGACATCACGGTGTAAGCCGCCACTTGCCAACTGGTGCAGTTTCCTGCATAGATGACCTTTATTATCCGGTCCGCGTCCTGTTCCTCGCTTAATCATGGGTTTCTTCGATCTGTTTCGACAGCCTCCTAGTCTAGCTATCGCCGATTGTCTGAATCGAAGCGTGACCATGGCGGAAACGTTTCCAGCTAGCCTGAGAGGCAAGTCTCCGAATGGGGCGACACGCCCGCTTTGTCGTGTATACAAGAAGGGATCGAGGCACTTTATCGAGCCACTGGATCAGGAAAGCATGCCTCTACTTGACGGAGAGCCGATCAGCGAAACGCTCGAGCTACAACTGGACAGGGTCTATTCATTGGCTTTGAAGGGACATCTGCTCGTGCTCCGTCTGAGTCGCAAGGATCGAGGCTTTGGAAACGATTTTAAGACGGGAGAATGGGAAATCGCCAACAAGGAGAAGCCCGAGGAGCGAACACTAATCGAGAGCGATCTTATGAATCGCGAAGACTTGGAAAAGCATTTCGATAACAATGCCAAAGCAATAGCCTTTCCTCGAGGAGTCGGAGTTCATTTTCCTCTGAGCGTTCTGCTACCACTGATTCCCGACAAGCCAGCTCTCTCCAAGAGAAAAGCTCACCATCCTAGAGCTCAGTATGGTCAAGACGCAGTGGCTACAACCAGTAAGGCTGGGCTGCATACCTGCCCCATTTGTTGGAAGGCTTTCGAAGAAGGTGATGTGATGAATATCGCCTCGCACGAGGAACTCACTGGCGACCCTGTATTAGGCCCGGAAGCGAAACTTCGTTTTCATGCCGAGCGCTTTAACGATCTGGGGCAAGCCCTGGACGAGCATGGCGTAGTCAGCATGGACTTGGCGTGTCCACATTGTCGTGGGCGGCTCCCTACGTCCTTTCTATCGCAAAGCCACATCATCCTTTCCCTGGTGGGCGCTCCGAGCAGTGGAAAATCCTACTACTTGGCCACTCTGCTGAAGTTGTTGCCAGAAGAGCTGATGCGATATTTCGGCGGGATTCTGCAGGATGGCGATCCCTCGGGAAATGTTCGACTAAATGAAATGAAGAACCGCCTCTTCTCGGCTCTGACGCCAGAGGACGCCTTTATATCCAAGACCGATTTCGAGGGCCTGATGTACGAACAGCTTCCCCGCAATGGGAAGATGGTCGCTCTCCCAAGGCCTTTCGTTTACCATCTCAGAAAAACAAACGATTCATCGAGACGAAAGGCTCTCGTTTTCTACGATAACGCAGGAGAGCATTTTAAGCCCACCATTAGCCTGGACGATTCTCCCGGCGCTCTTCATGTGGCCGCGTCTTCAGCTCTCTTCTTTCTCTACGATCCTACGGCGAACCGAAACTTTCGTCGAGTTCTGCGGCGCAAGCGAGATCCGCAGCTCCGTTCTCAAGCTACTGACGAGCAGGACACCATTCTAGCGGAAATGGGCAACCGTATTAAAAAGCTCCAAGCCAAGGAAAGTCATGAATTTGTGGATACTCCGCTAGCGATAATGGCAGGGAAATTCGATGTTTGGCGATCGCTCGATGTCGATGAAAGAATAATCGCGCCCGAAGATCGTCCTCTCACGCTAGAGGAGATTAAGCGGAATTCTCAGGCGACGCGTGATATCCTTCTCGAATATTGTCCCACCATCGTGGCCAACGCCGAAACCGTTTCCTCGAACGTAATGTATTTCCCAATTTCGTCGCTCGGCCATTCGCCGCGAGAAATCGAGGAAGGTTCGTTGGCAGGCACCCTTGCCCCTCAGCCGCAAAAAATCAAACCGATGCTACTAACCGCGCCCAGCCTATGGGCCTTAAGCTTGATAACTCCCGAACTCGTTGCCCTGCAAATACAGGAGGCGATCTAAAGCACTTGGAAGAAAGCTGTGGCGTATCAGTACATTCATACCAGCGCGAAGCGAGGTCTAGAACCTGGGAAATCGGGATTTTGTTGCGTCGCGAGATCGAGAGAGCTCCCCAAATATCTCTCAAAACAACTTGGGCGCATGAGCCGCTACGAGCATATCGCCAAAGGGCCCAGCCCTATTATCCTACGCCATTGCAGGGTCGAGACGAGAGACGGTATTTTCTACACCCTCTCGCGTATCCAAGACTCGGGGGTCGACTATTCGAAGCGCAATAATCACATCGCGCATCATCTTGCCTTCGAGGAAAGCGAGATTTCCCATCTACCAGATCCAGCGACCATCCTGCTCCATTGGGTCGGCTGGCGATCCGAATGGCGAGAGCCACCCCGGATTCTCACCGATGCCGATGATTTTAATATCCATGACATGGATACGAATCGGCAGAATGAATCGGTCGAATCGGATTTTCCGCCCGTCATCGAAGGGGATAAACCGCTCATTCGCTTTATTCCTATTCAAACCGGCTTCGAACTGGTCGTCGCTACGCATTGGCGAAAGGCGCTTTTGCAATTGCCGGTGGGAGATCGGTGGAAATGCAGCTTCACCAACTGTCTTCTCTCGACCGACAAGCCTAGCGAATTTGTATGGGCCGCTTACTGGGAGGATCGCGAACTGCCATACGATATTCCATCCGAGCCAAAGGAGCTAGTAGCGAAGCCGCCAAAAAAGGAAATAAAGGAAGAAAATAAAGCCGAGCCTATGATCGAGAGCGTGCGGGAAAGCCAGCCCCAAGCTCCCATTGTGGAGATACCTAAGGAATACGACTTCAAAAAAGCGAAACGCCCGAAGCAGGCTTGGACGCCTAAGCGAATGTCTCATTTTCTGAATACATCTCTGGTCGCGCTTTCGCTTCTATGTGTAGCCACAGCAGTCTTTTTTCTCATAGACTACCGAAACAGCCGAAGTAAGGCAGCTGAAGAATTGGATCGCCAGTCATCCCTTAGTCCAACCGCAAGCCAAATAGAGGAAACAAACAGCGAAACGACGGAATCCGCCGCTCGAGCTGTGTGGGAGCGACTTTTAAAAAACGGTTTGATATTCAACCAAATGGAAGCCGCACATGATGCTGCTCGGTCGCTCAAGGCCTTCGGAGATGCTAAACCGGAAATCGTCATCTCCTTTCTAGAAGAGATTTACGACCAAAACGGGATTGGCAACAGCGAGGCAATCCCAGCCCCCGATAGTCTTGTATCGAGCAGTCAAACCAGCGCCATTCTCGATCCCGAAATATCCGGTCTCCTTAAACTAGAGGAATTCTATCTTACGAGTCACGGACTGGCCAAAGCGCTCGCCAAGCTCCAAGCGCTGGAAGCAGACACTTCCATGATCGAAGAAAGGCTGATGCAAAACGCCTTTCGCTGGGACGACCTTCTGATTGGCTTGAAGGAGTGTAGACGTATCATGAAAGACCAGCTCAGCCTCAGCGATCCCTCGCGATACGAGCTGGCTCAAGAGTACGACGAAACGTACCAGAAAATCATTTCCGACAATCGGCTGAAGCCCTATCTGGAAATCCACGAACTTTTCGGACGGCACCAGAACAATGGATACATGGCCGTGGACGCATCCGGTTTTCTTAGCGACCCCGAAGAGCTTCGATATGCAAATTTTCTCCAACGCCAACTGAACGAGTTCATTCTACCGCGCTATTCCGTTTTCAAGCAAAACCCGGAATTCAGAATAGCGCTTAGGCAGGCCGGTAGCGAAAATTTGACTACCAGCTTGGATGTAGCAAAGGCGATTGAAGATACCCTAGCCAAAGCGGAGGTGACTGATAAGGAAATCGAAGAACACATCGCTTCCATCCGGCTGCAGTGGCAAACTTTGTTCAGCCGCAAGGACCTAATGGAAGAAACCATTATCGCTTTTTCGATAGAACGAATCGAGGAGGCAAAAAGACGCTTGGCTTCGCTTCAGAGGGGTATGGAGGCCGATGATTTGCTCAAGTTTCGCAAACTCCAAGCAGTCTATCAGACCATCGACGAGGCGGAAAAGGGTTTGCTGGACATCAAGTCAAACCAGGATTGGGTTGTAATCCATCTTCAACCTAGCCAGCTTTGAGGCGATTTATCTATACGGGCAAACGCAAACTGTTAAATGCTTGAAGGGATTCTCCAAGACGCTTCCAAACTCGTCTACCGTATTCAAACCGCTTTGAAGGGCGAATCCGGTGGTTTGGAGACGGCCATGCTGGCCTGGCGCTACGCCGCGGCCGTGGAAGAAGCTAATCGTCGTTTAGCCATCTGCTCAGAGCAGCTCGAAACTCAGGGAGACATCGTGGCCTACGCGAGTGAACAGTTCAGCCCTAAGCTCCTCGAGGCAGTTGACGCTTTGGATTTTGCGGAGAGCGGCGCCTGGAGAGCCCGGTGCGAGGTTTTCGGGTGGAGAATGGCATCGCAAATCGAAGTCGAAAAAGCCAAAACCCTCCGATCAGCCTTTGCCAAAGTAGAGGATTTAAAGGAATGGCTCTCTGCCGAGTTTCGAAAGCGAGCGCGGGCTAAGGATAAAGCTAAGGCCTTCCAGATTATCAACTTGCTGAAGGAGAATTTCCAGGAAGACCTAAACATTCAGGAAGAGTTCAAACGTCTCCGCCAGGGCGCGGTCGAGCAGGCCGAAAACGAGCTTCAAGCAGCCATGGAAGAGCTGTTGGCCAACGAAAGCTCTCAAGCGATCCTCGAACGCTATCGAGCCCAGGGCTTGGAATTTTCGCAGAAGGAGGGGTTGATTGCCAAGGCTCTTCAAGCTGAAACAGCAGCTCTAGAAAAGAAAGCAGAGGAGCTGGCAAAAGGAGTCGTTGATCGCAGAGAGGATACCGACGACGCGGAAAAGTGGAAAGACGTCGAAGAAGCCTACCTCCAGTGCGACACTTTTCTTGCGATAACTGGAACCAGAGCGACCCTAGAAACAGGATTACGCGGCGATTTTGGCGACGTGGGCACCGCCCTTTCGCGCTCCCGAGGATTTCATGAGTCCAAGATTCAAATACGAAATACGATTGCCGAGCTGAGCGAAATTCTGAAAGGCAAACGATCCGATTCAGGCAAAAAACTGAAGCCCCATGACTCTATTGAAAGGCTGAAATCGTTTGAAGCTCAGGCAAAAAAGGTTGGCTATCGCCTCCCTAAAGACCTCCAGCAGGAGATTCATCAAGTCTTGGCGGAAGCCCGTAAAAAGCGGCTTCCCAAACTCGCCTTTTTCTATGGAGGCATAGCTGCCTCTTTTGTATTCAGTTTATGGGTGATTTCATATCTGTTTTCAGGAGCAAAGGAGGATGATCTCACAGCGGAGGCGCTTGCTGCGCTGAAAGACGTTTCAGTGGAAAAAAGCGTTCTCGCAGCCGAATCAGTTCTAAAGGAGTGGCAATTCGAGATTGCAGGCTCAGAACCGAATAGCCCATTGAACCGAGCGGCCCAACCGATAAGAGAATGGACCGAACAGCAGCGCGCGTTGGAAACCGAATACAGTCGCGTTGTAGATTCGATAGAAAAATTCAAGCAGCAGAAGGTCGATAAAAAGTCCGAATCGGAAATCGAAGAGCTGATCGCCGACGCAAGTATGATTCGCCAGGAACTTTCGCCAGAGCTGGGCGAAAACGGAGATAATCGTATTAAGGAATTCAACACTTGGCTTTCCGGAGAAATTAATCGAAGAGACCAGCTAGCTGGCCAGCAAATCGATCAACTGCGCATGGCTACGGCAGAGCAGCTCGCCCAAGCGGAAAGCGCTCAGAGCCTGGAGGAATTCGAAACGGCTTCCAGCAAGACCCTAGATCTCCTGGAGCAGTTGATTGAAGCCGCCACTACGCTACCCGGCAATGAATCAACCTCCATTAGCTCCAGTATTGAGTCCATCTCCAGTTCTTTGGATGGGATTCGCAATAAGTGGGACGCTTTCGCCATGGCCCAGAGAAAACTGTCAGAGGCGGAAAGCTTGGAAGATTACCTTGAAAATCTACGGCGTATCCAAAGCTTCGATATCCTTCCGAGACAAGACAAGCTGGATATAGGTAGAACATTGAAACGCGAATCGGCGCTGGCTTCACTGAAGCAGACGCTGATACTCCCTGATGCGGATGGATGGATGGAGTACGCTGAGGTAGAAGAATATCGACGCGCCAAGCCAGAGCTTAGCGATGTAGAGAGGGTGTTTCTGGAGAGATTGGCTAACGACTCCAATTTCACGTTCATCTTCCAATCCAAGGTGAAGTACTTCGAGGGCGATGCGATTGCCAAGAGCGAGTACCGGGTCTTCTTGAAGGATCCCATAACGAAAAGCGAGACAGGCTTGAAGACGGGTGTGAATTTCGCCTTTCAAGTACGCGGCTTCGACGAACAGGGAGAGGCGGAGCGACAGCCAAGAGAAATGAACTTTCTGAGTCATCCTGATGGAACGTTTTGGGGCTTTTTCTATGAGCCTTCGGACATGGCTCAGGAATCCATCTACTACGAGGAGACGCTTCGCGTATCCCTTCTTCAAATACTTGCTGGAGCGCCGCGTTTTACGATTATCGGTATGATCGAGCAGCTGAACAAGCAGCGTACGCTTTCACCAGCATTTCGGGCCTATTGGCAGGAACAACTGTTGACCTTCATGGAGATGGATCCATGGAAATGGGGACTCACGCTTTCCCCGACTCTTGCCGAACAAAGAGAGCGACTCTCGAAAGTGGCTCGGGGAGGAATATCGAAATGGCAATGGCTGTCTTCAATCGAGCAGACTTCGCCCTCGATCGAATTCATCGACTATTTTCGATACTCGGAAAAAACCAGACTAGTTGACGAGGCCGAGGCCTTTGCCGCCTTGTATCAGGAGGCCTTGAATGGGGAATTCATACTTGCGGGACATATCAATGCCGAAGGAGAAGTAGCGTTAAAATCCGAATACGCTTCAGCAGAGCCTATTTGGACAGTCAACGCTGTGACAGGTCGTATCGAAAAAATGGATTCGGAAAAACAAGGAGCTAGCTACGCTCCTCTGCTCACCTATCGCAAAGATGGCCAGTCAGCCACATCGCTATTACAGCAAACCAGATTTCTAACTGGCCTTGATCTTAGCCAGAAACCTTTTATCGACCATCTGCCTCCTCTGTTTCGCTGATACCTAATTACTAGATCAACTATTGCGTTATTTCGATTAGAATACGCTTTCCACAGATAGGACGTGAGGTATTTTGGAGAGATGCTCTCAGGCGATGAATTAAAGACATTCTTCCCCAATAATCCGATACGCGAATTGTCGGAAACGATCGACGCAAAGAAGATAGCGTCTGGAAAAGTCAGAGAGATCTACGACTTAGAGGATTCGGTACTGCTAGTGGCAACCGATCGCATTTCGGCCTTCGATGTCGTATTGCCCGGCGGCATACCAGGCAGGGGAATCATCCTTACCCAGCTAAGCAGGTTCTGGTTCGAGAAAACCAGGCACCTCGCGTCGAATCACCTGGTTCCCGATGAAGATCATGTTCTGAAAGCGAATTTGGAACTGAGCCAGGAAAGCTCGCTTAGGAGCATGGTTGCGCAAAAACTAAAACCGCTTGACATTGAATGCGTGGTGCGGGGCTACTTGGCGGGCTCGGGTTGGAGCTCCTATCAGGAATCACAAACCGTGTGCGGTATCGCTTTGCCATCGGGGCTGCAGCAGGCATCCGAGCTTCCTGAACCGATTTTCACTCCAACCACCAAGGCTAGCGAAGGCCATGACCTGCCGGTCACAGAAGGCGAGGCCAAGCAAATCGTCGGAGAGACCGTTTTCTTGAAAGTTAAGGAAATCAGCTTAGCTCTCTACGAATTCGGTCGGTCGCTAGCAAACAAAGCAGGTATCATTCTAGCTGATACAAAGTTCGAATTCGGCACCGATGAGGCAGGGAATATTTTCCTTATAGACGAGGTGCTAACTCCCGATTCCTCGCGGTATTGGGAAGCAAGCGAGTGGCGAGAAGGCATTTCGCCAGCAAGCTTCGACAAGCAGATTATAAGAGATTACTTGAACCCGCTTGATTGGGACAAGACGAGCCCCGGACCCGAATTGCCAAACCATATCATTGATAGGGCAAGGAACCGCTATCTCGAAGTGTATGAACGACTGACATCAGTCGGTTAAGCTAACCGCCTCCAGCTCGTCGACCTTATCAAACCCACAAGGTCAATCAATGCAGCGACTCCAGCATGGCGAGATAAGCCAGTATATGGTCAAGCGACATCGGTAAAAACGCCAAGCTTAGCCGCCCAATTTACTCCTCGCTCAATAACTCTTTACTCATCAATGAGATAGGATATAGTGCAACGCTATTGGCATGAATTATGTTTTACGGGTGTGAACAAAGGAAGGACCGATAAATGAATATGTGGACTGCTATTGTGCTGATCGTAGCGATTGGCGTTATAAGTGAAATGTATCGATCATGGCTGAAAAATCAGACCAAGGATGTGGATAAGATTAAAAAGGATGTCGAAGATCGCATAACCAGTATCGAGAAACGAATGGCGAATCTCGAGACGATCGTCCTCCAGAAAGAGAAGGAGAGAAAGTTCGAATCCTTATAATCCTCTCGCCACGGAATCATTTTGGGGCCAGTCAGCCCAATGAACGCTTAGAAGCTTGACAGGGTGCCAAGCGTTTTTCCATTTTCTCCCTCTTTTTTCAGATTTTCGCCATGAGACCGACATTCAGACCCCACAGACTCAAACGCGTCCGCAAGATCGGATTCAGAGCTCGCATGGAGACACGCGGTGGACGAGCTATCATCAACGCTCGTCGTCGCAAGGGTCGCAAGCGCCTGGTCAACGTATAACGCAATCCTTTAGCTTATGGCCTCGAGATTTAGATTGAGGCCGGCGCAACGGCTGAGACGAAACGCCGACTTCGTAACCATTCGCCGCAGCGGCAAGCCCTACCGGTGTTCCTTTTTCGCTTTGTATTCGAAGATTAGGAAATCGGAAGATTTAGAACTAACTATGGCTCGAATCGGGATCTCGGCTTCAAAACGAGTTGGCAACGCTGTAGAGCGAAACCTGGTCAAAAGACGCTTTCGCGAGATATTTCGCCTAAGCCAGCATCGAATCGAGCCAAAGGCGGACATTGTCATCAGCATTCGGGCGCCTGCGGTCGAAGCCTCTTACGAGGAGCTTGAGCAGCGTTTCAAACACGCTCTCAAGTACAATGGACTGCTAAGACAGAGCCAGACGCCCAGCGCAAGGCGCCGACGGGAAGGGTAAGTCCACCC
The DNA here is from genome assembly GCA_028284385.1 of Opitutaceae bacterium. Lineage (GTDB taxonomy): Bacteria > Verrucomicrobiota > Verrucomicrobiia > Opitutales > Opitutaceae > JANQRT01. Next base: position 14,997 of record JANQRT010000034.1, on the reverse strand, counting down.
TGTTTTTAACCCGTGGAGGCAACTTAAAAATCAGGAATGGGAACAAGAGGGGAATCTTCTTGCCTGAGGGCGCTTCAGGCCTTTTAAGACCCATCTTTCTCACAGACCAGTGTTCTGGAGTTTAATTAATGGATAAAAAAAATACCACGATCGGCATCGCGTTTCTATTAGCCGCTGGAATTCTTATTTTCTATCAGGCTCAAGAAGCGGCTAAGTATCAGCCACCCCCGCCTGCGGAAACGCCCGTCGATCAGCCAGCTCCGGTGCAGCCTCAAGCAGCTCCGACCACAGTAGAGTCCACTACAAGCGTTCCGACAGGCAGGACAACCGGACCCGCCCAACTGGAAATCAACGGATCACACGGCGATGAAGTAGTGATCATCCGTGAAAACGATTTCATGCAAGCCCGGTTCACCAATTACGGCGGAGCGATTAGCGAAGTGGCGCTCAAGGATTTCGAAGCCACCAAAGGAAGCGGAGAGCCTTACCTTATGAATGGCCTGCGCTTCGCTCCCGCGTTGGAGCTGAACAACTTTCCTGGAGCCGACAAGAACACGGCTTACCAATATCTGGATGAAATGGATCCTAACAGTGTCGCGTTCCAGACCACGGTTAACGATCAATTGGCAATCATTCGCCGGTATCGGATTTCTCAGGACCCCAATGACGAGAACCCCTACCTCATTCGTCACGAGTTGGAATTTCGTAATTTGACCGATCAGCCTCTGGCGACGGGACAATACAATCTGAATGTAGGAACCGCCGCCCCCACTGGAAATCAGGATATCGATTTGCTCAATTTCGGGTTCTTCGACGGCGAGGACACCAAGTTTATTAAACAGGGAAAATTCACAGGCGGAGGAATTCCCTTCTTCAAATCCCCTCCTAGAGACTACATCGCTGAAGACCGCCGTTTGGATTGGGTTTCCGTTAAAAATCAATTTTTCATCAGTATCCTAACGCCCGATACGAATGGCATTGGCTACTTCGCCCAACCGGTTCAATTCCCGCTTCAGGAAGGGGAAAACAGGCCTCCTATCGGCGTCACGGGAAATCTGAAGATGGACCAATTGATACTGCCGCCTAGTGGTTCGGATGTAATCGGATTCAACTATTACATTGGGCCGAAGGAACACGGTCGCATATCCAAAATGGATCGCTTTCAGGAGAAAGCCATGCAGTTCGGCTTTTTCGGGGTGATATCCAAAGCTCTTCTCCTACTCATGAATAAGCTGAATGGGATAGTGAATAACTACGGCGTATCCATTATTCTACTTACCTTGCTAGTACGCACCGTATTGCTGCCCATCAATCTAGTCAGCTCCCGTTCCATGAAGCGCATGGGCAAGATGGCCGAGCCAATGAAGCTAGTGAAGGAGAAGTTCCCCGACAATCAGCAGAAACAGCAGCAAATGATGATGGAGCTCTACAAGCTCAACAAGATCAACCCGGTAGCCGGCTGCCTGCCGCTGATCATGCAGATCCCCATTTTCTTCGCCCTCTTTTATATGCTGCGCGGCGCGGCTGAGCTTCGCTTTGCCGAATTTCTTTATATCGGAGATCTATCAAAGGCGGACACCGTTGCCTATCTTGCGGGATTGCCAGTCAATATTCTCCCCGTTTTCTACACGGTCACCTTGGTAATCCAAATGCGCATGATGCCGACGCCGACCGTCGACAATGCTCAGGCCAAGATGATGAAGTTCATGCCATTCATCTTTTTCCCCATCATTTATACCTTCGCTTCAGGCTTGGTACTGTACTGGACCGCTAGCAACGTCTTCACCATCGGCCAGCAATGGATGATCAATCGCAAGCCTGATGATTTCGAGGTGGAGCTTCCGGCAAGCTTGAAAAAGGCCGTGGAAGGCACCAAGAAAAAAAGTAAACGGGCGAAGAAGACGAAATAGTCCCGTTACGAAATCTCTAACTCCAAAAAAGAGCCATGTCAGGACATAGCAAATGGTCGACTATCAAGCGGAAGAAAGGCGCTGCCGACGCCAAGCGTGGCAAGATCTTCAGCCGTATTTCAAAAGACATTACACTTGCCGCTAAGAATGGTGGAGGCGATCCCGACATGAATCCCAAGCTTCGGACCGTTTTGCTCAAAGCGAGAGCGGAGAATATGCCTACGGACAATATCGAGCGAGCCGTTAAGAAAGGTACAGGCGAGCTGCCGGGCGTTACCTACGAAGAGCTCGTTTACGAAGGCTATGCCACCGCAGGCGTGGCCGTGGTTGTAGAAGTGACTACCGACAATAAGAACCGCGCGGCTTCCGAGGTTCGATCCACCTTTTCGAAAAACGGAGGCAATCTAGCTGGCGCCAATGCCGTAGCGTTTAACTTCAATCGCCTAGGGCAATTCATTATTTCCAAAGAAAAGACCGACGAAGAGAAATTGATGGAGATCGTCCTGGAAGCGGGCGCGGAAGATATTAAGACTGAGGAAGAGTACTTCGAAGTGCTTGCTCCCATTTCCGAATACGATTCGGTAAGCCAAGCGCTTTCCGATGCGGCGATTGAACCGGATTCTTCCGAATTGGCCTACCTTCCCGAAAACGCGACGCCTGTCACGGACGAAAACGCGGCAAAACAAGTGATGCGACTTATCGATGCCTTGGACGACTTGGATGATGTGCAAAACGTTTTCCACAATGCCGAAATACCGCAGGATCTGTTGCCAGAGGAATAAGCCAGTTGGCAGCTGATGGTGGACAATTGCCGGTATTGATGACACATTAGACTCAAGCTGTCGCTTGACGCATTTAGCTACGGTCTATCAAGCTACAGACTATATCGCTAAATTATGAACGTCGCCCAAGAGGAGCTGCAGCGCAACGAAGGCGGAGAGGTGGGTCTAGTCTCTGCCCAAGACTTCCATTTCTCCGAGCCCTTCGAGTTCGAAAGTGGCCAGACGATTCCCGAGTTCGACCTGCGCTACGAGACATACGGAAGACTGGATAGCTCGAGATCGAACGTGATCGTCATCTCGCACGCTCTGACCGGCGACCATCACTGTGCAGGATTCTATTCCCTAAAGGACAGCAAAGCGGGTTGGTGGAACAGTATGATAGGGCCTGGCAAGCCAATCGACACGAGTCGCTTTTTTGTGATCTGCATTAACTGCATTGGGGGCTGCCAGGGTTCGACGGGACCAAAATCTGTCGATCCGAAAACCGGAGAGCCCTATAATCTCGCTTTTCCTTTCGTGACCATTCGCGACATGGTTCGCTCGCAGAAGATTCTTCTCGATCATCTGGAAATCGAATCGGTCTACGCTGTGGTAGGAGGCTCGATGGGGGGCATGCAAGTTTTGCAATGGGCTATCGAATACCCGAGCTATGTTAAGCGTATCATTCCTATGGCTACCACTTGGAGGCAAAACGCTCAAGCTCTGGCCTTCGACGAAGTCGGGAGACAAGCCATCATGCAGGACCCCGATTGGAAGGAAGGGAACTACGAGTCGGATCAAGGTCCCAACGTAGGTCTATCCATCGCTAGGATGATGGCTCATATCACCTATCTGTCGGACAAAGGCATGGACAAGAAGTTCGGTCGCAAACGCAAGGCCAGCGATACTCCGAATTTCTCCTTCGATATCGATTTCGAAATTGAAAGCTATCTTCGCCATCAAGGGAAGAGCTTTACCAATCGATTCGACGCCAACACGTATTTATATTTTACGCGCGCCTTGGGATATTTCGATTTGGAAGCCTCCTACGGAAGCCTCGATGCGGCCTTTGAAAAGGTGGAGGCAAGAGTACTTGTCGTCGGTTTCACCTCGGACTGGCTTTTCCCTCCACAACAGAATCGAGAAATCGTATTGGCAATGCTGCGACAAGGCATAAACGCATCCTACGTGCAAATCGATATGGACCTAGGTCACGATTCATTCCTAGTAGAAGCCCCTGAGCTTTTTCAGCTAGTAAGGGACTTTCTAGGCTAACTGAGGTTTAACTAACCACAGAATTCACAAAACTCGCAGAATTAAGAGTTCAAAAAGCTGAGGGATTAAAGAGGACGGGGAGTTATCGTTTCTTAGAATTAGCTTTTTGTGTCTTTTGTGAATTCTGTAGCTAATTATTTTTCATCCCCGACGTAAGATCGTAGATTGCGTATCCGCAAAGTAGATTCGGGAGAAAGGTCGCCTTGTTCTTCCAGTTGCCTCGAAAGAAAACATGCCTCACGATTTCGATTTGGTTAGACGTGCAAAAGGCTTCAAACTGACTTACCGATAGGGGGTTGGCAGGTCTCGATTCAGACCAGTTTGTTGGATACACTTCGTTAACGACCCGATGACCTTGAAACAGCATGCTCAGACGATTTCGCCAGTATCCAAAATTGACGAACCCAATCGTTATGTGCCGCGACACGCGTAAAGCCTCGCTAATCACTTCGGTAGGGTTATCCAGCTCCTGCAAGGTTCGAGAGCAGATCACGCGATCGAAATGCTGGTCTGGGAAGGATTTCATGAACTCCATCATATCTCCAAGGTAGGCGCTTAGGCCTCGCTTGATCGCTGCACTGACTTTCTCCTGATTCAGGTCCACTCCAACCGCTTCGATATCAAGCTTCTGTTTGAGATACTCTAAAAGGACGCCACGGCCACAGCCAAGATCTAGCACCCGGGACTTGGGCTGGACCCAGTCTCGCAAGACCTGCATATCAACCGTACGCTTCTCTTTGGATTTACTCATTCAACGAAAATAGCCTCATCAGCAATCGAGCAGGAAATCAATCATGAAGCGGATTCTATGACAGCGCTAAACATCTTCTTCTGCTTCCACTTCTTCGTCTTCTTCACATCCAGAAAGTCCATACAAACCAGGCTCTTCCTCAGCGAGGAAACTCTCGTTCCTCGACAGCAAGCCTAAGGTCATTTTTACAATTTCCGAAATCATGTCTTTTCCTAGAACTATCTCAGACTCTGTTTTAAGTTTTCTAGCGACAAGGATATCTAAACAAGCAGTGCATTCAACGGCCGATCCATGAGCAATCTGAAAAAAACGCGCTCTATCTTTCTTAGAAAACTTAGCGTTACCTTCAGCAAGATTCAGGAGAATGCTATTAGAGGCTCGTTCAAGTTGATTCTTTGCCGAAGTCCCTGAAATGGAGTCCAATATATCTTGTGACCAAGAAATAAACTCCAGAGCTCTTTGATAGACGATGAGATTTTCGTGAGCGAATTTCATGGAGTTGAATTTATTTGAGAGAAGAAGTGGAAGTAGAAGAAGATGTTTAGCGCTACTCTAGAACTTCCAAGATATTCTTTCCTACCTTCTCAATCACATCAGCGACAACCGCGTTGCCAAACTGCTTATAGGCCTGGCTGGGGCGCGGATCGATCTTAAAGGATTCAGGGAACCCCATCAGCCTTCGACATTCGACAGGATGCAGCTTACGGACTTTTCCATCGACTAGGTAGGCTCCTGTTTTTGCCGCTGCGCCGCCTCCGTGAGCCGATAAGGTAATCGCATGACCTTCTACGGAGTAGATGCGCTCTCCTTGTCCGCCTTTATTAATGATACCAATCTGGATTGGCTTATTTATTCTGCGTCCAATAATTTCGGATACATTTTCTTTTGTTATCGATATATCATCTCGCTGAATACGATAGGCTGATGTCTGGCCATTTGCGAGAAGCAGGGTTTTGAGGGACGTTTTTCTCTGGTCGGGCTGAGGAAAGGCGAACGACCTGCTAAACGAATCTTTTCGAATACCAACAATGTAAAGTCGCTTGCGAGCTTGAGGAATCCCGAAATCGGAAGCGTTTAGAATTTTCCATTCCACGTGGTATCGCTGATCCTCAAGCATGCCAATGGTACGACTAAGCGTGGAGCCACGCTGATGCGTCACGTAGTTGGCGACATTCTCGAGAAACACGGCTTTGGGTCGTTTCCGTTGAACGATTCGCATCACATCAAAAAAAAGCGTTCCTCGGGCGTCTTCAAAACCCAAACGCTTGCCGCTAACGGAGAATGGCTGGCAAGGAAAGCCTCCACAAAGAAGATCGTGATCTGGAATCGAGTCCGCCTCGATTTTCGTAATGTCGCCAGCCGGCTTTTCGCCAAAATTGCGTTCGTAAGTAGCGGCGGCGTGCTTATCGATTTCCGAACTGAATACACACTTACCTTCCAGCCGCTCAAGGCCGACGCGAAAGCCGCCAATCCCCGCAAACAAGTCTATAAAACTAAATCTAGCCGACTTTTTCACACTATACGCTTTATAGTCGATTCAGCTACTTCATGAACGGCCCTGAGAATAGTATCCTGACAATGGATGCTATCTTTGAAATCGATTCTTGCATTCTCATTCTCGAAATCGAATCCAATCAAAGCGCGACCCACTCTCTCGCCAGTGTAATAGTAATTAAAATACACGATGCTGGCGTTTTTACAGCTGTTTTGCAGGAAGTCGTGCAGAGCTCCTGCTCTTTCAGGAAATTCGATTTTGATAAAGTAAGGATGATTAATAAGGGAGGCATCGTAATGAATGATGCGAAATTCAACATCCTCATCGCTCGTCGCGTCCTCGAAGTCGACACCGACTTTTCTAAGCTGCTGCTCGAGCAGCTCGATCTCCTGGGGAGTCGCGTCAATGCCAATCACGGGAGTGGCTTTCGACTCTCCAACAATGCCATGCTGAAACTCGATGATATTCACGCTATCCAGAAACGTATCCAAAAGATGGAGCAAACTCCCAGGCTTCTCCTCGATATGGAATCGGTAGTACTTGCGATGAGCCGAGCCGATTCCCGCGTGGCGAACGATCCAAGACAACTGACCGAAATCCATGTTTGAGCCGCAAATGATGGTCAGCGCTTTCTTTGGCCCCGTCGTTTCCCGCTCTTTCATCCAAGCAGCCAGTCCCATAGCTCCAGCCGGCTCCGGCACCAGTCGATGGCTTTCCCAAAGAAGCTGGATCGCCGCGCACACCTCTTCATTAGTGACGGTCATGAAACGATCTATAAGCTGACCGCAAAGATAGCTGGAAAGGTTTCCTACTTTTCTAACGGCTGTGCCGTCGCAAAAGACATCCAAGTAGTCCAACTCAACGGGCTCGCCCGTTTCAACCGCAGCAGCCATGGAAGCTTGGTCAACGCCTTCGACGCCAACGATTTCGATGTTAGGATAGTAGCGTTTCAGCCAGCAAGCTACTCCGGCAGCCATGCCGCCCCCGCCGATTTGCAAATAGGCAATGTCGAAATCGCCTTCCCCCGACATTACGATTTCGTCGGCCAGAGTTCCCTGGCCAGCCATAACCGCTAAATCGTCGTAGGGATGTATGAATGTTTTGGAGGCATCCTGAGAATATTGTAGAGCAGTCGTCGACGCCTGGTCGTAGGAATCGCCTTGCAGAAGCACTTCTACCGAATCGCCGCCGATAGCTCGAACCGACTCCTGCTTCATCAGCGGAGTAGACAAGGGCATGTAAATCGTAGCTTTGGTGCCCAACTTCCGCGCAGCCAAGGCAACACCTTGAGCATGGTTGCCAGCCGACGCGCATACGATGCCTTGCTCGAGTTCGGCCTCGCTTAGCAAACTCATGCGATAATAGGCTCCACGCCATTTGTATGCATGAATTGGAGACAAGTCTTCTCGTTTGATGAAGACGTTCTCTCCCTTTCTAGCATCCAGCTTCTGCAACGGCGTTGGCTGGCCAGCCTTATAGACGCGTTGGCGGGCTTTCAGAATTTCATCGAAGAGCTCATCGGTGGTTGGAAGCGTAGCCGAGCGAATGAAAGTGGACATTTAGAAAAATCCTAGCTGGTTACCACTCCCCAAACGGCTAAGGTGAAGAAAATGCCAACCCAAGCCGACATGTAGGCCAGAGGTCCGAGTTGAGGAGCGTAGTACATCATAAAAACGGAGACCGAAGTAGCGATGACGAAAGGAATCACGAACGATTTCACCATGTTGCTACCTGGCTTCTTCTTATCCATACCTGAAATGCAATTCACTTTGGTTCGCAAAGCGACTCTAAATCGAATCCTCGGAGAATGAACTCGATTCGAATAATAGGCGTTATCGCTTTAGATAAGCCTCGCCCTCCAAAAGAGTATCGATCTCTCTCCTCTCCTTCTTGGTGGGGCGACCAGTTCCCCTCTCTCTCTTAAGCACTGCCTGAGCCAGAGTTTCGGATTTTCGAGCAAGGAGCTCAACCGGCGTGAGATCATCAAGACAATCGGGCACCAGCTTAGCTCCAACCCGTTTTTCCAGCAGTGCTTTAACGCGAACGATATGAGTAGAAGTCTCCTTTTCGACGTGAACAACATCTCCCACTTGGACAGATCGCGAAGGTTTAACCCTCTCGTCTCCGATTCTTACGTGGCCTGAACGGCAGGCATTCATAGCGAGTGTACGCGTTTTAAAGAGGCGGGTGGCCCACAGCCACCGATCGATTCTCACTTTCTCATCGCTACCCGCCATAATCCGCTACCGGAGCCGAAGTAATCGTCTATGTGAATCGCTTGAGAATGCCATGTGAAGTGATGACTAACGTATAGCCAAAGGATATCTTCGGGTCAATTTTCTATTCTTACAGCAACGTTCTCATCCATAAAACGAAGTTTCTAAGAAACTGGCTGATAACAGATTTTTCCACGGAGGATCCAGAGATACGGAAGGAGCTCCATATTCTTTTCCCACGACTCCGTGTACTCCAGCTACTGCAAGAAGCGGGTGGTTTAATTGCTCCACGAATTTTTAGACACTCTCTTAGAGTACCCGGATATCGATGTGGGCATCTTCGACTATTGCGAAAACGTTCAGTCCACAATCAATGCACCAGTTGACGCTTTGGGCTTCTGGCGTGCTACCAGCTTCAATTTCATCGATAGCGAAGGAATGGCGTCGGATTTCGCCTGTATTTGAAATATTCATACGTCTTACGTAAAAAGGATCAGAAGTATGACCAATAAGCTGATTGACGCCCGGCAGAGGTTCGAATTCGTAATTCCAATCCAGCCAGATGACTCCGCCAACTTCCTGCTCTCCCCCGCGAGCGAATCCAGCTTGCAAGAGCTCGGATGAAGGATCTGGGGAAGCCTGAAGCTCAGTTGCTAGAGAAAGCATTCGATCAATGTTTCTCTGCGAATCTCGGTCCGGCTCGATGAGGCTGGGATGAAAGCCTGCATGACTAATGAGCCAGCCCTCATGAAAAACGGCGTATTGGAAACGGAGCCAATCGCCTTCGCTCATATTGTCATCGACTATTGATTGAGTCGATTCCCGATGTCCGGAGCACTTGCATTCCTTGGGCCAGCGATAGGACAGATCATGATTCCCCAAGAGATGGATACGGTTGTCTCGGCTCAAGGAATCCATAAGCCAATCAACGGTAGTCCTGGCATCTTGGTGGTCGTCTTTTCCATCAAAATAGTCGCCAAGAAAGATGACCGCATCCACTTCCTTCTCCCACTGGCTCAAAGCCATTTCAGCCTTTGAAACACGTTGATGGATATCAGGGACTACGAGCAACTTCATGAAAACTCCTGGACTTAAATTCCTAAATTTGGGCAAGCCGGCCAACAGTGACAACCCGCATATCATCACCGCTTCCGACCCACTGGACGATTTAGATAGCGAAAAGCCCCCGAAATCGGGGGCTTCTTCCTTTCCTTCTCCACACCTGCCTAATGAAGCTTCAATAATGATACGTCGCTAGCTAGGCCTTTAGTTTCCAAATACTAGAAAAGAGGCGTTTTTTCTTTTAAATGATCAAAAAAGAGGGCCATTAGTACTGTGGGTACACCCGTTAGCTTGGAAGCCCTTCAGCGTGGTTAATCAGAAAGTAAGATACGAACACTCTCGGCTCGATTTGATCTCGCCGGCCTGTATCATCGCCTTGGCCGTTATCGGCATTTTCTTCATCTACAGCGCTCAGCATTTCAATGGGGGCTCAGCATGGAAGAGCCAGATCAGATGGTTTGTTTTGGGAAGCATAGCTTACACGGTGGTCTCGTTGATCGATTACAAGATCATGCTGAAATACTCCCACTTAATCTACGCAGGGGCCATCGTCCTCCTAGCCATGGTTCTGTGGACTCCTTTTGGCATGGCAAAGCAAGGGGCCCAACGCTGGCTCAACATTGGATACCCCTTTCAACCCGTTGAAATAGCAAAACTTAGCTGTATTATTATAGGCGCCAGCATCCTGACTCGATCGGAGGTAGGCAGCATTCGCGATTCGGTCCAAGTCCTTGGCAAAATGGCGCTTGCGATTTTCATACCATTTTTCTTGATCTTACTTCAGCCTGATCTTGGATCGGCCATGACAATTCCCTTCATTGTGTTCGCGCAATTATACGCCTCCAATCTCTCCAAGACCTTCTTCGCGACGAGCATCCTGCTTTTCGCCTTATTCGTGGGCATCATTGCGCTGGACAACGTTAAATATAGCCAATTTCTGGATGAAAATGGTCTCTCGCCTATCGAAGCGAGGGGTAAATACGAACCTCACTCCTGGGTACCGCTGCTTGAAGATTATCAACGAGAGCGGATCCTTGGATTTATAAATCCCGGCAAAGTCGATACTCAGGGCATCGGCTGGAATCGGGAACAATCTGTAATTTCAGTAGCGTCTGGAGGCATGTTCGGCAAAGGCTGGACCAATGGCTACCAGGCACAGCTGGGCTACTTGCCCCGGTCGGTGGCCCATAATGACTTCATTTTTTCCGTTATCGCGGAGGAAACCGGCTTTTTGGGGAGCGTAGTCGTGCTCTCCCTCTTCGGCTTGCTTATTGGAAACGGCATTCGCATCGCCAGCATCGCGCGAGATCGCTTCGGCACATTGCTCGCGCTAGGCGTCGTCACGCTGTTTTCCGTTCATATTTTCGTTAATATAGCAATGACGATAGGGATGATGCCCATCACTGGACTACCGCTCCCGTTCTTAAGTCACGGAGGCACCTTCATGGTGAGTTGCTGTATCCTGCAGGGTATAGCGCAAAGCGTGTATCGTTTTAGAAAGGATTTCTAGAGATGGTCATTCCATACCAAGCCCCATTGCCAAACTCGATATCGCCCCATGAGGAGGTTCCTCCTGCAAACATAGGAAACCTTAATAATGAGCGAACAAGCAAAACACATCGACAACGAAGAAATTTCCAAAAGCTATGAGGAAGAGCTTAGAAACCCCCCGAAAGAACCGGTCATCGAGAAAGTCGATCAGGCCGAGTTGAAGAAGGAGGCCAGTAAAAGGGCCAAGAAAAGGCCGCTCTTCACTAAAATCATAGAAACCTTCAAGAAGGAGAAGCCCGCCTACCGCGAGCTGATCATCAACTCCGAACCGCTTGAAACGCGGGTCGGCCTTCTCGACAACGGGATCCTCGACAAGTTCGACATCGAGCGCCGGCAAAGCGCCCAGCGTATCGTGGGCGGCATTTTCAAGGGCAAGATCAAGAATCTAGACCCCGGCCTCAAGGCTGCCTTCGTCGACATCGGCCTTCCCAAAAACGCATTTCTCCACTATTGGGACATCCTGCCGCAAGCAGCTGACTCGTCGGTAGAAGTCGTACGCGTCAATCGTTCTTCCAAGAAGAAGAACCAGAAGAAGATTACGCTCAAAGACATCCCCAACCACTATCCCGTGGGCACCGAAATCGTCATTCAGGTGACCAAGGGCCCCATTGGGACAAAGGGACCGCGAACCACTACCAATCTTTCGCTGCCAGGACGTTTCCTAGTCCTCATGCCCTACTCCGATCAATGCGGTATATCCCGCAAGATCGAGGACAACAAGGAGCGCGGTCGCCTTAAGAAAATCATCCAGGACCTCACCATTCCGGAAGGAATGGGCATCATTGTTCGCACTGCGGGCGAAGGAAAGAAGAAGCGGTATTTCGTGCGCGACTTGCACATTCTCCTTAAAACCTGGGAGCGTATTCAAAAGAAAATCGATTCCGCAAAATCACCTTCCTGCCTCTACAAGGAACCCGATTTGGCGGAGCGAACAGTGCGCGATTTTCTGACCGAAGACATTGATCGCGTGCTCATCGATAATGAGGAAGACCACGGCACCATCGTTGAAATGGTGGGCCAAATCTCAAAGCGCTCCACCAGCAAGATCCACAAGTACCAGGACAGCATTCCCATCTTCGAGCGCTACAATATCGAGCGGCAGATCGAGCAAACCTTTCAGCGAGCGGTACCGCTTCCCTCCGGAGGTCAATTGGTTATCGAAGAGACCGAAGCCCTTATCGCCATCGATGTGAATACCGGGTCTCATAAAAACAAGGGCAACGAAAACGACACCATTTTCCAGGTGAATTGCGAGGCTGCAGATGAAGTGGCTCGACAAATACGGCTTCGCAATATCGGCGGGCTCATCATCATCGACTTTATCGACATGAAGCAACGTCGCTTCCGCAACGCGATCCTCAATCGCATGCGTGACGCCATGGCTCTTGATAAGGCTAAGACTCACATCCTGCCGATTTCGCCGCTAGGCATTATGCAGATGACGCGGCAGCGCATGCAGGAAAGTGTCTCGTCAGGCTTGTATACAGATTGTCCCTACTGTCGCGGCAAGGGTATCGTGAAATCGGCAACGACGGTGAGCGTCGAATTGCAACGCAAGCTTTCCGGCATCGTGCGGCGAGCCAGAGCGCGAGCCCAAGACGAGAAAAAGGCCATCAAGCTACGCATCCTGGTCAATCCTTCTATCATCGATCGCCTGCGAGAAGAGGATGCCGATTTGCTGTTAAGTCTGGAAAAGGACTACAACGCCCAACTCACCTTCCGGGCGGACCCCCATTTTCATGTTGAAAACTATAAAGTGATCGACGTGGATACCGGAGCGGCCTACGGCTAGGTCTTTTGCTTTAAAAATCCGCCAACTCTTGTAATCATGTCCCTAACGGAAGAAGAAGTTCGATGGGCGTATCGCCTTTTCTATGACAGGGAACCGGAAAGCCCGGAAGCCATAGCCTTTCATCAGACTAGATCAAAAGATGTAAAGGCTCTACGGAAACACCTATTGGGCTCTGCGGAGTTTAAAGGCAAAAATGAAGAACTCGGCATCGTTCCCTACTTTGGCGACAAGCCAAGGATGCAGATCGAAACAAATGCCTCTTCTTCTGAATTAGAACAATTATTGGCACTCACCCAAAGAAAGTGGCAAAAACTGGGCAAAGAAAGGCCTCATTGGTCAGTGCTAACCTCAGAGCAGTATGAATCCGATAGAATCGGAGAAAACCAAGACGAATTCTACGACTCGGGAAAACTCGAAATTGATTTCTTGAAGAAAACCCTCGCTCGTAGTGAAATTGATCCTACAGATTTAAGAGTTTGTCTAGAGTTAGGGTGTGGTGTTGGCAGGGTTACCCGTTGGCTAGCGGACATGTTCGACAAGGTTCACGCCTGCGATATTTCAGCAGCCCATTTGGCAATTGCGAAAAAGCATCTCGAAAACCACAATATTGAAAATGCCGATTTTCATCAGTTAAACACCATTAGCGATTTTGAGAATCTACCAGATGTGGATTTGTTCTACTCGATCATCGTTCTCCAACACAATCCGCCACCTGCAATTGAGATAATACTAGATCGTCTGCTTAAATGTCTTAAGCCAAACGGCATTGGATTCTTTCAACTGCCCACCTATAGTCTCAACTACACTTTTTCAATAAAATCGTATCTGGAAAATGATCACAAGACATGTGAAGTAGAGGGGCATTTCCTACAGCAAAAAAGCGTCTTTGAAATCCTGAAAAATAACAATTGCGATCTTATAGAAGTCATAACAGACCCTAGGACAGGCTCTCCTTCGAGGGAGATTTCCAACAGTTTTCTGATCAGAAAAACCAGCTAGGATAAAACTCGAATCGAAAGATGCTAAAAGCAAAGCAGGACGCCATCATTGACCCAAAGAAGCTAATCGAAGAGCTCGGAGTTGAAGGTTTAAATCACTATTCGGACGAGTACTACAAACGGATGGATGATAGCGATATCCACATTGGAAAGCCGTATAGCTATGTCCAATTCGCGGCCCAGTACCTGGTAAGCCTTGGCCTGATACTGGAAAACTTCAGAGTTAGGCCAGGCATTGATGTGCTCGACTTCGGGGCAGGCACATGCTGGATCTCGAAAATTCTGTGGCAGATGGGCTGCAATGTAATTGCTACGGACGTTTCAAAAGAAGCGCTCAGAATGGGCGAAAAACTTTTCAAGGAATTTCCGGTGCCAGCTCCCCCGAATTCGAAATGGGAAACGCGTCTATTCGACGGCCATATCCTGCCTGTAGAGGACGAACGAATAGACCGCATCATCTCATTCGACGCTTTTCATCACGTTCCCAACGCAGAAGTCGTTATAAAGGAATTCTACCGGGTGTTAAGGGACGGCGGTACCGTCGCCCTCTGCGAACCCGTTGGGGAGCATTCTGTATCGGAAATGTCACAACAGGAAATGCGGAATTTCAGCGTGCTGGAAAACGATCTCGATGTGGGTGAAATGGCGACGCAATTCAGATCCGCAGGCTTTTCGGGACCCCTTTTCAAATTATCCGCAGTCCAAGGCGCAACGTTCTCGATAGAAGAACGCCAGGACCTTCTGGATGGCGGCATGCCTGAGTTGGTTTCTGAGAGTCTTCGAGGTCAAGCTCGCAATTCGGGAATCATGTTCTTCCAGAAAGGCGAAATCCACGAAGACAGTAGGTTAGCCGTTCCTGAAGGTATGCAATATGAGATGTCCATCAGCGAATCAAAGTTGCAATTAAAGGTGGGCGAACCGAAATCGCTTTACGCTCGCTTGAGGAATACGGGCACCCATCGATGGCTCAATAAGAACGAGGGTACCTATGGGGAGGTAGCTGTTGGAACGCAACTACTGGATCATACTACTAGAGAAGTCGTGGAGCAGCATGGACGTTTCCATTTCAGCCGACCCTTGAATCCGAATGACGAATACGAGATGCATCTACCGATAGTAATCAACCAGCCAGGTCGATTCATCATTCGATTCGATGTCGTATCCGAGCTCGTTTGCTGGTTTAGGG
>JANQRT010000026.1 GCA_028284385.1 Opitutaceae bacterium | reverse complement strand
AACGGTGCATGTTGATACGGTTTTCACGACCGCCGACAGCCGAGCCCCCATACATCAACATGACCCGAGCGCCGCGCTCGACGATTTCGCGCATCAGATTCGGGTTGTGTACTCCGACTTTGTGGAAGTCGGCCCCAAAGGCGATGCGTAGAACACCCTCGTAGTCATGGGGAGGAGCCGTAGTAAAGCGACCCTCCGCGATGGGCTCGCCACTGGCCATCACCGAATAAGCATAGGCGGTATTCGCGTCCAGGCCACTCAGGTGGATCCTCGTTGCAATCCCGGCTTGGCTCGATCCAGCTTGAAAGATCTTCGAGGCCAAAGACTCGATTGCCGTAACTCTCACCTCAAGCTCGGTATCCATGGCGGTACGGAGCCAGATACTGACCCCGTCGCTTTTCAAATCGCCCAAGAGTGGACCGCCCATGATAGCCAAACCGCGCTTCCTCGCTGCGGCCAAAATGTTCTGATGGGTGAAATCCGCCTTCGCATCGCCAGCAAAAACGGCCCTAGTATCTAAATAAAAATTACGAATGTGATCAGGTAGTCGTCCGTAGCTATCGAGCAATTTGGTATCGATTTCCAAGTTCCCGATATGCGCTTCACTCAGCGTCACTTTGATGTCCGGTTTTATTACCGGCCCAGCCATCAATGAAACACTGCAAAACCATAAGCAAACCACCACTACGGATGATCGAATTCCAATGATCCCGGAGAAAATGTTTTTTAATTCATACAGAGTCATACTTGATTAGATTCAGCCCGGTAAGAGTTTGAATATTGCCGGGTTCATTAGCGAGACAAGTTTGCCATTCTTCTCTTCATAGCTATCGGAATCAAATCGCGCTTTTATCTACTTAGCTTAAAGCAAATCCAACATCAGCCCCAACATCGTTTAAGCGAAATAAACGAATACTGAATGTATAGATAAACGCTTTATCATATTAGCGAGGAGCTAAAAGGCGCGAGCGTCGCGACGCTCGCGCTTTGCTTTACACCGCATCAAGATACGGCGTTTAGATACTACCAAACGTATCCGAATTTCTAGAATCGAGCGTCCACACCCATCTGCCAGGTGCGTCCGAAATCGGCGCGCCGCTTGATCAGCGCTCCATGGATCTCGTCGCCCGCATGGAAGCGGATCTGCGGCTCGTTAGTAATGTTCTGTACGTTGGCGAAGACCCGGAAGATCTCGTTGATGCGGTAGCGCACGTTAGCGCCAAGGCGGAAGTCGCTGTCGTCGATCTGGTCCTTCCAAGGCTCGTCGCTGTCGCGACTGCGCAATCGGTCGGTGCGGTAGCGAGCCGAAAGCTGCAGACTGAACTTCTCGGTCTCGTAGGCCACCGCGAAGTTGCCGATGAAATCGGCCAGCCCGGGAAGGTCGAACTCCTGTCCATTGTCGATGAACGGCGTGCTGGTGCTCCCAGTCAACCAGGCCGCGTTGCCCGAGACGTGCACGTCGCTCAGGAAGCCCGGAGCGTTGACGAAGCCGTAGCGGCCGGCCAGCTCGATGCCCGAGAGGTCGGCACTGGAGACGTTCACCCACTTGCTGAAGCGGGTCGTTGCCAGGCCGGTCACCGTATCGAAGGCGTTGCCGCCTAGCTGCCCGATTATGTCGGCGTCCGTGGTGTTCACGTTGATTATGTAGTCCTCCATGTCCTTTTGGTAGAGGGCTAGCGTAAGGTTGCTGTGCTGGTTTGGGTACCAGCCTACGTTGAAGTCGAACTGGTCGGCAATGATCGGATCGAGAAACGGATTGCCGCCTCTGAGTCTGATCTCGTACTCCTCTTCGCTAGAAGCCACCTCGAAGGTCTCGCCTTGGAGCTGGACGGTGGCGAAGGGCCCGGAATAGCCGTCGAGTTCGGCGGCCGCGCGTTCAACGAAGCTCCAGTTAGTCCTAACTGCACCGTTAGACTGGCCGAAGTTGGGTCTGACCTGGCCCTTCGAGTAGCTGAAACGCGCCACCACGTCTTCATTGGCATCCCAAACGAAGAACAGACCAGGAAGCGTGTTGCCATAATTGTGCCTATGCACCCCATCACCATCGCTGCTGAGCAGAGTGCGGGTCAAAGTCTCGCCGGGGTTGTTGGGATCGATCACATCGATCTCGATATCGTTGCGGGTTCGGCCGGCAGCAGTGTAGTCGGTCTCCTCGTAACGCGCCCCCACGATCATCTCGAGCCTAGGGCCCAGATCCACGCTCGCCATCAGATAGGCAGCGTCGGTCTCCTCGCCAGCGTTATAATCGTTTCGAAGCTGGGTCGGCTCAATGCCGAAGGCCTGGCGGATCTCCGCGAGGTAGTTCCTGGTCCACTCCAGATCGGGAAACACCGCTCCGCCGGGGATGCCGCCGTTAATGTCGAAGGCGGTGTCAGGCACGAAGGTCGGTACCGTCTCCAGGGTGGTCGGATAGCCTAGAGGACCAACGGCATCGGCGTTGACGGAGCTAGTAAATTGCTCGCCGCGCAAAAACCCGCGGTCGCGCTCGCGATACTTGAAACCGCCCTTGAACGTCCAGACACGCTCGCCCAATTCCACATCGCGCTGCAGATCCACGTTGTAGGACTTGATTTCGTCGAATCGGTCCTCCTCGATGACGCCCAGCTGATCGAAGACGAAGTCCGCCGGAGTCGGCTGGAAGTCGAAGTCAAGCTCGTCGCGATTGTCGTAGTCGCCCTTGCCGAGAACCCGATAGGTGGCTCCTTCCTTGTCCCACCACGCCTCTACGATCTGGTCGCGTTCGAGCCAGCGGCCGCGGTTGGCCTCCGTCGGCATGGAAGTATCGTTCCTAGAGAAGTCGCCTCCCACGAAAAGCGTCCAACGGCTTTCCGCTCCGAAGTCGTACTCGCTCTCGATGTGAATGGCATAGGTCCTTTCGGTCGGACCGAAGAAAGCGATCTGCCGGTCCAAATCGACGTCGGTGAAGATGCCGTGCCCGGGTTCCAAAAGGATAGTCTCGCTTTCGCTGGCATCGCGCAACTCGACCTCCTGCTGCACGCGGATGTCATCGTCGTGGAGCCGGCCATAGATGCCCGAGATCTGGAATCGGAAGTTGTCTTCGTTGTCCCAGTCCACCACGAGGGTGCCGCCCACCCGCTCGCGCGTGCCACGCTCCATGCGCTGGTCCAACTCGCGGATGTAGAGCACCGGCTCGGCGCCTTCGGGATCGTCGGCGGCGTTGGCGTAGCGAATTCCTCCACCTGAATCCGAACTAAGCTGGTCGCCATGGACCGTGCGCTCGACATAGCTTAGAGCCGCGGCAACGCCCCAGCGGCCCCCTCCCGTTTGGAACTGCTTGCTTATGTTGGCTCGGATATTCGGATCCCAATCCCCAGAAAGCTGCCCGTAGTCGCCGCGCAATGACAGGCGGCCGATCAGTCCGGGAGGGCGTCTGAACGCCGAAAGCGGCCGCAAGTCGACCTTCGCTCCGAACGAGTCGGCGTCGGTGTCCGGAAGCAGGCTCTTACCGAGCTCCACCTGCTGGAAGAGATCGCCGGGAACCACGTCAAGCGCCACCGAACGGTCGCCGCCGGCGTCGGAGGAACCGAGCTGCGCGTTGTTGACAGTGACTTGGGCGAAGTCCCTGGGCATGCCGCGGATATTAACATAGCGTCCTTCACCTTCCTGGTCGTCGACAGAGACGCCGGGCAATCGGGAGAGCGATTCGGCCAGGGTCTGGTCAGGAAAATTGCCTACGTCGTCGGCAGTGAGAATCGAGTAAATCGTCTTTTGCTGACGCTCGGCTTCAGCGGCAATCGCCAGCTGCTGGCGCAGCCCCGTCACGACGACCGCGTCCAATTCGAAAACGCCGTCTTCTTCGCCATCGTTCTGAGCAGACACATTGGAAATTACCGCCGTTCCAAATGCTAGCAGAGCTTTTAAAAAGCCAGCTGCAGGTTTAGTAGAGTCATTCTTTAAATTCATTTCAGTTTTCGAGTTTGTTTCGTTTCGTATCCATTTTTCCGAACCACTTTGAACATCACCCCCTTTCCTAGCTCGGTGCACAATAGCATAGGCTCCACTCGCGCTATCCTGGACGGCCTCTAGTGGGGTGTCTCCAAGCATCTTGTCGAGCGCTTCGCGCGGCGTTAGTTTCCCCCGCACTGCACGGGTTCGGAATCCCTTCAACTCGATTGGTCGGTAAATAATTTGGAGCTCGGTGAGAGCGATCAGCTTCCTTAAGGTAAATGCCGCTTTGCCTGCAGGAATATCCACGTCGATGGCCTTCCCTTCCGCAACTGCAAGAGGGCTCGTGGCGCATATGATCGCCAATACGAGGAGCGCCAAAGAGTAATAGGGTAGTTTTGTCATCAAACGACTCGGAAGTACGCGCCGATGAATCTACAAGGCCAGGTGAGTGGTTTGATAGGGGCATTGAGGGCTCTTACGCCCTGCAAGATGCAGAGCCCTACAAATTCCCCTAAAGAAATATTAAGGAATTATTGGACGGGCATGGTAAGAACGATTTCAGCATCGTTTGAAAAGTCCGCTTTCGCACCGAATCCCGTCTCTAGCAAACGGGCGAAGCCTTCCATATTATCCGAACGCACAGAACCGCTGAACAGAATATTTCCCAGCTCCGGATCCGCGATTCTCAGTTGGACATCGTTCAAGTAATTCAGCTCTTCAACGATCTCAAAAAGGCCTCGGTCGCTAAAATTCAACAGTCCGTGCTGCCAATCGAGTCGCTCGATCATTTCGTCTTTACTTAAAACCTGCACTTCCGTTTCCAGCGTCAAGACCCTGTCCAAGGGCACGATAGCAAGCTGGCTTTCTTTCAGGAGCGACGGCGCATTCATTGAATCGTCGCTCCCCGACAAGTCCGACCTCTCCTGAAACTCCATGCTAACGATCCCTTCTGCCACCAGAACTTCGCAATATTCCAATTCAAGCTTCACGTTAAAGGCAGTACCGACCGCCTTTACATCCACGCCGGGCGTTTCGACGACAAAGGGGCGTTGCGAGTCCTTCGCCACGACAAAGAACGCCTCCCCATTCTCTAAAAGAATACGTCGCTCTACGTCGCTAAACCGCACACTGAATCCCGCGCCACCCTTGGTTTTAATATAAGATCCGTCCTCCAAGTAGGTGCGATTCTCGCGTTGAGCGACCACCGGTGAACGCCCTTCCTCGACCTCCTCGTCGGGGGTCACGTTCAAAAGGAAAAACGCAAGCGCCACACAAGCAGCAGCCGCTAAGGTCCCAATGAAGGGCAAGAGCAAGCGGCGTCGAGGCGAGGCAGGAGCAATCAAGTTGGGGTTCGCTCGGTCGCTGTGTTCCGGCTTCCAGGCGCCCAACGTGTCCAATCGCTTCCAATTGCGTCTCTGCTCCGCGAGGGCGTCCGCATTCCTGGGATCCGCCGCGATCCAATCGAAAAACGCGTCTTGCTCGGCAGCAGACAGATTCCGGTCTAGCTTCGCCATCCAAATAGCCGCCTCTTCATCCGGCTTATCGGACGCCGGTTCGCTCTCGAAATCCTTGTTCATCCTATTCTCCCATGCCTTTTCTGACCTTACGGAAATACGTAGTTATTTTCTTCATACCGATAGCGTTCTGAGCTTCCACGGTCTTTTCAGAGATGCCAAGCTCCCGGGCGATGTCCTTTTGGGACATGCCGTATATCTTGCGTAAGGTGACTATCTGGCGGCAACGAGTAGGCAATGACTGTACAGCGCGTGTTAGGAATTCGAGTTCTTCGGAACGAGCGACTTCTTCTGTGACGCTCTCTGTCTCGTCTAAGATGTCTAAGGCGTCCAAATCCCCTAAAGAGAATTCCCCGCGAGCGACGCGTTTACGCACTTTCCCCAAAGCGACGTTTCGGGCGGTCGCAAACAAGAAGGCTTTGGGAGAGTTGATATCGGTCTTTTTTCTCGCCTTGAGAACCCGCAAATAAGCCTCCTGCACGATATCGTCTATCTCTTGCTCGCGATCGAAACGACTCCGTAACCAGGCCCTCAACATGCCCTCGTGAGGCATGAGGCATTCTTCGCACCACTGTTTCAATTGCGGATCTTCGTCGACGGGCATGGCTGAGTTTGATGAGCGAAATGTTAAAATTCCGACCCTTTAACATCACCGCGATTTTATCAAGAAGCGATTTTAGTTCGCAAGCGTTGAAGCAATCCATCAAGCGTCTAAGGTTATTCACCCTCATTTAATCGCTTAGAAGCTTGTCCACACGCCCCGACTAACGCTCCGACCCGATTGCGTTTCGAACATCAGGCAGAACCGTGGCGCGTAAACCCGAGGAGTGGATTATCAGCAAATCGATTTTGTAACACTGTCCTTGCAGCTACCCAGCCCATTTTCATCGATCTTCCCAAACCGAGATCCCATACGTAGGCTCCGTATAAATCCCCATCTTGCCACTAGCCGACATTCCGGATCGTATCCATAATTTCTGACAGATCGGCAAGATACAAGGCGCGGTTTCCCTCGTGGGTAGAGTCGAAAGATATTGTTCTACCATCGGGGGCCCAACGCGGATGTAGGTCGCATCGAAGGTCCCCATTGCCTTCCGGCCATTCCATGGAGCCAAATCGCCCTAGAAGTGACCCTCGCCTCTTTGGCAGATGATAGAGGTACAGAGATTGCCAGCGCTCGGCACTCGCCATATCCGGATAGCTGTCGTAGAGCAGCCATTCGCCGTCGGGTGAAACGCTACAGTGGCCGTCCGCTTTGAAAAAGTCGTCGTCGATCGTCTCGAAGGCGCCATCCGGTTCGTGAATACGATACAGATGCTGCCTTTCATGCCCGTTTTTCTTGCCCCAGATGACGAGTTCCTCATCGGAACTCCACCAGTAATGCGAGGCGTTCGTATTCAAAAAGAGGATCTTGGGATCGCTGCCGTCTCGATTCGCCGTGATCACCGTCGTCAGCCAGGGCGGAGTCAGCTTCATAACTCTAGCCAGCAGAACGTAGCGGGCGCCCGAGGGATTGAAGGTGATATGGTTGACCAGTATCTTCTCTCCGTCCTCAGGATTCACACTGGCTTCCATAAGCTCCCAGATTGCCTCCAGCGAAAGACTCAGCTCGCTGGCTCCCGATTCCATGTCGATGAGAAAAACTCCGTCGTCGTCCGGATGGGCATCGTCCCCATAGGGTTCGGGCTTATGGCAGTATCCATAGCCCGGACGATAGTCATGCAGGCGAGAGAAATTAACGCCTAGGGCCCAGCATCCCGAGCGGTCCAGAGCTGCGGCAGGAAGGTCCAGGAAGCGGCGGCCGCCTGTGTCTACATCGCTCAACACGCCCCGATATCGCCCTCGCTCGTCCAGGTCGTTGAAGAAGACCGTGGAGTCCCCCAGTGATGGAAGCCACTGGAGCATGGCGCCTTGCTGGAAATTCCAGCTCTGGGTAGAGGCGAATTTTCGATAGGCGCCGGACGCCACTTCATAGACTCCCAGCTCGGCGACATCCCCCGGACGAGGCATGCGATTCCAAAAGGGAACGCTGTGGCAGAGGTGCCGCTTCGAGTCCGCGCTAAAAGCGGCGATATCGTAGTATCCGAAAAAATGGTACCCGTTGGCTAGGGAGAGTTTCCGAGGTTCGACGAGCAAGTCGGTTTGCATAGTAATTCGTCCAGGTCAAAGTTCCTGTTTAAGAGGCTATATCAGCAGCTCGCTTAGATTCACCCGTGGGGCGCTGGAGGGCGAAGCTAACGGCCTCCGAAACGTCAGTCCCCAATTGAAAAGAGAACGCCGTCTCGGCTTGTCGAATCGCAATGCTCCGACCTGATTTCGTTTCCGGCGTCAGGTAGTACCATGGCGCGAGTTGCGGCCAGTCTTCGTAGGTGTCGTTTTGCTGATCGGGACCAGGGGTACTACGACCGCGCTTGATGTAGTCGCGCATCAGATCAATCAAGCGTTCCGCGACTTCAGGGCGCTCGTCAATAAGGTTGGTTGTTTCTGCAATGTCGGTTTCGAGATTGAAAAGCTGATACGCGGGCAAGCCCATTTCCACTGCCTTCTTATATCGCGGAGCGCTCCATCCGCCAGACCCAGGGCAAAGAACGAGTTTCCATTGCCCTTGCCTAATTGCGAATCGGCCATCGATCGAGTGGTGTACGATGGCTTCGCGAACCGGCAAGTCGTCATCTTCTCCCGCAAGAATCGAATAAATGGATACGCTGTCTTCTCCTGCGTCGTAAGGAAGTTCCTTCCCAACGATATCCGCGCAAGTGGCCAGGAGGTCGGTAAGGCAAATCGTTTGGTCCGATCGGCTTCCAGCCGCAACACGCTCAGGCCAACGGACAATAAATGGAATCCGGTGGCCTCCTTCGAATATGTCCGCTTTATGGCCGCGGTAGACGTAGCTGGGATCGTGGCCAAACGTGGCGAGCTCCTCGTAATTCGCCTGAGGCGAACACCCATTGTCGCTTGTAAAGATGATCAGCGTGTTGTCGACCAGGCCAGCTCTCTCGACAGCGTCGATCACTTGACTCACGGCATGATCGGTCTCCATGACGAAATCAGCATAGGCGTTGATCTGGCTTTTCCCATTGAAGGGCGGATTAGGAGCAATTGGCGTATGCGGCGAATTGAGCGCCATGTAGATGAAGAACGGATCGCTGGAGCCAACGGCGTCTATAAATTGGACGGTTTTTTCGGTGATGGTGGGGAGGACATGCTCGGGTTCCATATTGGGATCAGCAGGACCAATACGATTGGGTCCAAAAAAACTTTTTTGGACGGTAGTAGCGCCCACGAAACGGTTGTTTTCGACCCAGATGTAGGGAGGCATGTCAAGCGAGGCGATGATTCCATAGAAGGTATCGAAGCCATTGCTGATAGGCCCATGTTTGATATGATCGTTCCAATCGATATTCTCGGCGTTGGGCTTGTTATCGCCGTAGCTTGGCAGGTCCATCCCGAGGTGCCATTTGCCAAAACAAGCGGCGCGATAGCCTTGCTTCGTCAAGAAGCCGGCTACGGTAAGTCGACTAGCGGGAATCAGGTGTGGATCATAGCCCCAGGTAACACTTTTCTTGAGACGCGTTCGCCAGCAGTACCTTCCCGTCAAGATGCCATAACGGGTGGGTGTGCATACCGAAGAATTGGAGTGAGCATCGGTGAAGATCATGCCCTCGGCCGCCAACCGGTCGATATGGGGCGTGAGGATTTTGCCGCTCTCGTTTAGGCATTGAACGTCTCCATAACCGAGATCATCCGCAAGAATGTAGATGATGTTCGGCCGGCCTCCGTCTCCTCCGAAGGCAGTTGAAGCAAAGATAGCAAGACAAACCAGGAGAGAGCGAAGAATAGATTCGTTTAAGACGGGTCGGCAATACATTGAATTCGCGTTATAGCTATTAGAACCTATCAAAAAGTCTATCATGATGTTAATACGACTAACCGCAAGTGCCGAATCGGACCTGTAGTTAGAGTTATGTGACATTTTCTAAGACAGATCTGCATTTTCCTTTGTCCTTTTCGACAATCGAATCAACAGCGCTCCGACACTCGCCATAAATGCGGAGAGGGCCACGAAGCATAGTCGTCCCCAAAGCGGATTCGACATGGCAATCAGCGAAAGCGCTCCGAGGCCCATGGCCAGGCAAACGCGGCCCAGGATCAACGCTTGCCGATCATCGTTTGCGCCGCCTACTTCCTTTTCGAAATCGATCCTCTTTCTCAATTGAGCGAAAAAAGCTTCCGTCCGCTCACGCCACTTTTCTCCTGTCGTGAAATAAAGAATACGCGATATTATGCAAGCGGCGATTCCATAGATGAAAATCCACATCGATCGATCCTGGATGCTCCACTTCACCCCATTCGCCGTTTCGTCGTAGATCGAGTACAACGACGGAATCAAACAGCCCGCGAAAATGAGAAAGAACGACCACGGCGGCATTCGTTTGATCCACAGGCCCGCCAATAACGGAAACCCCAGCGGAATCCCGACTAAAGACGCGATCATCAAATAGGCGTCGAACAACGGAAAGCGTTCCTGAACCGACAGAGCGAAGGCTAAGGCCACGATCTCGATGCCCAGAATTACTGTAATTATTTTGCAGATACGAATTCCTATCGAGTCGACAGGCAAGGTCTTTCCAAATCGCTTGCAGATCCAAGGCAGCAGATTCCTCGCTATCATCCCGGTCTGGTTGTTCAGCCCGGTATCCATGCTGCTCATGGTAGCGGCGAACATCGCGGCAACCATTAGGCCCATCATTCCGTTGGGGAGAAGCTGCCTCGCGATATAGGCATAGCTGTAGTTCGACGGACTATCCACATCCAGAGCCATTACTTCCGACTCGTAGAGGAAACGGGATACCATGGGCGGAAGAAACCATATAATCACGCCAAAGCCTACCAAGGTAAGCGCCAGCAACGAGGCCTTCCTCGCCTCCTTGCCATCCTTTAGCGACAGAAAGCGATGAGCGCCCCACATCCCAAGCTGAAAATAGAGCTGCATGAAAAAAATGACCACCATCCAATGCCAGGTGAATTTATCATCCGGAAAGGCTCCTGGTTCTTTTACGAAGGAGAAATCTTCGGAAAACCTCGGGTCCGAAAAGAAGGACAGAAATCCATCTACTCCTCCTACTTTGTTCAGCGCTAAAACGAAAACGATGGCCGACACGCCGACCAGCAAGACCCCTTGGGCGAAGTCGGTCGCCATCACGGCCCATCGACCGCCCGCCGTACTATAGAAAACGACGATACCTCCAATCGCCAGGATCGTAGGGGTTAATGGCAGATCTAATATGACGGAAGCGAAAAGCGATAAGGACCAGAGCTGCACTGCGGCCGTGAATGGAGCCAGCAGCACGCCCGATATCACCGTCGTCTGCTCAGCAGCAGTGCCAAAACGCTCCCTTATCAGATCCGCCACAGTGTGGGCTCGGGATTGCCGCAAGCGCGCTCCGAGAAACAAGGCGCAGACCAGAAAAGCGGAGCAGTTTGCGGCGTAGATTACGAGCAGACTGGGTCCCGCGTCGAAGGCCGCGCTGGCGTTTCCAGTAAAGGTAAAGGCGCTAATGGAAGCCAACACCATGCTGGCGCCCCCAAGCCACCAAGACGCTTTCGCTCCGCCACGTATGTAATCGCTCGTGTTCTTATTGAATTTGGAAAAGAGCGCCCCAACTGCCAGCAGGCCTATTAGGTATACAACGAGTATGATGACTTCTATTTTCATTATTTTCTAATGCCGGTAGGGTTCGGGCCGTTTTAACCACGGCTATGCCAAAGCAAGGCTGCCAGTCTAGCTGCGACAAACGCGGACGGCCCGGCGGTCCGTCCCTACCCTAAATGACAACCGTAGAGCTAATCACTTCCAGCATAGTTGGCCGTTCGTCCCAACCCTATCCAGGGCTCATCGTATGCAGCAAGCAAGCGCCCTAGCGCTTCCCGCATTTCCGCCGCCTTTCCAGGCTGCTCTTTTATATAATTGAAAATCTGATACGGATCCTTGCTTCGGTCATAAAGCCACTGCTGTTCCACTCCTTTTTCATCGATCCATACGACGAATGTATGCGTCTCATCTCGAATCCCCTTTGGCCGATCGTCTCCAGGCTCTGCATACAATTGATAATCGGGGCGATAAGCGCCGTCCTCGTCCCGAAGCGCAGGAGCTAGGCTGCTTCCCTGAACGCAGTCCGAAATGGCCTCATCCAATCCCAGCAAATCCAGCATCGTCGGATAAATGTCCGGCGTGGAAAGCAAGAGACCATCACTACCAGGAGCCACGCGCCCTGGAAAACGCAGCAAAAACGGCACACGCATCGCCGAATCGAACGGACTGGGCTTGTTGATATTCATTTCAAACGGAAACACATCGTAATGCCGCCCCAGCATGTCTCCGTGATCGGAAGTGAAAATGACCAGCGTATTTTCCGATAGCCGATTCTTATCCAACGCGTCGAGTATGCGACCGAATTGCTCGTCGACGCCCGTAATCATGGCTAACTGATTGCGCTGATTCTGCCGGAAGTAATCTCCTCCGACCGTACCTGCAGGATCGACGTTGGGAGGGATACCCAATTCTTCGTCACTAAGATGAGCATATCGCTCGACATATTGTTTTGGCACCAATTCATATGGCATGTGTGGCGGATTCATGGATACGACCAGCGCAAACGGTTGATCCGGATCGCGATAGGCATTGTTTTCGTTCTCGAAATAGCGAATCGCCTCATCAGCTTCGTGTTCCGGTCCCCATTGATCAACGTAGTGAAAGTCACCACGCGCGGCGTCATTTCGCCAATACATCGGTCGGGTATGTTGATCGTAGGTGCCGTACGAATACCAGTAGTCGAACCCGTGACGCCGCTCTGGCGGGCACCATTCATTCCATTTAGGATGCCCTTCGTTGTTTGAGCAGTCTATGTACGGCGGATACGGATTATCGAGATGCCACTTGCCAATGTAGCCGAGACTGTAGCCGGCGTCGGCTAGGACATCCGACCAACACCGAGCATCGCTCCTCAACTCGTAACCGTCCGAGCCTCGTCGGCTATTGCAGTTTCCCACGACTCCATTCCTCGTGGGATACTGCCCGGTCATGAACATCGCTCTGTAGGGGCTGCAAACCGGAAAATTCGACGCGGCCTGATTCAGCACACGACTTTCTTTAGCGAACTGGTCCAACCGTGGAGTCAGAACACTCTCTTCGTCCAAGAAGCCCATCGCGGATCCACGCATTTGATCCGGGAAAACGAAGAGAAGATTGGGTCGCTTTCCGTTATTATTATCCTTCAATGTATTTCTGGCGTTTGTAGATCTTAATCGAGGCAATCGCGACATTCCATCCTTCGCCTAGGGCTTCGAAAACCAATCCTGAGCGAACGGATCAGATTGTAAGCACGATCAGGAGTCGCGTTTTTATTAATTTCCTATCCGTCCATAAACGCCTCGCGGTTTCTAAACCGCGAGGCGCGTCTAAGCGATCCAGTTAATCTAGAATCGCATCTCGAGGGTGCCAAATACGTAGCGCCCGCGTTCGTAGGTGCCCTGACTTACAATCTTATCGTCCGCATCGAGTAGATTGCGCACGTCCAATCGAACCGTTGAATCAACGTCGTTGAATAGCTTGATATCCTTGGATACAAATGCGTTTAGGACATACATATCAGAGGTCTGCCGAAAGCGTCGCACATAGCGGCTGTCGTCAATCCCTTCGTTACGCCAATATCCGCTTACGCCCAATACGACGCCTTCCATCGCTCCGTCATTGAAGCTATAGCGCGTTGTGATGCTAACCGCATCGTCCACGGTATCCTCCATCCGCAGGCCCTCGATACGAGGATCCTCTTCGTTGCTGACGACCTTCGGATCCGAAAGCGTACCCTGAAAGTTGATACTCAGATTTTCGGTTGGCTGGTAGAACATAGTCCACTCGATACCGCTGCTTTCCTCCTCGCCGGAGATAACGAAAAAGCTCCTTTGCTCATCTTCAGGCGTATCCGGATTATCAGGAATGTTGCGGCGGCGCGGTATGTTGGTCCGGTTCATATCGAAGTAGCTAAGCGAACCGCCCAATTTTCCGTCGAGCGTGTCGAAGCGAATTCCAAAATCGTATCCCGAACCTTCTTGGGTAGTCGTTTGCAAGGTTGCGTCAGACTCGCCTTGGAAAGTCGTGGGCACAAAGTCAGTACTGTAATTGGCGAAGACATGCAATCCGCCACCTACGTCGAATATCGTCGAAAGCTGACGAGCGTAATCCGGATCGAAATTTCCCTTCGAATCGATATAAGTGATGCCCGCCAATACGTGAGCCCTGCCTTCTAGAAACGAGACATGGTCGGAGAGGGAGATTTCTTCTTGCCATTCGGTTTCGGCAACGGGACGCATAACGCGGAATCCAGCGCTACTAATCCTGACGCCACCGATTTCGCCACCCGCTTGGCCGATCGCATTGATCTCATCGAGATCTCCGCTGATCGCAGCCTCCCGCAATGCAGGAGGAACTTCCAGATATCCTCGATCCAAATCGGCTTGCGTACCGAAAACGCGAACGCGACGTCGAGCGAAGAACTTGCCCGCAGGCGTCTTGCGCTGCCGGAAGCTAGCGACGATTTTATGCTCCACTCCACCTGTATCGGGTGTCCATAAAAGGTCTCCGCGCATCGCTTTCTGAGCGTTGCCACGCGGACCGTCCACATCTATATTGTAGATCGCATCTACTACGACCGCATCAGGATCGTATTGCTGGCGAGCCAAGTTCAAGGTCGGAACCGGTTCTCCCCAGTAGGTGAGCAGTTCGGTATCGAACTCGCTGTAGCCCAAGCGGACCGTCAAGTCCTCGTGCAAAGTCGAGGTGACTTCGCCTTGAAAGAACCAGGTTTCCTGATCCCAAAAAGCTCCAGGGCCCCTGGAGGGATGATCAGCTCCAAGTCCGTATTTATCCGATATGTTTAGGGCAAATCCGGGGTTCTGGTTTACGAATGCGTCGAAACGGCCTTGGGGATCTACGGAAGGATCGTCTGGGATTCCAATCTCCTGCTTGTTGTCATCGGAATCGAACTTTCCGTATTGCAGGTCGACGATCAGTTTCCTGTCAAAAAGGTTTCCTTTTATAGCGCCAAAAAAGGATCTATCTTCGTCACGCGACCATTCTATTTGATTGCCGATATTGCGATCGTGTCCAATGAATCGATACGCCCACTGGCTATCCTCGCCGCCAATTGGCCCGGTTGAATCGACCCAGACGCGGTGATAGTCGAAAGATCCGACGCCAAGCGAAACTGTGGTCGATTGCTCGAAGGACGGCGATTTGGTGACGAGATTCATCGCCCCGCCGGTAGCTCCAGAACCGTAGAGCAGCGCGGCAGCTCCTTTAGCCACTTCGATCCGATCAAGCCACAACGGATCCATACGAGAACCATTGCGAAAGCCGTTGACCAGCACCGGAGCGGAGAATCCGCGTATTCGTATACCGCGACTTTCGCCGCCGCCGACAGAAACGTTCGATGCTCCGGGAACAGCCACCGCGTAACTATCATTCGAATACACCGACAGATTTTCTATCATGTCGGAAGTGACGATATTCATAGAGATCGGGATCTCAATCATGGGAAGCTCCGCGACATGGGCGGATATAGCCGAACTTGCTTTTAAGGGATTGTCGTCGGCCATAGAAACTTCGAAAGGCGAGAGCACGAATATATCGCCATCGTCGTCGTCCTGGGCAGACGCGTTAGGAATTGTCGTTATGCCAAGCGCTAGCAGGGCTTTTAAAAAGCCGCCTACAGGTTTAGTAGAGTTATTCTTCTTTAAATTCATTTCAGTTTTCGAGTTTGTTTCGTTTCGTATCCAATTTTCCGAACTACTTTGAACAACACCCCCTTTCTTAGTTCGGTGTACAATAGCGTAGGCTCCACTCGCGCTATCCTGGACGGCCTCGAGTGGGGTGCCTTCCAGCAGCATATCTAACGCCGTCCTGGGGTAATAGCTCCCTCGAATCGATTTCGTGACGACGCCTTTCACGACGGCATCGGTAAAGAAAATTTCGATACTTCCTTGAATCGCCAGCTGTTTGAGAGATCTGACCGCCAAAGAGCGAGGCACATTGAAGTCCTTTTCCTCCTCCACGTCGGCAAAAGCGATGCGTGTCGCCAGTGCCGAAATACACCAAACGACTAAAGCAATCCGCAAACTGCCGGCGATATTCATGAGTGAGGGGTAGAAATTCTGGTTCGAGGGCAGGCATGAGATAAGAGCACCTACCCTCAAGACGATCCTTGTCTTGGAAATTTATTACTCGGTCTGGAAAATACTTTTCGCCTTAACGATAATCCTAGTAACGTCCCTATTTCTTCTTGCGAAGAATTACCGTACTATTGCCCTGACTGACCGCATCGATACCCGCAGTCATCTCAAGCAACCGGACGAACCCTTCATGATTATCCGGCTTCAGGGCGACAGTTACCTTCATATCTAGCAAATCTTCGTCGCCTATGACAATCTGAACGTGATTGTGACGATTGAACGCGCTGACCACTTCGCTAAGCGGACTCGAATTGAAGTCCAGTATCGCGTCTCTCCACGCTAACCGCGTCGCTACCTCTGTCACTGACACTTCGTACACCTTAGGCTCGAAAGTCTCTCGGCTCAATTCTTGAACTGCTCGTTGCCCTGCCTCAAGCTCCTTGACAGTAGTAGGCGTTTCTAGATCGAGCGGTTGTCCTACCTCATCGGCTGAAA
Organism: Opitutaceae bacterium; assembly: GCA_028284385.1. GTDB lineage: Bacteria > Verrucomicrobiota > Verrucomicrobiia > Opitutales > Opitutaceae > JANQRT01. The sequence continues at coordinate 136,097 of JANQRT010000026.1, read as the reverse complement.
TCTCTGGCTCCAAGGCCTCGAAGCTTACCTTTCCTTCGGTAACCAGCACTTCCAGGGAACGAGATGCGATTTTCACGCTGAATGCCGTTCCGATGGCAGTCACTTCCGTGCTTCGCGCGGTCACCACAAAGGGACGATTCGGATTGTGGGCTACCGAAAAGTGAGCCTCGCCACGAATCAATTCAAGACGGCGTTCATCTGCTCCAAAGAAAATGGCGACTTGGGCTCCTCGGTTAAGCTCAACCGTCGAACCATCTTCCAACACATGTCGTTCGTAGGAGCTGGCACCGTCGCCAGCGGCTAAGTAGCGGTTCCCGCTAGTCGAATCGTTGCTTAACCAGAAGATGGCGAGAAAGCCAAGCGCGACGGCCGCCGCCACTCCGATCCATGGAGAAAGACGCTTCCACACGCTCAAATGGGAAGGGGCGCCTTTTAGCAAATCAGGATTCGGGAATTTGCTATCGACGGGTCGCCACTCGCTAAGAACGTCAAACCCATCCCAATCCGCTTTCAGCTCGGCGAGACATTCTCCATGACGCGGGTCAAGAGCGATCCAATTGAACAATTCATCCTCCTCTGCAGCAGACAAACCACGTCCCAGTTTGCCAACCCAGTCGGCGGCCTGCTTCTCCACGAGCTCTTGATTGAACTTCAACTGTTCTCCGTCACTCATTTCGGACTCTACTCCCTCAACTACCCCGAACCTCTCTCATGTAAGCTCTGCATAAGCGAAGCCCTTTCGAAACCTGCACGGCCACGGTGTTTACGGATATTCCCAGCTGTACGGCGATTTCCTGGTGCGAATAGCCGTAAACCTTCCCTAAAGTAAATACCTGACGGCACCTCTCGGGAAGGGTTTGTATGGCCTCGGTAATCAATTCAAGATCCTCCTTGCTCTTAGCGTTTTCCTTAGACTTGGATTCGCTTTCTAAGACGATTGAAGACTCGTTTTCAACTATCGGCTCGAAACGAATTATCTTCTCACGCTTAATATAATCGAGGGCGAGGTTTCGAGCAGTCGCAAAAAGAAACGCTTTGGGAGCTTTCATTTCCACTCCCACATTTCGATACGCTTTCAACACCTTGATGTAAGCTACTTGCATCAAGTCATCAACATCCGTTATGGACGGGAATTTCGATCGCAGCCAGGCGCGAAGGGCATCTTCATAAGGAAGCAACTCCTCCGAAAACCAACGCGTCTGGTCTGCTTCTTGGCGGGGTACTGACATGATTAAGTTTGAGTAAGTCGCAGCCAATTCTTTAGTATCAACGCCGTTTTATCAAGAGCGCAGTTGCCTCCAGAATTTGAGTCTTATCGATTGCATCATGCCATAGCGCGTTTTGTCTTCCCTTGTAATTTGCGACTCTCCTTTAAAGCTTTCTGCAAGGGAACCGCTAAGCGGAATAGCATTTTCTTATTATTCGATTCGATAGGAATCCGTAAAGCGCTACAACGATGAAGCACAACACTGGCAGGATGAATGAAACGCGTATCGGCTCCAAAGTAATCGAGCCCAACTCGAGACCGGATCCGTCGATTAAAGAGCCCTGCCAACGAGGCATGAAAGCTCCCCCAACAATCGCGAAAATCAAGCCGGCCGAGCCCAATTTGGCATCGTTTGCAGAGAGCCCATCCAAGGCGATGCCGTAGATCGTCGGGAACATTAGAGACATGCAGGCGGAAACGCCGACGAGGCAATAGAGCCCAAGCATTCCTTGAATGAAAATGGCTCCAAGAGTTAACGCCATTCCGCCAATCGCTAGAATGCCCAGCAACAAGCCAGGATTCAAATACTTCAAAATGAATGTGCAAATAAAGCGACTGGTTAAGAATATACCCATCGCCAATATATTATAATTCTGGGCCTGGGCTGCGGTAAGGCCAATCAGTGTCATTCCGTAGTGAATAATAAAAGTCCAACACATGATTTGGGCCCCGACATAGAACGCCTGAGCGACCACGCCGCCAAGGTAATGGAAATTGCAGAGGCGCATAACGAGCGAAGATAGTTCTATCTTTTCTTCCTCGTGACCTGTATCCGGCATTTTTGAAAAAATGAATACGGCAAGAACCGCCAGCACAATGAGAGCGATGACGACGTATGGAAATTTCACTACACCTAGATCATGGACAACCATGGCTTGATGCTCGGCCACATTCGTCTTTGCGAACGTTTCAAGGGCATTCGTCACCAAACCATCTACTTCACTGGGCAGCATCGTAGCATACTCGGGATGCTGCGCTTTTTCCGCTTCTCTAAACTCTCCGACCTGCAAGCTTGGTAAAATGAACATGCTAGCTACCAGCATTCCAGATAATGACCCTATCGGGTTGAACGCCTGAGCCAGATTCAATCTGCGTGTCGCGGTTTCAGGAGAACCCATCGAGAGAATATATGGATTCGCGCTTGTCTCCAAAAAAGCAAGACCGAAGGTTAAGACGTAAAAGCCAATAAGAAATACATTGAAATCGACCATCGCGGCCGCGGGAATCGTAAGCAATGCGCCAGTCGCGTAAAGAGCCAGTCCAATCACGATTCCGCTTTTGAAAGACAGTTTGCGGATCACTAATGCCGCTGGAATCGCCATGGTGGCGTAGCCGCCATAAAACGCCCATTGCACGAGACTGCTCTGGGCATTGCTGATGAGAAAGATTTCCTTGAAAGCGCGTACTAATGGGTTCGTTATATCATTAGCGAATCCCCATAAGGCGAATAGGCTCGTAACCAATATAAATGGATACACATATTGCGGTTGAATAACCCTATCCTTCGCTTCTGGGGTAGTTTCAATGGGTTTCATATTTCTGGGCTTATAAAATAATCTTTCGGTCAAGGCTTCGAACGCATTTCCTTTGTTGCAATTTCGATCTACCAACGTCTCAGCATTGGATTACTCCATGAAAAACAGCATTTCTGCAGGGATCCATTGGCCCTTTCCCAGCTTCCGCTGACAGGGGTCTGTTTCCTTCCACCATCGCTGCGTATGCGGACAGGATTCTATGGCAGCCATATCGGCGACATAATCATTACCCACGTATTCAAAGTAGCTGAATAAGTACCGGCTTTCATTCACCTTTACGATATGAATTGAGTAATTTTCGATATGACTCGATCGCAAGCGCTCTAGAACCTCAAGCCATACGTTTGCGTGCAGTTCGCGATATTCGCGCTCCATTTCCGGGAGCAGCTCGGTAACGGAAGCGAAACGTTGAACTCCCGCGGCAACTTGAGATTCTGGACTAGGATTCGTTTTTCCAAATACTGCCTTAGACATGAAAACGCCTTCAGAATGAATGCTATTTATAGATAGGACCGTAGTTTTTACAGGCTCGGAAATCGGCGCCTTCCAATCCCTCCGTACCAAAAGCTCTCCAGGCGCTAGGACGGAATATCCGCTCTTCGGATACATTGTGCATGTACACGGGGATTCTCAGCATAGAGGCTAGCGTAATGTATAGGTTTCCCACATGGCCACTGGTAAGAACGCAGTGGTTCGCGCCCCAATTGTTCATTACCTCATAGGAGCTTCGGAAGGCTCCCTTGCCCGTCAGAATGGGAGCGAACCATGTCGTAGGCCAAGTCGGATTGGTCCGACTGTCGAGCGCGTCGTGAATGCTGTCCGGCAAATCGACCGAATAGCCTTCGGCGATTTGAAGAGCAGGACCGAGTCCATCTACCAAATTCAATCGAATCATGGTAGAGAGCATTCCGCCGCGGGTCTTGTAGCGAGTGCTCCAGCCACCTCCAGGAAAATATTCAGTGATCGACGGATGCCATGTGGTCGCCTTTAGGCAGGCTTCAACTTCCTCGTCGCCAATTTCCCAATACGGCTTCATAGTCGGATTGCCCTCTTCATCGGATTGCTGTCCTGTTCCATCCAAAGCCGCTGGACCCGAATTGATCAGATGCAAAATGCCGTCTTCGACAAGATCATTAGCCAACTCCTCGCCACTCGCCTGCTTGATCGCATCCTTGCTCCAATAGGTCCGCAGGTCCGCGAAAATCTGGGCGCTGTTTGTCAGGAGAAATCCGAACAGCATGCCCGCGCCATTCAAGGCATCGTTTTCCGTCGCTACGACATAAGGCGCTCGTTTTCCGCCCCAGTCAAAAGACGTATTCAGAATGGCTTCCAGAAAGTCCCCATTCGGGAAATGATCCGTCCACTGTCGCTGACCTTGGAAACCCGCGGCAATCGCGTTGTGGCCTTGAGCCTGTTCGCCCAGACCCATTTCAGCCAATTTCGGATTCCCTATCATAAGGTCGCGCGCGATCAGCGCCATCTTTATGGATACATCCCATTCCTCATCGAGCCGATGACGGGATCGTGTTTGGGATTTCTCGTTGTAATCCTTTCCTTCCGTACAGTTTTCCTTAACCCACTCTTTCGCTTTTTTGAATTCATCCAGATCGAACTGGCCTTTTTGGATACGACCAATGAATTCCGTGAGGTCCATGTCCTCGACGCGCATGCCAAGGTATTTTTCCCAGAAGTCATTATCGACCATCGAACCCGCAATACCCATCGACGTCCCCCCCATGGACAGATAGGAACGACCACGCATGAGAGCGACCGCCAGACCGCAGCGAGCGAAGTTCAGAAGCTTCTCCGCAACATCTTCCGGGATCTCCTTGACCCCTGCAGGCTGGACATCTTTGCCGTAGATTCCGAAAGCCGGAAATCCTTTTTGCGTGTGCCCAGCCAGGACCGCTGCAAGGTAAACGGCTCCTGGGCGTTCCGTTCCATTGAATCCCCAAATCGCCTTTATGGTCTGCGGATCCATATCCATGGTCTCAGAGCCATAACACCAGCAAGGCGTAACCGTGATGGTAACGACAACACCGTTCTTCTTGAATTTTTCAGCCGCCGCAGACGCTTCCGCAACCCCTCCAATGCACGTATCCGCAAGCACGCATTCAACAGGTTGGCCGTTTGGGTAACGCAAGGTTTTCGCGATCAAATCGACAACGGACTGAGCCTGACTCATCGTCTGCTCTTCGAGCGACTCGCGAACCCCGCCCAGGCGCCCGTCAATTGTCGGACGAATTCCGATTTTGGGCATTTCGCCCCTCCAAGGGCTTAGAGATAGCTGATCTTCAGACATGAGTTATTCCTTTTTTGATTATCAATGCTCCTTGGCTGCAGCAATCCCGAGTCATACGCGTATTCGATCTATAAATACGATTTACACGCTCGAGAGGTCTGAATTGACGGCCAAAACAGCTTTCCTTAATATCCATAACTTCAAAAAACGCAGATTGGCCGACCGACTTCGTTTGAGCATAGGGGCAGTCGCCGACTGCCGCGAGTATCTCAAAACAACACCTTACTTGGAATAGCTATTGCTTGCATACCCAACAATTCTTGATCTAATTTGAACATGAGTTTTGAACAAGCGCCTACGGATCGAATCGAGATAGCTTCCCATGTCAGGAACGCCCGCTATGCTTCGTCCTCTATAGAAGAAAATCCCAATGAATTTCTTTACATTTCGGGCTACGAGGAATGCGGCCCCCTCTACGATCTGCGGAGGCAGACCTTCCCATACTTGACCCTTGAAATGATCGTCCGGGGTGGCGGGAAACTCGTTCTCAACGAGCGGAAGTTCGATATCCATCCTGGATTCTGTTTCTGCACCGGACCCGATATCAGTTTTCATCTCCAGTCGAGCAAAACGCGGCCGCTGACCAAATACTTCATCGCTTTTGGCCACGAAGTAGCCTCGTCGGACATCCGATCGAATCGACTGTACCCGGGTTTCGTATACACAGACGCGAACCCTGCGATGCTAGAGAAATGGAACGAACTCATCCTTGAAGAAGGCATTTCGCAATCAGCCGAATCGGCGAAGAACGTCATGTCCCTCGTACATGTTCTCGTTCGGAAAATTAGACCATCGAGTAGCTTGCCCTCCAAACCGCAATCGGCCAACGCTCTCGTCGAACGAGTCCTCCGGGAAATCGAAACGAACTTTCGAGAGCTCGGTTCTCTCCAGGAGATCGCGGATCGATTGGGAGTGACGAGCGAACATCTCTGCCGCATTTTCAAAACCAACGATAAGATCAGCCCCTACAAGATTCTCAGTCGTCGTAAAATGGAGCACGCCTACGCCCAATTGAAAATGACCGGAACGCCTATTCAGGAAATCGCCTATTCGCTTGGATTCACCGATGCTTTCCATTTTTCTCGCGCCTTCAAGAAACAGTACGGATACCCTCCAAGCGTAGCGAGAAACGAAATCAGACGCCTTCTTAGTCCAGCATCTTCAAAAGAAACAAGCTCTTAAGTTCGCTTGACGGATTTTGGAAAGAAGGCGGGCGAAACTCCGTATGTATTTTTGAATACGCGCGAAAAGTGGGCCGGGTCATCAAAACCGACTTCAGCCCCCGCTGCTTTGATTGACGAATTTTCTCTTAAAAGCAGGCGAACAGCGTGATTCATTTTCAAGCGAACCAGATTTCGATAAGGCGACTCGTCATCGTATTTCCTGAATAGACGCGCAACGTAAGCTTGGTCGAGATTCACCTGCTTCGCAAGTTCCGCTACTGAGCTCAAGGAAAGATAATTCCCATTCATGACATCCTTGCAGCGTCGATAGCTTTGGTAGGCAAGAGATTCAGACTCTCCATTTTCCTGTTCGGACTCTCCCAACTGGATAAGGAGCAATTCAGCTAATATCGCGCAAGATCTCTCCGCCTTCACTCCTCCTCGAGCGCCGAACTTCACCATCTGGCGAAATACCTGCTCTACCCATTGCACCCCCGCCAAGTCCAGACAGCCTCTCTGGCCAAGCGGCCCTTCTTCGAAGAGTCGCTCCGCTTTCGAACCCGATAGATCAACGAAGCATTTGGTCAATGGATACGTGTCTCCGTTCTCGATACGCAGTTTGGACTCTGGCTTGTAACCAAAGACACTCCCAGGCCTCAGCTCGATAGAATTGCCTTCAATCGTCGCTCGAGCTCGACCTGAAATGACGTATTCAATTCCTATATACCTGAAATCTTCCCGCTCCAATCGGTAATCCGGAGAGCACTTCTCGATTCCGCCACAGGCAACGACAAAGGATTCTTGATGATCCGAACTCAGGTTCAGAAAAAAGTACGACGCGTCCAAAACCTGGCTGGATATGAAACTGGGAAGAGAAGTCTCAGACATAGGCTATCAAGCTTAGGCAGATCAAACTGCACACATTTCACCGTTAAGTCAAAAATATCCAACAGTTGGTCACAAGCAGCTATTCCTACCATCGCGAATTTCCGTTATATTGGCGATCAGTTGCCTCGTTTTCGCCTGAAGCATGCTTCTAATGTTAATACGATGGAGTACTCCCTCAGAAAAAGGATTTCCACTTCGAATCGAAAGATGACATCAAATATCGCTAAGCCCTCAATTAGTGACGGAATCGATCCCGCGACCGTTCCTGCCCGCATGCTTTACAACGGCTCCAAGATGCCAGCTATCGGCCTTGGCACCTTCGGCTCGGATCATGTATCCAACGAAACGGTTGCCCAAGCGGTCAGACATGCCATTTCCATCGGTTACCGCCATATCGACTGCGCTTCGGTTTACGGCAATGAACAAGAGATTGGAACCGTTCTTAAGGAATTGATCCATTCAGGGCAAATCGACCGCCAAGAGCTCTGGATCACATCAAAACTCTGGAACGATAAACATGCAGAGGAAGACGTTCTCCAATCCCTTGAACATAGCCTAAAAGATCTGCAGCTCAACTACATCGACCTCTATCTCGTCCATTGGCCCTTCCCCAATTTTCATGCGAAAGGATGCGACGTCGCTTCACGTTCGCCCAATGCCAAACCCTACATTCATGAGAACTTCATGAAGACCTGGCGCCAGATGGAGAGAGCCGTCGAACTGGGTCTGGCGAAGAACATCGGCACTTCCAACATGACGCAGGCGAAACTTGAACTCCTGCTCGCCGATTGCTCCATCAAACCGGCTGTAAACGAAATGGAACTCCACCCGCATTTCCAGCAGCCCGACCTCTATGACTACTTAGTATCCAAGGGGATACAGCCAGTGGGTTTCTGTCCAATCGGTTCGCCTGCTCGACCCGAACGCGACAAAACCGAAGTCGACACAGTGGACACCGAGGATCCCGTTTTGCGCGAAATCGCGACAAGCCACGGCATCCACCCAGCAACGCTCTGCGTAAAGTGGGCCGCGCAACGCGGTCAAATCCCGATCCCCTTCTCAACGAATCCTCGCAATATGCGAGCCAATCTCCAATCGCTCACAACCGCTCCCCTCAGCGAGGTCGAGATGGATGCGCTATCGAAGATCGACAAGAACTGCCGCCTCATCAAAGGCCAGGTCTTCCTTTGGAAGGACGATCAAAGCTGGGAAGATCTTTGGGATCTCGATGGCGAGATCGCGCAATAGTATCTAATCTAATAATACACATATTCCTATGGTCACTTCTAATGCTCTCCCCACGATGAAAGGAGCCATCCTCCCAGGCAATAGCTCGGCTCAACTCAAGGAATTCGAAATCCCCGAACCTGGCCACGGCGAAGTTCTTATCCGCATGAAAGCCTCAGCCATCTGCGGATCGGACATCCGTTGCATTTACCACGAACATGTAGGAAAAGGGCCGGAAGGATACCAAGGCGTTATCGCTGGGCACGAGCCTTGTGGCCAGATCGATAAGATTGGACCAGGCTGTCGCGAGTTCAAGGAGGGCGACCGTGTGGTCGTGTATCATATTTCTGGTTGCGGCGTATGCAATGACTGTCGTCGAGGATATATGATCTCTTGTACGAATGAAAAATACCGCCGAGCTTACGGTTGGCAACGCGACGGAGGTATGGCTCCCTACATGATCGCCGAGGAGAAGGATCTTCTTTATCTTCCTGACGAGCTCAGCTACGTCGATGGAGCTCAGGTCGCTTGCGGTTTCGGCACGGTTTACGAGGGCTTGGAAAAAATCGGCATCAGCGGCAATCACGCCGTCCTCGTAACTGGTCTCGGCCCCGTCGGACTGGCTGCAGCCATGCTATCCCGAGCTCTCGGAGCCAACAAGATCATAGGTACGGATGCGATTGATGAGCGCCTCCAGATCGCCAAGGATCTCGGTCTCTGCGACCACGTTCTAAAGGCAGGTCCAAACAATGTAGAGGAGATTAAGGCCCTCACCGGAGGTCACGGCGTCGAGCGATCCGTCGACTGCTCCGCTCACCACGCGGCTCGCAAGACCGCCGTCCAAGCCGCCCGCAAATGGGGCAGGATAGTCCTGATCGGCGAAGGTGGCACTATGGATTTGAATCCATCGCCTGACATGATCCACGACCAAAAAACGATCTACGGATCTTGGGTTACTTCGACTTGGCGCATGGAACAACTTCTCGAAAACCTTATCCGCTGGGACATACGCCCTTCAGACCTCGTAACCCACCGCTTTGCGCTCGAAGATGTCGGAAATGCCTATTCCCTCATGGCTTCCGGCAAGTGCGGAAAAATCGCCGTGTGTTTCGACGAGGAACTTAACGTATAGAAAAATCCCCTACAAGGCGCGATTCATCACAACGAGAGTGATCACGCCCATCATTTACCCCGACCAATAAACATCCTATGAGCAACACTACCCTCGAGTCCTCGCTCGAAGAGGAATCTTCGCGAAGATCTTTGGCCAACAAGGTTATCGAACCGCAATTCCTCTTTCCCTTCATTCTCGTCACTTCGCTCTTCGCGCTGTGGGGATTCGCTAACGACATAACCAATCCGATGGTCAAGGCGTTCGCCAAGATCTTTATCACCGGGGCAACCGAAGGGACCCTTGTTCAAATGTGCTTTTACGGCGGATACTGCGCCATGGCGATTCCAGCCGCCATGTTCATCCGCAAGTTCTCCTACAAGACAGGGATACTGCTTGGACTGGGACTTTACGCGACGGGCGCCTTGCTCTTCATTCCCTCGACCAATATTGGAGAGTTCTATCCCTTCCTGATTTCCTACTTCATCCTCACCTGTGGTCTTTCCTTCCTGGAAACGAGCGCCAATCCCTACATCCTATCCATGGGTTCGCCACAAACCGCAACGCGGCGTTTAAACTTCGCTCAAGCGTTCAACCCCATGGGATCTCTAGTGGGCATGTTCGTCGCCATGAATTTCATACAAGCGCGCATGGATCCCGCCAGTACCGAAGAACGCCAGGTTCTTTTGGATACGAATCCTGATGCTTATAGCGTCATGAAATCGAGCGACTTGGAAATCCTCAGTTCACCCTACATCATCATCGGTCTCGTGGTAATCGTCATGCTGCTTGTCATAGCATTCTCGAACATGCCGAAGCATCACGACCGCAATACGAAGCTGAACATCGGTCCCACGCTCAAGCGTCTCGCCGCAAATCCGCGCTACTACGAAGGAGTCCTCGCCCAATTCTTCTACGTCGGCGCGCAGATCATGTGCTGGACGTTCATCTTCCACTACGCGACGAATCTCTTCACCAGCCAGGGAATCGCCGAATCGACCGCAGAGACAATGGCATCGAAATACAATATCGCCGCTATGATGATCTTCTGCGTCAGTCGTTTTATCTGCACGTTTCTCCTTAAATACGTCAGTCCTGGAGCTCTGCTCAAATCGCTTGCTCTCGGCGGGCTGATCCTAACCGTCCTTGTTATTTTACTACAGAATAATCTTGGCCTGTACTGTCTGGTCGGAATCTCTGGCTGCATGTCTCTCATGTTTCCCACCATCTACGGCATCGCCCTCAAAGGCATGCAAGACGACGCGAAATTCGCCGCAGCTGGTCTCATCATGTCAATCGCTGGCGGATCGTTTCTCCCCATGATCCAGGCGTCCATCATAGACCTGGGTTCCATTGGGCCATTGCCTTCAGTCAATGCCTCGTTCGTCATCCCCGCAATCTGCTTCGTCGGCATCATTATCTATGGTCATCGAACCGTTCATAAGCACGATCCTGAATACGATAAAGCCGGAGGCATACCAGTAGCCGCTCGCGAATCCTAGCTCCAGTTTTCAACTACAAAAAGCCATGCTGATTGGCATTTCTCCCGTACTTAGTCCAGAACTTCTCAATGCTCTCTACCGAATGGGACACGGAGACGAAATCATTCTCGCCGACGCCCACTTTCCCGGCGAGTCGTTCAACAGCAATGTCCTGAGAGCAGACGGCCTGAAGATCGCTCAACTACTTGAAGGCATTATGCCCTTGTTCGCTCTCGATGAATACGTAGACAATCCCTTAGGCATGATGGCTGCCGTTCCCGGCGACGAACTCGATCCGTCGGTTGAAGAAGGCTACCTGGCTGCTATACGTAACTATTGGCCGGATACGAAAGCTTCTGAAAGGATCGATCGTTTCGCCTTTTACGAGCGAGCCCAAAAGGCTTATGCAGTAGTCATGACCGGAGAGACCGCTAAGTACGGCAATATCATTCTGAAAAAGGGAGTCACCCCGATCACCTGATCAATCGTATCTGCCCTATACTTTTCTAAGGCTGTTCTATCACGATCAGTCCATTAGCGTCCGCTTGCGGCGATTCTAGAACGCTATTCCTACCATTTGGCCATAGGACTTCGATTCGAGCCAAGGTCAAGGGCTTCATGGCGGTAAACGCCAATATCGACGTAGATTGCGCCATGTATCCGCTTCCCGCCGCAACCTCCTCCATCTGCATCAGTTCCTCTGTATCATAAATTCGAACACGGGCGCCGATCGCGTTCGGATTGCCCGGTTGGCCTTTTAGTTTCACTCGAACTGCATCCGCACCCTCCATTTGCTTGTGGCGCAATGCAATCGACGAATCGTTGTTCCTGCCCACCAGCAAATCCGGCCAGGCATCATCGTCAACGTAGCTCATTACGACCGACTTGGCGTCTCCGGGGATGACGATACCGCTTTCACTAGGCCAAATCGCTTTGAATCCACCCAGCCCATCTCCCGCCAACAGCAGACTCAAACCGCCATCCATATGACCGGTTTCCGGCTCGGGACTGTAGTTGTTCTGGGCGATGAACAGATCCTGATGCCGATCGCCATTAAAGTCGCTAACGACAACCCCATTGCCCGGCGCGATTTGCGCCAGTCGCGGCAGAGGCTTAAACACGAATTTCGCGTCACCATCATTCAACAACACGCCACTCTCCAAAGTAACCGCCTCGAGTTTATTCATCGCCCCGAGTGTAATCTCCGAATAAATATCCTGCAGCGAGGACAACGCGAAACTATTGTAGGTATCGAACTTTTTCCGCAGCGAAGGGATTGCGTAGGATGAACAACTAAAACCACGCACCGGATAGCATACATCCTTTTCGTATTTGGCTTCGATAATCTTGCTTTTGCCAGTGCCCTCGACATCTCCGAAAAACAGCGTGGCGGGCTTTTCCGCAGTCGCCTTGTACTTTGTATTCAATCCCGTGTTCGTCAGCGCATAATCCATATCACCGTCATGATCGAAATCTCCCCCAGCGATACCTTGCCACCAGCCGGTTAACTCAGCCAATCCCGCCCCGCGTGAAGAATCGACTAAACGCCCTTGATCATTGCGAAACAGCCGAGGCGCTCCCCAGCGATGAGCGAGCATCAGATCAATCCAGCCATCTCCATCCGCGTCCGTCCATAAGGCGCTGGTGACGATACCGGATTTCGCTAGGCCATTCGCTTCGCTATCGATCGCGACAAACGTTCCGCCTTCGTTTCGCAATAGATGATTATCTGCGGCCAGTGGGTATTGCCCGGGCACTGCATAACCTCCGACAAAGAGATCCAAATCGCCATCCCGATCGAAATCCGCTGCCGCTACAGCGCTACCTGAGTCGCGAAATTCCGGAATGAGACCAGGGGCGGCTTTCTTGAAGCGGCCTTTTCCCTGATTCAGGTAAAGTCGATCGGCGAGCAGCGCATCGCCAGGCTCGTATTCATTGCTTCCTGACACTACGTAAAGATCGAGATCGCCATCGCTATCAGCATCGAAAAACAACGCCGACATGTCCTCCGATAAGGCATCGTCCTTGAACGGCTCCACGGTTCCCCGCCCCTTCCCGAATACAAGGGCGCCGGATTGGCCTTTCGGACCGCAAAAATAATAGTCGTCCCGGCCGTCTCCATCCGCATCGCCGACAGCAATGCCCGCGCTGAGTTGCGACACCTTCTGTGGAATCAATGGCTGTCTCGTATAATCATCGTAACTACGCTCGGTATGCTGGAAATACGGAGCTGCTTTCATCTCTTCGAAAAAGGAAACAGAATCTTCAGGACGCTGAACAGACTCTGCGTATTCGACCGATTCGGTGATAGTGTACAAGCGATTCGCTTCTAGATTTTCGAACCTCTGCCTTACTCCCGAAGGCCACTCGACGATGAGTTCATCGACAAAACTATTCTGCCCGAGGCCAAAATGGACGATTGGCTCGTTGCTCGACATAAAGCCCTGAGCAAGCATTAGCTGACGAACCTGAACCGAATCTGAAACATGCGCCTCGACTCGCGCTCCGACTCCCCATCGATTGCTCCGAACACCGACTAATCGCAGCAAAACCGAGTGATGACCGCAGCTTCGATTCTCGAACAAGGAAACTTCCTGCCCGAAGTTCGAAACCACAATATCGAGATCCCCGTCACGATCAAAGTCCGCCAGGGCTGCACCATAGGCGGCAGACAATTCATCGAGCCCCCACTCCCTGCCGACTTCGCTAAAATCGCCATGCCTGTTTTCAAAGGCCATATTTTCCTGCTTGAAGATCGGCATGTCTCGCCACATTTCTCCGCCTCGCTGGACCTCGCTTCGCTGCAAGTCGCTGTTCATAAAGTCTCGCGACATTCCATTGGTGATGAATAGATCCACCCAACCATCATTGTTTAAATCGCCAAATTTGGGCGACCAAGTCCAGTCCGTGTTCGCAACATTGAGCATTTGCGCCGCCTCGAACATTCGTCCGACGCCGGTATTCAGAAAGAGAGCATTACGCATGTACTGCTGCGGATTCGAGTTAACCAGAAACCAGCGATCCTTGCTCATGTCTCCCATCGCCATCTTGGATCGATAGTGATTGCTGCCAGCCATATCAGTAGCTAAAAAATCAATACGCCCATCATTGTTCACGTCCGCCGCATCCGCTCCCATGGAATACCAGGGCATATGCGGCACCACGTCTTCGACTACATCGGTAAATGTACCGTCACCATTGTTTCGGTACAGCTTATCGGCTCCTTTGTAATCATTGCTTACGTAGATATCGAGATTGCCATCATGGTTGTAATCCCACCAGTTGGCGGATAATCCGATATCGTATCCACTTATTCCCGCAGTCCCATTCACGATTTCGAAGCGACCCTTGCCGTCATTGCGATACAGAACATCCTCGCTGCCCGCGATGTGAATGCGATATCCGCCATTACCCAAATCAAATAGATGATACCATTTCCGATACTTCCGGGCAATGACTGGCTTGCCGGATTCATTCATAACGATGATACCCCTATCAAATGCCTCCTTGGCCGAATTCGGAACTTCCCCCGCTTCTTCCAGACGCAATCGATGGGTTACCAAATAGCCATCTAAGTCGCCGTCATTATCGTAATCGGCAAACGACATCATGGAGCTGACTCCCCTGTAATCGAGACCGAAACCCTTAGCCTGTTCCGAAAAGCTCCCGTTTCCCTCATTTACGAATAGCCGGTTTTCAGCGTCGTACGCGCAGACGAACAAATCCAAATCACCATCGTTGTCGACATCCGCAAACGCCACGCCTCCGGTCCAGACGCCAGAGCATGCAACCCCAGCCTTATCCGTCACGTCCTCGAACTTCCATTCGCCAAGATTCCTGAAGAGCCGATTCTCTCCGGAGTAATTGGAAAAGTAGATATCCGGCAATCCATCTCCATCATAATCTCCAACCGCCACACCATTGCCCGAAGTCTGGTCGTACAGCATTTCCACGTTTGCCTCCTCTGGAAAGGCGGGTACGAGGCCGATTCCAGTCTTTGCCGACGAAAGGCGCTCAAAGCGGTTCTCTACAGGCGAATCCGTTCGAGGATTCAAGGCCTTGGACTGAATGGAGACGCCGGTAGTCCAGACATCTCCACTCATTTGGACTGTCATGGAAAGAAAAGCGTACGCGAAAAGAGAACTACGCAGACTCAACGGCTTCCCCTCCTATCAAACTCGACTTTGAGCCGCGCTCCGCAAGCAACGCCATAGCCAGGTAATTCGAACCTCGTCATTACAAATCGTCCGCTCCTGTCGCATAGTCTGTGGCAACAAATCTCTCTCGGACTATTCAGAATGTTGTCACGGATTCTAGAAACGTTTCATTGAGAATCGCCAAAGGAAACGACCTATCCGGAATCCGCCCCAAGGAATGCGAGGGTCAACGATCGGGACAAATCCAATTAATTTTTCGAAAAACGAAGTTTTTTCGAAACACTTTCAATCTCGTGACAAAACATTTAGGATGGTTCCGAAAAAACATTTATCAGGCTTCCTTCAGGAGCTTCCTAAAAGAAATCGGCGTCAGGTAATAACAAGTCGATGGCGCTGCGAAGCGAACTGAAAGAAAATCCAATTCGATATTATGGGATCCCATTCAAGCTGAAAGGATAAGGCCTTGTCGGAAAATAAACAATACAACCGTTTCCTCGAGCTGGCAGGAAAACTCATTGATGATGAAATCGACCAAGACGGTCTCGACGAGCTGGTTCGTTTGATAAAGACAAACGAGCGATTCAACCAAGAGCTCCTCGATCAACTGGCGATAGACGAGTGGATCGATCAATACGAAAATGAGCGCAGAACCGGCGCGCATTTCACTCGCCAACTCCTAGCGACCATAGAGGCGGAAAACGATAAGGACGAATTCACCAGAAAAGTCCTTGAACGATCCGACTCGCAATCGACCGAAAGACGTCAGAGAAAAATCCATTGGTTGCCAAGCGCATTGAACATAGCCGCCTGCATCGCCATTTTATTCGTATCTGTTTTTTGGTTATTACAGTTGAATAAGCCCAACGCCGAAGGTCAATTCTCGCCCTTCGAAGAGACGAATCACGGAATCGCCGTCGTCACCAATTTGGTCGGAAGACTCAATCAAAACCTGGCTCGCGTCGAGAGCGACGACACGGTCGCTCCTGGCTTTCTAGAATTGGATTCGGGATTCGCTAAGCTGGAATTCTACAGCGGAGCCCAGCTTTCGCTTGCCGGTCCCGCCAAACTCGAACTAATCGACCCGTCTAAAGTAGTTTGTCACTATGGAAAATTGAAAGCCAAGGTACCCTTGGTCGCTCAAGGCTTCACAATTCTCACTCCCGAATCCGAGGTCATCGATCTCGGAACCGAATTTGGAGTTGAAGTGACGAAGAACGGCCAAACTGAGATTCATGTATTCGATGGAGAAGTCGAAGCGTACGACGCGCTCGGGACGCCGGATTCAAAGCAACTCCTGCTTGCAGGAATTGGACTCAAGATCGAAAGCGGCGATAGTTGGCAGAAAATCACAGCGGAACACGATCGATTCAGCGCCTTGAATGAAATCGCGGATCTCGAGCAGGATATGGCGGAGGACCTCTTCAAACGTTGGGAAAATGTGAATACAGCCCTCAAGAACGACGACCGATTAATCGCCTACTGGGATTTTGTATCTCAATCAAACGATCCACGCGTTTTGAAAAACAGAGCGCCCAGCGGATCCAATTTGGATGGAGCCATTGTCGGAGCGAATTGGAGCGACGGTCCTTGGCCGGGGAAGCAAGCCTTGAACTTCAAGCGACCCGGCGACCAAGTACGGGTGAACATACCCGGCGATTTCGAGGCAATCACATTCGCGGCATGGATTCTTGTCGATGGAATCGACCGAAGCTATAGCTCGCTCTTTCTCACTGATGGATGGGATTTCGGAGAATTTCACTGGCAATTCAGGCATGATGGAATTCTCGAATTGGGGATCAACCACGAGCTTGAAAAAGGAGACAATCACATCTCGAAGCCATTCGTGAATTTAGGCAGACTGGGACGCTGGTTTCACATCGCCACCGTACTGAATCCAGAAACTAAAATCGTCACCCACTATCTCGATGGCCAGATACTTAGCGCTTCGGATATCAGCAAGAATGTCACCTTAAGCGCGGGTCCTGCCACTATAGGTAATTGGAATTTCCCCGTTAGCATTTCGCCATTCAAGGTTCGTAATCTCAACGGTCAGATATCCGAACTCATGATATTCAAGGAACCTCTATCGGATGAAGAGATTCGATGGCTGGCTCTTAAGAACGATAGCTCTTCCGAGAGTGTCGTAGCCAGCAGCCAGTGAAATTGCATTAGGCCATTCCATCTCGACGAATGCCCGGCAGGTATAAGCAAGGCACTCAAATACGGTTTCAAACGTCCTGTTTGATGACTGAATTTTTCGGCGAAAAGTATCCATGAAACTACCTTCAAGACAAGTTCATCTCGATTTTCATACTTCCGAATTCATCCCAGGCATTGGCAAGGACTTCGACAAGAATCAGTTCCAAGAGGCTCTCCGTATCGGAAATGTGAATTCGATAACGATCTTCGCCAAGTGCCACCACAGCTGGTGCTACTACCCCACCAAGGTCGGCATGCCACACCCGAACTTGAAACGCCCTGACTTGCTAGGCGAAATGATCGAGGCATGTCATGAGATAGGCGTCGCAGCGCCGATATACATAACCGTAGGATGGTCTGCTAACGATGCGGAGAATCACCCCGAGTGGTGCGCCACGAATCCAGATGGCTCATATATAGTCACTGGAGGAGCGAAAGCCGAAGGCCAAAGCGAAAAGAATCCGGATCCCAAAGCAAGACGCCCTATCGCCAGCTGGAAGTGGCTCTACCCTCTTGATGACTATCTTGAGCACATCCTAGCCCTCACGGATGAGATCTGCAGCTCCTATCCACTGGACGGCATCTTCTACGATATCACGAATGGTCCTGTTTCCTACAGCGCGTCCGCCATCACGCGCATGCGCGCCAGGGGATACGACCCCAAACAAGAGGCAGACATTCTCAATTTCAACGAATGGGTATGGAAGAATTTCATGAGCTCATGCCGTTCGGTAATCGAGAAGCGCCAGCCAGCAGCTAGAGTATTCTTCAATGGCACTACCGTGATGCACTCGAAATCCCCATTGGCTCGAAATACGCAAGCAGGTATGCATGAGTCGAATACGCATCACGAACTAGAGGACCTGCCCACTACATGGGGAGGTTATGACAAGTTCCCTATTCGTTCGAAATTCTTTCACAATACAGGCAAGAGACTCCTGGCCCAGAGCGGGAAGTTCCATACCATGTGGGGAGAGTTTGGCGGATTCAAACATCCGGACGCCATTCGCTTCGAGGCCGCTTCGATGATCGCATTCGGCGCCGCATGCAGCATGGGTGATCAGCTCCACCCCAATGGCGTCATGGATATGGGAACGTATCGAAGCATCGGTTACGCCTTCGAATACGTGGAACAGATCGAGGAGTATGGGCTAGGAGGAAAACCAGTCAGCAATCTCGGCCTATACTTGACCCAGAGCGAATCCGACGACGAAGGGACCAGCCGCATGCTGCTCGAGACGCATAACGATTTCATCGTCGTGGATCCAGAGGCGGATTGGTCCAAGCTCGATACGATCGTTCTTTCCGGAGCGGCGAATCTGGACGAAGGCCAAGCTCGGAAGCTAACGGATTTTGTCGAACAGGGAGGAGGGCTTCTCGTGCAAGGGAAAAGCGCTCTCGATTCAAGAGAGAAGGAATTTCTCTTCGATGTTGGGGCCGACTATCTTGGAGAGGCGAATTACGAGGAAGACTATTTAGTAATTGGCGATCAACTACGAGGCGACATCGTAGCGAGTCCGATCATTAACTACGAAGCCGCCTTGCGAGTGAACGCCCATAAAGACTCGGAAATCCTAGCCGCCCTGAAGGAGCCCTATTTCAATCGAACCTACGAGAAGTACTGCTCTCATCAGAACACTCCAAACCGACTGGAAGACGCTCCGCATCCAGGAGCGATTCGCAAGAATCGCGTCGTCTTCCTTCCTCACCGCATGGGTAAACTCTATTTCGAGCGCGGAGCTCGCGTTCATCGGGATATTTTCACGAACGCGCTCGAACTCGTATACAAGGATCCGATCGTAAGTATCGACTTGCCCAGCGCCGGACGTATCAGCTTTTTGAAACAAACCGAATTCAGTCGCTATGTCCTCCACGCTCTTTATGGTCCTCCGATGATGCGAGGACGATGCCAGATTGTAGAAGACTTTCCTGCGCTTCGCGATATTGCTGTTGAAATACGCGTCCCGGAAACCACCGCCAAGGCGCAACTGGTACCGCAAAACATCGAAATAGATTTCCGCGAGACGGATTCCGGTTCGATCGAATTCTTCATACCGGAAATCGCAGCGCATCAGGCAATCGCCCTCGCATATCAGTGAGATCGTCTCGATTAAGTCAAATTTGCGATTTTTACGAAACGCCTCAGATTAGGCGACAAGGTTCAACGGATGGCTAACGATAAAGATACTAAACGGGCGGAATTCGCCAGTTTCGTAGCGGAGCATCAAGCCTCTCTACGAAGTTTCTTACGGGTCATCGGCGTATCCCAAGATTCTGTAGACGACCTAGCGCAAGAGACTTTTCTCGTAGCGTTTAGAGAACTCGATCACTTCGATAAGGACGAGGATTTCGGCAAGTGGCTTCGAGGAATCGCTCGCAATCTAACCCGTAACGAATTGCGAAAAAACGCTCGCCGCGCTCGCATACTGGACCAGAAACTCACAGACCATCTACTGAGTGAAGCGGAAAAGGATTGTAGTAGAAAAGAGTACGAAGAAGTCGACTACAGAGCTCTGAGGGATTGCTTAGAGCACTTGCCGGAAAAGAGTCGGAAACTCATCGCCGGTCGATACGCGGACGAGTGGAAATCGTCCTTTCTCGCAGATCAATTCAACATGACCGCAACGGCGGTACGTCTGGCACTGATGCGCATTAGAAGGCAATTGAAAATCTGCGTCGAAAGCAAGTATCCCAATGCCTGATAGGGCTGCGGAAACCCGATTTCGGAACTTGCTAGGATGCCTTTTGGAAAACTCCATCGAGGTTTCTGAAATACGAGAGTTAACGGAATTAGTTAAGGCGTATCCAGAATTCTGTGAAGAACTGAAGAATCAACTCCGAATAGACGAACACTTGGCCCAATACGAAAACTCGAATCGTAGCCAAGAACGCTTCACGCAGGCTCTCGAAGCGGCGCTCGACACAGAGACCGACGGAAGCGCTTTCATGCAGCGAGTCATCGAATTCGCTAAAGTCGACGTCGAGGAATCCAGAAATCGTCGAGCGCCTTGGATCATTGCGATTTCCGCCATTGCCGCATGTATCGCTTTCATGGCCACCTGGAGTGGAAGCCCGAGCAGCGATACCGGTTTTTCGGATTTGGAATTAGCTGAAGAAGGGGTCGCGGTAGTCAGCAAGCTGGTTGGAGAGCTAAGACACGATGATGATCGTAAAGCGCGTGGCGACATGGTCAGCAAGGGTATACTGGAGTTGGAAACTGGGTACGCCACACTCGAATTCTTCAGCGGAGCTCAAGTATCTATCGCGGGACCAGCGATCCTCGAACTATCGGATTCGGACCGCGTCGTCTGTCGCTATGGCAAACTGCGAGCCAAAGTCCCTTATGTGGCCCAAGGGTTCACCATTGAGACACCCGAATCCGATATTATAGACCTCGGAACCGAATTCGGCGTAGATGTCAACCAAGTAGGCAAGACGGAAATCCATGTTTTCGATGGCGAAGTCGAGGCCTACGATGCGGTAGGCACGCCATCTTCTAAAGTAACACTTGAAGCGGGCCTTGGTCTGAGTATCGGCAACAGCGGCGAATGGAAGGGCATTTCCGCGGAACAAGGAAGATTCGTCGATCTATCGAGTATCCATAATCTGGAACAACGAGTTGCCGCGAAAGAATTCGCGGCGTGGAAAAAAGTGAATACCGCCGCGAAATCAGACGAACGTCTCATAGGCTACTGGGATTTCGAACCCGATGCCAAGGACAAACGAGCCTTGCGTAATCAAGCCCCGACAGCAAACAATCTAGACGGGGCAATCGTTGGAGCCAGCTGGTCTGAAGGACCATGGCCTGGAAAGAGCGCCCTGAGCTTCAAACGCCCTGGTGACCAAGTTCGCGTACATGTGCCGGGAGATTATAAAGCCGTTTCCTTGGCGGCGTGGGTGCTAATAGACGGCCTCGACCGAAAATTTAGTTCGCTCTTTCTCTCTGATGGTTGGGAACGTGGTGAATTCCATTGGCAATTCCAAAACGACGGCGCGCTCAATCTCGGCGTTAACAACGACCTGAAAAGAGAGATTGGTCCATTTGAAGACGCCCAAGACCATCTGTCGAAACCGATTGTGAATCTAAGCAGATTGGGACGCTGGATGCACGTCGCGACCGTAGTGGATACGGACAACAAACTCGTGATGCATTATCTCAACGGACGCGTTGTAAACTCCTCGCCAATCGCAAGGGATGTCGAATACAAAGCGGGTCTGTCGACGATTGGAAATTGGAACTATCCCCTCGACACGACTCCAGACCTAATCCGCAGTTTGAACGGAAAGATCGCCGAATTGATGCTATTCAACGTTGCTCTTTCTCACGAAGAAGTGCATCGACTCGCCCTCAAAAACAAAGCAGATACTCCGTTCAAACTCGGCATCGTCTCTAATTGATTTTTGGATACGCAATAACGGAGCCTCGAATAGTCATAAGAGCTAGAAAACCGAATTGGATTCCTTAGAGGGTGTCCAATAAATCAATTCTAATGCGATTTTGCACGATGGTAGGGAGGCTTGTCCCCAAGCCTCCGCTTCGGATGCATGTATTCGGAGGCTTGAGGACAAGCCTCCCTACCTCGATTCTCGAAGGTGGCACGAGACAGCCTGCCTCGGCGTAGCTGATAAACGAAGACGGGTCCTCGACTCGCGTTCAACCATTGTAAAAACGCGTCGAGGACGACGCATTCCACCTCTTTGGATACTTTTTAGACACTTTCTTAGTGGAAAACTTCGAACTTAAGGACTGCAGCTCTAGAAGGGGCTCTTCTGTGACAAGGTGAGCAGCAGCATCCATTGACGAAATGCGTTGAACGCCAGTAAGGATGCTGCCGCTACGTTCGTTTCATTGCCCTTAAAAATCACATCTCTGGATACATTGCTGCGACTCCAAACAGAAATCAGGTAGCGATGTAGCAACCTTATATCTGTGAGAACGCCCGCGGTTCACGAATCCCAGTCAACTCCTTCGCATTGTTCGATCTTGAACACGTACATTACGCCTACCTTCGGGAGGTCATTCACGCCAAACCCACCTAGATCAATCCGCAACGAATCGCCCTCGCTCTTCCAAAAGACTCTCTTTTGCGAACCCAATAAAGATACCTTCGTCGCCTGGTTTGTTCTAATTCCATCGATTTCCAAATAACTGCCTTCCGGCCATCCAGGAACGATCGCATAGACAGTGTCGTCCTTGCTGGTAAAATACGCTTCCTTTACCGCCTGGCCTTCGCGCGGCAAAATGGTCATCTCGAAAATCGGGCTTGGAACACCATGGTGATGGTCACGTTTCGTGTATTCAACAATCTCTCCCTCACTCCACTGGCAATCCCGAATCCATCGGCGCGTCCCGAAAATCGCTTCGCCGTTCACATTCAGCCATTCTCCCATTTCTCTTAGTCGAGCTTCCATGATGACAGGAATGCGCCCATCCGCAGTTGGGCCGATATTAAGCAGAAAGTTGCCGCCGCGCGAAACGAGATCTACTAGCGTGAAGATTAGCAGCTGTGTGGTATTATAGTCATCATAGGTCTCGTTTCGGTTGTACCCAAACGACTTTCCGATTCCTCGATTCTCTTCCCAAAGGATACTGGGATCCTCAAATCCCGAACCGTATTCAGTCGTAAAATACCCGCCATGCTTTTTTCTAACCTTGCCCCAACGATCGTTAATTACGACTTCATCCTTGTTTGGGGCGTTATTGAAGAGCCAAGCGAGGAGCGGTCGGGTTTCCCACTTGCCGTCATCCATCCACCAATCGCCGTCGGAAAAGATCACAGCAGGCTGATACTGGTTCACAATCTCTTTGAATTGCGGATACATCACTTTATGCACGTATTTCTTCAGCGAGTCGGGATTCAGCTCATTCCCGTCTCGTGGCTGCTCATTCTCCGGCCAGTATGGATTGAACCAATCCCAGATGGAATAGTACAATCCCATTCTGATACCTTGATCGCGCACCTCGTCGGTAAGTTCGCCCACCAAATCACGACCAGGTCCTGAATCGACTGAATTCCAAGGCATCCCAAAGCTCTCGGACGCTTCCTCGTTCGGCCAGAGACAATAGCCATCGTGGTGCTTCGAAACCATCACCACATACTGGGCGCCAGCCTGCTTAAAGGTCTTAGCCCAGTGAGCTGGATCGAACATCTCGCAGGTGAACATGTCACGAAAATCGGAATACTGGAAATCCTCGCCGTAAACTCGATTATGGAATTCCCTAGTCAAAAACGATCGACCGACAGCCGCCTGATCTTTTTGATTCCGATTAGCATCCTTCGCGTGCCAATACCATTCAGCATACGTACCTTTGGGAGCGTACGCAGGTACTGAATACAACCCCCAGTGAATAAAAATCCCGAATTTCGCATCGCGATACCATTCAGGAGTTTCACGAGAGTCTAGCGACTCCCATGTCGGCTCGTATTTCTTTCCCGCAATTCCGCGCGAGCAAAGACATATAATCAACAGATGAATAATGACTAATCTAAATTTCATAGCGCCACTAGTATTTTGTTGCGACCCAACGTAGTGTTTCGCGAAATCGAGAAGTCTTCAGGAACTGAATCTTCCGCCCCAAAAAAAGCCCGCCTCTCAGCTGGCAGATCCCACCTCATATGTTTACGGTGAAGTCCTGAGCTTAGCCCTGCTGTTTCACGTATGCGGATGGAATCCCCAGCTTTTTCCAGCGCGGCAAACGGCTGATCGAGGGTTCCTGGATTATCATCGGAACTTGTGGACGAAACATAAAACGACGTACTCGCGTTAAGGTGACTCGCTAACGAAAAAGGATTCGCAGGCGAACCTGCGAATCCTGTATAAGGCTTACGTGTGGGAAAAGGTTAAAACATAAACGTGCTCGACAAGGACCAGTTCATCGCTTCTGGAGCAATACGATAGACTACGTCCCTGCCATCGGGATTGGTGAAAATCGGAATGGGATCTTCATCTCCGAAGATGTTGCGAATATTCAACTGAATTTTCCAGTCGATATTATCCTTGAGCCTCGTGCGATAGCTGACCCAGCCATCGACTGTCGTCTCAGAGGGGCCTTCGAACATGTTGTTCAGATCTTGAAGCACAAGACCGTCTTCGAACCTCAGTCCTGAACCCGTGGATACAGCCGACTGGTAACGCAAAGCGCCGCCTACGCCAAATCCTGCAAACCTTCCTTCGGAAAAGCTGTAGTTGGTAATGGCATTAAAACGCCACTTGCGTAGTTCTGAAGAGGGTACGCCATCGTTAGCGCGAATATTGGCAACGGGAGTGAGAAGACGTTGCTTCCAACGTTCATCGAGAGTAAGAATCGTATCATCGCTCACCATAGTTTGCCCAACGCCGCTCGCTTCGTAACGTTGCTGCACTTCAAGAGCAAGGTCCCATATAGCTTGAGCTGAATTGGATGGCGTGGCTTCGACTTTGGACAAGTTGGCCGCGATGCGCCAGTTGTTGGTAGGATTACCCACAAGTTCCAATTCGTAGCCTTCGGCATTAATGTCCCCAACCGCCTTGAATGGAGGCGAGATAACTCCCTTTTGCTCGAACTCGGAGCCAGTGTCGTTCAACTGGAAGTTGAGGGCGCTGCTCATTCTTTCCGGCCAGGCGTCTTCATAAGCTTGAATGAGCTCGTCCACGGTTTCGAAGCCAAGATTGATGTTCCTGATGACATTGGCATTGCCGCTTTCGATAGTATAAGGATGACCGGCAGCTTTATATCGCTGCCACGCATTCATCGGATCGCGAACAACGGCGATCGCGTCGCTTACCGGACGGCTGTCAACCGCGACGTTCTTAGCCGTTGTCTCAAACCTGTTGATACGGAGACTCCACTTATCTTCGACGAATCCGAAACTAATGCCGTACTCGGTGGTCTTGCCAGTAGGAGCTTGAACGAACTCGAGATTGTGATCGGTTCCGCTTTCGCCAGCCTGGAAGTTGTCCGCCGAAGCGTAGTGAATCGATAAGCTGGATACGGGCATGTTCTCGATCCATTTCTGAGGCGCATGGGCAACCACGCTCCATGTTGTCGTGGTTTCCGATGGATCGGTTACCCTGTCGATAGCGGCGATCGATCGTGGATCCCTGCCCCCAGAATTGTCGCGAATGGGGCCGCTCGTATCGAGAGTGCCATCGGCATTGAGAATCGGCTGTCCAGTTTCCGGGTCAACACGACCTCGCGAATAATTGGAGACTGTGTCGCTTCTCCGTCCATACAAGCCAACGATATGACCATCCAAGAAATAGGACTGCCAGGCAAAGGCATCGCTGTCTACTTCCAAGCCGGAAACGCTAACATCCTTAACGCGCTCGGCGATAATGAACTGCCTCTCTTCGACAGAATTAATATCGGTATCATCAACGATATAATGCGCTGTCCAAATGTCGCCAGGATTCGGCATCATGCTACGCGAAAGCTGTTGCAAGCGTACTTCATGCTCTTCTTTCCCCGTGTTATCATCGCTGATAACGAACAGTGGAGAAAAGTCGCGAGCCCAGTGCGTCGGATCGCCACCGTCCCGAACCATGAAATTGAGGCCATCGGTGTACCATCCAGTCTTGGTATGCCTCTCGAACTTCTCCTCGGTCTGGAACAGACCGGTAATCGTGTGGCGTCCCAACCAGTTGCCGAGGCTTTCGTTTTGGTCGCGGAAGTCATGCTCGACAAAAGCGGTAACACGACGAGATTCGCGTTCGGTGAGAAAGTTCTGATCGACTTCGTCCATCCGTTCCCAAGGAGTCATTACCACACGACCAGCGTTTGGATTGCGAGAGCCATCGACGAGGTACTCGGTGGTATCGATGCTGGTTTGTTCGCGGCGTCTTGATTCGAAAGGCTGGAAACGATCCTGATCGAAACGCTGCTTGTCGAGAGCGATTTCGACACCTCCCTTGCCGCCGAACAAGCTTTGCTCGAGGAATACGGTTTGAGCGTCGAATTCGGTGAATACGCTGTTCATATCTCCAATGAGCAGCTTATTGCGGTAATCGAAAACATCGCGATTGATGACCGACTCGGCCCTGAATCCAAGACCGTGCCCCGATTCCATGTAAGCTCTCGACAATTGGTGTCCGTTCGGCTCGGCCGACAGTGGCGTTCCATCAATATGGAAAGCGTCGGTTGGCACCGCCTTCGGGCGAGTCGAGAAGCCTTGAATGTGAGCAATGTCGCCAGCATGGCCTACACTTCTCGTACCGTCAGGCTGGATGACCATCGTGGTGCTATTGGCCCAGAAGAACGGAGTCGAATACAGATCCATGAAGCCTTCGGCAGCAGCGTTTTCCTTGTATCCAGGAATGACGCGACCATCTTCAGTAACGTGGAATCGGGTGTCGAGAAGGCCCCACTTGCGCCAGGTGCTCGTTAGTTGAGCGTGGCCACCCGTGATCGGATCATAGTCGATGCCATTATACGGCTCGAAATCGAAAGGAGGACGGAAAAAGCTCTCGTACCCCATTGTAGGAGGACGGTAGGCTGGAGGTATGCGATCGATCTCGCCCGCCTCGAAATTGCCACGGAGAACGGTCTTCCCGAAGAAATCGCTGTTCTCGTTCTTGAGCAGGACGGCATTGAATGCCAAATACGCGCGTCTCTCCAGCTCGCTAGCGGGATCCTGAGCGTATTGAGTATCGTCATACAATCCAGACACCTTGATCGCTAAGCGATCTTCGATCACGGTGCGATCGATGTTGAAGGAACCGCGCGTCGTTCCATGGCCGTCGAAACGAATATCGTAGCGATTCCTATTAACTCCAACAGTCGGAAACTTGACGCCGTTCTCGATCACCCCAGCTGCGGAACCGAGACCGAACAAGAGCGAGTTCGCTCCTCGGCTAATCGTGATTCCGCTGGTGTTGTAACGATCGATGGGAATGTCCGTCGAGAAGTAATTGCGCGTGAAGTTCGGCTCCCCAATCCCGCGCACTCGAGCGGTTTGGGATGGATTCGCTCGTTCTTCGATGTCCGTGAAATAAGTGGAACCGCTGTCTATGGCGCCAGAGTAGTTTCCCTCCGGTCCACCGATCTCGGTAGAGCCCGTGTATTGCAGGAAATCCTCAATTCCCGTCGATCCAGTATCGTCGAGAAATTCTTCGGTCACGACCGAAATAGCGGCGCCCAGGTCTTTGAGGTTCGTCTTGATACGCGTACCAGCAAGTGTGGATCTCGCTTGGTACCCGGTACTGTCTTCCGCCGACACCATAAAAGGACTCAGCTCGAAGACCTCATCTTCGCCTAGATCTTGTCCAACTGCTACATCCGTAGCAAGTCCGACAAGCGCTGCGGATACATACGTCCGCAGATAACATAGTGAGGCAAGTATTTGTTTCATAGGGTATTCATGGTTTATATTTTTCAAAGAGCTGCATTCCTCTCTCGAGGAAACTCAGCCTTAACCCAAACTTGTCCCGAACCAGTGTAACGTTTCTATAAATTCCCCGATTCTTTTTATATCCGGAAAACTTATAGAACCGCAGACCGTCAATGAAACGCATCCATATTATATATTTGATTTATGGATACATAAAAAACGGATCGACGTCACAAGCAATCCACTATTCATTTAATATTTGGATACATTAAAAAACAGGACGCGGTCCCATCTTTCCTAGCATTCTATCACGTACGCCAGCCAAGGAAGTATTTAGTTGTCCTCAGGCCAAGAGGTGTTTCACAAATAAAGATCCTCGTAGCTTGTAGGGGGTATTTGAAGGTAGCGGCTAGCGCGGTGCCATGCCGTAGCCAAAGGCGAAGGTTGGTCCCGCTAGCCACCATCGACAAAAATTATGGCCAGCGAGGACGCTGGCCGCTACCTATTGCCTTAACGGCTTCAAGCTACAGTTCGATCTTAAACACTACTCCCAACGGATCCGCGTCAACATCGGGCATGATGACTTCGAGCCCGTTGCGAGTCCATCTCCAGTCCACCTCGGTCTCATGGCCCAGCATCGTTATATTCCTTATTTTCGAGTACTCGCGAATTTTATTGAATGTCTGCATCTCGAATCCCTTGCCCGCTCCTGGCCAGCCTAGAATGGTAGCGTAAACGACTTTTTCATCTTTGCTCTGGGTGAAACGAACGTCTTCAGGCGTGTATTCCTTTTCTTTTACAAAGTGTCCCCCTAAGCCTTCCCCAAGACGAGTCGGCCCTTCTCCGAAAGCAATCCACGGCCGCGTATCATAAATCGCTTCTCCATTAACGGCCAGCCACTCGCCCATCTCGAGCAACAGTTTACGCTGATCCTCCGGGATCGTTCCATCCGCCTTCGGCGATATATTCAATAAAAGGATACCGTTCTTGCTCACGATATCTATCAAACCGTGAAGCACCAACGATAGGCTTTTGAGCGACATTGTCTCCGTGTAGCACCAGCTTCCGCGACTGATCGTATTGTCAGTGAGCCAAGTGAAATCGGTTATCCGGTTTAAGCGTCCTTTTTCGAAATCCTGCACGCCCACCTCGGGAGGCAAGTCCTGATGCTTGGCATTGATGACGACTTCTCGCCCGCTCTCTTTAGCGTCTTTGATGTAGTAGTCGAGCACCTCCATCTGAACGCGATCAGGTATCATATCGAGCCAGGTATCAAACCAGATGATATCGGGCTGGTACTGGTCGATCACCTCAATCACCTTCCCTTTCCAAACCTTCTCCACCCATTCCCCTTCGTTCATGTTTCCATACAGCAAGGCAAGTTCGGGATCCTCCGAAGTCATGGGCATTCCTTCAAATCGGGGAAAGTGGCTATCCCAAAAGTAGGATCTAGGATCGCCGTCAATCCCAGGCCGAAACGGGCGCTGCAAGTTGCGAGCATGGTGAAATGATGTGATCAATTTCATTCCTCGCTTGCGAAGCTCGGCAGCGATCTCTCCGGTGATATCTCGCTTTGGTCCTCGGTCAGCAGCATTCCAAGGCGTGATTTCGCTATCCCACATCGAAAACCCGTCATGATGTTCAGCGACTGGACCCGCGAATCGAGCGCCCGCCTTTTCGAACAATTCCACCCATTCCGCTGCATCGAAGTTCTCGGCTCTGAACATCGGAACGAAATCATGGTAGTCGAATCCTCCCCCTTGTTCGCCATACGCCTTTTTATGATGTTCGAACTCAGCTGTGCCCGGGAAGTACATCCATCTCGGATACCATTCGTTTCCGTAAGCGGGAACCGAATACAGGCCCCAATGAAAATAGATTCCGAACTTGGCGTCCTTGAACCACTCCGGAGCCTCGTTATGGGCTGCCAGTCGCTCCCATGCCGGCCGTACCGATGAGACGCTCATACCCATGTCTATTTGCTCGGGCTCCAGTTCTTTTGAAGCCAGCCAAGACATGGCAACGACAGCGAGCGTGGAAGCGAATAGGCAGTGCAGTTTCATTTTGGATTCGCGAGAATAGCTAAGGTTCACCTACCCTATTTCTATTCGAACGCCTCCATTGGCAATCGATTGGAAAATGGCTTCGATAATCTTCATGTCCCGCAGTCCAACATCTCCTGTAGTTGTAGTTTCGTTACCTTCTTGTATCGATTGAGCAACGACATCCATATGATTGGCCTGCTGATTGATGAAGGGGAATTCCATAGGTTTTCCGGCAATCGATCCGCGGTACTTCCCGTAATTAAAATTCGGCTGGATCTCCACATGCTTGTTAGCATCTTGGTAATTCACGTAAAGTCGATGCGCATCGAGACTGAACGAGGTAGTCGAATTGGAAATCACGCCGCTCGGGAACTCCATCTGGAACGCGACCGTTTCATCCACCTCGCCGAACTTCACTGGATCCGTCTTGAATTCCTGGCCATAAACGGCAATGGGATCTTCGCCAATCGCGTAGCAGGCAGCCTGCATGCAGTAAACCCCTACATCCAAAAGCGCCCCGCCTCCGTAATCTCTCCGCAGACGCCACTGGCTTGGATCGCCGATAACGAAACCGAGCTCCGACTGAACATACCGCGCCCCGCCAAACGGCTTTTCCCGAGCGAGACGAATGATTTCCAGGTTATGAGGTTCGTACTGACAGCGGTAGCCGATGTTCAGTGTCACATTATTTTCATGACAAGCGGATATCATCGCCTTAGCTTCTTCCACACTCAGGCACATCGGTTTCTCGCATATAACGTGCTTCCCCGCTTTGGCCGCTCGAATCGTATATTCCGCATGCATGGAATTCGGTAAAACGACATAGACGATATCGATATCCGGATTATCCGCTATTCGATCGAAGGTCTCGTAGTCGTATATGTGCGTATCCGGGATTTCAAACTCCTTGCCATAGCGGATTTTCTTCTCGGGAGCCCCTGTCACCAGACCCGTCAAGCGACATCGTTTCGTTTGGGCGAAACCTGGCATAAGCATTTGAGTCGCGTAGCCGCCCAACCCTACCAGGGCGATTCCGAGCTGCCCACGACGCTTGTCGCTCGAGGCGTAAATCGAGTCTATGGGCAGCGCGGAACCAAGAGCAGCGGTACTGAGAGCAAATCCTGATTTCGTAATAAAAGAACGACGAGAGAGATCGGAAAACGAGTTATTCATTACGCATGTTGTGGAGTCGTCTCTATCGCCTTGTCGTTAGCCCTTCACGCGTTTCGAAAATCGAAAGATAGACCCGACGTACCGCGCCTTCGGTGAAACACCCAATTCGATAGCGACAACACGGTCCTAACCGAAAGCGATCCTAAATGTATAATAAACGCGGCGCCCTCGCTTTAACTCTACTCTCAATCGCCATCACTTGCCCGCATTCACTAGCCTCCTCGACGGAGACAGATGCAGCGAAGCCTTACCGCCTCATCATTCTAGCCGATATGGGCAACGAAGAGGATGAAATGCAGCAGATGATGCACATGCTGATGTGTTCCAACGAATTTCATCTCGAAGGGCTCATCGCCGTCACGGGAAAATACCTCCATCCCAGGCAATCGAATCCCTACAAACGCGTTCTCCATCCAGAACTTTTCCAT
Source organism: Opitutaceae bacterium (assembly GCA_028284385.1). Taxonomy (GTDB): domain Bacteria; phylum Verrucomicrobiota; class Verrucomicrobiia; order Opitutales; family Opitutaceae; genus JANQRT01. The sequence goes on along the minus strand of JANQRT010000026.1, from coordinate 104,814 downwards.
GAATTGATTGATGGATACGCGAAAGTCGTAGACAACCTTCGCCTGCACGCCAGTGGCTGGCACGATCCAGATTATCTCCGCAGCATTGTCACGACCGGTCAATCAGGTTACGGTATCGCAGACGTCGGACCGGGCAAATCAAGCCCCGGATCGCGACTCATCATCGAGGCTATCGAGCGGGACGACCCCCGCCCCATCCGGATCGTGGTCAATGCGGGCTCAAACACATTGGCTCAGGCCCTGATCGACCTCAAAGCAACCTATTCCGATGAAGAGCTCAAGGCAGCCGTTTTAAAATTACGTGTATTCGAAAATGGATCACAGGACAACTGCGGAGCGTGGATAGCCCATAATTTCCCGCAAATCCACTGGCTGCGCAGCAACACGCAAACCTACTGCTACGGAGGCCCCGGCTGGAATGACCGCGCGAATATCGGCCCGTATGTCTGGGAACCATACGAAAATACGGAATTAGGCCAGAACTTTTGGGCGTTGAAGCATATCGTCGCCGAGCATGGCCCCTTGGGCAGTCTCTATCCGCTGCGCGTATTCCCGCGCGGAGATCTCAGGCACTTGGAAGGCGGAGGCACCATTCCCTGGATGGGTCTCGTCAACAAAGGCCTCTTCGATATCGACCAACCCAGCTGGGGCGGGTGGAGCGGACGTTTCAGCAGGGCAAAAGTGAAGAACTACTTCGCCCATCATGACGATGTACGAGCCGACGAGCAATCGGCTAGGCCATTCTATTTGCACGCCGAAGTCGAAGACACCTGGACCGATCCTCGAAACGGCGAGACGACTACCAATCTCTGGAATCCTGTCTGGCGTTTTCGTCGCGCCATGTATCAGGATTTCCAATGCCGCATGGACTGGTGCGTCCAACCCTACCAAAACGCTAATCATCACCCCGTCGCCGTTATAAATGGAGACGCCACTGATTCCATCATCCGTATGACTGCCACAGCCGGTCAAAGATTGGTATTCGATGCTACCGGTTCCCACGACCCTGATGGCGACGGACTGGAGATCCATTGGTGGATTTACAAGGAAGCCGGCACCTATGCCAAAAAACTCCAGCTTGAAACCATAGACGCGAACGCGCCTGTCAAAGCGAGCCTGACTCTCCCACGGAATACCGCGGGTCATCAGATCCATCTGATTCTCGAAATCAAGGATCGCGGTTCCATCGCCTCCCTTTACGACTACCGCCGCATCGTGATTGATGTAACTAAGTAATTAAACATCGGACAACCCGAATCCAATCCTTGGATTCATTTTCCCATTGAACGCGGCTCCCCACTCCTACGGGGTTCATGCAAAGTCAGCGGATAACGAAACGCGTCAAAATGTGACGACAATTTTTCAATGCGAACCGAAAAGAGGAAGAAGGAATCCGCCTCTTCGAACTGCGATCCGCATAGTTTTCCGACGATCTATAGCAATTAAATGAAGAACCTCATATCCAATTTCATTATACTATTAAAAGTATCCTCAATTTCACTACTAATGGCTCAACTAACAAAAGCGAAAGACTACCAAGCCGAGCAATGGGAGCTTCTAGACATAGAACTTGAAGCCAAAGAAAAGATCGATAATCCCTTCGGTTTGGAGATCAACGCGTCTTTCATCCATCCATCAGGGGAGACGCTCGACGTACCTGGCTTCTACAATGGCGAAAACATATGGGCAATCCGCTTCTGTCCTCCGCAAATAGGAGAATGGAAATACGAGACCCGCTCCGCGATGCCAGCCCTCAGTGGCAAAAGCGGTACTATTTCCGTCTCGGCGAATACGAATCCATCGCAGCACGGCCCACTCGTCGTATCGAAAACCGACTCTCAACGCTTCTCCTACGCAGACGGCACTCCCTACTTCCTCTTGGCTTTCGAGCTAGACTGGCTTTTCGCGTTGGATTGGGACAACACTCACGACATTCCGAAGACGCGGCAAATCGTGAGCCACGTAGCGGAGAATAAATTCAACCACATAATCATGAATGTCTATGCCTATGATGCGGGAGGCTCCACTTGGCCGATCCCTCATGGCATGAAGCCCGAACACGACTTCTCTAAACCGAAAACATTTCCCTTCGGCGGCGACAATGACCATCCCGACTTCTCGACTCTCAACGTCGACTTTTTCAAGCACCTCGATCGGGTCATGGACCACCTCAACGAACAGCAGATCGTCGCTCACCTGATGATCTACGTTTGGAACAAGAAGGTTAATTGGCCGGCTGCTGAGTCGGATGCGGACAACCTTTACTTCGACTACGTCGTCAAGCGTTACCAAGCTTATCCTAATCTTGTCTGGGATATTTCCAAAGAGGCGCTGGGATACGGCCACAACGATATCTCGTACATCACCAATCGCATCCAAAGACTAAAGAAGATCGACGCCTACAACCGTCTTCTCACCGTACATGACTATCGCTACTGCTCCAGCTTCCCGGATCAAGTGGACTTCATTTCCGCCCAAAAGTGGACCTACGACATTTACACCGAGATGCATAGCTTAGTGGAAAAACATGCCCAACAACCCGTCTTCAACATCGAACACGGCGGCTACGAAAGCTCGACATATAATATCTTCAACGGCGCCTATGAAGATGCCGTGACCTGCCTCGATCGGAACTATAAAATCATCTTCGCAGGCGCGTATTCGACCTACTACTGGCAGAACGCATCGTGGGACAACATCATCTACAACCCGCTTGAGCTGCCCGAGGAGAATCAACCAAAATTTGAATACTACAAATACCTCGCCACGCTTTTCGAACGGTACCCCTTCGAGAGGCTGAGACCCATACGGAAAGACACCACGACTTTCGCCCTATCCGACAACGAATCCCTAGTCCTGTATTACATCCCGGAAAATATGAACCAGGTCACCTGCGGACATGATTTCATGGAAGACAAGCTGGTCGAGATCACTTGGTTCGATCCACTCGCCGGCAGGTTCGAGGAACCCTATCAGATCGACTATGCGAAAGAACGTTGGTCGATCTTCCGTCGTCCGGAAAACGCTCCTCCAAGCCACGCTATAGCGATTTTAAAGGTTATGGACTAGACGTGGCCCAGCTACCGCCACAATATCCCACTCACCCAAAACCTCCGCTAGCAAGCCCCGCTTCGCGTACCGAAAAACTCGAATACGAGATGACTATGGAACTTCATATATGATGAAGACTGAGAGCCCTTTTCGCCCCGCCCCCACCCATTGGCGCGGGATCTCCCGCCAACTTGGTCCAGGTTTGATTATATCCGCGGCAATCGTTGGCTCCGGCGAGCTGATCGTGACCACTAAACTGGGAGCGGACGTCGGTTTCACGCTGTTGTGGTTCATCATTTTAGGCTGCATCATAAAAGTATTCCTGCAGATCGAGCTGGGACGCTACGCGATCTCGCGAGGGAAAACCACATTGCAAGCATTGAACTCGGTGCCAGGACCCAAGCTCGGCGTCTCGTGGCTTGTCTGGATTTGGATGATGATGTTCATCGCGACCTTTTTCCAAGTTTCCGGGATGGTAGGAGGAATCGCTCAAGCGATCGGATTGTCCGGTCTTGCCTTTTCGGATACCGCGCTCGCTGTTTTCATCACTGGGTCCTGCGCGATTCTTCTATACTTCGGCCGATACGTATTCATCGAGCGTTTCTCTACAGTCATGGTGGCCGCCTTTACCCTATTCACCATACTGGCGGTCTTCTCGCTCTATTGGACCGATTACGGAATCGGCGCAAGCGGTCTGATCGAAGGCATGAGTTTCAATTTACCCGACGAATTCCTGGTTGCCTTCGCGGCATTCGGCATTATCGGCGTCGGAGCAAGCGAACTGATTTACTACCCTTATTGGTGCCTAGAAAAAGGATACGCTAGTCATGTCGGTCCATTTGATGACACCCAAGAGTGGATAAGCCGCGCCCAAGGCTGGATACGCGTATTGAAATGGGACGCATGGGTATCGATGATAATCTATACGGGAGCCACCGTCGCTTTCTACCTTCTCGGAGCCGCCGTCTTGAATGGGAAAGGAGTGGAAGTAACCAATGACGAGCTGATGATCAGCTTATCGCATATCTACAGCGAATCATTCGGAAACGTCGGATTATGGTTCTTCATCGTCGGCGCCATAGTGGTGCTCTACTCTACCGTGTTTATTTCGACTGCATCGAACGGGAGGTTGGCTGCGGATCTCCTAGGCTTGTTCAAACTAGTCGATACAAGATCCAAGGTATCTCGATCGAATGTAGTTCGACTTACCTGTCTGGCGCTTCCCATCGTCTATTTTCTGCTCTACGTCACCATCGGGAAACCTGTGACATTGGTCACCGTTGGCGCGATCGCGCAGGCTTTGATGCTTCCATTCCTCGCCTTCTCCGCCCTCTACTTCCTCTATCGTGAAACGCATGAAGCTTTGAGACCCAGCCCTCTCTGGATTACATTCCTCTGGATCTCAGCCACCCTCATGACTTTGGTCGGCGTCTACCAGCTAAGCAAAACCGCACAGGCTTTTCTCTAAATCCAGAGAAAATCCAATTTAACGTATCCGTATTCCTTCTACATATCAAACCATTCCTCAAAACCGAAAGTTTCATGAGCGATCGACGAAACCGCAAGAGCTCCACAGCGATTCTAGTCGGCTCGGCCATCGTGATGCTTTTGAATTTCGCCTGCAGCCGCATCTCTGGTGACTCGATGAATCATAAAAAGGCAATCATAGACACGCACGTACATCTGTGGAACTACCCGCGACTCCACGGCGAGGTTTATCCATCTCCTGACAAGCATCCGATCAAATGGTTGATGCGCCATTTCAGCATGGCGGATTACGCGGCGGCAGATGCGGGGGAGGAAGTGATAGGCGTCGTGCTAATAGAAGCATCCGGCGGTCCGTCAGGAGATCAGCTCATCGCTTCCAACGAGAGAATGTTCGAGCTCGCTGATCAAAATGAAACGATTCTTGGCGTAGTGGGAAAGCTCGATCTGCTAAGCGATTCCTTCGAATCCGACCTAGCCACACTCATGAAGCATGACAGCTTCGTGGGACTGCGGGCAGGAGGGGCCATTTTCGATGATGGCGGAGGATTGCGCGAGAAAGCGCTTGAAGCGATGGAGATCCTGGAAAGCAAGAACTTGAGCCTAGACCTTATCGGGGCCAAACCATCCAAGTTAGCCAAAGTAGCCGATCGACTCCCCAAGAAGCTCCCTATCATTCTGGACCATTTCTCGCACAAGGACCTAACGCTTTCCGTAGAATCGGAATGGAGGGAAGCCTTAGTGATCCTGGCATCGTTGCCCAATCTGTATCTGAAGGTATCCGATATCCAGTTACTGAGTTTCGAACAATTCGATGTCGGCCCACTCGATCAGTTTAACGGAATCAAGAACCCAGAAGCCTATCGGAACATTTTGGATACCGTTTTCACGATATTCGGATCGGAACGACTGGTATTCGGATCCAATTGGCCGGTAAGCAATCGAGCTGGTCCATTCGGCGACCAAATCGCTATCCTCGATAACTTCCTGTCGGACAAGTCCAATGCGGTTCGCGATCGCATCTACTCCAAGAATGCGATCAAGGTATATAATCTAGGAAACGTAGACCTGAAATAAAGCAAACGTCTGGCTGCCAAACTGGAAGCAACGCCGTACCAAACGCAACCTACCTTCCAAAACGATGAAGACGATTACGATAGCCGAGCCCAATTCAATCAGCTATGCTCGATCACCTAGACCGAAGCCGGGCAAAAGCGAAATTCTGCTGAAGGTAAAACGCATCGGATTTTGCGGCACTGATCTCAACACTTTTCGCGGACTTAACCCCCTCGTCAGCTACCCGAGGATACCGGGTCACGAAATCGGCGCGATCATCGAAGAACTCGGAGAAGACGTTCCAGACGGATTCCTAGTCGGTCAAAAAGTGACGGTAATTCCCTACACGAACTGCGGTCGCTGCAGCGCCTGCCTGAAGGGTCGAATCAACGCCTGCAAGAGCAACCAGACCCTCGGGGTGCAGCGTGATGGAGCGCTAACCGAGTACATCGCTGTTCCCCACCAAAAAGTCATTGCCTCGGCCAGTCTTTCTCTTGCGGAACTCGCCCTAGTCGAACCGCTTGCCGTCGGATTCCATGCAGTCGATAGAGCGCGAATCACGCAAAACGACACCGTAGCCATTTTCGGAGCGGGAATGATAGGTCTCGGCGCCGTATCCGCTTCGGGATTACAGCGCAAGGCCAAGGTCATCGCCATTGACATCGACGACGCCAAGCTCCAACTCGCTCGTAAAGCCGGAGCCTCTGAAACTATTAACTCGTCCAAAGAGAATCTTAGTGAACGGCTCGCCGATTTGACCGACGGCTACGGTCCAGACGTCATGATCGAAGCGGTGGGCATTCCTTCCACCTTTCAAGCCTGTATCGAAGAAGTTAGCTATGCCGGTCGCGTCGTCTACATAGGCTACGCCAAAGATTCGGTCGCCTACGAGACGAAGCATTTCATTCTCAAAGAACTCGACATTATGGGCTCTCGAGGCTCAACGCTGAAGGATTTCCAGGAAGTCATCTCCATGCTCGAGGCAAGTCGCTATCCCGTTAAGGAAACCCTCACTAAAACCGTCCCATTCGAAGACGGGGCCTCTGCGATGGAACACTGGAACGCCAAGCCTTCATCCATCACCAAAATTCAAATACTGATTGCAACTTAGCTTCCACTTCCTCCAGCGAGCTGCCTTTGGTCTCAGGGACGAATACCTTCACCCAGATAAACTGAAGGACCATCATGAAGCAGAAGAATCCGAGGACCACACTGGCTGGAAAAGCTTCAACCATGGAGGGGAAGAACAGAGTAAGCAGGGCAGCGAATACCCAATGCGTGGAACAACCCAGCGAGGTGCCTTGAGCCCGGTGCAAGTTTGGAAATATTTCCGAACTGAACACCCAGATAACAGCTCCCTGTCCAACGGCATGGGGCGCTATAAATGCGAACGGGAACAATCGCGAAGATCGCGGAAGGCTATTTGAAGAAAGAGATCGCGACTGTACTCGGCATCAGCAACACCACAGTCGTCACTCACGTGGCCCACATTTACGAGAAGCTCAATGTCCGAAACGTCCCGGCTGCGGTTTCCAAAGGCTACCGCACGGGAATATTCGCGCCTGGGAATACCGATTAGATCTCCTCGCTTACCAATCGCTCGCTCGTTGAGATTCTCAAATTGAGAATAAGTACGTTGTTTATTGATACAACGCCAATTTAGCTACAATACTGGAAAACGCTTTCCGCAACACTCGATGCCACGTTTATTACCACATGTATTGAGAGGAACGCTCGCAACGGCGATCTCCAGCTCATGCGCCGCGCAGAGCGAATCCGAACCAGTGACCTACGCGGATACGATTTCGCCTATCATCAGCAAAAATTGCATTGCATGCCATCATCAGGATGGCATCGGTCCCTTTCCTCTCGAAACATATGAGCAGGTCCGACGTCGAGCTCGGCAGATAGTCGAAGTCACCCAAAATCGTTTCATGCCGCCATGGAAGCCGGATCCTGGGTACGGACCCGCCCTAATTGGGGAGAGAATACTTTCTAACGAAGACATGCAGGCGCTGAAAAAGTGGTACGAATCCGGAGTTCAGCCTGGAGATCCAACGCGCGTCCCTCAAGCTGGCCCTACCGGAAACCAATGGCTACTCGGAGAACCGGATCTCGTCATCGAACTTGAGGAAGACTACATTCTGCCCGGAGAAGGCAAAGACGTCTATCGGAATTTTGTAGTCCCCATTCCGCTACAGAAAACCGCCTACGTGACATCCTTTGAGCTTCTTCCAAAATCGCGACTGGCGATACACCACGCGCTTTTGATGCTCGATAGCACCGGCCGCTCGAGGGAACGCGACAAGGCGGAAGACGGCATCGGTTTCGACGGCATGGGCATTGGTTCTAGCGCTCCCCCGTCGGGCCATATCGTCGGATGGACGCCGGGGCAAGTCCCCTACGAAGCCCATTCTGATACCGCTTGGGAACTCGCTCCCGGAACAGACCTGGTCCTCCAATTCCATATGCTTCCAAACGGGAAACCGACTAGGGTCAACCCGAAGATAGGATTGCATTTCGCTGACAAGCCTCCCCTCAAAAAGTCGTTCGTATTCCAACTTCGCGAATACGACATCGACATCCCAGCCGGGGAATCGGCATACACCGTCTCGAAGTCCCTCCAAATACCCGTCAGCCTATTCATATCAAGTGTGTATCCACACGCTCACTACCTAGGAAAAGACATCAAGTTTTTCGCCACGCTACCCGATGGGGAGATTCAACAGCTGCTTCGCATTTCCGACTGGGATTTCAACTGGCAAGGAGATTACCGGTACCAAGAGCCCGTTTTCCTTCCAGCAGGGTCGAAACTCCACATGGAATACGTCTTCGACAACTCGGAGACAAACATAAGGAACCCCAACTCGCCCCCAGTCAACGTACGCGGCGGATGGCGCTCTACCGACGAAATGGCGGAGCTAATGGTCCAAGTAATCCCAGAAAACCAGAAGGACATCGCCGAACTTGAGAAAGCCCAGCGGGAGTTCGACGTCACGTTGGCAGGCGGCGAGGCCCTTTATCACTATGCCCATGGAGGCCATCTCGAGCAGCAGGGCGAATTTCATAGAGCGAAGCGTCATTACGAACTCGCCATCGAATCCGACCCAAGTTTAGGAAGCGCCTACCACAAGCTCGCGACCATCTATGAAAGGCAGGGCCAAACTGCCCAGGCCATGGCTACGTATAGAGCCGCGTTTCTACACCAACCGAACTTGGTTTCTCCCCGAATCGCTCTTGCCCGACTACTCTTCCGCGACAGACGCCTCGAAGAGGGTGAAGTCGTTTTGAAAGAGGCTCTATCTGCAAACCCCGACTCTCTCGAGACCTGTTTGTATCTTGTAGGATACTACGGAAGTAGCGGCAATACCGACGCCGCTATGCAGTTATTCGAGCAGAGCGAACCACACTTCGCCCAGTCGCCCCGTTTCTATACGGAATACGGTATTGCGCTGGAGATTGTGGATGATCTTACCAGAGCTGAAGAGGCTCACCAGAAAGCGCTCGCCCTGATTGACTCTCAGAGCGATTCCCGATCGAACCAGGAGCACGAGGCGTTTCGCGCCAATGCGGTCGTCCACTTGGCTCGACTGTACGAACGACAGTCTAAATTCGGCGAAGCGATCAACGTCATTGAAAGTTCGCTACATCGGCTCCCAAATCACGCCGCCTCGTTGCTCACGTCGGCCAGACTGGCGATCGAGACAGGAGATACTTCCAAAGCCGCTAACCAGCTTTTCTCTCTCGTTTCGCTGCCACTAGAGAATGCACTCCTCCACGAGGATATCGTGTTGGAACTTCCACTACCGTACGGCGCGATTTTCCTCGCCGACGCTTACGTCAAATCAGGAGATCGGGACACCGCCGTCAAATCGCTTTTGTACGCTGCGGAATTTCTAGCTCAAAGAGGTCTGCTATTTGACAGCTCGCTCCTCGAGGAGAAGAGCAAGGAGATCCTTGCAAGCGAAAAGCAACTGGATTCCTCTGAAAAAGCAAATCCGGATTAAATGCCAAATCCGATGGGTAATGAAAAACAACATTCGCACGAATTTACCGAGAGATTCATAGATAGGCCGGGAATGAATAAAAGCGATAGATTCGCATATAGAATCCTCACCGATTCTCCTATCAACTATTTTGCACGTCCCTCATGATAACAACGCTCTTATTGAAAAGAGCGTTGTTGATGCCATTTACAAATTTGGCCGAGGGACAGATCAATCCCTCAGCCAATATAAAGCATTTCTAAGTATTTAGAAAATGAATACTATTAGAATTCAAACGAAGATCTTAGCTGAAAGGTGCGACCTTCACGCCATACGCCAGATCTAAAAGTACCGTCGGGCTGGAATGCAGTCGTGCGAATCTCACCTGAATTCAATACATTATTCAGATTCAACTGGAGCTTCCAGTCCATAGTGTCGTTCCTGATCTTGGTCTCGTATCCAATCCATAGATTCAGGTTCTCAACCGCGTCATCCATATACGGATTTGCCAGATCTGGAACTTGGATTTCTCCACCGTCCTGCGTCTGAGTTATGATCGGGTAGCCAGCTGCCCGCTCGTCTTCCCAGCGAAACGCGCCGCCGATATTCCATCCTTTAAATTTGGAATCGGGAGCGAAATTGTAGTTTGTGACCAAGTTCAATCTCCATTCGCGAATTTCGTCAGCCAATTGGCCTTCTCGCGCAAAAAGAATATTCATCGAATTAGTTACAACATCCACGACTCGGAGGCGAAGCTCCTGTCCTGAGGTGTCGAGTTGGAGATCGCCGGTTGGACCAGTGGATGTCCACTCGTCAACGCGAGCGTTGAAGTACACGATTGCCCCAGGGCCAATGTTGCTCCGGCGAGCTTCTTGTTGGGAGAGATTCGCTGCGATACGCCATCTATTCGAAGGATTGTAGATCAAGTCTAACTCAATACCTTCGGACAAAGTGCTTTGCGTGTCAGATATCGGCAGGTCCGTGGGATCTGTTTCAACATTGTAACCGCTATTTGTACCAGGGTCCTCTACAACTCGCCAGTTAACGAGATCTTGATAGAATTGCGGAGGTCCCTGCCAACCCGCTGCAGCAAGCGCCTCTGGAGTGTTCTCGCGAACTACGCGTCTGTCGATTTGGTAGAGGTCGCCATCTGGACTAAAATAGCCTCTGGAAAGCGTTTCGTATTCGTTGAATTTCAAGACGAACTTGTCGTTCCATAACCCAATCGTAATACCTTGCTCTTTAGTCGTTCCGGTAGGCGGCGTAATGATATCGCCCAGGATATTCATGCGTGTAGAACCTATTTGGAAATTCTCTGCATCCTGCCAGTGGAATGAAACATTCACACCTTCTGGAAGCGGCACAAATTCAGGAACGTGCATGACGAATCCAAGCGACTCCGTTGGTTGTTGGAACGGTTCGCCGATAGGACTCTCGTTGAGCTGTCGCGTACGCCAATTCACTATATTATTGGAAAAGCGCCCATTGGTACGAAGCTCTCCGGTAGAAGGATCAGTAAAGTCGGCTATATCGCTTCCATATGATACCACTTTATCCGTACGGTACCCATAGGTGCCTATAAGCCACTCTTGACCGAAAAGATATGTCTGGTGGATATAAGCGTGCGAGCCAGTATCCACTCGGTTGAAACTATCCCCAGTGATATAGTTATAGAAGTTTTCATCGTTTGTCAGCACGTTGATCGGCGTGACGGGAGTCGTCACCCAGCTTAGGGTAGCCTCATCGAAATAGGTACCTGTGAATGTGCCGTCGAGATCCAACGGGCTCTGCACCGGAGTAATGACACCCTGACCACCTACGGGAGCCGAATCGTTCGCGAAGCTCGATCCCACATAGATCGCATTTTGCAATCGAGCCGCGCCAGAGGTAAGGCTCGTCGCATTGCTCATCGTCAATAGAGAGGCAGGATCTATAAGATTCCGAGAAAAGTAGTTCCTAGTATAATTAGAGAAATCCTGGCCAAACAAGGTGCCCACGTGACGACCGAAAAGCCAGCCGAGTTTGTGATCACCGCGTTTGAAGTCGATTTCGTAGAAGACGGTGGCGCGCTGGACGTCGCGGCTACGATTACTCTGCTCGCGCGTCGTTTCCCCTGCGACGAAGGGGCGGCCAAAGTTCGGATTCTCCGCTCCCGTATTGAGAGTCGTGTTCAGGTCGATCGACAGCTGGTAGCCACGGTTCCCATTAAAGGCGTCGTAAAAGCCTCGCTCCAATTCCTCGTGACTTGCCATAAGCTCAACGCCAAACTTGCCCAACGGGAAGTCCCAGCCATGGTCCAAACTCAATGCTCCTACTTCGAAAGCTTCTTTTTGACCGTGATTGGGTCCCGTAATAATATTTTCAGCCCAATCGACTACAGTCCGATCAGGTAGCGCATCCACGCCAAAGAAACCGCCATCCGTACGACCTGTGACCGCCGCGAATGTCCCCGAACTAGACCATTGACGAAATTGGGTTATGCTAAATGAACGAAAATCTAGACGGCTTCCATCGGGCGCGTTGTTTCCATTTGGGGTCTCTCGTTCCCAGGCGTTATGGATATCCAAGGGACGGAGAGGTCCCCCATTATTCTCGTAAACGGCACCTGGCTGAAAAAACCAGGAACCAGGAGCCCGTAGCAGGTCTCGATTTGAGTCTCTGAAACCAAGGCCCAAACTCGGATTGTGCGTGATCTTTCCACTCGGATGAGTCGGATCCGCCCAAGGAGCTTCGAACCACCGCGTGAAACCGTCGGTTGGACCGCTGAAGCGCGGTCGGCGCGCTTCGATGCTACCAAACTCCTGGCTGAACTTGATATTGGTGTTCTTAGTCGGCTTGTAGCGCAGCGCCACGGTCAACCGATCGTCGTCTTCGAAGGTATGGTTCTGACGCCAAGCGTGACGACGATGCAGTCCGGCAACGCGTATGCCCAAACGGTCTTCAATCAGTACACGATCAATGTCAACAGTCGCGCGATAAGCCCCGAAAGAACCGTAGGTAAATTGAACCTTGTTTCGGTTCGCCATGCGCGGCGAGATCGTCGTGTTGTCCACTATTCCACCTGGCGAACCCAAACCGAACAAAGTCGAATTCGGTCCTCGGTTCACTGTAACACGCTCAGTGTTATACGAGTCAAACTTGATGTTAGTCGGCACGTAGTTACGTGTAGAGTCTGCCCTCGCTAAACCGCGTACGCGGTTGCGATTATCCGGATTCCGATTGATGCCACGGTATTCAATCGTTTCGCCACCTGTTCCAACGCCACCGAAAGTTCCATCTGCTCCAGCCGTTTCCAGATTGCCTACGAAAGGAAGCATTGTGGTGGCTTCGGTTACCTGAAGGTCCTCCATAAGCTCTTTCGTCACAACCGTGATCGAGTTGGCAAGGTCGCTCAATTTCGTATTGATGCGAGTTCCCGCCAACGTGGACGTTGCCGTGTATCCCATTTCTCCTGAACCGTCTACAGTGAATGGTGAGAGCTGGAATACTTCATCATCGTCTTGGGAATCATCTTGAGCGCCGACATACGCAGCGCTTACGAATGCCAATAGCAGCAATCGTCGAATTCGGGGCGGTTTTCTGTTAATATTCATACCTATTAGGGGCTTCGTTTGTTAGTTTGGGTAGTAGTATTATATGATTATATGCGACATACGCGGGATCTTTTCAGATTTCACAGCGGGTTTAGAATGAACCGCGAGCACTCAAATGCTTTCCCTATGGGTCAGCGTTGATATATTTTAAAAAAACATATATATCAGCTATTTACGGTGGGCTATATATGCAGCTAAGGTTTCTATCTTGCTGCTTAGAAGGGTCTCTTTATAAACGAGCCCACTGAATAGCACGGAACGTAAACGCGCGGGCGACACAGCCATTCCGTGCGCAGTATAAATGGAGTCGTTGAAATTTCGGGGTTGGGCCACAATAAGTCCTCAAAAAGGAGGAACTGACGGCGGAACAATTCCTTAACAAAGGTTCTCTCTTTTTTTCTAAATCCCTATTTTTCGCCAAGAGAGAGGCCCAACAAGCCACTCCAACATTCGAGTCCACACGGAGAAATCCGTCAATTTGGCGTGCGAGTCGCGCCCGGAAAGTCGTTTACTGTCAGCTGTAATCCGTTTTACAGCATTCGACTTTCCGGATATTCAGAAAATGCGAGTCGTTTTAATACTTTCCAGGAGCCACTTCCAGCAATTCGAAATCAGTACAGCTCAAACATTCAAAATTTGAACTAACTCTCGTGCTACAGCAAACGCTTCTCGACAGCAATTCGCTTCGGGAGCTCTACAATTTGCTCCGATGTAAACTGATCAGGCTCAATCACAAGCATGTTAAGCGTACTTATATTAGCAAGCGATTCGAGCTCCGTAACGGACGTGCCCCTAATATCGATTCTATGAAGATTTAACTCGGACAATTGAGCGAGATCCGCGAATGAACTTGATCTTATTTCAATGCTTCTAACGTTCAGCATTCGGAGCAAATTCAAGTTAGGCGCACTATCAATCCCCGTCAGGGCCGGTTTCCGAAAAAAGGAATAAAAACCCTCCCCGCTTACGGATAAATGACTCGATACCGAATCAAAGTTGAAGCTCTGATTTCTCCAGTTCGGATTAGACATTTCCAGAACGGCCTGAATTATCCTCGTCTTTTCCAGCTGAGAATCGCGGTTGAGGCTATCGTATACGACCATTTTCTCGATTAGAGGGTTTCGTTCTCGTCCCGTTGCGGGAATACGTTGAATCAGGCGAATAAAATCGTCTACCGGAAGGATGCCATTCTCCCCTACTAGTTTCTCAAAATCCGGTATGATCTCCCTAAGATCGCTCTGATCCCCCACACTGATCGCGTAATATTCTTCCGCCTCTGAAAATCGCTGAGTAAGGAACAATGTATACGCTTTCTGGGCAGTAAACCAATCGGAATTGGGAGCGCCTTCAGCAAGCGCCTTGTCCATATGCTCAAAAGCATTTTCGACTGCCGCCAAACTCAGAGAATTATCCATGATAAGATTATCCAATAATAATTCCGCTCCCGCCCGAGAATTCTCTATCTGGCGATCCAACAGCACAGTAGCGAGCTCCCGTTCACGCTTGTGCTTGGCCACGGCATCCTCCGCCCTTTGGCGCGCCTCATTTGCAAGCGATCTCTCTTCTTCCGCGATGAGCAGGGACTCTTGTGACTTCGCATAAGCCACCTCAGTCTTCAAATGTTCATCTCGAAGTTGCTTGGTGAACCAGATACCCGAACCTGCCATCAGCCCTAAAAACAAGATCGAAATAAGACACGGAACCCGGTTTCGAAAATAGAAAAGCCGTACTTCACGTAAAAAACCGGCTCGCTCCACCGATGTGCTGAATCCGCCTATATACCTAGACAAATCCTGATGCAACTCTTCCACGGAACTATAACGTTCAGCCGGATTATCTCTCCGCGCTTTGGCAATAATCGCCTTAATAGGGGAGTCGACTGCGGATTGGTCGCGAATAGCCTTATCCGGTAGTTCAAGCGTCACTAGCTCTTGAAGCAGACAACCTAAAGCGAAAATATCCATCGCTATCGTTTTAGGAGAACGTGGGTCTCTTTGCTCCGGCGCCATGTACCCGAGCGTACCCCGAGCATGAAGCATCAAAGGACCGTAAAGGTCTGGATCCAACAATATTTCCGAATCGTTCAAGCCATCTTCATTTCGAGGAACGACAACTCCCATTCCCCAGTCACACACCTGAACTTCGCCAAACTGACCTACTTGGATATTTTCCGGCTTCAAATCCAAATGTAGAACTTGACGCGAGTGAGCATAGGAAATCGCCTCGCATACTCTTAAGATTATAAACAGTCGCTTTCTTAAATGAAAGTCTTCAGCGCTATCATTCTTTCTCGCTGAGCGAATCAATTCCCGAAGCGAACGTCCTTTCTTCAGTTCCATGGTGAAGAAAGGTATTCCACCATCATCTATACCCATATCGAAAAGATTAACAATACAAGGATGTTCCAAGCGCGCCGTTAGATGAGCTTCGCGCAAAAACGCATCGTAATTATCTTTCGTTAAACTAGATACCGGCTTTGCCATCGCCACATGTCGAGCAGACCTCAGATCGAATGCGCGATATATTTCCTTCATGCCACCCTTTCCGATCTGTTCGAGAATCTCGTAGCGTTCTCCAATCTTTGTAAGCGCTTGATACATCGGAGCCAATTCCAAGTCAGACTGCTCGCAATCGACGTTCTTCGGATCCGCCTCATCATAGAGAATACTTATAAATGACTCCATTTCATCGAATGCTCTCTTGTAAGATTTCTCTGATTCACTCATTTGAAGCATCTCCTTCCAATTCAATTCTTATGGTCTTTATCTCTAAGCTAAGTCGCTTTTTCACTCTTGTTCGCAAGACGTATACACTCTCTTTTCGAATGTTCAGTTGACTAGCGATTTCATCGCTTGAAACGCCCTGTAACGACAATGCGAATACTTCGAAAGCTTTTCCAGAGAACACTGATTTGAGTCGCTCCATAGCAATCTCAACAATATACTTCTGCCACTCCGATTCGATAGCGTTCTCGATCTCCGGTTCATCCGGATCAAGGGAGTCTTCGCTTATGAAGTCAATAGAAGTGCCCATTCGTGTGTGCCGATTGGCTTTATGCCAATCAATCGCGGCATTCCTAATTAACGTAGACAGCCAATTTCGAAATCTCGCCCGACTTTCATCTCTTTCATAATTCGTTAAGCCGTTCCAGATTTTCAAAAAAACCCTTTGCCGCGCATCCTCCAAATCTGTTCCTCTCAGTCCCGTTCGTACCAATATTTTCGTTATAAACGGCTGATAGTATCTGAGCAAATCGTTCCAGGAGTCATTATCCTTACTCGACTTCGCCCTGTCCAAGAGCGAAACCCGTGTGGGCAGTAAATCTGAAATTCGATCCATTAGATCCTCCAAACACTCCGAACTCGTCCCTCAAAGACAGCTCCCATTGAACTCGTAATGTCGAACTTCTCTTGACTGGCCCTTCTACCTCGCATCTCAATCTACTTTCAAAATCCAGACATTTTTGGCTGATTACCTTTTACGAAACTGAACAGATCGAACGACCTTTTGCCCAAACAATATCATTGTACCGCTAGTGTCAAACCAAGGTCAGTTCTGGAATTTTTAAGTTATTGCTTTTCAAATTGATAGGCCGATTCCACATATTACGCGTCTATACCTGATTTGATTCTCAAAGAGGACAATTGAGACTGAACGTGGGCCGGTTAGACCATCAGACTCAATAGTTCGAAGACTAGGGGCTTGTACTTCTCAAACTCAAGACGTATCAAATATGTGGATGCGGAAACAGGAGAGGCGATACATACGGTTAATGGTCCCGGAACTCTAACCCATTGATGTTCTATGAATATTATTCGGTCGCTTTTGATTTGCTATATATAAGAAGAGGACAAAACGACCCAGCACTTCCTATTCGCCGATAAACCCAGGAGGACCAACCGAAACGCCCGTGTCCTTTGACAGCGGATACTTCGGATTCCATGTGGAATGAGTCTTCCTCAACCACTCGTCAATCTTCCTCGATAGGATCGACGCGCTTGAAGCATGCTTCTTAACTATATTGCTAGTTTCGCCGTAATCAGCGTTAAGGTCGTAAAGCTCCCAAGCATTATCTTCGTAGAAATATGAGAGCTTCAGTCGTTTTCCTCCAATATCATCGATGATTGTCACAAAAGGCTCTGCTCGCCAGTCCATGTATCCAGGGAATAGATAAAATATGGGTCCTCGCCTACGCTTCGATTTCGGATTTTCGAGAATATCCATAAACGATTCGCCATCCAATGGGTGGGTTTGATCAGAAGGTCCCCATAATCCGCCAGCCAAATCAATGAAAGTAGGATAATAGTCGACCGAATGCACCATATAATCGGTTACTGTATTCTCTGGAATAACTCCTGGCCAATATGCGATTAAAGGAACACGTATACCTCCTTCAGTTATCATCCCTTTCACACCTCGCAGGGGATAATTATCCGTGTGCGTCCCTCCATTGTCAGACGTAAACAGAATTAAGGTACTCGATTCAATGCTATCGGAATCGTCCCCGTCTCCATTTGGATCCCTTACGGCATCGATCACTCTACCGATATTTTCGTCAACTCCTAATATAAAACCGATATAGTCGGCCATCCCCTCATCTTCATCGCCTATTATATTTATCGCCTCTAACTTTAAGTCAGATCGCGCTCGGACTGGGCTATGAACCGCGTAGGGATGGAACTGCAAGTAAAACGGCCTATCGGTCGACGAGAGCTCAGCGATCGTGTCTCTTAACGCATCTCCCAAGGCGTCGCTTATATGTTTCTTCGTTCCAAGAAGAGAGGAAGGCAGTTTTCTTTTCTCAAGGTAGGATGCTGAATAAGGCTCGGCGTATTTATCGAAATGTCCCAAACCAGTCCCTTCGAAAACCCAGTCTCCCTCCCTTTTCGATGCAAAGCATGTCGCTTGGTTTCCCTGACTGAATCCTCCCACATTGATATCAAAGCCAACATTTTCCGGCATCGTCTCATCGCCAGCATGTCCACCAACATGATACTTGCCTATGTGAGCGGTCATGTAGCCGTTTCGCTTGAGGGCTTCAGCCACCGTGACTGCCCCGACCCCTACATCTTTGCTTTGTCGAGGCCCTCGAAATCTAGCGTCGTTCTCAGTCAATCCGCCATTACCGTAACGATTCAAATGCCCAACAACATAGACATCGTTATTGATGCGAGCTGGATATTGCCCGCTTAGCATAGCCGCGCGTGTCGGGGCGCAATTTGGCTGGGCATAGGCGTGCGTAAAGCTAAGCCCCCCATTCGCCAGTTTATCGAGATTTGGCGTTTTATAAATATCTTTCGCGGTATTCAAGGTCGCCTTTTCAACGCCGATATGATTCCACCCGAGATCATCTACCATGAACACGATTATATTGGGTCTCGCTTCCGCGCCTTTCGCGATAATCGGTTCGGAACAAACCCCAAATCCAATAATGACCAGTCCCAAAAATATATTACCTATATTTTGAGAGACTCTCATGCTTATCTATCGATAATATCCGCTCCCTCCTCAATGGGCTTAATCCCATTTGAGCTGCAGGACCATCCCCGGAACTGAAATGTCGCCATCGTCCCCAGCGCTAGTACCGATTCGATCGATCACCTCACCAGGAATCTCAATACTGCGGTCCGACTTTTTTACGATGCCCTTGATATTCTCCGCCGACTCAGCCAGTAAATCTTGAGCCCAGATTTTTGATACATTGCGAATCGAACGATCAAATTCGATGACCAGACTTTCGTATCGACCGAAGATACCGATCGGTTGCGAGGGGTCCTCCACACTGATTGTCACTTTAGCCTGCGGCTCATACCATTGGTCGGTTGGCTTTACCCGACCTTCGGTAGCCACGCAAATTGGGCCGTTGGGATAAGTGGAAGCCATAACATAGGGCGCGTCGCCTTTCGTTTTGACTTTTGGCAGGGGCATATTGCGAGACATCACCGCTGGGGCGCTTTGATAAACCATTTTTCCCCAGCACGGCCTAAACCAGGTATCCCGCTGAGTATGAGGATAGCTATCAACCAATTCTTCACTCGAAGCGGAGAACGAACCGATTCCGGCCGGGAAAGCAGGGGCAATTCGCTGCCAACGACCAAAACGCTCGATCTCGTTCATCCGTTTTTGAATTAAACGTTTACCTCTTATCTGGTGATGAAAGTCTTCACCCTTGAAGGTTCGCTCCATATAGTTTGGATGCCTCTTGCTCGCAATGAGGCAACCCATTCCCGCCGCAACCTGCGGATCGTCTTGCAAATTGAGTATGCCAATGAATTTCGAATCGTTATGGGTCTGATTCAGAATGTCGCCAACTCGTTTGATGGTGGAAGTGGATACAAGAATCGGAGCGACATCGTACGTGCGAAATACGTCCGTGTTCTGGAGTATATTCAACATAGCCTTGTTGTTTTGCCGACCTGGCGCAAATGGCGATGGGTAGGAGGACCTTCCAGGCTCATCCCAAAGATCATTTAGGGGACCCGTACCAACAATGTACTCTAGCGTTAATTCCGGGTAGATTTCCTTCTTTATCCGGAAACTATGGAAATCTTTTATACCGCCTCCGTCGATTTTCCAGTACTCGACCCCAGCATGCCGAGACCACTCCACAAAGGTGCGAGCAGCCTCTTCAGTTACGGTGCCTCGAACCCACAACCCAAGACCCCTCCAGCCATTGCTGATAATCTCCTCGTTGAATAAACGCAATGACTCTTGAGGAGCGGCGTAGCCATACTCTTCGAAATCGCGTGGATCTATTTGAAGCGAAAAGAAGGGTTTGCTTCCAGAAACGGTTCTCTCATCCGCCTCCTTCGTCTGCCAACCGTGATCAATAAGAAAATAGTAATCGCTTCTCCCTCGCGGAAGATATGTTGTTACCCAACCCTCTTCTTGATCATACAAGTGATTGTAGGTCAGCTCCTCGCGAGCGTTCGGATTATTGATCTGATCGAAATCTGTGATTTCGCCACCCCGCTGCTGCCAATAATTTTGAGCATACCAGGTACACCAATAATTGGGGGCTGTTGCTGACTCATCAGGGACGAGATTCGGTCCATTCGATAAAGCAGGCACAACAGACCAAACAATAGCAGCCGCAGTGAAAATTGCTTTTTGAGAGAGCTGAAACGAGCGAAAACACGTAGCGAGATCCATACTTATATGGGTGAACTGTAAAAAACACAGGACCTTAACAGGTAACACAGCAATACAATAATCTTTTGACAGATTTTCGCGAGCCCACCGCGCCAAGCAGTAATCAAACGAGATCACATTATGCAGTAGGGAAAAATAACTCTAAGAAAGTGTCCAAAGTGGTATTAGCGAGGTAGGGAGGCTTGTCCTCAAGCCTCCGCTTCGGATGCATGTATACGGAGGCTTGAGGACAAGCCTCCCTACCATCTGTGCAAAATCGCAGCAAATTTGACTTATCGTTTGGACACTCTCTAAGCTACGAAGTTCAGGATTAAGATCCCGTTGCGTATTGCCAATCGAGAAGCTTTCGGCATCCTGCCAGAAAAGGGATGGATCCACACCGTTGGGTAGAGAAACGAATTCCGGAAAGTGGAGCAGTAAGCAAGAGTCACCGATGCACTCCGAAGTCATCAAATTTCAAGATCAGCTGAAAAGCGGTCAGCTGGGCAAGGTCTTCGATCACCTTCCTGGAATTTACTTCGTCGTCAAAAACAGGAAAGGACGCGTGATGATGGCCAACCGCTTTGCATCGAGCCTTTGCGGGTTGCAAAGCGTGGAAGAGATGATCGGCAAAACCGATCACGACCTCTTTTCGAAAGAACAAGCCGATTCCTATATCGCCGACGACCGTACCGTCTACGAAACAGGTGAAGCCCTTGTAGATCGCATCGAACTCGCTCCCGACCCTCGCAATTCAATCAACTGGTTCGTAACTACCAAAACTCCGCTCTATTCAAAAAACGGCAAAGTCATTGGCCTGGCCTGCATCGGGCGAGATCTTTCCCACGCCAACGGAGAAATTCGTCCGTATTCAGAAATGGGCGACGCTCTTGAGTACGTACGCAAGAATTTCTCTACCCAAATAAAGATCGATAAACTCGCCAAACTCACCAATCTTTCCACCGGCCAATTTCAGCGACGGTTCAAACGGATTTTCAAGATCACCCCAGTCACTCATATCATAAACGTTCGAATCCAATCCGCCTGCCATTTACTTGCCCAGACGAACGATACCGTTGCCACCATTGGCCAAGAAGTCGGCTTCTACGACCACAGCCATTTTACACGAAGCTTTCAGAAGGTGATGGGCACATCCCCCTCTGAATACCGTAGCAGCGGGCAGTTTCGCCACTGGTAGACACAGTAGGCCTCTACACACCCGCGCGCGAATTATACAAGACGCACAATGCTTTCTTAGGCTATAGTTGGCATGAATGATTCGCCCTCGTCTCACCCTATTTTGGTTATGGTTCTACATATTGGTCGTAGCATCCCCGCTACCCTCGAGATGTAGCGACGAGGGCGACCATTTCACCTCGCTATTCAACGGTAAAAGCTTCGAAGGTTGGCAAGGAAAGACGCAAAACTACAAAGTCGTCGACGGAACGATCCAATGCAAAGAAGACAGAGGTGGTACGCTATACACAGTGGCGAGTTACTCCGATTTCATCCTAAAAATTGAGTTCAAGCTCCCATCTGGCGGCAACAATGGTCTGGCCATTCGCTATCCGGGAGAAGGAGACCCAGCCTACGCAGGCATGTGCGAAATCCAGATTCTGGACAACAGCGCCCAGAAATACGCTACGTTGGACGATCGACAGTATCATGGTTCCGCTTACGGCTTAGTAGCCGCAAAACGAGGTTATCTCAAACCGGTCGGCAACTGGAACTCCCAAACGGTAACGGTCACCGGTCACCGGATTAAAGTGGAGCTCAATGGAACCACTATCCTTGATGCCGACCTCTCCGAGGTGAACGACTTCTTCCAAAACAAGCCTCATCCCGGTAAAGACCGCCTATCCGGCCACATCGGTTTCGCCGGCCACAAAAGCCCAGTCGCTTTCCGCAACATCTACATACAGGAGCTCTAGCCCGCTCTCTTTCAAACCGCACATACAATGAATCACAGGCAAACAAGACGCCAAGCCCTTAAGAACATCGCCGCCGTAACAGCATTTTCAATACTGCCGAGCAGGACTTTCGGGCGCACCGCTAAGCCAAAACTTCGCATCGCTCAAATCGGAGTCAATGGCCAAGGAGAATTGAATCTCGAAACCCTACTAAGACTCCCAAATACAGAGATAGTGGCTATAGCAGACGTTGACAGCAATGGCCTCGCAAAGGGATCCAAAAATGCTCCGAACGCAAAAGGATTCAAAGACTACCGCGTTTTGTTTGACAAAATGGCCAACGAAATCGACGCCGTCCTCGTATCCACGCCCGATCATATGCACGCTCCCATCACGATGGGCGCCATGGAGCGAGGTAAACATGTCTATTGCGAAAAACCGCTCGCTCACAATGTTCATGAAAACCGAGAACTGCGGCTAAAAGCTGAAGAAACTGGGCTCGTCACCCAGCTCGGCATTCAAGTCAGCGCCTCCATTGCTCAACGCATGACTGTCGAAATAATAAAGAGCGGGCTTATCGGAAAAGTGAGCGAAGTCCACGTCTGGTCCAATAAAGACTGGGGGCTTTCCTCCACAGATTACAAACACCCGATCATCGATGCGCCAGACAACCTCGATTGGAACCTTTGGCTCGGCGTTGCCGAGGAACGCCCTTTCCGCGAACAAACCTACCACCCGATGGAATGGCGACGCCTGCTCGACTTTGGTACTGGCACGCTAGGCGACATGGGTGTCCACATATTCGATACACCTTATCGAGCTCTAGAGCTTGGAAATCCCCTCACCGCTCGGACTGAGTGCGAAAAGAACAACGATTTCGCGCATCCTCAAAGTTCTACGACTGAGTACAGGTTCGCATCGACTCAGTATACGACCAAGCAACTCAAATGGACGTGGTACGACGGCAAGCACGCGCCGCCCTCGATCGAAGGCCTCGAATTAGAACCAGGTCGCAAACTACCTGATCAAGGGTGCGTTCTCATCGGAGAAAAAGGAGCTCTCATGATGCCTCATAATAGCGGTCCTCAAACCTTTCCCAAAGAACTTCTCCGCAGCGTCCCTCGCCCAGAACTCAAACCGCGCAGCCACCATGGAGAATGGGTGGACGCCTGTCTGGGACAGGGGAAAACCAGCTCCCCTTTCTCTTACGGCGGTCCGCTCTGCGAAACCCTTCAGATCGGCGTCATCGCCAGCCGTTTCCCCGGAAAAACGCTGAAGTGGGACGCAAAGAAGATGCGTATTAAAAACCTGAAAAAGGCAAATCAGTATCTAAACCGACAATACAGAGAATTCTAAAATGCTCAGCCCAACCCCAATCCGCGTGCTCTGCGTAGGAGCTGGAAACACCGGACGCTCCCACATTCTCGCCTACCATCGGCTTGAAGGCTTCGAAATCGTCGGCGTTTGCACACGTTCTCCCGACTCTCGCAAAGAGGTCTTGGGAGAACTCGGCACCGCCTATCCGGAATTCAACGACTACGAAGAAGCCTTGTCAGCCACACAGCCAGACGCAGTTTGCATTTCGACATATCCAGACACTCACTACACCTTTTCAAAGCTCGCCCTTGAATCAGGCTGCCACGTCTTTCTCGAAAAGCCGCTCGCCGAAACCATCGAGGAGGCAGAGGAGCTAGTCGCTTTGGCGGAGAAAGCGGATCGCAAGCTAGTCGTCGGCTATGTACTTCGACACCATCCTAGCTGGAAGCGTTTTGTGGAGAAATCTCGCGCATTGGGAAAACCGCTCGTCATGCGAATGAACCTCAATCAACAATCGTCGGGAAAGACCTGGGAAACGCACCAAAACCTGCTTTCCTCGATTTCTCCCACAGTCGATTGCGGGGTACATTACGTCGACGTCATGTGCCAAATGACGCAATCCAAGCCGATACGCGTATCCGGAATTGGAGCGCGCCTCAGCGACGAACTATCGGAAGGAAAAATCAACTACGGCCATCTGCAAGTCACCTTCGAAGACGGTTCGGTCGGCTGGTACGAAGCCGGCTGGGGCCCGATGATGAGCGAGACCGCCTTTTTCATCAAAGATGTTGTCGGCCCCCGAGGCAGCGTTTCCATCGTGGCAAGAGACGCTGGCGATCGCGGTCAAAGCGACAACGTATCCGCTCATACCGCTACGCAGAGCCTCCTCGTTCATCACAGCGAGCTCGACGGCAATGGAGAATTCGTCAAGCAGGACGAATACATCGACATGGAATCCGAACCTTCGCACGACGAACTCTTCCAGCTCGAGCAGGAGTACTTTCTTAAAGCTATTTCCGAAAATCTCGACACCAGCGAACTCCTTGCGGCCGCGTGCAACGCCAGCCGTATCGTCCTGGCAGCCGACGAAAGTTTCCGCACCGGAAAAACCGTCATTCTCGCATAGATCCCCTTCAAAAAACGCTTCCATATGGAAAATTCCAATACAAGCTCCACTACCAGCGTTCGCCTTTCCATAATGATGTTCCTCCAGTTTTTCATCTGGGGAGCCTGGTACGTTACTGTCGGCAATTACATGACCAAAGAAGGCATGGCCTCCGCCATTGGCTGGGCCTACTCGGTTGGGCCGATCGCAGCGATAATCTCTCCCCTTTTCCTCGGAACGATCGCCGACCGCTTCTTTCCATCCGAAAGGGTTTTGGGTCTCGCTCATATTCTTGGAGGTATCTTTCTGTTTCTCGCCCCGAACTTCGCAAACCCGGAAAACACTACCCCGTTTATTCTGTTCTTGTTGGCTCACACTCTTTTTTTCATGCCAACCCTCGGTCTTACGAACACCCTGTGCTTCCACAACATGGACCGACCCGAAAAGCAGTTTCCACTCATTCGAGTCTTCGGAACCATCGGATGGATCGTATCCAACATTGTAGTAAGCAAATGGCTAAAGGCAGACGAGCTGGCCCTCCCTCTACAGATCGCTGGCGCAACCGCAGTGCTAATGGGGCTCTACAGCTTCACGCTCCCTCACACGCCACCTCCTGCTAAGGGGAAAACAGTAACGCTAAGAGAGATGCTCGGCCTCGATGCCCTTTCAATGCTCAAAGATCGTAGCTTCCTCATTTTCGTGGCAAGCTCCCTTCTGATCTGCATTCCGCTTTCCGCCTACTATGCCTTTGCGCCAGTCTACATCAATGCCGCTGGCGTGGAAGACCCGGCATTCAACATGTCATTCGGACAGGTTTCTGAAATCGTATTCATGGTTCTACTACCTGTAGTCCTTTCGCGATTCGGGATAAAGTGGGTACTCGCGATTGGCATGCTCGCCTGGGTTACTCGTTATGGACTATTTGGAATCGGAGCGATCGATCGATCCTACATGCTGCTCCTCGGAGGCATCGTCCTACACGGGATCTGCTACGACTTCTTTTTCGTTGCCGGACAAATCTACACCGACAAAAAGGCCGACAAGGAAATACGAGCCCAAGCCCAAGGCTTCCTGGTTCTCGCGACGCTCGGACTTGGAATGTTGATAGGAGCGCAGGTCAGCGGAAAGCTCTTCAACGCGACTGGCTTAGCAGACTCGCCTGAGGACATGGCTCTCTGGCAACAATTCTGGCTAGTACCCTGCGGCCTAGCCGCCGTCATCCTCCTCGTATTCATCGCTTTCTTCAAAGAAAAGAAGGACTCCCCCCATTAGTCTCCACCGACTCGATAGGTTTGCTCTCGCTATCGAACCAATACGCCGACTCATCTATGAAACAAAATTCTCAATACGAACAGCTCGAGAAAATTCCGACTCGCATCGCGCGAGACGCGAATGAAGCCTGTCGCGAAGTCGCCCAGGAAATTGCCGCGCTGATCCGCTCGAAATCCGATTCCAACCAAAAAGTCGTCCTCGGCCTTGCCACTGGTTCCACGCCCGTTCCTCTTTACCGCGAACTCATTCGCCTTCACCAAGAAGACGGTCTCAGCTTTAAAAACGTCATCACCTTCAATCTCGACGAATACCACGGCCTTTCCCAGAAGCATCCCGAGAGTTATTGGCGCTTCATGCATGAGCAGCTCTTCGATCACATCGACATCCCAAGCGGACAGGTCAACGTTCCCGACGGAAAAGTAGCCACGTCGGAAGCATTTGAATACTGCGCGACCTACGAAGAGAAAATCGAAGCCGCAGGCGGGATCGATCTTCAAGTGCTCGGCATAGGGCGAACTGGCCATATCGGATTCAACGAACCTGGCTCTCCCCCAGATAGCCTAACTCGCATGATTGCCCTCGACTCGCTGACGATCAGAGACGCAGCAGCCGATTTCCAAGGCGAGCGGAACGTCCCGCGACATGCCATCACCATGGGCGTCGGCACCATCTTGGCCGCGAAACGCGTTGTATTGATTGCTTGGGGACAAAACAAATCAGACGTCATCGCTGAAGCTGTAGAAGGACCCGAAACCGAGTCGATCTCCGCCAGCTTCCTGCAGCGGCACTCCAACGCCACGTTTTTCGTGGACCAATCCGCGGCATCTCGTCTGACGCGCATCGACCGACCCTGGCTCGTAGGTCCGGTCGATTGGAAGCCGAGCCTGATACGCAAAGCCGTTTCCTGGCTTTCTCTCAAACAAGGCAAACCCATCCTCAAACTGCTCGACGAAGACTACACGGAGAACGGAATGAGCGATCTCATCACTCCTCGCTCCACTTCCTACCATCTGAATATCGAAGTCTTCAACGATATCCAGAGAACCATTACAGGTTGGCCAGGCGGCAAGCCCAATGCTGACGATTCGCAACGCCCCGAGCGAGCGAACCCTCACCCGAAACGAGCCCTCATCATCAGCCCTGAACCGGACAACGACCTTCTAGGCATGGGAGGCACCCTGAAGCGATTGATGGATCAAAGACATGATCCACGGATCGCCTACCTCACCAGCGGAAGCCTGATGGTCCCCGACAGCGAGGCCAAAGCCATGGCCGAATTCGCCCAAGAGCTTCAACCTGAAGCGGACGAAAGCCTCCCCCGTTCCACCCTCAGGCAACTCGAAGAGAAGTCCGAATTCGATCTGGATTCCGCCGAGATACGGGATTTTAAAGGACACATCCGCCGCGTCGAAACCCGCTCCGCCCTGAGGCGGTTGGACGTTCAGCCAAAGCGTATCCATTTTCTCGATCTCGCCTTTTACCAAAAGGGCAGACCACGCCAATTCCGCTTCGAAGAAGCCGACGTGTCAGCAGTCGTTGAACTCCTGCGTGAAGTCCAGCCACATCAGATATACCTCACCGGCATCGAAGCCGACCCTTCAGCGCTCCCAGCCATCTGCTTCGCTCTCGTCAATCAAGCCATAGAGCGATGCTCCGGGGACGACTGGCTAGAAGATTGCCGAATCTGGCTGTATCGACTGCCCGAAAGAAGCTGGGAGATCGAAGAAATCGACATGGCAGTGCCCATCAGCCCAAAGGAACTGACCGACAAAATTCAGGCCATCTACCACCACAAGTCCCAACGTAGCCAGTCTCCCGGAGGAGACGTCTCACTTCGCGAACACTGGCAACAAACAGAAAAAAACACCCAAGATTTGGCGGCGCAGTACGATCATCTTGGTCTCGCCGAATACGAAGCCATCGAAGCCTTCCAGCGCTGGCGATAGACATTCGTATTCGTGTATCAACTTCACATTGCCCTTATCACTCCATCCCATAGAACGGAACTCGGAGCGCTTCTAGTAAATTCCTTCTGGACAAATCCGTTCGCAAAGAGGCTAGGTGTTTGAAGGCATGCTTCTGGAAAGGAAGTCCAAAGGCGGTCGTGGAGTCGCTTAAATTGGTAGAGATATTACTTAGCCATTTTCTTTAGCGATCTTCACAAAGCCGAGATCCCACACATACGCTCCGTATAAATCCCCGTCTTGCCAGCTTTTGCCGCCATCATCGGTGTAGTAGGTGCCCTCCTCGAAAGTGGATGCCCACAAGCGACCAGGCACATTAGCATCGAAAGTCATTGCCATCACGTTAGGAGAGGGAAGCTTGCTTTCCGTTTGCTGCCACGTTTTGCCCGTATCTGAGGAAACCCAAACGCCGACAGCCCATCCACCTGCTGCGAGCGATTGCTCATTATGCGGGTCAGCTGTCACTCCATAGATATTGGCTTCTTTCAAATCCGGGGCTGCAGACTCCCAGCGTCTTCCGTCATTGCGAGATAAATACACGCCCTTCCCTTCCGTTCCGGCGATCCATAAATCGGGATCGGCCTGGCTGCGGTCCATGCGGAGGACTACGATCTTCGGAGAAGAACGAACGGGACGCCAGGAACGGGCTCGATCTCGGCTCTCGTAAATGCCGTCTTCGGTTCCCACTAGCAAGCGCTTCGGGTTTCGAGAATCCACCATGATAGAGCGAGAGAATCGCTTCCTTAGGCCGCGATTGGCCGTTTGCCAGGTTTCGCCGCCATCATAGCTAGCACTGATTCCCCAGACCGAGGAAGCGTAAACATTTCGCCCGTTTTCAGGATCGACCACGACCTTGTTGACATCGCTCTCCCGCCAGCCAGTGGTCATGCGCCAAGTCGCGCCGCCATCCGTCGAGCGAACAATGCCGTTTCCACAAGCAATGAATAGCGTATTCAGATTATTGGGATCCGTCGCGAAACTTGCCATCTGCTGGATAACCGGTCCGATGCGTTGCCAGTCCGAATCGATGGATTTACGCAGAAAAATGCCCGAATCCGTAGGCAAGGGACTGGATTCCTGCTCCTTGGTCATGGCGAACGCCACGAAAAGAGCGTTTTTCTCTTCAGCAAGAGAGATATTGGTAAAGCTCAACAGAAGTATTCCAAAAGCAACAGTCCATCGATGGAATTTTTCATCCAATGCAATGCCTACCCGATGCGGAGGAGCAAGCTGCTCCTCCCTACCCTTTCTACCACATTTTAAAGGTAGGGGAGACTGGCTCAGTCCTCCACTCCATCGAATAGTCAAAACCCGTCGCCAAAACGTCGTTACAGATCTAACCGACCAAACAAGAAATACTTTCATCAAAGTTCCCCCACTATCGATGTTTCCGTACGTTGGTTCTCGAAATCCAGGAAGTAACGCTCACTGCCATACCGGATCTCGAGGGTTTGGCTTTCTCGCTCCGCTTGAGCGAAAGGACCATCGAAGAGCTTCCAGTCCGAATAATCCATTCGCTTGCCATCGATTTCCAGAGCTTCTCCATAACGGACTTCGAGCTTCACCCCGCTCAGCGTTTGAAACGACACGAATGGCGTCGGCTCTCGTTCCACTTCCAAGGGCAAAGCTCGGACGGCTTGCTTAAACGAAGCGTAGGAATCGAAATCGCCAGCTGGAGCCACTTGCACCACGTATCCATTCTTCAAATATCGACTCACCAAAGATTGGCTGCCAGCCGCCAGCTCTTCGAAATTGGTGCTAAACCAGCCGCCGGCCCCGCCTTTGAGCAAACCCGTCCAATCCACCTCCTTCCACTCTCCCGGAGCAAGCGGATAGTAAGCCATGTAAACGGGACCGCCCTTAGCGAAGATCCAACCGGAGTCATCTTCAACCCGTTCTTCTAGATCACGGGAAAACAAGGTATGAATCAATGGGAAACGAGCATCTTCCGGAATGTCGTACAGCGCGATCAAGGTCGACTCGTACTGGAATACCTGCTCGTACGGCGAACCGCCCTCCAGCTTGTCTTCCGAATCGTAGTCCACTTTGGATCGAGCGATCAAATCCGTAACCGTGTCCCAATCGGCCGGGAAATACATAGTGCCCTCGTGAGGAGAGGAATATGGCTGAATTCCAAACATCGTATTCGATTTTCCTGACGGATCGTCTTCTCTCCAGATCAGACTCCAGGTCTGCTGCTGGATAGGTTGCAGCAATCCGCCTTGCGAAGAGCCGAGAATGAAATCCGGATGAACATAGCTGTATTTGAAAACCGGGGTCGTTGTTTTTTCATCAACTTCGAAGGCCCTGGGATCGCCTCCCGCGTTGCGCAATCGCCAGCGCGTACGCTTGAGTTCCTTGTGCACGTAGGCCTCGTCGCGCCCATGAGCAATGCGGAAAAGGATGGGCGGCGGCGTATAGCCGCTCAATGCTATAAGCGTGTTTCCAGAATTGCGACGAAAGGAACCTTGATTGAAAAACAGCCAGCCGTGAGCAGCCCCTGCCGTTAGAGAAGGCTGCAGAAGATAACGCGGGTAGAGCCGACTGTGAGCTCCGCCATACAAGCCGCCCAGACTTTCCACTACGTAGTCAAGCAGGACGTAATCCATCATCATCTTGCCCAACTGTCGCAGCTCAGGATCTTGAGCCCATCCTGCCAGCAAAGCCATGGGTCGCGTGTACTCCTCGATGTAGTTGGGAGAATCATACTCGCCTTGTCCATAGGAGGTGGTGATGCGTATCCAATCTTTTATGTACTCCTTAGCTTCCGCCATGTTTTCGACTGAGGACTTACCGTTGTACCACGCTTCGCCATCCGCTTCGGGAAACATTTCCGCAGCGAGATAGATGCTAACGTAGTACATGATCCAGTGATTTTCCGTGTCGCCGCGATACGGGAAATAGGTTCGCCAAAGCTCTCGAATAAAGGCCCAGTCCTCGTCGCTCAGCGTTTCTCGTCCGCACTGCATGAGAAGAACCATCGGATGCATCCAGAACATGGCTCCGCTCGGCGGCTGATTTGCCGCCACTAGACGCTTGCTTGCCCATTCGAGATTCGTCTGTCGACGCAGATTGGCGGCGATGGTGAAGAAACTCCCGCGACTAGTATCTTCCGGGTCCGTTACTTCAATCTCCTGATCGATCACATATTCGCACCGCTCGCGGTACTGCCGGATCAGATCCGCATCGCTGATCTCCTGCAGCAGAGGCGGAGGCGATGCCGTGGCAGCAGCAAACCAGACCGATGCCAAGAAGGTTCCGAAAAACGACGCGAAAATCCGCCAGTTTATCCTATTCATAAAGATGCCATAAATGTGCTGCAAAATGCTTCTGACTCCAGCCAAGCCTTCCCTTTCTGGCTTTACTGTAACCATTCGGGAACACCTTTCTCGTCCCATTCGCGTAGGACACGATCTAGGATATCGTTGTTTCTTCGATCCGGCAACACAATGGGCTCCACTTCCTTTGGTAAATAGTCACTAAGAATTTCGATCACCACACCGAAGCTAGGGTCCTTAGCAAGATTCACCCGCTCATCGGGATCCGTTTGATGGTCGTAAAGCTCTTCCGTTCCATCACGATAGCGTGTGTACCGCCAGCGCTCGTCCCGTAAGGAATGGTTTCCGAAATGCCAGGTGGTCAAGGCTGGCGTTTCCCGTTTTGTATCCGGATTATCAAGAAGAGGAACGAGGGATTCGCCATCGAGATGCTCCGGTTTTTCCAAATTTAGTAGATCAGCAAAGGTCGGATAAAGATCCAGCAAACTAACCGCTTCATTCGACGCATGGCCCATTCCTTTCTTGCCAGGCACTCGGATGATAAGGGGCACGCGAACGCTTTCCTCCCAGAGACACATCTTTCGCCAATTTCGCTTCTCCCCTAGATTTTGTCCATGATCGGAAAAGAGAACCACTATGGTGTCATCCCATCGATCACTGTCCTTCAATGCCTGAATAACGGTCCCCACTTGCGCATCCACAAAACTGACACTGGCCAAATAGGCCTGGATAAGCTCACGCCGATAGTCATCTCCTAGACGCTCTACGGTCCGGTGATCCCCTCCTGGAGCGAGACCCACAGTCATCGCTTTTCCATAAATCGGGATATCATCAAACTCGTTGTCGGGAACATTTGCGGTTTCGATGGATTCAAGAGGATAGAGTTCAAAAAACGCTTTTGGGGCAGTATAAGGCACATGCGGTCGCACAAAGCCAGCCGCCAGAAAAAAGGGCCTATCGCGCGTTTCCTTTATTCGTTCGACAGCCCAATCGGCAATCATCTCGTCGAAAAATTTCCCTTCAGGTAGGTCCGATCGCTCGACAGGGCCTCCACATAATGAATACCCTTCTTTTATGCCGAGCTCCGACCAAAGTCGCCCTCCGTCGGAAGGGAACGGACGGTAAAGCTTCGAATAGCGTGTCGGCGTTCGAGCATACCAGGATTCAGGAATGGTCCATTCCGGCATGACTTCGTCCCATTGATTAAACGACCAATTTCCCTGGACTCCATAATGATAAACCTTGCCTGCTCCCATAGTCCAGTAGCCGTAACTTTGCAAAAAAGAAGGCAAGTGTGTCACACGATTCAACCGCTGATCCAAATTATGAATACCGTCATCAAAATAGTTTCCATACCAGCCGCTACTGGTGGGATGCAATCCCGACAAGACAGCGTAGCGCGATGGCTGGCAGGCCGGAGCCGCACACTGAGCATTGGTGAAAAGGAGAGAGGACTTAACCAACGAATCGATATGGGGAGTCTGAGCTAGCGGATGCCCACCCAAGGCTCCCACCCAATCGTTCAGGTCATCAATTACAATCAGGAGAACGTTTGGTTTCTCCCTGGCTTCTCCGAACAAAAAGGCCTGACACGAAGAAATCACGACTGCCAAAAAGAAATAGAGCAATGGACGTGGAATCATTCTCATGGGGTAAAGAGTATTTTGATAGCCTCCTTGCGTCGGAGCAAGGCGATACCTTCTTTATAGTCTTTCAGAGGCAATTTGAAACTCACCAGCGAGGCCAAGTTCAAAGCTCCTGAAACAATGTGCCCGAGGGCAGCCTCGGCAGCCTCAAGATTCTGATCCCCATAACCAACCAAATGCAAACCACGACACCAGTGTTGAAAACCGAAGCGTACTGGTTCCCTCAATACGCCGAATAAGGCCACAACATTTCTCGTTCGACGCATAAGGTATTCGACCGACGCCGGCAGACCGGTGCAGTCAATCGACAGATCCAGGGCCTCCGGACTAAAGCGATCATGCGGAAATGAATTTTCATCCAGGGGGTCCAGAGCTTCGTCCGCGCCTAACTTCAAAGCTAGATTTCTACGCGTCTCGACAGGATCAAAAGCCAACACCTCTTCTGCTCCATAAGCCTTCGCTATCTGCACAGCCACCAATCCAGCAGGTCCCAGTCCACTCACGGCGAAACGCTTTCCCTCAATCGAGTCGATATTGAGAATCTGAGCGAAAGAGACTTCGACACACATAGCCAATTCCAGCGAGGCAATCGCTTCAGGCATCAAATCCGAAGGCGCTTTCAGAAGGTTGCCCTCGTCCGCCACGACAAACTCTGCGTAGCAACCATCTCGACCAGCCCCCTGATCGCGCCATAAAGCCACGCAGTCGCCTATGGAAAATTTGGATACACCATCGCCCAGTTTAACGACGTTCCCAACTGCCTCATGCCCAGGATGACCGATCGGTGTCGGGTAATCAATAGTTCCTCCCGGGGCCATGGATACGCCATCCATCAAATGTAAATCCCATCGTGGACAGGTTGTCACTCCGAGCACTTCGAGTAGGATTTGCCCTCTTCCCGGTTGCGGCACCGGCGTCTCAACCCATTCCGGTCGACCGGCCTCCAGATACTGTATCGCTTTCATCACGGCCATACCGAACTAATCATCCCTACCAATCTAGCACGACTCCTAGAGCAGACTCGCTCCCCGAGTTTATCAACTCCCACGCCCCTGCAGCTCTAGTGGCTGGAAAGCGATGAGTTATTAGCGATTTCGTATCCAAAATTCCCTGCTCGACAAGCTTGAGCGTTTCTTGTAGACGATCTGGAGTAGCGCCAGAAACCAAATCGATACTGAGCTCCTTGTATCGAGCGGGCTGGAGAGCGAAGCGATCATTCGAACCATAGAAGCCAGCCGAAACCAAATGCCCGAATGGCTTCATCAAGCTCTGCAATTGTTCCATAATTTCGATACGACCAACGGTATCAACACCAACTTGAATGCCCTGAGGAAAACGTTCTCGTATCTGAGCGACCCATGAATCGTTTTCCGCAAGAAGCGTGTCGCCTTTTTTGAAATGCGAAAGTCGAGTCAGATGCCTGCCGATAAGGATCACTTCCGCCCCACGAAACGCCAGCATCTGAGCGGCCCAGTGACCCACCAAACCATCGCCTACTACCACAGCGGCATCGCCCGCTTCAAGCTGCGGCCGCTTCCCGCAGTTATAACCTACCTGCGTAAGCACCAAACCCGAGTAATCAACAGGATCGCAATCAGGGGGAAGTTTGAACACGGAACCACGCGTTGACACCGAGGGCGAAACGTGACCTCCACGTGGAGCGAACATTCCCTCGATCTCGCCGACGATCGCGAAAACCGAATCCCCCTTCTTCAAATCGTCGATTTCCGAACCCACCCAATCAACAAGGCCCACTTTCTGATACCCAGCGACAATAGGAAAGGGAAACGGATCGCCCTCTCGCCGAGGCGTATCACCGTCAATACGCTCCCCTCGCAAATAGGATCCCTCGGTCCCGTTACTGATCCACGAATGCGTGACATTCACCACCACTTGATCATCAGCAGGATCCGGGCAACTTACCTCCTCGAAAGCGACTTGACCCGGTCCCTTGAAAACAACTGCTTTCGCTTTCATATCAAAGGCAGCCGCTATGCCCAAAGGACATCCGGAAATTCCTCTCTTGTATCCACAATTCCCTTCACTCCATCCGCCTCGAAATGCCAGCCAAGATCGATACGCTGGATACTTATGGGAGGCGGTTCCTCGCTTCCTTTAGGCCGAGCAACCAAGACCGTCATGATCGAACGCTTCTTCGCGGCTTCAGCCTGCACGCCAATAAAAGGAAAACTGCCATGGCGTTCGCGAGCTTCCGCTCTTTCCGCTGCGGTGAACGTTCCACCGCCTACCACCCCAGAAAAGAGATCCAGCTCTTGCGTTTGGACGGAAACGTTTCCGTTGGTCAAAGATCGGCCGAAAAGCGTCCCGCCAGGGCGTTTGATAGCAAAGGTATCCCCTTCGGCGGCAAGGTCGGCTTGACCATCCCTGTTGTCTGGGAAGAACCTAAGCTCAACCGAGCTTGCCTCTTCCTCCAATTCAATTTGATCCAGTAAAACAATCACGTTTGGCTTGGCGAAGAGCACGGTTCTCAAGACTTTGGATACATTGGCATTCACCAAGCGGTAGGCTTGGGTCGCATCGCTGCTCCACCAGACCTGTTGACCTTGATCGCGCCACCGAACCACTTTAGCTTCGGATTGGCTCTCGCAAACGCCCTCTCGACCATCGTGGTACTGGTGACCCTTTCCATCGATGAGCACTGCATTGTGAGCCTCGGTCAATCGAAGGGTCCAGCCGGGATCCTTCGAATTATAGGCGGCGCGAAAATGATCGTTCAACAAACGCTCGCCGTAGCTCTTGAAGAAAAAGCTATTGCGGTCCGCGTGCTCATGGTTCGCTGGGCCGCCGCTGCGAAAAGCCAGCACCGCGTCCTCCGCTCGCCAGCCACTCCGGCAAACGATCCAATCCTGTTCATCCCGGGAATTCTTGAGATCTACGGAAGGAGCTCGAGTCGGACGATTGGGTCGACACCAAAGGTAATCAAGAAAGTAGCCCGGTTCGGCGAACTGCTCCGTCGCGTACTGGGCGGCAGGGTTTCCCGTACGATGTTCGATCCAAGAGGACACGCAGGGATAAATGCTGATCGCGGCGTCGCTGAAATTTACGATGTCCGGATTGCCGTCCGCCTTCTTGCCTGCTTGCATGGCTGCTACATAATCGACGTATCCAGAAAAGTTCATCTCTCGAGTCCAATCGATGGTGCCTTTTACCCGATAGTGGGCTTCGCAAAACGCCAAGAGCGTACGCAGCACATACTGGGAGTAACTCAACCCCTCGAAATAGCTGCCATCTCCCGAAAAAAGCTGGAAAGCCGTCTTGGCGCTGTTTTCCGCCGCCTCCAGCCACCCTTCGGCTCGTTCATCCTTGCCCAGCAAAGCCAAGGCTCCGATGCCGAGAGCCATGGTGGGAGCCCCGCGTAGATTATTGCTGCCAAATAGAATGGGCCACCGTGACAAGTCTGCCGCTACGGGCGGACTGTGATTCAAATCCACTCGCCAGCCAACGACCTTATCCGGATTATCCATACAGTAGACGGCATGGTAGCAGGGCTGCACTCCCTTGTCTGCGATGGCCGCCAGCAGGCGGCGATCAAGGTCCGCATCCATCTCATCTCCCAAAACTTCCCTAGCGAAGAGCATACGAGAGGTCGCCATGGAAGCCCGCATGACTCCCAAGACGGAATCTCCATCCATCATGTACTCCCACTTGGGAAGATCGATGACCTCTTCTATGGTATCCACTAAAGCGCGACGAAGAGCTTCCGTAGGCTCTACTAAATGAACGACTGCCGTCTCTTCGAAGGCCGCCCAGACCTTTCTCAGATCGGAAATGATATTCTTGGTCTTACGGAATTGCTCCCACGCTGGCCGCAAGGACTGAGGCGATCGGGCGGCCCATTCCCGGTATTTCGATCCCAGCAAGATGCTACGAGCATTAGCCCGGATGCGAGGAACGTCAGATTGCTCGAAAAAGAGCCGCTTACTCCGAGCGGGAGGAAGCAGGATTTTCCCCAGAGTCGAAGAGGACAAACTAGCGCCAAGCAAGGCGGCTCCGCCAAGACGAAGCGCCTCGCGCCTATCGATCGCTGCTGCCATTCGAGCCCTCATAGATAACAGTATCTCCCAAGGAAAACATCGCTAAACGGGTTTTCAGCTATATCGTAAACCAGCGTGACGCTTGTATGGATTCTCCCGGGCAGAGAGCCTGTTAAACATAACGAGTCTGCAGAAAACATAGAAGGAGCAGAATTCGCAAAAGATAGGCCAAAGGGCTAATCCCGCGATAGGCAAACAGTCCATTCATTCTGCCCCTTCTTCGGTTAAACGCCCACTGCAGACTCTCGGTCAAACCAGTCCATTTTCGTATCGCCATGCTTTCTTGTTCTGCCCCCAGAAGATCGCTGCTCATAGCGCTGATTCTCATGCTATTTAGTACGGTAGCAATAGCCAGCCAGCCTCACATCATCAGGCACTTCAGTATTTATGAAAAACGCAACGCCTACTGCGCCTGGCCTGCCATCGCTCGGGCGGAAAACGGGGACATCGTGGTCCTATTTACCCGAACTGAGGAGCACATGTCGCCTAACGGCGAGATCATGCTCGTCCGATCTACCGACAACGGAGAAACCTGGCTACCACCCTCGGTGATCTACGACACCTTGGTAGACGATCGAGAGTCTGGAATCACAGTCCTGCACGACGGTCGACTGCTCACTCATTTGAGATCGGTGAGATTCGAACCTTCCACCTATACCTCGCTCCCCGATACCGCCTACCCTCCCGAGCTCATCGAACGCTGGATTGGCTACGTCGAGAAACCTGAATACAAAAACGCCACACATCTACATCGAGCCTGGCAAACGATTTCCTCAGATAATGGATACACTTGGTCCGATCCACAACCCAGCCGAGATTCGATTCATGGAGGCATCCAATTAGCCAGTGGGTCTTTGCTGGTCGCTTCGTATCGAGACAATGGAGGCAATATTGGCGTCTATAAAACGGAGAATACGGAAACGCCATGGCGACAAGTCGCCACCGTAGAATGCCCGCAACTCGACAAGATCCGTTTCGGCGAACCCCATATCCTCCAGCTGCCCAGCGGCCGTATCGTCATGATGATCCGAGCTACCGCCAAACCCTACGACGACGGATCCCCACTCTGCTACGCGTGGGGAACCTATTCCGACGACGATGGCGAAACCTGGGCTCCCGCCTACGAAACCCCCTTGTGGGGCTTCCCGCCACATCTCACCCTCCTCTCCGACGGACGCGTGCTCTGCACCTACGGGCATCGACGCCCTCCTTACGGCCAACGGGCAGCCATTAGCGAGGATGGCGTCAACTGGAGCGTGGAGAACGAATTCATTCTGAGAGACGACGCCCCCAACAAGGATCTCGGCTACCCTGTATCCATAGAACTGGAACCAGGAAAAATACTAACCGTATACTACCAGCCCAATGTTCCTCCAGGCGTCAAACCAGCAACCCATCCACCTCTTCCCAATCGCAAGAAACCCGGCATTCTTGGTACGATTTGGAAGCTTCCCTCGGCCGATAAAGAACCGAGTACCATTCAACTGGAATCTCGCAGAGAGCTTTTCGTAGACGATTTTCTAATACACCGTTTGGAGAATGTCAAAAAAACCCTTCATCGTCCCCAGCGCGAAAAGGTAGCCCTAACTTTCGATAAGCCTTGGGAGGGCATCTATTCAGCCTACCCCACCGTCATTAAAGATGGGGACCTCTATCGAATGTACTATCGAGGCATGCCTAAAGCCGGCACCGACGGGCAGATCGTGACCTGCTATGCCGAGTCTCAAGACGGAATCACCTGGACTAAGCCCAGTCTGGGCATTCACAAGATCCATGGAACACGGAAAAACAATGTTATCCTGGATGGGGGTTGGGATTTCTCCTCAGCGTTTACTCCATTTTTGGATACACGCCCTGGAGTGCCTGAGTCCGAACGCTTCAAGGCAGTCTCGGGAGTCGAAGAGAAAGGGCTTGCCGCTTTCGTATCCTCGGATGGGATACATTGGAAACGATGGGGACCGGAATACATCATCACGAAAGGCATGTTCGATTCTCAGAACGTCGCTTTTTGGTCGCCTAGCGAACAACGCTACATTTGCTATTTCCGAACCTGGACCGGAGAAAGATTTTCCGGATATCGTACCATCAGCCGAACCACTTCTCCAGATTTTCTGAATTGGGACGAACCTGAAGCGATGACCTTCGGCAATACGCCTATGGAGCATCTCTACACCAATGGAACGCGACCCTATTTCCGCGCTCCACACATTTATATCGCGCTCGCCAAAAGATTCCTGCCTGGGAAACCCGCCTTGCAAAAAGACCTGGCCGAAACACTGCTGAGCAACCCGAAACATGGCATGGACTCCAGCGACGCGGTATTCATGACCAGTCGCGGCGGCAACGCCTACGACCGCACCTTTATGGAAGCCTTCATTCGCCCTGGAGGATCGATGGA
The DNA here is from genome assembly GCA_028284385.1 of Opitutaceae bacterium. Classification (GTDB taxonomy): domain Bacteria; phylum Verrucomicrobiota; class Verrucomicrobiia; order Opitutales; family Opitutaceae; genus JANQRT01. The sequence continues at coordinate 65,567 of JANQRT010000026.1, read as the reverse complement.
AGACTGGGTCGCTCGCGACAATACACCGGGATTAGGCATCGTTCCCGGCAATGAACGTGAAATGTTTCTGTACCGAATGTCTCACTACGGACAACCCACGGGTCATCTCACTCGCTACTCGATGCGCACAGATGGATTCGCATCCCTTTCAGCTCCTTACCAGGGCGGCGAAGTCACTACCAAGCCATTTACCTTTCGAGGCGACCAGCTCATCATCAATTACGCTACTTCGGCCGCCGGAGAAATCCGGGTGGAAATCCAGGACGCCGACGGCTTGCCTCTGTCGGGCTACACACTGTCTGATTGCCTCCCTATATTTGGCGACGAAATTAAACGCAACGTTGCGTGGAAGAGCAAGAAAATCGTATCCACTCTTCAAGGAAAACCCATACGCCTCAGATTCTATCTCAAAGATGCGGATCTCTTTTCCATGAAATTTTCGCCAGACGTATGAAGTTATCCAGGACAATTGGCCAGGCCATAGCAGGAACGCTCCTGGCCTTCGGCGTCGCTTTAGCTTCGTCCAGTCCAGTAAAAGCCATTCCGCCAGGGCAAATCACCGAGCTAGGCATTCCGGTACGCGGTGTTGGTTGGGTGCGGCTCCATCCTGGAGCGATGCCTGACGGTTCTCCTTCGCTGCTTATTTCCATGGGGCAGCATGGAGGCGGTCTTTTCGTACTCGACGTAGATCTTGAAACCGGGCGCTGCCGCCAATTTGGCACGAATTGGAACGAGGCAGCCCTAGCCCCAGCCAGTTATCGTAGTCCTCGGACGGGAGCGCTTTACGTGGGCTCGGCTTATTCGGGTCACCTACATCGCTATGATCCCGCCTTTCCGGAACGCGGGCTGGAGGACCTAGGAACCGTAGACCCAGAACTGGCAACCTTCCCAACAGGTATTGCAGAGGGACCTGATGGCAAAATTTACGTAGGAGCCTATCCGGGCGCCTGCCTTTCCGTCTTCGATCCGATGACTAATGAATGGACCAGCCATGGTCGGATGGATGAGATAGATAAGTACTATCGGGTTATCGTGGGCGACGATGGCACGATCGCCGGGCAGATTCTCAGCACTCATTGGCGTATTGTCATTTTTGATACCGAATCTGGAAAACCGCGTCCGGTAGGACCGTTTGTGGTCGAACCGGTTAAGGCGAAAAAGCGCTACCACTTTTACAAGGGTACGGATGGATTGCTCTACCTAGACAGTTTCGATGGCGCTTTCCGGATACAAGGACTGCAAGCCTGGCCGATCGATCCCGCCGATCTGCCGCCGGAAATGCCCGGCGTCGAGGCGGCCTACAGAAATGGCTACCAGCGTTTGCCAGCATTGCCCGACGGCCGCTGGGTGGAATGGGCCGATCCCGATTCCATCGATTACCGCGAACTGAGAATCAAGACTCCCGGTCGACCGGAAGCAGATCGCATCATCACACTTGATTGGCAGGGAGGAGGCTCGGAGCTCTGGACGCTGCACCTCGGCCCTGACGAACGCATCTACGGCAGCAGCATGTTGCCAGAGCGCTTTTTCGGGATTGATCGCGACGGCAGCAACAGCGTTGATCACGGTCGTGTAAGCCTCTCTTTGGGCGAAGCGTATTCGATGGCCAACCTCGACAATGGGTGGATCGCGATAGCTTCCTATCCCAAATCGCGAATCTCGTTGTATGACCCCAGCCTGCCTTATCGCTTCGGCTTAGGCCCTGGCTCCAATCCGCTTGATATTGGCCGCATCGACGAGGTGGGCGACCGTCCCCACGCCATGGCTACAACGCCGGATGGCCGTATTTGGGTAGCCTCCGCTCCGGAGTATGGCTTAATTGGAGGGACCTTGTCCTGGCTTAATCCCAAGACGCTGGAGCGACGGAGCTTCCGCAATGTGCTGACCGATTGTTCCCCCTTCACTCTGTTATGGCTGCCGGAAATGAAAAGGCTACTGGTTGGATTTATCGTCGAACCGGGCACTGGACGGGCAGCCAGGGCGCAACGAGGAGGGTTCGCCTTGTGGAACCCGGCAACGGACGAAGCCACCTATCTCGGCGATTTTGGCGATGACGAACTGGCCGGTGTGGTATCATTAATAGCCGGTCCGGAGGGTTTGGTTTACGCTATCAGTGGACGAAATCCGCGCCTCGTTACGCATTACAACGCGGCTCCCGTATCCAGTCGTCTGTTACTGATCGATCCAGCTAGACAATCGGTTGTGGCATCAGCTCCCATTCCGGAATCCTTTGGGCCGATGCCCTTCGAGTCAGCCAACACCTTGCGAGCCGACTCCGACGGAACGCTCTACGGGACCGCTTCTCAAACGATTTTTCGGATTAAGCCTGGTACCGTCGAGATGGATCCGGTTGCCCGATTTGTCGATGGAGACGCTAGCGTGATTGGTCCGATACACGAAGGCGAATTGTTTTTCGCCACCATTTACCGCCTGCGTAAACTCTCGCTGCCAACCGTGGACTAGAGGCCACCCGGCTACACCTCAACGAAAACCCCATTCGTCTAAATTTCTATCTCAAAGACTCGGATCTTTTTTCGATGAGGTTTTCGCAAGATGAACAGGACCTATCCCGAAACTTCACATCGGATTCGTCCTAAAATCAGGTGACCATTATAGGGGCCATATGCGACCTCTAGAAGCTGAAAGATTTCTACAGAGCAATTGCTGGTTGCGGTATTGTCGTCTTGGAGCGAGGCTGGAATCTTAAGCGGCATTCCTAGCTTCATGAAATCCGATGTATCCGAGCTCGTTGACCGTCTTTTCCGTAAGCTATCCTCGCAGCTGATCGCCACTCTGACCCGTATCCTCGGAACGGGATCGATAGACCTGGCGGAAAATGTAGTGCAGGAATCTTTTCTGCAGGCCTGCAAGAGTTGGCCATACAAAGGGATCCCACCAAACCCTGAAGGCTGGCTCACCTTGGTTGCGAAGAATAGAGCCATCGATCTGATACGTAAAGAGAACCGGCTGAAAGATCGTATTCCAAGCCTTGTCGATTGGAGCGAAGCGCATAATGGGGAATCCGCAGCGAACCTGGAAAGCGAGGACTCCATAGTCGACGATCAGCTCCGACTCATCTTCATCGCCTGTCACCCCTGTCTCAGTCAGCAAGCCAGCGTCAGCTTGACCTTGAAAGTCGTGGGCGGTTTTTCCGTAAGCGAAATCGCCCGGGCTTTTCTCAAGAAAGAGGATGCGATTCGCAAACAGCTGACACGCTCCAAACAGACGATTGGCTCTTTGGATATCCCATTCGAACTTCCCCAAAAGGCGGAGCTTGCCGAACGTATCGAATCGGTCTTGGCCGTGATCTACCTCATCTTCAACGAAGGCTACTCGACCCACGAAGGCGATCACGCCATTCGCGAGAACGTTTGCCAGGAAGCCATTCGTCTCTCAGGAGTCCTCTTGCAGAAAACGTTCTACGGGAAAGAGTCGGTCGCCAAAATCCACGCCTTGAGATCGCTAATGCTCTTGCATGCGTCGCGTTCCCAGGGACGGATCGATGGACACGGAGAGCTTCTTTTGCTGGAAGAGCAAGATCGGTCCCAATGGGATCGTAGTCTTATCGCAGCCGGTCTTGAACATCTCAGTCTCTCGGCCAAAGGCGAACAGATGAGCCGCTACCACCTCGAAGCGCGAATTGCCGCTGCCCATGCCACAGCCGTGAGCTTCGAAGCGACTGATTGGGAAACGGTTTTGACATGCTACCAACAACTAGAGCAATTGGCGAAAAATCCGGTCGCTACTCTCAACAAAGCCGTCGCCCTCGCCATGGCGCGGAGCATCGAGACAGGTTTAAGCGAACTAGATGCCATTGCTGACAACGCGTCCTTGAAATCCTACTACCTATTGCCAGCGACCTATGCCGAGCTCTATCGACGCGACGATCAGCCAGCTTTGGCCATTTCCCATTTCGAAAAAGCCCTCTCCCTCACGACTAACCAACCTGTAAGGAGACTTATCGAGCGACACTTAGCTGCCTGTCAGACGGAAGAGGCAGCAAATCCGACGGAATGAGTGTAGAGCTGCCATCGAAAAAACATTTTTTTTCCGAGACATGTCCCAATTCCATATCGCCCAGCGTTAGTTCTATGAAACCTTCAACGCGGCGTTTGGCCGACTCGAACAATGCCGCCAAACTCATATTCAATACATTATGGATCAATACATACTGCTCTTAAGAAAGGAGAATATCGACTTCTCCCAATACTCGCCCGAAGACTTTCAAAAACTCATGGCCGACTTCGATAGCTGGAACGCCAAACTCGAAGCCAAAGGGCTTCTGGGCAGTGTAGGCATCGCCAGCAAATCAGCGAAAACGGTAAGGCAAAAGGACGACGCCATCGCAGTCGACGGACCCTATTGCGAAACGAAAGAAGCTATCGCCGGCTTCTGCCTCATCAACGCGGACGACGAGGAAGAAGCGCAACGCCTAGCAGCGGATTGCCCGTTTCTGCCACGCGGTGGAAGCGTCGAAATTCGCGGAATCGATCAGCTCGAACTCAACCAAACCATCAAGGCTGATGAAAGCGCATAAGGTCGGAGCCATCTTCTATCTCCTCTGGGGGGCGCTCCACATTATCGGAGGGCTCGCCATCGCCAGCCAAAAAGACCTCCCCGCCCAAGTGGCTATGCAAGGCACCGCCGTTCCAGCCGAGCAGTTCGCAGGATTGGAAAATCCCGTCCTCGCCGGGATCCTATCCTACCATGGCTTCAACATCGCTTGGTTTGGCGTTTTCGCTATTGCCATTGCCATCATCTATAACTGGCGGAATCGAAAAACCGGATACTGGATGAATCTGCTCGTCATCGGCGCGATCGAGATCGGTCTGTTCGCCTTTATGGTTGTCCCTAGCTACATGGCCTTCTCCGATGCGTCTATCGGCTTGGCCCTATTCGCCCTAGCCGCCCTTTTCTCCAGTATTGGTCTAGGCAAATCAGTTCCCCTAGCCAGCCATGCTTGAGCAGCGGATGGTCTAAACCGTCTCAATGGCTTTCATATCCAAATTTTAACTACAAATTACCGTGCACAGAGAGGTCAGACCCTCCCGACTTGTAAAGGCCTAACAAAGCCTAGAAGGATCAGGTGGCGTCACGAACACCTCTGGTTACCACCCAATCAGGGAGCACTTCGTCCCTAAATCGCTTATGAACAGCTTCGCGGCAGCCGTTGAGCACATCAGGGTCATCACCATTGTTCATCGTCGATTCCACACAAGCCCACAAGAACTCAACGGGCGACAGCTGCGCTTTTTTCGCCATAGCGAGAAAGGCGTCGCTCTCGCTGAAGCTGAGAATGGTAAGGAGTGAATAGTAAATGCTTAATGGCTCAAAACCGACTGCGGTTCCTTCAGTTCCTGATTTCTCATTCACAAATTCACATTCATTCTCCGGTTCAGTTTCAATTGGGTAAGCCAGAAGCTTCTTGGCTTCTTCAAGCGAAAATCGTCCGGCCACTAGGACTTCTACTAGATGGCGAAATGCAAAGGCCTCGTTTTTCCACAAGTGCAGAAGTTCGATAGTGTCACTGAGCTTCGCTTTCACCATTCGAAGTTCTTCATTCACCATTTCGTTAGCGTGAGCGTTGTCAAAAGTTTGATTCATGATGGATAATGCAGCGCTCTAAACCGATGTTATGGAGCCCACCAAACTTCATTGCTCAATTGGTCGGTGAGAGCCTCACCGCGCACGCCATGCGTATAAATCAGGCCGGGCTTCGCCGGCATTTCATTGAAACCAGTAGGCCGCTCAAGATTCGGCATCCAGCGCGGAGCGTTGGGATCGGGTTCGCCAAACATGGCTGCACTAAAACTTCGCCCGCCGTCCTGAGAGCGGAATCGTACCAATTCAGTGGATACGTCTCCCCAATCAATGCCGTCGGCAGCGACTTGCATGATCGTGGCAGCCACGGTCATTTGCCCATTGGAACCAAAACTGAGTCCACCGTGCAGAAAGAGATCCCAATCTCTATACTTAGCAGGAAGGAAGGGATTAAGGTGACGATGCCGCCACTTACCATCACCAAGCGGCGTCGCGAAATAGGCCTGACTGGTATCCTGGACCCTGACGCTGTAAGGCACATGGGGCACTCCATCCGGACTTATGGCCATCGATCCGGCATTGAGGACACGTCCTTCTTTCCCTCGACCAATGGCTATCGTATCAAAGCTGGCTGCCGTGGCTGGCAGTTCGATAGCCTTTCCATCGGAACCCGTCCAGGTCTCGCCTCTATCCACGCTCGTCATGTAACCCACCGTAGTGAAGGGAGCATTACGGTCTTCATCCGGCAGCTCGTAGATCCGAGCGCTCAAATGCAAAGAGCGATGATCGGCTCCCCAGGCCAGGGAGGCGGCGAATTGGGCATAGCCACCGCTGAAACGCGAGCTCAATAAAGCTCCCTTCTGCTGCCAAGCTTCTCCCGGAGCTTTGGTCCACATTTCGAGCTCCCAAGGGCGATCCTCATAGCTACGGCGAGCCGTCATGACCAGGGTGCCATCCTTGGCGCAAAGCAAGGCCGGGTAGGTCAAATTATGACCGAACTCTTCGAACGGTGTCCAGGCAGAGGCATCGTTGGGACGCAACGATCGACGATAGCGAAAGGGGTGATGGTGAGAGTAATAGAGAACATGCAAATAGCCTTCTTCATCCACCGTTAAAGCCGGTCCTCCATGATTGTCCGAGGCTTCGCCAATAGTCCAGGTCTCGCTCCACTCGCCCGTCGAACGATCCATGGTTCGAATACGAACTCGAAATCCTTCCGTAGGCGAATCCAGCCAAGCTACATGCGTACGTCCTTTAAAGGTGACAATCTTAGGCGATTCCAAATAGGCGGTAGCTCGACCTGATCCCGAGGAGGAGAGTAAAACGCCTTCTCCACTCCCACTCTCTGTGGCCCGAACTGACAATCCTAGCATCGAAAAACAAAGCAATGCCAGGACCATATACCTAAGCATTGGACATTTGTTTTTCATGGTATCGATAAATCCAATACCACCTGAACTACATTTGGCGCCACCAATTTGCCTGATCACGGCAATTGCAGTTCAGGATCAGGGATTGGCGGACAGGGCTGGGGATAGAAACGGCCCTCGAAGAGCTCGTAGTCAGACACATCTAAAGTCGAGGCTTGGCCGGCCCAAGGAGCGCCAGCCTCGGAGAAGGAGAGGCATTCCCGAAAAGAACGCATCGCTTTGTACTCCAAGTCCTTTATGGTGTCATACGTTTCACCATCTCGACCGACGATTCTGGCGCAAAATTCGTCTGACACATCTATTATTGGGCCAGCGTCATGGACGGCGTTGACCCATTTGCAAACGCCTTTTGCCTGCTCAGTCGTGCACAACCGAGCAGGCTTCCCCTGAATTCTGTCCGTCATGGCATGAAACATGATTTCTCGAATACTGACTTGATCAGGCGACGAGATTTCGGAGCGGTTTCCGTCAACATCGAATGAATGGCTGCCACAGAAACGCCATGTAAAGGTTCCCTTCGATCCTGTGATTACGATTTCAGGATCGATACTATTTAGAGAACTATGACTTAAAACGACGGCCGCCTCAACGTTGCTATTCAAGGCGGCCACCGTCCGTAGCGTATCAAAACTTTGGATAGGCTTGGATCGATACAATTCCGCAGATACAGAAAGCAGATCCGCCCGAGAATCCAACGTTTCACCTGACCAAAATAGGATCATATTAATAAGGTGCGACAGAGCGTTGTGCAGCGGGGAGTCTAAAATCCAGCCATCGCCATTATGCAGATGGCCGCTCCAATCGTTTCTATTGTAATAACTCAAGGCTCTCGGCCAAAGAGCAATGCAGTCCACTCGTTGCAGCTTGCCAATTTCACCGTCTAGAAGCCGCTTCTTTATATCCCAGGTTTCATTGGGGTACAAGTGCTGAAAACCAACCCCGACCTTGATGCCCGTTTCCTCTTCAACCGCTTGAATCGCTTCGACGTCCTGCAATGTAGGAGCAAGCGGCTTTTCTACCAAAACCTGAAGGCCTCTCGATAAGCAAGCTACCGTCATCTGGGAATGCCAGCCGATCCCAGTAGGGATGCAAATCAGTTCCAGATTATCAACTTCAGCGTCCAGCATTTCCAAGTAGTCTGAATAAATAGACACGCCAAGCTTCTCGAAATACTCGATCTGAGCTTCAGCTTCTCCGGGATTAATAATCGTCACAGCGCCCCACTGGATACGTCCCTCATCAACCAGCTTGGTTAGGCTCTCCACATAAGAAGCCCCATAGCCCGTTACACCTATCAGCCCAATACGAGGGACAATGGTAGACGCATGATCATGATGCTGGTTTGCGGACTTTATCATAATTTTAAGAGAGAAGACGAACGCCAACAAAAGAGACAAACTGAGGCTACGTACACTTGATTTCTGGTCGGATTGGCAGCTGAAAGCGTTTTATCGAGAAAACACTACGAAGCCTCACGAGACGCGTCATCAAAAAGTTCTTTTTCCAGTAAAGCTGGCAAAGAGCGGTCATTGCTCAAAATGAGCAAGCCTTTCATTGAAAAGGACCTGATGGAAAGGGTTTGGGCTATTGGCTCAAGACCTAAGCAGGCGGAAAATCTCGCTCGTGAATGGATTCCAGCTGATCGGCAAGAGAGTTGGAGAAAGGAGACGCGCTCGAAGCCTCAATCGCGTCTTCCAATTCGCCTAGTTTCCTGGCGCCGGATAGAGCCAGTGAAACGCCCGACTGGTCGAGAATCCAGCGATAAGCGGCTTGTGGAAGGGTTTGAATCTCCCCCTTCACCATATGCGACTCTAATCGCCTTGCATACTCCACGCGTTCGGCAATTTCCTCTCGCGAGTAGCGAGCATTTAAACTTCCTTCGGGGAAAACGGTGTCCTTTTCGATTTTGCCGCTCAGAAAACCATTGGCCATACATTCTCGCGCTACAACGCCGCAGCCGGCTTCCCTGGCGCTCGAAATCAACGGTCGAGTTTCGCGATTGAACGGGCTCAAAACGACTTGGATGACATCTATCTTACGATCACCCATCCACTGAGCCGACATGTCCTTGGTTTCTTCATACATCGAAACCGAATGCCCAAGGAATCGGATTTTTCCCTCGTCTCGCAATCGACCAAGCTCCTCCCAAACATCGTCCTCGATCTCCTCTTCCGTAAAGGGCGAATGGAAAAACATCAGATCGATCCAGTCCGTTTTCAAGCGCTCCAAGCTCGCCTCGCAGGAAACTCTGGCCTCTTGGGCATTAAAGCGGGGAGGCATGACCTTTGTCGCCGTGCGACCAAACTTAGTGGAAATAACCGCATCATCACGGCGATTCCCCAAACCTTCGCCCAGAACGATTTCCGCCACGCCATCGGACTCCTTTGTCCCGTAAAGTGGAGCTGTATCAAAAAAATTTATACCAAGATCAATAGCAGAGCGAATTAGGCCATGCGAATCGGAGCGATCGACTTGGCCATAAACAGAGCTTCCCAAAGCCCAGGTGCCCAGTCCGATCTCGCTGCACTCCAAATCCGTACGCCCCAGAACGCGACGCTTCATACCTCCGCCTCCATCTCCGCGAGAATGAATTGAATTTGGGGAACTGCCGCGGCGATAATGCTATTCAATTGAGCCTTGCCGCGCGAAGCCGAAGCTTCTCTTGGATCTTCTCCCATAATTCCATCTTCGTCTAGCGACAACAGTCGGTCCGGAAGCGCATCCAAATCTACACTACCATGAGCGAAGTACATTTGGAAGGATGTCTCAGTAGCCCCGGCGTGATCGGCTCGATATTTTTTGTCGAGCAACTGACTATCCGCCCAAACCAAAAAACGTGATGAAGAGATTTCCTTTTGAGCTTGGTCGACTCCTGCTTGCAAGGCATCAATTTGCTGGGGCGGGTAGTGTCCTGTGAAAATAATGACAAGGCGAAACTTCTCGTCCGCCAACTGAAGACATAGCTCCTGGCAGGCCCTTGTCGCCAGCTCTGCAGATATGTCGATAGAATGTGGAAAGCCTTTAAACGGCTTGATGGTGTTCACTCCAAAAGGAATTGGAGGCAGGACAACGCCTCCCGTCTTTTCGGCAAGGGCTAGGCAGATGCCTTCAGCTTTTGTCGAATCCAAACCAATGGGAGCGTGCTGGCTATGCCATTCCAAGGCGCCCCAAGGAACGTAGGCAATCGGCGACGAGGCGAGAATCCCCTCGATCTCAATAGGACGAAGATCGGCGTAGCGGCCCCAGTTTGGCTTTCGAGGCGAATCAGCGCTCATCGATTCAGGGGTGTTAGGAGTTCAGGGATCGACCGAAAAACCACCCCTTTTTCATCCTCTATTTCTCCAAACCGGCCAAGGCGCAAATCCGCTTTCCGGTAAGACGCTTTTCAGATGGCAAACTGTGCGGGACTTTACCTCCATAAAGCTTCGCCAGCTCTCCGAAACGCTCCCTCGTTGCGTTAACGAATTCCTCCACCGGACGCGTCTCGCCAAAAAGCTTGAGGATTTCAGGCAGCCAACGATGCCCATAGCGAACATGATTCTGCTCGTCATTGCGATCGAAGGCCAAAAGGGTGTCGGCTTCGAAATCGTTGAGTTCTCGGACTCGATCCATGATCTTGGCTTTGGTAGGAAAGCTCCCCGATTCGAACTCCATGGTCATCATCGCGTATCGCTCGGGTGGAGACATGTGTATAAGGATATTGTAGAGGTCTAGAGAATGCTCCAGAGTATTCAAATCCACCCCTAGCCGCGGCAACTGGCGAAAGCCGAATGCGCTATGCCGAGACTCGTCCCAGAGATGCCGGGCAAGATCGTAATGCAGGTCGAATGGCGCTTCTTTCGTATCGTAGAAGACGGTTGCCAAGTAGTCCACCGCATCGAGCTCCATCATGAGCCATACATAAATCATCAAGCGGATGACGCGGGCATCCGTATTCGGATCTTCAAGCCATTCTCTCACAATGGGGTCTTCCTCCGGATCGTGTCCAAACACGCTGGAACAGATAGGATAGTCTCCCCGGTTACAGATTTGTGGATGAGAATACGCCTGGGAATCCTGCAACCAGCAAAAGCCATCTGGCAAATCTACAACCGGACGTTCTCTCAACAATCCACCCATCGAATCTAGTATAGAGGATAAGTGATCTAATAATGGATACGTATCAAGCTCGGCCAAGTAAGGCCGAATTTCCTCTAAATGGCGTTCTTCGTCAGCGACGAATTCCTGTACCAGGTGACGAGAAGGCCAGTCAGCCAAGTGATGCGTCGCCTCAAGGTAATGTCGATACGAGTCAAGCATTGCCGGCTTGATGATACGGTAGAAGCCTGCCAACGATTCCGTCTCATCAGCAGGTCGGATCGTTTCCTCGAAAAGCTTGGTAATGTCGGGCCTAACCGAATCGCCCTTGCCGAATCCGCTCATCTCGGAGCCACGTTCGCGCAACAACCTGGCATGGCCAGCCGATTCCCACACGTGCTGACAAAGCAAATACTTGAGTTCAACATCGCCAACGCGAGGAATCAATGTCGTCGCGGTTCGGATAAATTCCCGCTCGATCTCAAAAAGAAGACGCAAAAGACCCGCCATCTCCTGGACCGCAGCCATACGGCCGGTGTTCGACTTTACCGAAGCGTTTGTTGAAGAACTGGTTACCATAAAAATAGTCGTGTTATCGAATTAATACCACTTTTTCAATTGTTTTAGCGTAATGTAACAGATTAGCAAATACGTCCACGTTTACCAGCTTTAGAGTGGCCGGGCGGATTCGCTCCGATCCAACGATCATCGATTGCTTCACTAGCTCGCTGGTAACGACTGTCACTGGAAATGCGAAGCCGGTTTTCCGTTTGATTATCGCACGCGGCATGCACTAGGAACATGCCAAAGGTCAGGAAATCGCCAGCCTCGAACTCGGTAGTAAGCCAGCGGCCTCCGAAACTGTTTCGCAACGCTGGAGGGTTGCGCGAAAGGGTGCCCGTGAAAGTCCATCCTCCCTCTTCAGCTCGTTTCTTTTCTTCGGGCCGGTTTTCACAATAGCTGTCGACATCCCGAAAAACGTAGTTGTCCAACAAGTCCATTCGCTTATGAGAGCCTTCTAAAATCATCAGGCCGCCCAGCTCGTAGGGAACATCTCCATACGGCAGCCAGCAAGTCATGTGATTATGTGTGCCGCGTCCCATGTAAGGAAGATCGCAATGGGGATTGGTTCCCTTGCCAGGTCCCATGGCTCTTAACCACGTAAAGTCGTAGTGACGAATCTCTTCCCCATAGAAATGCCGATAGAAATCGGGAAGGCGTCCCGAGTATAACAACTTCTGCACGGCCTTGCTTTTACTCGCGATCTCAGGTTTAAACCGCAGGCCTTCTCCCGGCATGCCGATCGCTTCGATTTCCGGGTAGGAAGGATCCAAGTCGCCAGCCTGGCCCAGAAGACGGGTGATCTCGCGGCGAGCATCCATGACTTCGTCACGGTCCAGATGCCCCTTCATGTACAAATAGCCGTCTTGCTCGAAACGGCGATGAAGCTCCACGGGATCGGAAGCCGCATCGGAGGAATCGCGCAGCAGGCCGACCTTATCTTCCTCCATATCAAGATCATAGCCGTAGGATTTCAAAGGCGGTAATGTAGTTGATGCATTCATGGAAAATTATCGGTTCTTATTCGAACCCGAAGATAGCCTAATCACAGACTTTCTAAAATAGTTGAAATGGGAAAATAAATGTAGATTTTGGGAATATGCAGGCTACGAGAAAAACTCGAGACGATCCATGGCTGCCAATCCCTCTTCGGTCTGAAATAGGAACCATAAGACTAGCCGGAACCCTAAAAGACATACCTGGCATCAATCGCCATTCCATGCGTATTTTGGGAAGCTTCGCTCTCATCTATATGGTAGATGGAAATGGCTACTACTCTGATGCTAACGGCAGTTCCAAGTCCCTCGTTCCCGGAGACGCCATTGTTGTTTTCCCCGACCTTGCCCATGCTTACGGTCCTACGGAAAAGAACGCGTGGACTCAAATTTATGTCGTTTTCGAAGGTCCTCAATTCGAGTTAATGAGCAGAGCCGGAATTCTTGATTCCACAGATCCAATCTGGCACTTGGAACCTCGGGACTATTGGGCCCGACGCTTGGAAGACCTACTGGCAAGTAATAAACGATACAACAGCTCGGATGGATTACGAATCCTAGGACGCTTCACTCATCTCCTGACGGATATGGCAGCCTCCACTGCCAAAGCCGCTAGCTCGAACGATGAAACATGGCTAGAAGAAAGCCTGCAGCAACTTTCGGAACCGATAAATGGAATCTGGCTCCCGCCACAAACGGTAGCCCAAAGGGTTGGATTGAGCTATGAAAACTTCCGCAAACTCTTCGTCAACCGCATCGGCGAAGCGCCTGGAAAATTTCAGACCAAGCGAAAAATCGAGCGAGCTTGCGCGGCGATCTATCAGGAGGCCACTCCGTTCAAGCAATTAGCTGACGAGCTAGGATTTTGCGACGTCTATCACTTCTCTCGCGTATTTCGTCAAATAGCAGGCGAGCCCCCATCGGCTTATCGCAAACGGGTACGAGGCGGTTAGCTTACAATAAAATCATTTTACCGAAAAGCGGGACAAGATCTGCCAAGCAGCGGAAATGAAAATAGAAAGGAGAATCACCCGCTAAGCGGTCTATTATCAAACTTCTGCCTCAATCTTGTGGAACTTGCCATCTTAAGCGACGAACTCTCCTTGGACCTGGACGAAGCCTTACTCGAAGGAGCTAGTCTTGGTTTCAGAAAATACGAAATTCGCTGCATCGATTCCTATGAAAATCGTGTACCTTATTTTGCCGACGGACGCGAAGCCAAGCTTCACGACGCGATTAAAAGAGGCGAAATAGAGATCACCGCTCTGACTCCTGGCGTATTCAAAATCGAATTATCGGATACGGAAAGTCTCCATAAAGAAATGGAGGAAACGCTTCCTCGGACATGCGAAATGGCTGTCCGACTTAAAGCGCCACGCATCATCGTCTTTGGATTCCTGCGAGAGAAGGGAGGCCTGCTTGAAGAAGCCCTGAAACGCATTAACGAAGCAGGTCAAATCGCAGCGGACTTCGGTTTGGAACTCGCCGTCGAAAACGAACCGGGCTCTTACTGTGATACGGGCGTTCACACGGCAGATGCCATACGCTCCATCAACCTTCCCAATATAGGGATTAATTGGGATCCTGCCAACGCGGTTGTTTCAGGAGAAGCGTCGTATCCAATTGGATACGACGCGGTAAAGCCGTTCCTGCAAAACGTTCACATCAAGGATGCTATTCCCACTTCTCCAAACAAATGGGAAAATCGCCTTATTGGTGACGGGGGCGTTAATTGGCTCGGCCAACTTAGAGCCTTGGTGAACGATCAAACGTTGACTCATCTGACGCTTGAAACACATGTTTTCCCACTTCTTCCATCAACCCGCGAAGACTTGCGTCGCCTTAGCATTCTTTTCGAAACAGTGCATCAGTTCGATGAAGAGAAAGAGAAATAGTATTCAAATTCTAATTGTTTTCACTCTATTCGTTGGCATTTCGCATTCAAAGCCTTGGGAAGATGCAACCGCGACGCTCGGGCTGGCTGGCCATCAAGTTTCACGAGTCAAATTCGCCGACTTGAATAACGATCTCGCAGCCGACGTAGTCCTCATGCCCGACAGGAAAGAATCGACTCCGCCAATCGTTTATCTATCCTCGAACGAAATTTCACTCAAATTCACCCAAAAAACGGATACGGAACTACCTCCACTTCAGAGATACGATCTCCTCGTGTTCGCCGATCTGGATAACGATGGAGTTCAAGATGCTATAATCACTCGCTACCTCGACATCTACCAAGACGACTATGAAAGGCCAAGCGAAGGTCCCCAAAGAACCTCATGGGCAAGAGGTCGAGGAGATGGCGCTTTCGACCAGTCAGTTATTCTTAAGGAAGCGTCCCTAGCCACAACCGCGGCCATAGCGATTAATGATGTTAACGAAGATGGTCAGCTCGATATTTTTATCGGGAATTGGTACGAACGCTATTTCACTGGCTACGAAGGCTTTTCCAATGACCTTCTTCTCCAATATTCGGATACGGACAACCAAATCGCCTTCACACGCTGGTCCATCCCAAACGAAACGGTTCCCACCGATTTCCAGACAGATCTAGGAGGGCGACCCACCTACGGAGTGGCTTTGCCTCGACTTGACGAGGGCCTGCCCATGCTTTTGGAGCTAAATTACGGTCGCCGCTGGAATCGTCTCTATAAATTAAATACGCGAGAACCTATTCGAAAGCCAAGCGATAGTCGTAAACCTTCGGAGCCTTTTTCACTGAAGGATCCAACTGGCCGAGGTAGCGATTTGAAGCGGATGCTTCGCGGAACCAACATAGCGGACGCCGCAGGCGTCGACGGAGATGCCATTCGCCATGGCCGACACCCGACCTGGCCAGAAGACCTTGTCGGTCGCAATCCTCGCGTCAGCCGACCTGACGAACCACCTTTCCGAGCTAATGGAAATACATTCGATGCGGCTGTTGGCGACATCGACAACGACGGGGATTTCGATCTTTTTCTAAGCACCATCATCCACGCTTGGGCAGGTGAATCCTCCGACCGTTCGCGCTTTCTGGTTAACCAGTTGCAAGAAACTGGACAGCTTCGATTCGAAACCTTCGAATACCTCTCCATCGACCGCCTTCCAGCTCCGCCCAAAGCCGGGGAATCGCTAACCGCCCTGCATACGAACCAAAACCAAGGAGACATCTACGCCGAACTGGCAGACCTGAACCATGATGGCCTGCTCGATCTGGTCCTATGTTCGTCGGACTACCCCGATCCCCCACCCTATGAGGAACGCTTGCGTATCTTCTTTCAAACTACAGACAACAGATTCAAAGACGTAACTCAAGAGCTTGGCATCGATCACATCGGAGCAGGCATGCCCTCGCTGGCCGATGTTGATCAGGATGGAGATCTGGATATTCTGGTTGGACAAAGCTTCAATCGGCTGCCAACAGCGATGCGACGCCAAGCCGCTATTACCAGTGGGGCTCTTTCACCAGAAAGCCCCGAGGAGTCTCGACCCGAACGACGAGCCCGCCTCTTCCTAAACCCATCCTCCGAAAAACGGTCGTCACTAGTCCTCTATCTCGAAGGGGATACAGTCGAAGGAGTATCGCGAGACGCCTTGGGGACCATTGTGAAAGCGACCGTGGATCTTGATGAAGATCCAGAGACGCCCGATGTGGTTCAACAGCGTCAGCTGCTCGGCCCCTCTGGCCATGCCGGCAAGCAACACGCGTTTTGCATCCACTTCGGACTGGGAGACGCTTCACAAGCGACGCGCTTAGAGATTCATTGGCCAGGCGTGAATCCAACGCCTACGGTTTTCGAAGAACTGAAAGCGGGGCGCTATGTTATAAAGCAAGGCGAATCCAATCCGCGGATACTACCCTAATGATCCTGAGAATCATTTTTCCTCTGCTCTTAAGCCTAATCGCAGTATTCCAAACCCGAGCTGATTCCTCCACGTTCACGCTCGAAACCGTCCGACCCGATCATCCGCGAATCCTCGCCTCAGCGGCGGATTTTGACCACATTCGAGATGCTCAATGGGATGACTTGGGCAAACGGTATCTGAGCTTTTTGCGGCAAACCGGTCAGAACTTAAAAGATCAGCCTCCCATCGCCCATAGGCTCGATGGCAAGCGACTCCTGCAGCAGTCGCGAAAATTCCTGAAACGAATTTCCACCTGGGCTTTGCTGTATCGCGTTTATGGTGACGAAACGTTGAGAGATCGAGCCATAGAGGAAATGGAAATCGTAGCCGCCTTCCCTGATTGGAACCCGCAACACTACCTCGATGTAGGAGAGATGACTCTCGCCATCGCAATAGGAGTCGATTGGTTCTGGGACGATCTTTCGGTCGATCAGAGAAACCGCTTTCTCGATGTTATTGAAGAGAAGGGAATCCGTCCCTCGCTCGACGAGACACACCCGGACAACTGGTGGCTCTACTACAATAATAACTGGAATCCCGTATGCCACGCCGGGCTCGTGGCTGGAGCTTTGCTTTTAGTGGAACGCAATCCCGAGCTTGCCGAACGCGTAGTCGCTCGAGCGATCAAAGCCGCCCCCCGAGCCATGGATGAGACCGATCCTGACGGCATTTATCCAGAAGGTCCCGTTTACTGGACTTACGGCGCCCACTTTACAGCTGTGCTGATCAATCTCCTCGAGCATGCGTGCGGCAGCTCCTTTGGACTGGCAGAGCATCAATCGTTTCAAGAGTCCATTAACTTCCGCAGTCACGCCGTCACTCCCACCGGGAGCTTCTACAACTTCTACGACAACGGAAAACTTGTTCGCTTTGAACCCATCACTGCTTATTACGCCTCACGCTACAATAGTCAGGTCGGATTCTATGAAATGAAACGCGGCCTAGAGCAATTTCTGGAGAACAATCAGTGGGATCCTGCCGACAGCCGTAATCGGAATCTTCCGATGCTTGCTTTATGGTATCCAAAATTTGATGATACCCAGACCAAGCCTCAACTGGATTTGCCAAACAGTTGGAAAGGCGATGGACCCAATCCAGTCGCCTTTATCCGAGAACGCTGGAATGATCCGAACGCCTTCTTTCTGGGATTCAAGGGCGGAAAGGGATCGATCAGTCACGCTCATATGGACGCCGGGAGTTTCATTTTCGAGGACGAGGGAATCCGTTGGGCGATCGACCTCGATCCGCAAGCCTACCTCAGCCTGGAATCCAAAGGCTTAGGCATCTGGGATCGTCGCCAACATTCCGATCGTTGGCGCGTATTCCGAATCGGTCCACACAGCCACAACCTACTCCTGATCGATCAACGTCTTCAGGATGTCGAGGCTTCCGCTTCGATTATCGATTTTTCGGATACATCAGGAAAGGTCAAAGGAGCAGTAGAATTAAGCGAGGTTTATCAAGGACAGGCAACACGCTATACAAGAAGGTTCATAGCCCACGACTACAAGGTCCTCCAGATCACGGACACAATCGAGGGCGCCCGCAATCGCACTGATCGGCAGGGCCGCAAAAGCGGCACCCTCCGCTGGCGGATGTTGACTCAAGCTAAAATCGACATCGAAGGAAAGCGCGCCACACTTCACCAAGACGGAAAGGCGCTCTCCTTCCATGTTGTCGCTCCCAAGGAGTTCACGCTCCGAGCCGAGTCGCTGGAGACTCCTCGCCATTATTGGGATATGCCTAATCCCGGGGTCAACGCCATCGATCTCTGGACGAAAACGGAAAATAGCGGAGATCAGAAAGTCACCATTCTAATGAGCACGGATGAGGTTGCTTTAGCCGAGGTAGCCGATTCCATTTAAATTAAGTGATTGGCTTACAGTCATAGGTGGTCGATTCTTGTTCCATCCTTTGCCACCCCTCGCACTCATGACCGCTAGAAAGAAAGTTGGAATCACCGGATCGGATGGCAACATCGGCTCGGCTTTGCGAATCGCTTTCGCCGATGCTTACGACCTTCGTCTTTATACTCTGAATACGGTAGATTACGAATCGACCCAAGCAGATCTATCCGATGCAAAACAAGTTAAAGGGGTTTTCGACGGGCTGGACTGCCTTGTCCACCTGGCGGCTCAAATCAGCGCCACGGACCCATGGGAAGAGATCTTGCCTAACAATATTGTCGCTACGCAAAACGTGTTTGCCGAAGCTGTCAGAGCAGGCGTCAGGAAAATCGTCTTCGCAAGTACCAACCATACTCAGCATGGCTACTATATGAAAGATGGTAGGCCAGGCGTCACCGATCCAAGCATTGCAGGCCGATATAAGATCGACGATCCCCCCTTTCCCGATTCCCTCTACGGCGTATCCAAACTCTTCGGCGAAAACTTGGGGCGCTATTATTCAAAGGTCGCCGGCATTCAGTTCGTCGCCTTGAAAATTGGATGGACGCCTAGAGAAGACGACCCGGGGCGATTGGACGGAACTGAACAGGAGCTTCACTTAAGAGCCCTCTACCTCAGTAAACGAGACTGTATCCAGTTTTTTAAGCGAGCTATCGAAGTCGATACGGATTACCTTGTCGCCTATGCCACTAGCGACAATCAACAATACGGCATTTTCGATCTGGAAGAAACCAAAGCCAAGCTTGGCTACCACCCTCAAGACACATCGGATCGATGATATAGCGAGTGTTATAGCTTTTCGGCATGACGCGGTTCGGCCATGCTCACCGCCCTGAGCCAATCGAAGGGCAGTCATGCCGCTACGTAGCGGAACGTCTGCGACGTTTCGAGTTGAGCTCCAGTTTTAAAACCATTTGGGAATCGGTATTACCCGCTATTCGAATAAGACTCCCGTCTACACCTGCACACGCAAAGTCCTGAGAAGAGACTCATTGTCAACCGATAGGGTCCGCTCGTCCAATCGGACATTTATCCGGCCCTCCTCGCAATCAATAACCCAAGCTCCATCACTCTCTTTCCAACTGGCATTAGCTGACGGACCGGAAGCGAATAAGCTAAGAGCCCGGTAGCGATAGCCATCTATACGCGTGTCTACATAAGGTTCTCTCCGCTGCTCTAGCATGTCTCCCGATCTATCCTTATCGAAAGGAGGCTCGTAGCGATGACGCCTGGGTTTATGCGATCGCAATTTCCCATCGTAAACCACTACCTGACAAGCGAGCGAAGCGCCTGCGCTTTCCACTCGAAAAGACCCCGAAGCGGTTGGATTCGCCGCTTCAATCGTATGCCAGCGAAGCGAGATTTCCTCCACTTTCTCAAGCTCGCCCTCATCCAGAACGACAGCAATGCCAGGCAGCAAATGGACCACGGTTCGCTTGACCGATTTCACGCCGTCGTAAGCCGCGCTCAGATCCAGCTGCCAATAACCGCCGATTGGATCGTCGAACTTTGTCTGAAGAAAACGCCCACTGAGCGCCGAGAAATCGATCTCGCTTTTCACTCCTCGTTTATGGCTTGGACTGCGCTGTTCGCGTCCTCCAAACATGGGTACATTGTGACCAAGCGTCGATGCGTTGTAGTAACGCCACCTATTTTCATCGAAAAAATCAGGAGGATAAGCAGAGGGCGAACCAAGATCTACGATCATTCGCTGACCCATCGTGTCGATACAGACCTGCCCTACATCGTTGTGAGCGTGGTTGTGATCACGTTTCGCTTTGCCGTAGACAATCATAGCCGCCTTTTCCGCATCCCAATCGGAACGGCTGAAAATCTGAGCTCCGTTGTCCCGATAAGCTTTTCCAAGAGGCAAGCGGCCTTCCGGACCCGACCGAGGGATGCCAGGATCATACCAGAGCAGAAGAAAAGGATTGGAGCTCGCTTTAAGATGACGCATGCAAAATGCTTGCAGCACAGGATGGCGCGACGCGGAAGCAATTGCCGTCATGAATTCGACCTCTGGAGCCGCTCCCACCCAGCCGTCTCCAAAAGCCGCATACCGTCCAGGCGGAAGCGTCGAGTAAATGGTCCATTCGCCAGTCTGCGGGAAGGGGCGCTTGGCCAGAAAGTTTTCACCGCCAGAGCGATGGTAATAATAGGCTTGAAAATACGCGACCGGAATCCGAGTGGCGTTCGAGTAAGCTACCGATTCGTTGAACTCGCCGCGTCGACCGTAGATCGACAAGTACGCTTTCATCTTGGACAAAGATAGATCCACTAAGTCCTCCGACCGCGGATGAGCGTCTCCCACCGCCATGCCGGCGATACCCAACCCCCCTATGATAACCGTATACCAGTTATTCAAGTCATGAGCCCACCAAGGATCCTGAGCCATGCTTGTAAGAAAAGGCTGGATACCGCGACGATCCAGTCCATCGATAATCTGTTCGCGTTCGGCTCTGTTCAAATAGGGATACAGCCAGTCGTAAGCGATTCCGACATCCTGGGAGAGCATGCCAGTGCGCAAATCGGCGGGATGGTCGAAACGCAGATGGGCCTGATCTATCCAATCGGGCCAAACAGAGTCGTCGAGCAGAGCCCACATCTGCCTCAAAGCGATTTCCCGGTAGATCTCGTCCTCCGTTATCAACAGAGCCAGCGCATTGCGAAGCATGCGTTGGCCAGCCGCATTGCAAACCGTGTAGTCAGGGTTGTTCTGACGCGCTGCGGCCTCGTAGCGACCTTCAAAAAGAGACCTGGCTGTAAGGGGCGGAACTCCTCGCTCCGAGTCGCATTCCGTCTTAATTCGCTCCCAGATATCGCGTGATATGCCCTCCTGAATCGACGACTTCACATTGGCGACTGAACGTAGTCCTTCCACGCTTTCTCGAGTAATGAAAATGTGAGGATGGCGGGAGGATTCTGATGGTCGCACCTGTTTTCCCAGCAACTCGAAAGCGGCAATCGAACCGCCCATCGACAGCGCAAATAAACGCTGCAGCGCTGTTCTTCGACCTATCGTACTCTTGCTCATGTTGTCCTTGCGACTCCAATTGGCAGTCAATCTGAAGGTTCCTATTTTACAGGAAAATTGCCAACGACCCTGGTATTTATCGTAAACTCAAAAGAAATTCGATCCACTCTCTGGAGACTGGCACCTCTGATGAATAGCCCTGAGCCATAAAGGCTGAAATCAACCATGAAAATCGCCCAATTTCTCGAAGCTGCGAAAACGATTCAATGCGTCCACTCAAACGTTCCGGTGGAAGCGACGGCGAGCGCACACATCCAGTCCGTCTCCTCTCCTTCCGCTACGATCACGCTCGAGAAATCGTCCGCCTCGGCGAGTCAAGTCCGACTAGGTGTACTTTCTCCAGAAGAAGCCACGGCGAACAGCGTTCCGGCAAAAGGAAAAGAAGAATGGATGTTCGTCCGAACCTCCGAAGAAACCGGGATCGAACTCTACGCATCGCATACGTGGTTTCTTTACCGCCTTGCTTGCCGCCTTGTCGAAGATTGGATCAATGAAGACATCGCCGCTTTCAAAGAGGGTCAGCTAATGCAAGCCGCCTTCAAACACCTGAGACCGGCCTATGACTCGCTGCTCAACAATCATGCGCGCACAGCCAAAGGGTTCGATCCGGAGGAACACATTCGAGAAATGGCTCGCCTGGGCTACACTCATGTGGAAGTCAATGGCCTAGCCTCAACCTTTCCATACGAGCATGCGGAGCCGGGAGAGCTACTGTATCGATTTTATACCTACTGCGCTGGATTGGACCAGTTTGTCTACAGTCGCCTAAACAAAGGAATCTATCCGTTTGAATACCTGCGAGCGAATCTGAACAAACTAAAGAATTCCGCTAAGCTAGCAGAAAAATACGGCTTGCGAGCAGGCATTCTAGCCTTCGAGCCTCGGTCCGTTCCCGACGAACTGCTGGATCGCTATCCCATGCTTCGCGGAGCGCGCGTCGATCACCCATTGCGCAGCTTTCGCCCAAGATACAACCTCACCACAGCCCATCCGGTAGTGCTCGATCACTACGCTGAAATGCTGGAAAAAATTCTACGTGAAGCTCCTAACATCGATTACATGGTAGTTTGGTCCAACGATAGTGGAGCGGGATTTGAATACACCAGTTCGCTCTATGTGGGGCGTAATGGCGGGGGTTACGTAATTCGGGAATTCAAAGGTGATGAGGCCATTAAAAACGCGGCGGCCGACAACATCATTCGATATATGAAAGCCCTGCGTGATGCCGGGAGACGAGTGAACCCTGAGTTCCGCTCGGTTTTAAGGAGCGAAATGTTTTCGACGGAGCAGGACAAGATCTGGGAACAAGTGGAGGAAGGCATCGAGATTGAATCGAACTCGCTTATCGCCAAAGGATTCGACCTTGGGTATCAGCATCCTAAATACGACTGGGCGGATGACTTTAATTTTTGCGGTCTGTTCAATCAGTTTTCGGAAAAGGAGAAGCCCGTAAAGGAAATGCTGGAAAGCAAAGGCTCCAATACCCATATGTTTATCAGCCCGGGAACCTTTTGGAATCAAGAGCCGGTCATTGCCCCCATCTATCCACGACTGCTCTTCGAAAAACTAAAGGCGCTTAAAGAGCAAGAGGTCTCGCACGTAGCAGCACTCACTGGCTCCATCGCTTCCAGCCTAGCCCCGCACAACATCAATCAGGAAGTACTGCAAGCGTTTCAAAATGATCCAGAAATTGAATACAATAAGATCCTGCGGAATCGAGCGGAAGACTGGGTCGGGCAGGAAATGTCGGAAACGCTGATCAAAGTCTGGGAATACGCAGACGAGGCCTATCGCTCCTATCCGCCGCCGGTGAGCGTGCTTTCGATGTGGGGCACTTGGTACCGAGTCCTGGTTCGACCGTTTATACCGAATTTTGAAGCGCTCAGCGAAGAGGATAGAGCCTATTACGAAGATTTTCATCTCGGGCATGCTAACAATCGTGTGCGCGTCGATTTCAGAAGAGAGGTGAATTTCGATTTCTGCGACCCCCCAATGGCCAGACGCTGCAGCGAAGCGATAAGCGATAATGTACTTCCCGTCATTGAGAAGGCAGTACGCGAAGCGCAATCGGTTTGCTACAATCTAGAAATGGAACCAGGCGCTAGGAACGTCTGGCTGGAGCACTTCGATCGTCTCTATGGAACCAAGTGTTGGTATCGAACGCAACGCAATATAGCTTCGTGGATTGAAGGCGTACACGGGTATTTGGAAGCCAATGACAATCAGGAAAGAGAACGTTGTCGCGAAATCACTCGCAAGACCGTATTAGATGAGAAGGAGAACGCGAAAGATCTCCTTCAACATGTCCGTACCGCCTCGACAGAATGGATGCTAATCAGCGCCGTGGGTGAAACGACTTTCATCTACGGAGACAATTTCGCAGAGCTGTTAGAAAAGAAAATCGCTCTGATGGAAGGACGCGAGGACGACGAGCCCTACATCGACCCTGATTTCATGTGGCGCGTTCCAGGCATGAATTGCTAAGATCCGAGGTAATGCGTCTCGAGTGGCTTTTCTAGAATGTCACCATCTTTTGCTGACACGTGAAAAGCTCTACCTTCTTTTCGCGAGCTGACGATCTTCACGATTTCCGTATCCTTGAAATGAGCTGCTACGCCATCGTATAAGCCTAAGCCTGGCTTCAAACCTCCCTCTTTCAAAAATCTGTGGTAGGAAGGCCTTCGCTCAATTTCACCATCGTAGTGGGGTGAACAACTGCCTTTGAGAAAGCCCAAGCAGTCCATTCTACCCAATTGTCCGGTGGAATCCGTGTGCCCCTCTTCGAACCAGCAGATGGCTCCGGCGCTTAGGCCGCAGAGGAGAATTCCTTCTTTCCAAGCCTTGGCAATCAGTTTGTCCATGCCGGACGCTTCCCAGATGGCTAGCATGTTTCGCGTGTTCCCGCCACCGACGTAAATGATGTCGCTTTCTAAAACCTTCTTTTCCAGGTCCGTCGGCTGTCTGAAAAGTGGAATATGGCGAGGCCTACATCTCTTTACATTAAATGCGGTATAGAATTTTTCGATACCCGAATCCGCATCTCCGCTAGCGGTTGGCAGAAACGAAACAACAGGGTTCGATTTTCCGCAAGATGCTATGATGTAATTATCCAAGAGCGGATTTTTAGGCTCCATAGAAAAGCCCCCTCCACCCATTGCGATGATCTGTCTACCCTCCCTCATGAATCGACCGTATACTATAACTCTCGGTTGAGAGGGTTATGGATCACGCGGACAAGGAATACTCAACTAAAAAGGAGCGTCGATACTCTCAACCGGCTGTTTTCTCACCTTCGCCAGGTGGTCTTTGACTTCCTGTAGTATATCATCCAAATCGCGATGATCATCCTGTAGAAGATACTCGACCCATTTGTTTCCATACCGCACATGGTTGATCTCGTCGGACCAATCTTGATCGGCGAAGAATTGACTTCGATGATCCCCAGAGGACTCGTATTCCTTAAAACGCTTACCCTTGCGAGGCATGAAATAAGCCTCCAGCCCACGTGTGAGATAGGCAATTCGATGCAGCACGGGCAGGCCATGCGATTCCTCAAAGAGCACTGGGTTAATCCTACCCGGCTCGCATCCCAATTCTCGCAAACGAATGGAACCGAATTCGCTATGCCGGGCTTCATCCCAGAAATGGCGACTAAAATCGGCGAGCAACGCCCAAGGATAATCCTCGTCAGACGCGTCAAATAGAACGCCAGCGAGGAGAGCGGCAGCATAGAATTCGTTAAAGAAGACTTTGAACTGCTCGATCGTAGCCTGCTGTCGCTCCATAGACGAACGACTTTCATAAGACTCTAAAGGTCCAATCTGGATACGCTCGTCGAATAGGATTCGACTGGGGCGAGAAAAGGCCATCCCCTCCGGATCTTCTGGTCGAGATTCTCGCTCATCACTTCCGTGCAAACCTCCGATAAATGCCACGTATTGCTGTAAATAGCCCACCCACTTCGAATTCTCCCATTCCAAGCCCAAA
The DNA here is from genome assembly GCA_028284385.1 of Opitutaceae bacterium. GTDB lineage: Bacteria > Verrucomicrobiota > Verrucomicrobiia > Opitutales > Opitutaceae > JANQRT01. The sequence continues at coordinate 40,147 of JANQRT010000026.1, read as the reverse complement.
GAATCGAACCAGTTTCGTTGCGATTCCAAATCCTCCAATACACGACCAAGAATACGAATTTCATTCGCATTGCCCGATGTATCCATTTTTTCGATGTCCGACTTGATAGCTGCTATTAAACTCCGCTGTAGAACTCCGTAATAGCCCGCCAGGAACGCGTTATCGGAGGGAGCGGACAAGACCGCCTCCATTAATTCCTTCAACTCCGGACGAATACTGGCGTTCGGGTTCCCTCCACGCATTTCACCTAGCCTATCCAAGAGCCAGGACACGTGTTCAGACGTGTCGTAAAGATGATAGGCAAGCTTGTATTTTGTCTCGTAGGACCTGAATCGCAAAAACCAGCCCGCCAGGATTTTTATGCTCCTACGGCTCAGCCAGTAGTAGTTGCGCAGATGTTCAGCCGTTTCAAGAATCCCAATCCCTCTATCCATTTTTCAAATACAACGGTTGAGTTCAGACGCATCACGTCTATTGAAGAAAGTCGGCTCCCTTTTAAAAGAGAGCCGACTTGCTACTCCCGTATTCGATACCCCTAGATCGATGGTCAGAAAACTCTACTAGAACCTCCAAGTGGCGGAGAGCGTGGTGAGGCGCCCTCTCAAGAAGCGGTAGATTTTGCTTCCATCGGGATTGGCGTAAATGGGCACCAGATCGTCAGTGTCGAACAAGTCCTTTATGTTCAACTGAACGATAAAATCGCCTCGGTCACCCAAGCTGTATTCCGAGCGGAAGAACAGGTCTACAAAGTCCTGCTTTCCACCGAAAAACGGTTGAGTGGGATCCAGGGCGACATTTCCGAATTCGTTCTCGGAAACGCCAAAACCTATGCCTACCTTGTCCTGCCAGCGATACCCGCCTCCGACAGTGAAGTTGCCCAGGAAGTTGGGAATGACTCCGCTGTCTTCGCCAAAGTTGTAGCTAGTGTTGAAATTAACTCTCCACTCTCTTTGCTCTATCGACGGAATACCTTCCTGAGTAATGGCAGCCGCCACAGGCGTGACGATGGTCCGCTGGGCTCTTTCCGCCAGGGTCTCGGTCGCCAGTTCATCGATGAAGTAATTTTGAGCGAAGGAGCTGTTTACCCAATTTGGTATAACGAAATCGTTAACGTAGGCTCGCAGCCTTGGGTAGATGTTAGATAATACCGTTTCCTGCTTCGCAACGCTCAGCAGCGACGTCCAGCGCGCGTTTGGATTGTAGGCAACCTCAAGCTCATAACCTTCTGCGGTGAAGTCCTGAGTACCGGTGTCTCCAGAATTTCGGCTTGTCGTAGCTTCGGCATTGGCAAAATCCGGAACGAATCCATTCACATCGATCACGCCCTGCGGCGGAAGCACTGCCTGAACGTCCGAGGTAGTAAAGCCTTGAGACACATTGGCTGGATTGTCTAGTTCTCTAGCGAGACCCAGCAATATTCCTTCACTACTTGATACGCCACCCGCATCGAAGCTGTTGTTCAATACACCGGTCTCGTACTCATTCAACCGGAAGGACAGTCTGCCATTGAAAGTGGAATAGATGATGCCCTTTTCTTTGGTCGAGCCCACTACGGAATCAATCGGTTCATTGAAAACGCTAACGCGGCCGCCACTAGGCTGAAAGTTGTCGGCATCGGTGAAATAGAAAGACAGATCCGGGACATTGGATTCTTGACCGCCAAAGAGTTCACGCAAGTGAAGCGTGGCAGCCCAAGACGTGGAATCTTCATCTGCAATTTCATCCAGGTTCTCGGATTGAGGCCCTGCGAGGAAGGTTGGATCATTAACCAGATCCCCTTCTCTTGTAATGCCAACTCCACCAGGAGCGTTGATCGATTCCGTACGCAATCTATCATTACGCCATGAACCGGTCAGCACCAGCGCGTTGTTCCAGAGATAGTGCTGGGCGACTACGACTTCCGAATCCAATTTCTGCAATCCCCTCGAAGCGAAGAACGAGGCTGGGAAGTTGTTGTTGTCGTCCATGTTGAAGGTGGTGGCGTTGAAATCCACGAAGGCGTCGGCGCTCTCAGACCAGCCTGTCCAAGAACCATTGACCACGGGACGGTCGCGATCCTGTCCAAAGGGAACGCCTCCGATATTAGCCCCTCTCAAGTCGCTGAGCGAATTGATATTGAGGTAATCGATATTCGGATTGTGAGGCAGTTCGAAAATGCTTCCGGTACGAATCGTCGCGAAGCTTAGGGCCGTATCGCCTTGAAGAGCAGCGACCACAGGATCCGGATCGATCTTGTAGCGACCAAAGGACTGAAAGCTGTTCGAGGTTCTTTCTTCGATGAGTCCGGTGACCTTGATTCGTCCAAGAAGTTTGGATACCCATCCTTCATCCATAAAGTCGTCGAAGCGAATTTCGCCAAAGCCCGTCAAGCGGGTGGACTCGCGGTCGCTAGCTCGATTGTTTCCTTGCCACCAGCCGCCGATGACCGGCTTGCCGAAATGCGGATTTGGCACCAAAGCTCCGTCAGCCTGACCGTTTGCGGTGTCGATCAGATACATGTTCGGATCAATGTAAATGGTACGCTGGCTCTTACCCTGTAGGGGGTTTGAGGACTTAGAGAACTGATCTTGCTCGAATACCGATAGCTCGAATCCCAGTCTATTCTCGAACCAGGTTCCTTCGATTGAAGCTGTCAATGCATCCCAATCCGAATTTTGCGAATGCGCGCCGCCTGTGTAGAGATTCTTTCGATAATCGAAGATGCTGGTATCAAGAATCTGAGTAGCGACAAATCCTCCAGCATAGAAATTTTGCGTACCAGGAGCCACAGGAGTTCCGTTTGGATAATGTCCTGACCTGCGGATGGTATCTTCTCTGGAACGAGGTTGAAACAGCATCATCTCTCCAGTGACCGTTCCTCCGGGGGCGCCGCGATTTCTTCTAACGAAAGTGTTGCCGCCAAAGAACGGTTCTGGGTTCGTCTGATCGAAGTAGCTGACAAATCCGCTGGAGGAGCCAGGAGAAGCTAAATCCAGAAATCGATTGTTTGCTTGGCCTGCAACAAAATCGCCAGAGCCGCGCCAAAGATCAGAACCCTGAGCGCCGCCCATAGATATTGGCTTTCCTATGTCTATCCAAGGCGTAATCCCATCATTGGGAGGCGTCTGATCTGGGTTAGCGCCGTGTCGAGAGCCTGATTCGTAGCTGGCGTGAAGACGAAGATTTTCGTTAATTTTCCAGAGTGCGGATACGTAGATTCGTTCGTCTTCAAGAAACGCTTGTCGCTGTTCGTACTCTCTGTCTTCGAGAAGTCCAGCAACGCGAATGGCAAACCTGTCTTCAAAAAGAACTTTATTGTAACGAAAAGAGGTTCTGCTGGTGCCGTGTTCGTCCGTTTCGAATCTGACTCGCCCGAAGTCTTTGCTCAAACTGGCGCGAATCGTCGTGGTATTAACAATACCGCCAGGACTTCCAATTCCGAAAAGGGCGGAATTAGCTCCCCGTTGCACTTCCACACGATCCGTATTGAAGGTATCGTAGGGAATATCGGTGATAAAGTAGTCCCGGGTTAAATCGGCGGCCGAAAGTCCGCGCACACGTGAAACACCCCCCTGTGGACGATCCGTCTCGCCTTCGGGAATCGGATTGCCAGCGGTGGACTGGTATCCCGAGAAGTTTCCGTTGGGCCCCGATATTTCCGTGTTAGGCGTAAACAACAGCGCGTCCGCAATGGTAGTCGAACCAGTGTCCTCCAGAAATTCCGCATTGAGAACGGAGATGGAGGCCGCAATGTCGCGCAAGTTAGTGTTTAGCCGCGTTCCACCCAGCGAAGAGGTGGAAGTGTAACCAACGTCCTCAGAACCATCTACCGTGAAAGGAGACAGTTCGAAAACATCCTCTTCATCCGAAGAGGAATCCTGCTGGGCCTGCAACGCGAATGGCACAGCAAATCCGACAAGCAACAGCGCTCGTCTTGATAGTATCGCGAGTTTCATAATTCGTTAAGTCTGGTTTTGTGGGGTAGAAGATTAGTTAGGCAGAGTCATTCGCTTGCCAGGAGAGGCAGCTAGGAACGCGCTTAGTATTTTGTAAAAGCGACGACTAAACCGCTGAAGCAGGCGATAAGTCGTTTTGAACTACCCGCCCGATTAAGTGATCACGCTCCGTCATCGCTCGTTAAAGTTAGCCATGAGACAATCAATTCTCCCTTCTATCCGCTAATCCTTTGGTGTTTTACAGTAACCATTTTAGCTTATGAGCCAGGTCGCACTCAGGCCTGCCGAAACAATGCATTTTCCGTTGCCGCTGTATTCCCGCTCCTAGAGTATAATCATCCAGGCCATCTAGGCAAATAGGTTGAGTTGAAATCAGGCATCCTTGCCGGCAAAGCGGACTGGCCAAGCGCAATCAAAACCAAAGCCCAGAGCCAATTTAGCGATCGTCATGAGGAGGGATCAATCGGGACTTCAAATTGTTGAGTAAAATTTATGTCTATCCTCATTTTCGATTCCGCTAAGAATTCCCTACGTTAATAATCGAAACGCAATTTGAGGATTCCTTTTCGAACCTCGGCAACCCGCATACCAGTCTCACTCATTATCATGAAACTTTTTTCTTTGACTACAATTGCCCTATTCCAGGCCATTTCCTTTTCATCGCTTTACGGGGGCGGCAACTTGGCCCTCAATCAAGTCTGGTCTCGCCTCGCCGATATCCATGGCGAGTACGGATCGGTAGAATCAGCCGAATTTTCACCAGATAGTGAATACATCGTGAGTGGCACTAAATTCGATTACACCGTTCGTGTGTTCCGAACCGCCGACGGGCATCAGCTATGGGTGACTAAACTTTCCTCGGAAATCGAGAGAGTAGCCTGGACCCAGGACGGGCGGTTCGTGGTCGCTGTAAGCGAAGACTTCATGATGCGGGTCCTCGACGCGAAAACCGGCACCGTAGTTAAGGAAATGTTACATGAAAACGGCATCGATGGCTTAGCCTCGTCCAATAATGGCAAATACATGGTGTCGGGGCAGGAGGAAAACGACGACTCTGGTCCAGTACATGTCTATTCCACGGACGACTGGAGTCTCGTACGAAAACTTGATCATGGAGATACCGTTAACGAGGTCGACTTCACCTCTGATGACAAGTATTTCATCACATCCGGACATAAATACGTGAAGGTCTGGGAAACCGAATCCGGAAAGCTGATACGCGTTTTCGATATCGATCCCTCCTTCCTAGATCACCTGTTCATAAACGTGAACGTTCATCCTGACGATAGGTGGGTAGCCGCAGGAACGAACCAAGGCTATATTTATCTATTCGATTTAGAAAAAATGAAACTTGTCAGACGGGTGAATAAACTAGGGCAGAAGATCGAGACCGTTGCCTGGACAATCGACGGGGGCTATCTGGCAACGGCAGGGCATTCCGATACCATCGATTTCTTCGCCACCAAACATCTCTTGGATAAATCATTGAAAAACGATTCCATTCCTTTCGCCCTTCGAGTACCCGTGTCCGACAATCTTGAATACATGGAATTCGACGACTATGGCTCCTTAATGACGACTGCCCACCAGGACGGCACTGTCCAGCTGTGGACTTACATGTCTGATGATCCCAGCATAAACGAACGACGTCATAGAGAAGTTAAGGCAATCCAGACCAGAGAGGCGGCAAAGAAGAAGTAGACATGCCTAGGTAGCGGCTAGCTTCTAGCTAGCCATTGCCCAACCATTTGGCTTGCGTCCCGCAAGCCGCTACCGCCTAGCCTACCAGCTCAATGAACGCCCACGCCCTGAAGCTGCACTTCCTTTCCGACAACGGCAAGCTCGGCCCCAAAATCGTCCAGGACCGATTTCAAGTATCCCATTAATTCCTTGCCCTGTCCTCGGTTTGGATCTTCCAGGAATATTTGAAGTCCGTCGTCAGGACGCCAAGTCGGCACAAAAGATACGCTGTGAAGCTTTTGATTCTCAGCGATCACTCGCACCAGCAAGCCTTCTCTATGCCTTTCCTTACGCAGCGGATCGTCGAAGAGAAACTGCCCTGTGGAATAGAAAACGGGACGCCTCTTATAGACTTCGATAGACTGATACCTATGAGGTCCGTGACCAAACACGACATCGGCGCCAGCATCGATAACGGCATGAGCAATGTCTCTCTGGTAAGACACCACGTTCGTCGTATTGGAAACGCCCCAGTGAAAAGACGTGATCACCAAATCAGTCTTGCCTTTCAACGCGGCCACATGGCCGACCATTCGATCCCTGGAAGCTTCATCAAACCAAGTAAACACGATAGGAGGCTGAGCCGGCTTGTCTAGATTCGGAGGCGGCTGGTACGCGGTGTGGACTTTAATCTCGGCAATTCCAGGTCGGATCTCAGTTGCAGCATGCTCGAATGGGAAAACCGTGGCGGCAAAGGAAAGAAAGCCGACCTTTATTCCGTCAACCTCCACAATGACAGGCGTATTCGCTTTTTCAATATTCTCGCCCCCTCCTACATGCTGAATGCCAGCTCCATCCAGAACCTCGATACTCCTCATCAATGCCTGCCAAGGCCAGGTCACGTTGTTGGCCACGCCAACGACATCGATGCCGCCATCGACTAAAGTTTGAACTTGGTCGGGCTCGGAATGAGTCCATTTCTTGTGCGGAATATCTTTGAGACGCGGATCCTTTGAAGTACCCGCGAAAGGGCCTTCAAGGTTGGCGAATCGCAAGTCCGCCTCGCCTAGAGTGTTCCTTACGGTTCGATAGCCCTCTGAATGGCTTGTCCGATTCTGAATATTGGTGTCGCCCATAAGCAGAATCACCGCCCGATCACTGGTGTTGGGAGTCTGCCAGGGCCAAGACTCGTCAGCAAGTAATGGAATATTCCATACAAAAATTATATAAAAAATGGAGAGCGGTAATTTCATTTTCATCATCACGATTTAGAGAATTTTCGAGCCCGCCATTTCAGCCAATCGATCGAGTTCCTTCGATAAGCTTCGGATAGTCTTATCAAGGTCCCGATTGTCAGCGAGATTAGTCAATTCGAAAGGATCGGCTCTCAAGTCGTACAGCTCCTCGACGTCTGGCCTCTCCATGTAGCGTACGAATTTCCATCGCGATGTTCTCACCGCTTGCCAGGCCGGGGCATCGGGCTTTCCTTTTTCGGCAAGGTATTCAAGAAATACCGACGACCTCCAGGCAACCGACGAAGAACCGAAGAGCGGCACGAGCGACCGACCTTGGACACCGGCTAGAGTCGAAGCTCCCGCCAACTCCGTAAACGTAGGCGCTAAATCAGTGTTTACGACAAGTTGCGACCTAACCAAGCCAGGATTGATCAAAGAGGGATAACGAATATACAAAGGCACTCGCGCTGAAGCTTCGTAAGGCAACCGTTTCCCGCGACGCGAATGTTCGCCCCATTGATAGCCATTATCGCTGACGAAAACGACAACAGTCGAATCCAGTTTTCCAATACGATCAAGCGCATCGAGGATACGTCCAATTCCCTCGTCGACGGATGTGATCATTCTTAGCTGATTGCGGGCTTGCGGACTAAAGTCGTCCGCCGTCATGTTTGCGGTCAATTCAGGAGTTACATTAGGCGTCAATAAAGGCTTGCCTTCTAGCGTATCCAAATAGGAAGGATTCTGGCCGATTTCCTGGTCCGCATACAGATCGTCGTGACGATCAGCAGGAATGTAGGGGCTATGAACAGACTTGTGCGAAAGATATAGCAGGAAGGGTCGATCGTCGGAACGATTTATATAATCGATGGCATAGTCGGTCAGAAGGTCCGTGAGATAGCCCTTCACAAGCCTATCCTCGCCGTTGAAGTTCAAGGTGGGATCATCGTGCTTCACGTTGCCGGCAGCCCCGATCCAATGCTCCCAGTCTGGACGAGGGGTATTGTCGCGACCCATATGCCACTTGCCCAAGTAGGCCGTAGCATAGCCTGCCTCGCGAATGGGCGCGGCGAAGGTAGTCAGTCGATGAGACTGAGGTCCTCGCTCGGTGTTGTCGATAATTCCATGATTATTGCAATACTGCCCTGTCAGGAATGACGCCCGGCTAGGCGAACAAATCGGATTGCTGATAAACGTGCGAGTAAAGCGAATACCCTCCCGAGCAATCCGATCAATATGAGGAGTTTTGACAAAGGGGTGCCCCTCGATTCCAAGAGCGTCCCAGCGAAGATCGTCGATCAGAATAAAAAGTATGTTGGGACGATTACTGGCTACAAGCAGCTGTACGAAAACGAGGGCAAAAAAGGGGCCAAGAATCCGAATCAGAGTAAAGCGATTCATATCGAAATCTATCGTTTCTAAGAGCAAACGAGTATTCAAATGACCGATGCAAGAACAAGGCAGGCAGATAATCAACATGTTGAACGGTCTGAAAAATATAGTAGCTTCTCATAAAGACAGAGACGCGTATTCGCTAGATGAAACACAGCCTATAAGTCTGCTTATTATAGTTTCCGAATCGTGCCGAAGAGATGGGTTCTAAGACCGAATAATCGGCTAACATATAGTATAACCTGATTCAACAGTTTGAGCAGTCCAACCTGTTGTCTCAGCAACTCTGAAAGTTAATTCTCGATACAACGATGGAGAGCCTCGGACGTTCTCCAGCTTTCTACCCAACCCCTTCCAATATTAAAAACGCGATTCCACAACCGTTCATCGAGTACGGACGTCTGAGCCAGGTTCTTCCAACTACCAGAGCCCCGCTAGGAAAAGCGTTGTAACTCAACAAACACGAAGGTCATGAACTTGCGAAAACTACAATACAACACCCCGCGTATGCCTTTAGCAAAGCTATCAATTGCATGCGCTATCCTGTCGTCGCCAATACTCGCTCAGGACGACGATGACGTCTATACTCTCGATGCGATCGTGGTACGCCCGATCGAATGGGGCTCTGAAGCAGCTTTAAGAGAGCAGAAAGAGTCCAACACTATCTCGACCATCGTCTCAGAAGAGACTTTGGAAAACCTACCGGACCAAAGCATCGGCGAGGCCCTTGCTCGCCTGCCTGGCATCTCGATCGTAAAAGACCGCGGCGAAGCCGAACAGATCACGATTCGCGGTCTGGATCCACGGCTTAACGCGGTGATGATCAACGGCGACCGCCTACCCTCGCCAGAGTCCACCGTTGGCGGCGCATCCCGTTCCGCCAAGGTCAACTCCATCCCTGCAACCCTCATCAAGGGCATCGAAGTCTTTAAGGCGGTACCTGCGGAAATGGATGCCGACTCAGTCGGAGGCGCGGTCGAGATCAAAACCAAGAATGCTACAGAACTCGAGGACACCCTATTCGATGTAGTGGTGCGCTACGGCCACAATGATCTGCCAAGCGAAGATTTGTATTCGGCCGAGTTCACTTATGGCTTCCGCTTTGGTGAAGAAAACAATATGGGATTGATGATCGCCGGATCGTGGGAGGAAAACAACCGCGCGGTGGAGAGTCCCACCGCAGACTGGGGCACCGAAGATGAATTTCTCGATCTGACCACCGGCGAAGAAGTTTCCGCTTTGGAATTGACCAACGGACAATTCGATGAGCTGTGGCGCATGAGCAACTACCGTCTGCAATGGCGCGACCTCAAGCGTATACGCTCAGGAGCTAACATCGCATTCGACTGGAAACCGGGTGAAAACACCTTGTTTAAAATCGGCGGATTCTATTCCGAATTCGAAGACAACGAACTGCGGCGCGATATGCAGGTGCGCTTCAATTCGAGCTCGGACTGGACCACGGATTCGGTTTGGGAAAATGTAGATGGCAAAGGCATTATTACTGAAGGAGCGGTCGATGGCGGTCGCGTTCGCAAGCGCCATCGCCCTGGAACGAAATTACAGAAGACCGAGAACTACTTCTTCGAAGGCCAACACTTCTTCAACGAAGGCGATTGGAATCTGGATTACCGCATTTCCAGCACCGTGGCGAGCCGCGAGTTGACGCGCACGCGAGCTCGTTTCGAAGCTCGCTCCCAAGACCTTGGTCTACGGGACGACGGGGTCATCGACCTCACCTACACCTTCGACGATCTCAAAGAAATCCCGCAATTTACCAACCCGCAAAATTGGATCAACGATCCTAACGTGCTAGAAGTCGGCAATCGCGGCGACTACCTGCAACGCCGAGGCGACCTATCAGAGGATGCAGTCGATGCTGCTTTGATTAATTTGGAACGGGTCATGAACCTAGAATCCGGCGAATTGCGGCTCAAAATCGGCGGCAAGCAAGCTAGAAAAGACTACTTCCTCGACAACAACACCTTCAACTTCGAAGTCGATGAAGATCGTACCATCTACATGGTCGACGTCTTTGGCGACAACCGCACTACTCCCGTTAGACCCGTGGGCCAGGACAATGGCGAGTGGGCCGACATGGATCTCGTCAACCAGCTTTTCATCAACGAACCCGATCGCTTCCTGCCGGATGGCGACGATACTGAAGACAGTTACGACATCGATGAAGACATTACGGCCGGCTATCTGCAAGCGACCTGGAAATCCGGCGACTGGCGCGTTGTCGCTGGCGCGCGCTACGAAGAGACCGACTTTTCAATCTTGGCATCCGATGGAAGCAGAGCGGACAATACGTACGACAACTGGTTTCCTTCCGTCATCCTGCGCTATCAGCCAACCGACCCATTGGTATTCCGCGCCGCTTGGACCAACTCCATCGGTCGCCCAGACTACCGCACCTTGCGCCCGTTCTTCGACACTGACTTCGAGTGGGAACTCGACGATGATACAGGAGAATACACCGGCGAAATCAGCATGGATGGCGGCAATCCTCTGCTCGAACCCTTCGAAGCGGAGAACTTCGACCTCGGCTTCGAATACTACATGCCTCAGGGCGGCGTCTTCTCAGTCGGACTCTTCTACAAGGAAGTCGAAAACTTCGAGGATGTGGAACGATTCAGAGAAGAGGACGTGCAGATCTCAAGCCTGGCACCCTACTTGCAGGACATCATTAATCGGGAAGTCGATGAAGCGCGACAAGACAATGCTGGCGACGGCGATCCGGACAACGACATTCCCGCCGGCTTCAATAACCTCGCCGATTTCGACTTCACGCGACCGGTCAACGGCGACGTGGCCACTTACACGGGTGTCGAAATCGCCTATCAACAGAAGTTCAACAAACTGCCTGAACCTTTCAATAATCTCGGCGTGATCGCTAACTACACCTATGTCGATGGAGAGGCCGATTTCCGCGACGGGATCAGTCGCGATTTCGTTCTCAATCAATTTGATGACGTCGGCAATCTCCAGCTGTACTACGAAACCGAAAAGTACTCTGCTCGCTTTGCTTACAATCGCAATGGAGTCAGCTACGACACGATCGACATCACTGATGAAGGCGTGTCTCGACCAGATCGCGACAGAGGCCTGGATGTAGAAGAATCGCTCGATTTCTCCTTCCAATACCGCATTGATGGAGGAAACGCCAACTACACTCTCTACTTCGATATCCGCAACCTGACCGATGAACCATCGGTTCAGCGTTTCCAGGATTCGGTAGGACAGCCGATTTTCCGCGAATTCGAGAACGGCGGTCGCACTTTCATTTTAGGAGCGAAGATTTCGCTCTAGTCACGGTTTTTGGATACACCCTATGGGGATTACAAAGGCCGGTCATATTCTATGGCCGGCCTTTTTCTTTGATGCGAAACCGTGGATCGCTTACATTCATAGACTAACCCCATTTGATAGACTGCCCATAACATACGATTTCTAACCCCAATGAAAATGCCTACAAGACGACAATTCGTCAAAACCGTCGGCGCCGCATCGGCCGCCTCCATCGTATCCAGAAAAAGTTTCGCTAAAACGAGAGCGGAATCGGAATCGTTTGTCGAGGCCTGGAATAAGCCGGTCTTGCGACGCAGCTTGTTCGCGGACCCGATCGTCATCGAATCGATCGATCTTCTCAAACGCGACAAGCAATACTTCGTCCGCGTCCGCTCGAAAGACGGCGCTGTCGGTCTAGCGCTTACCAATCGGCATTTGGTGAATTCGCTGTATCCTATGTTTTTGATACGCGTCGCGCCATTCTTCATCGGCAAGGATGCCCGGGATTTGGATACATTGGTGCACGGAGTATTCACAGTGAAGTTGAATTACAAATGGCAGGGAGCTCCCTTCTGGATGTGCGTCGCCTGGATGGAGTTCGCCATCCTCGATCTCATGGGCAAGCAGATCGGCCAGCCGGTCGGAGCATTGCTCGGCGAGCGATTCCGCGACAAGACGCCGATCTACTACGCCAATGGCGACCGTGAAAGCTCTCCCGAAATTGTCGTTGAACAGCTAAAAGGCCTCATCGCCAAATCCGGAGCGCGGGCGGTCAAGTTCAAGCTGGGAGCTCGCATGCGCTACACGGAGGCTTCCAATGCCCGCGATCTCGCCATTATTCCATTGGCTCGCAAAGAACTCGGGGAAGACACCACCCTTTACGTCGACTCCAACAGCTCCTTTGACGCACCCACGGCCATTCGTATGGGCCGCGAATTACAAAAATATGGATACAGGTTTTTCGAAGAGCCCGTACGTTTCGACGACTACGAAGGCACCAAAGCCGTAGCCGATGCCTTGGACATTCCAATCGCCGGCGGCGAACAGGAATCGAGCCAATATCGTTTCCAATGGCTCATCGAGAAAGACGCGGTGCAGATTCCCCAACCCGATCTCCTTTTCTTCGGTGGACTGGTCCGTTCGATTCGAGTGGCTCGCATGGCGGCGCTGACAGGCAAAAAGATTGTCCCACACATGTCCGGCTTCGGTCTCGGCATTCTTTACGTGCTCCATTACGCCTCCGTTGTGCCCAACTCCAACGAATTCCAGGAATTCAAAGGCGATAAGGACGGCATCCCCTACGTCGTCGTAGACACTGGCAAACCGCTGGAATCGATCAATGGGGAAATCGGAATTCCCAAAGCCCCCGGCCTAGGCGTGGAATTCGATCCCGACTATTTGAATGCCGCCAAAGTCGTCCAACTGTGAGAATGGATTGCAGCGGGGTGAATATCGCTAGCATTCACCATTCACTATGTCCGCTCGCCTAGCGAGCGAGTATGCTCTGCGCGTATTCCAGCTCGCCCGTCAACGCGTTGTACATCTGCATAACGACCTGAGGCTTTGGATACGCCATCCATAAGTCTTCATTCCCCGCAGGCTTATTATTAAACACGTTGTTCACCTGGAAAATCGCGAAGACTGGGTTTATGCGATTCTCACGAGGTGTCTGATCGAGAAAAAAAGTCGACCAGAGGATATCGGCTTTGCGACCTCCAGAATCGTATGGACCATTAGGAGGCCGATTTCCCTCTGCAGTGAGCGTGTGTTGATTATCGGATACAATCGGTCCGCATGTGAATTCATGCACATTATCCGTGATCTCGATGGCAAAGGCGTTGTGCAAATCGGAGTTCAGAAGAATCACAGGCTTTCCCAGACTATCCCAAAACTGAATCATTTCCTCACGCTCTTCCGGGAAACCTGCCCAGCCTTCTTCGGTCTTTCCTCCCTGCTCCGCATCGCTGCCAGTGTGGGGGATCATTACAGGCACTCCACCCAAGAGAAAGAAGAAATCGGCGTCGCTGGCAGTCATAGAATTCTTGATCCATGCTTTCTGCCGCGGACCTAGCATTGTTTGTCCTGGATTCGGCCGGAAATCGGTCGTCGGAATTGTTCGCTGGCCTCGTGTATCCATAATGTAAAACTCGCAGTTCGCTACACGAAACTTGGCATAGTTATGGCCAGCGATACTATATGACGATAACGAATCATATTCAGGCGTAGGCGTGATACGAATACGATTTCGATCGATGACCTCCTCGATGCCATAAACCAGAGAATTAGGATCCGAGGGCCCTTCCTGGAAATACTTTCCTCCTACTTCGCCAGCGGTCGGCCTTCCCCAATGGATGTGAACCACAGGACTCTCTTCTATGTCCAGATTAGAGAAATCGGCTTTGGGATCGTAAAGAATATCCGATCCAGCCTTTAATTCGACTTTCCCGAATCGCGTATCCGGTCTGCCTTCAACTGGATTCGACCAAGCCACATAATCATACCACGCCTGGATTCCGATATCACGCCAGACAGCATTGCGGCTGTAGTGCCCTGGGATGGTCGCTCCATAGATATTGTTTATTATTTCATGATCGTCGAATGTCCAAAAATTGGGTACATGGGCATGCCATTGGGCGAAAGCGTTGTTTTGCTCATAATAGATTTTGTAATTCTCCCATCCTCCAACCAGCGTCGGGGCGATTTTAAGGATTTCTGGCAGATCGGATTCCTTCAGACCCTGACGCCACAACCAATAGGCTGGCTGGGTCTTGCGACCGTGTTCATAAATGAAATCTCCCGCGTGAAGCGCGAAATGAATCTTCGCGCTCCAATCGCGCATCAACGTCGTATAGGGCTGAAATCCGGCGGTTTTATATCCAGTGCCCAGCTGTCGACCGCAACCCATGACGGCAAAGCGAAAATTGAAAAGCCCTTCAGGATTGAATTGGCTATTGGCGTTTTCACGACTGGAAGGGAGTGTCCGAAAGGATCCCGCCTGCTCGTTCTGAAAAACGACATTCTCGAATCCTACTGCGTAGTAATAGCGCGTATCCGGCTTCAGATTTTCTATTTCGATCCATCCTGTATTGTCCTTGTCAATACGCGTTCTTACCGAATCCGAAACTTGATGCAAATTTTCCGGATCCAAGCCATAGAATACTCGAAACGCGTCAGGCGTTCGCGTCCTCGCCCAAATGCCTACGCTCGTATCGGAAATCCTGCCCAATACCGGTCCATGCGTAATGACCTGGCGATTGGAAAACTTCGCCTCGCCCGCTATGAAGCTACTTGATTCTTCGGCCTGAACAGGGACCTGCAAAAGGACTGAGCAGACAGCAACTCCTACCGAATAGAAGATTTCGGAATGACATCGATTCATGCCACGGGCGTTTAGCGAGAATTGAATTTGAAAATGTAAAGAACGCCTTCGTCTCCCCCGCTTGCCAGCAGCCCGTTTTTGCTAGTGGCTAGATATTCGACTTGCCGGTTGTATTCCTGCCCTTGCACGGCTGCAACTTGCTTCCAGTCAGAGACGCGCCAAACGCGAATCGTCCCATCATACGTTCCGCCAGTGAAAACATAGCGGCTATCATTGGACCACTCGACCGCTTCCACGTTCGCCTCGTCCGGCGGATCGTCATAATCATCTCCCGGCAATGCCGCAAGATAGGACGGATGAGGCAACTGGGCCTGGATCCGACCATCCGACATTCGATAAACCAGAACCCGCGCTTCTTGACCAGAGGCCACCACAAACTTGCCGTCCGGAGAGATGCGGATGGATTTCACTCGATTCACGCCAAAGTCGTGAGCATATAGAACGTCCCAGGGATCGACCTTCGAAATGCGAATGCCGCCGCCATCACTGCCCGTAACCAGGTGCTGGCTGTCAGTCGACCAATCGACGGAATTCACTTCGGTTTTCGGATGCTTTAGCTCCCAGACTTTCTTGTAATCGCGAATTCGATACACGGCGGCCATATCGTCATGGGCCACTGCTATCCATTTGCCGTTGGGAGAAAAGGCAGCCCCGTCGGTGTTGCGACCATGACCTAGGTTCTCGACCATTTCGCCCGTTTTCAGATTCCAAATCTTGCAGCCGGTGTCATTCATTCCGGTGAGCATGAGCTTATCGTCCGGAGAAAAATGAATCGCGTTGGTTTCGCCATTCCGCATGCGAACCTCGGACTCGGCATGATAAACGCTCTGGATCATCTCGCCCGTTTCCACATCGTAGACCTTAGTGTTGCCGTGGTTATCACTAGCCGCGACCAAGCTGCCATCGGTACTAAACGCGCAGCCGTCAATCGCTCCAGCAACTCCTAACTCGTCTACCTGAATGGTCCGGATCAACGTAAGAAAACCCTGCGAGTCTGAGACAGGCAAGGCGGCAGGTACCGACAATAACAATACAATCCCCAATAAGAAGCGGATTCTAACACGATTTCTGCGTATCGTTAAGATTTGCATACTTGTCTTATCAGATTTGCATGGCTGGCAATCAAGCGGACTCTACATTCAACATGTTGCGCTTAGCTTTGAAAGCACCTTTAGGTAGCGGCCAGCGGCCCTGCCAGTCATTTATACCTGGTTGTGACCAGCGGGGACGCTGGTCGCTACCTTTCAGACGCTTGTCTCCGTTCATCCTATCCCCCTAAAAATGAGCCCATCCCGTTCAAATGTTTGAACGTCGATCAAATTCCACGCTCACGATTACGCGGTCAAACTGCCGAGACGATGCCACTAGTCAGCATGAAAGACATGCTTGCCCACGCAAGCGAGCGCGGATACGCCGTCGGCGCCTTTAATCCCGTAGACTATGCCTCGCTCAAGGCAATGATCGAAGCGGCGGAAGAGCTGGAGTCACCCGTGATCGCCCAGACTTCCGCTAAGACCGTACGGTATTATGGATACAAGACCATCATCAGCTGGGCTCGCGAATTAGGCGAAAACGCATCGGTACCGATAGCCCTTCATCTCGACCATGGAAAAGACATGAATATGATCAAATCGTGCATCGATCATGGCTGGACATCTGTAATGATCGACGCGTCAGACAAGCCCTTTGAGGAAAACTTGGCTCTCTCAAGGAAGGTAGTCGAATGGGCTGCCGAGAAAGGCGTGGGTGTAGAAGCGGAACTCGGGGAGATTGGCGGCGTGGAAGAAGAAATCGTGGTGGCGGAAGAGGATGCTCATCTGGCGGATCCCGACAAAGCGGAACGCTTCTGCAGAGAACTCGATCTGGCGGTCTTCGCTCCTGCCATTGGCACCGCCCATGGCTATTACAAAGGAGAACCGAATGTAGCGTTCGATTTGATACAAGAGATCTTTCAGCGAACGGGCACGCCACTGGCACTGCATGGTGGAACCGGACTGCCAGACGAGACAATCCAGAGATGCATTCAGCGAGGCTGCGCCAAAGTGAACATCTCTACAAACTTGAAGCATGTTTTTGTGGAAGGCTTTTGCGACTACCATTCGGAAAATCCTCAGGACTACGAACCACTCCGTCTGCTCAAAGCTCAGTATGAGGCGATGAAAAACTTGATTCGCGAGAAAATAAGCCAGTTCGGAAGCGCTGGGATGGCGAAGTCCGCTTAGATAGCGTTCATCTTCTAGTTCGCCAAAAGACTAGCGATAAAACACGTTCCTAACGAATCAGTCGAAAAGCGTAAAGGCCTCACCGTTCTTTTCAACAATTTGACCCTTCACTGGATTGTCGATCAAGGGGCCATCAGAAAGATTAAACCCGCTTTTCTGCCTTACCATGAAAGCTCTTATTTTCGATTGCGATGGGGTTTTAGTGGATACGGAACGCGATGGCCACCGTGTCGCCTTCAACCGTGTCTTCAACGAATTCGGATTGAATATCGATTGGGATGACGCGCTTTATGCTGAGCTCCTTCAGGTTGGCGGCGGAAAAGAGAGAATGACGTATTACTTCAATCAATACGGCTGGCCGTCATCTGACTTGCCTGAGGAAGCGTTTATCAAGAAACTGCACGCGAGGAAGACGGACTGCTTCTCCAATCTGATTGCCGAGGGAGCCTTGCCTTTGCGAAAAGGAATCACTCGCATTGTCGATGAGGCGATAGCCGAAAACATAACGCTCGCCGTCTGCTCCACTTCTAATATCAAATCGGTCACGACCGTCGTGGAAACGCTTCTCGGCAGCGATCGGAGGGAGCGATTTTCCATCTTCGCAGGAGACATGGCGAAGAAAAAGAAGCCAGACCCGGAAATCTACAATTTGGCTAAAACCCATTTGAACCTAGAGGGTTACGAATGCGTTGTCATCGAAGACAGTCGTAATGGTCTCCTAGCTGCCAAGAGGGCCGGCATGCGCTGCCTGGTGACGAAAAGCGCCTACACCGTCAACGAGGATTTCGCTGAAGCAGACATGGTATGTGATGATCTGGGAGAGCCACCCGGAAACCATGTTCAGCTTCGAGATCTAATCGGCCTATGCCAACAGGTCCAGTAAAACTATATCCATATTTCTATTACATTGCTATGATTCAGTTAACGCAAAAAGAAATAGATCTCATTGTGGAAACGATG
Organism: Opitutaceae bacterium; assembly: GCA_028284385.1. GTDB lineage: Bacteria > Verrucomicrobiota > Verrucomicrobiia > Opitutales > Opitutaceae > JANQRT01. Next base: position 22,053 of record JANQRT010000026.1, on the reverse strand, counting down.
ATTACCATCGCCCTGGAAAATGAAAAATACTTCGCCGATCTGGACGCCAAATGCGGCGATGGCGATTTCGGTATTTCGCTAGCCAATGGATTCCGAAAAGTTAAGGAACAATGGGATAGCATTGACCGTTCGGATATCGGCGTTTTTCTTATGAAGACCGGCATGATTATCACCAGCCATGTTGGTGGCTGTTCAGGACCGATCTGGGGAACGGCATTTCTGAAAGCCGGCATGTTCGCCAAGGGCAAGAAAGCTATTGGAGTGGAGGATCTAATCGCTATGAGCCGTTCGGCAATCGAAGGGATGATGGCTCGAGGGGGAGCAAGCCTAGGCGACAAGACCCTGATCGATGCCTTGGCTCCAGCAACAGACGCGCTAGAATCGTATTCAAAAATCAGCAACAAAAATCTGCTAACTGCTCTCAGAGAGGCGGCGAAGGCAGGTCACGCTCAAATCGAATCAACCCGCGATTGGGAAGCCAAGCGCGGGCGACAATCGTTCACCGGAGAGAGAAGCATCGGCACCCTCGACCCCGGTGTGGTCGCCGTGGGCACCATGATGATGGCCGTCGTCGAAACCCTGGGAAAAGCGACTAGTAAAGCTGCAGCCCCTTAAGCTACGGCCAACTCCGACAGCCTGAAACTAACCAAACCCAAGACCTCAAAACCTTAACTATTACTTATTACCATGTCTGACATCAGCGCCCCAACATTACACACAAAGAAATTCGTAAACGATCCGGCTAATTTCGTACCGGAAATGCTAGAAGGGCTAGCTCTGGCGAATTCCGATACTCTGAAATATATTCCTGAATACAATATTATCCATAGAGCAGATCGGCCAGTTGAAGACAAGGTTTCCGTCATCCAGGGATCTGGCAGTGGACACGAGCCAGCTCACGTCATGGCCGTGGGTCCAGGTATGCTCGACGCGGCCTGTCCTGGCGGCGTCTTCTCCGCTCCTCCCATGGAATATGTCTATGAATGCACCAAACTTATGAATACGTCTAAAGGCGTACTCCATTTGATCAACAACTATCAAGGCGACCGCATGTGCTGGGATATGGCTCGCGAGATGTCGGAAACGGACGGCATCAAGATCGGCACTGTGATTATCGATGACGATGTGTCAGTCGAGAACAGCACCTACACGACGGGGCGGCGTGGAGTGGCTGGCAATTTCTTCGTAATCAAAGCGTGCGGCGCAGCAGCGGAAATGGGCAAAGAACTGGAGGAGCTCGTCGGTATCGGCAGGAAGGTGAATGATAATGTGCGTAGCATGGGAATGGCTCTGGGAGGCTGCACTCCACCCGCGAAAGGAGAGCCGCTTTTCGTTCTCGGAGATGATGAAATCGAAGTGGGCATAGGTATTCACGGAGAGCCAGGAAGGCGACGTGACCGCATGAAGCCGGCAGATGCCATCGTAGAGGAGCTTTTCGAAGCGGTCGCATCCGATATCCCATTTGAAAGAGGCGACAACGTCGGCCTAATGATTAACGGGCTCGGCGGCACTCCAATCAGCGAACTATACCTTCTCTATCGTAAAGCGGCCCTACTCGCGAAGGATCGCGGCTACAATGTAATTCAAAATTACATTGGGGAGTATTGCACCTCATTGGAAATGCCCGGATTCTCCATAACGATCGTCCGACTTGATGAGGAGTTGGAATCACTCATGAAAGCTCCGGCTTCCGTACCGATTAGAGTATTCGCGTAGAGCAGCAGTTAGAAGCCCCTTGTAGATATTCTATAACTACAATTTAATGAAATGGCGGCTAGCAGAATACTAGCCGCTACCATTATCGTAGGCGTCCCTAAAACTTCAGGAATCGAGACCGAGGAGGGAAATTCAAATGCATGTGATCGCCGCTATTGACGTAAACGGCCGTTTTGCCAGGGAGTCGCTTGCGTATCGTTTCTCCCTCCACCCAATAGCCCTCGAGCAAGTGGCGTTGAGGAAATCTTGGTATGCCGGTGTCATTGCGTTGTATCATATCTACCATCATATCGGCCGCCAAAGCTCCAATTCTGAAAGCGTTTTTCTGGATACCAGATACATTCGTATTTGGCTCGTGAATGGCATTAAAAGCGAGACCCACGTCATCAGGCGCCTTGATGCCAAACTCGTCTAGCATTCTCGCCACCGCCATGCTGCGTGTAACAATAACGTCCGGTTTGGTTTTCTCATACCACTCGATGAAAGTCCTGGAGTTCCAAGCCTCTACAATCAGAGGACTGATTCTATTCTCTTCTTCAGTTTCAAGTTGCTCCAACATGAAAGCAGCAAGCCAGTTGTACTCAACTCGTTCAGCGGAGTGCTTGCGCCCAACTAAGCCTGGTCTTCTGTACCCACGACTATACAATTCCTTCATGAGGTGACGCATATTCCGATATTCGTGATTCGATACCATATGCAGCTGCGGCTTGATAAGAGAGTAGCCGAAAGTTACGGCGGAGAATCTTTCCCAATTTAAATCTATGCTGGTCGGCTTTTCTTGAGGAGGAAGCAGTAGCCCCTGGATGTTTCGGGTTTCCAGAATTTGGTTCAATCTGCGAGCTGTCATTCCTTTCTCACGAAGCCAGAATTCATCTATTCGGTATCCACGGGATTCCGCTTCCCTCTTAGCTCCCTGGTAGTACTGATCTGTGATGTGCCATTTTTTCCATCCGTCCTGTGTCGAGTGATTAGTCACCCATGCAAGCGCAGTAACACCGACTTTTGGCTTCGTGTCTCGACGATAGGCAGTCAATGCTGACAGCATGGGATCAGGACGATAATTCATTTCCCTGGCGACGCTCTGAATCAAAATTCGCGTCTTTATAGGAATCTTCGCGTTATTCCTAAGAGCAAGAGAGACGGTGGAGTAATGGAAACCTGCTTTGATCGCTATATCTCTTATGGTAGGACGCTTTAGCATCGTTCGACTATGATTTACGTGTTGCTTACGCTCTTGACTAACAAGATTTTGTATATGAATTTTAGATACTAATTAAACAGATAGAGATATCCCTCGTCGCCCACAGAAGCCAATACTCCATCAGCGCTTATTCTCAAATACTCTACTTGCCGATTGAAGGCCTGTCCTTGAAACTCGTCCACAACGGTCCAGTCGCCAACTCTCCAGACGCGCAGCCGACCATCATAGGTGCCTCCCGTAATTAAGTAGCGACTATCATTGGTCCACGCAACGGCTTCGACGTTGGCTCTGGCCGGAGGACCATCATTGTCATCGCCCTCCAGAGCTCCAACAATCGAAGGGTGCGGCAAGTCAGCAGCCACTTTCCCATCCGAGAGACGATAGACCAATACTCTCTGCTCGCCTCCACAAGCGGCAACGTATCGACCATCTGGCGACAAACGAATTCCTTTCACCCGCCGAGCTGGAAACTCCATCTCATGCACCACCTTCCAATCCTTGGATCGCGTGACCTTGACCGTCCCTCCTCCAGCGCAACTAGCGAAAACCGAACTGTCAGAGGCCCAATCAATCATATTGCATTCGCCTTCCGTGTGATCGATTTCCGCAACGACTTTGAAATCCGGCAGGCTGTAAATGACAGCCAGCTTATCTTGGGCGACAGCCACGAAGCGGCCATCCGGAGAAAACGCCGCCCCATCGGTACTGGTCCCATTTCCCAACCGCATCACCAGTTTTCCACTACGAACATCCCAAATCTTGCAGCCGGTATCGTTCATGCCGGTCAAAAACCATTTTCCATCGGGCGAGAAATCGATGGCATTCGTTTCGCCGCCCGACTTCGACACATCGTACTCCGCATGATTCACCTGCAGCAGCAATTCGCCATTGCCGACTCGATACAGAGAAGTCACCCCGCGATTGTCGCTAGCTGCTACGATCTTGCCATCAGGACTGAAGGCGCAACCGTCAGAAGCTCCTGCCGGCCCCAGTTCATCCACTTGAATACGATGCTTTAACACGAACATCTCAGCGAATGCCGGTCCGGATACGGCGGCGATCAGTGAAAACAGGAAGCCAGCCTTCAGCCAACTAGAGTGGAAACAGTTTGGGTTCAGCATGAAAAATCGATCAAGCGGGGATTTTTTCAGGGGTATCATATTAGCTCGGTCCTAAGTAATTCCCATCCGGCTAGTTTGTCACAGCCAGGACTCGTTCAACTTGTTGAGTTAGCTATCTGGTTGCTCAAACTTTATGCTACAACGACAGTGAAGATCAAAGGGAAACGCCCGTTCTTCTCGCATTTTCCTCCGTGGTTCATGGCTCCAAAAATCCTATCCGTTCGACTGCTCTTTTTGCTCGCCGGCCCCATCACAGGAGCTGTCGCCTTTTTTTGGATGCGAGCCGGTTCGGCGGATATACCCATTGCAGGAATGCTAGCGACCACACTGTGCATGGCGATCTGGTGGGTAACGGCGGCCATGCCGCTGGCGGCAACGGCTCTACTGCCCATCATCGCCTATCCGGCATTCGCGATAAACACGGCCAAAGGGGCCGCTCAAAGCTATTTCAACTCCACAATCATGCTTTTCATAGGCGGTTTTCTCATAGCCATCGCCATGGAAAAATCCGAACTGCACCGACGCATTTCGCTGAACATCATCGCGGCGATCGGCAGAAAACCCATCCGCGTAGTTATGGGTTTCATGATCGCGTCGGCCTTTCTCTCGATGTGGATTTCCAATACCGCGACCGCCTTGATGATGCTTTCAATCGGGCTTGGCGTCGTTCACCAGCTTGAGAAATCCAATGGCGGCAAGATGCCGGAAGGATTCGAATTAGCCCTGATGCTGGCCATCGCCTACGGATGCTCAATTGGCGGGGTCGCCACGCTGATTGGCACGCCGACCAATCTTGTCCTCGTGGCTCAATCCAAGGAGTTCTTCCCCGAGCTTCCTGAAATCACATTCGGTAGCTGGCTTATGCTGGGGCTACCCTACTCATTGGGGATGGCCATTATAGCATGGCTGCTCTTCTCTCGCGTATTCTTTCGCAAACTACGCGTATCGAGCATTGATGTAGACGAAATAGGCAACCAGCTGCATTCCCTGCCGAAAATCAGTTCCGCGGAAACTCGAGTGGCGATCGTTTTCGCGGCAACATGCTTTCTTTGGATTTTCCGCAAGGAAATCGCTTTGGGAAGTTTCTCCATTCCAGGCTGGTCATCGCTGCATGAAGCTCTGGGGCGTTTCGATGATTCGACAGTGGCTATCTTCATGGCCGTTATCTTGTTTATAACCCCAACCGAAGGGTGGAATTTCAAGGAGCGGCTGCTGGACGACAGCGCCTGGAAAAAGCTTCCCTGGTCGATCATTATTCTGTTTGGCGGAGGATTCACTCTGGCCGCCGGATTTGTATCCAGCGGACTATCACAGTGGATCGCTCAGAATATCGTTACTCTAGCCGACCTCTCGCCGTTCCTGCTGATCGCAGTGATCTGCTTGAGCATCAGCCTGCTAACCGAATTCACCTCCAATGTGGCGACTGCATCCGTATTGCTTCCCGTTCTTGCCTCCTTCGCCCCAACCTTGGGGATTCACCCCTTCCTGCTGATGGTTCCCGCCACCATCGCCGCTTCAATGGCATTTATGATGCCGGTAGCTACGCCGCCAAATGCCATCGTTTTCTCCAGCGGCCGCCTCACTATAAAGCAAATGGCTCGCGTCGGCATCTGGCTGAATCTGATAGCGGTTGTCTGGGCAACCGTGCTTTGCCAGGCCTTTGTATTGAAAATTTGGGGAAACTGATTGAAATAGATCACTTAAACCCTAAATGGTCCAGAGGTAGCTAGCCATACTGGTTTTATGTGGCTAGCGACGCTAGCCGCTATCGTTTTAGCTCCTAGTCCTCCCGTCTCACGGTAGGGCCGCGATACCAAAAGCCTTCTACGAGTGTCGTTAAAGGCGACTCTGGAATGCCTTTCTCGTTTCTATGTATTAATCCTACTAGTACACCCAAGGCAGCTCTTCCGATAAGCACGGCATTCTGGCGCATTCCCGCGACCTCATCACCTTCATCACTTAAGTTGTGATCCGCCAATCCAACATCCTCCGGGACTCTCAAGCCCAGTTTCTTCAAATGCTTCGGCAATTCGGGTAGCTGCCGCACTCCATTTACCAATACGTCAGGCTTGAATTTCTTAAACCACTTATCGAATTTTCTAGGATCCCAATCGTCCAGCAAAAGCGGCGGGACGAGGATCTCGCCGTAGCGTTCGTAGGTTTCTCCAAGATAGGCGGAAATCCATTTGTTCTCTACTCGCTCCGAGGAACGCCTGAGCAAAACGAACCCGCTCCTGCGATAGCCAATATCGTGCAGCTCATGCAGCAAATTGGTCATAATGCGATAGTGATGATTGGATACCATATGAAAGCGCGGATGCTCAAGCGTGTATCCAAATGTAACGACCGAGAAGTCGCTCCAATCCAATTCAATTCGCTCGTGTGGCTTCTCTTGAGGAGGTATCAAAATTCCGGCTACATTGCGGACCGATAGTATGCGAGCCGCCGCTTTAGGACTCATGCCTTCGTCTGTTAGCGAGAACTCCTCTATTTTGTAGCCCAGGCGTCGAGCTTCTTCGCTGGCCCCTCGGTAGTACTCCTTGAACAGGGGGATCTTTTTCCAATGATATTCCGAATTGTAGTTTGACAGCCAAACGATGGTGCCTGCGTATTCCGGGGGACGGCGTTGCTGCCGATAGGAAGCGAGAGCGGAAAGAACAGGATCCGGCGTGTAGCCCATCGCGTCGGCCACCTTCTTGATCTTCCGACGGGTGGATTGCGGGATACTGGAATGCCCTTTGAGAGCCAACGACACCGTGCTGAAATGATAGCCGCTCTTGGCGGCGATTTGTCGAAGAGTAACTCGGGGTTTCATGTTACTGAGGGGACTGGTGCATAGCGTTCTTAAGACGCTATCGCCATTTCAGCTCAACAGTTATACTGTAATTGACGTTCAGACAAGACTAGGATCTAGAATAATAACAAAGCTGCAAACCGATCTTCTATCTCCGTAGTTGTTACCGTAGCTATCTTTACCTCTTTAAAATTACGATGGAGCCATTCGTGAATGACGAACTCGATATCGACAGATCGCCCGTTATGCAAAATCCCTACGGGCGACGGCGCAAGTCGCTAAATGGGCGCTGGAATTTCATCATCGACCCTTACGATACCGGATTTCGCCAACATCGAAACTGGGAACCATTCGACGAATACGAATCGCCTCCCAATTGCGCCTTCTTCAAGGATTTTCCTGAAAAAACGCCGCAGGAGAGAACGGAGTACGACTTCGATACCGCAGCCACGCTGAAAGTTCCCGGGGATTGGAACCACCAGGATCCTCGCCTTGAATACTTCGAGGGAACCGTGTGGTATCGCAAGCGCTTCGACTATCGCCTTAAGGAAGGTAGACGACTATTCGCTCGGTTCGAAGCCGCTAATTACCGAGCGGATGTTTACTTAAATGGGCAGAAGCTGGGCTCCCACCTGGGAGGTTTTGATCCGTTCGAGTTCGAGATCACGGATCTCGTTCAGCCGGAGAACAATAGTCTGGTAGCTCGAGTCGAAAACCGCCGCGAAAAGGATCGAGTGCCGAATTTCACCACTGACTGGTGGAACTATGGCGGCATCACGCGCGATGTCCATCTCATCGAAACGCCGACGAATTTTGTATACGACTACTACATACAACTTGATCCAGATAACAGCGATCAGATTTCTGGATACGTACAGCTCGATTCTCCTCTGGCTGGAGCGCAGGTGGAAGTCAGCTTACCCGAAATAGACCTCAAACATACGGGAATCACGGATACGCAAGGACGTTGCCGTATAGCCTTGCCAGCCAACGACATTACGAGATGGTCCACCGACAGCCCCAAACTATACGAAGTTGCCATCACGTGCGATTCGGATAGCATAATCGATAGAATAGGCTTTCGCTCAATCGCCACTAGCGATGCCGAGGTTCTCCTGAACGGCGAATCGCTGTTCCTTAGAGGCATCGCCATCCATGAAGAGATCGGCCCTGAAAGACGACGAGCCCATTCTCGAGACGACGCTCAAGGACTGCTTGAGATGGCGGAAAACGTGAACACGAATTTCGTCCGCCTAGCTCACTACCCGCACAATGAAAACCTGCCACAACTGGCGGATGAGCGCGGTATCCTGGTATGGGAGGAAATTCCGGTGTATTGGGGAATCGACTTCGAGAATGAGGTAGCTTTTCAGCAGGCTCAAAGCCAAATGAGAACCCTCGTACATCGCGACAAGAATCGAGCGAGCGTCATCATTTGGTCGCTGGCCAACGAGACGCCGAATACTTCGGCTCGATTCGAGTTCCTTTGCAAGCTAAAGGAATCGGTGCTGACTATCGACCAATCCAGACTGATCAGCGCCGCTTTGGAATGCGATGCCACTCAAAATGGAGATCGTATCCAGATATCGGATCCGTTTTGCAAAGAGGTAGACATCATCAGCTGCAATCAATATCTTGGCTGGTACAATGGGCAACCCGAGGACTGCGCAAAACTGGAATGGGATCTACCATCCGATAAGCCTTTCTTTGTCAGCGAATTCGGCGCCGGAGCCTTGGCCGGAAAAAGGGGGCATGTATCCGAAGTCTGGACTGAAGACTATCAGGCGGAAGTGTATAGACAGCAAATAGCCATGCTTAATCGAATTCCCTCATGGCGCGGCATGTCGCCCTGGATTTTAATCGACTTTCGTTCTCCAAGGCGCAATCTGCCGATAATCCAAGACACATGGAATCGAAAAGGCATCCTCTCCCAGGACGGAAAACCGAAACTTGCCTACCATGTGCTGCAGAGCTTCTACGATCGGCTAGAGCAGGAAACGAAAATGGCATCGTCACCGGAATCGAACTACAAGTCTTTGTAATGAGTCTGATACCCCGACAATAAATGCTGGGAATCTCCATCTGGGACTGGCTTTCCTTAGGTCTTTATTTCATCGTCATCACTTGGCTTGGCGTGTGGACCATGAGGAAAATCAAATCCGCCGGCGACTTCTTCATGGGCGGACGCCGTTTCGGCAAAGTCATGATGATCGCCCAGGCCTTTGGCGTAGGCACTCACACTGATCAGCCGGTTTCCGTATCCGGGGCGGCTTATACGAATGGCCTGGCAGGCATCTGGTATCAATGGATCTACATGTTCGCCACGCCATTCTATTGGATCATCGCTCCCATCTATCGACGGCTTCGCTATATAACGATGGCCGATTTTTTCGAGGAACGCTATGGCAATAAGATGGCGATCCTTTATAGCTGCGTAGCGTTGCTTTACTTTAGCATGAACATGGGAGTCATGCTAAAAGGCACTGCCATTACAGTGGAGGGCTTGACTGGCGGCACTCTCAACGAGGAACTGATCATCATCGTCTGCACAGCCCTTTTCCTCACTTACGGTCTAGCTGGAGGCATCATCGCCGCTGTATTTACAGATTTAATACAGGGGATTCTGATTCTGATTTTATCCTTCATACTGGTCCCCTATGCCCTGCACGCTGCAGGAGGGCTTTCCGCAATAAAGGAGGGCCTACCGGAACACATGTTTAGTCTCGTCGCCCCAAGCGAAGTCACTTTCTTTTTCATCGTTATGGCGGTGATCAATGGCTTGATCGGCGTTGTCGTTCTGCCTCATCACATGGCTATTGGGGGATCAGGAAAAACGGAGCTAGCCTGCCGCTCTGGCTGGACCTACGGGAATTTCCTCAAGCGCTTCGCCACCGCAGGCTGGGCCTTCATCGGCATTTTCGCGGCCTTTCTGTTTCCGGAATTAATAGGTGGCGATCGCGAGCTGACTTTCGGAATCGCTTCTCGAGAACTCCTGCCAGTGGGGCTAGTAGGGTTAATGCTGGCTGCCATGCTAGCCGCGGTCATGTCGACATGCGATGCGTTTATGGTTCACGCATCGGCGTTGTTCACCAACAACCTTTACAAACCCTATCTCAGACCCGAGGCCTCGGATAAGGAATTGCTGCTGGTCGGACGTTGGGCGAGCATCGGAGTGGTGGCTGGCGGACTGCTGTTCGCCTATGGATTCCCAAGCGTAATAGCTGGAATCAAGGAGGCTTGGAAGGTTACCGCCTACATGGGATTCGCATTTTGGATTGGCATCATATGGCCAGGAGCCAATCGATACGGCGCCTTTGCCAGCGCCATCATAATGGCGATGGTAGGGATTTACACGCAAGCCTACTTGGGCTGGAGTTTTCCGTATCAAGTTGCCACCTACATTCCGATCGGACTTGCCGTGATGATTATCGTAAGCCTTCTCACCAAGCGCGAACCTCAGAAAAAACTGGACGCCTTTTATACGCTCCTGGATACGCCAATCGGACAGGAATCAAGGCTTCATGAGAAGGGAATCGAAATCAAGCTGACGGGAGCCTTGGATCATGATCAGACCCAGCATGGAAAGGATGTCGAGGATGGTTTGATCCTAGTCGATCTGCGAAAACTGCATCGAGTTTTCAGCTGGCGCCGCTATCGCACTGATATTCTAGGATTCACCACTGCATGTCTTATCGCAGTGGCAACCGTCCTAGTCGTTTATTTGATCGCTATCGCATAGATCATTTGAAAGCTGTCGCGTAAAGTGGAAACCCAACCCACCCTTGTCTGACGCTGCCCGCTTGCCAAATCGGAAGTCCACTAAACCACTCAACTCCAATTCTCTTCACCTAGCAGATATGACGGGAGACTGTCAGCTCACAATGCCTTCTGAAAATTCTCGATAGAGCCGGGAGTAAACTTGATTGCGCCGAATAAGGACTTCATGGGAACCCGACTCAACGAGTTGACCTTTGTCCATCACGAAAATGCGATCGACCTGGCGAGCGACACTAAGCCGATGAGCGATGATCAGACTCGTGCGATTAGCGACGAGTAGCGACAAAGCGGTCTGCAAGCGAGCTTCGGTCATAGCGTCAACAGAACTGGTGGCCTCATCCAAAATCAGGATACGCGGATCGCGCAACATAGCTCGAGCGAAACACACTAGCTGACGTTGGCCATTGGAAAGGCTCTTGCCATTCTCTCCGACTAGCGTTTCGAGACCTTCTGGCAGGGCTTCCAGCAGGTCGCGACAATCTAGCGAATCGATCGCCTCTTGAGCTTGGGATACGGTTGAACCGGGAGTGCCAAGAAGAATGTTATCCATAACCGACCCTTCGAAAAGAAAGGCGTGTTGGGTAACAATTCCGTAGTGCCTTCTCAACGACGGCCCATGAAGTTGATCTATCGATACGCCATCGATCTTCAATGTTCCACTGCAGGGAAGATAATGCTTGCTTATCAAATTCGCCAGCGTCGTCTTGCCCGAACCAGTGTGCCCAACCAAGGCGACCGTCTCCCCAGGCTCGATACGAAACCCTATATTTTTAAGGACGGATTTTCCGTCAATGTAATGGAAATCCAGCCCATCCGCCTCGATCACGCCTGAAAGCGAAGGGAGCCTAACGAGATCATCGCTTTCCTGCCAGTCTGGTTTCGTATCCAGAAGCTGGAACACTCTCTCGGCTCCTGCAGCTGAAGCCATGGCTTGAGTATAGATGCGACCGATATTCTGGATGGGCATGAAGAAGTAGTTGGCCAGGAAGAAGAAGGCGATGAAATCGCTCACATCGGATTGGAAGCTCCCCGTCAAAGCCCCATAGGATCCAATCGCGAGTAGCAAAGCCAGAAAGGCTTGCGTATTGAATTCCAGAAGAGGCAAGTAGACAGCGGTATTGCGAGCAAGATTCTGATTGTTATCGGCATGCTGCATGGTCAGAAGCTCATACTCGTCCGCCGTCCGCCCTTCCCTGGCAAAGCTTTGAATAATCTTCATCCCGTTCACCGCTTCCGCGATTTTGCTGGTAAGACGGCTTTGGCTTCGCTGCGTTTCGCGGGACCAATGCGAAAGTCGGCTGCGGAAGTAGATATTTATCCCATAAATGCCAGGCGCGACAATCAGCACGGCGCAGAACAGAGCCGGATTGTTTATAATCATGAATACGCTGGAGACGAGCATTTGACCGACGAGCATCAAACCGAAAAAGAAAATGGTGTGCACGCCGCGCCGCGTGTGTTCGATATCGGAAATATAGCGGCTGAGAACGCTCCCAACCTTCGTCTTAGTATAATAGCCAAGAGAAAACTCCTGCAGCTTTTCGAACAAGCCATTACGCATCCCCTGCGTCACACGTTCTCCAAGCTCCTGGGAAGCTCTCATACGAAAGTGAAAAGTCACCTCGGCAAGAAAAGATAGTCCCAGGAATGCGATGGCCCCCCATACGATTCCAGGAAAGTCGCCGTTCGTGATCGGCCCATTGATAATGAACCCCATTAACACGCCCTGCAAGGGTCGTAAGATGGCTCGAAGACCGGAAAGGGCCAGGCACCAGTTGCGCAACTTGGCAAACGGATCCATATAGCGATAAATCCGCCAGATCATCTTGAGATCCAACCGTCGATCGCCTTTTTCCCCCAAGCCGATCCCGTCATGCATGCCGGCCGCTTTTGCCAAACTCATGCTGTCGCCACCTCGCTTTCCAATTCGCTTCCGAATTGAGCTTCTATCATGGAAGCGTAAGAGCCGGAAAGCTTCCTAAGCGTGGTGTGCGTACCCATCTGGGCAATACGTCCTTTTTCTAGGACCACGATGCGATCCGCTTGAGCCAGCGTCGATATCCGATGGGCCACTATGAAAGTAGTCCGCCCTCCTAGTTCGCTGCGAAGAGCCTCGAGAATTCGCATCTCTGTAGAAGGATCGATCGCCGACGTTGGGTCATCTAGAAGCAGGATTTTAGGGTCTGGCAGAAGGGCGCGGGCGATACTGAGTCGCTGTCTTTGACCACCCGAAAGATCCACTCCCATTTCGCCAATGATAGTGTCGTAGCCATCATCCAATTCCTCGATAAAGGAATCCGCGCAAGCGATGCGAGCGACCTTCTTTACTTGATCTAGAGAAGCGTCCGCATTCCCGAATCGGATGTTATCGGCGATTGACTGACTGAAGATAAACGCGTCTTGGAATACCACCCCGACATTCCTTCTCAAAGTCTGCAAGTCGATCTCGCGAATATCCACACCGCTTATGTAGACGTATCCGGAATCCGGATCATAGAGGCGTGGAATCAAATTCAGGAGAGAGCTTTTCCCTGCTCCAGTCTCCCCAGCCAGGGCGATGACTTCGCCTGGATGAACGTCAAGATCGACTTGAGAAAGGGCATCACGTCGTGGTGTATAGGATACCGTAGCATTCTGGAAACGAACGCTTCCTATGAAAGGCTTAGGTTTCACGGGATGAAGGGGCTGGCGAACCGATGATTCGGAACCCAACAGCCCGTAAAGCCGCCTGGCTCCAGTAAGACTTTCCTGCATGGCGTTGGCTATCTGGGCGACATTGGAAATGCGATTCGAGAATTGCTGCAACAGTCCGGCAAATACGACGAAACCGGCTCCCAGCGATAATGAACCCTGCATTACGAGATAGCCGCCATAAACCAACAGGGCGAGTAGGCTGGCATGGGAGAGCATGTTGATCGAAGGACCAAACACGCTGATACTCCGAAAGATCCTCAACTGTTTATGCCAGATGTCCGTGTTCATCTTTCGCATACGTCCAATCGCTTCCTCCTCTATAGAAAAACCGCGAATCACTTCGGCGCCCCGAATAGCTTCGGAAAGATAGAGAATCATGCGATCGAACGATTCGCGATAAGCCATGAATAAGGGTCTCGTAACTCTAGAAAAGATCACCGAACCATAAGCCATCATGGGAACGAAAATCAGACAGGCGGCCGCCAAGGTAGCATGAATCCTAAACATGAATACGGCGTAAATGGTAACCGTAATAGTCAGAGTCACTGCCTCCATCAGCGCCATGTCCACAAATGAACGTACGGCTTGTATATCGCCCGTGGCTCGATTGATCATAGTGCCGCTTGGATGCTTGGCGTAAAACCGCATACACCCTTCCTGAAGTTTCGCGAAGACCTGACGTTGTAGCTGTGGCGCCAGGAGGCCATGGACCAGTTTAGCGGTCGAGCTAGCCGCACCGAAATGGAGAATTCCGTTGAAGAGGGCGCACATTAAAGAGCCGCCCGCCAAAGCGAGAATCACCTGCATAGGAGTCCAAGCTACGGATGGCTCCCAACCCAGCGGCCAGTTGGGGGCGCTTTCTCGGGCGCCAGAGACATAACCAAGATAATCGATGCCAAGGCCAACTAGATTCAAACCGGAAATAGCGAATAGCGTCAGTCCGATCTGCAGAAGAGCTGCTAAAGCGAAAAGTCGTCGAAACTGCCAACACAGCTTCAGCATCCACCGAATCAGGAAAAAATTGCTTACCTCGCTATCCGCTTCCGTTTCTTTTATCGTATGTTGCGTAATATCTATCGTTTTCGTAGAACGGATTAAAATCCACCCTCTTTTATTTATCAAACTATTCGGTAGAACTAAAGCTCCACCTTCACAATAATTCCAGACTAGGAAACCAAGGCTGGATCCGGGCTGTTCATGGAAAACTTGGATACGCCGTCAACCCAGACTTCTTCAACGCGGCCATAGCCCTCACGCGCTTCGAATAAAGTCAGGTCGGCTAGCTTTCCTACTTCAATACTTCCAAGACGGTCATCCCAATCAAGGGTTTTAGCTGGGCCAAGCGTCACCAAATTCACAGCTCGACAGGGATCCATGCCGGAATCGATCATTTTCACTACGCTGCCCAGCATCGAAGGAAAGTGATAGTCGCTACAAAGAGCGTCAACCAGATCTTCTTCCAGGGCGTCTACGCAGGACAAGTTGCCGCAATGCGATCCGCCTCGATAGTAATTCGGAGCCCCCATGCAGACGTACATGCCCAGGGCCTTGGCGCGGCGAGCCGCTTCGATAGTGGTAGGCATCTCGGAAAGGGTGGCTCCGAATTCCTTGGCCTCGTCCACATGCTCGACTGTCGTGTCGTCATGACTACCGATACAGACTTTACCGGAAAAAACGTCGCGTACCTTGTCGCGATTGTTGATCTTGCTGTTCTTCTCGATGCGCTCCTGCAGCAGACCCAAAGCCTCTTCAACCGTTATCCCCTTTGCTGCCGCTTGCTTCGTCGCGACGTCCTCCAGACTGCGAAATTGGCGCTGTCCAGGTATATTCTCGTTGTATACGATATTGCCTAGCGTCTCGTAGCCTTCGAGTTGTTCAAGGATCTCTTCAACGGGCTCGAAATTGGTGTCCCAACGGACATGCATGTAGTGTCTGGCAGAAGAGATGCGAGCCATGCGTTCGTATTCATCAGCCAATGCCAAACCGAAATTCGCCCTTAGATCGCTATTCTTCTTCCATGGATCGTTGGAGAGGCGAACGGCCCCAAGAACCGCCGTCAATCCGGAAGCCAGCGATCGCATATCCATCATATGGAAAGCCAGCTCAATGGGGAAATTGGCGCTGGGACGAGGATGCAGCTCCTTTTCAATGTAGTCGGTATGGATATCGATAACTCCTGGAATCAGCCAATGCCCATGGGCATCGTATTCATCAGGATAATACCCACCCTGTTCAATCGAGGCAATCTTGCCATCTTCAACGACTAGCGATCCCTCGATCAACTGAGTCGGAGTTACAATTTTAGCATTGGTAATGATGAGTCTTTTCATCGTTCAGCTATTTGAGGGCTCCTTTTTTGATTATTCTGCTTCTTAGAAAATCCGACACGCGTTCCAGCGATGCGATGAGTATCAAGATAAAGAATACCCAGGCCAAAAGGTCGTCGTGGCGAAGGGTCTTCTGGGCCAGCACTAATTGAAATCCAATGCCCCCGCCTCCATAGGCTCCCAAGGCGATTGCGGAGCGAACATTCACATCGAACGCATAGAACCAGTTGCTGACAATCGAAGGCAGCACTGCCGGGATGACGCCGTATCGCACAGTCTGAGACCTAGTCGCTCCAACCGTGGCAATCGCGTCGATAGGTTTCGGGTCAACCGATTCGATAGCTTCGGAAAAGAGCTTTCCGAACATCCCAATTGAGCCGATCGTCAAGGCGATGGTAGCGCTGAAAGGGCCAACTCCCACGGCAATTTGGAACATGAGCATCACCGCGAATGAAGGGAGAGCCCGTTCCAGTGCGAACAGGTTCTTGATAACGCTACTCAACGCTTTGCTAGGCGTCGTATTCTTCGCAGCGAGAAAGGCGAGGACCAAGGCAAAGGCTCCTCCGAAAAGCGTCCCCAGAAAGGCCATGGAAACCGTTTCGGCCAAGGAAGCGTAGGCACTACGTTGGGTGGCCAGCAATTCGAAGTTAGGAGGCAAGGCTCGGTCAGCGAGGTCCTGAACATTGTGGAACTCATAGATGAGCATGAAGGGATTGAAACCCAATACCGCTCCGACCAAAACCAGGATGATAGTGAAGCCAAGAAAGAATCCTGAACGCGTCCTGAACTTGTCCGAGGGTTTCCGGTACGCGTCAGTCGGGATAGAAGGAGGATAGACAATATCGCTCATTCGAGCCCTCCGCTAATTAAAAGCTTGCCACGAGCAAAGCCGCTGAAGCGTTCGCAAAGATGGACAACAACGACGATCACCAAAATCGCCATACCCATGCGTCCGTATTCAAGCAATGAATATGCTCTGCTCAGTTCATAGCCTATTCCCACGCCGGCAAGACCGCCTAGTACCGTGGCGGCTCGTACATTGACTTCAAAGCGGAATATCGAATTGGAAATAATAGCCGGCATCACTTGCGGAATGATGCCATAGCGAATCGACTGCCAGAGACTGCCGCCATTTGCCCGAATCGCTTCTAGCGACTTGTCATCCACTTCCTCGATACCGTCAGCCCAAAGCTTGCCAAGCATGCCCAAACTGCCTAATGCCAAAGCGAAAACTGCCGGAAACACGCCCAAGCCAAAAGCGGCGATGAACACGAAAAGGACAACGGTGTCAGGCAGCGCTCTTTCAAGACCCAAAGATATGCGAGCAGGCAGACGGAACCAGGGTTTGGAAATATTTCTAGCCCCAGCTATGGCGACTATGATGGATAGGCAAGCAGCCAATGGAGTAGCCAGAGCCGCTAGCAGAACGGTTACCGCCGCAGCCTTAACCATATGCCATAGGGTGCTCCAATCCAGATCGATGAAGCGCAAATACACATCTCCATTGGTGAACAGACTTTCAAACATCGATGCCAGATCAACCCGACACGCTTTCATGGCGAAATAGACGGCGATCGCCATGACCGTCAGAAAAAGCGATACCTTAAGATAGCGCTTTGGACTGTATTCGCTCAGTACCGACATCTTGGGCTAGCCCGTTGCCGGCACCATTTGCTTGAGCTCCTGTCCGTTTTGCTGAGAAATCTCCAGTTCCTGCAATTCGTCCCCGTAAATATCGGCAAGCTTGCGCGGCGAGATCTTGGGATCGCCATTGTAGACGACTTCTCCACCCTTGATGGCAATCACTCGAGTACAGTACTTCGCGATGAGGTCAGGCTGATGAAATACTCCCAGAACAGAGGTCTTTTTGGCGAGCTGAGCCAGAATCTTCATGATCGCCTTGGCATTCTTAGGATCGAGATTCGAAACGGGCTCGTCAGCCAGGTAGAAGGACGGCTTTTGAAAAGTAGCCCTCGCAATGGCTACCCGCTGCATTTCGCCTCCACTAAGTGAATACGCTCTACGCTCGGCGAAACTCTCCATATTCACTTCCTTCAAGGCTTCAAAGGCCTCTCTCGCTTCCCGATCGGTAAAGCCGTAAAGCCAGCTTCGCAAAGGATGGATGCAACCAAGCTTTCCAATCATCACGTTCTCAAGAACGGTGAGCTGCTGCACCAGATTCAGTCCTTGGAAAATAACGCCGATATGACAACGGACTCGACGGAGCTGGTTTTGCCTAAGATCGCAGATGCTGTGAGTATTTCCATCGGGAGACTCGAAATCCACACTTCCCGATGTGGCGCTGGTCAGCCCCAAAACACAGCGGAGCGTGAGAGACTTCCCTGCTCCACTTGGGCCAAGCAGTCCGACAAATTCCCCCTTTTCTACGCTAAACGAAATGCCATTGAGCAGCTTTCGACCGTTAGGCAGCGTTTTGCACAGATCCTGGACTCGGAGCATACTTAAAAAGCCTTTGTATTAATCCAGCAACTTCATGTGATCGATATTCCGAGCTATCTCGCGATAGTAGTCGTAGATCGAATCGTCGCCAGGCATGTAAACGATATTGGGATTAACATAGATGCTCCTGATGAGCTCCCAGGTTTCAGGATCTTTTTGAGGCAAGGAAACATAGGCGT
Organism: Opitutaceae bacterium; assembly: GCA_028284385.1. Taxonomy (GTDB): domain Bacteria; phylum Verrucomicrobiota; class Verrucomicrobiia; order Opitutales; family Opitutaceae; genus JANQRT01. The sequence goes on along the minus strand of JANQRT010000026.1, from coordinate 3,784 downwards.
CCTGCAACGCCTTCTTCAAATCTTCAGGCAATCCTCCGCGCACCGCGATTGGTCCATTGGGCATCCAGTCCGATCTCCAAAGAATGCGGACTTCATCTTCCGCGATCGCTCCCCGTTCAATCATGCGCTGGAAGGTCGAAGAGGCCACAGCAGCGACATCCGTTTTGCCGGAGACCGCAGTCATTACATTCGCTGTGTGGCTCATGGCGAAGACGACTTCTTTAAAGTCGCGTTCTGGAACGATTCCCTGTTCCGAGAAAAATCCGCGTGGCACCAAATGGCCTGAGGTCGAGGCGGGATCGTTAAAACTCATGGTCAGCTCACCGCTTCGCTCGAGCACATCCTCGATCGATTTAAGCGAAGAGTCGGCAGCCGTGATCAGATACGATTGGTAAGCCCCTGGGCCGTAGTCAGTGGTACCGCGGAGAACGAGCGGTTCCGCATTGGCCTTCTGTCGGGCTATGAGGTAGCTAAAGGAGCCGTAATTCATGATGTCTACTTTGCCAGCTCGCATGGCCTCGATGGCAACGTTGTAGGAGCCGGTGTGCATAACCTTGACCTCAATATCGAGAGAGCGTTCGAGATAGGTGGACAGATTATCATAGACCTCTTTGCGAGCCCGACGCTGCGTTTCCTCTTCAGGCGGGTTGTGCCCAAGCACTAGAATTGTAGGCCAACCTCTCTCGTCGAACTGCAGCCGGGCAGAGCTATCCGAGCAGCCGCTTAACAAGAGAAAGACAATCGAACTCGTTAAGACGATTGCCAGCCACCCGAATACTCCAACTGCCTTGCGTTTCTTTCCCATTCGATTCCTTCAGCTTTATGGACTCTTGGCTAGGCGACCGCCGCTTCCTGGATTCTCCCATTCTTAAGATGGAGTTCGCGATCCGCTAGATTGTTAAGGGTATGTTCATCATGAGTGATACATAAAACCGAAGTGCCTTTAGTTTTCATATCCAGTATCATCTGAATCACTACGTTCTTCGTTTTCAAATCGAGCGAAGCCGTAGGCTCGTCGATGAGCAGAAAACGTGGACTCGAAATGATAGCTTGAGCGACGTTGATACGCTGCTGCTCGCCGCCGGAAAAGGTTGAAGGATAGGCGTCCCATAATTCTTCAGGCAAGCCGAGTCGGTCTAGAAAGGACCGGGCTTGATCGATGGCGGAGGATCGATCCGTACCTTCGAGTATCAATTGTTCGGCTACGACTTCCAAGGCAGGCACACGAGGAATCACCTGAAGAAACTGCGAACAATAGGTCATCTCGTTCCGACGGATCTGCAGCATTTCGTGTTCGCTGGAGGCCGCGAGATCAATCGGACCAAACGTCTTGGAGTCGTACATCACCGACCCCTCTCCGATCAGGTAGGTACCGTAAATGCACTTCATCAGACTTGATTTACCTGAACCGGATTTGCCAGTGAGACCGATAATCTCACCTTCCTCCATAGAGAAATTTATATCCTCCAAAGCGTCGATCTGCTTGTCGTTGAGAATGTGCATAAGGAACTCCTTGCGGAGTCCCGTTACTTCTAGAAATGCGTTCATGGTGATGGAAATTTGCGATTTAGAGCAAGCTGCTGACTAGTAGCTGCGTGTATTCATGTTGTGGATCTTGCAGGATTTGGTCGGTTAATCCCGCTTCGACTATGCGACCATTCTTCAAGACCATAGTACGGTCGGTAAGCATGCGGATGACGCTCAGGTCGTGGGAAACGACGATCATCGAAATGCCAAGCTGGCGTTGCAGACCTCTAATCAGATCGAGCACCTTAGCCTGAACGGATACATCCAAACCTGAAGTCACTTCGTCCAGGAACAGAAGAGGAGGATTATTGGCTATAGCTTTGGAAATCTGCACGCGTTGCTGCATGCCGCCGGAAAAAGAGCCGGGAGCGTTATCCATTCTCGGAAGAGGAACTTCGGTTCGCTCGAGCAGGCCGCTGGCCCGCTCGCGAATACGGCCTACGTGGAACTCTCCAGCCATAAGCAGCTTTTCGGCAATATTGCCTCCGGCGGAAAAACGGAAATTAAGGCCGTCCCTAGGATTTTGATACACCATCCCCATAAGATGGTTTCGGATGTATCGCTTTTTCTGATTCGTAACGTGGAGCACATTCACCTCCCCGTTATCGAAGCCTTTGAATCGAACGTCTCCAGCCGTCGCTTCCTGATCGAAGTAGAGGAGCTGGACGATCGTGCTCTTGCCGGAGCCACTCTCTCCCACAAGGCCAAGCACCTCGCCTTGCCATAAATCGAAGTCGATCTCCGCGCAAGCCACGATGGCATCGGTTTCCGGGCATTGATTAGTACCGAATTTCGGTCCCGTGTAGCGGACTGAATTCGAAATAGGATCGCCGTAGATTTTGGTGAGCCCTCGAACGCGCAGCAGCCAATTGTCTGAATTTTCTTTAACCATTTGTCTTAAGATTGAGGATTGGTGAACAGCTTCTGTCGGGGACGAGGACCCTCTCTCAATTTGTCCAGGAAATTGCTGTCGTTGATAACGTGCTTGCGACTCCCTTCCGTTTCGTAGATCTCGTCCATGAAGGCATTGCCCTCGCCTGTCACTGAACAACGGATACCCTCGAACTCCTCGACGCGGAATTTGATATCCTCGAATTCCAGCGGCTCGACCAAAGTATGAGGGGGCACGCAATGAATACGCTTCTCTCTACCAGCAGCGAAAACGTGCAGCGTATCGCTATGACTTAAATTCGGGACATCCCAGCGCGGAATAGGAGATGGCGTCATGATATAGCGCTTGTTAACCTTCACGGGGTAGCCTGCCCCTCGCATAATCGCGCCAAATTTAACATAGGACTCGTACAAGGAGACCCACATTTTGGCATAGTCGGCCTCGGCATGCATCTGCCGTGTCTTGTATTCAAATCTCTCTACGCCGCGAAGTACTTCCGGCTGAGGCACTTGAAAAACGATGATCTGCTTATCGGTGAGAACTTCCTCCGTGATTCTATGGCGCGTTTGAACGATAGTCGCTTCCGCCGTATCGAAAGTTGTCTTACAACCCGTCATGCGCTTGACGAAATTACGTAGATTGCAGGCGTTAACGCTGGCATCGCTTCCCTGGTCGATAATTTTAAAGGTGTCGTCCGGTCCAATCAAGGATAGGGAGGCGTGCAGGCCACCCGTTCCCCATCCTCGAGAAATCGGCATCTCGGGAGAAGAATAAGGCACCTGGTAGCCGGGGATAGCCACCGCTTTCAAAATTTTGCGGCGAATCTCTTTCTTCGTGGTCTCGTCGATGAAAGCGTAGTTATAGCTTCGACTGAATTTTTCGGTAGTGATCATGTTAAATGGTTTCTCCCACAGATTTACACAGATGTTTTTAGATGCTGAATATTATGTATTCCTAGAATCTTATATATTAAATTTTAAGTGCCTTAATATTACTAGCGTTCGCTACTATATCCGTGAGAATCTGAGCCATCTGTGGGTAAAATTTATAAAAGCTCTGGCACATCTTCCGTTTCAGTCGCTTCCACGGTATAGGTCTTGCGCTGAGGCTCTCGTTTAGATTTTTCGTCTTTCTCCTTCCGCTGCATAGCTTTGCGAAGATTGTCTAAGCCTGATTGGAAAGTCACGTAGTGCGGCAGTTTCAAGTGGTTGGTAAAACCATAGGACTCGACGCCCTCCGTATGGTAGAGCACGAATTCCTGACTATTGGCGGGATGCTCGTCTTCGATCCGCATGGTCCTATCCAGGATCCCCATGCATATCGCTTTGGTTTCATTGTGCCCGAAACACAAACCGTATCCAATTG
>JANQRT010000017.1 GCA_028284385.1 Opitutaceae bacterium | reverse complement strand
AGAGGTGCCAGCCTTCTATGCTTGGCTCTCCACCCAAGAGACGATTGCAGCCTTAGCCCTGCGGCTCTTAATCCTCACGGTAGCGCGTACCTCGGAAGTGCGTCTGGCTACGGAAGCTGAGATAGAGGATAGTGTATGGGTACTACCGCCAGAGCGCACCAAGACCGGAACGGAGCACCGTATTCCACTCACGAGTGAAGCTATGGTAGTGATTGAGATAGCTAAGGAGCGGTCAGACACCGCCTACCTCTTTACCTCCCTCCGGGGCAAACCCCTCTCAGACATGGCGATGTCCAAACTGATGCGAGATCATGGCTATACGGCGCGACCGCATGGGTTTCGGGCCAGCTTCCGGACGTGGTGTGAAGAACAGACCAACGCACCGTTTGAAGTGAAGGAGGCTTGCTTGGGCCACGCAGTCGATACTGGCACGGTGGGTGCGTATCAGCGGTCGGATCGCATGATCGCAAGGATGCAGCTTATCTCGGCGTGGAATGATTTTCTGTTGGTATGAGGTCTGCTTTTGGCGATTGATGATTTTAAGCATTCGCTATGGGAATGACTATCGTTGCCGCATGGCCCTGTTAGATATAAGCCGAGATTGACATGACGCTGTTTGGGCAAACATGAAGCAATGCTGCTAAATAGCAAAAGCAGCAGTAAATCGACGAAGGATACAGTTTCGTATATGATGAGTGTGGCGTCAACGGAATCTCGTGCCGAGGTAGCGCTGGAGAAACTGTCCGGGGACGGCTTCGTAATTCTACCAGATGTTTTTGGGGCGGATTACATCCAAGCTTTAGCGGCTGATATTGAGCCGTACTTCGATTTTACCGGCCGGAATGATTTTGAAGGCCGTAGTACACAGAGAATATATAGCTTAGTAAGTCGTACACGTAGCGCAGACCCCATTCTCGAAAATGAAACCGTCCTCAATATCGTCCGTTCGGTGCTCGGTCGTGCGCCACTGTTAATGAGGTCACAGGGGATTCGCATTCTTCCTGGAGAAGTGAAACAGGATCTGCATCGGGACGACGTTTGCATCCCGATTGCTCACCCAAATCAAACTTTGAGCGTTTCTGTAATGGTTGCATTGAGCTCATTTGAGACAAGAAATGGCGCGACTTGGGTGGTTCCAAAAAGTCATCGAGACCGGTCTGATAAACTAGGTTCAAAAAGACTGAACGCGCTTCAAGCGGAGATGGAGCCTGGCTCCGTGCTGGTGATGCTTTCTGAGCTGCTGCACGGAGCGGGTGCAAACTTCTCCGATGAGCCGCGGACAGGCATTTTCGCGAACTACTGTGTCCCTTGGTTGAGGACATTGGACAACCACTATCTTCCATTCTCAGAAGTCGGAGTGAATAGCCTTTCGCCGACAATGCTTGGGTTGTTGGGCTACGATGTCGCCGAAGAGGGCGGCATCGTATATGGCGTCGTTGAGGGTAGGCATCCTTCTAAGTTTTTGAAACTCATGAATTAATGGTAGGATGAGAACATGAAAAAGTTTCTTCTCCCACTCCTGCTAGTGCTGCTGGCAATCATTGGTGGCATCTATTGGGTTACTCAAACCGATCAAGTCGAGCGTGAGCCTGTAAGGGTGGCGTACCTTCCCATAGGAGCTGGCTTGCCAATATTCGTGGCGGAAGAACAAGGCTTCTTTGATGAACAGGGACTCTCCGTCAAGTTGATCGAATTCAAGACCAGCAACGATATTGCAGCAGCCGGCCTTTCCGGTCGCGTTGACGTTATCGGCACCGGCGCCACCAATGCAATGCTCGATGCAAACTCCAATGCAAACGGCCAGTTTAGGTTATTTCTCGCGAACAACTACGTGAAACGCCCTCAAGGTCAGTCAACGGATTTTGTGCTCGCTAGACCTGGGGCGAACATCGAGAGTTATGCCGATTTCGAGGGAAGAACCGTCGCGATCTTTCCTGGCTCAGTCGGAGAAGTCTTCCTCAATGCCGTAAGTCCAAAACTCGGTCTTGAACCGGATGAGGTGGAAACAGTTGCGATACCTCCTGCTCAATGGTTGCCATCATTGCAGTCGGGCAGCATCGATGGTGTGTTTGGTGCCGTGGAACCATTTGCGACGTTCATTTTGGACGAGGGAGTTGGTGAGATCGTCGTGGATGGTTATTATGCCGAACTTATGTCCGACGTCCCTGCGTCTGGCGCATGGTTCATCTCAGGAAAGCTGACAGAGGATGAAGAGCGGCGCTTTTATGCTGCGATCCAGCAAGCCGTTCGTTTCATTGTGACAGATGAGGTAACTGCTCGACAGGCTTTAGCGGGGTATACCGCCATCCCTGCCGAGAAATTATCGAGTATTCGCCTGCAAGATTGGCGCATGTCGGGCGATGAAGGCACGACTAATTCACTTCGAACCTTTGCAGATACATTCTTTCGCCAAGGTGGTTTGGCAGAACAGCCAGCATCCGATGATTGGATATGGAAACCTTGATGGGAGTTGAAATTGTCGGCGGAGGTCTGCGTTTTGCAGACTTCCGCCTTGAGATTAACGAATGGCGGTCGAGAGCAGGCGTAACGACAGTTGCTGGAGCAAACGGCTCTGGCAAGAGTACGTTTCTCAAAAGCGTACTAGGTCTGATGCCGCTTGATGAAGGACGGAGAGAAAGTTCGGTAGCTGACGCAAAGCTCGGCTATGTTCCTCAGAACTACCGGCAGTCATTGCTGCCTTGGCAGAGTTGCAGCCAAAATTTTGAAGTTATTCAAGGCATAGACGTTGATAAGGCTGAGACGATACTTCGCGATCTAGGCTTTCATAAGTCGGATTTCCGCAAGCGCCCTTCCCAGTTAAGTGGTGGTCAATGCCAGAGAATAGCCATAGTTCGCGAGCTATCGCTTGACCCAGATCTGATCGTGTTTGATGAACCTTTTGCATCACTCGACACAAACACAATTGAACTCGTGTCTGAGCTCATTGCAAGATTTGTCGAGGCAGGTGGTGCCGCGCTGATCGCCAGCCACCAAGAACTCAATAAGAGGTTGTCGCAACTTGTTACTCAGGAGCTAACGATAACCCGACAGTCAGAAAATCTAGCATCCCTTTCAGTATGCGAACGCTGATCTATTTCGGAGTCGGGTTGGTCTGGCTCTTTGCGAGTTATCTCACCAACCTGAATGACTATTTCCTTCCGGATGCGATGGGGCTTCTGAAAACAATCTTCACGACCGCGTTGATCCCGGACACCCTAATGCACATCGGGATAACATTTAGCCGTGTCCTTCTTGGTAGCCTAATCGCAGTCTTAGCTGGACTTCCCTTGGGCCTGTGGATGTCAAAGAGCGATGCAACGCGTGAAGTACTTGAACCTGTGTTCGATTTTATGCGGGGGATACCCGTCGCTATGCTATTCCCACTTTTCATTGTCTTTGTCGGTTTTGGTGAGCTTTCCAGGGCGTTGATCGTGGTCACCCTCTCGTTGCCGATCATAATAATTAGTGTGATGGTTGCCTCCCGCCCGAACAGCGACAACGAAGAACGGCTGGCATACTTCAAGTTAAGGCAAGAGCTCATTAGCAGAAAAACAAGAATTAGAATGATGCTTTGGGAAGCCCTGCCAGGGGTCATCACAGGTCTGAGGATTGCGTTTTCGTTAGGCTTAGTAGTAGTAATTGTAACCGAGATGTTCTTCGTCGCCTCTTCTGGGATCGGTTGGTTGGCCTATCGGGCGTATGAAGGTTTTCAAATCGACGCACTATATTTCTATATATTCATTGCCGGTCTTATAAGCATCACCATTAATATTGCGATTAACCGGATTCGTATCTGAGGGGCGGGCCGTGTTGAAGATTAGACATCGGGAAGAGATAAGTCTCGATTGGGCGAAGCGGGGCCGCGACATCCTTGGTGAGAGAATCACAGCTCTCTTGTGGTGGATCTTTCTCTTTTTGTCTGTGGTAGTAGGTCTGTTGAGTGTATCCTGGTTTGTGTCATCTCTGCTCTCAGGCGACTTTCTAAATTTTCATCAACGAAGAATTGACGCTACGAATCTTGCGATATTCAGCAGTGTGGCGGGGTTCTTGATCACCGCACTAATCTTTGTTCTGACTGACCGAATTCAAAAGTTCTCTCAGTACTTGCTTGGTTATCTTGCTCGCTCGTGGGCTGGAACCCAAACAGACTACGGGGCCGGACTAGTCAACTCGAGAAAGGATGCACCGAAGGAAGTCGCCTTTCACTTGGATGATATTGAGCGAGGATTCAAAGTTCCAAAAGATGTTGATCTCGATGAGGTTAACTTGATGATCTCATCGCTTGCCTATGGGATCGAGCACAGCCCAGAGACCTTGGGCAGATTTCTAGGCGTGTTGGATTACGTAACGACGCATCCTCGGACGACGAATAACAACAAGCGGAAGATCAGGATTGCTATCTGGCCAGAGCTTGAACACCAGATAATTTGGGGTGCCCAGCGATCGCTCCTGACGACGGATTTTCAACCGAAACTCCTTAAAGCTCCCACTGCTCTCAAGATCGTAGAAAATGGCACACGTGCTAATGGAATAAAATGGGCACAGACTCTTCCAAACTGGTGTCATAGCAAGAAGAGAACTTGGGGAACGATCAAACAGCTTCAAAGATTGACAAGGGTTTTTGAGCATTATCGGGACAATGACCGTCGTATCGGGATAGAAATTAATGAGATTGAACAGTGGAATGGGAGGGCGTTCTTTGCCAAGTACGGTGTAGGACAGTATTTTACCCACTATATCGCAACGACTCCGATTAGTAGTTCGACACTGTCAGCCACACACTGGACAACCATGGGTTTCACCAGCCAGAATCTTGTGAGTTATCGCCAGCTGCGACATATCTATGATACCTGTGTATTAGCTCGATATTCGGACAGTGAAGTGACGAGCTCGTCGCCAAATACTAATGAGAACATCGAGACGCAAAACAGCGATGCGGTCGTCAGAGTAACACGACAGTTTCTTGAGCGACCGGCATTTACCATTGGTAGGTACTTCTTGCTGCCAAAAGGATGGGAGCGATGGACGCAGTGTGGAAATGGATTCAGGCAGTTCGATAGAAAGCTAGCTGCCTTTCGCCAGCATTAGGCCTATACACATTCTCCTGTATCTTACTTGCGTGAGTTGTTTCTGCACCTTTTCGGTCTCTATCTCACGCTTGGGTACGTTTGCAGGCAAACATCGTATTCTGAGGGTATCGTTCGTTTCCCTCATTCAAAGTTGGAACTGTGCAGAATCCGAATGGAAGTGTCGGATAATTTTTCAAACACGGTTCGAACGTCGCATACTACCCTCCGCAGGTCAGGCCACCTGAAATCACACGTCGAAAATGTGACTCAGTGTAAGGCTGGTTTGGAATCTAACGAGTTCGAGCTTTTTTGAGATTCTAGGGAGGTCACAATCACTTCGAGTAAAGTTCGAAAATTGGCTCGATCATCCCCGCATTTTAGGCCACCAGCGGTTTTCTTGGTCTCTCGAACCCAATCCTGTGGCTCTATCACTAGGTTTTTTCCATCTAGCCT
>JANQRT010000066.1 GCA_028284385.1 Opitutaceae bacterium | reverse complement strand
GGCGCCCTCTACTTCATTGAAAGTCGCGCTTTGGAAGGAACGCCAACGAATGCCGGATATGATGTCGAAATTTGGTCGAACTACCGTATACTCGTTATTGGTGTTCGTAAGCGGCTGAGCTGAGCCGCCCACATTCGTTTCCTGAAAATCGATACCAGGAACTTCTGGATCGAACACGGTGACCGTGTAGTTGAAATCCGGTTGCGTGATAGGGCCGAATTTGACGCCGCTTACGGTAATTTCATAAACTACATCCTGTGTTGGTTTGGCATGAGTTTGAGATACACTCGGGTTCAAATTGTCGTAGACCCAGACCAGCGTGTTATCTCCGATGTTGGGTGTGATAGCCTCGATGGCAACCGGGACGTTCTGACCGTCTCGGGTCATCGTTACCGTTGCCGAACTAAAGTCTACCGTGAGATCGTCGTCTGCCGAGAAGGACCAGCGTGGAAAAACGAGTTGGTAGGGAACGTAACCTGGTGATGGATACGATACAAAGTCAAAAGCTTGGGGTGGGCGTGGATTATTTATCTGTGCTTGGATTGAATCCGGAAAAATATAGAGCGCGTTTGCCTCCCTAAGCTGATAATTTGTATCTGCCCTAAGGACTGGATTATTATTTTGATCGACTCCGAGTGGCCCTAGGAAATTGTCGATATTCTGCAGAATTTCTAGAGGCGCTGCACCTCCGGGAACATCGCCTGTTCCCATCTCTGTCGATGGCGGATAGATTATCCAGCGACGATGGCCAACTGCGAAATTGCCGGCTCCAGCGTCTTGCATGTAGCCGGTAATCGAGTCTGGACCGCTTTGTCCGATTGCAAGATTGGAATTACCAGCTGCAACATCACCGGCAGTCGAATCATAGTTTGGAAAGACTCCTAGGCCATCCTGAATGTTTGGATCGTTATCCTTTGGATCGTGGGACAGCGTATCGTTGCCACTCATGATCAAGGCAGCGAATTGAGCGTCCTCATTAAGTTGCTCGAGAAATGTAATGTTGGCTCGAATACCGGCCATAGCGCGGAAATAGTTTACCCGCAGGAGGGTGGCCAGTTTGAAAGCCTCGGATGTGTCCCCCTTTGAAAGATTAGGAAGGATGGCGAAGTAGTCTCCGGTCCATTCCATGTCGACTCCTTCCGAGGAGTTGTAGATCGAATTGAAGAATAGCCGGGTCTCCTCTCTACTAGTCGTATCTACCGAAAACGCTCCTAGAGACTGGTCGGCGAAGGTAGTGATCGTTCCTGTCGATTCACTCGGTTCTGCAAGCTCGTCGGAGATCGGCTTGACGGGTTGAGCCAGCGCCAAACTGGCGGCTGTGGCTGCCATGAAAATGAAAGCGTACTTTTTGCTGATCGAGTTTTTCATTTAATAAATGGGTTGGCTTATCGAGCGATGCGTACAGGCAAAATTTCGTCGAGTAGCCTATGTCTTTTAGAAAGAATAATCCAGTCGATGAGTGTTGAAGCGGTCTTGTTGCTCCTCATTTAACAATGATTCACAGATTTATTACGGCTTCTCTTCAAAAAACCTTAGAGGATTTCCTGCAAAAGCTTAGAGACTGATACGAACCTGGTAACGCCAGCGGTTCCTCGAATCGTCACCCTTCCATTCCGAGCTTCTGCAGTTTCGGATGGATCACGAACTGACAGTAGGGAACGCTGGGGTTCAGCTTGTAATAATCCTGGTGATACGCTTCGGCTTCGTAGAACGTTTCCGCAGCCGTGATCTCAGTTACAATCGGGTCTGAATACGCGCCCGATGCTTCTAGATCCGACTTGGACTGTAGCGCCGCTTTCTGCTGGTTTTCGGAATGATAGAAAATGGCGGACCTATACTGTGTGCCGCGATCCGCTCCCTGACGATTCAAGGTGGTGGGATCGTGCATCTTCCAGAAGATATCGAGAAGTTCGTCGTAGGAAATCACTTGAGGATCAAATAGAATGCGAGCCACCTCTGCGTGGCCTGTTTCGCCCCTGCAAACCTGTTCGTAAGTCGGATTGTCGATCTGTCCTCCCATGTAGCCGGACACCACACTTTTTACTCCGTCCAATCGACTGAAAACCGCTTCGACACACCAAAAACAACCTGCTCCGAAGGTTGCGGTTTCTTCTGATCCCATCGTTTCCATAATCGGATGGCTTTCTTAGTTAAACGTCCCTCAGAGGACAATTGAATACCTGCTTAGTTGAGAAAGATTGTCGATTAAGGCAGAGAATTTGCTTTATTTATGCAAATAGATTGCGATAGCTAACGTTCCTCAGAACTGTGAAAGCAACGAAAGCATCAGCCCTAAGCCCGAAATGGGATTTTCTCGGAATCGGTCTCTCCATCGCTTGCGGCATTCACTGCTTGGCGGCTCCGCTTTTGCTAAGCGCGCTTCCCATTATGGGAATGGAGTTCCTGGCTGGCGAGGGCGTTGAAACGGCGATGATCGTAATCATAACGGTGCTCGTTGGATACGCTGGCTACCGCGGTTTCAAGCTTCACGAGAATCTGCTGGTCGTCGTTCTTTTTCTTTCCGGTCTGCTGGCTTTCCTTTTGCTCCGGCCTCTGGTTTCCGAAGTTTTCGAACCCATGGTGACGGTGACGGGCGGGCTTTTGATTATTAGCGGCCATACCCTGAACTGGCTCGCTTCCAAGCCTTGTCAGGATTGCTCGGAAGCCGATTAGCTTATTCAGCGGCAATCTTCGCAGACCCCGTACAATTCCAGCACGTGTGTCACTTCCGAATAGCCGAGGTTCTTGGCTAGCAATTCCAGCTTTTCGACTTCGCAATGGTCTAGCTTTTCCGCTCGGTGGCACTTGCGGCAAATGATATGATGATAATGGTGCTGGGCTTCGTTTAGTTCGTACAGCGATTTGCCGGACTCTGTCGGCATTCGATTGACGATTCCGGCCTGCTCGAAGGTCTCCAAGTTTCTATAGACCGTGACCAAATCGTAGCTTTTCTCTCCCAATTCGGAATGCAAGTCGTCGGCGGATTTGGGATGGGAGCTGTCAATGAGCAGTTTCAGCAGCGCCTTTCTCGGTTCTGTAATCCGATAGCTCTCTTTCTTCAAATTGGAAAGGGCGTTATCGAACTTGGCCTCTGGAGAACTCATTATTGAGAAGCTTGGCGAATCCTCTCCCCATCTCAATTCTTTTGACGACCTTTTTCTCGTTACCGCTGAATTGGAAAAAGAGCCTTGATGCTCCACCTGATGGATCGTTTATGTGTTAGGGGTGTCGCGTTCGCTTCCCATGAACCCCTTGGACTGTGTGGTCATTCCATATGGTCGTTCCGGCTCCTATCTGAAACTCTTTCGTGGGCCTACGGGCAGGTTGATGATCGCCGACATAAAGACTCACAGCGTTTATAAAGTAGGGGCTAGGCAATGGTCTCACGACTACACTCAGATTGGCATATTTAGAGGAAAGCGCGAATTGATCTACGACTGGGAATGCGATTCGGGCGAGGTGAAGCTTTCCTTTGAGGGCGGTTCAGCAAAAGTGGCTTTCCTTGATCCCGAGACGGTGGGCGTTTCGGTGAATGGAGCCTACTTGAAGCTCATGCCCACCAAGTCGGTGAGCTCCATTCAGCAGCCTGAACCTGACAGTGTAGTGCTTCACGACTACAACGGCCTATGCAAACAGATGTATCGAGCAGGTCGTGGCACTACATTGAAAATCGAACAGACGAGAACCGTTTACGGGGAGGTCGGTCCCTACAACGACCTGCCTTATGCGATGATTTTCCGGTCAAAAGGAACAGTGGAAGGTTTTGTTCGCATCAGCCGTTTCGGAGAGAAGTGGAAAGATCGCCTGCCGTCCGTCAGTAAGGCCGCTGTGGATACGAGGAATGAATGGATGGCTTTTCGTAAGCGAATGCCGGAAGTTGCTGCTAGGTATTATGATGCTTCCACTTTCGCTTGGTATTTGCTCTGGCAACTACAAGTTCCTGCCGAGGGCCATATCGCCTATCCATGCGTGTTCATGTCGCGTCGATGGCCCAATAAGGTTTGGGCTTGGGATAGCTGCTTCAATGCGTTGGCGATTGCCGAGGCGGATCTGGAAATGGGGTTGAACATGCTCCGCCTATTTATCGAGAAACAGTCGCCTAGCGGATCCTTTCCAGATCACATGACGAATTTGGAGGTTCAATACGCGTTTGCCACCGCTCCTATTTTTGGTTGGACTGTTTCCCAGTTCATGCGGCGTTTTCCGAAGAAGCGGATTTCCGCTTTCCTCAAGGAAGCCTATCCAGCGCTAGGCAGAAATGTCGATTGGTGGTTTGCGTATCGAGATGACGATGACAATGGTTTTCCCGCCTATCTCAATGTAAACGAGTGCGGATGGGATCATTCCTCTCTTTTTGAAGATGGTTTGCCAGTCGAGGGCGTTGATCTTGCCACGTATCTTATCCTGCAAATGGATACGCTTGAAGAGATTGCTCGGCATTTGGGAAAGCGATCTGAAGCCAATGCCTGGTCCCGAAGATCCAAATCCTTTACTCGGAAGCTTTTAAGAGAGCGGGCGAGGGCAGGCCGCTTCATCACTCTTTTCGAAGGAAAGAAAAGACCTAAAAACATAGAACTCCTCTTTAATTGCATACCGCTTCTGCTAGGGGACCGTCTCCCGGACAAGGTTAGAAAAAATCTGGTGGGCGACCTGTCCGAGGGTGGTCCATTGCTTTCGCCCCATGGCGTGATGATGCAGTATTTCGAGGAGGCTCCTCCTCGCGACGAGGGCTATCGGTTGGGGCCCTTGTGGCCGACTTCGACGTATTTGATTTTCAATGCTCTACTTGCGGCGGGTGAACAGGGTTTAGCCTGGACCATTGCGGATCGCTTTTGCCGCGTTGCGGCTGAGGACGGTCGAATGTGGGAAAGCTACAGTCCGCATTCGGGAGAAGGGCAACGTTGTCCGAGCTTCTCCTCCAGCGCATCCGTATTCATCTTGCTGGCGAATTGGCTAGGCCAAAACGAGTAGTCGATTTGTCGCCTCTATAAACATGCCGAAATTTTAGAATTGATTGCTATGTCTGTCGTTTCTGTTCGCGGATTTCTTCAAGCCATCGCCCTTCTGGCTCTGCCTTTGCTGCTGCATGGAAATAGGGGAGTCGCTCAGGACCGTGCCCAAATGTCTTATACGGCTAAGACCTTAAGGGCGGCTTCGATCGATTGGCTAGGCAGCGGAACCGATTCTCATGACTCCATCCATGTCTATCGGCTAACCTGCTCGCTCTGCGTAGACGAGTTGAAGGAGTCATTCAATGGTCGTAAGGAAATGCCGAGTCACTTGTATTTAAATACGCTGCGTGATGAAGATAGACCGCTTGCCGTACCCCTGGTTGCTTGCGCATTGTCTCAGGATTCGGAAGCGAAGCGCGACGAGGTTTTCTCTGAGCTGTTGCAAATCTACATCGAGTCTAGTGACTACTATCAGCAGCACCTCTCGGAATGGAGGGAATTGGTCAATTCCTTTGGTAGTGATGAATTTTCTACTACAATCGATGTCGAGCCATGGGCGGATGCCATCAATCTGCTCGACCGTCAAAATCGACTACTTGCTCTACTCGACCGGCTCAAGTTGCCCGACAGCATTCCGCTTAAGGATTCTTCTCGCGTTCCAGTCGTTAAGCCGCGCGGAATTCGCGATCAGAACCTATTCTATTACTTGGCTATTCCTTGGCTGCACAACCATAATGAAAAGTCAGGGAGCGGTGTTTTCGGAAAGGCGAAGGTAAAGCTACGCTATTCCATGGTGGAATTGGACTATGACTATCTTCTGTTCCAATGGAGGGACTTCGCCGAGAATGCCTCCAATGGCACTTTTTGGCATTGGAATACGCTTGGCGAAAAGATGTTGGATCCGGGCTTTATCGAATGGAATGCCTACTTTCTCGATTTGCCCAGCGACGCCGCTCGAAAGAAGGCCTTCAGCGAATCCATCAATCGAATTGCCGATCTCAGTAAAAAATCTCCTGTCTCCCTTTTGGACGCTATCAAGAGCTCGTCGCTGCTTGCTATTCCTGAGGAACGAAAGGCGAAACGTATCGAGGAAGCGCGGCTGATGATCGAAGATCTTTTGCTCTATTTTCGCCTACGCGGCTAAATTCCTCCTAGAAGTATCCAAAAAAAGACGACTGGATAAGTCGTCTTCGGATTCGCAATCGAGGTGAGTCTATTCGCCGTGTAGGCGTCTCTCCCAATCGTAAGCCTTATTGGTAACGTAACTTTCGATACGCCTGATCCTCTGGTCTAGCGAATCGAACTTCGATTTTAGACGACTCAGTCCAAGGCTGCCGGATGAGGTGTAGGATTGATAGAACTCTTCTTCAGCCTCTGTTTGCGGTTGGATAACCGGTTCCAGTTTAATGATCAAAGCCGCCACAATGTAGGCGATGATGATGGAAAAGAAGCCAGTCACGAAAAACGCGACTACCAGCGCTAAGCGTAACCAAAATGCTGATATATCGAAATGATTGGCCATGCCCTTGCACACTCCGAAGATCATCCCGTCGCGGGATCTGTAAAGTCTTTGGCTCATTGCTAAATTTATTTCTTGTCGATAATTATGGTTTCAAGGGCTTCGATACGCTTCTCGAGCTTGTTCAGCCCTTTATGAATTTCCTGCATGACCTTGGTTTCCTCTACCTCGAGAGTTGCCTCTTTGCGCCTATGTTTTCTTCCACCCATTTTCGCTAGTACAATCGCCGTAACGCACAGTGTCGGTATGCCGATTACGATGAAGACGATTGCGATTGGGATTAAGTATGGATCGATCATTTATCTCTTTGCAGGATTCTAAAGACCATTCGCTTATTCAGCGGTCTTAGTTGCTTTTCTAGTATCCAGATCTTCCTTCAGAGCGGCAAGCTCGTTATCAATAGCTTCGTCTTTTTCAAGGCCGGCAAACTCGTCGGCTAGGCTTGCTTTAGCCTTTGCGTTCACAAGGTTGGCATCGGCTTCCATTCGTTCGATGCGGTTTTGGAAAGCCTCGAAGCGAGCGAAAGCGTCGGAGTTGTTGATTTTGCGAATGGCCGTCTGGGCGCGATAGCGCTTCTGGGCTTGAACGTGGCGTTGAATGAGAGTCTGGCGCTTTTTTCTAGCGTTGGCTAGCTTCTGCTCAAGCTGCTCAATATCCTCGTGGTATTGATGGATCACACCGTCTAACTGAGCCACATCCGCTTCGAGGCGCTCGACTTCATTGGTGAAGTTTCTCTTCTCAACGAGAGCCTCCTTGGCCAAGTCGTCACGACCCTTACTCACTGCAAGCTTGGCCTTAGCCTCCCAATCCTCGGCTTTCGCTTTCACTTCGTTAAGGGCGCGGCCGACCTTGGTCTTGGAAGCCATCGCTCCGGCGCAAGACGCTTTGATTTCCACCAAAGTGTCTTCCATCTCCTGAATCATGAGCTTGATCATCTTCTCCGGATCCTCGGCTTTATCGAGCATGGCGTTGATGTTCGAGCTCACTATGTCTTTGAATCTGGTAAATATTCCCATCTGTTTTCCTTTGTTTAAATTCTCGGCTTCCTATACCACACCGCATGCCAATGAAATTTTAATTTGTATAATCTATTGATAGAGAAATATTTAAAATATTCAGTTTTTTAAATTCGCGAAATCTCTTGGCAATTCGAGGTTAAATTGGCAGGAATTTGGCTAAATTCGCCATTGGTATGGACCAGGAATCCGACTTTCCCTACTCGACTCGCAACATTCCCGAAGCTCTTGGAGTCTCCGAGGCGTTTCTTGGATTTCAGGAACGCCTTTCTCAGGTAGCGAAGGTGGATCGACCCGTTCTGCTGATAGGAGAACGAGGCACGGGAAAGGAGCTGGCTGCTGCTCGCCTTCATTATCTCTCAAAGCGTTGGCAGGGGCCCCTCGTTGCATTGAACTGCTCGGCCCTCGCCGAATCTGTCTTGGAATCGGAGCTTTTCGGTCACGAGGCGGGAGCCTTTACGGGCGCTCAGAAAAGGCGACAGGGTCGCTTTGAGGCTGCTGAGGGAGGAACGCTTTTTCTTGATGAGATCGGATTGGTTTCCATTCCCGTTCAAGAGAAGGTCTTGAGAGCAGTAGAATATGGCGTTTTCGAAAGAGTGGGGAGTTCGGCTCCCGTTCATGTCGACGTTCGTATTGTGGGGGCGACCAATGCCGACCTCCCCGAACTGGCTGCGGCCGATAAATTCAAGCAGGATCTACTGGATCGGCTCTCTTTCGATGTCTTGTATCTGCCCCCTCTTCGAGCTCGAAGAGAGGATATCATATACTTGGCTCAGCATTTCGCGGTTTCCATGGCTCACGAGCTGGGTCAAGAGGACGTGCCTAGCTTCTCGTCTTCGGCCATCGACAAGCTCAACGCTTATGCCTGGCCTGGAAACATTCGCGAGCTGAAGAATGTGGTGGAGCGTAGCGTCTATCGGTGCGGTGGTGGCGTTATCTCGGAGATCGAGTTCGATCCCTTCGTCGATCCTTACCGGTCTGAGGCGGATTTGCTTTCCGATCCTCATCCAAAGGATGAAGAAAACGACTCGGACCCGCCATTGACTCTTTCGGAGCAAGTGAGAGATCTCGAGCTGAGAAGTCTCAAAAGGGCTTTGACCGCTTGCAATTACCATCAAAGTCAGGCGGCCAGTCTTCTTGGATTGAGCTACCATCAATTCCGCGGACTGTATCGAAAATACAAGGACTATTTGAACTAAGCCCAAAGCGGAGTCGTACCTCGTTTCTTTCATCTGAATAGGGAGTGAGATACGAGTTTGATGAATTAGGTCGGATAGGCTTGCGAGTAGTGGATGGAATCCGCAAGGTCTCCTCTTCATTTTTTAAGCCACTATGAAGAAACCCTCGTTTTTCCATTTCCCCTTGTTGCAAACTGTTTTCGCTTTCGCGATCTCTGTAAGCGGCCTCGCTTTCCAAGCCGCTGCTCAGGTTGGTGAAACCGTCCTAAACGCGTCTGAGTTCCCAATTGAAGGAACCGGTTTTGTCAGTGCCGGCGATGGTCAACTGCTTGTCGACACGGCGAATGTCAAAGAGGCCTCGACTAAGACAACCGTTCCGGTGGGTAATGGTCGTTTCACCGTTCAGCTTCACTGTGTTGGCGAGGCTGCCGGGGAATCCACCTTCGAAGTGATTATTGGCGGACGTTCCTTAGGGCGAATCGTTTCTCCGGCAGCAAACGTAGCGAATTTCGTGGGAAACTGGGATTTGGTTACGATAAACGATGGAGAGATCATCGAGGTGAAGGCCAAGGCCGGCTCGAAGGACGGAGAGAATTTCAGCCAAGCGCGCTGGAGCAAGGTCGTGTTTTTCCCACTCGAGGGAGATCCAGGTAAGACGAACAAAAGCCTGGCCCAAATGGGTCCTTCGATCGAAGACGGTCCAGCCCTTTTTGAACCGAGAGGATCGGATGGGGATGGTTCGGTAGCTGTAGGCGGCGAGCTTAAACAGTGGCACAGCGTCACGGTCACGCTCGATGGTCCTTGGGCTCATGAGCACGACAATGATCCGAATCCATTTTTAGACTACAGCATGTATGTCACTTTCGCTCACGAGTCGGGTTCGTTGACGCGAACGGTGCCGGGCTATTTCGCTGCTGATGGCGATGCCGCGAATTCTTCCGCCGATTCGGGCAACAAGTGGCGAGCCCATCTTTCTCCCGATCTGCCAGGCGAATGGACTTATCGGGTATCTTTCTTTAAAGGAGAAGACGCGTCCATTGATCCCTCGGTAGGCGAGGGTCTAGATCCTTTTCATGGCAAGCGTGGCTCCTTCGTGGTCGGTGAAAGCGATAAGTCAGGTCGCGATTTCCGTGGGAAGGGAAGACTGGAATACGTAGGAGCGAGATACCTCAGGTTTGCCGGTACCGGCGACTTTTTTCTCAAGGCGGGAGCCGATGCTCCAGAGACCATTTTCGCCTACGACGAGTTCGACAATACCATTGCGAACAAGCCAAACCTTCCACTTAAAACCTGGGCTCCTCACGCAGGAGACTACCGCGAAGGCGATCCCACCTGGCAGGATGGCAAAGGAAAGAATCTTCTAGGAGCTCTAAACTACCTTTCCGGCAAAGGAGCCAATGTCTTTTCCTTCCTGACTTATAATGCGGGAGGAGATGGCGACAATATTTGGCCATTCGTCCAGCGGAATTCAAAATTCCACTACGATTGTTCGAAGCTCGACCAATGGGGCATCGTTTTGACTCACGCGCAGTCCTTAGGGATCTACCTGCACTTCAAGCTGCAAGAGAACGAACTCGATGACAACCGACGAGGCGCTGCGCGCAAGCCCGCTATTATTCCCGAGTCGCTAGATGGCGGATTGCTGGGCCCTGAGCGTAAGCTTTACCTGCGCGAGATCATCGCCCGCTTTAGTCACAATCTCGCCCTGAATTGGAATCTGGGAGAAGAAAACACCCAGACTTACGAGGAGCAGAGGGACATGGCGGAGTACATTCTCAACATGGATCCCTACGATC
Organism: Opitutaceae bacterium; assembly: GCA_028284385.1. Classification (GTDB taxonomy): domain Bacteria; phylum Verrucomicrobiota; class Verrucomicrobiia; order Opitutales; family Opitutaceae; genus JANQRT01. The sequence continues at coordinate 145,386 of JANQRT010000066.1, read as the reverse complement.
ACAATATCGTGATCCACACGTTTCCTAGTCAGCAGGAACAGGTCTACAAGAGGCTTCTTGGACACCAGTCCGTGCTTACGGGAACGTCCTTGCAAAACCACTGGAGCGCTGCCCACAAGCAGACCCTTCGTTGGGTAGAAGCTTCTTACGCTGCTGGCAAGCCGTGGGTGGTAGCGAATGACGAGCAAAACCCTGCTCGTCTGGGAGTGCCACCAGATCCCGGATACAAGGGATTTGATGGTAAGGCTGGTGACGAAGAGAATCCATACGGTATCGACGATATCCGTAAATATACCCTCTGGGGGACTTTCATGGCAGGCGGCGCTGGCGTGGAGTACTATTTTGGATACCAGCTTCCGGAGAACGATTTGCGTTGCGAAGATTTTCGCAGTCGAGACAGGTCTTGGGAATTTTGCGGCTACGCTATCGATTTCTTCCAAAACAACGACATCCCTTATTGGCGGATGCGGAACGCGAACGAGCTGGTTGGAAATACCGAAGCCGACAACAGTCGCTATTGCCTGGCCCTCGAAGACGATACTTATGTCATCTATGTTCCCGATGGAGGTAGAACCGAGCTCGACCTCAGCGCGGCCTCTGGCCGGTTCTCCGTACAGTGGTACAATCCTCGCGAAGGCGGAGCTTTCGAGAAGGGATCGGTTAAAAGAATCAGAGGTGGAAAGAAGGTATTTATAGGAAATCCGCCTAGCGATCGAGATCAGGACTGGGCGATCTTGATTAGAAAACAAAATTAGCTGTTCATCAGTTTCACCAATAGGCTCCAGGAAATGGATCCTGGTGTCATTGGTGGATAAGATACATCATGAAAGATCAACTCAAGAAACTCCATCAGCGAGCTCGTTTGGATCGAGATGCTATTGCCACGGAAGCCTATGGATCAGCATTGGCTGCTATTCAGGAGGGCGAGGTGAGAGCCAATTCTGATTTCGACGAAGCGAAAATTCTAGCCACGCTTGAGAAAGAAGCGGGAAAATTTCGCGAGTCCGCCGAGGCTTTCGCCAAGGCAGGTCGTCAAGAGAAGGTTCAGGAACTGGAAAAGTGCGCTGAACTCCTACAAGCCTTGCTTCCTGCGAAGCTGGACGCGTCGGCCTATCCAGATCTGATCAGCTCCGCTGTCGCCGATACGGGAGCCTCGTCGATGAAGGATATGGGGAAGGTCATGGCCAAGCTGAAAGAGGAGCATGGAGCGTCTTTGGATATGAAGATCGTGTCGCAAGAGGTTAAGAAAGCCCTTGCGAATCTTTAAGACTGATTTCGGCTGCAAGTATTGAGAGTTTCGTTACGAAAGTAATCCCGTTTAAACGGGAAGGGTAACACCCGGTATGGCTGGAGGGTCTGCCGGAAGAGGTCCTAGTTCGGTGACCGTCTTGGAAATATCGAGCTTCGATCCATTTAAAGCCCACTTCCAGCTTAAAGAGCGCCCTGTGTAGGCTGCCATTCTTCCGATGATGCCAGTCAAGGTAGCCTCGGCCAGAAGCTTGCCCTGATTAACAGACTCTCCCTTTCGAATGCCTTCGAACATGGTTTCATACATCGGTACGTCTCCGCCTCGATCCGCGTTGCCATTGCTCTGGAATTTGTATTTGCTAGAGCCAGACACGACTTCGCCTCCTCGACGCGAAACCCAGGCTTCTCCCTTCGTGCCAGTAATTGTATTCATCACTTTGTTGGTAATGCCTTCGATTTGGGCATTCATGCCTAGGCCCTTGACGCCGCCCTCATAGTCGTAGTCGAAACTGAAGTGATCGTAGATGTTGCCGTACTCTGGTCCGTTGCGGACGATGCGACCGCCGACACCGCGACATGTGGTTGGCACTTTGCCTAGAACCCAGTTGCTGATGTCCAGATTGTGGACCAGCTGCTCTACGCAGCAATCCCCTGAAAGCCAATTCCAATGCGGCCATGTGCGTATCTGGTATTCGACGTCCGACCATTCCGGTTTACGTGGCTTCCAATGCCAGTTCTTCATCGTTCCCAGCCAATAGGCCCCAACGTGAGTGACGTCTCCAATGTCGCCGTTATGCACGCGCTTAATAATTTCGATGTACTGTGGCATGAAGCGTTGCTGCATTCCGACAACCACGCTTAGATTCTTTTTCTCGGCCAGTTCAGCCGTTTCAAGCAGCGATCTGACGCCAACAGGGTCCACGGCTCCTGGTTTTTCAAGATAGGCGTGCTTCCCTGCCTCAATGCATTTCTTGAAGTGTTGCGGGCGAAATCCGGGAGGAGTGGTGAAAAAGACAATGTCTATCTCGTCCATCTCCAGAATTTTCCGGTAGCCATCGAATCCATAGAAGATTCGATCTGGAGTGACGTTGATCTGCTCGCCCCTTTCCTCTCGCACTCTCCCTAGGCCTTTCTCGACCTTGTCCTCAAAAAGATCTGCTACTGCGTAGAGCTCCGCCTTCGGCTCCGCTTCCAGGCATTTTCTAATGTCGTAATTGCCACGGCTTCCAGTTCCGACCCAGCCGATGCGAAACCGCTTTTCGCTATGATGGCTTGCCTTCGAAATGGCAGAGCCCATAACGGCTGCCCCTGAGACTAGAGACGACTTTGCGATAAATTGGCGGCGTGATAGTGAGGGTTTCTTCATTGTCGAAATATCTCTACGAGTTTTGCGAATTTCAAGTCACTTGCGGTGGCATCAAAGCGTCTGTTGATGGCTTGGCGGTCAAGGTTTAACGAGTCCAACGGCCTGGAAAACGACCATATTGAAAAGGGTCACGCTTTGCCTTTTAAAAAGAAATACCGTATTCAAAAAGCCTAGAAACATTTTTCGGGAATTTGTTTCTATGGAAACAGCAGCCGTTTTCCAATGGCTCTGCATCTTTCTTTAGAAAATCGAAAACAGAATATACTTTTCTTTTTCCTAACACGTGATAGGTTTCCACAAAATACCCTTTAAGCATGTCTAGAATCACTCGTCGTCATTTCGTTAAAAGCACCGCTTTAGTTGCCGGTTCTTTCGCCATTTCCAATTCCCGCGCCTGGGGCGCGAATAACGACCTGCGCGTCGCTGTAGTCGGTCTAAGAAGTAGAGGCAAGTCTCTCATAAAGGATGTCATCCGCACGGAGGGAGCCCGTCTGGTAGCCTTGTGCGATGTCGATTCGGCTATTTTGGATGAGATTGTCGGGAATGTTGAGGCTGAGCATGGAATAAAGGCCAGAAAGTATGTGGATTATCGAGAGCTCCTAGATCAGAAGGACATCGATGCGGTAGTATTGACTACTCCCAATCATTGGCATGCTTTGCAGACGATTTGGGCCTGCCAGGCAGGCAAGGATGTCTACGTGGAAAAGCCGGTCTGCCATTCCGTTTGGGAAGGCCGACAGATGGTAGAGGCTGCTCGAAAATACAATCGTATTGTCCAGCCAGGATTTCAGAATCGCTCCGACGTGGGCCTTCTGGAAGCCTTTCCTTGGATTTTGGCCGGCAATATAGGCAAGATCGAAATGGTGAGAGGGCTTTGTTATCGAAATCGCGAAAGTATTGGAAAAATAGATACGCCTTTAGTCCCTCCAAAAACGGTTGATTACGATTTATGGCTGGGGCCTGCGGAAGATCTTCCCATGCATCGTCCCCGTTTTCATTACGATTGGCATTGGGTTTACAATACAGGCAATGGAGACGTGGGCAATCAAGGTCCTCACGAGATGGATCTCATCCGTTGGATTCTTGGCGATCCGGATCACCCCAAGGGTGTGGTGAGCTTCGGTGGGCGCTTCGGTTGGAATGATGCCGGGGAAACCGCCAATATGCAGATGACCTCATTGGACTGGGGCGGTATTCCGGTGCTTTTCGAGGTGAAGAATCTTTGGATCAATCCGGAAACGAATGCGGCCGCCAACTACAAGGGAAGGCGTGTTGGGGTTATCATAACGTGCGAAGGTGGCGAGTTCCGCGGCGGACGTGGTGGCGGCATCGTTTACGATAACAATGGAAAGAAAGTCCAGAGTTTCAAAGGCGACGGCGGATACGGTCATTTCCCCGCTTTCGTGAAAGGGGTCAGAAGTCGAAAGGAATCCGATCTGGCTATCACGCTCGAGGAAGGCTTCAAGTCGAGCTGCCTAAGCCATCTCGCTAACGCCTCCTTGCTGAGTGGAAAGGAGGTCACCAACGATGAGCTTGTCGCCTTTACCTCCAGTGACGAACATCTGGGTGAAAGTCTTGAACGCTGCAAGTCACATCTTGCAGCTTGGAACGTTGACAATACGAAGGAGCCCTGGTCCCTTGGCGTTCCTTTAAAATTCAACGGTCGGAGGGAACAATTTAAAGGACGTGCCCGCCAAGTGGCGAACAACCTGATTAATCGAAAAGGTCGCGACAAGTACGCGATTCCAGCTAAGGTTTAAAGCCACTTTCGAATCTTCATTTTCAAGAATCTGTCATCAAGTTTTAAATACGTAAAAGGACGCCTCTAAAGGCGTCCTTTTATTTTAGGATTAAGTCTAGATCGAATTGGCTATCTCACGAATCCTAGACCAATGCGAAACTCGTCTCCGCGGGAAAGCCGAGTGCCGTGTACTGCTTCGTCTAGAACGTGTTTGTATCCGACCTTCAGAAGCGCGGTCTTCTTGATCCACCAGAAGAATGAGGGACCAGCTTCTATTCTGCGAGCCGATGATCCGTTTTCCCATTCGGCGTCGAGATCGATTCCAACGAATTTATCGACCGCGAAGTTCCAGGCTAGGAGACTTTCGAATTCCCAACGATCTCTTTGGCTGGAACTTCCTGTTTTCCAAAAAGTAAGTCCGAAGTTGTAGAGCAAATACGGATTTTCCTTTTCGTAGCTAGCTCCAATAGCGTAGTCGACTTCGCCGTCGCCCAGCGGAATCCGCCCACTGTCGTCGCCCGTGGGCAGCTTTATTTGCGGTGTCAGTGACCAATTTCCCGAATAGTTTTCCTTGTTGAAATACTGCTTCAAGGGCAGGGCGAGTTTTAGGTCGCCCCAGCCTGAAGCTGTCTTTCGAACGAGTGAACCATCTATCATAGCCGAACGTGTTTTTTCCAAATAGGGCATCTTAAAGGTCGCCCGAATCGAGCGATCCCATGTATACACGCCTTCAATACTCGTTTTGGATACCCGTTCACTTAGTCCGTCAGGATTCGAAATTTCATTCGATCCTCGAAGTAGTGTGTCGCTGTCCCTGTAGAACCAAAGTGCCTGAACACCGTAGCCATTGTCCCATCGCGGAACCATGCCCATTATCGGCTGTTCCGCGAAAGCGGTAAAATGACTGATGGTGGTTGAAAGGCAGAATCCCAGGAACAGCGTTCCTGAGAGTTTAGCTTTCATGTATGGTGTCTACGAGATGGGCTTGGTGTATTTCCGCCTTATTATTCTTACGATCATAGTTGGAAGGAGAGACGATTAGCAAAGTGTGTTCCTTGCCCTGCTCCAGCAGCTCCTTCTGGCTGGCATCCACCAAAGCGAATTGCGTATTCGCCGATCTGCTAATGGTGAATGATCGTTCTCCGGTCACGGTGGCTACCGAGTCCATGAGAAATAAGGTTTTAGGCTCGTACCCGGCATCTTCAATGGCCTTGTAGAGCTTTTCTACATCGACTGTTTCGCCGTTCTTGAGGGCCACGGTTAGAAACTGATTGTATATGTCGAGCTTGATGCCCTTTTCTAATCGCTCCTTGTCTACGACTTTCAAGTTCTTGAATTTGATGTTCAGTCCGTGTGAGCAACTCTCGCAAATGAGGCCTAAAACGCGAATAGCGGCTACGTTTTCCTCTTTCGCGAAAATCTTCTTGGCCAGCTCGATTTCCTGTTCAAGCGATAGCCCTTTTTCCTCGGCAGGTTTGGCTATAGCGTTTGCGCTGGCGGCGAAGAGGCTGGATACAGCTATTAAAGTGAATATAAATGTGCGCATAGTAATTCTGTTTGATTCAGTTTATAAATTCGAAAAGCGGACCGACTTTCTCGGTTCGCGAACCTGTGAATTCAAACAGACCTCTTAGGAGGCGGCGTAGTTGGAGGATAGCTTGTCCCTGCGAAATTCCTCTGAAAGTCGAGGCTGAGACTTTCCAAAACGGGAACCGGCAGGCGATGGGCGAGCTGGTTGGTCATTGCGGATGCTCCTATGCTCAAGGCCTGGCAAGTAAAGCAATGCTTTTGGCAGTGACCGCATTCCGAATGTTCGCCTTGGCTGGAGCCCTCTTCGCTGCAGCTAGTCTCGCAGCAATGGTCAGCCAATTCTTGGCAACAGCCTGAATGCACCATATCCTCTTGATGCTCAACTTCATAAGATGTCAAAGCCAGGCCGTTTAGGCTCATAGCAATCGACAGAATGAAGGTGGCAATCAATTTCATCATAATGATAAACGATACTTTATACGGCTCAATTGCGCTTTCAATCAACTCGAATTTGTCTTCTCGGGAGCAGTCTCTCTAGCGATTCGTAGAAAGGCCTCCTCATTTGAATCGAGCTGATCGTTCTTCCAAAGCAGGCCGACTTGCAATGGTTCGGGTTCCGGCTCAAGTGATATGAGGCTGAGTCGCTCTCCTGCCAGACAGGTAATCGACTCCGTCAGAATGGCCAGCTTGTCTCCGATTTCCACCGAAGCGATGAGGCTTGATACGCTGTCCACTTCCTCGGCGAATTTAGGAACGCGATTGGCTTCCTGGAAAATCGTTTTAAACATATCACCATAATCTGGATACTCGTCGCTGAGAAACCCTACAAAAAGCTCCTTTTCCAGTTTCGAGATCGGGATGGATTTCCTGGCTGCGTATTCATGGGTTGGGGACGCTACCAGAATTATGCGTTCACGCAGCATAGGGAAGAAATTCAAGCCTCGCAGCTTTTTCCTGGCAGGTCTGGCCAAGAGGGCGAACTGTAGGGCGCCTTCTAGAATGCCTTTGCGGGCTTCGTCTGAAGACACGTCATGAATTTTCACTTTCAATTTAGGTAGAGCCTTCTGAAAGGATCTGATCAAAGGTGGAAGAATGCGGGGGGTAAGGGAGGGAGCGTAACCAATGTGCAGCTCCTGGTTTTCCGGAAGGGCGACCGAACGCGCCTTTTCAATCCCTTGCTCAAGTCTCTCGATCACTTCGCTAGCCTCGTCCAGAAAGGTTCGGCCTGCCTCCGTCAATCGTACCGATTTCGCGCTTCTCTCCAGCAACTCGAAACCAAGCTCCTCCTCAAGATCTCGAATTTGCCGGCTGAGAGCTGGCTGGGACACGTGTAGCTTTAGGGCCGCTTTCGATACGTTCTCTTCCAGAGCTACAGCGATAAAATAGCGGAGATGACGCAGTTCCATTCTGCATTTAGTATGCCTAGAAGTTATGCTCAGGCAAGAAACATAGTCTTTCTCAAAACAGGACTGTTCATGGCATAATTCTGCCATGAACACGAACGAACTTAATCAAAGTAAACATTCCCAATTTTCCGAAGTGAACGTCCGAAAGGCAGACGAACGAGGTCATGCCAGTCATGGATGGCTCGATACCTATCATACGTTTAGCTTTGCCAGCTACTACGATCCGCAATGGGTGGGCTTTCGCAGCTTGCGTGTCATCAACGACGATCTGGTGCTCCCTGGACGAGGTTTTGGAACGCATCCGCACAATGATATGGAAATCATCACCTACATCCTGAGCGGACAGCTTGAGCACAAGGATTCGATGGGCAACGGACGCGTCATCAGCAAAGGCGAAGTTCAATACATGGCCGCTGGAACGGGCATTCAGCACAGTGAATACAATCCTTCTCCTGACGAATCGGTTCGTCTGCTGCAGATTTGGATACAGCCGGATGCTAAGGGGCTGACGCCGCGTTACGCCGAAAAGTCATACGCCGACGTGGAATCAGGTAATTGGAACTTGGTTACAAGCAAGTTCGGTCGAGATGATTCGATTGCTATTAATCAGGATGCCGATCTTTGGCTGGCGAGACTGGTTCCGGGCGAATCCTTGGAGTATCGATTAAGAGACTCGAGAAATGCCTGGCTTCATGTGGCCGAGGGCGAAGTTGTTTTAAATGACCGGACCCTGAACGAAGGAGATGCGGCTTACTTTACGGAAGCGGCATTGCTCGATATCCAAGCCGAATCGGAGGCTCAACTTCTTCTTTTCGATTTAGCCTAAATCGTCATATAAAATTAAATACATCAAACCGTAATTGTAATGAAATACCTAGATACTATTTTATCCAGTTCGAACTCCGTCGCGCCGTTTATCGCGCGTTTGACACTGGCTATTGTGATTTTCCCTCATGGAGCTCAAAAGCTCTTCGGCTGGTGGGGAGGTTTCGGATTTAACGGAACCATGCAGTTCTTTACCGAAAACATGGGGATTCCTTATATCCTAGCCTTGGTTGTGATTCTGGTGGAGTCCGTTGGAGCTGTATTTGCTGGCTTTGGGGCTTCTCAGTCGAATCAATGCCTTGCTTATTGGCGTGACCATGTTCGTGGCCATGATCATGGTTACCGCCTCAAACGGATTCTTTATGAATTGGTTTGGCAATCAGGCAGGGGAGGGCATCGAATATCACCTCCTCACCATTGGGCTGTCGCTCCTCGTCTTTGTTTCGGGTGGCGGCAAGTGGTCGCTTGATCGCCAAATCAGCCAGAATGTATTGGAAACGAAACGACAATCGAGTTTGGCTTGATGTCGGCAATGCGAAAGCCTCAGGCGCTAGTCCTGAGGCTTCTTTTTTCTGCAGACCGACGTTTCGATCTGGAGGGAGCGTCTCTTATTTCTAGAGTCGCAGCGCTACGACAAGTTCTTGTTAAGCTTTTTCAATGCCTGGCGAAAAGCGTCTTCCGCTGATTTGGCGAAATGGTCGCCAATGTCGTAACGATTGAATACGCTTAGTCCCGACCTCGTTCCGTGGACGACCCCAAGATTCATAGGCTTGCCATCCGCGTCGTAGTAGACTGCCCGAGCTCGAAATTCATAGAAGTTGGCGGGACTACGTCTCCACTCGATTACATCGAAATCAAGAAAGTGCTTAGCGTTCTTTGGCTTAACTCCGTTGTATTCAATATCGTAATCCTTGAGCTTCGCTCTTCTGGCCGCATCATAGAAAGCCGTTTCCAGTAAGTCCTCTCGAACCCATTCGGCTTCGATATTAAACAGACTCACAACGTCATCGATATTGACGGTCAGATTGTCGGTCTTGAGGCCGTTGCCTACGCCGTCTCCACCCTTGCCGAACGAGAACGGTACTGATATCAGGAAAGCTGATACTAAAGCGATCAGCTTTGAACTAACGATTCGATTTTTAGATCGATTGATTTTCATTTTCTCTCCCTTTTCCTATGTTTTTAAGCAGTAAATTAGCTTCATCAATGGATACGATTGGCAATCGTTTTTGGATTCAAACAATCGTTTGAAATCTGTTTGCCCCTCCTCGCTCATACCTGGTCGCATATGTTCTCGTGTCTTTAGGAAATCGTGTCTTTAATTTAGGCATGCTTAAGAAAATCGTTCGCTTTCTTCTTTGTTACTCCTTCCTAGCAACAACCATAAACTACGCGGATCGCCCCAATATCATCTTCATACTGGTGGACGATATGGGCTGGTCGGATCTCGGTTGTTACGGGAGCGAAATTGAAACTCCCAATATTGATCGATTGGCAACCAACGGCATTCGGTTCACTCGCTTTCACAATACCTCGAAATGCTTTCCTTCACGAGCTTGTCTGCTGACCGGAACCTATGCTCAGCTCAATGGAAATCATCGGAAATTCGGAGCTCTTCAGAATGCCATAACGATTGGCGAGGCGCTCAAACTAGGTGGCTATCGAACGTTGGCGGTTGGAAAACATCATGGAACTGAAAACCTCTTTGATCGTGGATTCGACCACTATTACGGCTTGCGGGACGGGGCTACGAATCACTTTAATCCCGGCTTTCAAAGACCGGATGAGCCGGCTCCGAGCCTAAAGAGGCATCGCGTTTTCTGCTTTGATGATCGTATCGAATATCCCTATACACCAGGTAGCTACGAATACTATAGCACTGATACTTACACCGATTGGGCTCTGGATTTTATCGATAGATACAAGGACGAATCCAAACCTTATTTTCTTTATCTTTCCTATCAGGCTCCGCACGATCCCTTACAGGCTTGGCCAGAGGACATCGCCAAATATCGGGGAAAATACAAGGAGGGCTACGAAGCGATCGCCCAAGCTCGCTACGCGAAGCAAGTCGAAATAGGATTGATCGATCCTCGCAAAGCTCCTCGATCTGAGCCTACCCATCGTTCGTGGTCTTCGCTGACCGAAGAAGAACAGGACGACCAGGACCTTCGCATGGCGGTCTACGCCGCTATGGTGGACCGTGTGGATCAAAACCTGGGTCGTTTGCTTTCGAAAATCGAAGAACTTGGAGAGTCCGAAAATACGCTTATCCTGTTTGCTTCCGATAATGGGAGTTCAGCTGAGGTCGTAAAAATAGGGAGTGGTCCAATCGGGACGGTGGGTCGCTGGGCCTCCCTTGGTCCGGATTGGGCCAATGTTGGCAACACTCCGTTTCGATTGTATAAGAATTATAGTTACCAAGGCGGCATCTGCACTCCACTTGTTGCCCACTGGCCAGGCGGCATTAAGACCTCCGGGGAAGTATCCGAGTTTCAGGGACATTTTATTGATGTGATGCCCACTCTGCTTGAACTTGCCAATGTCGATTATCCTGAACGCTACGGCGACCGGAAAATCGTCCCGCTCTCGGGTATCTCGTTCGCCAGTGTCTTCAAAGGAGCCATACCGTCCAGAGCCCAACCGATCTTCTGGGAGTGGCGTCATGGAAAGGCCATTCTACATGATGGTTGGAAGCTAGTCGCATATCGAGACAGATACGAATTATTCAACCTAAAGGCAGATTGGACGGAAACGAGAAATCTACTGGAAGCAAAGCCACGCATAGTCGCTCGCTTGAAAAACAAGCATGCCGTGTGGCTAGAGGAGTGTGCCGCTCTTTCTTCCGATTACGGCTCATTGCCCTGACGTTTCCAGACGGATCCAAGAGGCGGAAGCATTCCGTTTCGTCTCGAATGAGTAAAAACGCTCAAGGGTAGACGCGTTGCGATACTCATGTCTAAGCCGATTTTTTCAGGTCAGGATTTCTGCTAAAGTACGCTTTTAGCAATTTTCCTAGAACTGAACGAAAACTATTAAAGCATGAATCTATCGAAACTTTTGCAACGAACCCTCGCGGCGGGCGTTCTGGCTTCTTGTTTAGCTACGAGCGTATCCGCGATTCAATACGACGCCACGGCAGCTGTTGATGGCGGTGGACACGACCACGTAGTGTGGATACCAGGCGTTTTTACCCAGAACGAGTTTATGCCGACTGGCTCTTTTGTGGAAAACTATGGAGCGGGTACTGCCTCGTTAACCGGAACTGCCTTAAAGGATGGCAACGGCTTTATCATAAACGCTCAATTTTCTGGATACGTACCTAATTCAATTCCAGACTCAATCGCTGACGCTCCTGCGGGAAGTCCGAAGGTTGAGGAAGATGGTTCTGATAAAGGCAATTGGTGGTACTACACGTCAACTAGCGGTACGCTAACCGGCGTTGGCAGCTTTGCCGGTACCAATTATGTTATCGAGAGAGCTGGACCAGCCTTTCAAGTTGGATACGGAGCCAGCGGAAAGAATTCGGATTTCGGCGCTTCAGGTTGGCTTGAGATCTACCATATGAATGATCTGGGCGGCAAAGGCGACTACTTCAAGAAGGGCGACTTCAACCTGGATTTGGAGAGAGTTCCCGATGAAGGAGCTACCATTCTGCTTTTCGGTGGCGCCCTGGGCCTCTTCTTTATGATTCGTCGACGCCTCAGTTAGTTTTCGGAAACGGCAGTTATTTCATTTGGCGGCAATCCATTGTGGGTTGTCGCCTTTTTAGAACCTATCCCCAAACCTATCTTGGCGCCGCTGAGCGCAATTTCGATCCAGAGTAAGGCGTGCTTGAAAAGCGAATACTCATGAGTATTTGTTTTCAAGCAGAACGCAGCTCTGGGCCGAAAGGGCCTCAGCCCCAAGAGGTTGCGCGTGAAAATGCCTATAGCTGCGTTCGCTTTGGCGAGGATAGGCCTTTGGCATACCCATAGCCAAAGCAGCCTTGCTTCAGGCGTTTTCACGCGCAACGGCGTTCAAGATAGGTTTGGGGATAGGTTCTAGTTTCTCCGAGTTCGTTATGAGGCCGCTCGAGCTCTACGGTTGTTCCATCTTCTACGATGGTTCTTTTTCGGACCTCCAGCTATGCTAGATCCCCTTTTGGCGGTTTTCTTAGTCCCGGCTTCATTTCTTTGACGTCCGCCTTGACGGCTTGGTCTACGAGATTCCTGTTTCTTCCCTCGAGATTGTAATGGTTTCTTAGATACGAATTTTTTCGATGTGATTTCCGAATGATCCAATTCGCGTTTCTTGCCGTCCCCTTGAATTGAGAACAAAGGGATTTCCTTTTTAAGAAGTCTCTCTATGGCTGCGAGGTACTGTTTTTCCGCTTCACTCACTAATGAGATGGCTTTCCCTCTCTTTCCAGCTCGCCCTGTACGTCCTATCCGATGTACGTAGTCTTCTGGTACATTGGGCAGTTCGAAATTCACGACATGGGGTAGATTGGCAATGTCGAGTCCCCGTGCGGCGATATCCGTTGCGACCAGGACTCGGATCTTGTTTGCCTTGAAACTCGACAAGGTCTTCTCGCGTGCGGATTGACTTTTATTTCCGTGAATAGCGCGAGCGGTGATGTCGTCTTTTTCAAGCTGAGTCGCTAATCGATTCGCTCCGTGTTTTGTTCTGGTGAATACGAGAACCTGGGACCAGTCTCCGCTTGTTATCATGGAAGACAGTATATCTCGTTTCGACTTTTGTCCGACTATGTAGGCTTCTTGATGGATACGGTCGGCAGTCGAATTTCGAGGCGAGACTTCAATTTCGATGGGATTGCGGAGAATCGAGTCCGCCAGTTTTCTAACTTCCCGGGAATAGGTAGCGGAGAAAAACAAGGTCTGTCGTTTTTCAGGTAGCAGCTTGATTATTTTTTTAATGTCGTGGATGAATCCCATGTCCAACATGCGATCAGCCTCATCAAGGACGAGAATCTCGATGGCTGTCAGTTTAGCTTCCTTCCTTTCACAAAGATCGAGCAATCGTCCTGGAGTAGCCACTACAATATCTAGGCCGCTACGCAAAGCTTTGAACTGTGGATGAAATCCCACGCCTCCAAAAATCACGGTCGAACGAAGTTTAAGTCCTTTCCCGTAATCTAGAATACTCTGGTGAACTTGAGCAGCGAGTTCTCTCGTTGGAGTAAGGACGAGAGCTCTCGGTCTTTTGCCTTGAAAGGGGCTCTCCTCCAAACGTTGGAGTATTGGTAGACTGAATGCTGCCGTTTTTCCGGTACCGGTTTGAGCTCCGCCAAGAACATCCTGCCCTTTCAGAATGGCTGGAATGGCCTTAGCCTGGATAGGAGAGGGAATCTTGTATCCCTTTGAGATGACGGCTTCAATGAGTTCGGGACGAAGCCCGAGATGAGCGAATGACATGAATTTTTCTTACTACGAGTCGCTACCACGCGTTTTAGGTGGTTCCGATCCTTCGACTTCGCGAGGCATTGTTTTGCCTGTTATTGTTAGACACTAAGCGTCTCGATAAGAAGTCGTTTCCTCTCGGAGCGTAGCAGATGCCGATCAGCAGGCATCATTAAATTAGGGGCGAAGGCATAGCGCATAGATTGCCTGTCGCCTAGCAAAAATATTTAAATTCTGCTTCGTTAAATCTTCGGGCAGGTTTCAAGCCTGCCCGGAAGAGAGAGATTTATCGGTTCCCAGCCTTGATTGGCTGTTTATTTCAGCTCGTAAATTTCGATGAGGGCTACCCCTGTGGCTCCTTTTACTCCGGTCAGGACGGCTCCGTAGATGCCTGGCTCCAGCGTGACAAGAATAGCCGAATCCAAGGCTCCAGCTTGCAGTCGAGGCTGAGCTTTCGCCTCGACCTCGGCGGCGCTGATTTGGGCGGCATTTCCGCCTTCATCCCAGTCGTCGTTGCTGGCAACGACATCGGCTCCTGAGAAAAGGGTTAGCTGTGGATCGTTTATGGTTCCTTGGACGCCGCTCAAAGCAGGGCCCAGAGCGCGTATGAGCACTTCTCTTGGTTCATCCCCATCAATCACGAACCCGCCAATCAGCACATCGTCGCCGGCTCCTACCGATAAGCGAGTCGAAATATTGATGAGTCTTGAATCCGCGGTTCCTGGCGAGGCATCGTAGACTTCCACCAAGGTGATGCCGGTCGTGTCATTAACTCCCGTTATCAGCGCGGCATAAACGCCGGGATCCAGTTCTAGCAAGGCCGCCGAATCCTTGCTGTTGTCTGGCAAAGACCGAGTATCGGCACCCGTGTCCACAAACGCCTGCTTGATTTCCGCGACGTTCTGGGCGTCTCCCCAATTGTCGTTTTGCTCGATAACGGTGAGGCCTCCATTCAGATCGAGTACCGACAGATTGGAGTCTTCCAAGTTGCCGTTAACATCATCGAGCGAATCGCTGACCGCCCTAATGAGAACGTTCATAGGATCCTCGCCATCGATGACGAAACCCGCCAGCATCACGTTGTCGCCGGTTCCCACCTGGCCTCTTATTGAGATATTTACCAGCAAGGCGTCTCCCGTAACGTTGCCGGTGCCACTACCACCACCGCCGGTGTTTGCTGAAGGCGAGGCGACTTCCTGCGAGTATGCGGAACTAGCTTGTCCAGCTAGAGCTTGGACGCGGTAGTAGAAATCGTCGTTGAGATTCACCGTGTTATCGAGATAGTTCGTTGTATTGGCGGGAACCGTACCGAGAACAGTCCACTCATCGCTCCCTTCCTCTCTCCTTTGTATTTGAAATCCGGATTCATTAGTAGCATTATCCTCCCATTGGATTGACGCTCGATTCTCTTCCGTAGCTATAGCTGCAACGCCGGTTGCAGCGGCCGGAGCGAACGTGGGAATAACCGATGTGATGTTGCTTGCCTGGTCATAGGTGTAGCGAATGCCAGTGCCGTCCGCATAGATCACATCCGTTAGACGATTGGCATCGTCATAGACATAAGTTTGACTTAAGGCGCTTGGAATGGCTGAAGCAATCAAAGCGGCGAAGACGAGATTCTTTTTCTTTGTATTCATTTTTTTGTGTCTCTTTCGTCGTTTCGATTAGAATCCGTTAAAGTCGCCATTGGGTGAATTGGGCAGCGGAATGCCTGCCAGCTGCATGTAGCCTTTGTAGAGCTCGAAATGGTCGAAGGCTCCGCTCCGTTCTCGCTGATTGCCTTGCACGTATTGCCTTATCTGGTGGAAGCGGCTCTTGCTCTGCTTCCCTACGTCCACGAAAGAGCTAATGAAGTCCTTGAATTTATTCATGGCGAACTCGCCTGTGGCTGAGGCGCCTTCCGATATCAAGGTGCCCGCGGCCCCGCCTACAGCTCCAATGGCGATCGTTTTCAGCACTTGTCGCGTAACACCCTTCCTAACGGCGCTCTTCGAGCTATAGAGTAGTCCATTGTAAACCACCTGTTTTCGGAAAGCCGCTTTGGAAGTGATGCCTACGGCTCGTTTTCCCTTTGAACCTAAGGCTCCTGCCGCTCCGCCGATGGCGGTTGACAGGGCAAGTTGGCCCACATCGAATTGGGTTTCTCCTGTGAAGCCGCCGTTCAATCCCTGGTTTAAAAACTCTTCGGTAAAGCCTCCGGCAGCTCCCGCGAAGATCACTCCGGCACCACTGCCAATCAAGGCCCCTGTCACGGCTCCTCCCGCAGCCGCCGCGACATAGTTTTTCCAGTTCGGCTTCTTGCCGTTAATCAGGTCGCTCACTCCTTGAGCTACCAGTCCCCCTACGGCTCCCGCAGCCGCTCCAACGAGAATATTGACGAACTCGCCTTCGGGATCGTTGAAGGCGAGGGGGTTGCCTAGACCGTAAGCGAATTTGTTGAGGGAGTTAATATTGAATTCGTCTCCCGGAAAGGCGTCAGGACCCACGAAGCGACGAAGGGTCGGCGAGTAGTGCCGAAAACGCATGTAGCAGAGCCCGTTTTCATCCGTAAGCACGCCAAACATTCCCAGGAAGAGGAAGGGCGAGTCTTCGGCTGTCGGCTTTTCAACACGTTCGCCGTAGGGGCCGTATGAATACCTTTTGAAAACATTGCCGAACTGATCAGACTGGGCAATGGTACTGCCTCGATCATCGTAATGATAAACAACTACATCTCCATCGCTATTTTCTTCATAGATCAGACCGATGCCGTAGACGTAGCTGGTGACTGAGTCGTCTTGATCGATCTTCTGGATGTACTGCGAGAGGCCGGCGTGCGGATTTACGATGAATCGTGGGCCTCCATTTTGGCTGCTAATGGATACTAGGCGATCCTCTAGATCGTAATCATAGGCCCGACCGTTGTTGTAGCTCATCCAGCGAATGGAGTTATTTCCATAATAGTCGACGTCCATCATGCCGTCGTGGTAGGGAACCTTGGTCAAGTTGCCCTTGAGATCGCTTTGCAGGGTGGTTCCATTGTAGCTTGTCGCTACGTTGTTCGAGTCATAGGTGAAGGTGGCAACCTGAGGAACGTAAGGATCGGCGAAGCCGTCCGCTCGGATGACCGACTCTACTTGACCGACAATATCATAGCTATATTCGTACTCTGCGATCACCATTCCATTGTTTTGGTAATCGCCTCGCTTAATCAGACGCTGGGCATTATTGTATTCCATCGTCCGATACGTCCCGTTCGGGAAGTCGACGCGCGTTACCAGATCGTTCTCATCGTAAGTGTATTCCGTTTGACGACCGGCCCAGTCGGTTACGCGCTTCACTCGGTTCAGGGCGTCGTAAGAGTAGTTGACGGTCTTGCCATCGGGATACCCCATGGCTGTGGTGTTGCCGACGGCATCGTAGGTATAGGTTATTTCATTACCAAATACATCGGTGTAGCTAGTGACGCGATTTAAAGAATCGTATTCGCGCAGAATCTCCTGCGGAAAGCTGCCGTCGTCCGATACTCTGATCAGATTGCCCTGATCGTCGTATTCGTAGGTGATGTCCCCCTTGTTGCCATTGTCATTACTAGTGGCAAGGGTGCGTCGTCCGACACGATCGTATTCATAATCAAAGCGCGAACCCTCGTCGAATGCCGTAGTGATCAGATCGCGCCAGTCATCGTAGTTGTAGGTTAGAAAACGATCGCCGTAAGCGATTTCCTTGATGCGATTCGCATTGTCGTAGATGTATTCCGTTTGGCTGCCACCAGGATTCTCAATACGAGCCAAGGTGCCATCGTTGTTATAGATCTTGCGCGCGACGCGATTTAAGGGATCGGTAATCGAAGTGGCTCGATTGAGCGAGTCGTAGGCTATCGAGGTTCTCCGCCCTTTCGGATCAATTACTCTGATCAGATTGCCGTTTTCGTCGTACTCTTTTGTGATGGTATTGCCTCGGGCATCGGTAACGGTCGCTTCCTGGTCCAGCACGGTGTAGGTCTTGCTCTGGATCTGGTTGCCTTTGGCGTCAAACGAGGCCGTCTGATTTCCTACCGCATCGTATTCAAATCTTGTTACATTGCCGAGCGCATCCGTTTCTGAGATCGTTCTCCCAAAGGCGTCGTAGGCATATTGGGTAACGTTGCCGTTTTCGTCGGTTACGCGGGTGAGGCGATCCTCACCATCGTACGCATAGCGAATGGAATTGCCGAGTGCATCTATGAGTCGAGTCAAGTTATCGTTTCCGTCGTATTCGTAGCGCGTCTCGTTATCATTCTTGTCGGTTTCCGATATCAGACGATCGCGCTCGTCGTAGGCCCAGCGCTTGCCATTGTTGAGCGGGTCTTCCTCGAAAAGTTTCTTGCTGGTCGGGCTCCAGTCGAAGTTGGTGTCGTAGCCTTGCCGATCTTTGATACGGGTGAGTCGTCCGACTTCGTCGTAGGTTCGAAACTCTTTGCGGTTCGGATCGTTGGCGTGGCTGTTCCAAGCTTCGCGACCGCCATTAATATTGAATTCCACTTCCGCTCCGTCCGGCAGGATGAGCTTGCGAAGGTCGCTATTGGAATTGAATTCCTTGCGGGTCGTTTGGCCTACGGGATCCGTCACCTCGTCCAAGTTCTGGTTCGAGTCGTATCCAAAACTCGATTGATTGCCTCGGGAATCGAGTACGAAAGTAACATTGCGGCTGTCGTCGTAGTCGAAGACGACACTACGCCCGAGCGGGTCGATGCCTGAGATGAGATTGTTCTCGTCGTCGTACTGCAGAGAAGTCTTGCGACCCAGCTGGTCCTTGAAGGATGTCCGATTACCGAAGACGTCGTATTCAAATTGTATGACACCACCTAGGGGATCGGTCCACTTTAATAGATTGTAGCGCCCATCATGCTCGAAAACGGAATTATTGCCGACTCGATCGGTAAAAGTAGTGATGATCTTTCCGTCACTCGTTTCCTGATACGCGAAGCGAGCGGGGAGGTTGGTATTGACTCCATCGTCCTGGGTAATGACGCGACCATTCGAGTCGTAGAATGTTTGCAAGGTGCGTCCTATGGGGTCGGATACGGTCAGAAGTCTTCCGTTGCTGTCGTAAGTGAATTTCTTGGGATTGGTAGGGTCGGAGAATTGGAAATTCACCTGCGAGAGACGAGGTGGATTGAATTGCGGAGTCGGCCGATTGTCGATGGCCACGATCTTCCATTCGCCAAAGGGATTTTCGCCTTCGAAGGCATTGGTGAAGCCGGTAGCTTCCGGCAATTGAACGCGTCCGCCGTCGGTATACTCGCTCAAGTCCTGGTTGTTGATCATCGTCACTTCGGTGCCTTGCGGCGAGATGATCTTAATGATGATGTCTTCAGGTACCTGATACAGAATCTCGCCGCGCGAGAAACGAAACATGCCGATAGGATCCGTTCTGTCGTCCACCATGAAAGTGAAGGTGGCCCCGTTCGGGTCGTTGTCTGGAAATTCAAGCGTGCTGCCTGTTGGAGCATAGCGAGTGCCTCGAAACTCGAAAGCCTGGCTGATTTGCGATAGGCGACCGTTTTCGTCGTAGTCGAAGTCCAGATGACGTTCTACATTTCCATTCCCGTCGTCCGATTCATCGTAAATGTAGTCGACCAGGCCATTTTCCTGATAGCGAAAATTGATCTCGTTGGAGGCGTCGACCAGCCGGACCTTATCGCTGCCGACATCGACCGTATCGCCGACCTTGTTTCGAACGCGGAATGGATTGCCGTTGAAGGTGTTGAATTCATAGGTCGTCCCATCGCCTTTGGTAAGGAGCCAGACGTTTGATTTTACCAGCGTGTCTCGGCGATTGCTGTCGTCCATCGGAGCATAGATCTTCTCGTCGCCAACCTCTTCTATGAATTGGAAAAGGCTGCGGAATCCAGGTCCCCACTCAATGGCCATGATGTCGTTTTCGTCACCGGTGATGCGCATTTCGTAGTTGTGCCACCAGCCAGGACCGAATACGCCCGCCTTGTCCTTGAAAGCCGAGTTGTAGCTGAGCCCAAGGTGGAAGGGAAGGCCCCCTTGGAAAGGGAGGAGCTCATACTCCAGCATTTGGGCGCCGGTGGCCGTATCTACACTTAAGCCGGCGACGCTGGCCGGTCGGGCTTGGGTGGATCGTTCCGCGTTCGGCAGGCCTGAATCGCCGGAAATGGCGGCGTCCACCACGTTGATGGTAGCCTGATCCTGCACGGTAGTCCCGTTTTCGTTGTAGGAAACGGACAGTAGAATCTGGCCGGTTCCTTGCACCGGCGGGGCCACGACCTTGAGCGTTTTCGAAACCGTTACCGTACCTGCCGTCTGATTCGTCCAAACCGGTGTGGCCACTCCTGCCGTCAGATTGGTGTAAGTGACGATTGCCCGATAAACCGCTGAGCTGTTTTCGTTAATCTCGGTCGGACCGACTATTGAAATGGACTGGGGCGTTTGGGCTGAGGCGCTGATGGAAAGTATCAGCAAGGCAAGGCTGGCGGTAAGCGTGTGTTTCATCAATAAGGAGATAGGGTTCGTGTAGAGCGTAAAGTATGGTTGGCCCTCGCAGGGCGAAGAACATCCCGATTGGCTGATGCGTTTGCAGCATCACGATCCTGGCAGTGTAGTTTGCGAAATCTAGGACAAGAAGTGTTGAGGCTTCTTACAGTAGGAAGATCTTATTAGGCTTCGAATACTTGCTCGATCCGGAGCCTGCAAGCTTCATGTACTTTTGCGCAACTCTTGTAATAAATCCGCTAATTCTGAGACAGAAGAGGTATTAGCGGAAAGGAATCCATCCTTCAAATTTCCTGAGCGGACCCTCTTCGTTTTAGCGTTTCCTGTCGCAACACGAGGTTGTAACGGTTCCGCGTTTTTTCCATGGATGGTAGATTCGCAGAAATCCATGATTTGCAGGTGTCTTTGAAATATCCCATCCTACAAAATTCCCTACTTAAAAATGTGTTCTGCCTGATCGGGTTTACGTGGGCAGTATGGTTATCTGGATGCCAGGTGGCTCCGAAGAATGCCGAGACGGAGATTTCAGAGGAGTCTGGCTGGACTTCGCTTTTCCATGGCAATGATCTCAGTGGCATTCGCATCTTCACTGGAGATCCCAAGCAGCTGAAGCGTTGGTCCATGGAGGAGGGTGTCCTGGCCTTGGCAGCAAGAGATAGGGCCAATGGGGATAAAAGCAAAGTGGACATCATTGTCACGGATCGCGTTTACGCGGATTTCGAACTCCATTTTGAATGGAAAGTTTCGGCTGGAGGAAATGGAGGCATTTTCTATCGTGTTGCGGAATCTGGATACGAACTGCCTTGGCATACCGGCCTCGAGTACCAGCTTCTGGATAACAAGGGTCACAAAGAGGGAAAGATTGAAACGCATCGAGCGGGAGATCTTTTCGACTTAATCGCTTCGAAGAAAGACGCATCTCGTCCTGCCCTAGAGTGGAACACCTCTCGTATCGTAGCCCAAGGAAAGCGTTTTGAGCATTGGCTGAATGGATACAAAGTTCTTGAAATCGAGATCGGTTCGGAAGCATGGGAGACAGCTTACGCCAAAAGCAAGTATGTCGATTACCCAAGCGTAGGAGCTTTGCCGGAAGGGCATATCGTCATCCAGGATCACGGCGACGCGATTTGGTTTCGTAATCTGAAAATCCGCGAGCTATGAATCGTGTAACGTTTAGGAGACGAAGCCTTTTGCATCTGGCCGTTGCCTGGCAAGTAAACGAGCGTATTTGGCTATGATGAAGACATTGCAGAATTTTAGGGCGAGATTGGTCGTCTGCGGCCTCATCGGATTAGGCGTGCTGTTAGGGACGAGCTATGGCCATGAGGATCATGCCTTCGAGTCGGGCGTTTCCACTGCGCAAAAGCCTTGGACCCATTTGAATTTTCTGGATGACCCGAATGACTTTCAGTTCGTGATCGTCACAGACCGCACCGGGTCGCCACGCCGTGGCGTATTCGAATCGGCCATACCCAAGATCAATTGGCTGCGTCCCGAATTCGTCATGAGTGTGGGCGACTTGATCAAGGGAAACTCTCCCAACGCTAAGACCAATCGAGCCGAATGGGACGAGTTCATGGGGATGATCGAGCCCCTTGAAATGCCCTTTTTCTTTCTGGCTGGCAATCATGATATCCAAGCCAAGCCTCAGAGCCAACGTCAGGGTAGAGTGGGCTATGAGGCGATGCGGAAGGAATGGGAAGATCGCTTTGGAACGACGTATTACTATTACGTATACAAAAACGTGCTGTTCTTGACTCTTTTCTCCAACGACGGAATCGAGCAGCAGATTAGCGAAGAGCAGATCGCCTATTTTCGCGAAGTTCTAAAAGAGCGCCAGGATGTTCGGTGGACGATGGTTTTCCTGCATCATCCGTTGTGGTTATATTCTCATGACAGCAACTTCGGAGTGGTCGAGGAGATGCTACAGGATCGCGACTACACGGTGGTTGCCGGCCATCAGCATCGCTACCTCCACGCGGAGCGGAACGAGCGGAACTACTATGTTCTTGCTACAACGGGCGGCGGCAGCGAGCTGCGCGGGACGCAGTTCGGCGAGTTCGATCATGTGACTTGGGTCACCATGACCGATGAGGGACCAGTGATGGCCAACCTGAAACTGGACGGTATCTTGCCCCATGATGTTACCAGCTTCGACGATCTTAAAAGAATGCTATCTCTGACGGGCAATGCGTCTATCGATTCTCACGTATTGCTCGATCGTGGCGACGACGCTTCGAAGGGGACAGCCTTCCTCTCGCTACGGAATGATTCCGAGGCGAACCTCCAGATCGATGGATCGTTTCGTCACAACCACTACGTGAGTCCTTCGCCTGGCTTTATCAAAACGACGCTAGGTCCCGGTGAGACCCGCATGGTGGAAGTGGATCTTCGTGTGGTGGAGGCCTTTGATGCCCACGATGGACACAATCTAGAGTTCGTATCGGATTTTTCCTTACTTTCCGGCGATGAGGTTTTAGCAACGGTGAAAGGCTCCAATACCATCGCTTTGCGAGAGATGGAGTTCGATTTGATGGGATCGGAATCTCGCGTCTTCGTTAATGCCACCCGCGTTTCCATGCGGGAGCTTCCCGAGAGCGCGACCATTCGCTACACCTTGGACGGCTCTGAACCGGATCGGAATTCGAAAGTCTACAAGCAGCCGTTCACCTTGAATCGAGATGCCGTCGTCAAATCTCGTCTTTTCACCCGTTCCGGTCTGGGCAGTCCCATCAGCGAGTGCCGTTTCGAACGCGTCAAGGCAGGCAACGGTTTGCTGTGCGATTATTTCGAATACGAAGCGAAGGGAGCCCATGCCAAGATTCTGCCGGATTTCCATTCCCTGACCCCG
This sequence comes from Opitutaceae bacterium, assembly GCA_028284385.1. Taxonomy (GTDB): domain Bacteria; phylum Verrucomicrobiota; class Verrucomicrobiia; order Opitutales; family Opitutaceae; genus JANQRT01. The sequence continues at coordinate 122,535 of JANQRT010000066.1, read as the reverse complement.
GCCCTCACCGTCGTGGCCAAGGATGTCGATCCTAATGCCATCGCTCGACGGGAACGTTCAGTCGGCATGGTGTTTTATGGATACATCGATATTCCCAGCGAAGGGTCCTATGATTTCCATCTCGCTTCCGACGATGGGGCTCGTCTGCTTGTTGACGACCAAGTGGTGATCGATGATCCGATCAAGCATCCTCCACGGAGAGCAACCGGATCCATCGACTTGAAGTCCGGCAAAAATCGCTTCGAGCTGCAGTACTTTCAGTTCAAAGATGAGATGGTGGTCGATTTGGATTACACGCTTCCGAACGGACAGCGACGGAAAATCCCGTCCAGCGCCTTTTCCTTTGATGCTTTGACTAAACGCGATCCGGTTCGTAGAAGTGTTGGCGATGGATTGGAGTAGAACCTATCTAGCCTTTGTCTCTCTTTCGATTTGCGGTTTCGCTGGCGTCCTCTCGCCAGCGGGGGTAGCCGAAACACCTGCCAAGCCGAATGTGATTCTGATCATGGCCGATGACTTGGGCTACGAGTGCCTGGAGTCCTATGGAGGGGTCACCTATCGCACGCCTCATTTGAGTCGTCTGGCTGACGAGGGCATGCAATTCGATCGTTGTTATTCGCAACCACTCTGTACGCCTTCCCGCGTGCAAATCATGACTGGCTTGTATAATGTTCGCAACTACATGAATTGGGTCGAGCTGGAATCCGACCAGAGGACCTTTGGGCATTTGATGCAAGAGCGGGGCTATGCCACGCTGATTGCGGGCAAGTGGCAGCTATCCGGTGGACGCGCGGCGGCTCCTTCTTTCGGTTTTGACGAGCATCTGCTCTGGTGGGTGGATACCAAAAGCGAGCGCTACATGAATGCCGGAGAGATGGTTTTGAACGGAGAATCTTGCCCGGGAGGCAAGGGCGAGTATGGGCCGGATATCGTCAACGACTATATCTTGGATTTCATCGAGAGAAAACGTGATGAGCCGTTTTTCGTCTATTATCCCATGATGCTTCCACATGCCCCGTTTACGCGTACCCCGCTTTCCGATACGCGGAATCCGGACCAATCGGAACAGCGTTACTTCAAGGATATGGTGGAGTATATGGATCTTCTGGTAGGTCGCCTCCTTTCCCATCTCGATCAGCTGGGGCTCCGGGAGAAGACTTTGGTGCTCTTCACGGGCGACAATGGGACTAATGTGAAAATGCATTCCTCGCTGGCCGATGGCTCGCTCATACCGGGCGGGAAGGGCGAGACCATAAACGACGCTTCCCGCGTTCCGCTTCTCGCCACTTGGCCAGGTCTTGTAGCCAGTGGAACGCGTTCCGACGGTTTGATCGATTTCGCCGATTTTTTTGCTACTTTGGACCACCTGACAAGCGATACCGGAAAAGCGAAAGAGGTGTCGGATGGCATCAGTTTTCTGCCTCGTTTGAAAGGGAAGGAAAAAGGAGGGCGAGACTGGACCTATTGTTGGTACGCCAAGTATCCAGAGCAGGACGAGCCTTTGATTTTCGCTCTCTCCCAACGCTACAAGCTATATCAGGACAGCCGTTTTTTTGATACGCTGGAGGACCCCTTTGAAACGCGACCGATTCCCACGAACGAGATGTCTGATCAAGGCCGTAAAGCCCAGCGCTTCCTGCAGAAAATCATCGATCGCTACCAGGACGCCAGACCATGAGGAGCCTGCGTATCCATTTTATGAGGGCGTTGCTGGTCAAGCTGTTCCTGGTCTTTGGCTCCTTTGCCCTTCTTGCCGACTCTCCTCCCAACGTCATTCTGATTATGGCTGACGATTTAGGATGGGGCGACGTGGGCTTCAACGGAAACCAAGAGATCAGGACGCCTCATCTGGACAGGATGGCGGAAGATGGGATCAAGCTAGAGCGGTTTTATGCTCAGGCTCCCTCCTGTTCTCCCACGCGAGCCAGTTGCTTGACTGGACGCAACGGCTATCGCTTTGGAGTCATCCGGGCTAACAATGGCCGGCTGGAAACTGAGGAACGGAGCTTGGCCGAAATTCTCAGCGAGGCGGGTTTCGCTACCGGGCACTTCGGCAAGTGGCATGTGGGCACTCTGACCAACGATGTTCGGGACGGGAAACGGGGCGGTACGGAGAAAGGCGTGGGTCACTACGCTCCGCCATGGGAAAATGGATACGATGTCACCTTTGCCACTGAATCGAAAGTGCCGACTTGGAATCCTATGGAGCGTCCCGATAATGAGGTGATGACCTATTGGGAGCCGCGAGAAAACGCTTCCAGCGGTACGGACTGGGTCAGCTATCAGACGCATTACTGGATAGGAGAGGGTCGCTGGGCCGAGGACAACCTTTCCGGCGACGATTCGAGGGTCATCGTGGATCGCGTTTTGCCCTTCATCGATGACGCGGTTGCCCAAGAAAAACCCTTCTTCGCTTCGATCTGGTTTCACACTCCACATCTGCCGGTAGTGGCCGGTCCTGAATACGCCAAACTCTACGAAGCATTTGGCGATTACAAAAAACACTACTATGGCTGTATCACCGCTATGGATGCGCAGATCGGACGTTTGCGGGATCGCTTGTCTCAGCTCGGCGTGGCCGATGACACCTTGATCTTCTTCGCTTCCGACAATGGCCCTGAAACGATTGATCACGACGATGGCCAAAAAGCTCCCGGTAGCGCTGGCCCTTTCCGCGGCTATAAGCGAACCCTTTTCGAAGGCGGTATTCGCGTTCCCGGCATCGTCCTTTGGCCCAATGGAATAAAGGGAGGCAAATCATCAAGTCTAGCTGTCTGCACCAGCGACTACTTGCCCACCATCTTAGCGGCCTGCGACATCGAAGATCAGCGAGCCATTCGTCCCCTGGATGGCATGAACGTCCTATCCCTCCTGCAAAAAGGAACCGAGCGAAGAAGGCATCCGATTCCTTTCCAGTTTTTAGACCAGCTGGCTTTGATCGACGATCGCTACAAATTGTATTCAAACGATGGAGGCGGTACTTTCCAGCTCTTCGACATGAAGACCGATACCGCCGAATCGACCGACATGAGCGCCGCTCACCCGTCCCGCGTCAAGCGAATGTCAGCCCGTCTACTAGAATGGACAGCCTCATGTCGCGCGAGCGCCGAAGGTGCCGATTACTAATTAGGCTGCTATTTTTTTAACATCGCTCTCCGGCAGTCGCCTGACCTGGTGCCATTTTTAAGTGCCTAACGATTAGTCCACTTAAGAGGGTCTTATAACTGTTCGACTTGATGTGCGACGATTACTTCTTATTTCTCCTACGTTGGGATTGAAAGACCTTTTTCCCAATTATGGTAAATCTCTCCGTCGTCATCGACTTCTAGCTTAGTGAAGCAGCTCTCTTTCCCCTCTCTTGTTACCCTGTAAGCGACAAAGTCGTCAGGATCGAGAGTTCCATTTCGCATCTCAGAAATAAATCTTTTGAAAAAATCTGGCGAATGCGTTTCAGCCACAATCTTCAAATTCTTTGCTTTGCTCACCTCTGCGAAAATGCCTGCTAGATGTCGAGATGGCATTGTGTGGAGGTGTAATTCTGGTTGCTCGAACAATAATATATCGCCCAACTTTGAAAAGCTGCATTGCGTAAGGACAGGAAGGACCTGTGAAACCCCATAACCGAGGTCTGCCATAGAAAACTTTTCTCCGTCCTCAAGCTGAATTCGAGCGTCGAAGAGATCTGAGCCAGAGAGTCGCTGAACTGATATTTTCTTTCCAATCCCCATGTTTCCCATCCACTTCGAGATCTGATTTAGATTGGTCCTCCGTTTACTTTGAACAACTTCATTTGCGAGCATTGTTATAGCAGCCTCGCCTTCTGGTCCCACTTCTGTCGGACTAGCCCCTCGAGTAGGATACCGCCTTTTCGGAGATTGCCGAAATGGTCCTAAATATGAAATATTCTGAAGTCGTTCCGATATCTGTTCCTGGGCGAAATATATCGTGAAGAATTCTTGAGGCTGCTGGTCTGGCCTGAATCTAAAAAGTGAGGCATTATCGAGAAATATTCTGTTAACGCCGAAATTTTTCCCAATCACTTCACCATCAATAATCAAATGGTATCCTCGTAGTTTTTTCTCAACGACATATTCGTGTTCATTTATTCTATAACATGCTTTCTCGAGATATATATCCTGTGTTCTCAATCTGCTTTTGAACTGAAGGGAAACCTTAATATCCACTTTCCTCATTCTCGGTTTCTTCTTTGTCACCAACTCAGGTATCTCGAGTTCAGTCAGGTCAAGCTCAATTCCGATGAAGTCATCGTAACTACGAGTATGAGCAACCTCAATAAAACGACCTAAATGAACATCCGCATGCTCGTCATCTAGAACCAGCGGTCGAGTGTCGTTTGGGAGCTTGAATGTTTGTGACAAAGCGGCCAGTGCATGGATTACAGAGCTCTTACCGGACGAGTTTGGCCCAATGAAAACAGTGATTGGTTTTAGTTCAAACTCTTTCCAATCATTGATGCCCTTGAAGTTCTTAATTCTGACTTTTGATATTTCCATGATTTTTATGACTATTTATACCGTGGCGGTGATGAACCTCTCCCCACGTAAGCCGTTAGATCAGGTTTAAGATTAGTTGCACAGCATCGTATTTGAAATGTGGTTGCTCGACGTTTCTCTCGACTGTCTGGTTCTCTTCGGATTTCATATGCTTAATTAGCTCTATTGTATTGGTATTGAAAGTATGGTGACGACGGTACTAGTCGACCTTGCCACCACTGCCTTGTTCGGTATTTTCAAATATATGCTGGATTCGCAACGCTTCCCCATCTGGGATCTGTGGGTGTCTTTTTATCTCCCGAATCAAAACGCGCAGGGGAACTTGTTGATACCACTTATCTGCCCAATCTTCGAGCATTTCACCACTATTAACCGCATTCAACTCATCCCGCCAAGGACTTCTCGATGAACTTGCTCGTGCCGTTTGAGTTCGGAGAAGGCGGACTTGACTCTCTAAGGCCTCTAAACGAGCTGCAGTCTCCTCTTGCTCGGGAGCGAAGCTCTCTACCTTCTTGCGAAATATCGGAGGTACTCCTTCAATGGGGTTCTCAAGAGTCTCCTTGACAGCACTGACGATGCTTTCTCGGAGTTTATCACCCCAAGATGGATCGTCTTTGTTATAGAGTAAAACTCTGAGCTGCTGTAAATCGAATGGTACATCGTCCATTGTTTCTGAGACCAGAATGACAGGCTTCCCGACGGCATGGGACAACCCAAGCTCGTAAAAGACGTTTGCATTCTTGGTTGTTAACTCGGCCAAGAGGACGTCGCCATCTTGGATCATTGCCCAAATATCACTGACGATCACACTAGGGCGAAATAGATCATCAGCTCGGACGGGCTTCATACCTGCTTCTTCGATCGCAGGTTTGAAAATTGCTGAATAGTAAGTGTCGAAGGGTGCCTTGAATGGCATCATTACGAAACATGACTTTTCTGGTTCCGCTGATGAGGCTCTCCGTTTAGATCGAGTTTTCTTTTTAGCGTTTTTTTTGGCTGTTTTTTTGGGGGCTGCCACAATGTCAATTCCGAGTTGTTTTTATAGCCGAACTATAAGTATGCATGATCAGTATCCCTATCATTGGACTGACTTGTCAAAGGGTAAGCATCTAAGTGGGAAAGAATAACGGAAATAAAGGATGTCCGCTAGAAATCCGGCTTACCATGACGCCGTGTCATGTAACCTTTGCAGACCTAGACTCCCGCCTACACTGATGCCGATCTCTCCCTAGTGCGAATTCGCTCCGTTTTGCAATCTTGAGAAGAAAGACCCAGATCTGTTGCCTAGATGTTGCATTGGGCTGTGGTCGGCATGTCTTAGACATGCCGCTACTTTTTGGTCCCTCTTCGTAGCAGGGTGCACGCTTTGCAACGATTACAGAATTTTACCGGCAAGCGGGTGTTGAGTCCTCTACTTGAAGGTGTTGGAGTGTCGAACCTATGGACAATCTTACCCCTCAATCTCGTTTGTCATCCCGTCGCAGCTTCATCAAGCAGTCTGCCCTTGCCGCTGGGGCCGTAGCCATGCCGGCCTTCGTCCGGGCCCAGCAGAGCGATTCTCCCAATGGCCGCTTGAATCTTGCCTGCATCGGCGTGGGAGGAAAGGGGAAGGGAGACGTTAGCGACGCGGCTCGCTACGCGAACATCGTGGCCCTCTGCGACATCGATCTGGCGGGAGACGCGAGCAAAACGATCGCGGAGCATCCCAATGTTCCTCGCTACACCGACTACCGGAAGCTGTTCGATGAAATGGGTTCGCAGTTCGACGCGGTTACGATTTCAACGCCTGACCATTCCCATTACCCCATCGCCATGAGGGCCCTGATGGAGGGCAAGCATGTGTTTCTGCAAAAGCCTTTGGCCAATACGATTTGGGAGGCGCGGCAGCTTCATTTGGCCGCTCGCCAGTCCGGCGTGGTGACGCAAATGGGCATTCAAGGTCACACCTATGAGGGCATTCGTCTGCTTAGGGAATGGATCGATGCTGACGCCATCGGTCGGGTGACTCAGGCTCGCTATTGGACCAATCGGCCCATTTGGCCGCAAGGCATAGACGTGCAGTGGCATCCTGCAGAGAGCGTTCCGGACGGATTGAACTGGGATGTCTGGAAAGGAACCGTTCCGATCGACCAGCCCTATAGTCCCGACCTGCATCCTAAGAAATGGCGGGCGTCATGGGATTATGGATGCGGCGCTCTGGGCGATATTGGTTGCCATCTTTTCGATCACGTTTTTTGGGCATTGGATCTTGGATACCCGGAGCTGGTTGACGTCGAGTCGACAACGGATTTCGATGATCGCATCGCGCCGAGCCATTCGGTCATCCGCTATCGCTTCACCCGAACGCGAACCGGCAAGAAAATCAAGCCGGTCGAATTCCTTTGGTCGGATGGCGGGCTGAAGCCGCCGGTTCCAGAAGAGCTTGGCGAAGGCAGGACGCTTGATCCTTCTTTCGGGCAGCTTATTATGGGGACGAAAGGCAAAATCTATTCGCCTACCGCCTATTGCGAGACCTTAAGGATTATACCTGAAGAGGACATGCGCGCGTTTAAACGGCCGGCAAAATCGATCCCGCGGGTGAAGGGTGGACCGATCAAGGAATGGATTGACGCCATCAAGTCCGGAACCCAGCCCGGCGCGAATTTCGAATACGCCGCCCGACTGACCGAAGTGGTCCTGCTAGGGAATCTGGCTCTTCGTCTCGGTAAACCGATTCGCTGGGACGCGGAAAACATGAAGGTGGTAGGCCAACCCGAAGCCGACCCCATGATCAGGAGAGCGTATCGAAAAGGTTGGGAGATTCCCGAGATCAAAGCTTAATGCGTATCCAGAATTTCGATAAAGTCAGCTCTTCCAGCCAGATGCCATCTTGGCGTCATTGAGTTTCTCCTGCATCATTGATCGTAATCTGCTATTGCCGATAAGATTTTCCAGTTCGAAGGGATCTTCTTGGTGATCGTAGAGGCAATGGGGATCGCCTTCGCTGTAAAGATAGCGACCGTCCCATACTCCGGTCCAGTTATCCAGTCCCAGCAGAATCTGCTCTCGGGTTTTCTGTTTTTCTCCGCGACACAACGGAGCGAAGCTTTGCCCTTGCCAGTCTGTGGGCGGCTTCAAGCCAGCCAGCTCTAGGAGCGTGGCCGGCAGGTCGGGGGCTCCAATCAAAGCCTGGTTTCTTCCCGCTTGGGTGACGCCTTTCCAGCGTATCATCGTCGGTACACGAAAAGCAGTGGAGTAGGGCACGCTTTTGCCCCGAAGTCGGCCGTCGCTGCCGAGCACGTCGCCGTGATCAGATACGTAGAGAATGATGGTGTTCTCCGCGATCCCCATCGAGTCGAGGGCGGTTAGCATTCTGCCCACTTCATGATCGACCGCTGAAACTTGACCGTAGTACATCTGCAACTCTCTCCTCAGTTCCGCTTCGTCGGGATAGCGGGCTTTCTGAGCAGGCGTCAGTTCAAACGATGCCGGATCGTAGAGATCCAGGAATTCCTGCTTGCACTGATTGGGTTTGTGGGGCGGACCGTAAGCTACGTAGTAACACCAGGGCGTATTCGAGGATTCCTTACGTTTGATGAAATCTATGGCCATATCCGTGTGCCAGGTCGGTTCCCATTCGTAGTTGGGAATTCGCACTTGCTTGGCCTTGTCGTTGTAGCGCCAGACTTCGAAATACTCATGGCTTTTCTGGTAGCCGTACCATTCCTTCCAGCCTTGGCGGCGAGGCCCTGGCGGAATGAAGCCGCCTGGCTGTTGCTCGGGAATGCCTCCGTCCAAATGCCACTTTCCAATGTATCCGGTTTCATAGCCGACATCGACCAGGTGCTCGGCGAAGCATCGCAGCTCTGGATTCAGTCTAACATTGTTCTTTCGCACGCCATGAGAATGCCAATACAAGCCCGACTGCATGGAAGCTCGCCAGGGACAGCAAACTGGGCTGGTAGCTACCGCGTTTTCGAAAAACGCGCTTTCCTGAGCGAATCGGTCCAAGTGGGGTGTGAGGGCTTGGCGGTTCCCGGCCGCGCCCATGACGTGATAGCTGTGCTGGTCCGGCTGAAGAATAAGGATATTGGGACGCTTAGCAGGAATGTCGTCTCTCGATTGAGAGCGACCCTGGAAGGGCAGCGTGGCGGCCAGCGCCCCCAGGCCTTTGATGAAATGTCTACGCTGAATGGCGTTTATCATTGTTCGTGTTTCATTTTACAATTGTCATATGAAAATGGAAAACAACTCGAAAACTATGGGTGATCAAATTGAAGATCGATTGTTAGACTTTGCTGTTAGAGTGATTCGGCTTTCTAAGGCTTTGCCCCAGGACGATGTGGGATCGCATATTGCGAAACAGATTATGCGATCGGGAACGTCGCCTGCCCCCAACTATGCAGAAGCTCGGGGAGGGGAGAGTCGAGCTGATTTTAAGCATAAGCTTGGAATTGTAGTTAAGGAGCTCAATGAAACCAAAATTTGGTTACGCATGATCGAAAAGGCGGATTTGATTCAGGCTGATCGGTTAAACGGAATAACGCGAGAAGCGGTCGAGTTGGCCAAGATTATTCAAGCCTCCTTAACCACGCTTCGCTCCAATAAGTGACTAATGGAAATAGAAAAATGATAAATGAAAAACGCCACCGGCTTGGAACAGTTGCAGCGCGGCCTTATTGAGATCATCCTTGAGAGCGTCTTTCGTTTTCCCGATGCGCGCTTAAATGATCGAAAGTCTGCTTCGCTGCCGCCTTCGATTATCGTGAAATTCATTGACGCGTACGCCTCACACCCAACATTAAGATTATAACGGAAAACGATATGAGCGAGAAAACCGACCCCGCGAATCCTTTGCAGAATATCGAAGACTGGGAAGACTTCGTCGAAACCGCCTCCTATCCCGAGCCTGGCGAAAAGCTGAAAGACGCGTATCGCGACTACGACAATCCGGCTCGCGACACGGTACGCGAATTCTATCGATTGAATCACGCCTATCAAACCTACGCCTTCGTTAAAGGCAAGAAGGATGAATTCGTCTATTCCGAAAACAAGCGCCGCTCCATGAGCATCCTCGAGGCGATCGATTATCTGAATACATTGATTGACGATTCGGATCCTGATATCGATTTGCCACAACTGCAACACTTGCTGCAAACGTCCGAAGCGATTCGGCTGAAGGGGTATGACGATTGGTTTGTCCTAACGGGACTGATACATGATCTAGGCAAGGTGCTATGCCTTTTCGGCGAACCGCAATGGGCAGTGGTTGGAGACACGTTTCCCGTCGGGTGCCGTTTCAGCGAGAAAATCGTCTATCCCGAATTCTTCGAGGCGAATCCGGATTCAAAGGATCCTCGATACAATACGAGGCTGGGCGTTTACGAAGAAGGCTGTGGCCTGCGCAATGTGGAAATGAGCTGGGGACACGACGAATACATGTATCATCAGGTCAAGGACTACTTGCCGGAGCCGGCCCTGTACATGATCCGCTATCATTCTTTCTACGCTTGGCATCGCGAAGGCGAGTACACGTTTCTTACCGATGATCATGATCGAGAGATGTTGCCTTGGGTGAAAAGGTTCAATCCATTCGACCTCTATACCAAGTGTCCCAAGGAACCTGATTGGGATGAACTGCAAAGCTATTACAAGGATCTAATAAGCAAGTATTTGCCCAGCGAGATGGAATGGTAATCTATTCGTATTGAATATCTGGATAAGCAAAGCTATGAAATTCGTACTTTCCCTTGCTAGAATAGGCCTGGCCTCGATCGTCGCTAGTCTGATTAGCGCCTCGGCCGCGAATGCGGACAGGCCGAATGTGGTTCTCATCCTTACTGACGATCAAGGCTCTCTCGACCTCAATGTCTATGGGGCGGAGGACTTGCATACGCCGCATTTGGATCGGCTGGCCGAACGTGGAGTCCGCTTCGATCAATTCTATGTGGGATCGTCAGTCTGCTCTCCTTCGCGAGCCTCGATTTTGACGGGCAAGAGCCCCCAAGGAGCGGGTTTAACGGTGAATGCCCCCAGAAATGAGGGTTTTAGAGGCTTGCCACCCAACCAGGTAACGATTGCGGAAATGCTTCAAGAATCTGGATACGCGACTGCTCATATTGGCAAGTGGCATTTGGGTCATACGTCCGGTCTTCGGCCTGAGGATCAAGGATTTGAATACACCTTTGGCCATATGGAGGGATGCATCGACAACTACTCGCATTTCTTCTACTGGGTGCCGCCCAACCGTCATGATCTGTGGGAGAACGGAAAAGAGGTGTTCGAGACCGGCTACTATTTTCAGGATTCTCTTGTGGAGAAGACTCGACGATTCGTGGCAGACAATCGCGAACGGCCTTTCTTCATTTTCTTCTCCACCAACTTGCCGCATTATCCCCTGCAGCCAGATCGAAAGTGGCAGGAGTATTACCAGGATTTGCCTATGCCGCGACGAGACTACGCGGCTTGCGTTTCGACGATCGACGAGCGAGTAGGGCAGCTTGTGGAAGTCTTGGAAGCTTACGACGAGCTGGACGATACGATCATCGTTTTTCTTTCGGACCATGGACATTCCTGCGAGGAAAGAACCTTTGGCGGTGGTGGCTATGCTGGGGAGATGCGCGGAGCGAAATTCGGATTTTTCGAGGCTGGCATACGCGTTCCGGCTCTGATGGCGGGATCTGGTTTGCCCAAAGGAAAGGTGGTCGAGAAGCCAGCCATGGCTATGGATATTGTGCCGACTCTGGCCGAACTTTGCGGCATCGATAATCCGCCTGACTCTATCGAAGGAACGACCCTGATGGGTTTGATCGAGCGGGACGAGTCGTTGCGCGACACGATGTTCTGGAAGCGCCGTGAGCAGTGGGCGGTCCGACGGGGCGACTGGAAATTGCTAGTCAATCCTCGGGACGATTCGAATTCGTATCCGCTGGACCCTGACAAAGATAAAGTATTTCTCGCCAATCTGAAGATGGATTTATCCGAGTCCGAAAATCTGGCGGCCAAATATCCGAAGAAGGTTAAAGAGCTTGTGAAATTGTATAAGGACTGGGAATACGCTGCCGAAGAAGATTTTGCTTATTTTAAGCAGTGAGCTTGGCCTTTAAAAGATGTCGTTGGATTTGGCATGTCCTAGAAATGCCGCTACGTGGCTATTTTCGATGTAGCGGCCTGTCTGCGTCAGGCCGATTTTTAGTCGTTGCTTTAGTAACGGTTTTCTCATTACATGGAACTGAAGAACGACGACCCAATATCCTTTTCATCCTGTCGGACGATCATACCTCTCAAGCTTGGGGCGTTTACGACTCGATTCTCAATCCGGTTATCTTCAATCCTAATATCGCTCGATTGGCCGATGAAGGCTGTCTCTTGACCAATGCCTTTTGCGCCAACTCGATCTGCGTCCCAAGTCGAGCCACGATCCTCACTGGCCAACACAGTCATCGCAATGGCGCTTATCGTTTGAGTGACGCCCTTGATCCCGAAAAGGAAACCGTTGCCACGACGTTACAAAGAGCTGGTTATCAGACCGCCTTGTTCGGGAAATGGCATCTTAAGAAAAAGCCCTCTGGATTCGATTCCTTCCGCGTATTGTCCGGCCAAGGACGATATTGGAATCCTTTGCTGAAAGACGCTGAAAACTGGAAAGATGGTAGCGAGGGCGGTCGGGTTTACGAGGGATTTTCAGCCGATGTGATCGCCGATCTTTGTCTGGACTGGCTTAAGGATCGAGATGGTTCCAAACCCTTTATGCTCATGTGCCACTTCAAGGCTACGCATGAGCCTTTCGACTACCCGAAGCGCCATGCTGGCCTTTATCAAGAGATGAAGATGCCTGAACCGGCTAGCTTGTATGAATTTTCTGGCGACGCAGCTGGTCGGACTTTTTTGGGACAGCGGCTAGAAATTCTTGGAGAACGCTTTAAGGAGGGAACCTTTATGGACTATCCTGGCGAATTTTCTTTGGAAAAAGGTCTGAGCCCCCGCGAGGTTCGAAGCGCGATCTACCAGAAGTTTGTGAAGGATTTCCTTCGCTGCGGCAAGGCTATCGATGATAATATTGGAAAGTTGCTCGATTATTTGGATACATCTGGATTGGCAGACAATACGATTGTCATCTATACCGCGGATCAGGGCTACTTTCTGGGCGAGCATGGCTTTTTCGACAAGCGCATCATGTACGAGGAACCTCTTCGGATGCCTTTCGTGATACGCTATCCGAAGGAGATTCCAGCGGGCAGTCGTCTCGCCGACATGATACAGAATATCGATTTCGCTCCGCTTCTGCTGGACTATGCGGAGGCAGAGAAGATGAAGAACATGGACGGGCGCAGCTTTCGATCGAACCTGAGCGGCGAGACGCCCGACGATTGGCGCGATGCTATCTACTATCGTTATTGGCAGCACCAGGAAAATCGGCCTGCTCACTACGGCATTCGCACCGCCTCGGAAAAACTTATCCATTTTTATGGGACGTCTCTGCAAAGCGTCCACGATCCGATAGACGAGTCATCCGGGACCTGGGAATACTACGATCTTCTTAAGGATCCGAAAGAGCTGCGCAATTTATATGCGTCGGCAGGGAATCAAGAGTCGGTCTCAGTCCTTAAGCGGCGTCTGCTTGAACTCAGAAGGCAAGTGGAACAGTCGAATTAATTGGATACAAATAATAGTCTGATTATAGATCCCAATCACGCTTGTAGTTTATTAAGAATAGGTCGCCGATTTACATTTAATGAGTACACGTTAGCGTTAGGCAGTCGGTATCTAGGTTTTGAAAACATGCCCACAGCTGGAACTGTTTTTATGAAACGTTGATAAGATTGGGCTTCCAAGAGTCTGAATTCGCATACTCGGACCTTGAATCAGGCTCTTTGGCTGTGTTATCCTAGAGGAGTCGTTTTTGATAAAACCCCCTCTTCTCCCCAAGCTGCTCCATGTCATTTTCTTTACTTGCCTTCCGTTTTGTCAGGCTGTCTTTTCTCTGCTCCCTGATCGCGAGCGTTGTCTTTGCCGCCAGGGCTGACGATCTTCAGGCGGAGTATTTCGAAAGCAAAGTAAGGCCAATTCTAATACAGCATTGCTACGAATGTCATTCGGTCGATGCCAAAGAATTAAAAGCCGAGCTCCATCTGGATAGTAAAGCGGGCTGGATGAAAGGCGGCGTTTCTGGTCCCGCTATCAATCCCGGAGATGTGGACGGCAGCTTGCTTGTACAAGCTATCCGGCATGAGGGTAAGTTAAGAATGCCCAAGAACGGTGAATTGTCTCAAGAGGAGATCGCCATTCTCGAGGAATGGGTTCGTAGTGGAGCCTATGATACGCGTGATGGAACGTTTGTGACTCACAACGAGGAGATCGATTACGAGGAGGGAAGAAAATTCTGGTCGTTTCGACCTCTCCAGCCTAGTGGGGACAAGCTTTTAAGCGAATGGTCCAAGTCGCCAATCGATGAATACATTTTGGAGAAGCTCGATGAAAAAGGGCTTAAACCGGTAGCCGATGCCGATCGACGCGTCTTGCTTCGTCGCATTTACATGGATCTGATCGGTCTGCCGCCAAGTCGGGATCGAATCGCCGCCTTCCTGTCCGACGACTCGCCCGACACCATGGAGAAGGTGATTGACGAGCTTCTGGCCAAACCGCAATTCGGCGAGCGCTGGGCTCGGCATTGGCTGGATGTAGCCCGCTATTCGGATACGAATGGCCTCGATGAGAACTTCACCCATCGCCAGGCGTGGCGCTATCGGAACTACGTGATCGACGCGTTCAATGAGGACAAGCCTTACACGGAATTCATTAAAGAGCAGATTGCAGGAGACTTGATGCCCGCCAAGGACTCGGAAGAGCGCGATAGAAGGCTCATTTCGACGGGATTTCTGCTCCTGGGGCCGAAGGTGCTAAACAATAATCAAAAGGAGGAGCTGCGCATGGATATTGTCGACGAGCAGCTTAGCACTCTGGGTAAGGCTTTCATGGGCATGACCTTCAATTGCGCTCGTTGTCACGACCATAAGTTCGATCCCGTGTCACAAGAAGACTACTACGCCATGGCGGGTATTTTGCGCAGCACTCGAGCTTTGCATGATGGCATGCTGCGCGAAGACGGCAGGTGGATCGAGCGTCCATTGGGAGAGAACCAAGACGAAATCTATTACAAGTGGCTCAAGCACGACGACTCATTGCTGGATACGACAAATAAAGCCCAGCTGCTACGTTTTGCCATCAAGGACTTCAAGGTGGACCACGGAGCGGATCCTCACGGCGACCTGATGAACCACGATGAGAATGACCAGCTCGATATGACACCGGAAGAACGGGCCGAGCTGGATGCGATGATAGTCGAGTGGAAAGTTTTGGAGAAGGAAGTCGAAACGCTTAAGGAGACCATGCCTCCCATGCCCGAGACCATGGCTATGGCGGTGCGCGATTTTCCCGAACCGGGTGATATTCAGATTGCCGCTCGAGGAACGGTGACCAGTCGCATAGGCGATCCTGTGCCTCGTGGAGCCATGAAAGTGATCGAGCTTGATTTGCCGTTCGACATTCCGGAGGGAGAAAGTGGTCGTTTGCAGCTGGCTAAATGGTTGGGTCACGATGACAATCCAATTATCGCTCGTGTAATGGTAAACCGGATATGGCAGCATCTAATGGGAGAGGGGATTGTCAGAACAGTGGATAATTTCGGGATTAAGGGCGATCCGCCCAGCCATCCCGAGTTGCTGGAGTACCTGGCGGTTCGCTTTAAGGAAAACGGCTGGTCGATGAAAACGATGATCAAAGAGATCATGATGAGCCGGTCCTATCAAATGAGCTCGGATTTCAATCGCTATGCGGCTTCTATCGATCCGGAAAATCGCCTTCATTGGCGAATGAGTCGCAGACGTCTCGAGATCGAAGCGATTCGCGACAGCATTCTTGCAGTAAGTGGAAAACTTGATTTGGGTAGTCAGGAATCAACTACGGCTCATATGCAAGATCGAGCCACCGGGTCGTCGGTGAAGCCCATCAAGCGCATCTATCCTAACTATCGTAGCATTTATTTGCCGGTTATTCGCTGCGATGTTCGGGCGGAGTTCAGCATGTTCGATTTTGCTGACCCCTTAGCCACTACTGGCCGACGGGGAGCTACAGCCGTTCCGCCTCAATCGCTTTTTCTAATGAACAGTCCTTTTGTGACGGAAGCGGCCCAGGATGCGGCCGATCTAATTCTAGGTTCGCTCGACACGCTCGATAACACGGCGAGACTGGAGTACGCCTTCGAGCATATCATTGGTCGTCCGGCCAGTTCTTTGGAGGAGGAGCGTTCCCTGGCCATTCTGTACGAAATGGAAAAACAACTACGAACCGAGGGAAAATCGACAGACGAAGTTGAATCAACCGCTTGGGGCTCTGTTTGCCAGGCTCTGATCGCGAGCACCGAATTTCTGAATGTGAATTAACCCGGATTTCCAAATAGGCACTACCATGAAAGGCGACGAATACTCCCAGGCTTGCAACTATTTCACCCAGCCGGTCAATCGGCGATCCATGCTCAAAAATATGGCATGCGGATTTGGATACTTGGCTTTTGCTGGACTGCAGGCCAAGGCCTTGGCTCGCAACATTGGATCGAACCCGCTCCTGCAGCGACCCCCTCATTTTACGCCTAAGGCGAAACGCGTTATCTACATGCTGATGCATGGCGGTTTCAGCCATGTGGACACCTTCGACTACAAGCCGGAGCTGCAACGCTACGATGGCAACCCTTTCCCCTATGAAGTCCCTCTCGAATTGGATGGAAACGAAACTAAGTGGGAAACGCCGCTGCTCGGTTCGCCTTGGCAATTCAAACAGCATGGTCAAAGCGGGCTCTGGGTATCCAATCTCTTTCCTGAAATCGCCAAGCATGCCGATGACATTTGCGTGCTCAAGGGGATGCACACCGAGGGCCAAGGACATGGCGAAGCCATGCTTAACTGGTACACTGGGAAATCGACCGAGATCCGGCCTTCGATTGGATCATGGGTTACCTATGGGCTGGGAACCGAAAACGAGAATCTACCAGGGTTTGTGACGCTCGCTCCCACACGGGCTCACGGCGGCGTTCAACTCTATGGCAGCGCTTTTCTTCCGGCCGCTTATCAAGGCACTCCGATCGGTACCCAAGATACGCATTTCAAGACGGCTCAAATCCACAATCTCCATAACCAGAAACTGTCCCGCAAGATGCAGGAGAAGCAGCTAGAGCTTATTCAAATGCTCGACAAGGAGCATCTCAAGAGGGCTGAAGAGGACAGTATGATCGAGGGCAGCATTCAAGCGAACGAGTTGGCCTTCCGCATGCAGATGGAGGCTCCGCCGTTGATGGATCTTTCAAAAGAGTCTCCGGCCACCCTCAAGATGTATGGTATTGGCGAAAAGGAGACGGATGATTATGGGCGTCAATTCCTCCAGGCTCGAAAATTCGCCGAAGCGGGGGTGCGTTTCATTCAGGTCTCGACTAGCTATAAATGGGATGCCCATGGAAAGCTCTGGATGGGGCACAACAAGATCGCTCGGCAAGTTGACAAGCCAGTTGCTGGACTGCTCCAGGACCTGAAATTGCGAGGTATGCTTGACGACACGCTTCTGGTTTTCGGGACCGAGTTTGGTCGTACGCCTTATGCTGAAAGCAGCGACGGGCGAGATCACAACCCATCCGGCTTCACTATCTGGCTAGCAGGTGGCGGCGTTCGGGGAGGCATGACCTATGGAGAAACGGACGAATTCGGTTTTCGAGCCGTCAAGGGCAGGATGCACTTCAACGATCTTCATGCTACGATTCTGCACCTGCTTGGCCTCGATCATGAGCGACTGACTTACAGTTTCTCTGGTCGCGACTATCGTCTTACCGACCTGGGAGGAAATGTGGCTACCCCGATCCTCGCTTAATTTTGTAGTCGATACTCTACTACATTATGGAGACGAGACGTCTAGCTGTACTGCTCGTTAAAGTATAGAAATTAGCGAGATCCTGCGAGGAACGAGCGATGTTGATAGAATTAGGTAGTTGGGGCTGCGAAAACCAGGATCACGTTATGGGCCCACTTGCCACACGTTAACGTTAGATCTCTTCTTCCAGCCTGAGGGTGAGGTTTCCGTCATGGCTTTTTATCCAGAATTTGGGTCCGCCTCCGTTCAGCGAAGAATAGCCGTGGAAGCTGTCGCCGGAAGTCTTGGAACTATCCATTCTGACATCCAGTCGTACGTGGCCGTCGGTCGTGTGTACTTCCAGATCCACCTCAATGTTTTCAGGAAGGACTATATCGATATCGCCGTCCGAAGTTTGGATCGAGCAATCGTCCTCTGGCTGGGATAGCAAGTTTACGCTGATGTCTCCATCGTGAGTGCGGGCTTTCACAGAACCCGCCATGTCTTCCAGGCGGATATCGCCGTCGTTCGTATTGAGGGAAACACTACCTTCGATTCTATCGACATATAAATCACCGTCGTTCGTTTTAATGACGACCTCTCCCGCAAGATCTTCAGCGTTAGCGTCTCCGTCGTTGGTAGAAAGGAAAATCTCTCCTGACAAGTTGGCTACTTCCAAATCGCCATCATTCGTTCTTACTTCGAGTTCCCCCTCAATGTTCTCAATGGTCAGGTCTCCGTCGTTGGTCTTGATCTCCAGATTCTGTTGCAGAGGACAAGTTAGGATGTATCTGACCTGAAAGGATTCGTTTTTCATATTCCAGAAACGGGTGTTTCGATTTTCCCGTCGATCCTCGATTGTGAGGCGATCGCCGCTTAGATCGAATTCGACCACATGGTTCTCGAAAAGGGCTTGGGCTCTTTCTTCTGAAACGCGCTTCGCTTTGCGAATAACAGTCACTGAAACGTCTTCCTGATCGCTTCCTTTCAGCTCAACATCCGCGTCGGAGGTGTGAAGCTCAATGGTTCCTCCTGGTCCAATGGAAAAGCTTCTTTCGATGATATCTTCGAAAGGCTGCGCCGTTGCTGAAGTCGCAATGAGAAGGCCGCAAAGCGCTTTAATGCCTGGGTTTGTCTTTAACGATAAAATCACTGGATATTTCTTAATCATGGACATTGCTGTTTCTCCTCCTGGTTGTCGATTGTTTCTAGATGACTTCTAATACTTCTTATTGATTTGTTTAGTTGCGCGACCGCGTGATTTATTGGAGTTTCTGCCACTTCTCCTTGGAAAAAATGACTCAGCTCTCGGTTAACATAAACAAGATCGCCTTGCTGCGAAACGCTCGCGGAAGGGATTTTCCGAGCGTGCTGGATTTCGCTGTTAAATGCCTCGATTTCGGAGCCCATGGAATCACCCTCCATCCCCGTCCCGATCAGCGGCATGCGCGGTATTCAGATGTCTTTGACTTGAAGGAGCTCTGCAAGGCTCGAAGCGTCGAGCTGAATGTGGAAGGCTATCCTTGCGACGAGTTTCTAGAGGTGGTTCACGAAGCCCGACCTGCTCAATGCACTTTGGTCCCTGACGAGCCTGGCCAGATAACATCCGATCACGGTTGGAGCGTCGCCCAAAATCGCTCCTTGCTCGAAAAGGTTATCCCGGAACTGAATCGTCGAGACATCCGGGTCAGCCTCTTTATCGATCATGGAAGCGAAGAAATGGGCTTGGTTAAAGAACTCAATGCCGACCGTATCGAACTTTACACGGAGCCCTATGCTGAGGCTTATGGCTCTGACAAGGAAACGGAGATAGTCGAATCGTTTGCCAGAACGGCTGAGGAAGCCCAGCGGCTGGGGTTGGGTGTCAACGCCGGCCACGACCTCAATCTCGAGAATCTGAATAACTTCCTGAAGATTCCCGACATCCTGGAGGTTTCCATTGGCCATGCCTTAACCGTCGAGTGTATCGATCGGGGCCTGAAATCGGTTATCGAGGGTTATCTACAGATTCTGAAAACGAACTCCTAGCGTTCAATGAAAGAGCTCTTTTTCCTCGAAGATAGAATTTGCGGTCGATGCGGTCCGAGAAAAGTGGCGTGGGATTTGCAGGCGCTTCGCGATTCCGGGATTTCTTCAATCATTTGCATGGGAGATGAAACCGCGACGACTGCTGAGATAGAGAAATTTGGATACGCGTTTTTCAATGCGAACCTACCAGGTTCCACTCCTCCCACTGAAGAAGACGAGGCCTATTGTCGGGGAATGCTGCCCAAAGCTTATCAGTTTCTGCTCGATCGACTTTCCTCGGATCAGGGAAAGGTTCTGATTCATTGTTTTGGCGGTATCGATCGAACCTCGTTCCTGATGGTCTACTATCTTTCAAAAAGCTTTGGACTCTCTTTCGATGACGCTTTGGCCAAAGTGAAGACTGTAAGACCAAATGCCTTGACCGCTATTGGCTGGGAGGATCTCGCCAGGCGAGTAGTCGAGGCAGCCTAGACGCCCAGCTTGTCGATCTGGGCTTTGGTCAGGCCGCCCATTTGGCAGACCTTTTTGAAATGCTTGGCTTCAACGGGTTGGATTGAAAGGCGTTGGCCACGCATGGTTACACGCATGCCTTCCAGCGCTTTTTCGGCCTTCATCGTCTGAAGCGAAACAAGCTGTTTGAAATCCTGTTTCCATTTCACATCCACCATTAGCCAGCGAACATTGTCAGGCGATGACTTGGGGTCGTGGTATTTGGATTTTGGATCCCAAGAAGTGTGATCCGGATAGGCTTCCTTCGCGATCGTGGCCAGGCCAACGGCTCCCGTCTCTTCGCCGGCCTGCGAGTGGTAGAAGATCGCCAAATCGCCTTTCTTCATATCGTCTCGCATGAGATTTCTCGCCTGGTAATTGCGAATGCCATCCCAGGGCTCCGTTTTCTGGGGACAAGCTTTGAGGTCATCGAACGAAAAGGCGTCCGGTTCCGTTTTCATTAGCCAGCAATTCTTGGACATGGCTTGCTATCTTTTCGAATCGATAGGCTAAGCCAAGCTTTGATTGGCCGGGCTGTTATGAATCCGCTGGCGATTTCATTTGCTCGACCTAAGAAATGTTCAAGGAAGTTTGGAAATTTCCTATTATTGAGAAGGGAAAACAGGCCATCCTTGGGTCAAGTTATTTACTAAACTACCTCTGATCGTTACTATCTCGTAATATTTACCCAAAGTTCATCCACTCCTGCTCATGCAAAGATCCGCAAAAGTAATTTCGTTTCTTCTCCTCTCTTTATCGGGTCTTTTATCAGCCACTGCTCAGATTCAGCGAGTAGAGCCTCCTTTCTGGTGGACCGAAATGCCTGTCGAGGAACTACAACTACAACTCTATGGCGAAGGCATTGGCCACTACAGGGCCTCTGTGGATTACGAGGGCGTGTCTATTGTTCGTCAGATTGCGGTGGATTCAACGAACTATCTATTTCTGTATCTGGAAATTGGGCCCGAAGCTAAGGCGGGCAACGTCGATATTCTGCTGCGTAAGGAAGACGATAAAAAGCGGATTGCTTACGAGTTGAAGAAACGAGAGAGCCTCGAGAGGAGAAATCTCGGATTCGATTCGACGGACGCCATCTATTTAATGATGCCCGATCGTTTTGCCAATGGAGATTCTAGCAATGACTCCATTCCCGGGATGCTCGAGAAAGCCGATCGCTCCGATCCTACCAAACGTCAAGGAGGGGATCTCAAAGGCGTCCTCGATAAGGCAGACTACATTAAAGATTTGGGGATGACGGCAGTTTGGTTCACGCCGATTTTCGAAAATGATATGACGCCTGAATATGGAGCCTATCATGGATATGCGGCGACCGATTTGTACAAGGTGGATCGCAGACTGGGCAGCAACGAGGAGTATAAGCATCTTATCGAGACGCTTCACTCCAAGGGGATGAAGGTAATCATGGATATGATCCACAATCATATCGGGATCAACCATTGGTGGATGAGCGATCTTCCCACCAGCGATTGGGTTCATGATTTCGAAACGTATGGTCAGACGAATTTCAAAGGGACCATACCAGCCGATCCCCATGCTTCGAGGGCTGATAAAGATCGCCTCGTTAAAGGCTGGTTCGTGCCCGAAATGCCCGATCTCGATCAACGCAACGAGCTCTTGGCCGATTACCTTATTCAAAACACGATCTGGTGGATCGAGTACTCGGGAGTCGATGGCATCCGAATGGATACCTATCTTTATCCTTATCCCGATTACATGGCGAGATGGGCGGACGAAGTCCTGGCTGCGTATCCAAATTTTAACATCGTTGGTGAAGCATGGGTGGAATCCGTTGCTCACGAGGCCTTCTGGCAGTACGACAATCCTGGGATCGATGATGGCTATGATTCCAATTTGCCAAGCGTTACCGATTTTCCAGTTTCCTTTGCCGTTCGAAACGCTCTTCTCGAACTATCGGGCTCAGGTTGGGACTCTGGCTTGAAGAAACTTTACTACACATTGACCCAAGACCGACTTTATTCCGACCCTAACCAGAATGTCATCTTCCTTGATAACCATGATATGGGGAGGATTTTCGAAACGCTGAAACAAGACGAGAAGCTTTTCAGAATGGCTTGCGCCTTTATTATGACCTGTCGTGGCATTCCTCAGATCTATTATGGGACGGAGCTGATGATGGGGCATGAAGATAGAGGAGGGGATGATGAGGCTTGGCGACAAACTATGCCCGGTGGATGGAAAGAGGATTCCAGATCGGTATTCGAAAAATCGGGACGTACTGATAAGGAAAACGAAATTTACGATTATATCAGCAAGCTTGCCAACTGGCGAAAAACGTCACGAGCAACGCATCATGGCGACTTCTTGCACTTTATTCCGGAAAACGATGTGTACGTCTATTTCAGAACTCTGCCCGATGAGGCGGTTATGGTTGTTATGAATCATAACGATGGCAGAATCTCGCTTGATACTTCCCGGTTTAATGAGGTGCTCGAGGATTACCAAACGGGCACGGATGTCTTGAGCCGTAAAGCCTACAATTTGTCCAAGTCTTTGAAGATTGCCGGAAAAACGGCCAAGATCTTTGAGCTCAGAGATTGACCGAATCTCCCTGGATAGGTTTTGGACAGAAACTTAGCTTTCCAACAGATAGGCTGTTTTGTCCATAGTCCCTCGATTCCTGGTCCAGTCAGACTACTAAATCGTTTTCGTCTCAGCGATTGAGCTATGTGCAATTTTTTGACTATTAATTATTTACATAGAAATTTGTATTTCACTGGTTAGCAGAGAGTCGGTATAAGAGAAATTTGTAAAAGATAATCCGGTTCTAAGATTTGTCCTAATTATATCAGTTTTATTTGGCACTTCCGGTTGGATTTATTCCCTCGGAGGAGCGATATTATAGGCACAATCAGGGTACCCTTGCCTGGCCAGCAGGTGGCCGCCCTTTCTTAACCAACACCTACCCCGCGCCTTAATCAGCATATCCCTTTAGCAAGCGAATATTGGATACAGGCGCGCTACTACTGAAAATAACAAAAAGCTAGTACGATGAATAAAAAATCAGCTTCCCGTACATCCGTTCGACTGGCCATTCGAAGCTTAGCCGCTGTTTCCCTACTCAGCGCAAGTTTCACAGCTACAGGCCAAGAAGACGATTCATATTTTGAACTTGAGAGCGTCACCGTCTCCGGAGGCAGTTTTGCCAGCAGTCTTGCTGCCGCTGCTGAAAAGAAGCGTTATTCTCCTATAATTGTAGAAGCGCTTTCCGCCGAGGATCTCGGCAAGATGCCTGATACCAGTATTGCCGAATCCTTGTCTCGACTTCCAGGTTTATCATCCCAACGCGTTAACGGTCGTAGTCAGGTCATCAGCATTCGCGGCTTTCCCGCCGAATTCAGTGGCGGACTATTAAATGGTCGTGAATTAGCCACTACAAGTCGGCATCGGGATATCGAGTTCGATCAGTTTCCTGCCGAGCTTCTAAGCGGCGCCGTGGTTTACAAGACGGCGAATTCGAGTCTTGCTGGTCAAGGTATCGGAGGAACGGTCGACCTGCAAACGATTCGGCCCCTTAGCTATGGCAAGCGCGCATTCGCTACCAATGTATTCTACGAGTGGACCGAACTCGGAGCTCTGAATGCGGGCTCTGATACTGGCGGATTCCGCTACAGTGGAACTTACATAGACCAATTGTCTGACGACAAAGTCGGTATTGCCCTTGGGTTTTCTCACACATCGAAACCTGGGCAGGGAGAGCAATGGAACGCATGGGGATATCCCACCGTGGATTCAGGCGACGCCGGCTTTGGTGAAGTGAATATCATTGGCGGAGCCAAGCCGTTCGTGCGATCCAGCCTCTTGGAGAGAGACTCCTTCATGATGGTTCTTGAGAATCAGCCGAACGAGAACATCCGCTCCACATTCGACTTTTTCTATTCCGATTTCCAGGAAACCCAAACGCTTCGCGGTATCGAAATTCCCTTGTTTTGGAGCTCCGCCCAGTTTCAGGAAGAAGGAGCTACGGTTGAGGACTCTTTGGTAAACAATGGCGTTTTCGGAAATGTATTTGGCGTTGTCCGGAACGACGTAGTCGATCGCGATGCCAGTACTTACACTCTCGGATGGAACGTGGAAATCGGAAATCTTGGCGATTGGACTGCGGTAGCTGATCTTAGCTATTCCGAAGTGGATCGCGTCGATACCGTTCTAGAAACGTATTCAGGGACTGGATCTAACCAGTCCGGAATTCCGGATACGATGGCGTTTTCGCTCGATAGCGGAATCGGAGCGACTTTTTCGCCAAGTATCGACTATACCGATACCAGCTTGCTGGTTCTCGCTGGACCGCAAGGCTGGGGAGGCGATATAGTTCCCGGCGGTCAAGTGGGATTTCTAAAGGAGCCGGAAACGATCGATAAGCTCACGCAAGTCAAGCTGCTTGCCAGGAGGGAAACCGATGGCTTTTTAGGCGACTTGGAGTTCGGTCTCCGCTATACGAAACGCGAAAAGTCAGAGGGCGAAGCGGGCAACTTCCTTGCTTTAGCCAATGGCCAGACTGAGGCCCCTTTCCCTACTTCTATTGGAATAACGGACCTCAGCTTTATCGGCATCCCTGGAATGGCTAGCTATGATCCGCTCGAGCAACTAGCGAATGGCGTCTACAACATTATCCCTAATCCGAATGCGGACACGGTTGCGGTTGACTGGGATGTCGACGAGGAAATCTCGCAAGCCTACGCTCAGCTGGGCATCAATACTCAGATAGGTTCAGTGCCGGTAACCGGTAATCTGGGTCTGCAATACATCCACTCGGATCAGTCTTCCTCGGGTCTCGCCGCGTCTGGAGTTGGCGACGCTGTCGAAGCGCTTCCTGTAAGCAACTCCCATAGCTACGGAGACTGGGTTCCGAGTCTGAATCTCAACTTCCTGCTAAATGAAGGCAAGTATCTGAGGTTTAGTGTTGCTCGCCAGATCATGCGTCAGCGCATGCAGGACATGAGGGCCGGTTTCGAGTTCGAGTACAATTCCGCAAAAGCTTTTTCCAATGATCCGCTTGATGGACCCTGGACCGGCAAAGGTGGCGATACGGAACTTGAGCCATGGCGTGCCAATGCCATCGATCTTTCCTACGAGCATTACTTCAAGGACGGAATGGGCTACTGGTCGGTGGCTGGATTCTACAAGGATCTTCGTACCTTCGCTTTCACTGAGAAGGTCCTCAAGGATTTCACCGGATTTCCCTTCACTGGTGTGACTCCTGCCACATTTCAAGGAACGCTCGAAGTTCCTCGCAATGGAGAGGGAGGTAGCATCGAAGGCCTTGAATTCACATTGTCACTACCTGGCGAAAAGTTTTCCGAGAAACTGGCAGGATTCGGCGCCATTGTAAGCTACGCCTATACGGATAGCGCCATTCAGCCAAATCCGAACGACGCTTCGGTACCGCTAAAAGGCTTTTCGCAAAAGGTCGGCAGTGGAACAATCTATTACGAAAAAGATGGCTTCTCTGCTCGTGTCGGCGCTCGTCATCGTTCCGAGTATCGCGCGAATATCAGCAGTTTCGGCCCACGTGGCGAAGACTTCCGTATCGTATCTCCTGAGACGCTGATTGACGCCCAGGTAAGCTATGCCTTCCAAGGCGGACCGCTTGAAGGAATGAGTTTGATACTTCAGGGATACAATTTGAATGACGAGCCACTTTCCACATTCGAAGGCGATGATCAACGCCTGGTGAGAGACTATCAGAGTTATGGCCGCTCCTATTCGGTAGGTGTATCCAAAAAATTCTGATTGAGAAATAACAAGGAGCAGATTGCCCGATTGAATACGATCGGGCAATCGATCCTGTCGTAACTAACGAATTCAAGTGGGCGCTCGCCCATCCATGACGTTGATGGACGAGCGCTTTTCTATGCCTGAGGCAGCAATAGCCGACAAGGGCGACTCGCAAGAACTTCTATTCATCTGCAATTTATGTCTCTCCTATCAAAAAGTTGGCTAAGCTGCCGACAGTCTGGCGTTTTGGCTCACATCAGTTCGCTGCCAAGCGAGACCGGGATTGGAAATCTAGGGAAGGGCGCCCGTGATTTCATCGACTTTCTAGCAGAAGCAGGCTTCTCCTATTGGCAAGTCTGTCCAGTAGGTCCAACGGGGTATGGAGATTCTCCATACCAGTCCTTTTCGGCCTTTGCGGGAAATCCTTATTTCCTGGATTTAAGAGAGCTGGTCGAGCACGGCTTGCTTTTACAAGGCGAATTGGACTCGCTGTCCAGACTTCCAAGCGATCGGGTCGATTATGGCAGGCTTTATCAGGAGTACTGGTCTGTTCTAGCCAAGGCTTTCAATCGGTTTGATCCTGCGTCTTTTCATCTAGAGAGCAGTCTTTCTTATCAAGCTTTTGTTGATGCTAACGAGTATTGGTTGGACGACTACGCAACGTTTATGGCCTTGAAGCGTCGTTTCCAATTCAAACCCTGGGTTGACTGGCCTGAAACCTTTTGCCTCCCCGACACCAACCTCGGCGCTTTGCTTTCCCAAAAGGATTTTCAGGAGAAATCCAGGCATGCCTTTTATCAGTATCTTTTTTTCTGCCAGTGGCATCGGTTGAAAAGCTACGCCAATGAACGGGGTATTGAGATCGTGGGAGACGTTCCTATCTATGTCGCCTTGGACAGCGCGGATGCCTGGAAAAATCGCCACGTCTTCCGCATTGACAGCAAGGGTCGGCAGAAATTCGTTGCAGGCGTTCCCCCGGACTATTTCTCGGAAACGGGACAATTATGGGGAAACCCTCTCTATGACTGGGAGTTGTTAGCGAAAAACGGATACGACTGGTGGGTGAGAAGAATCAAGGCAAGTTTCGAACTATTCGATGTTCTCCGTTTCGATCACTTTCGTGGATTCGAGAATTATTGGGTGGTCCCAGCCGATGCTCCTGACGCTTCCATGGGCTTGTGGGAAAACGGTCCTGGTCTGGACTTCTTCGAGGCGGTTGAAAAGTCAGTTCCTCAGGCCAAATTCATTGCCGAGGATCTTGGATACATCAATCGCGAAGTGTTCGAACTGCGCGAGCAAGTTGGCTATCCTGGCATGAAAGTAATGCAGTTCGGATACGGTCATGACGACAACAACGTTAACCTGCCGCATTTCTTCGCTCAAAATCAAGTCGTCTATACTGGTACCCATGATAACGATACGACTCAGGGCTGGCTAGAAGGATTGGCAGGCGAGTCTCGGCAATTGGTTTATGATTATTTTGGCCTGACTGGATATCCGGATGCGGAACAGATAGTCGTCGCGGCCCTAGCATCGGTTGCCCGACTTGTCATAACGCCGGTGCAGGATCTTCTCAATCTTCCATCCCAGTCTCGCATGAATACGCCAGGAGCGACTACCGGCAATTGGCAGTGGCGCTTAAATGGAGAACAATTCAATCGTCTGGTCGAGGAAGTGGCCCCGAAATTCAAAGTCTTTCATCAGCGTTTCCATCGTATGGGAGACACCTCCCAACGCGATTTCAGCGCTCCTCCACTCAAAGTTCTGAAGGAGAGTGTTTGTTCGGAAAAACTGAGCGGAGCTGCGATGTGACTTTTAATTCCATGATATTTCACTAAAACTAATCGGTTTCTAAACGCTTCTTAGTTTCTACCCCGAAAATGGAAAAGCCCCGACTATCTCTTTGGCAGATCTGGAACATGAGTTTCGGATTCTTCGGCATTCAATTTGGCTGGGGTCTGCAGATGGCAAACATGAGTGCCATTTATCAGTACCTGGGCGCTGAAGAAAGCGCTATACCGCTCCTGTGGTTGGCTGCTCCCATTACGGGCCTGATCGTTCAGCCGCTGGTAGGGTACTTCAGCGATCGTACTTGGACTCGCTTGGGAAGGCGGCGTCCCTATTTTCTAGTCGGAGCAATCCTGGCGAGCCTGGCCCTGATCGCCATGCCCAATTCTTCAGCTTTGTGGATGGCCGCCGGTCTTCTTTGGATTCTCGACGCGTCGGTCAACATCAGCATGGAGCCGTTTCGAGCCTTTGTGGGAGACTTGCTTCCACGCGATCAGCGTAAACACGGTTTCGCGATGCAAAGCTTGCTGATTGGACTGGGAGCCGTCCTCTCCTCGTCCTTGCCATGGGTTCTGACGAACGTATTCAACGTATCAGGACAGGGATCGGAAGGTAATGCGATTCCCCTCACGGTACATATTTCCTTTTATGTGGGTTCGGCCCTTTTCTTTTTGGCTGTCCTTTACACGGTCCTCAGCACTCCTGAAAGGCCTCCCGAGGACATGGATTCGTTCCTCAAGAAGAAAAAGGAGACTGCCGGTCTAGGTAACGCCTTTAAAGAGATATTCGAAGGCATTCTCTCTATGCCGAGAGTCATGCGACAATTGGCCGTCGCTCAGTTCTTCACCTGGTTCGCTCTTTTCTGCATGTGGATCTATTTTGCTCCAGCCATTGCTACCCACCTTTTCGAGGGAACGCCAGGATCGCCAGAATATCAGGACGGCGTGGAATGGGCAGGTGTCTGCTTTTCCGTCTATAACGGTGTAGCTTTTGTATTCTCATTTCTACTACTCGCGCTTGTTGGCAGATTTACGGCTAAGGGAATCCATACGGTTTGCCTCATTTTTGGAGCGGCTGGACTTCTAGCGACTTCGGTAGCGAGCAGCCCCATTTGGGTGGCCATTGCTATGGCTGGAGTGGGTATAGCTTGGGCGAGCATCTTGTCGATGCCGTATGCCATCCTCTCTAACGCGATTCCAGGAGATAAAATGGGTTTCTATATGGGCGTATTCAATTTTTTCATCGTTCTGCCTCAAATCGTGGCCTCTCTTGGACTAGGCTGGCTAATGAAGGTGGTCCTCAATGGCAATTCGATGATGGCGATAATCCTAGGAGGAGCTTCAATGCTCCTGGCTGCGGTGGTCTTGCGTTTCGTTAAGGAAGACGAGGCGCTGACTGAAAACGCTGCTGCTATGGCAGTTCAGTTTTAGCAGTCTCTTAGCTAGCCCGAGCCGATTTTCCAGGGGAGAAGTCTTCTCGATCGTAGTAGATTGTCTTGGGTCGCCTTTCCTGGCGGGCTCTTTTCTTCTCCTTGCTGGCTCGATATTCTTGAGGAGAGAGTCCGGTGAATTTCTTAAATACCCGAGCGAAATAAGCGGCGTCGGCGAATCCTGCCGACCAGGAGATTTCGGATACATATAGCGGCGTCGTTTCCAAGGCCAAGGCCGCCCCCTCTATTCGAATTCGCTGAATGTAGTGAATGAGCTTCTCTCCCGTTTGGGAATGGAAAAGATGAGACAGATAGTCGGGCGAGCATTGAAGTCTTTCAGCCAGATTTTTGACGTTCAATTCCGTATTCGAAATCTGCTCACGAATCAGCCATTTAGCGTGAAAGACTTTCCCTATGTCCTTGTTAATGTCGTCGCTTCCCGTTTCGACTAGCTCCTTGAGCATCGAAAAGAGCGCTACGGCCAATCCTTTTATGATGCGATCGCTTGAAGCGATATTGCGATGGATGTTGTCCACTAAAGAAGTAACGAGCGTAAGAAAGATATCCAGATTCGGCGCGTCGTAGAATTCGATCACGTCTATATCCGGCTTTTGCGGCTGGGCTTCGTAAGCGAGGTGAATGCTGATGGCGTTGCTATAGAATCCGATAACTAGATTCCGAAAATCTCCCTTGTCGGAAAAAATCGTTTCCTTGTGAGGAGCTCCCGGTGGTAGAATCCCGATTTCCCCCGGTCGGAGGGTCATCTTATCTTTCGGCAACTCGAACTCGGTCCAGCCGCTCATTTGCAAAAAGATCTCCGGCTTGAAGTGAAAGTGCATGCCCGGCCTGCGTTGCAACTTCCCTTCGTCGCTGGGTGCCTTGATAACGAGCCTGCCGTATTCGGCTGCTTTAATACAGCTCTCGAGCGCTTCGATCATCTCGATGCGGTCTGATCTGCTCAGGGGATTTCCAAGTGTTCGGGACCCGAGCTCTGATCTTTTTGACTCAGTCATAAGGGGGTAGTTTGATGTCAGCCTTACGGCTAAGAGCAGAACATGTTAAATCTTTAACGATTTAGCAAGCCTCTTGCCTTCCATCAAAAGAGAACGCGTTCAGATTGAGCTGAACGCGTCTCTATTTCGACTATCTTTAGCCCGGAAAACAATCCTGATAAACTAGAAATCCACGACTGCTTTAAGTGTCCATTTTTGGGGGAAATCAAGGCGCCTGGCTCGGAAGACGATCTCGTCAGTCACGTTTAAGAAGTTAAGTCTGAAGGTCCAATTGTTCTCGCCAATCGTAGTGCGATAGGCGGCTGCTAAATCCACGACCGTTTCGTCTGGAGTGAGAGTGTTGATAAAAGCTCCTCCAAAGTTTGGACGAATGCCAGTTTGGTAGCGGACGCCTCCCATGAGAGAAAGACCCTTGGCACTGCCTTCAGTGAAATCGTAGCGCGTCCAGAAGCTGAAGAGATGCTCCGGCGAGCCTGGAAGGGGAGCCCCCACTTCGGCTGGCCGATCGACGCGACTTTTGGTTTCAGCATCGAGGTAGGTATAGTTGAACTGCATGCGAACATTTTCTCGTGGAACATAGGAGAACTCCGCATCGATGCCCTGACTGGCTTCCAAACCGCTTAGTTCTGGAATAGTGGTATCGGGATCAGTGCGAACGATGTTAGTCTTCTCTATATCGAAAAGCGTTATCGTTCCAGCTCCCTTGCCATCTAGGACGTTGTCGAATTTTATACCGATGTCTAATGTCTGGCCCTCCTCTGGCGACTCGGAAAAGGCGAAAAGCTGCCCATTGACAATGCGATCGTTGTTGGCTCGAAAGGATTCGCCATAATTAATGAATGGTCGAACGCCTGGAGCTGCCTCGAAAATGACACCCACTGAAGGAACGTAGTGCGGATCCAGACTGCCTGTGAAGTTGTTCCGAACCGAAGGCAAAGGTAAGGCTCTACGAGGATCGCTGTCTCTGGCATAAGTCCCATTTCGATTCCAGCCGCCAAAGTCTGCTGCTCGGACACCAGTCATCACCGTCACCTTTTCGTCCATGAAATTCATAATGTTGATCAGATAGACGCTATTAGCCACGTTCTGCGTGTTTCGGCGGTTGTTTATATACTTGTCCTGGCGAATCAGTCCGTCTTCCAGTCGTGTAACGGCTCCCCAGGTACTGCGATCATTAAGGTCGATTACATTGCGACGAACCTCGCCGAAGAAGGGGTGTTCAGGATCGTTAATGGTGGGGCCAAGGGGGTTGATGATGGCATCTGGGTCGTAGATATCACGGGTCAGCCAAGTGAAGCGATCCTCCAGAAAGCGACGGTATTTGTATCCAACAACCAAGTTGTTTTTATTCTCGCCGATCATGTAGTTGTAGTTGAAATCCACTTGCACATTTACTTCCGTTTCGTCGTCCCATATGTCTTCATCGCGAACCGCTAGCAAATGGTTCAGCTCTGGAGAGCTGCCTAGGACTCTGTCGCTGTCGCGTTGTAGACGCCACTCACGGTTGCGAGCCGTAGCCCACGAGGCATTGATGCGCATGGAGAGATTGTCGGAGAAACGAGCATTGGTTTCGATCGCGTAAAGGGCTGAATCCTTGGTTTCTTCTCCCAAGGCTCTGTAGTTGAATTCTGGACCGTGAGCGACTTCGCTTCGTTGGTGGTTCCACACGACTAGACCGGCTTCACTATCATCATCGTCATTGATCGTTCGTATCGTGAAAGTCGTGTCGAAGCGGTTGCTTGGAGCGTATTTCAGCTGAAATGAATGAAGTCGCCTCATGAAATGTTCGAAGGCTCTATGAGTGTCAAATTCATCGTAAAGCCCGATGTATCGGTAAAAAAGCTGATCGCTGAGACCTTCGATGGGAACAGGTCCGGTTAGGTCTATGCCAAACCTTAGCCGTTCCCAATTGGCGAATTCAAAGGTCGCCGTTCGCTTTGTTTCCGAAAGCGGCTTTTTGGCTACGGTATTGATGGCTCCTCCAGGCTGTGTCGTTCCATACAGAATCGCCGCCGGCCCCTTTAGCAGCTCTACCCGTTCCCATAGAATCGTTTCACGTGGCATAACGAAGGGCACTTGCGCTCCGTCGTCGAACGTTCGTTGAGATTCGAAGCCACGGATATTGAAGCGATTTCGCTCGAAGCTGGAGGGAGTGATTCCAGATGTGTAATTCATGGCTTCATTCAAGTCGTGAGCTGCCAGATCGCCTATCATCTCCTGATTGACGACGGCGATATCCAATGGAATCTTGGTAAGTTCTTGAGCAATACGGGTTGCTCCTACCGAGCGTGTAGCTCGATATCCAATGTCAGACTTTCCTGATACTTCGAAGGGCGAAAGTTCAATGACTTCGTTGTCGACCGAATCGTTTTGGGCAAGCGAGGTCGAAGCGAAGAATAGAGATAAGGTCGAGGCGAGAAACGCTTTATGGGCGCACATCACCGTTAATCGATGATTTGTTGTTAGACGCATTCGTTGCAGGATTATTGGGGTTGTCGTTTAGAGCGAAATCAGCTGGGGGGTTCCAACTAAGATTGGCATGCCAATCTAAATAGACTGCGATCTATCTGAGATCTCAGTTAAATCTATAGCGATGACAAGCTTTTTTTGTCTTTCCGGAGAGTTAGGACTAAGCTCGCCGCTTAAGCGTCAAGAATATCAAATCCTCGGGCTCATTTTAGATTACACTTATCTTATAAGTAGCCCGTTGAACTACTCTACATCAATTACGATTCGGCGGTAGTCGGTCAGTGGAGCGATTTCATTATCGTCTTCGACTTCGAGGATAATGTGGATTTGTTTTCCGTGAGCTGAACTTGGGATAGTCACCGAAGTTTGGACTGCCTTTGGG
The DNA here is from genome assembly GCA_028284385.1 of Opitutaceae bacterium. Classification (GTDB taxonomy): domain Bacteria; phylum Verrucomicrobiota; class Verrucomicrobiia; order Opitutales; family Opitutaceae; genus JANQRT01. The sequence goes on along the minus strand of JANQRT010000066.1, from coordinate 89,796 downwards.
TCCTTGATGTCGAGCTCTCCTGTAAAAGTACCGGCTTCACGATACATCCACCAGTGGAAAGAAAGCATGTCCCCATCCATGTCCCGGCTTCGATCTGCATTAAGCTTTATCGTTTCATCAACACTAGCGGTTAGACGTATAATGCCATCGCTACGATCCGAGCCGAATGCTGCCTTGGGGTGGTGGTTGGCTTCTTCCCAATCCTTGACGCACCAGTCCATACGGCATTTTTGGTTGTTCCATTGAGCTCTACGCCAGCGCCAGACTGGCGTGTGATCGTCGCTGTAGCGAATGTTGCTAACGGGATCGGTCCAGGTGTCACTAGCTTCTCGATACACGTAGAAAGGAGCGTCCCTTTCCTCGTCGACTTTGATATCGGCATGACGCGACCAGAAATTCTTCACCTTCGTTGCGGTGAAACGGCCAGACCAGCCGCCCCATTCGGGATGGTCGATGCTGAAAAGTCCCTTGTTGACCAAGCCGAGCCAAGGAATGGTGCCTCCGCCTTCGTGGAATAGGAGTAGTTTATTCCACTCGAGTTGACGGATGGGATAGATGTCTCCTAGAGCTCCATGGTTGTTCATGATATGTTCCCGCTCCCAGGCTAGGTGCCCTTTTGCGGAATAGGGATGTGGCTCCCATACGTGAGGGCCTAGGATGTTGTTGCTAGGCCCGCCATAGCAGTAGGTCTGGTAGTTGCTACGAATCCAATGGATCTTAGGAAAATTGGCGCAAATCCAGGAGCCCGCGTTGTCTTGTGATCCATTTTCGAATACACGAAGCTTGGCGATGAAGGCGTCCATCTCCTCCGGAGAGTGCTTAGCTTTAAGATCCACCAGAGCCTGGGCCAGGGTGTTCGAACCAGCGTTGACCACAATCCAAATCGGACGTGGGTCTTCGTTTGTGATGGCATCGACGAGCAGCTTCGAGCCGGGGCTGCTTTTGCCTTTGCCCACATCATCGATTCCATAGCCTGGCTGACCTGCCTTGACGATGCTACGCAGGTATTTGGGCTCCGGCCAGCCGTCCGCATGTTTCTTGAGATTGTCTACAACCTTTTCGTAAGCGTTGATCAGTTTGATGAACAGCTCGGGCTGCGGATTGTCGCGTAGGAATTTTCCGGTTACAGCAATAAGTCCCTCGAGATCGAATTCGTTGCTGTTGGTCAGCATGTGAATCATCTGCTGCTCTTCGTCGGGTTCGTTGCCCATATCGGCGAGGATTATCAGGCGTGATTGGGAGCTGTGAAATTCTTGGTCGGCGGTATTCAAGGCGAAAGAAGTGGTTGAAACGAATAGGAGGGTAAGTGAGGTGAAAAATCCTTTCATATTAGCCTCATGCCTTGATCAACTCTTTTGCGCAAGTCCAATATGTGAAATAAATCTTACTGAGATCTCAGTTTGTTGACTACATTGAAGAGCCTTTACACTGGGCATTGCTAGCGAGGGAGAAGCAGGAATTGTTTGCCGTTCTCCAAATGCGCCGTCATCAGATTTGCCGCTCTGTCTGCTTCGCCTTTCAGGATGGCGTTGGCTATCCGTTTGTGTTCGGCGTAGCTGGTAACTGGGCGTTTGGGGTGACGAGTAAAAACTCGGCTCACTACACGGTAGATCTTGTCTTTCAGGTCGTTGATGACGCGATTCATTTCCTGATTGCCGAGAAAACTGCAGATAAGCGCGTGGAAAGAACCATCGAGAAAAACGGATTCCGAAACATTCTCGTTCTCTATACTTCGCTTCTGAGCTTCCAGATTTTCCTTGAGCAGCTGAATTTGTTCAGAGGTCAGTCGTCCCGCTATGTTGCGAGCCACAAAACTTTCCAGAGCTACGCGTAATTCGAAATGGTCGGCTATCTCATGGATGTTCAAATCGCGTACGACCACACCTTGCTGTGGCGAGACCGAGATGAATCCTTCGTGTTCGAGTCGCTCGAACGCCGCTTTAATCGGGGTTTTGCTCATCCCAAGCCAACTAGCAACCTGGCGCTCGGAGAGAAAAGAGCCTGGGCTGAACTTATCGGACAAGATGCGTTCTTTTATGCGAGAGTAGGCTTTGTCCTTGAGGAGGCTTCCGGTAGTCTTTGTCGGCGTCGGACGTTTTTTCGCCGTTTTTCTCGCTTTTGCCATGATAGTCTACGATTTACGCTGTTCTTTTCGTCCGAGACATCAAGGCAATTAGATGTTGGTGTTTCGAGGCCTATTGACATTCTATTGAGATCTCAAATGACTTGATATTTATCGGCGGGTGGCGATTGAAGCATTGACTACTGAGGCAAATCGAATGGATTGCGAGCTACTGGGTTGGGGATAGACATTTCCTCATGCATTCGTTGACTAAATATGATCAGTGTATTGATCCCTTTGCCCTGCAGCAATTGGGCCGTTCGACCCTTTCTGCTCCTCAGCTCGGCTTTGGTGGAGGGACTCTGGGGGATCCTGGCGAGATCATTTCCGAGAAACGAGCTCAGTCGACGATCGACACGGCATACGATTTAGGTATTCGATACTTTGATACTGCGCCTTGGTACGGCTTGACCAAAAGCGAACACCGTCTTGGTCACTACCTTCGGCAAAAACCTCGAGACTCATTTGCTATCAATACGAAAGTCGGACGTATTTTCCAGCGTCCCGAAAATCCAGATACGTTTGAATTTCCTCGATGGAGGGGCGGACTCCCTTTCAATTTTAAATTCGACTACACTCGCGAAGGATTCCAGCGGTCTTACGAGGATAGTTTGCAGAGGCTGTCGCTCAATCGAGTCGACGCTCTTGCTATCCACGATCTGGACTACAAATTCCACGGTACTGAAGAAGTTGTAAATGCCAAGCTGCAGGAGCTTGAGAAGGGAGGCGGATTCGACTGGCTACTCGAACGCAAGAAGGCGGGAGACATTAAGGCGATTGGCGCTGGAGTCAATCAAACCGAAATGGTTCCCAAGTTCTTGGAGCGATTCGAGGGATTCGACTATTTTCTCCTCGCCATGCCGTACACGCTACTAGACCAGCCGGCCTTGGATGAAACATTCGACATCTGTAGAGAAAATGGAATTTCCATCATTATCGGAGCTGTATTCGCTTCGGGAATACTAGCTACGGGAGTAGTTGAGAACGCTATTTATCGTTACCGACCAGCTGAACAGGAAATCATTGATAAGGTGAAGGCGATTCAGATCGTTTGCGATCGCCATAGTATCCCCTTGGGGGCGGCCGCTCTGCAGTTTCCATTGGGGCATTCTTCTGTCGTATCCGTCATACCAGGATGTAATTCCCCCGAAATCGTAAAGACTAATTTGGACTGGATTCAAACACCCATCGCCAATGAATTCTGGGAGGAGCTTAAGTCCGAAGGTCTCCTTCGGCAAGATGCTCCTACGCCTTGATTTTAGAACCGCGAATGAACTCCGTTTACGACTTCGAAATCTGCGACTGCCATCATCATTTATGGGATTTGCAGGCCAATTACTATCCTTGGTTGACGGATACAAAACGATCCCGCGTTTGCGGCGAGTACGAGGCGATTCGAAATCGGAATTTTCTGGTCGAAGACTTTTTCAAAAATCGTGGAGACCTGAAGGTTACCCGCTTTATCCACGAGGAGGCGGTTATCGATCGATCCGATCCGGTGCGAGAAACGCGTTGGCTGCAGTCGTTAGCTGATGAACCCAATTCTGAAGGGATTCCGCATGGCATAGTGGCTCATGCGGATTTCAGCGCTCCCGATATTGAAGCCGTTCTGGACGGCCATTGCTCGTTTGCCAATATGCGTGGCATTCGGCAATTTGTGCATGAAGCCTACATCGATCCGGAAAATCCGGAACCCTGTTTTTTGGAGGAGGAGAGTTGGAGAGAGCGGGTGGGATTGTGCGAGAAGTACAATCTTGTATTCGATTTGCAATTCTACTGGCAGCAGCTTGGGGATGCTCTGAAGCTGGTAAAACTTCATCCCAATCTTCAGTTCGTTCTGACTCACATTGGGTTGCCAGCTCGTCAAAGCGATGTAGGCTACATGAATGGCTGGCGAGCGTCGATGAAGCAGTTGGGTGAGCTTCCGAACCTGTGTGTAAAGCTCTCGGGGTTTGGCATGTTCGACCGAGAATGGACTCCTGCTTCAATTGGTCCTCTCGTTTTGGATACAATCAGCTTTTTCGATGTCGATAGGTGCATGTTTGCCAGTAATTTCCCGGTCGATAGTCTGAGCGGCAAGAGCTATGCTCTTTACTGGGAGGATTTCTACGAAGTGGTGAAGGATTTTTCCGACGACGAGAAGCGAAAGCTATTCAGTGACAATGCGCGAAGAGTCTATCGAGTTTGATGAGGTCCAAAAGTCTACCACAGAAATTTCATGAACAGTTATAAAATAGCAGTTGTTGATGGGGATGGGATTGGACCAGAGGTGTGTGCTGCGACCATTAAGGTTATTGACGAGGTCATTAAAGGGGCCAGATCGATTGAATGGGACCATGTTGCAGGTGGAGCCCAGAATTATTTGGATACAGGAGTCGCTTTGCCGGACGAGACTGTGGAACGCTGTCGCTCGGCTGATGCCATTCTGCTTGGAGCCGCTGGCTTGCCGGGCGTGCTTTATCCAGACGGGACGGAAGCCGGACAGGACACTACTCTTCAATTAAGATTCGAGCTCGATTTGTATGCCAATCTTCGACCCATCAAACTCTATGAGGGGGTTAAGACGCCTTTGGAGGGACGACCAAACATTAATTATGTGATCGTAAGAGAAAATAGCGAAGGGCTCTACGCCTCCCGTGGTGGAGGGAATGTCCTTCGTGGAGAGACGGCATCAGATACGATGCTTATAACTCGCAAGGGGGTGGAGAGGATTGTGCGGCAGGCAGCGGAGCTGTCTTTGCAGCGAAACGGAGCTCCTCTTGACGGAAAGAAGCGTGTGACCATTTGTGATAAATCCAACGTTCTGCGCTCCTTTGCCTTTTTCCGATCGGTGGCTGATGAAGTCCTAGCGGACTATCCGGAAATTGAAGTGGACTATGCTTTGGTGGATGCCCTTTCCATGTATTTGGTAACCCGTCCTAGCTACTATGATGTGATTGTTGCTGAGAATATGTTTGGGGACATTATTTCCGATCTTGGAGCGGCTACAATCGGTGGCTTGGGTATGGCGGATTCTTCCGAGATTGGAGAGAGTCATGCTCTTTTTCAGGCTTCCCATGGATCGGCTCCTGATATCGCCGGCAAGGGTGTTGCCAATCCCATCGCAACCATTCTTTCGGGCGCCAGCATGCTGGAATGGCTCGGCGGTCGAAGCGACGATAGTCTTTTAACTGAATCCGCTTTCGCCATTCGGTCAGCAGTGGAAGCCGCGCTTGCCGAAGGCGATGGTTTGACCAAGGACCTCGGCGGTCAAGCGGGTACCCAAGATTGCGTTGACGCGATTGTCCGCAGGCTTTGAGGACGTTTATTTAAAGAGGGCATTCTGTTCGAGTAAGCTTGAAAATCCGAGTCAACTGTTGAGTGCAATTCTTATTAATTTTACGATGCTACGACGATTCTTTCGTATTCAATCTTTCACTATAATACTCGTTTTAACTAGTTTATCGCCCTGCTTGCCATTGGCTAAAGCGGACAAGCCGCTAAACGTTCTGCTTATCATGGTGGATGACCTAAACAACTACGTTAGCTGTTTAGGAGGGCCGGCGAAAACGCCGCACATAGATCGCCTAGCTAGCGAGGGCGTTCTATTTACCAATGCTCATTGCGTGGTGCCTGCCTGCAATCCCAGTCGCGTAGCGCTTTTAACGGGACAGCGACCGGAGACCACAGGACAATATACGAATCCAGGCAATTTTCGCGAAAAACCAGGAGGCATGGATCGCGTCACATTGCCGCAGTTTCTCAGAAGCAAAGGCTATGAAGCGATTGCAGCTGGCAAAATTTTCCACCATTCTCGGGGAGTTGATGAGGAACCGCTTCCGTTTTCCGATCCTATATCGTGGGATTTTCAGTGGAGAGGCCTCGTTGGAACGCCTGGTGGGGATCTTTATCGAGACGAGCAAGGACTCGCCAAGTGGCATGGCGGCATAGTGACCGGATACTTTGGTACCGATCTTTTTTGGGGGCCAATTCCCAATACGGTTGAGGAAACTGGTGATTGGCAAATTTCGGACTTCTGCGCCGAGTATTTGGATCGCGAACACGACAAACCTTTCTTTTTGGCCTGCGGCATCTATCGCCCTCATTCGCCGCAAATAGCGCCTAAAGAATTCTTCGATATGTATCCACTTGATGACGTCAGATTGCCTGTCGCTCCGGATGACGATATGGATGACATTCCCGAAGGTCATCGCACTAACTTCACCTACAAGATAGTGAAGCCGATGAAGGAGTTGGGACAATGGCGAAAGGCCGTGCAAGGCTATTTGGCAAGCTCCAGCTTTGCTGACCTCTGCGTGGGGAACGTGATGCGAGCATTGAGGAAAAGCCGCTATCGCGATAATACGATTGTCATTCTAGCTGGCGATCACGGTTGGCATATAGGTGACAAGGAACGTATTGAAAAATTCACTCTCTGGAATCAGTCTACTCAGGTACCTATGATCATTGCAGGGCCTGGAATCGATCCAGGGAGATGCGAACGAGCCGTTTCCTTTCTCGATGTCTATCCGACTCTTGCCAGTCTTCTAGGATTCGATCGACCTGAATATCTTGAAGGGCTGGATCTTAAGACTTGGCTTGACGATCCTTCGGCTCCCAAAAAGGAACCCGCTATTTCCGTGTATCGTTCGGGCAACTACTCCGTGAAAGTCGATCAATGGAGTTATATTTCCTATGACGATGGAGGGGAGGAGCTCTACGACCGCTCCGAAGATCCGCATGAGCTTCACAATTTAGCCTCCGATCCCCCTTACGAAGAGCAGAAAGCTCGCCTGAGAAAGCATCTCAACCATTTCTAGTCCAAGCGGAGTTTTTGTAGAAGAGCGCTTTGACATTGGGCGAATCCTCGAAATGATCGAGCCCATCATGATCCCCCAGCGCTGCTTTCGGCTTGTTCTCCTTTTGACATCGTTTTTCTGGCTCCTGAAGTCGAGTCATTCCGAAGACATCATTTCCCCTGGCTGGATTGATACGCATATCCATATTTTCGATACGAATATTGATGGATTTCCTTTTCCTCCAAAGAAATGGACGGAGGTTCAGTATCCGCACTTGCCTCAAACCTTCTACGAGGCAAGCAGCGGTTCAGGCATTCGCCGAGCGATTATCGTGGAGTGCAGCCCTCGTCCTCAGGAAAATGATTGGACGCTTTCCTTGATCGAAGACGATCCGAACATGCTGGGTTTCATTGGCTACTTGGATTTGCGAGACGAGAATTTTGAAACGGAAATCGTAAGGCTGGCCATGCATCCTAAATTCCTGGGATTTCGACAGAGAAGTCGTCAGGATCCGTCGTTAGAGGATCCTGAGATCTTTTCCAAGCTGGCTATTGTGGAGGAACTGGGACTGGTCTTCGAGATGAACTTGAAGCGCTATCCAGCCGAGCAATTGGTTCATGTGGCCGAGAGCTATCCTAATCTCGTGATGATCGTTAATCATCTTGGACACATGGGTTTGGACGAGGCGAATGAAGACGAGAATGCTACTAAACGATATGACGGACTGGATATGTATCCAAATATTTACATAAAACTCTCCGCCTTCTACACATTTTCCAGACAAAATCCTCCACCGCTTGATTACAAAGTATATCTGCCCGTCCTTAATCCAATCGTCGATGTTTTTGGTCCTGATCGCGTTATGTTCGGCAGTAATTGGCCGGTATCGAAACGAAAGGGAGTGTATGGACCTATGCCTAAATTGGTAGTTGATTTTTGCAACAGTCGTGACGATCTCGATACGGAAAAGGTGATGCGCCTGAACGCGGAGGGCGCCTATTTGCGACGTTTGAAAAGCAATACAGAGCATCGATTCCACGCGAAACATCATGAACGCAATGGCTATGTCGAGATCGAGGCCGAAAGCTTCCTGTTCTATGAGGATGGCGAACTACCTCGCTCTTGGATAACGGTGACTGGCCCCGCTGATCAGACCGTTACTCCCGATCTTGACCCATCGCATGCCGAATCTGCTAGCGGTGGAGCCTATGTGGAAGCCTTGCCTGATGTAATGCAAAAGCATGGCGATCATACGAACATCCAAACTTCGTTGACTGAAAAGGGAGGCAAAGGTCCAACGCTTAGCTATGAAGTGGAATTTTCCACTCCGGGACGTTACTACGTCTGGGCTCGCATCTACCACAACGGGACGGAAGAGAACAGTATCCATGTTGGCCTGAATGGAACTTGGCCTGAATCTGGATCGAAGTTGGAGGTTTGCGTAAAGCGGCATCCTCCGAAGAAGGGCAAGCGCTGGACGCAGGGACCAGCAACTAATGACTGGGTTTGGACATCAAATCAGCGGTATCCGCATCATGGATGCCATGGGCCACGTACGGTATGGCTAGACGTCGAAGAACCCGGAAAGCATGTCATTGAAATTTCGATGCGTGAGGACGGAACCGAACTAGACAAGTTTATCTTGACCACTAGCGAGACTTTCGATCCACAAGATTCCTGATACTGTGGCTATCTTTCGTCTCCTAAAAAGGAGTCCGTCACTTCCATCCCAAGGCAATACGCGCTTGCCTTCCGGGATTTGGGAATCCTACAGCCTCTTCGTAGTTGTCATCGAAAAGATTGTCTACCGACAGCCAAACCTCTACGGAGTCGTTTACTTCGTACTTGAGTCGCAGATCGGATTGGAAGAAAGCTTCTAGACGCTTGTCTCCCGTTGGAATCGAAGAATCAAGACGACGATCGACGTAGGCTCCAGCTACGTATATGAAAGTTTTTTCATTAGCCTGCCATTTTGCCGAAACGGATCCACGCCACTGAGGGCGATGGCGTAGCTCTTCGGGAGATCCGACAATGGTGGCATCCGCATAAGAAAGCGATCCTTGAATATTCAATACGTCTGAAACCGTATACTTGAACGACGCTTCCGCTCCTTGTGATTCGACTTCCCCTCTGTTTACTAGCCTGGGTGGAGGTCCTGAGTCGAAATCGACTAGATTTTCAAAGCTTTGATCGAACAAGGCGATTTCGAAGCTGCTCTTTCCATCTTCCAAGAATGATTCCCACGCCAGTTCAAAACTTTGACTGTCTTCCGGTATCAGACTTGGATTACCGACTACGGGATTAGTCAAGGCGAACACACTTGGCTTTTTAAATCCCTCAGCGTAGTGGAATCTCAGGTACGAATTTAAATCGCTAAACTTATAGGAAACGCCGCTCAAAATGGAATTCTCCGAATCGATGCCATCAACGTCATCATGCCTGACTCCAAATTGCCAAACCATATTTTCAGCCGGCTGCCAGTCGACCTCAGCGAAGGCGCCGACCGTGTCTCGATCTAGAGTCGAGAGATCGTTGATGGTTTGCCATGGGAAGATGAGGGAATAATCGACTTCACTTTTCTCGGACTCATAGCTTGCTCCCAAAATGAAGCTGATCGTATCGCCATTGAAAAATTCGCCGTATGCGTTTATTTGATACCGTTCCAGTTCGTTTTCAGAGACGGTGGGAGGTATTCCAAAGGGATCTCTTAGGCCAGGACTTACTCCCGGAGAGTCTATCGTCTCTTCTCGATTGTAAAGCGAGGCGTCTAGCTGAAAACGAGCTGTTTCCTTTGCTTCGAAAATATAGCTTATTCCCAAAGCATTGTCTTCGATTTCCCTCGTATCCAATTCGCGAATATCCGCGAATAGTGGGCCTCCGCTGTCGTCTGGGAAGGCGGTCTTGTCGGTGTTGGAGACTAGGCCGAAGACTCGGAGTTTGGATTGCTCGTCGATTGTCGCCAAAACGCTGGCCGTGTAGCGACGGCTTTTCAAGCTTTCGCCGTCAACCGCGTCCCCGATGTCCAGGTAGTTTGCGGTTAATCTCGCTACTAGGTTTTGATTGGACTCTCCCGCTTCAAAGCGGACTTGTCTGAAATCGTCCGTTCCGACCTCCCCAAGAGCTCTCACTTCGCTTGGCGAGCTTTCGTCGATGGTTACGAGATTGATGACGCCGCTTAGGGCTTCAGAACCGTACAAGGCGGATTGAGCGCCTTTGACGATTTCCACTCCTTGCAGGCTGAATGGGTCGATGGACGCGTAGTCGAAAGAGCCACCTCGATCATTGGTAGGATCATTCAGTTTTATGCCGTTGATCAACGTGACTACGAAATTAGGATCGCCACCTCTCATGTATACGGAACCTACTCCCCCCGAACGGGATGAGCGATCAATGTGAATTCCCGGCAGGCTTCCCAGCAGATCTTCTATTCCCAGGGGGTTCTGATCGGCTATTTCTTCCGCTCCAATAAATTGATGGGAGAGGGGAATGACCTCCTTTAAGTAATTCGAGCGGGATCCAGTGATTTCGAATGCGGGCAAATCAATCGTTTCCGTTACCGAATCCTCTGCCCACGCTGACGTGCAAATCGTTAGTAAACAGCTACAGATTAAACACTTGAAGGACTGGAAGAAATCAATGGATTCCTTTCCAGATAGGATTGAATTCCTGGTATCTGACATGTCCCTTCGCATATCCTAGTCTGCTAACAATACCTTGTCGTCCTCTTTGGCAATCAATCTATGACGATCTTTTTTCCATCCTGTTTTGCGCTGTCATAGATCGAGCAGATAACGTCAACTGGCTTGCGAGCCTCGACTCCGTCTATCAAAGGAGCCCGATTTGCTTCGATCGCCTCGATGAAGTCTTCAAAATTGCGACGATGGCCATCGGCATTGATGGCTGTCGGATCGTTTGCTCCCAAGCCTTTCGCTTCGGAAGAGACCATAAGCGAAGAAAGAATTTCGTCATCCTCCGGTTTTTCCTCTTCAAATTCCCAGACGCGAAATCGGTCGTCTTGCATAATCGCGGTGCCCTTGCTCCCGCTTAGATGAATTTCCGCCGGGTTTCCCGATTTCGACCAGCAGGCGGTGGAACCCTCAATCATACCTAAGGCTCCATTGGCAAATTCAAGTAGAGCTACTGCGGTATCCTCAACTTCGATACTTGGATGAGCTCGCCGTGTAGTTGATGCTTGAACCGACTGGACGGGACCAGCGAGCTTAACAAGCTGATCTATTGTATGAATAGACTGGTTCATTAAAGCCCCTCCGCCATCCCATTCCCAAGTCCCTTTCCAGTTGCTAGACTCGTAGTACGCCTGATCTCGGTACCATTTGATGGAGGCTTGGGCTAGAGCCAGGTTCCCAAATCGCTCTTGATCGACTGCCTTTTGGAGAGCTTCGAAAGCCGGGTTAAAGCGTCGATTGAAAATACCGGCAAGTACAACCCCATTCTCATTGGCCGCCTGAATCATCTGGTCAATTCGGCTCGTTGTTATTTCGAGAGGTTTTTCGCAAATCACATGCTTCTTTGCGGCGGCCGCTTTCATCGCCGGCTCTAAATGGGCCCCTGACGGAGTGGCGATCGTGATAACATCCAATTCGTCGTGATTGAAGAAGGCATTCTCGTCCCAAAAAGCTTTGCATCCGAATTCGTTCGCTAGCTCTTCGGCCCTATCTTGCCTGCGGGCGAAAACCGCGATTAGCTCGCCCTTATCGGTCGCCTTGATGGCCTGAGCATGAAATCTCGCTATCATGCTCCCTCCGTAAATTCCAAATTTCTTCGCCATTCTCTCTATGATTAGACTCCTGGTCGCTTTGGCGAGACGCTAATTGGGAAATCTATCGGCGTTTGGACTAATCCAATCTGCCTATCGAGAAATTGCCATCGAGCTCTATTTCGCAAGTTAGCCGAGGCAAAGCGATCTAGTTGGAATCGAAAATCCGATCGGTGATGATCTTCAATAAACTAATCGAATAACTGATATTTGGATACAGATCAATGCCTTGATAGAGAAAGTCGGAGTGCTCCTTGCTGATCTCCGATCCAGAGGCGATCAAAATGCCATGATACGTTTCGAAAAGATAACGGGTAGAGTCGCCTTGCGAGTTTGCCAATTTCAACATGTCCAATAACCGATTGGCATCATCTTTTTCATATGAATTGATTTCCTCCAGACGTCCAGTAGAGGCATGCATGACTGCCAAAGTGGAAATGAATGGATCTTCGGTATGCAGAAGATTCGCTTTCCAAGCAAGATCTCCAGCTTTCCTTAAACCTGATTGATAAAGCATGTATTCAGATCTTCCTGATAACCATATCGAGCTTTCGATGCCGGTTTCTCTAGTCTTCTGGAAATACTCTTCCGCTCTGGCGTAGTGATTGCCTCTAGTCAAGATCATGGCGAAGTAGGCGTGCAAGTCGTTTTCCGCCAATGCTGTTGTCTCTGGTCTCGGGAGTTCATCGAGCTCTGCAATGCTGATCGAGATACTTTTATGGCCTCCACGTTCGATGTAGTCTTCCAGAGCTCTTTCGAGCTCCTCGTAGTTCATTTGCATGTGAAAAGATACATCCGACTCGTCGATTGGTCGCTCGATGCCGATTTTAGCGAGCCGCAAGTAGGAGGGCCAACGCTTGCCTTCGTCGCTAAAATAAGCGTAGTGGGCTAGCAATCTAGCTTGTGCGTAAAAGCTTACTGGATACGATACATTTAACGCTTTCCGTTTGCGGAGGTGATTTCTGTTTTGGGAGAAGAATGCTTCAAACGGAATGAACCCCTCACTATTCAAGGTTTGCATGATGCTGTCCTTTTCGATCCGGCCTGCTACGAGGTTTTGCCTGCGTAACTTAAATGAAGCGAAAAGCTCGGCGATCCCCTCGTCTGCCCAGGTCGGTAGTCTTCCGAGAATGGCGTGAGTCAGACGATGCGAATACTCGTGGAAAACGATTCGGCGATTGGCTGATAACAGTGGATCATTCCTCACCAAAATGATGGGATTGAATTCATTTGCCAGGTACACTCCCGCAGATCTGGCGCTTTTTCCGTTTTTTTGCAGGGGAGCTAGATATTCGTATTCCTGTCCTGACTTCGGCATGACAATCAGATGTTTTCTAGCTTCTTGATCCGACAGGAATTCGGGGAAGGCTTTTTCAACTACAACCTCAAAATAGTGCAAGTCTTTCCATAGAGATTCGATTCGCTTAGGCTGGGCATTTGAAATAATAGTAAAACTATCCGTTCTCAGTTCGGACCAGCCCGTCTTTTTCGCAACGACAGAACCTTCAAGAAGCCATGACGTCATGACAACAATTGAGGTTAGAATGAGGTTCTGTCTTTTTAGGTTTAACATTTATCTAATTCAAGGGTTGCCTGAGCAAACTCTTGATGGGCAATCCCTTTCAGGATCTATACTGCCGTTTCGGGGGGTAATCTGTATCAGAAATATCCATCGTCCTTTGCTTACCAAGCTTTAACAGAAGCGGGAGCTGAACTGCTACAAGACTCTGGATAGATTGTCTTTATTTTTTATACACTACCACTAACCGCATAATTATCAATCTTTTTCGTACTGGATAAGCACTACAAGCTCGGATCCATCATCTCTATGAATATTCTCCGAAACTAGTCCTATCGGTCAATATGGTCGGATAGAATCCTGTTTCAGAGGGTGCGTTCAGTGAAAAATTGGATACGTGAAGAACGTTTAGCGCTAATCCAATCTGTGCTAGAATGATGGATTCTAATAACCCAGCTTCTTATCCACCAAGTTGAGAAGAGGTTCCTTTTTCTGATACCTTTTCAGGTTGCGAATAAAATAGCCGAGAGATGTATTCACATAATCATCGATAAGGCCTGAACAATGTGGGGATATGATCACGTTGGACAGTTCCCAAAGCGGCGAGTTCGGCGGTAGCGGCTCTATGGAGAAGGCGTCGAGACCGGCTCCTGCAATACTACCTGTCTTCAAAGCCTCTGCCAAAGCGTCTTCGTTAATGTGCGTTCCCCGACCAACGTTAAAGATTAGGGAAGATGGTTTCATGATATCGAATTGCTCTCTGTCGAAAATATTTTCCGTACCGGGAGTCCGAGGAAGGATGCTGACAATGATGTCAGCCTCTGGAAGCATCTCATTAAGACTGGAAAGGGTGCCCATCCGATCGACATTCGGATCGGTCTTTTCCGGATGTCTCCGGATACCCAATACATTCATTTCGTGGGCTTTGGCAACGCGAGCCATGTAGGAGCCGATTGCTCCTAGGCCGACAATGAGCATGGTCTTGCCTGGCAACTGGAACAATTTCTCGGGCTGAGGCTTCCTCCATTCCTTTTGGCGCTTGTTGTGGTGAAACGGGACCATATCTCGTGCGAAGGTCAGTATCATGGCGAATACGTGCTCTGTAATTTGGGAAGCGTGCATTCCGGAGACATTCGTTATCGAAAAAGGAAGGCTTTCACGGTTCTCGATCTTAAACAGCCAATCAACGCCTGCCGATTGTTGATGATGCCACTTTAGATTCTGCGAGCGGAGAAGCTCCTCTGGCGGTTTGCCGCCCGCACTTATTTCAACATCCTGTATTCGACCTGAATCTTCCAAGCCAGGTTCTCGCGTTATCCAGATATCGTAACCGGGGGCCGAGTTTTTAATCTCGTCGAAGACTTTCTTGGATACAACGTTCTCGTTTTGAAGCAAAAGTATAGTGGACATGAGATCTAGAGACTTTTTCTAAATGGTTTCATTTTCTTATGCTGCTGAGCCTGCCTTCAAGTTTATCCATATCAACGCTCGTTATCCTTGTTTTCGAGTGGGGTGAACTCCGAAGAATTCAGTCTCGATGAAATTTCCATGTCCGATTGGCCTAGATCTTCCGGGTTTCGCGTCGTGTAGATCTATCCAGGAAACTTGGGAGATTCGGAATGCGCAGCCGTTTTGGAGCTAGTTTTAAAGAAGGGCTAGAAGCCGAGCAGACCAGACTTGGAGTGACCAATCGCTAGACTAGATGCGAAAAATGATCCCGAACCTTCATTTTTCTTGGCAAATAAAGAATAAGTTGTATTTATATAAATAAATACTTTTTTAAACAACGCTTCTAATAGACACCATTAATGAACGTCATCCTTCTAACGGGTTTCGTAGGACTCATTCTGGTTAGCATGGCCATCGCGTTTTTCTTTTACACGAGGTCTTGCTCCGAGGATAGCAGCTCCGAACGTGAAAGCCTGCTTCCTCTGGAAGACGAGAAGGTCGTCGATCATCGGTCTACGAGGCGTCAACCGCAACGGTAATGGCTTCTCCGAGCCTGGATAAACTAAACAAGACTGATTATGAGCGATACGAATCGCCAGATTGAATACAATGACGAAGTCGTCAGGCGCTTCATGCTAGCCTCCATACTTTGGGGCGTCGTTGGCATGCTGGTTGGCGTCTTGATAGCCGCCCAATTGAATTTCCGTTTTCTGAATTTCAATACCGAGTGGCTTACATTCGGGCGTCTCCGGCCCTTGCACACCAATGCGGCCATCTTCGCCTTTGTCGGAAACATGATGTTTGCCGGCATTTATCATTCGACGCAGCGTCTGGTGAAAGCGCGGCTGGCTTCAGACTTCCTCTCCAACCTCCATTTTTGGGGCTGGCAATTCATAATTGTCTGCGCCGCCATCACGCTTCCACTGGGCTTTAGCCGGGGCAAGGAATATGCCGAGCTGGTATGGCCCATCAATATCCTGGTGGCGCTGATTTGGGTGGTTTTCGCTATCAATTTCTTCTGGACGCTCGCTCGTCGCAACGAGCGCTCATTGTATGTGGCGATCTGGTTTTACATCGCGACCATTGTTACGGTCGCCATGCTCTACATCGTCAACCATTTGTCGATTCCGACCAGCTTGCTGCATTCGTATCCGATATTTGGGGGCGTCCAAGACGCGCTTGTCCAGTGGTGGTATGGTCACAATGCGGTGGCATTCTTTTTGACCACACCGATTCTCGGAATCATGTACTACTATTTGCCAAAGGCGGCAAATCGACCGGTCTATTCCTACAAGCTTTCCGTAGTCCATTTCTGGTCGCTCGTGTTCATCTACATCTGGGCTGGACCTCACCATTTGCTCTACACCGCATTGCCTGGCTGGCTGCAAAGCCTGGGGATGATCTTCAGTTTGATGCTTTGGGCTCCATCCTGGGGAGGCATGCTGAATGGTCTGTTGACCTTGAGAGGAGCTTGGGACAGGCTAAGGACGGATCCCGTGCTGAAATTTTTCGCTGCCGGAGTAACGTTCTACGGCATGTCGACTTTCGAAGGGCCTTTGCTCTCCATTAAGTCAGTTAACGCTCTAGCTCACTACACCGACTGGATTATCGGGCATGTGCATGGCGGGACGCTTGGCTGGAATGGTTTCATGGCAGCCGGCATGTTCTATTTTCTAGCGCCCAAGATGTGGAATACGAAGCTGTATTCAATATCTTTGGCCAACATGCATTTCTGGCTAGGTCTTGTGGGTATCCTCCTGTACGTGGCTTCGATGTGGGTTTCGGGAATAACTCAGGGGCTAATGCTCAACAACGTTGATAAAGCAGGCATTCTGGCGTATCCAAATTTCATTGAAACGCTTCAGTCGATTCGGCCGCTAATGGCTACCCGCATTGTCGGGGGCGGACTTTATTTGATCGGCTTCATCATGATGGCCTACAACATTTGGATGACCATTCGCTCAGGTAAAGCGGTGAATGGAGTCTTCGAGTCGAAGGATCAAAGTGATGATCAAGCCCTTGGTTTGTTTGGCGGACTGTTCAATGCCTCGATCCTTTATTGCGCCGCGGTAATCGTTTTCTCTTGCCAGTGGATGTTCGTTGACGGTCTTGGGGGCCACCTCGGAATGGTTCTCCTGATAGCTACTTGCGTAGCCGCTATCGTCCATTTCAAGAAGCGCCAAGCCTCTTTCAGCGATTGGCATGAGCGTCTTCTGAAAAGTTCATTCCCTTTCACGGTTCTGGTTTTACTAGCGGTCCTTATCGGTGGCGTCGTGCAGATCATTCCATTGGTCAACGTCGATAAATCGAGCGTAGTCGAAGATAAAATACAGGTTGTCTATACGCCGCTGGAACTTGCCGGTCGCGATATCTACGTGAGCGAAGGATGCTACAACTGTCATTCTCAGATGATCAGACCTTTCGTGGCGGAGGTTAAACGCTATGGCGATTACAGCCGTCTTGGAGAATCGGTTTACGATCATCCATACCAATGGGGATCTCGTCGAGCAGGTCCGGATATCGCTCGTGTAGGAGGCAAGTATCCAGACAGCTGGCACTACGAGCACATGAGAGATCCTTCGACTATCTCCCCCAATTCCAATATGCCGAGTTATCCCTGGCTTCTGAAGAAGAAGACCGACTACCAGGCTTTGCCTTCAAAGATAGCTGTACAGAAAACCTTGGGGATTCCCTTCCCTGATAAAGAAGATCAGGAATATATTGAAGACGCGAAGACGCAGGCTCTGCAGATCGCCAGCAATTTAAAGCAGCTTGGCATTGAGGCGGATCCCGACACGGAAGTGATTGCCCTCATAGCCTATCTCCAGCAGCTGGGCAAGTCTGTCGATTTCGCTCCTAAACTAGCTGCGGCGCCAACCACTAGAGGGGAGGATAAATAGCATGTTTCAAAGAGTTGAATACACTGAATGGCACACGCTTTTTCCTAAGATCGGTTTCGCGTTGTTCGCCTTGGCTTTTATCGCGGTGGTTTGGCGTATCCTGAGAGCCTCTCGATCAGAGATGGATCGCGCCAGTGCCATGCCACTCGAAGACGAAAACGATTAAGCGGAATTTAGACGAACGGTTTCCTATGAATGATACAACGTCACAAGAAGATCCTCTGAGGCCTCATACCTATGATGGCATTCAGGAGTATGACAAGAGCTTGCCCAACTGGTGGCTGTTCACGTTTTACTCGACGATCGTTTTTTCAATCGGCTACTGGATATATTTCCATAAAACGGATACAGGGCCTACTCAAGCGGAGGAGTACGCGATGGCCTTGGCCGCTATCGAGGAGGAAATTCTTGCCAAGCAAACCGAAGAGGGTGTCGTGATTATTGATAATGCCGCCCTGTGGGCCATGAGTCGAGATCCAGAAATCGTCGAGGCGGGAAAGGCCATCTATGCCTTGAATTGCCTTGCTTGTCATGGTCCAGAACTCCAGGGGGCGATCGGAGCCAACTTGATCGACAGTGAATGGGTTCATGGCTCCACTCCTATGGATGCGCGGCGGATCGTCATTGAAGGCGTCCTTGAAAAAGGAATGCCGCCTTGGCTGCCGATTCTGGGCGAAGAGAAAGTTAATCAGGTCACAGCCTTTGTTATGAGTTATCACACCGAACCGTAGCAATCAGGCCTCTTAAGGTCGGAGGTCTCACTATCGATGAAACAGCGCGCCAATATACGTCAACCAAGACGTGAAGAACTCACGTCGGTAAACGAAGACGGGTCTCGCTACGCCATCCATCCTGCTGATGTCGATGGACGATTTACCCAGGCTCG
This sequence comes from Opitutaceae bacterium, assembly GCA_028284385.1. GTDB lineage: Bacteria > Verrucomicrobiota > Verrucomicrobiia > Opitutales > Opitutaceae > JANQRT01. Next base: position 71,365 of record JANQRT010000066.1, on the reverse strand, counting down.
GCGGATCAGCGCGATCCTCTTAATCGCCATCTATGCGGCATTGCCATGGATTCAAATCAATGGGTATCCAGCGGTTTATCTGGATACGGATGCCATGCGATTCCATTTTTTCGGAATCACCTTCGTGTCCCAAGATTTGTGGCTGGCTTTCTTTTTGATTAGCGGACTTGGTTTCGGGCTCTTTTACGTTACCGCTTTATTTGGGCGTATCTGGTGTGGTTGGGCATGCCCTCAAACCGTTTTTCTAGAGCATGTCTACCGTCGGATCGAAAGGTGGATTGAAGGCGAAGCGGTTGCCAGGAGACGTTTGGATAACGCTGATTGGAACGTATCTAAAATATGGAAACGCCTTCTTAAGCATGGCCTGTTTCTGCTGATTTCGATTTCCGTAGCCCACTTGTTTATGGCGTATTTCCTATCGCTTCCCCAGCTCTGGAACATCATGCGCGAAAGTCCTTTGGAAAATTGGGGGACCTTCGTGTTTGTGAGCGTTTTTTCCGGAATACTCTATTTCAATTTCGCCTGGTTCCGCGAGCAGCTCTGCATTGTCATCTGCCCCTACGGTCGTTTGCAGTCCGTGCTCATCGACGACCATTCGACTGTTATTGGCTATGATGAAAAGCGAGGCGAACCGCGTGGGAAACCCACTCAGGATGGAGTAGGGGATTGCATCGATTGCCATCGCTGCGTTCAGGTATGTCCTACCGGTATCGATATTCGCCAGGGTCTGCAAATGGAATGCATTGGCTGTGCAGCTTGTATTGATGCTTGCGATACTATAATGGATAAATTGGATCGTCCGAGGGGGCTGGTTCGATACGATTCCCAGGAAGGTCTTGCTGGAAGAGCGACGCGGTTGATTAGGCCGAGAATTATTCTGTATTCCTTTCTTTTGGTAGTAGGAGCTAGTGTGCTTATTTTTTCATTACAAGGATTAACCCATGCTTCTCTGACCGCTTGGAGAGTGGAGGGATCTCCTTACTACCTCGACCAGGATCATATTCGAAATCAGTTTATTGTGCGGGTGACCAATAAACTGAATCATAGCGCCGACTATGGAATCGCCTTGGACGGTTTGCCCGTCGATGCCGTGGCGACAGGAGTCGATGGAGCTTTCACATTGCCAGAGAATGGAGAAGCGGTGAAGACGCTTGTGATTCGAGTGCCCAGAAATCGCTTCGAAGGAAATTTTGTAATGAAAGCCAATGTCGTTGATAGCGAAGGCGGCCTATTGGCGTATCGAGAACTTGAATTCATAGGTCCGCAGCCTGAAACGTCAAACCAATGAAGCGAAGATCAGAAAATAGAGGCTGGAAGACGTTATGGTTCTGGGTTATTGGAGCCTTTGTAGTTCTGATCGTCGCTTGGAGCTGGCTCATTTCGACTGCCAGCAAAAACGCTCCAACTCCTGTCCCAATCCAGAAGGCGATTCGATGATGTCTAGCAATCTAGTTGAGCTGGTGAATCCGGTATCGGCTTTACTGGCAGGCTTGGCGACCAGTTTCCACTGCGCGGGGATGTGCGGACCTATTTCGTGCGCCATTATCTCTCCTGGTCGACAGGCCAGTAACGCTCGATCGTTAGGTCCTATACTGGGCTATCATTCTGGTCGCCTTTTTTCCTATACGGTTTGCGGGGCTCTAGCCGGTTCCATGGGCTCTCGCATCATTGACGCCCTGGGTGGTGTCCCAACGTTGATCGTGCCTTGGGCATTCGCTCTCTTTTTCGTGGCGCTTCTTTTCAATTTCGATCGGCATCTTTCGAAACTCCCTGGTTTTGCTCGCTTCAGCCGAGCCATTCTATCCCGAGCCTACGCGACTTCCGGACACTGGCGAGGATTAGCGCTTGGGCTCGCTACGCCTTTTTTGCCCTGCGGCGCCTTGTATACTTTTTTCTGGGTCGCCGCTCTCTCCGGCTCTGCTGGGCAGGGCTCGTTCCTGCTTTTACTGTTCGGCTTATCAAGTTCGTTCGCTCTCATTGGACTGCAGTTTGGCTTTGGGTTTCTGAATACGAGATACAATCCGAAAGTATTAACGAATTGGCGACGCGGCTTGGCCCTCATAGCTATTACCCTTCTTGTTAGCCGTTCGTTTCTGGACGTCGATATGATTTCGGTTATTAGCGCTATGTGCCATTAGTATGAGTATGTTGGTTACAGAGAGCAGTTCGAGGATCGATTCTCTTGCGAATTGCGAGCACTGTGGTACCGAATTTCTCGTTTCGTCTGAACAGACTCGATTTTGTTGTTCCGGTTGCGAGTATGTGCATCGGCTGATTCACGACGAGAGTCTGAGTCAATTCTACGAGCTGCAAGGCGGTAAAAGCGCCCCAGTTGGAGATGCCGTTTTCGGTCGACAAGACTATCGTTGGCTTTCCGATATGGTTGAAGCTCAAGAAGCCGAAGGACCGATAACTCTTGCTCTCAGCGTGGGAGGCATCTCTTGCGTTGGTTGCGTTTGGCTGATTGAAAAGCTATTCAAGGAAGAGCCAGGAGGTATTGAATGCAGGATCAACGCCCAGCGTGGCGAGATCAGGCTTAAGTTCGATAAATCCGAATTCAAAGCAGTCGCCTTCGCGAAGGCTATAGAAAAATTCGGATACACGCTAGAGAAACTCGACCAAAAGAAAACCTCTGAGACGAGTCGCCTTGTTTGGCGATTAGCGATTTGCAGCGCCTTTGCTCTTAACGCTATGCTCTACACTTTGCCAGGCTACTTGGGAATGGAAGCGAGTTCTCCTTTGGCTGGCTCCTTTAGCTGGATGTCCGCGCTTTTCTCGACGCTTAGCATGGTTTTCGGAGGGAGTTACTTTATCACTAGGGCCTGCCGAGCGGCCTTCAGCAAATCCATCCATTTGGATCTTCCTATTTCGCTGGGTCTAGTCGTCGCCTATGGCTTTTCGTGGTACGGATTTCTCTACGGCAAGGATGATCTCGTCTATTTCGATTTCGTTTCTGTATTCGTTTTCTTGATGCTTATTGGTCGTTGGCTGCAAGAGCGAGCGATTGAGGTAAATCGAAATCGATTATCCCGCGTTCAGATGGGCGTTCCTGTTGTAGAACGGTTGCGTTCGGAAAGCCGGGGGACGGAAAAAGTCCCGTCCTGCGAGCTGAGGTCGGGAGACGTTTTCTTTTCGGAAAGAAATTCCTTTGTTCCCGTTCGATCAAAGCTAATATCTTCAAAAGCCAGTTTCAATCTGAGTTGGATTACAGGCGAATCTGAACCTTCTGTCTATACGGCGGACGGAATCATTCCTTCGGGTTCAAGACTGATGGATACAAACCGTGTCAAACTCGAGGCTGAGGAAGACTGGACTGATTCTTTGCTGCGAGCCTTGCTAAACATCGACGAGAGGCGCGGATTTCAGAACTCTGGGTTGCAGCGATTCATTGTCGTCTATCTGATTTCCGTGGTCGCGATTTCATTTTTTGGAGGAGGCCTATGGATTTTGCATGGCCAGATGGATGTTGCTCTCAAAGTATCATTGGCTATCTTGGTGGTTTCGTGCCCCTGTTCGATTGGGATTGCCCTGCCTCTTGTCGACGATCTCGCGGTAGCTCGCCTCAGGTTGCAGGGGCTGTATCCAAGGTCCAATGATATTTGGGCGAAGATCAAGAGGATTGGGCAGATTGTTTTCGATAAGACGGGAACTCTGACTCGAAGTCGGCTTACCATTGTGAACGATAACGATCTCGACGTTTTGCCCAAGGAGACGCTTTGCCTTCTATCAACCATGGTTCGAGATTCACTGCATCCTGTCGCGGCGAGCATTCGAGAAAGACTGATGGTCAAGGGAACGTTTTCTCCCATGACCGGATATGCCCCTTTAGAGCATCCGGGACTTGGTTTAGAGATGCTCCATGAGGATAGGCTTTATCGCCTCGGAAAGGCGTCTTGGGCTTTGAACGCTTCTCACGATTCGGATGCGGTTTTCACTCATGATGGGAACCTGCTTGCGAAAATAGTGTGTATCGACCGCCCTCGTCCGGACACGAGTTCGGTATTCAAGAGATTATCGAGCATGGGAAAGCGTTTGGCTATTCTCAGTGGGGACAATCAGGAAAAAGTGAATACAATTGCTAGTCATATTCAATCGAGAATTGAACCTGCTTTGGGAGGCCTATCGCCACAAGACAAGGCCAGCTGGATAGCAAAGCAGCCCCATGACTGTCTCATGATCGGAGATGGCATTAACGACAGCTTGGCATTCGAGGCTGCAGCTTGTAGTGGTACTCCCATCACCGATTCCGAACTAATGGCTAGTAAAGCTGACTTTTACTACTCCGGCGACGGCTTGAAAGGCGTTGCGCATCTCTTTGTAGTAGGCTCGGCGCGTCGTCGAGCCTACTGGGCGATCCTGTCATTCGCCATTGCCTACAACGTTTTTGCGATTGGTCTGGCCTTAGCCGGTTTGGTCACTCCTCTTCTGGCTGCGATTCTAATGCCTTTCAGTTCCATCATTTCATTGGGATTGGCATGGGTTTTTATTATAGGAAAATGGAGAGAAACGGGAGGAAAACATGCTTGGACCGATCCATACGAATAAAAAAAGACATTTTTATCTTAATTTGGATTGCAGAAATTCCTCAAATCGACCAGTCTTTTAATCAAGCTTCTTGTTGGCTAGAGAATGGAATCCTAGCTTAAACGATCTGGCTAGCGGGAGTGCTTACCACGCAGATTCTTATAAATCGTATTTAGGTTAAATATGCCAGTTGGATTAGGCTAAAGGCCAGAGGAGCCCAAAACGTGTCAGGTTGATGGGCTCCTTGGCTTCTCGTCGCGAGTGAAACATAGCAATGAGTTGGAATTTCATGCCGCAATTTTCTCAATTCTTGGTGTAAAGCGTTGTTCATCAAGCCTGCGAGTGGATCGGACTTCCGCTTCGCTCGCAGGTCCTTTCTTCTGCCCTGTATAAAAATTAGAAAATTGTCTTTATTAGACTATTAGAGAGGCGCTAGGTGTATTAGCCAACTGGGTAAGTTTTGCTAATTTAAGACTATGTTTGGATACGGAAAAATGGCTAATTACGCGATTGCTAGCCTCAGCTATCTGGCCGCGAATTTCGATAAGGAGGGGTTCAAGGCTAATTCCGAAACCATTGCTAAGGCGAGGGCGCTCTCAAAGCCGCTGGTCGGCAAGCTGATGTCTCAAATGTCTACCGCCGGCTTGGTCAACGGAACGCCTGGACCCGGTGGCGGTTTCTTCCTTGCTAAAAAGCCGAGCGAGATTTCTCTCCTGGAAATCGTCAGACTATTCGAGAAGGTGGAAGATGGATTGACGTGTCCATTTGGGCCTGGCTGGTGCGGAAATGGCGATCCTTGTCCACTTCACTACGAGCTGGAAGAAAAGAACGAGGAGATGATCGCCTGGCTCACGAATACCAAGCTTGACGTGTTTACCAAACACAGCGTAAAGCCAGATCGAAGCGACTATCCGGATATTCCTGCGAATCCCGTGTTGAGTTAAGTTTACTCGTTTTAAATTCTTTTTGTATGCAAACAGCAACTACTTCCAAACTGCTACTTGGTCCCGGACCTTGCAATGCTTCACCTTCCGTGCTCGAAGCTCTTTCCCGTCCGCTGGTCGGGCACATGGATCCAGAATTCTTCGATGTAATGGAATCGACCAAGTCCCTTCTTCGCAAGGTGTTTCAGACGGAGAATAAAGTGACATTTCCGGTTTCAGGTACGGGCAGTTCAGGCATGGAGTTTCTTCTCGTCAACTTTCTGGAGCCTGGCGATACTCTGGTGGTCGGAGTGAATGGCGTTTTTGGCGGGCGGATTGCTTCCCTGTCCGAAAAGCTTGGAGCGAATGTCATCCGAGTTGAGCAAGAATGGGGTAGGGCTGTCGATGTTGAAATCTTTAATCAGGCCATTCGCGAGCATCGTCCTAAGATCGCCGCTCTTGTTAATGGAGAGACTTCAACCGGTGTTTATCAAAACGTTGATGGTATTGCCGCTGTATGTCGCGAATCGGATACGCTGTTTTTCATTGATTGCGTGACTTCGCTTGCTGGCATGCCTGTATCCATTGATGAATGGGGAGTCGACGTCGCCTTTTCCGGTACTCAAAAGTGTTTGGGCGTTCCTCCCGGTCTAGCCCCTGTGACTATCTCCGACCGGGCTTTGGAGGTTTATAGAAAACGAAGCCGTCCCACACCAAGTTTCTATTTCGATCTAGACGCTATCCTTGCTTATGTGGATGGCGATGGCGGGCGCAGCTATCACCATACGGCTCCCATTTCCATGGCGTTCGCTCTGGAAACTGCGCTTCAGGAAATTGTGGATGAAGGCCTAGAAGCGAGATGGGCCCGCCATGCGGATGCAGCTGCCTACTTGAGAGAGCAATTAGGCGCATTCGGCTTTGCTCCGGTTGTTCCCGAAGGAGAGCGTCTCAATCCACTCACTACATTACACCTCCCCGAAGGATTTGACGAAGCGAAGGTCCGCGGAGCCCTGTTGAAGGATCATGATATCGAAGTAGGAGCCGGGTTAGGCCCATTGGCTGGCAAGATTTGGCGAATCGGCCTAATGGCCAGCAATGCAAGTAGAGATTCTGTGGATACGCTTATTGGCGCCTTGAAGGACTATCTTTAAGGGAGTTCGCAAACGCAGGCTGTGTCTTTTCGATAGACAACGCAGGACCGTGGTCCGAGTTCGGGCTCCTCGCCTCTTTTGTAGAAGCTTATGATGAGATCCTCCGCGTCAGTTTGGAGAATCTTTCTGGCGAAGCTGAGGTCATCGCATTTGACATCGTCGAGGGGTTCGAGAGGATTGGCCTGCGATCCTTGTAGTGGTACAAAACTACAAGGAAAATGTAGTTCGCTTTGAAAATGGTTTCCTGTCTTGCGAAGAGCCAAAAGCAAATCTTCGTGTTCTCGAAATTTGAATACGAACAATAATATACCTCCTTGCTTAACCTGATCGAAGAAAACCAAAGGCAGACTTTTTGACGATGCGGTGAACAGGCAGCGGTCGAAAGGAGCTTCTTCAGAAAACCCCATGGCCGCATCTCCGCTGATCATTTCCACATTCGTGATCCCGAGGTCCTCGATAGCCTTTCGAGCATTAGAGACAAGAGCGTCTTCGATTTCCATGCTGAATACCTTGCCGTCTGGCTTGACCAAACGACCGGCAAGGGCCGCGTTCCACCCACTGCCGCCTCCTAGTTCGAAAACCTTCTGCCCCGGCTCTAAATCAAGCAAGTGCAACATCTCTAGTACGAGTGAAGGTTGGGAGATTGTGGATACGGTTTTTCCGCTTTGATTTTGATATATGCAAAGTGGTTGATCGGCATATAGGTCGTCAATATGAGCGCCAAGAGAGTCTGGATCGACATCGCTCCACACTCCGGAGTCGCCGTTCAGATATCGAGGAACAAAGCAATGACGAGGTGTTGCCAGAAAGGCTTCTCTTATGTTTCTGGATACGGACGTTTCTCCAAAAATCCGTTTGGTTCGATCGAGGATAGTTTTTTGGCATTCGCGAATGCGGTCCAGCACCATCTTAGACATTTTTTCGTTCACCGAAGGGACATAAGAGCCGGCAATCCTGGAACGCAATGGCGAAAGAATTAATGTTCAAGAAAGCCGAGGGATTAATCCCCTCGGCTTGCATCGCCTATGCCTAAGCATCAACCATCTGTGGTATTACGAGATGAATAAAAAGCTGTGATGCGAGGCGTTCAAGGGTCTCGCCATTAGCAGGAAGGGATTGTAAAAGCTGCTTCCTGTTGGCTACAGTCCATGGATCGGCCATATCAAGAGGGTGGGAGTGCGTGCCCAGGTGGTAGAGGGCGTCCCATTCCGTTTCGAATTCTTCCAGTTGTCGATCTAGACTCAAGAGAAGTTCGCTCTTTCCAAGATCGTTTTTGATCGTATCGGCGATTCTCTCCGCCTCTTGCAGACCTTGGTTAAGACTTGCCATCCCGGTTGGGGCAAACGTTCTGGCGGCATCACCTAAAAGGACCGTATGACCTTCTCGAAGCATTTTTACCTTGCGGATTTCGAAGGGAGCGGCGGCCCTCCATATAACTCGATTAATGTATCCAGTATTCCAAGGACAGCGACTCTGAATCAGTTCATACAGATGCCTGTCGCCGAGAAGCTTCTCTTGCTCGAAAGACGCTTGCACGGGCATTCTCTCCTTTTCTCGATAGTCCGAGGGAAGCGTCATTCCTTCGAATTGAAATGCCAATCTGCTCATGTCCCCAATCATTGGATACTGGACCGTTTCGAGTCCTTTGTTAATGCTTATGCGAATTTCGCGGTCCGGATAGGCATCCGTTTCAATATCGAATAGGGCGTGTTGGCTAGTCTGGCCGACTGAAGTCGCTTCGATTCCCAGCCTGTCTCGGAGCAGGGAATTATAGCCGTCCGCCACCAGCATCAGCTTGGTTTGGAAGCTGATGGTTTTATCTACTAGCTTTTCGGAATGGGCTACCGCGTAGCCAATGGAGCGTTCCACAAGCTTATCTACCTCCAGCTCTATGCCGTTGATCATGTGCTTGATGTGAGTCGCTCGATGATTCCATAAAATGGATACGCCCTCTCTCTTAAGTTCGCTTTCCAGAAGATCCTCCAGCGAGCTTTGCGGTACAATGGCGAGAAAAGGAAAAGCGATGTCGAGGTCCTTTAATTTTACGGTTTCGCGAACTTGGGAGTCGTCGTAGAAGACGATTTCATCGACTCTGAATGAGTTATCGATTATCCGATCTACAATGCCGAGTCGATTAAACGCCTCTAGAGAGGCGGGGTTAAGAACCAACGCGTTGCTTCGAGCGCAGGTTCTATTCGCTTTATCGATAATGTTCGCTCTTACGCCGTTTTGGGCTAGCGCGAGGGCGGTCATCATGCCGATGGGGCCGGCTCCAACGATAAGCGTTTCGCTATTTCTTTTGCCGAACATGATTCACCCTTTCTTTGGATGGTTGATGCCTTGATTTGCCTTGAGCATAGTTAGTCTAAAGGGCAAGCGGCGGGGGGAAACGTTGGCCTGATGGGGCTTTGGGCCAGTTTAAGTTCTCGAGTAGATACGCGAACGCCCATGGCTTAGCCAAATTAGCTCTCACGATCCTCTCGTAGATTGCCTGTAGGATTTATTATACGCTTAAATGCGAAGTCATCAAGCAAACAATCGCTTAGACGGCATCAATTTCAGGTAACGATTGATTTACTGAAGCAATGCCTATCGGATACGATTGAAATGACCCTTTCTTCTCCGGCAATCGAAAGCCGAGCTAGAATGTCAAGAATGCGGAGCCAAGAGGCACTATCTTAATGCGAACTAATGCATGAGTTGTGGTAAAAGGCTAGCGACTCTCTAGCTTTAGGTCATTCATTCCCAATCGATATGGAATTTATTACTCTCGGAAGAACGGGCCTAAGCGTCTCGAAAGTCGGCCTTGGTTGCGGCGGTTTTTCGCGCCTTGGGCAAAGCTATGGCAAAAGCGTCGAACATTCCGTTTCGGTTGTTCGATCAGCAATGGACTTTGGTATTAATTATATAGATACGGCAATCAGTTACGGTACCGATTCGATCGTTGGACAGGCATTGGCCAGTGTGGATCGCGACAAGGTAGTGGTTTCGTCAAAAGTCGGATTGAAACACATCCGTGACAAGGAGCTGCCAGTTGCCCAAGCCGTGGAAGACAGCCTTAGCGGTAGTTTGAAACGTCTCCAGACAGACTATTTGGACGTCTTTCACATTCATGGGCTCAGCGTCACGGAAGTGGATTTCGCTTTCGACGAGCTCGTCCCGGCTTTGCAGAATGCTAAGGAGGAAGGCAAGATTCGCTATTTAGCAGTAAGCGAGGCGTTTGGCAAAGATACGGGTCATGCTATGTTTCAAAAGGTCCTTGATCGCAACGTTTTCGACGTAGTTATGGTTGGCTTTAATGTCTTAAATCCGTCTGCAAGACGTCACGTATTTCCCACTACGATTAAGAACAAAGTAGGGACGGAAATCATGTTTGCCATAAGGAACTCGCTCTACAAACCGGATAATTTTCGGGAAATAGTCGGCGATCTCGTCGAAGAGGGAAAGCTCGAAGAATCCGCTTTCGAAGGCCAGGATCCAGTAAACTACGTTTTTGGCAGCGATGATCCTAAGGTCATGACCGAGATGTCCTATCGTTATGCGGCTTATGAACCGGGCGCCGACATTCTTCTATCTGGAACCGGGAATGTAGACCACTTGAAAACGAACATCGAATATGTCCTTAAAGGACCTCTCGAAAAGGAGCAGGTCGAGAAAATAGATTCCGTTTTCGCCAATATCGATAGTGTATCGGGAAATTAGATACGATACACGCGTTATTTGGCAGACCAGATTCTCAAGGCTTGGAGCAGATAGGATTCGAGCATCGTTTCCGCTTTCATATTCAATCGTAAAAGACTGTTAGCCGACTCCAACGCTTTTACTGATTCGACTAACTTCCCTGAAGGGTCTTGAGCCTGGTCCATGATCTGGCGGGCAAAGTCCTCCGTGGTCGATTCGATTGCCGCTAGAAAATCCTGCCGTATGGAAATACTGATACGCGATTCCAAGGCGATTCTTTCGTTATCATCCATGTCTTCCGGTAGATGAGCCGACTGTTCTTTCCAAACGGTCTTGGTCAACTCGTTCACTACGTTGCTAAAACGCTCGACGAGAGCGTAAAGACCGACGACATAATGCGGAACGCTCTGCTTTCCTCCCGGTTTGCCGTCCACGATGTCTCCCAGCCACTCCTTATAGCTCTCTAGCCAAGCCAGAGCCTGCTCGTCGTCGAATTCCAAAGCGCTGGTGGGAAGCCGGAAAAGCTGGCATCGGCTGCGGATGGTTGCCAGCAGCGAGTGAGGGCGGGTCGTCAGCAGCAGCAGATTCGTATTCAATGGCGGCTCCTCGAGGGTCTTCAAAAACGCGTTAGCAGCGTTATTGTTCAAACGGTCGACTTCGAAGATAAAGGCTACCTTGCGCAGCCCCTGTTGTGGCGAATGCTGCACGTTTCGAATCAACTCCCGCATGTCGTCGACCGATATGATTCGAGACTTTTTTGAAGGACGAATCGTAAAGATGTCGGGATGCTTGATTAAGCTGGCTTCCAGATCGTCGGAAGCGTCGATCTGCATTAGCTTGCCAGCCAGCTGGTAAGCGAAGCCCTCGACTTGAGAAAGGTTCTGCCCATGAATAAGAAGGGCGTGGGCAAGGCGATTGTCGGCGATGGCTCGATCGATCAGCTCAGCAGGATCTTGCTTGGCAATGGCAAGTGTCACAAAATCGCCTGCCGTCTAGATGTGCTCGAGCACCGTTTTGAGAATCACTTCCTGATTATTCTTCAGAGCCTCGGTCCCATCCACGACGTGAAATCGCTGGGGAAGCGAACGAGCCAATAGCAAATAACCTTCACGGACCTTTCGATAGAAGTCGATATTCTCCTGCTCCATGCGATCCGGCAGATCAGTGATGCGACGTCGGACTCTGGCGATCGATTCTTCCGCTGGTACATCGAGAATGAATGTGAGGTCGGGTACGATACCCTGCACCGCAAATTGGTTGATGAAACTTACTGGATCGGAGGAAATGCTTCTGGCGGCTCCTTGGTAGACCGTTGTCGAGTCGAGGAACCGATCGCAAAGGATGATCTTTCCTTCCTGTAAGGCTGGCAGCATGACTTCCCTAACCAGCTGGGCTCTCGCGGCGGCGAAAAGTAGAAGCTCTGCTTCGGGGGTCATTTTTTCGCTAGCCGAATTATGAATCAACAAGTGCCTGATCTCTTCGCCGATTTCCGTTCCACCCGGTTCCCTGGTTACGATAACGGCGTGTCCCATGCCTTCCAGCTCGTCCGCCAGCAATTCGATCTGCGTCGTTTTTCCGCTGCCCTCAGAGCCTTCGAAAGTGAAGAGCTTTCCAGCATATTCTTCTCCTGCTGTCATATACGAAATGGTCTTACCAGCTTCGCAGGAAGCTGTCGATATCGTTTAGGGATGGGCTTTTCGCTTCCCGCACGTAGTATCCGGAAAAGCTTACACCAACGGTTAGGCAAGCTTCCGGAGAAAGGCCGAGAGTAGAGGCGGTGCAGAAGCCGGCGTTGAAATGGTCTCCCGCTCCCGTCGTTATTTTCGGATTCGGCTCGTAAGGTCCTGCCACCACCCACTCGCCGTCCTTCGTGGCGCAGGCGGCTCTTTTGGTAGGATGAACCACCACTGTTTTCACGTTCAATTCCCTTCGGATGAGCTTTGCCATCTCGGTTAGCGACTCCTCGGTTTTGCCGTCTTCATTGATACCGTAGGCTTCTGAAACCTGCTGGCCTTCCTTCAGGTTCAGACCAAGGATCACGTTTCCGAAATTCTGGAACTTAGCGATGACCGTCAGGGCTTCGACCAATTCGCTTTGTGTGCGCTTCTGGGGATCAGCCAGGTCGAAGAAAAAACTCCGGCCTCCATCCATCGGCGAGAGCATGGGCAAGGCTCTATCGATGAACGCTGAAAAAATGGCGGTCATGTTGGGAATCATGGTCCAGTTGACCAAGGCGATCAGATGCGATCTCGATAGAGCATCAAGGAAGGCTCCTTCACCCATCTTCTGCAGGATGCTTTCATAGCTGACTTCATCTAGGCTTTTAGTGATCCCCATCATTATTTTGCCATCCGTAAATTCCAAAGCGGTGGTCATTCCTGGGTCAGCAATGGAAACCGCGTCCGTTTTGCTCGCCAAGTCCGCGAAGACGGGATGGATGGCGTCTTTTCCTAGCGAGCCGATGTAACGAACGCCTAGACCGGCCGAGAGAAGGGCGTTTCCCATGATGGGCCCATTCCCTCCAAGCTTCTCCATCTTTGGATACATTTCGATGTTGGCGCTCATCCCAGCCGCTTCCAGGACTCGATTGCCAAAGGCCTCGATGGTTTCAATACGATTGAAATTGTCTCCCTGGCCGTGTCTCTGAGCCACGAGGTGAACGATGGTGTCGACGAATCCATCAAAGCCCATAAGGGCTTTTTTCCCCGACAGATTTCCTCGTTTCTCTTGAAGTTCCTTTAATGTTTTTTCTCTGTAGTCCATGAGCTTCGGATAGAATTGAAATAGACGAAATGGGGTCTCAGCCGTGCTGAAAGGAGTTCTAGTAATCAGCAGTTTTTTGCTAGGGCAATCGATTTCTATTCAGAGCCCGCTTTCAATCCGATTCGTTCGGGTTTGGCTTCGACAAGGAAATTGAGATTATCTGCAAAATATGTTGAACGATCTGCGTACCTGAGGTTCAAAAGTTGCAATGGGACGTCTTTCTTCGGTCCGATAGCGACCTGACCGTAATCGCGATATGCTTATGCCTTTGCTCTCTCTCAGCCACCTCACCATTTTCGCTGCCTCGCCCAACGTCTTCACCTATTTTTCCCAGAGCAATACTGCCGGAAAATTCATCATTTTCGCCTTGGCGTTTTTCAGCGTTTGCGCGTGGGCCGTGATGATCGGCAAGTATCTGGAGTTGAAGAAGCTTAGGCTGCTCAATCTGAGCTTCGAACAGTCTCTGCATCGCCTTTCATCGATCCTCGAAGCGCCAAGCTCTTTCAATGCCCCCAAGCGGGTTCCCTACGCTTCCCTCTATAACGATGCAATCGAGGCCTATCATCGGATCTCCGCCAAGGCCGGAGAATCGCATGAGCAGCTTCGTAGCGCTCGAGTCGAGCATGTGGAAAACGCCTTGCAACGAGCCCTAGCCAACAAGTCGCTCTCCTACGAATCAAGTATGGTTTTTTTGGCTACCATCGTTTCGGGAGCTCCCTTCTTCGGTCTTTTAGGAACGGTTTGGGGGGTCATGGATGCCTTTGGGTCCGTTGGGCTGCAGGCTACCGCGACCTTGCAGAATCTAGCCCCGGGCGTATCGGGCGCTCTCCTGACAACCGTGGCGGGTCTGTGCGTTGCCATTCCTTCCGTTTTTGGATACAACTACTTGTTGACGCGTACCAAGCTTCTGGTGACGGAGCTAGAGAATTTCGCCAGCGCTCTGGCTGACATGATCGAACTGGAGAGCAGGTAGATTATTTGAACCACGAATAAATGCGAATGAACGCTAATAATTTCTTCAGATTTAGGCGATGGATTCATCTCAGTCCTTAGGTCGTATGAGAAGCTCGTTTCTATTGAAGCCCTATTTGCATTCATTCGCATTTATTAGCGGTTAGAAAATGGCTCGCTCGTTCCATAGAAAAAAACAGCTTGAAGCTGTCTCGGAATTGAACGTGACGGCTCTGATTGATTTGGGTTTCGCTTTGCTTATCATCTTCATGATCAGCACGCCGCTCATTGAAGTGGAGCAAATTATGGAAGTGGATCTTCCTGTGGCCTCGAGTTCCTCTAATGAAACGCCAACCAATCCCGTTAACATTGTAGTGATGCCTGATGGCAGCTACCGCGTGGATGGATCGCAGATGGGCGATGTCGAGCTGGAGCAGGAACTCAAACGCTTCAGCGAGATGAGAGACCAGCCAGTCATGAGCATTCGGGCGGATGCCGCCACTCCCTGGCAGAATGTGGTTACCCTCATGGATCTTTTGAAGCAATATAAGTTAAAGAAGCTCGATATCATAACCCGTCCCGAAGGATAGTTTAAACCAGATGTATTTTGATCAAAGAGGCCCTCTTGTTTTGTCGGCGAGCATTCACTTCGCCGCTTTGGTCGCCTTGATTATCTTCGCCTTTTTTGAGCCCTTTACGAAACCCAAAGACTTTCAGTTCGAGCTTGTTTCGCCGGCTGTGGCTTCTCCTTCGGCACCTAGCCTGCCAACTATCGAATACCAGTCGGAACCGCTTGATCTGCCTAAACCCGAAGACATTGTCGTCGAGCCTCTGGAGCCTGTATCGGAACCTCCAGTACAGGAAGAGAAAATCAGTTTTGATGATTTCGTAAAGGAGCACGGTCCGGTCAAACCGCAGAATATCTCGCGTTCCAAACCAAAGCCGACCAGCCCCGTCGATCTCAGTCGGCAGGTCGAATCCATGACGCGCAGCTTGCAGCAACTTGCCGATATGGATCTTCCTCAAACGAAGATCGATTCTCTAAGCTCGGCCCAGCAAGACCAGCTCGCCTCTTATTTTGGAAGGCTTAAACAGCGTATCAAGAACGCGATGGCTACCCATCCTCTGGGAGCCAGAACCTTACAGGTTGTTGTTCAGTTCGATCTCGCCCCAACAGGACGCATTTCCAACGCTCTTATTTTCAAAAGCAGCGGCGATCCCGTCTTCGACCAGAAGGCCTTGGACGCCTTTCGAAAAGTCCCCTTCTTCGAAGCCCCTCCAGGCTTCACCTCGAGCGAAACGTTGAGTTTCACGATTGTGCAGTCTGAGAGGTAGATAGCATGGTCGAGCGCTTTTTTCTTGCTAAAACCTGTTTTCACTAGAGGTTGATCAACCTGATTTCGGGGCCGTAGCTCAGCTGGAAGAGCGCTTGCATGGCATGCAAGAGGTCGTCGGTTCGATCCCGATCGGCTCCACCAGCCGAAATTCTCTTTGCAGTTGCGGCCTATTGGTTCAAACACATGAAGATCTTTCTGAGACGCGGGAGGCATGATGTACTTCCTGGAGGCCGACTACGTCGGAGTGTACATAACCGTCAGGTTCGGGGTTAAGGTGGCTTAGGTGAACGTATGGCGGAAGATGACCGAAAGGAATTGCAGGTCAATCAGGATCTACAGGGCTACAAGCTATTCCGGATTGGCTGAGAGATTTCTTATGATGGAAGACCCGTATAAAGAGGTTGCTGAAAAGAAGGCTGCCGGATTTAATCTCGTCCCAGATTACTGGCAGAAATATTGTATTTATTTTTCTAATACGAATGGGAAACCGTCTCACGGTATTGGATAGAGGGAGTCGAGTAATATGCGAACCGGTGTACAAGCTCTAGTGCATCGAGATCTTGACTACGGGAGAGCTCAGGAGGAACGGATATTTCCTGATATCCGTAGGAACGGCAATTTGCTTATGTTGCATCCTCATGAAGGGAGCTATCCGCTAATAGAGTCCCGTGGATTAAGCCTCCTCGATGCGAGAAACGTCTCTGCCTCCAGGCCTACGCTCATCTGCTTAGATAGTTTCTCAAGGTTGGAGCTATCCTAGGATAAAACGAGGACGGATTAAATGAACATCCCGATCCTTCTTGGGTTTTGGTTCACGAGGCGTGCAGCTTCATTGTCAGAGACTTGGCCTCTTTCAGTTTTCTTTTAATTGTTATGTTGAAAATATTTTTAACCAAATATTTAAGACGGTTACTTTATGTAGCTTAAATATTAGAGGCTGCCATGGATCTCTTCTCCAGGTAAGCCGTCACTACGAGAAGTTTTAAGCCATGAACCCTTTTTCAATCGTTCTGTAAAAACCAACATACAATACCCGCCAGGTGATTTGGTTGAAGGAAACCTTATTGCCTCGATATTTCCATTTTTGAATACTTCTGATCCTAGAAGCTGAGTTGTGGGCAATTTTCCAGTTACAAATTTTATTCCTACCCAGGTTGACATTAGTTCGCTTTTTTCTAATCCGAGTTTTGTCATTATGTTGTCATTACCAAGATCAAGAATAGACCGTAATCTTGTGTTAACATAAATTGTAATTTGAGAGTAGTATCTCTCCTTTAAACCCGCAGCCGATCTAATCATCGCGATCGAAGAATTCATTAATTCCCGCTCAGCTACTTTTTCTGACTCCCCAAAATATATCGAACGAAACAAACCTGCAGGAGAATATCGACCATCTTGAAACAAAGAGCTTTCGTCATAAAGGAGCTTCTCGAACCTGTTTGGCGGTAAAGCGATTTCTATAAATTGCTTCCTGTAAAGGTAATCTTCAAATGGAATCAGCTTTGCTCTTCGAATTGCATTCCTTAAGTCGTTTACAGGCAACATTAACTAGGTTTACCTGTAATCATACCCTCAAGCCAAGAAAGAATTTCACTATATCCACCCATTAAGATCAATTCAATTGGTCTAAGATGTCTGCCTTTGTTCAATGGAAGCTCTTCATTTTCACTGTTTAGCCAGGTCAAAAATACATCCTTGTTTGATTCAAAGTAAATCAACCCGGTAACAATGATCTTCCGAAATATCTCAAGCTTTGGCTGAATCCTTTCTGCATCACTATTCTTACTGATGGTTTGTGGCTTTTCTTTAATAGCCTTGGCTATTTTTGAATCAGGTTGCCGCAAGAATTTCGCAATTTTTTTCGCGTCCAATCGCATGCTCTTTGAATTGAACAGCTGGACGCCTAATTCGGCCGCCAACTTATTGTAGTGAGCTTTTTGGATACCAAGATCTGAAGAAGCCGGCAAAGGATATTGAATTTCTTCAAACAAAGCATAAGGCGCATCAGAAGACTTTGGGCCGAGACCAATTTCCATGATTTGAGAGTAAACACTCTTTGCATGGGAAATTGACTTGGTTACCTCTTGAGCCATTTCTCTAAGAATGTGTCTTGTTATTGCAAAACCGATCCGTGTGCTTTCATTAGAACATTCCTGGACCAGTGAGATAAGACGCTCCCGCTCCTTCTTTTTTCTCAATGGCTTATCGGTAGCGAACATGCGTACGTTTTCTCGTGAGAACATCCATTGCTGGAAGTCCTTGTCAGTGAGTTGGTCCATAGTTCCAGCGACAATAATTGATTTGGGCTCAGATTTGCTTGATAAATCATCAAGCCAATTGATTGTGCTCGAAACAGAAGCCGATCTACTTATGCCAGCAATGGCAACCATTCGTTCTGCATCATTTGGAAAGGCCATTCTATTAGTTTCAGGAGCTTGTTCTTGAGAGTCTTCAGAGACTTCGTCATGCGTTTTTTGCTCCGCACTGAAAACCGAGTCAATCTCATCAAAAATATCCTTAGATCGACTTACCAACATAATGGAGTCTTTCAGCTTTCTCGAAGCGTAAAGCCTCCAAACGGAACTTCTCCCAACACGGCCGCCTCCGACCACTTCTATCGCGTCATCCATAACAATAGGTATGATTCATCAACCCTTTTTCAACTATCTGTCAACGATTTGTTCCCTTAATCTCTCGTCATTTTTTATCCATTCTTAAGCCATAAGACAAGCAAATCAGGGTTATTGTTCTCTATTTAAAAGTTTGGCTAACTGTTCATTTATGAAGCCTGCTATTATTGTTCCCGGATTCCCTCAACCACAAGACAGCGTTAAATTGAACAAGGCAATGATCACAGTCTTTTTAAAAAATCGTCATTAAAACGAACGAGATGATCAATTTATTACCTCTGATGTGCGTTAAGATTCGAAGGCGTGATTAAGAAAAGGATCAAGGTCTTTTTTCAGTCCTCCAATCGTAAATTTTGCCATATCCTTAAACGCACGAAAGTCCCCGAAGGGTAGCAGTGGCTCGTGTCCACAAGCTTGCTCGATCTTCTGTACCGGATATTGCAATACGACTTTATGAAATTAATGATTGTCTTTCCAGCTTCCCTCTTGTCCACACTTGAAAGGCTCCGATTGCTATCCTTCTCATTGTAGCTTTCGAGGTAGCCATTGATCTTTTCGCTTGTCGTATCCTTAAAGCTGCTCATCACAAAGATGTAGAAAGCAAATATTTCTCTGGCGAGCTCGGCGCTTTCCTCGTTCTGCCTTACCCATTCCTTCCATTTGGTTTTCTCCCAATCTCTATCGTGCCCAAAATGTATCCAAAATAAATTACAAAATTCTTAATCCTGGAGTCCTCATCTATCAATGATGAGATGTTGTTCCGGGCTCCATCGACTGCCAACTTCTTCAGATAGAGACCACTTGAAAATCCTTGGTCCGACTTTAGGACTTCAATCTTCGCTCATCACTTATAATTCTGTAAATATGAGCTGCATCATATGTGTTACGATCGAAACTTCAAAGTTTAAGAATCTTTCTGACCTATTTTCGAATCAGCTTCCACTACGATTTCCCTAGCCAGATAAATTTCGGCTAGCTGTGTTAGGATTTTTTCCAGCTCGTCGTAGTATTCTGTTTCTGGCATCTCGCTCTTTCGTTTACGGAGCATTTCGATTTGAAGTTCCAACACGTTTCTGGCTTCGCGTTGCTCTGGCGTGAGCGAGCGTTCTTGTTCGGAAGGGATTAAGGCGATTTGACTGGCTCGAAAACCATCGGGTTCGCGATTGTCTTCAGCTTTCTTAACCACACGAGTTCCGCGGAACCAGTCGGCAGGCGTTCCATATCCATCCCCATTGTCGTCGATCAGAGCGTGTTCGGTCACGATTCTACCCGATTCCTTGTAGAAGGTTTCCACGCTTTGAGAGGCCGTCTGAAAAGCCTCAAGCAAGGACACTTGGCCGTCCTGGTCAACGTCTCCTTGGAAGCTTCCAATGACCGCGGCAAAACGTTCTCCAAATCTGGCATAGTTGATCTCATCGCCACTTCGCGTAGCGGAAATAATGATACGATTAGGAGCGGATAGCTGGGAAATAAAGGGAGAACTAGCGGATCCACCGTGAATGAAAATGATGGAGCGATCAAATGGATCCAGCCATTCGGAAAGCGTTATGGCGTCTAGGTCAGGACCCTTTAAATTGAGCGCGGTCGACTGCCGGTTGTGCGTTCCATGGCCGATGTAGACTATCCAAGCGGGGATTGGGGAAATCGTATCCAGATTACGAATCCATTGTTGGATCGATTCGCGGTCCGTGTTTTCCGCCTCCGTCTTTTCATTCAGCCCAAGAATATCGATCTTGGCCTTAGCGGCCTTTGCCGCTTCTTTCCATTGCTCAGCTGCCTTGGCGAAACCTTCTACAAAGGATTCTTCTCCTGCCGCTCCAACGACGAGGAGAATCTCGTGATCGGGTGGTGTTTCTGAGGCGAACAGCGCCAGAGGGAGCAGAGATAAAGCGCTCAGAAGCTTCATGCCAAACCTCTCTTTCTTCGCAAGGCCCATTCGCCCAAAAAACATCCTAGAGCTGCCAGAAACAACCATCCGTTGTGCCAAAGCGGATACGACCAGGCTTCCATGACGGGAGCAGGCTGTTTAGCCAACTCTTCTCCCAGGTCGTCCAATTCGGACCAGCTTAGAACTCGCCCGCCCGTTTTTTGGGCAATCTCCTCCATCAGCGATCGATTTGGCTGGAGTCGAGCGAATTCCTCGGTTGCTGGATCGTTGACCCATCCCGTTTCCGCGCGACCGACGACGACGCCATTCAAATCCGTCACTTCGACTTCCGCTCGGTACGCTCCTGCTTCGCGTGAAGAGAAGTTCGCTTCGAATTGTCCCGAAACATTGGGTACGGGTTCGGCGTGCAAATCGATTTCGGTGAAGCTTGGTTTTTCTTCGCTTTCAAGCTGATTTTTTTTTGCGGTTACTTTTCTTATCTTAATTCGAGCCTGTCCAAGATCCAGTGGCAGGTATTCCTTGTCCCGAGCTTTAACTACGAGTCGCGTATTTGATCCCTCCATTTTCGCCTGAATCTCCACTTGCTGGGGAGTATCGGTTACCAGCCAGCGAGCGAGTTGACGCCAGAATCGAGCTAGGTCTGCTTGTTCTGACTCTCCTTTCAAGCCCCAACGCCAAAGATCTCCTACCGTCACGCAGGCTACTCGTCCAGACCCGAAATTCTGTGCCACAAGGCTGGGAAACGCTTTGCCTTGGGCGTCCTCTACCTCGGCTAGTACGCGAGCCCCTGGTTTCAATCCAGGGAGAGGGTTGAGAACCTTGAAGGGCGGCATGGCTGTCAGGCGCGATCTTTCGTCCGACTCCAGAGGCCTAACTCTCGTCCAAGGCTCTACCCAACCTTCGCGGGTAAGCTTCCAAGAAAGATTTTCACCTGGCGCGAACTCAGGTCCTCGATCCAAGTAGACAGGAAGGGCTGTAGCCAAAGGCGTTTTTTCATATTCACCGTGATCCAGAGCGTCGGCTCCTCCGAGAGCGAGCAGTCCGCCACCGCGTTCCGAAACAAAACGTCGTATCAACGTCAGCTGCTGGTAAGTGAAAAAGTCCGCTTCCAGATCGTCGATCACTATGGCGTCATAGGCGAAAAGCTCTTCAGCTGTTTTGGGAAATCCGCCTCTTAATTCAACCTCGTCTCTTGTATTCACTCTCACCAATACAGGCTGATCGTAGCGTTCGGATTCCTCTTCTCGTCCAAAACCGCGGTAGAGCGGATTGCTGGATTCGCCACTGCGTCCTTTGAATTCGAATTTGGGCTCTCGGCGAGCCACTCGGAGCAGACCTACCATCTTGAGTTGAGGATCGTCGTAGAGAGATCGATTGAGAAACTTGTATTCCCAATTCGGGCGTCCCGAAACGTAGAGAATGCGAAACTCTTTTTGTCCTCGGTCAACCATTACCACACGTCGGTTGTTCAACAGCGTCGCTTCGCTTTCGGAATCCTGACCTTCCTGCAAGTCGCTGTTCGCCTCCAACTGGTAGAATTGAATGCCCGTTTCGATGGGTCTCCAATTAAAGGTTACATTGACTGGCTTGCTATCCGCTCTGGTTGAAATGATTTTGCTTTCTGGGAGATTCGACAGTTCCCCACTAATCGTTTCCAGGTTTTGGATACTGACTTCGATTTGTTTGGGAACGGATCCACTGGATGCCACATTCGCTCGAATCGACACCGGAGCATCATCGAAGACCGTTTGTCGTAGTTCGACCTGAGCTAGACTCACATCGTTGAGTTGCCCATCGTTTCCTAAAATGACGGGATAAATCGGAGGCAGTCCAGTGAGATCGGGCAGGTTTCCATCGAAGTCGGTAGCATTGCCGTCCGTGATGAGAATGGTTCCAGCCAAAGGAAGGTTGGCAAACCGTTCTTTTAGCTGGTTTAGCGTATTTAAAATCTGAGTGCGATCTCCTGTAAAATCGAGACTTGAAAAATCCATGATGCGACGTAAGTCGCGATCGAATCTGTAGGATCTCAGCTGAAAATTCTCGGCGAGCTTTGACTGCCATGTCGCTTCCGGGCTCATTAGACGGTCTATCATCTTTTCTCCTCGACTGCGATTTTGACCGATGTCGAGGACGCTCATGCCCTGGCTGTTGTCGGCTACCACGGTTACGATATTGGCTCCTTTGACTGCTCGTTGCGTAGTCCAATGTGGTTCGACTAGGCAGGCTAGCAAAAGGAGAATGCCAATCGTTCGTAGGGTTAAGCCCAGTCGAAAGCCCCTTTCGAGTCCCTGACGTGTTTTCCAGGCAAACCAGGTAAGGGGAATCAATAAAGCCAATCCAAGGAGAACGGCAATCCACCAGGCGTTGCTTTGAATGGAAATAGGTCCTAACAAAATCCGATTCCTTTTCTACTCCGCCAGGGCCTCATAGTATTTCCTTACCGATTCGGCGTATTCTTGAGGGACGGGATCGCGGTCGACCGGTTGTAGCGTATCCGAAGATTCGCGACGGGAAAGCTCTTGTCTCACCCAGGATCGCACCTCATTCAAGGGAGCTACGATACCTTCTTCAATAAGACCCCATTGCGGTTCAGTGCCATGCCGCTTGAATTCTCTTCGCATGTTTTCGGCGTTCGCCCTTGCATCGGCGATTCTGTCTCTTGCCTCGCCCTGTTCCATCAGATCTTGCACGGTTCTTAGTCGTTCCGACCATTGAATAAAATCGTCTCCGGTAATGGGTCCAACAGGTCCAGTTTCTTCTCCTGCAGTAAAGGTTCGAAGAAAATCCTCGATTCCCCCTCCACCGCCTCCAAAGCCGCCGCTCCTGCTTCCACCGGTATTCGCCGATCCGCGACCTCCTTGAGATCCACCGGCCTGAGAACCGCTGTTTCCTTGAGCTAATGCTTGGCCCTGTTGCTCCGATCCTTCGCTATTCGAACTTTGCGATTGGCTAGGTGACGAGGGCGAGCCGCCGCTTTGCGAATCGCCAGGACTGCCAGCTTGATTTGACGCTTGCTGCTGGCCTGTAGTTTGATTTTCGTTACGGATTGGGGAGGATTGGGCCAAATTCGAGGACTCGCCTTCAGCTTGGCTCGTACTTTCTTTTTCGCCTTCGAGCTGGTTTGAGAGCTCATCGAGTTCGCTTTGTGCGAACCGTAAGGTAGTGGTTTCGTCTCCTAGAATCGATTCAGCTGCCTGTTCCACTTGACGACGGAGCGTATCCAAATTTTCCTGAAGCTCTGGCTGGAGCTGGCGAGCTTCGTTGACAAAGCCTTGTCTCATCATCTGGGAGCTGATGTCGAGCTTTTCATCGGTATCTTCCTGGCTTTGATCGCGAAGCATATCGTAGAGCTGTCTATGAAGCCTGGGTTCGCTTGCTTCAGAGTCTTCGGTGACCTGCTTCAATTCTTGGAGAAGGGCTTCTAGCGATTCCTTCTGCTGATCGAGCTTCCGGGCAATGCCTTCTCGATCCTCCGAATCGTCCAATCTTGGAGCTCCTGACTCGTTAAGCTGATCCAGATCGGATTCGATTTCCTTTTGTCTTTCGGTAAGATCGCGAATATTCTTTCGCGCGTTTCGCAGCTGTTCGGCGAATTGGCTAGAGGTGTTTTGGCGGAAGTCTTCTTTGAGATTCTCCAGATTTTCATTTGCCCTAGACCCGGAAGCAAGAGCCTGCGAGATCTCGCCTTGTTCCAATTGCTCGCTCGTCTTCTGCATTTGCTCACGTGTATCATCCAGTTGACTACGAGCATTACGCGTTTCTTCGTTCGACTGGAGGCGATCCATTCTTTGCCTCGTTTCATCTACATCGGTCAGCATATCGCGCTGTTCCTCTTCCAGACGTTTAAGTTCGCGTCGGATCTTTTCACGCTCCTCTTCGTTTTCAGCTGCGGCCAAGGCCGTTTGCAGTTCTTGAAGACGCTCGTTGATATCCTGCTGGCGACGCGATAGTTCGTTTAGCTTGCTTAGTATCTCTAGCTGCTCTCGATCTTCGGGAGACGGAGAGGCCTGAGCTTGGCTTTCCGTCTCGTAACGATCATCTTCTTGTTGGAATTCCATTTGGTTTAGCTGCCCTTGATTGCGATTATTTCCACCACCACCGCCGCCGCCCCCTTGGTTACGGCCTACGTTGAACTCCTTTGGCATCATGCTCAGTAGCGCTCGATAGGCTCCCTGCGCGGATCTGGAGGCGGGATCGAGTTCGCTTTCCGAAGCCTTGGAAACGACTGTATCCAAATTTTCAACTGTCGTTTCCATAAACGCCTCCGCTTTGGCTGCGGCTTTCTTTGCCTCGTCCTCCTGGAGCTGGGATTTGATGCCTGATAGCTGGTTGAGAACCTCTGACTGCGAATTCATGAGAGCTTCGGAATCCTCAAGGAAGCTTGAATCCTCAATTCCTCGTTGCTTCAGTTTCCAGATTGCGATTGCGATCTGTCGCTGTTGGTCGAGCAGTTCCTCTCCAGCGCCGCCACCTTGTCCCTGCTGTCCTTGCCCTCCTTGCTGTTCGCGAAAGATTTCGTCCAACGAACGCACCTCGGCAAAGTAAAGATCGCTCGACGTGCGGCGAGGCTCTCCTTTGGGGTTAAAGTCTTCCGCCCAAACGAACCAGGAGACCAAGTCATTGGGTTCCAGTTTCTTCTCTTCGAGCTCAAGAGTTTGTCTAAAAGCAGACTCCATGGTCTCATTATCTCCAGATTTCAATGACACGTAGTCCGGCTCTTGCGAACCTATGGAGAAGCCAACTCCATAATCCAGAAGTCCGAAGTCATCTCTTGCCTCTCCTTGGAAATCGATCTCCTCAATTGGCGAAACACGCTGATCTCCCTTGGGAAAGTTAATGGCCAGTTCTGGCCGTTTATTCGGGAGAGCATCAATTCGGATATCTGGCGGATCGGCATTCGAGCGTTCCGCATCATCCTTAAGCTTTAGCGACCAGCGTAAAGAATCCTTCAATACGAGGGACGTTGTAAAACGAGTTCTTTCTGGATTAGCCGCTTCTAAGGCGATGCTATCTCCGTACAGGTCTACGAGCAAAGCTTGGCTGATCGGTTTATTGAACTGGAAACTGTATTCCAGATGTGTCCCTTCGACTGCGCTTATCCTTCGAGTGTCTTCTACTTTGCGATCTTTCCATCCCGTATATGCTGGGTAGTCGAGTAAGGCGTCAGCTTGCACAAGTGCTGGCAAATCGTAAACGGTTAGAGAGAAGTCCTCGGTCTTTCGATCTTCGAATTCGACTTCGTAGATAGTGTCTTGTTG
The DNA here is from genome assembly GCA_028284385.1 of Opitutaceae bacterium. Lineage (GTDB taxonomy): Bacteria > Verrucomicrobiota > Verrucomicrobiia > Opitutales > Opitutaceae > JANQRT01. Next base: position 46,259 of record JANQRT010000066.1, on the reverse strand, counting down.
CACATCTTGTAAGGCGTAGGCAAATACGGGATCAGAAAGGCTTCTCGCCATGTCGATACGACGCTTTGCGCCGTCTTGCCCCTGTGTTACCAGCGTTGCGCTTGCAGGCGTTTCGCCACTGAATCGAGCGGTGATGACAACCGTGGATCCTCTTTCAATCTCGCTGTCTCCAGGCAGTATGGTTATCTTGTCAGAGAAAACCACCTGAGTGATCGGAGAGGTTTTCACGGGTTGGGTAATGTACGCGAGTCCAAGAAGAAAGCCAATTAGCGAGATCATGCCTGCGTTGACCAGGCGGGCGTTTCGAATCGTCTTCCGCCCCGAATCTTCCCAAAACAGGCGACTAGGATGTTGTAGCGCGTTCTTAATGACACGTCGTTGCAAAAAGCCCAGTGGCTGTTCCGAATCCAGCTGTTCGACTGCGGTGAGCAGCGCTTGTTTTAGAGAAGGGCGATCGGCCTCGATCAAGATGGCGGCTTTCCGGTAGTCGAGAGGTTTTCTACGCCTGTCTTTAAGATTCAGGATACAAACAGCCAGAATCGATACGCCAGCGAAGTAGAATGCGATATCGGCGTAGCTGCCTGCCAGGTATCGCCAGCCAATCATTGCCATGGAAATCGCCGCTACGACAAGCCATCTTCGAGAACCTTTTTCGAGGAACTCGAGTTCACGTAGTCGCTTGGCGACGACGAAAAGCTCCCTCCTTAGGTCAGACTCGATAGGCTGCTGTTCCAACTTCTCCTTCATGCGACTGCAGTCTCCCTTCTTTTCCCTAGATTGATGGCGATCAGGCTTTCCAATATCAGAAAACCGATGGTAGCGATGATTAGCCATTTCCAGAGCTTTTGCTGGCTCTCTAATTCAATCGCGTTTTTCAGCCGATTGCTTTTCTCGATCTCGGCTGCAGACTGGGCGGTTCGCTTAGCAGCTTCCAGGGGAACTCCCAGCTGGTCCCATACGTCCGTTTCCAAAGGACTAGTCTGGCTTTCTTCAATGGAAAGATTCAAGGCTGCCCAACGCTCTCGATTGTCCTCAGTTATCCGATACAATCCAGGTGTCTGTGGCGTCTCTTGATCTAATGTTCCGCCATCCATTGTTTTCCATTGAGAGAGTCCTTGAATCGACACGATATTGGGTTCGTCAATACTGGCAATGCTCGGCTTGGCCTGACCTCCAATCGAACGCTCCACTAGACGCTGAAACCAGGGCACGAATTTCGTGGAAAGCACCCACTGGCTGGCTTCGGACGACCAGTCGCCACCCCAGATAATCAGTCTTCCCTTGCCGATCGCTTTCTCGATGACTGCTGGAGAACCGTCATCGAAACTTGCGACGACGTTGGTCTGTGAATCCGGCGGCAAATCAATCGATTGAGCCTTCCAGAAACGGATCTTGCTGAAGTCGCTATATTTTGGATCGGCAAAAAGATTGAAGAGCGGATGCTGGAAATCGATCCGACCTAGCAGAGCATATTCGCCTTCTACTCGCTTTGGTTGCCAATCTGATTCGCCTGCGAGTGATTGAAGGGTTTGTAGGCTCCTATCGCCCTTCAGAAGGAACAAGGCATAGCTGCCCTTTTCGATGAGGGATCTTACTTCCGCTAACTCGTTAGCATAAAGCTCCCGATTGACGACGAGAAAAGAATCCTGGTAGGACGACTCCGTTTCGGGTTGGTCGGAACTGCCAGGTGCGAGTATGTGAAGATCAACTACAGGATCCTTCCATCCCGTAATAGCTCGACCGAGAAAGAATGCGGCGTGGTCGGTCGTCTTTAAGTCACCGCTCCCGTAATGCCTAATGCTTAATTGCCTCGGCTGATTGGGCGTAAAGTGGATTACGTTGTCAAAGGTTGCCCGATCGCCGGTCAACTCAAGTCTGAAGGGTCCTTCGGAATCTGGCGGAACATCTACCAACAGTAAACGCGTCTCATCTCCCGCTATGCGCAGATCGATGGACTTGCCAAGCTTGGTATCGGTTAAGGCGTCGCTAAGCGTCAGCTCAATCCTTGCAGGTTCTGATAGTCCGCTAGAGCGTAAACCGATTCTCGCTTTTCTTCCTTGGCCCTCCATTTTGCTCCATCCCAGCCATTGAATTCCGACGTTTCCTGGGCTCTCGGGCGAAGCGGAATAAAATCTAAGTCGCGTATCCGGTGGCCAATCACGACCTGCTAAGTTTGCCACTCTTGAGCCTTTAGTCAGATCGGAGATGAGAATGATCTCCTTTTCGCCCACCTCGCCCTGAAGCTCGGTTAGCTCTTCGAGTTCCTCAATAGCCGTTTCGACTCCTAAATCCAGGCTAGTCGAATTCCAGCCTGGCTTGCGTTCGGCTAGAAGTTTTCCCAACAGCACCGATCGCTCTGAAAAGGGGGTTTTTGTCCACTGATCGTAGCCAAGAATGGTCTGAGCTGAACGGGCGAAAGCGATGATGGCCAACTGGTCGGCTGGACCAAGCTTCGAGGCTTCCTCCAGGGTCTTGTCGATGGCGTCATCCCAAATCCCTTGTCGTTGCATGCTAGCGCTTTCATCAAGAGCAATGGCTACGATTTTGGGAGTGGCGCCTTGTGGAAGGATAGGAATTTCCTTGCTAAAGTAGGGACGGGCGAAAGCCAAGGCAAGTAGACCGATCACTAGGCAACGGAGCAGTAGGAGCCAAGGATTCTGGATACGGCTTCTTCTTTGCAATCTAGGTGGCGATTCACTAAGAAACTCGGTAGCGCTGAAGCCAATTCGATTGCGAGTCGCTCGCCGAATCAGGTGAAAAATGATGGGGCCCGCTATCAAAGCAGTGCCAGCCAGAAAGAGCGGTGAAAGAAGATTCATCCGGCTTTCCTCCTCGCCGTTCGAGATCGATTTCCGATCCTCTTTTGCCGCATCATTTCCAGTAAAGCAAAGTCAAGTGGAAGGTCCGTCCTCACAATTTGGTGACGAATACCCAAAGCTTCCAGAGTCATCTTGAGCTTGGTCTGGTGCTCATTGAATTCGGTCTGGTAATTTTGTCGGGCAAGTTCGGGATCGATATAAATACGGTTTCCGTTCTCCAAGTCTTCCCATTCCGCTGCTTCGCCGAACTTCAGGTTTCGCTCGGCGGGGTCGAGTATCTGCAATGCTCTTACGTCATGGCCAGCCACTACCAGTTGCCCCATTTCGTTTTCCCAACTTTCGGGAGGTGACAGAAAATCCGATACAACGAGAATAAGGCTTCGTTTGGGGTTTAGCAAGGCGATCTGCTTCAGGGCTTCGGCAGGCTTGGTTTCCCGACCTTCGGCTTTTCTATCTAGCAACGCCAGCAGTCGCCTGAAATGACCAGAACGCCAACGAGCTGGCAGGTAGTCGCGAATCTCGCTATCGAAAAGAGCTAGGCCGACGACATCTCTTTGCTGTAGAAGAAAGTAGCCGAAAGTGGCTGCCAAGGTTCGAGCGTAATCCGATTTGGAGTAGTCTCCTGAACCGAAGCTCATCGAGCGACTCGTATCTAGAATAATGAGACACCGAAGATTCGTTTCGTCTTCGAATTTCTTAATATACTCCCGATCGGTTCTAGCTAAAGTCTTCCAGTCGAGATAGCGCAGATCGTCGCCCGGGCTGTATTGCCGGTATTCCGTAAATTCAACGGAAAATCCTTCGAGGGGACTTCGATGCAATCCGGCCCAAAGCCCTTCGACGACCACGCGAGCTCTCAACTCCAAGTCGCGAATGGCGAGGAGAGCCTGGGGATCGATGCCGGTTTTAGGCTGGGTGCTTGGCATGTTACATTTTTGGCCAGCGTGTCTTGGGCACGCCGCTACTGACTAGCGTCCATGTTTCTCTCTTGGAGCGGAACATTCGAGGCGTTTTGAGGTAAAGTATTAGCTTTAAACGCGTAAGCATTCATTATTTAACCTCTTTCACAATGCGTTCAATGACGTCCTCAACCGTTGCTCCTTCCGCTTCCGCTCGATAGTTAAGAAGTATCCGATGTCTAAGTACAGGAGCCGCAAGCTTGTCGACATACTCCTTGGTGGCGTGAGACTCGCCATGCCAAAGGGCCATGGCCTTGGCTGATAGAATAAGGCCTTGAGCCGCTCGGGTACCGGCTCCCCAACTTATCCATTCGTCTACGAAGTCAGGCACCTGTTCGCTGCCGGGTCGGGTTGCCGCCGCGATGCGAACGGTGTATCGAATTACTTCCTCCGCTACCGGCACCTGTTTGACCAGCGATTGAAAGGCGAGGGCGTCTTCATTCGTGAATACAGACTGGATAGGATCCGCTGCTTTGGAGGTCGTCTGCTGAACAACGGCGACTTCGTCGTCCTCCGGCAAGTAGTCGATGAGAACGTTGAAGAGAAAGCGATCGAGTTGAGCTTCGGGAAGCGGGTAGGTGCCTTCCATCTCGATTGGATTTTGCGTGGCGAGGACGAAGAACGGTTCGCTCAAGGCGTGACGCTCCCCAGCTGCCGTCACTTGGTGCTCTTGCATGGCTTCTAGAAGAGCGGACTGGGTCTTGGGTGGGGTCCGATTAATTTCGTCGGCCAATAGGATGTTGGTGAAAATCGGCCCCTTCACAAATGAAAGCCTGCGACCCTCTGGGGAGTCGGTCAGGATTTCCGTTCCGGTGATGTCGGCCGGCATCAAGTCCGGCGTGAATTGTATCCGCTGGAATTGCAGGTGGAAGACTTGAGCGATCGATTTAACTAGGAGGGTTTTAGCCAACCCTGGCGCGCCAGTGATCAGACAATGGCCGCCTGCAATCAAGGCTAGTAGTATTTGTTCCACTACGTCCTTCTGGCCAATGATGACCTTGGCTAATTCGCTCTCTACTTTCCGGCGACCTTCCTGCAATCGCTCGAAGGCCGCTTCCTGTTGTTCGTCTGTTTGTGCAAAACTCATAATCAATGCGTCATGGCGTAGAAGATAATGTTGATTCCCATCGGATAGGCTTTCTTTTCCGCGAATTCTCGAAAATACCACTCGGACTCGCCTTCACGTTCCCAGCCATCGCCTAGATCTGTATTGTGGCAAATGATACAAATCATGCGACCGTTGTCGTCGAAGATTGCCTTGTAGTGCACCTCTTGGGCGTCATATCGTTCCCAAGTTATGCCCGTACCTCGACTTTGCAAAGCGTGATAGATGCTGGGAACTTGCGGTTTTTCTTTTAGATCGAAAACGATGTGAAAAATAGGGTGCTCAATTGGAAGCTCTTGTGGCTCACGATCGGGAAAGACGCGCTTGATCTCGTAGTAGAAATTGCTCCATTCCTCCTCTCCCCAAAAATCGTCGACCATCAGGAAACCGCCATTGAGCAGGTAGGCTCTCAGCGCTTCCACTTCCGTCTCTCTAAACGAAAGCCTTCCCGGCTCCACCATATAAAGGAATGGATAGTTCGACAGATCGTCCTCGTCTAAAACTACGACCGCCGAATTGGGATCCACTTTAAGACTCGTCATTTGCTGTAGACGAAACGCCAGATTCAGCTCGGCATCGGGGTAGTCCGTTGCCCAGCGACCTCCACGACCTCCCCAACCCCAGCGACCTCTTCGGCCGTAGGATTCGTACTTCACGCGAGCGAAAGTGAATACATCATACTTAAAGGCTGGATCGACCTGCCACTCAGGCACGCCTGCGCGATGGTCTAGAGATTGGGCTGATGCGTCAGTGTGTGAAAGAAGGAAAAAAGTTGTTCCAGCGACAGGAAGGATGGCGATCCAAACCAGTTTGACCAGTTTCTCCCATCGAGAGAATGGTTCGCTTTGCGCTCTATCCCTCAATTCTGTATTCATTGGATCATTACCTCCAGATCTAAGAGAGGTTTAGCGGGTTCGGGTATGGATTCCTGTTTTTGCAAATCCGTGAGCAATTGGTAGGCTTCGCGGAACCTGGGAGCCTCCTCCAGAGCCATAAGGGTGTGTTTCCTTGCCTGTTCGGAATTCGAGTCTTGGTACTGGCGAGCGACTCGATAATGGATGGAAGCCAGATTTGGCGGATCTAGCGCGAGCAGCGTCTCCCCAACGTTGATGGCCTCCTTGCTATTCTCAAGTACTTCCTCGGCGTCGAACAGTATTTGCCAAGGAGTCGTCGCCATGGGATTGATGGCCAGCCATCGATGACTCCATCGTCTGGCAGCTTCCCAGTCTTCCTCCTTATTGGCGATTTCAAGAAGCCGGGCGACCGGTCGTAGAGCGCTGCCTTCGTTTTCCGCGATCTGCGTTAAGGCAAGTTTTTCGAGCTCGGTTTGCTCAAGCTCGCGATAGCAGGTCGCGAGATAGATATGGGCATTGGCATCGCCTGGGATATAGCCAGCTTTAATGGTCAGGGCCTCAAGACTTTCCTTGGCCTGTTCCCAGTTCTCCTCGTCCATAAGGCCTTTCGCCGCTTCCAATTCATCGAAGTAGTTGGATTTTGGATTCACGCTTTGCAGAATTTGATCTAGCATGCCTTCGTTTTTCTTGAAGGCGAAATTTCCTCCCATTTTTTTGGCTTCCGCTTTCGCAAAGACTACGAAGTTGCTATTCAACGTTTTCAAGGGGGCAAAGTGCTGAGCCAAGGCGTCGTTCATCGATACGCCATCGCCAAGGTCGTAGAGGACGGCTTTCATGGCCTCGAGGCCGTAGCTTTCGACTAGGAAGCGCGTTACAAGGGCCGACTGAAAATAGGCGAATTGGATATCCTTGTCGTCTCGGGCTCTCATGAAGGCGGCGCTCATCTCGCCTATGTGCTTCATTCGATCCTCGAGAATGCGTTCACGATAATCGACCGTCATCATTTGCCCCCAGGAGCTGTCGTGAAGCTTCTCCTCGTACACGGAAATGCCTTCACTTAGCCAGCGAGGCATTCTATTTCGGGTAATGGACAGGGTGATAACGTGACAGAATTCATGATACATCACCGATTCCCAATTGGCTCTCTGGGAAGCGGGGCTATTCATAGTGAAGACAGGTCCGAAGCACACGCCTAGGAAACCGGGATTGCCTGGCATGCCGAAGGTTCTGACCTGAAAATCGCTTGGGTTGTCGTAGATCTCGACTGTCACCCGATGATCAAGCTCAATACCGTATTTCGAAGAAAGACTTTGATAGGCGTCTTCCAGAAGTTTTAGAGCTCTTTCGCCGTAGATCGGCGCTTCCTTGGCCGCCATTTTGATGCGAAAGCGATCGGTCTCCAACGTCACGAATTCATCCAGCTTGTCGTGCAAGCTTACAAGATTGTAAGCTGTGATGTCGTAAGGATCTTCCTCGTGCGCTTCCGAAGCGAGCTCCCAGCCCTCCGTGTCTCGATCCAGCCTTAGGAGATCTTGAGCTAATTGAATGCGGGCTGGCGAGAAATCCCGATCGCTGAGTAAGGCTTCTCTTTGAAATGCGGAGCCTTCAAGAAATCGGTATTTCTGTGACAGCTTTTTGCCGATCAGGTAGTCTACCTCGGGATTGCGAGACCAGGTGGAAAGGGCTCGTTCGCGATGAGCGTCCCCTTGCTCTTCGTCTTCCTGGATAAAGGCGATAGCCGCCTTCAAGGCATGAGCTTGCGGATGACGGTCGTTGACGTGGAGAATCTTGTCTAGATTCAACTGGGCTTCGTCGTAGGCTTCGGCGTCGATTAAATGATCGGCTAGCAGGAGCAGAGTTGGTAAGTGATGTTTATTAATGGCTAGGGCCTTATCCGCATTGGCCGCCATTTGCGTTCGATCTCCATTGAGAAACGAGCTGGCTAGTCCGAACCAAAGATCCGGGTTCTCGGGGAAAATCTGTAGACCTTCCTGATAGGTTTTCGAAGCGAGCTTGTAGTCTCCCTTGTCCAATGCAAGTCGACCCATTGCCAGGAAGGCGCTAGCTGGCGGATTGGTTTCTCGCTGAGCCTTCTTGAAGAAGTTTTCCAGTATGAGTCTAGGCTCGATGCCCATCGTGAGAGCTGCTTCGCCAATGGCAACCAGAGTGTCGGCCTGGATGCGGTAGCGGTTGGAGCTCGAAATGATGCTGCTGATTTCTCTGTCTTGCCTTTCAGCGAATTCCATTTCGTCTGCAAACAAAGCCGCTTTTCGAAGCGATAGACGAAGTCTTAAATCGTATGGCTGGCGATCAACGCCCTCCTTCAGCAAGCTGAAAGCCTTTTCGTACTCGCCAATAGTGGTGAGAATTTCGCCCTCCAACTGCCACCAATCTTTGTCCCAGGGCGAATTCTCTCTTCCTTTAGAAGCCGCTTGAAGAGCTTCTTCGTATTGGCCTGCATAATATTGGGCTCTAGTTTGGCCGAGTGTTGGCGTGTCATGCTGAGCATGAATTGAAGCTAGGAACGCTAAACCGCATACGAGGAAAAAAAGGGGACTTGGTTTTGAAGTTTTCAGCACGGTTTAGTATTTATTCAAAAGTCGACTCATGCAAGTTGTATAAAGTTAAACGATCTTGAATAAGAACGAATGGCACCCTGATAGTGTTACATGATGTAGTGTGGGTAGTTCCTTGGCTGCTATTTAAATTCCTGGTTCTTCGCTGCTTTGTTAAAATCGTATCAGTTCACAACATACACCTCTTCGTGATATCAGGATAAGGACTAGGAGATTTTCGGCCGTAAGCTTAGGCTAAACGGTTCTTTTCCTGTTCTAAATTGAAGCGCGCGACTGACCAATTGTTTAAAATTTGCAGACTCTCTATGGTTGAATTCGCGATCAGACTGGGGGATGTTTGAAATCCCAATTGTTATTAAGGCCCTTTTTGCGGCTTCTTTTCCCTTGATCATACGCTTATGAATCGAACGTCCGTCACATTCCTGATCGGCTTCCTGTTGTCGTCCTTTTTGCATGCAAAAGACGCGCCGAATGCAGATCGGCAGCCGAATATCCTGTTTCTTTTCGCGGATGACTGGGGTCGCTATGGAGGCATGTACGACGATGCCGGCCATCCCAGCTATCGAGGCATCGCCAAAACCCCAACATTGGATCGACTCGCGCAGCAGGGAGTCGTTTTCGAAAACGCGTTTATGCCAGTGCCCTCTTGCACTCCTTGTCGCGGTTCAATCATCACCGGGCGCTACTTCTGGCGCAATGGCCGAGCCGCTTTTCTGGGAGGAGGAGACTGGGGACCCAAGCCGGGACTCTGGGAGTCCATTCCCAAATTTCCCAACATTCTGGAGTATCTTGGCTATCATGTTGGATTCACGGGCAAGATAGGAGTCGATTGGTGGCCTTCGGAAGTGAAAATGCGGCAGCCGCGCCAGCATTATTCCAAGCATGGGCGTCGCTTCATGGAGTTTTCTCAGCATGTCAGCGGAAAGGCTGATATCGAGGCGGCTAAACAAGAGATCTATGACGAGGTTTTGGCGAATTTCCGCGACTTTCTTCGTGATCGAAAAGAACCGGATCAACCGTTCTTCTACTGGTTTGGTCCCTACAATGTCCACAGATCTTGGATACGTGGATCTGGCAAGGAGCTATGGGGAATCGATCCTGACGAACTGAAAGGGAAATTGCCTCCAGCTTGGCCTGATGTTCCTGAAATTCGCGAGGATCTTGCCGACTATCTGGGCGAGATCGCGGCTTTCGACGCCATGTGCCAAGTCCTGCTCGAGGAATTGAGGGAGAGAGGCGAGCTCGACAATACGATGATCGTCGCCACGGGTGATAATGGCATACCTGGTTTCCCACGAGCAAAGCGCAATCTTTACGATCTAGGTGTAGCTGCTCCGCTCCTTGTCAACTGGAAGGGATTCGTTAAACGGAATCGTCGTGTAACGGATTTCGTTAATTTGATGGATCTCGCTCCGACGTTTATTGAAGCCGCTGGCGGTACGCCCCCAGCTTCTATGGATGGCGTGAGTCTTATTCCTGTTCTTGGGACGCTTGATAGTGGACAAATTGAGCCGGCGCGCGATCACGTCGTCATTGGTAGAGAACGTCATGTGCGGCCATATCCGATGCGTGGAATCCGGACCAAAGACTATCTCTATGTAATCAACTACCGTTTGGAAAACCGGCCTGATATTGCAGATGGCGCTCCTCCATCGGAAGTCCCCAGCATTAGTTCGCAGATGGATGGCGGTCCAACCAAGCAGTTTATGATTTCCAATTACGATGACCCGGAAGTTTGGCCTCTCTTTAAGCAAGCCTTCGACCGCCGACCAGTCGAGGAGCTTTACGATCTGCGCAACGATCCTTTGCAGATGAAGAACATTGCCGGCCATTCCGAGTACGCCGATATTAAAGCCTCTCTAAAGAACCGCTTGCTCGGCGTCATGGAAGCTGGGGACGATGATCGTATCCATCCTGGAGAGACAATTTATGACAGGCCTCCCTATATTGAGGAGGATCCTGCCCGCCGAGGGAAATGGTAATCCTCAACGTGATCCTCAAATGCGTGCGTTTATCCTTTGTATTGTATTTATGGGTGTGAGTACGTCCATCCCCGCTTCCACTAAAGATGGCGAATGGTCTCCCGGAGACTTTCGTTTGAAAACGCCTTGGAGTGATCTGGTGGGTCCTGAGAACGCTTTGCCGGAATATCCTCGACCTCAGCTGGCGCGAGAGAAGTGGATGAATCTGAACGGAGTCTGGCAATACGCTCAGGCCCAAGAGGGAGACGAGCCCCCCTTTGGTACCGATTTGCCCGAGCGAATTCTGGTTCCCTATCCAGTGGAGTCTCCGCTTTCTGGAATTCAACGTTTGGATACACGAATGTGGTATCGTCGACTTTTCGATTTCCCTTCCGACTGGGACGAACAGCGGGTCCACCTTCATTTCGGAGCGGTAGACTGGGAGGCGATCGTCTATCTCAATGGAAAGGCTCTTGGCTTGCATCGCGGCGGTCATGACGGATTCAGTTTTGATGTCACCGATCATCTTAAGGATTCGGGCAACGAACTTATTGTTCTGGCTTCAGACGAGACGAGTAGAACCCAAGCCAAGGGAAAGCAGTCGCGGACTCCGAATCGCTACACCTACATGGCCTCTTCAGGAATCTGGCAGACGGTCTGGCTGGAGCCAACTAACGATGTATTTATCGAAAACCTACGTATTGTTCCTGATGTCGACTCTAGTTCAGTAGGTTTGATCGTTGAAGCTGGCGCTGGAGCCGGAGCCATGTTTGAGGCCATCATTTCAGCCGATGGAAAGGAGATTGCTCGGGCGTACGGCAATACGGGAAGGGAAGCGCGTCTGCTTTTAGAAAATCCCCGCCTCTGGACTCCAGACGACCCCTACCTCTATGATGTGAGGGTTAAACTCAGGCGTAATGGTAAAGTGGTTGATGAAGTTGAAAGCTATCTAGGCATGCGGAGCATCAAGCTGAGCTACTTGGATGGCGAAGTTCGACCTCTTTTAAATGGCCGATTCGTTTTCCAGCACGGACTGCTTGATCAAGGGTATTGGCCTGATGGATACTACACGGCTCCTACGGATGCCGCTTATCGGTATGACATTCAAAAGGCGAAGGATCTCGGCTTCAACTTGCTGCGCAAGCATGTGAAGGTCGAACCCGCCCGCTGGTATTATTGGGCTGACAGGCTAGGGATACTCGTCTGGCAGGATATGCCTCATCGGGGAGATGTGAATCCCGAGGATCCTTCAACATTAGGCCGAGGCATGAGTCTTGATGAATTGGATGCGCTTTCTTCCCAACCGCTCGGCGGTAATGAGCAGTTCGAATTGGAACTGAGGGAAATGGTGAAAGAGCGATTCCATTTTCCTTCGATTATTCAATGGGTCATTTTTAATGAGGGCTGGGGAATCTATGATCGAGATAGACTCACCGATATGGTCAGGCGAATCGATCCCTTCCGTCTTACGAGCACGCAAAGCGGTGGAGAAGACAAAGGCGGATTTCTGGATACAGGTTCCGGCGATAGCAGGGATCATCATACTTATGGTTGGGAAGCCGCTCGACAGGTTCCTGATCCCAACAAGACGCCGAACGCATTTCGATTGTCTGCGGTGGGAGAATACGGCGGGATCGAGACGCGTGTGCCAGGGCATATGTGGGGAGGCTTCAGTCTCAACCGCGAACCCGAAAAGCTGGATGAACTAACCAGGCTCTACACGGAAATGCAGGCCAAGTTCGATCCCCATATTCCGATTCGACTTAGCGCTATTGTATATACCCAAATCGTGGATACGGAAACGGAAATGAATGGCCTGATTACCTATGACCGAAAAGTCGTCAAAGTCGACGAAGAAAAAGTGAGGGCTGTGAATCAGGCTATGATAGCTCTGGGAGACGAAGAGAATGCTCTTCCCTGATTGATTGCTTAAAATGTTGATTAGATTGCCGAAATTGTGCTGATTTTCACGACTCACCTTTAACGGAATTGCTTTATTGGAGCTTCTAAGGATCAATGAATAAGCTTACTTTCCTTCTCTTAGCCTTTGTTATCAGCATCATGGAATTCGCCGACGCTCTAGCCGGCCAAGACGAAGATGCTGTTTACGGATACCTTTTTGCCCATATGACGAAGGAACGCTATGGAAGGCTTTTCTATGCGTTGAGCGAGGATGGACTGAACTGGAAGGAGTTGAACGGGGGCAAAGCGGTAAAGGGAGATGAATATTGGGGTCATGCTGACATTGTAATTGGGCATGACGGACGTTACTATCTTGTGGGAAACGATGCCTATGAAGACGGTTCCCACGGCCAGGAAATAACGATCTGGGTGTCCAACGACCTGATTAGCTGGGAACTGTTCAAGCAACTGGCTCCAGACGTTTCGCCAATTATGAAGGGCGCTCTCAATAATCGAGGGGCGCCAAAACTTTATTTCGACGAACTCATTAAGACGTATTATCTTTCCTGGCACACTTCAAACAAGCGTCGGACTCAGGAGAACCGCGAGCAGTATTGGGCTCATCAGCGGACTTTCTACGTTACTTCCAAGGATTTGAAAAAGTTCAGCGATCCCAAGCGACTCTTTACCTGGAATCGTCCAACGCTGGACGTTATCATTCGCCGGGAAGGAGAGATGCTGTATGCGTTCGTCAAGGACGAGAGGGTTCCTTCTCCGCTCCATCCCACTGGGAAATCGATACTGATGACGCGCGCTCCAAGCATCGATGGTCCATGGGCGGATCTTTACAATCGGATTTCGCCCAGCTATCGCGAAGCTCCTACTCTCATCCCCCGAAAAGATGGGAAAGGATACTATCTATTTTACGAGCACTACACAGGTGTTGGCTACGAAGTCTCTTCAGCAGAGACTTTGGCGGGACCTTGGTACAATTTGTGGAATCGGCGGTATAGCGTTCCCGCAAATGCTCGACATGGCTCGATGATTGCTTTGACGGAAAACGAGTTTAAGCGCATAGAGGCCGCTTTTGCTAAGTAGATGTATTCAGTCTTTAACGTCGGACTACTCTACAGCTCTGCAGATGGCGAATCCTTGGTTTAGTCCGCTTTCAGGTTTCCATTCCGAACGACACGCTCCGTGAGCCGTGCCTAGGGCTCCGACGCTAACATTCAAGCTGAGGAGAAAGCTTTCACGTTTCGGATCGATATTTAGACTCGATAAATCGATGGAGCCGCGAGCGCTGTAGCCATTTCCGGTTACGTTTGTTTCGAATTTGTGCTGAGGGGCGGGGTTTCTTAATTTGTCTAGCAGCGTTTGACTTCCATTCTGAGGTATTAGGAATAAACGGCTGACTCCGCTTCCCATGCCACTCTTTCCCACACGAAAATCCAGGCAAGACGCCTCCCAGGGCTGGTGCCTGTTGTGCGAGATTTTGGTGTCGTGGACTTGGAGGCTCACATAGAGTTGGTCTGCGGCAATAGCCATGTGTCCTGTAGCAAGTTCCTCGCCATGTCCACGCAGTTCGATCGGAATGCCATGCTGGTTGAGATCAGCGTCTTCTAAAGGAGCATTTCCATTTAGTATTGGAATTTTAATGACACCTTGCTTTATGCGTTCGAATGGCTGACCAACGAGTCGCTTATCCTCTGATATTGGAAACAAGGTGAACTCTTTGCTCTTCAGCATTTCAGGTAGACTGAAGGCCTGCGAAACCTGCTTTTGCGCTTCAACGACTGCCTGGATCGGTTCAAGCTTCTCTAGATCTTCCGTCGTTTCAAGCAGTTCCATTTCAATTTGACTCCCGAATGGCGTGTCAGACTGATTGTCGATTAACAGCTCGTAGCGCGTATCATCTTCCAGATCAGGCTGTACGACGCTCGCGAAGACTTTGTTACCTACTTGGCTTAAAGGCCTTCCCGTTCCTTTTTTCACGGGAGAGTAATCCGGCAGGTATCCTAATTTTTGGTGCGCTTCGATAAGCTCGTCGCACATCTCCCAAATCTTATCTAGAGTCAAGGTTGCCGCAGTATGGGGGTCGGTCATTACGGCATGATAAACATGCTCTCGCTTTAGGGATAGAGCCGCTTCTACGGTGAGCTCCTGCACGTTTACGTTGGTGCGGCAAATAGCGGCGAGTTGAGGCGGCAACTCTCCAATACGCGTAGGTTGAAGACCGTTTCCGTCGACCAGAACTGGAAGCTCAACGCAGCAGCGATGAGGAAGATTCGAGATCAAGTCGGTGTTGGGCACGTTGCCGTAAATGACTCTGTTCTGATTTGTCTCCATCGAATGGATAATGTAGGAACCGTATTCATGAGATTGTGACTGGACGACGATATCGCCATCCGATCCTAGTAAATCCGCTTCCGTTTTTTCCCAAGTCGAAAGGGTGGCCTCGCAGCGGCGAAGGTATTCATCGATGGGAATGTCGTATTTGCTGATCATTTCCTCGCCGTGCTGGATAAAATAAGGCACGTATTCGCTTTGGTGTTCCGATGATTCCGTAACGAAATACCCAAGTCGGCGCATCATTTCGAATCGGACTTTTTCCTGCGTGAAATTCGGGTCGTCGAGTAGTTTAAATAAAATAGGGTAGGCGTCCCTCCCGCGGTATTTGAATTCAAGAAAGAAAGCTTGATGGTTGATGCCCGCTACCTTGAAAGTCACATCCTCGTATTTCAGACCAGCAAAATTGGCCAGCATACTGCTCGTTCCCTGCACGCTGTGACACAATCCTACCATGGGAACGCCTACTGCATGGTCGACTGCCATGCAAAGCATCGCCATCGGATTGGTGTAGTTGATAAACAGGCACTCCGGTTCGCCGACTTCCTTTATGTCCTGGGCAATTTCCAGGATCTTTGGGATCGTTCTTAGGCCACGAAACACGCCGCCAACACCGAGTGTATCGGCTATTGTTTGCTGTAACCCATATTTTTTGGGTATTTCGAAATCGATTACCGTGGCGGGCTTGTAGCCACCGACTTGAATAGCGCAGATCACGTATTTCGCCCCTCGAATGGCTTCTCGCCGATCTGTAGTAGCTTCGCAGACAGCCTTTACTCCCAGTTTCGAAATTATTTTCCGCGTCATGATCTCGGCAACCTTAAGTCTTGCCGGATCGATATCCATCAAGCTGATACAACAGTCACTGAGCTCGGGAAATTGAAGGATGTCCGAGATAAGTTTTTTGGCGAAGACGACAGAGCCTGCTCCGATAAAGGCGATTTTGGGACGCATGGAAGAAATATCGCTTGTCTTTTAAATAAAACCAAAGTTGAAAAATGCGATATTCAGCGTGCTTTTTGTGATGTAGCGCCTCTTTCCTGACAGTTTATCCATGAATCCTCTATTCAGCATTTTTGTCGTTAATCGTGAGAGCTATCGCTCGCCTTCCTATATTTGGAAGAATGCAAATCGTGATCCTGAGGATCTTTGGGTGATCCAGCGTACTTTGAAAGGTCGGGCTTTTCACGTTAACACGTCAGGCATTCGCAGTTTTGTTTATCCAGGACAGGCCATGCTGTTTCGCCATGATGATGGATCGATCTACGGCTACACTGAGGGGGACAAGGAAGTTTACGAGATGGAGTTCATCTCCATGAGGGGAGACATAGCTGATGCGATCTGCGGACAGCTTATCAAAGAGTATGGAGCGATTATAAATCTGGATCCTGCCGGTGAAGCTTCGGCTCAATTTGCGGTCATCATGAAAATGTTTAAGGAGCGCTCCTTTCGCGATGCGGTTGAGGCATCCGAGCATGTTTACAGGCTGCTCTTGGCCGCTTACCGCGAGCAGGGAAATCTGAGAATGGACAATGATCCCGTCGCCTACTGCCACTCGCAGATCGAGAATCTCAATTTCCGTCCCATTAGCATCAAGTCGCTTGCCGGCGAACTAGGCATCAGCCGTGAGCACTTGACTCGTCTTTATCGGGCTCGCTTTGGACGCAGTCCTGGTTCTCGATTACGACAATTGCGTATTTCTCGAGCTCAGACGATTCTCGCTTCGACCACCCTCAGCATAGAAGAGGTCTCCTTGGCTTGCGGGTTCTCTAGCGCCAACAGCTTTTACCGGGCTTTTCGTCGAATGACGGGACACAGTCCGCTGGCCTATCGCAGGCGATTTTCGCGCCACATGTCTTAGGATACTGGCTTTAGCCAGCAGTTCGTCATTTGCGCGAAGCTTGGATTTTTCGATGGCCTCCTTAGGCGCTGGTGTCATTCGCCAATGTCTTAGATACCCTAGGTCTGGTTAATGTATTCCCTGTTTTGGATGGACTGCCGAATCTCTAATTGACTCTTTTTTTAATAGATGTTCGCATTTTTTTAACAAATCGGGGCGTTGCTGCTCCAGTGCACGGCTATTCATCCCATGAGCATCTATCTTTATGGCTACACCCTTTCCGACGCGCCTCACGATTTCGAGGAGCTGCGTGGCGTAGACAATCGAAGTCTGTTTCTCGTTTCCTACGGCGAGATCTCGGCCATTGTCAGTAGCTATGACCACGACAAGCTCTTGGTTCGCGGGAAGGATATTTTCGCCCACCAGCAGATATTGCGTCATTTGATGGACGAATCGAGCATCGTTCCTCTTCAATTTGGTCTGACCCTAAAGGATCTCAGTGCGGTGGAAACTGTTCTGCAGAGGAACCGGGATCATCTGCTTAGCGAGCTTCATCGTGTTTATCGCAAGGTGGAGATGGAGATCGTGATGAAATACGATGTCGACGACTTGTTCGAGCATATGGTGGCCAAGTATCCCTACTTGAGGGAGGAGAAAGCCAAAGTGCTGAATGGAAGACTGGTCTACTATCTTGGGAATCGGGCTCTCAAATGCGAAAAGTTTCAAGCCGTTTTGAAAAAGGAAAAGGAGGTCTACGCCTCAAAGGTCGAGGAAATCATATCTCCTTGGTGCGCGGAATTCAATAAGAGCAGGGTTCCAGTTGGCGAAATGGAAGTTGGCACTTTCAACTGCCTGGTGAATCGAGAACGTCTGAAGGTGTTCGAACGATCGATCTACGAGGCAGGCGAACGTTTTGCTCCCGATTTCCACTTCACCTACAATGGTCCTTGGGCTCCGCAGAACTTCTGCAACGTTTCGAAAATCCACTACGCCTAGGGTTCTCGCCAAGCGGTCAGCCCAGCGATTTCCTTCCCCAAGGAATACAGTCGCGTGATTGCATTTCAGCCGATAGTGGCTTGTGATTGTCACTCCTATCGATAAAGCTTCTGAAATGATTGCTTGTATTCGCCGAAACAGGACGATTGTTCTAGCCTACTTTCTTTTTACCTGCCTTATGAATGCCGAAAACTGGAAGCCCGCTGAGGCTCCGCTTATGACTCCTTGGGCTGACGATGTCGATCCAAGCGTTCCCTTGCCAGACTATCCTCGTCCCTCCATGGTTCGTTCCGAATGGATGAATCTCAATGGCCTTTGGGAATTTGGAGAAATGCAGCTTGGCGACGCTCTGCCCGAAGCCGGAGATCTTCCAGAACGAATTCTGGTTCCTTTCGCCTGGGAATCCGCGCTTTCCGGTCTGCGCAAGGAACTGGACTCCAAGCGGGCTTGGTATTTTCGAACCTTTAGGCTACCTGCGTCATGGAAAAACCAGGACGTTCTTCTACATTTCGGAGCAGTCGATTGGGAGGCCAGGATATTTGTCAATGGCCAGTTCGTAGGCGACCATAGTGGAGGGTTCGACGCTTTCCATTTCGATATCACTCCGTTTCTCGAGAAATCGGGAGACCAGGAAATCGCGGTTGCCGTTTACGATCCAACCGACAGCGAGGGGATTGCCGTTGGGAAGCAGAACGCTTCGAAATTTTCTAATCCGAGTCGCTACACCTACAGCCCTGTCTCGGGAATCTGGCAAACAGTATGGCTCGAACCAGTACCTTCGGTTCGTATTGATAGTTTTAGGACGGTTACTGACATCGACCATAGTACGGTAAAGGTTACCCTCGATCCAAACAAGCGGGTTGAAGGGCAAACCGTCGAGATCATCGTCTCTTCGCAAGACGAGGAAATCTCCCGTTTCGAAAACGATGCCGAGGATCTTGAATTGATTGCGGAAGCGAATGTTCCCAACGCCAGACTCTGGTGGACCGAGGATCCGTTTCTCTACGACCTCGAAATCGTATTGAAAATAGAAGGACAGGAAGTCGATAGCGTGAAAAGCTATTTCGGTATGCGAAAGATTTCCATTGCCGACCACTATCAAGGAAAGCTCGGACCCTTTAAGAAAATAGAGCTAAACGACACGTTTATTTTCCACATGGGTCCTCTTGACCAGGGATACTGGCCAGATGGTCTCTATACTGCTCCGACCGATGAGGCTTTGCGTTGGGAAATCGAGCAGATGAAAGCCTGGGGCTTCAACATGGTTCGCAAGCATATCAAGGTCGAGCCTGAGCGGTGGTTCTATTGGTGCGATAAATTGGGACTACTGGTCTATCAGGACATGCCGAGCACTTTTAAAAAGCGGACCGAGAAAGAGAAGACGCAATTCGAGTGGGAGCTGCAGCAACTCGTCAAGACTCACTGGAATCATCCGTCGATCGTCAATTGGATCGTTTTCAATGAGCATTGGGGAGCCTATGATGTGCCTCGTCTTACAAATATGGTTATGGATCTTGATCCGACACGACTTGTAACGGGCAATAGTGGGATTGATGCTGGTCGACCGAATCTTGACTACGAAGTCGGGCACATAAAAGACAATCATCACTATCGGCCGCCGACAGCTCCTTATGTTACGGAAAAAAGAGCTGCCGTCAATGGCGAGTATGGGGCTATTGGATACTTGATCGAGGGTCATCTCTGGGACGAGGATGGGCCTTGGGTGCACTACAACTACAAAGGTAAGGATGCTGCTACGAAAGAATATCTTGCTTTCGTTGAGGAGCTTCTCGACTTCAAGAAGCGACTCGCTCTTTCGGCTGCCGTCTACACGCAGTTGACTGATCTGGAAAACGAGATGAATGGATTGTTCACCTATGATCGCAAGGTGATCAAACTTCACAAGGACAGGATCACTACAGCCAATCTTTCATTATGGGAAAACGATCTTTCCGGAACGCAATCTTCTACCGTCGAGTCTGAAGACAATCTAGATGGAGGTCCTGCGGTTATCGATGGCGGACCTGCCGTGATCGAGTAGATTTCTTTTCTAGATTGAATTTTATTTGAGTCTGCCAGACTCTTTCAACCTTCGTTCTAGCATTCGTAGGGAGTATATTAATACGAAGCTTAGCTGCATAAGCAGAAACCAGGAAGTGATTTTATCGAATCCGACGAAGGTCCACCCATCTTTCTGGTTCGGATAGACCCATGCTCTGGCCACAGTTCCTAGGTTTTCGGCTATCCAAATGAAGAACGCTACTAAAGCGTATCCAAGCAATAGATTCATTCGGCGGTTTTTGACGTACGGCTTGTAATACACGTTGGTCCGGAGGTAGAAGATTCCGATGGCGACCAGAAGGGCCATGCGAATATCCAGGACGAAGTGATGGGTAAAGAAGTTGACATACGAAAGGATCGCAAGGCCTGCTGCGATCCATAGAGGAGGGAAGTGGTCGAAGCGAAAATGGAATATTCTCCATACGCGGGCCAGATAGCTACCCACTGCGCTGTACATGAATCCTGCGAAGAGCGGTACATTCCCGAACTTGATTACCGCTTCCTCTGGATATGACCACGAGTTTATGGAATCCGAAGTTTTGAAGAGCTCCATCGCGGTTGCCAGAATATGAAAGACGATTACGACACCGCATTCCCGTATGCTCTCAAGCTTGAACAGGATAAGCCCTACTTGGATGATGACAGCGTAGATGAAAAGAAAATCGTATCGATTGATTCCAATATCTGGATACCATAATCTCGTAACGATTATCCCAAAGAGAAGCAGCGCGCCAAAAATGCAGGCCTGAGCTTGCTTAATTCCAAACCAGATAAATTCGACAGCGAAGCTTCTTAGAGTACCGTTTGAATCATTCGCGGAAGTTCGGCTTGATGGCTGTGAATGACTCATTGCCCAAAACCGTAGAAGCTGGCCGTTAATTGGCAGGTCTGCAACCTGAAAGGCTTTTCATTCGGCTCAATAGCCACAAGTATCCAACAATATCCTACGATGCTAGCTCGTGGTCTGAGTCGCGCCAACGTCGATGATACCAGAAATATTGTTCAGGATGGTCTAGAACGGCTTTCCCGATGGCTTCGTTGTAGCATCGGGTGACTTCCGACTTTAGCGAGTCGCGACATGGGCATTCGGGAATGTCGATAGGACTGACCGTCACTTTATGACGTCCCTTCTCCACACGATGGCCTTTCATCAGAAAAACAGGTGGATTGTGTTTAGCTACGAATGACCCTGGAAGAGCAAGCGTCGGTGTGTCTTTACCAAGAAAGGGAGCCATGATGCCGGTTCGACCTGCATGCTGATCGGCAACCATCACAACGCAACAACCCTCCTGAAGATTTTGCATGATTTTCCGAATGGCGCTTTTCCCTTTGGGAATAAGGGTAACTTGGTCACCTGGGATTGAATGGATGAACTTATCGACTTTCGGGTTGTGCTGTTTCCCTACCAAGAGGGCGATGGGGATTTTCTCTGCCGCTAGCGCCGTAAAGTAGAGGGCCCAAGCTCCTAGGTGTCCGGTGAGGATGAGCGCGCCTCTTTTTTGACCCAGCGCTTCACGAAGAGCGCTTACCCCACTCAGAGCTACTATCTCGTCCAGTTTTTGACGGTCTCTTCCGCTAAACCGAATAAACTCGACCATGGTTCTCCCAAAATTTCGAGCCGACTTGGCGCCTATCCGTCGTAATTGACTGTCTGGCGTTCGGGGAAGGGCTTGTCTGAGATTGTCGATGACGACCTGTCGACGAATGCGAAGGGACCAGCCGAGTTGGCCGATGGCCGCTCCGCCTAGCAAGGCTAAGGGTCGAGGTAGAACTCTCATCAGCCCAGCAACGCAAAGCAGTGAGCAATACTCTTGGTTGTGAGTCAGTCGCATGACTTTCTCTGTGAGGCAGACAGCAAGGGATATAGTGTGGTGAGGAAGTGCCTAGCCGGACTGGCTAGCTGGTTGAGATTAAGAAAATCTCCAAGGCAGCTTGTTATGAATCCATCGAGAGGAGGATTGTCCAGCGATATCGGCTGGAATCGTCCCGCTAGCCAGCCTTTTACGTCGAATTCGTCGATCTGTTCTTTTTTGAGCGCTTAGGTGGTTTATCGTTTTCGTGAATCTTCAAGTCTTGACTCCCAAGGGTTTCGCGACGGTTATTTTCTTGGTTCAGAAAGGGAGCCACTGAGTCCGCGGGAAGGATCGAATCCGCCTTTCGCCAATACCTAAACCTTCTAATCCTAGCCCTTGGAATTGCGGACGTCGGGCGCATCATGGAAAGGAAGGCATTCAATGCTAGAATCAGTAAAAAAGCTGCCTGCGAAAGCGAATTTGCGGCATCTGAAAATCCAGGCTCGGGATCTTCTTCAAGAGCTTCAACAAGGGGATCGTCAAGCAGCCAAACGGTTTAAGAATCGTTTACCGAAGTACTCGCTCGTCAGTCAGCAGGAGATCGTCGATTCGGGTTCCTGTCGTCAGGATGCCCAGCTAGTGATTGCTCGCGAGTACGGTTTCAAGACCTGGGCTGAGCTGAAGGAGTACGTCGAGCTTCAAGCCGAGCAGAGGAATCGTACTGATAAACTGAATCCAGAGTACTTGCGAAAAGTCCAGTACCACGACGATTCGAACCTCAATCCTCGTATCGAGATTCATAGTCGATTCACGCCACCAGAATTTAACATGTGGCATATTCTCTGGAATTATCTTGATTTGAAAAATGGATACAAAGTATTGGACGCAGGCTGTGGCAATGGTCGGTTTTGGGGCTCGGTTTGGGCTGATATTCCTCCAAATGTCAGCCTTACATTATTGGATACGAGTCCTGGTCTCTTGGAAATAGCGAACAATAATCTTAAGGATACTTCTTTGAATTACGATACTGTGAAGGGATGCCTTGGCTCCTTGGAATTCGCGGATGAGTCATTCGACGTAGTTAGTTGCCAATACGTTATGCATCTGGTGGAGAACGTCCAATCTGCGGTTCGAGATCTTCACCGAACGCTAAAGTCTGGAGGCTATGCCGTTATCGCCTGTATTGAAAAACGGAATATGGGGAGGATTGCCCAAGTAGCGGATCGTGTTTATCCGAAGCTCGGTATGGAAGACTATTTTGCTTCGCTGAGCGTTGCTGACGAAGTCGTTGAAGAGGCTAAGTCGATTTTCTCGAATGTCGTTGTCGAAGATTATGACTGTATGATGAAAGTAGATGACCTCGATATCCTTCTTGACTATACTCGATCCTTAGAGCGAGTGCAAACGCTCGATCTTCCTCCCAACTTCTGGGAAGATTTCGAGCGGCTAGTCCAAGACGAAATCGAAGAAAAGGGGTACTTCTCTATTCGCAAGCATGCCAAGACTCTGAAGTGCTTTAAATGATCCCGGTCTTGAAAGCGCCTGGTTTGCCAGGCGTTTTCATTTATACGATGGAAGATGATTCTCCGAAGACGTATCTAGTTTTTAGAGACAGTCTGATTCGTTACCTCTGGAAGCGTGATGCGATCTGACAATCCCTCGTAGATCGTCTGCAAGTCGTTCAGGTCTCTGATTACCGATCCATCGAAGAGGTACCATCTTCCACTGCTGTAAGGTTTTGAAGCCACCAAGTAGCCATCCGATTTTATTTGTCTGTCGAAGCCATCGATTAGCAGCTTTGTTTTAAGAAACACAACGAGTTCCGACTTGGCTGCATGCGCTTGCGTAGGCTGTTCCACGGTGTAGCTTTTTATGGTGTATCCTTGCGTTGCCAGCTGATCCATAGCGTTCAAGGTGGTTTGCAGTACGGCATCGCGACCGCCTCCTCGTTCAATAAGCGTTGGATGCATGGCATCGACGCTTACGGTGTAGTTCCCTTGCATAATCGCGTTCACCATGCGTTTCGCGATCGTGTGAATCTCGATAGCCGTCGATCGTTCGATGGGCTCTGCTGCCAGACCAGCTGATAGCATTAGAGCGACAACCCAGTTTAGGAGTCCTTTCCGCATGACCATATTTTGTATAGACTTCGAGTCTTGGCAAATGATTCCTTTCCATCTTCAACTGCCTTCGCTACTGATTTCCCTATATGAGTAATGGATCGAAAATCAGGATTGGGGTTGTGGGCGCGGGGGCCAATACCAAGTTGAAACATATTCCTGGGTTCCAAGCCATCGACGGCGTCTGCGTCGACGTGGTTTGCAATCGCAGCCAGGAGTCTTCTCAGCGAGTGGCTGATGAATTCAACATCTCGCGAATCGCTCAAAATTGGCAGGAGGTCGTGAGCGATCCTGAACTCGATGCTATTTGTATCGGAACATGGCCCTATCTGCACTCGCCGATCACCATTGCTGCCTTGAAGGCGGGGAAACATGTGCTGACCGAAGCGCGGATGGCGATGGATGCCAGTCAAGCTAGGGAAATGCTTGAAGCCTCGGTTCAACGACCCGATCTCGTTGCTCAGATCGTGCCTTCGCCCTTCACGCTCTACTGGGATCAGACAATTAAGGACATTCTTAGCGCCGGAACACTTGGTGAACTACGCGAGATCGTATTCAATAAAACGTTGCCTGGAAATGCCGACTCAAGAGCTCCGCTTAGCTGGCGCCAGAATATTGAATACAGCGGAAACAATACTATCATGCTCGGCATTTACTACGAAGTCGTGCAGCGTTGGCTGCGTCGCGACCCTTCGCGTGTGTTAGCCAGTGGCGCTGTCTTTACTTCCAGTCGGATGGATTCTGAAAAGGGTGGGGAAGTGGAAGTCAGGATTCCGGATACGATTCATTGCCTAGCGGAATACGCCGATGGATTAAGATTTCTAGCTTATATGAGCGGAGTGACCCATGGCTCCAACTGGGATGGATATCTAATCAACGGCAGCGAAGGTTCTTTACACTTGGATCTCGACCAAAGGAAACTTTATCATTCTTCCCGAGGAGGTCCTGAGCAAGAGCTCGAGATAGCCGCTGATAAGCAGGCTGATTGGAACGTCGAAGCGGATTTCATTGACAGTATTCGTCATGGGAAACCTGTTACGCTTACCAGTTTTGAAGACGGTTTGTCGTATATGAAATTTACTGACGCCGCTATCGAGTCCTATCGAGCTGGCGGTAAGTGGATGAGTGTCTAGTCACTAAGCGACCTTCAGCTTCCAGGCTTGATTGCTGGAATGTCTTTCAGATGATCGGGTAGGGCGTCTGGATCGTAAGTGGGAAATCCCAACTCGAGCAACGAAAAGAGCGGGGCTGTGAAGGTCGCTTGGCCTTGGCTCCTGTCAACCAGGACTGCGATGCCGGCTACCACGCCCCCTTTCGATTCAACGATATCCAGCGTCTCTTTTACGCGACCTCCTCGCGTAATGACATCTTCAACCACGAGCACTTTTTCGCCCGGGTCGATGGTGAATCCGCGACGCAATACGAGCTTATCGTTTTCCTTTTCCGCGAAAATGTAGCGGGCATTCAATTGGCGAGCCGCTTCTTGCCCGACGACTAGACCACCCATGGCGGGTGCGATGACAGTCGAGAATTCCAAACCCTCAAGCTGGGGCTTCAGTAACTCGATCAATCGCGTTACCTCCCGCATGTATTGGCAAACCTGGGCGCATTGAAAAAAGTATTCGCTACGCAAGCCCGACCGCAAAATGAAATGGCCCTGTAGGAGAGCTCCTGTCCTTTTAAAAATATCCAAAATTTCGTCCTGATTGGATGACATAATAGACGGACGTTGGACCTCCCTTTTCGTTATTTCCAGTCAATTCGCCGATCTCCCATGGCTGGTTTATCCGAGTCAACACGAGGGCGACCTAGGTTGAATCCGCCGGTTCCATCATTTTCTTTGGTGGAACAACATAAGCTTTCTTAGGTTCAAACGGATACGGACGATTAAATAGAACTAGCGTTGACGACGCGAATTCTTCTAATCACCCCTACTGTAAATTCGAACTACGAAAATGGAAACCGAAGCAGGTACGATGGCTGGCAATTGGCTCTGGGGCTCCCTATGGGTCTTTTATGCCTACATTTACGCCATCTATTTCGGCCACGTTCGGGGTCGCTTTAAGCCGGATCTCAAATTGGTCAATATTCCTGGCTCTCCGGAACGTTTGGCGGCAAAACGATCCTGGTGTTTGCGTTTCGCTGGCTTGATGATCATTCCCACTACGCTCGAAGCTATTCGCCCGAGCCTGTTCACCAGCGCTTTCATTTCCATACTTCCTTGCATGTTCGGCCTTTGGGTGATGCATGCGATCTGGCGGGAAGTAATGCGCTCCCAGATGCCAAAGTCGGCTCTCATCAAGGAGCACAAAGGCTTGTAGGATTCTCTCAATCAAGTTCGAGTTCGGGAGAGGCTCTATCCAACTCACTATTGTATTTATTTTATAAATACGAAACTATCTTTTCGTTTCGAAGGTATAAGGCCGATCGCGTCCGAAAACGGACCGGCCTCTACCATCTGTAGCATCAATCAACCGGACTGAAGCCAAGTCGCGCTTCTGACTTAAGAACAATCACCTGCATTTCCGCATACTCTTCGGAAATATTTACCCGGAGTTTGAGACTATTGTACTTTGAGAATTTAGAAAAGATAATGTCGTACCCCTTGTTCTCGATCACCCGCATCGCGTCGCCGCCACATGGACCTATCATTTCAAAATGAAAAGCAGCTCCTGAAGGGTGGGTCGCTATGTTGATGTGCACTTCCTGGATATCGCGACAGAATTTCGATATGAGGGTAAAGTCTTCCGCCAACTGGACCAAGTGAAGCGAAGCCTGCTTATCCATATTAGCTTCGTTCTCCTCCTCTTTTAGTCGAGCTTGGATCTCATACGGTATTTTCAGACCGTGCAGACGCTCGCGAGCCCAGCCTTTGACTGCTTTAGAGCAAGTCGTATTGGTCAGGTTTTCGCCATCGACATATCTGGCATTGGTCCGATGAAACTGTTTCAAGTTCGCGGACGCCAGTTTAACGTCGAACTCCTGCTGGGTCTCCGAGTCCAGCAGAGTAGAAAGTTGCTCGATAGTCTGTCCTAGACTTATCTTGTTATCGCCAGGCTCTGAGGTTAGCAGAGTTCCTTGCCCGGACGACAATCCCAGTCTCGGTTTCTTTTTCTCCATAACTCGGGTATAATAATAGCTGTTGGTTCCATTTGCGCGTTTGTCATTTCAAGGTGATGTCTAGATGTCTTTGAATTATGGATATGAAAGTATAATGGTATAGAATGGGCCATGTACATAGAATGTGGCCTGATTTAAATAGTACTCCATTTTTTCCGCTCTGCGCTAGCGCGGAACGATGAAAAAAGAAAAAAAATAGGCGTATGTAAAAAAATATTACATCATTTTAATTTGCTGGATCTAAGAGGTTAGGGGGTCTCATTCATCGTTCTGGGTAGAGAATCCATTTGCCCAGAAGCAAAGGCGCCTAGTCCCCCTTGAGTGAAATGCGTGACAAGACCCTTAACCAATCAGCCGTTTCTCTCCGAAACGACTCATAGAAGATTCAAGAGCGGATCGCTAAAAAGATTCAAACTCCGACCCCTTTTTGATTGCCCTAGACGAATGGATCTCTGTGTCCTGTTCGAGACTTCACGACTTTTATTCTATTGAAACCATTATGAGCAGTTCTGACGGAATGACCTACGATCCTAAAGGGTCGGCAAAACATGTGGTAAAGCCAGGCGAGTTCGTGTTTTCCGTCGCCCGGTTAGACCATGCCCATATCTATGGCATGGTTGGCGCCTTGAAGCGAGCGGGCGGGACCCTGAAAAGCGTCTTTGATACCGACGAAAAAAGGAGCCTGGCCTTCAAAGAAGCGAATCCCGAGGTGGAAATCGTAGACTGCTTGGAGCGAATTCTCGAGGATTCGTCGATACATTGCGTGGCTGGAGCGGCTATTCCGAATGAGAGAGCAGAGCTCGGTATTGCAGTCATGAAGGCGGGAAAGGATTATTTTACGGATAAAAGCCCTTTCACTACTCTGGATCAGTTAGCGGAGGCTCGAAAGGTCGCTGCTGAAACCAATCGCAAGTACATGGTTTATTTTAGCGAGCGACTGCACAACGCCCCCACCTTTGAGGCCTGCCAGATGGTTCGTGATGGAGTGATTGGCGAAGTCGTTCAGGCGCTGGTCATGGCTCCTCACCGCCTAAGCAAACCGAATCGACCTGACTGGTTTTTCGATAAGGAGAAGTATGGAGGGATCCTGACGGACATTGGAAGCCATCAGTTTGAGCAATTGCTCTACATCTCTAACGCTCAAGATGCGGAAATCGGTTTTGCTCGGGTGGATAATTTCGCCAATCCTGATAGGCCAGGTCTGGAGGATTTCGGTGAAGCGTCATTGATAATGGATACGGGCGCTTCTTGCTACTGCAGAATGGATTGGTTCACTCCGGACGCTTCTCGAGCATGGGGCGACGGTCGCCTGTTTGTGATAGGAACGAATGGGTACTTGGAAGTGCGCAAGTATCTTGATGTTGGCAGATCCGATGCGCCAGCCTCCATCCATCTTGTCACTAACGACGAGGAAAAGACGATTCCGTTTGAAGGACCACAGCATTTTCCCTTTTTCGGAGAACTGATTCTCGATATCCTGAATCGTACTGAGAAAGCCATGACACAGGATCATGTTTTCAAAGCGGCTTCCCTGTCCATGGAGGCTCAGGCGATGGCCGATTCCAGGCGAATGAAAGACTGATAGACCAGCCTCTTTCCAATTACGACGTGACTCCTAGTCCGTTTCGTGAGAAACGTGGCGCGTGGAATATTATGATGCCCACTGCCATTTGCAGGACGAGAGACTTGTCCCTTTCCTCGATGATGTAATTGCTGGCTACGAAAAGCATCCCATTGGGAAGGTTGTGGTAAATGGGACTCGGGAGGCGGACTGGGCCTCAGTCGCCACCTTGGCTCGAAGATCCCCTTTAGTTAAACCGTCGTTTGGATTACATCCCTGGTTTGTGAAGAACAGGAGTGAAAACTGGAAAGAAGCTCTGGTTTCCTTTCTAGAAAATCCTGAGGCTGGCATTGGAGAAATCGGTCTGGATCGTTGGATACAGGATTACGATTTAGAAGTTCAGGAGGAAGTCTTCCTTTGGCAACTTCGACTTGCGACTGAAGATGATCGCCCTGTGTCTGTTCATTGTCTCAAAGCCTGGGGCAATTTAGAAGGCCTTCTCAAGAAGGAGTCGCTGCCCAAGCGTGGATTTCTGCTGCACTCCTATGGCGGTCCACTAGAGATGATCGAATCGTTTGTGAAATTAGGGGCCTATTTTTCGATCTCCGGTTACTTTGCTCATGATCGAAAAGGAAAAGCGCGGGAAGTCTTTCGGAGGATTCCCATTGATCGATTGCTGATTGAAACGGATGCTCCCGATATGCTGGGCCCTGATAGATGCGTGTATGAAAAAATCCATGACGAATCAGGTCAGGCAATAAGCCATCCGCTTAACATCACGAAAATCTATTCTTTCGTCGCGGATCTCGTTGGGCGAACTGATGAGGAGCTTTCCCAAATCGTAGCTGAGAACTTCAAGCGATTTTTTGCGTGATGGATTCTCCCAAAACGATTCCTCTTTCGCAAAAGGTAACAAAGGGGTAACATCGCTCTTGTAGCTTGTGAGCTTAATGAGGACAGCGTTTAGACTTTTCAGGCCGTTTTGCTGGGCAATGCTTCCTTGGCTATCTTGGGCTCAGGATGCCGAGGTCCGAAGCGTGGCTTTGGCCGAGTTGCTGGAAGAGGGCATTTATCTACAGGAGGCCAAAGGAGATCTGGATGGAGCGGTGGCTATTTTCGAGAATCTTCTCGCGAGGAGTGAAGTGGGTCGTGGGCGTGCTGCCGAGGCTCAATACCGTCTGGCTGTTTGCTATTTGGAAAAGGGGGAGAAACTGGCCGCTGTCGAAGCCTTCGAGAAACTAGTTGAGCTCTATCCCGATCAGAAGAGATGGGTCGAGGCGGCTCTCGAATACCTGCCTGAGGAGTTCGAGCCCGAGCTGATTCCTTGGAGTCCCGGAGAAAGGACCGTACTTAAATGGCGGTTGCCAACAGGTGTGCCCATTGGGCAAATGATTTACACGGTCGAGGAGATTAAACGCGAGGGAGCTGACTTTTGGAAGTTCAGTGGCCAGGGCTATATTTCTCAAAGGCTGCATACTATCACGGAAGTCGAGAAAAGTACGTTAAGGCCCTATCGCTCTCGCTTTTTTCAAACTTTGAGTGGCTTATTTCAATCTCAGTACAAGGATGGCGAGATTGCCACGGTCGATATGCGGAAGGGAGTTGATGAAAGCGTTGCGATTGAAGGGCGCGTCTATGACTATCTGCAATCGCTTTTCATGGTGAGGCAGATTTCTCTCGAGGCTGGAAGAACGATTGAATTGTCGGTTTTCAGTCCGACTGAAGGAAAGGCGCATAGAGTTCCTTTCGAAGTTTTGGGAACCGAAGCTTTGGATACGGAAATAGGTGAATTCGAAGCGCTGAAAATAAAGTCGAAGTATAGCGGAATCGACGCTTTGTATTGGATATCTAATGACGAACGCCGCCGAATTCTGAAAATAGCAATGGGTGGTATTGAAGGGGATATCGTTCGCTTCGATAAGATAAAATTTGGAGATTACAGGACTCATCGCAACGAGAAGTACGGCTATTCCATCGAGTATCCAGATTCTTGGGGACTAATGGAGTCGTTTGTCTTGCAGAAGAACGATGTCGATCGGATTTTTTTTCTCGATCCGAATACTCCTGACGAAAGCTATCTGTATCTAAGATCTTTGGATACCCATAATTTCGAAGAGGAATTAAGCCCCGATCCTCTTGTCGCTATCGATCAGATCGCGAATTTCATTCTTTCCAGCTATCGAAGAAAATTCCCTGATCTCGAGCTTCTTGGCGATGGGTTCGAGAGTCTGGTAATCGACGGCCATCCGGCGCGTCTGTTTATAGCGAAAGGTGATTTAAATGGGGAAAGCGTAAATTTTATGAGGGGAGTGATGGCCCGAAAGGATATGCTTTTCCACTTCTCATGTCGCAAACGGGAAGTCGATTTCGATCAGTCTGTTGACGTTTACCGGCATATCTTTAGTTCCATTAGATTTAAGCATGACGATCGTGCTGCAGATAAAGAAAGGTGAGAAATGACTAGTCTGAAAAGAAGCGCGCAAATCGTTTCCATTTGTTTTTTGGCCTACGCTATTCTCGCTGAAAATGGGCATTCCCAGATTGATGCAGATGTTGTCTCTATGGGGGACGTGCTTGAAGAGGCGATCTATTTGCAGGAAGCCAAGGGAGATTTGGATGGAGCAATCGCTTTATTCAATCGAATTGTTGAAAGCGATGAAGCCGCTCGTTCGCTTGCGGCGGAAGCTCAGTTTAGACTCGCGGTTTGCTTGTTGGAGTTAGGGTTGGAAAACCGGGCTACGAAGACTTTCGAGGCTCTTGTCGATCGCTTTCCCGATCAAACTGTTTGGACTGAAGCCGCCCTAAAGCGTTTGCCTCGAGCATTCGAGCCAACGATTGTTCCTTGGAAGGATGGGGAGCGGCTTGCCTTCGAGATACGTAAATCGAACAACGATCTGGTTGGCGTATCCACATTTGTGATCAACGCTTCAAATGATGAAGGGAACCCGGTTTGGGAGACCTTCCACTCCGAAGTTACTGACGGCGCGGTTTTTTACGCTTCCGCGGTTTTCGATCAACTTTCCTTTAAGCCGATTGAAGGAGTTATGTCTCATGCAATTTTGGGCAAGGCAACGAGCGAGTATCGTGACCAGGAGATAGTCGCTTTCTACGAAGGACATGGCGAGAATAGATCATATCCGTTTGAGGGAAAGGTATTGGATAACGAGCAAGCTATCTATTTTCTTAGACAGCTGCCAATCGAGGTAGGCTTCAAAACGGAATTCTCTGTTTTTGTCGCGCTGTCAGGAGTAGTTGCGAACATCAGCGCTGAAATCAAGGAACTTGAAATACTGGATACGATTTTTGGTGAGATCGAAACCTACCGTATCGATCTGAATGTTTTAGGCTCCATCCAACAGTATTGGATTTCCGCTGATAAATTAAGACGATTCGTTAAAATGGAGATGAGCGGAATGATTGCTTCGCTTTCAAGTTCTCAGCTGCTGGATGAGAACGGTATGGCTCATTTCAATAATGAAGAACTGGGCTATTCGATCCGCTATCCTGGGGCTTGGACATTTGTGAAAAGATCGAATCCAGGAAGGGCGAATCTCGAGCGGATCAGCTTTGGATGGCCGCAAAAGGAAGTTTCGTGCAACTTGATTGTGAGGTCTGCCGACAACTTAGACGGGAATCTGGCCACGGAAGTTGAAAAGCTGGCCCAGGAGTCCCTAGAGCAGAATTTAAAGGCTCTCGATAATTGCCAGTTGATCGAAGGCGCTTGGCAGGAACTGATGCTAGGCGAGATTCCAGCTCGCAGTTTTTCCGCCAAGCATGATTCGAGGGGAGACCCAAGAAAATATTATAGAGGCGTGGCTTATGATGGCGAACGCGCTTTTATCTTCACTGGACGTTCTAAGCCCGAGGACTTTGATATTTTTGAGCGGGAATGCGACAAGATCTTCAAGTCGCTCCGCATGCATCATTAGGCAATGGGTTTCCTGAGAAATTCGTATTCGGAAGGAGTTGGTCAGAGAAACATCTGGATAACGCTTTCTTTGCTTACGGCTGCGGTGCTGGCGCCTACGGTGTGTGTTCTTTGGCTTGTGCAAAAAGCCGCTCGGAATGAACGACTTGCCGTGATTAGCCTACTCGAGGAAACGAGAGCCAATCAGGTTGCGTTGGGAATCGAGCGCATCCAAAACCTTGTCAGGGACTTGACCGACTCTAGTCGATTCCTGACCTTGGACACATCGCCTTCCATCAGTTTTTTCAAGCTAGTCGAAGCTGAATTTGCAGAAAGCGTTATCGTTAGAGACCGGGATAGAAATCTTCTCTATCCTAATTTTGTGTCTAGTACTCAAAATTTGGATTCAATTAATGAAACTGCGGCTGCAAGCGAGACTTTGAGTGAGGTGCGGGCCCTCATTCAGGCTGGCGAAGTTGCGGAGTCTTTGCGAAGGATTAACGCCATCCTGGATGATGAAAGGCAGTATGGCGCATACATTCTGCCAAACGGTCGGCATGCGATCCCTATGATGGCCATGATGGCAGTCGAGCTGACTGCCACGGGAGAAAATGGTCTTGCAAGGCAAGTCGATGCTCTCGGCAGAATCGTAAAGAATTATTCGATACGAATTCCCTCATCTCAGAGGCGTTTCTTCTTGAGAAAGTATTTATCGTATCAAGAGGATTCGCTAGCTGGCAAGCTCCTGCACGCTGAGACCATTGCGGTACAGTGGCTAGATGGTAATCGGGAAAACACTACAAATAGGCCGGAAGAGCGTTTTAATCTCTTGCCTGTCGATTCGAGTCAGAAGCTTGATTTGCTGATAAGCGATGAAGCTTTCCAGGCCGGAGTAAACGATCACCTTTCAGTCGGCATGTCTACTGACGAGGGGAAAACGCGATTAATTGTTCTTCGGAACGATGCGGCCGTTGAAAAGGGCGTGGAATTGCTAGCCAGAGATATGGAGGACGTTCTCATTGGTTGGAAGGTATCTCTTGTCGCGGATTCGGCTAGCTTTCCCGAGGATGTCGATTCGCATGTAATCCTCTATGTTTGGGTCGGTCTGCTTGTCATTGCCATTTCCATATCCCTGATGATTGTAGTAATCGCGTTGATACGGAAACAGTCTAGCGTGGCTCAGCTGAAGAATGATTTGGTGGCCACCGTTTCTCATGAGCTCAAGACGCCAGTCGCTTCCATTCGATTGCTGGTCGACACGCTTCTAGACGAAAAGAAAGATGATCCGAACCGAACTAAGGATTACTTGGAGCTTATATCAAAGGAGAACAAGCGTTTGGGCGGTTTGATCGAGAATTTTCTCTCTTTTTCGCGAATGGAGAGAAACAAGAACAGCTTCATGCTTCAGCCTTCCTCGGTGAACGACCTGGTTTCAGAGACGGTTGCGACCTTTCAAGATCGATTTGCGAATCAGGAATTGGATCTATCTGTGGACGTGGAAGAGGGGATTGGGCCAGTCAAGGCTGACGCGGAGGCACTGCAGACGGCTTTAGGAAACTTGCTGGAGAACGCTTACAAGTATAGTGGGGATGAAAAGCGAATTTCCCTGAGGGCTCGGAATGGAAATGGAAGCGTTTCCTTCGAAGTGAAGGATAATGGAATTGGCATCGCCAAGAAGGATCAAAAGAAGGTTTTCAATCGCTTTTATCAAGGAAATCGAAAGCTTTCCGGCCATGTGGGAGGCGTTGGGCTTGGGCTTAGTATCGTTTCTTTTATTGTATCCAAGCATAAAGGACAAGTGGAATTGGAAAGCGAAGAAGGGCAGGGAAGCCTGTTTAGACTGATTATTCCAAATGCATAGAATTCTGATCATCGAAGACGATCCCGCTCTGCAGAGAGGGTTGAAGGACAATTTTATCGACGAGGGTTATGAGGTCGAAGCGGCGAGCGATGGAGAGGCCGGCCTGGATTACGCTTTGGATCGAGGAGCGGACTTGATCCTTCTGGATATAATGTTGCCTAAAATAAACGGATACGAGATTTGCCGAACGATTCGTAGAGAAGGCTATGATATGCCTATTATCATGCTGACTGCTAAAGGTCAGGAGAGCGATATCATTAGAGGTTTGGAGATGGGAGCGGACGACTACGTTACAAAACCTTTTGGCATCCGCGAACTGATCGCGCGGGTCAAGGCGTTTCTGCGTCGTCACAAGCTAGCGGATACGGAGCAGTTCGAATTTGGAAACTGCACGCTAGACCGTCAGTCTTGTTGCTGCTTCAGGAATGGAGAAGAGATAAAACTGACTAGCAAAGAGTATGGATTGCTGGAATATTTTCTTATCAATTCGGGTAAGGCTCTGACGCGAGCGAGCATCATGAATCACGTCTGGGGTAGTAGCATAATGGTTACCCAACGAAGTGTGGATAGGTGCGTGACGACCCTGCGAGGCAAAATAGAAGCCGAGCCTTCTCAACCTAGGCACATAAAGACGATTCGCGACGTGGGCTATCGTTTCGAAATTTAGACAGGAATCTTGCTCGGCTGACTTGCGTCGAGATTATCGATCAGCTGAATCGCAGCCCATTTCCCGTGGCTAATAGCATCCGCTTTGGATTAAGGCACTGTATTGGCGGGTTTCTTAGGGGAAAAATCCCAAGTGTTTTAATTATCCTTAAGTCCCAGCCATCAAGGGGTGAGTAGTATCCTTTCTTTAAATTCTTTTTCGGTTGTCGATTTAGATACAGTCGAGGTGGTTCGCCTCGGATAAACTGAAACCATTACCGATGATGCATGCAGGGAGAAAATCGCTAATAAACAAGCTTGGTTTGATTTTGATGTCGCTTGCCTTTTGCGCGGCGCTAAACGCCTCCGATTATGTCGGAGAGTCGAGACCTTGGGAGATCGACGCTGGCCTTGAACGCAACCGTCTTCCTGGACTCGAGGAGAAACGTCGCGAATCGAAGCTCCGTCTTGTCGACTACGAGTCCTACAAATCTGGACGTTCTTACGCGGTCACGGCTGTTTGGGCTCAATCTGATAAGGGAGAGAAATGGAATTTTACGAGTGGCGTGAACCTTTCGGAGTTCAAGTCTAGTCATGAGAAGAACGCGACGAAGGGATTTTCCATCACTGAGATCGAAATCGATCGGATTGGCGCGTCTCTGCAGTTCGCAGGAGTTTGGGTAAAATCGAAACGGCAGGTTCCAACCGTTTTCTATTACGGCATGAATGATCTGCTCTTCTCGAACCGTTATGGCGAGATGGCTGATAGAGGCTATCGATTGGTTGATTTTGAAGCCTATGAGGCAAACGGAGCTCTTCTTTATGCTGGGATTTGGGTTCGAAACGACGAGGGGACTCCGGTCCGTTTTTATCGCGGTCTCGACTTCACCAAATTTCAGAGCATCGCACAGAAGCTGAAGAACAACGGGTTTCGTATCATCGATATGGAAGGGTATGAAACGGAAGAAGGCATTCGCTTTGCCGCCGAATGGGTTAAATTGACAGAGAGCCAAGATGCTCATTTCGCTTTCAACATGCTTGCTGCGGAGTTTTACGAAAAGAATTCCGAATATGAAGAGCAGGGCTTTCGCATGGTCGATTTTGAAGCGTACGAAATGAAAAACGATCTGCGGTATTCGGGTTCTTGGGTTAAGGACGACGTTGTGAGAGAACCCGAAGAAAAAGACCGTGACGCTTTCCTAGACGCCTTTCGGGATAAGTAATAGCCCAAAACGGTATCTGTCTTATAACTACAGAGTGCTTTAGTCTTTAAGCGGTTAGACCTGCAGGGCCTTGAGTGGTTGCGGATCCACTACATTCAAGTCCTTGTTGGCGCCGCTAAGCGCTTTTTGAAACCAGGCTCGCGCCCCGGGATCTCCATGAGTGAGGACTACATTCCTGGGCTTGGCGCTTAGCGCGAATTCAAGTAGCTCTTCCCGATCGGCATGGCCGCTAAGCTCGAAGCGTTCGATCTGGGCTCGCGCCGGCGTCTGATAGTCGTAAGCTTCGAAAACGAAATTCTCTCCCGGTCCTGTTTCGAGAAGCTTGCCTCCTGGCGTATCCGGATCGCAATAGCCCACAAAGCAGATCGTGTTTCGCTGCTGGGACAAAAGGCTGGCGGCCATGGCGTAGGAAGGCGTATGTTCCACCATCATTCCGCTGCTTAAAATATATATACCCTGCTCTGGAGGCTCTCGACCTGGAGTAAGTTTGCGCGGAGGACGCTTGAGTCGCAGTTCTTTGATTACTTTCCTGGTGAATTTCACCTGACCGACCCGCTTTGCGATCTGGTCCAAATAATCCGCCAAATCCAAGCCGAGTCCTGCTCCGAAGATGCGAGAAGCTGGAAGCCGACTAGACTTGATAGCGTCGTTGATGATCGTAAGCGTTTCTTGCATACGACCTAGCGCGAAAACGGGGATAAGGACCGATCCGCCTCGTTCTATAGTATGTCGGATAGTGGCTAGCAATCGGTTTACTTCCTGTTCTCTCGTCTTGCCCTCAGGTCTTTCCGTTTCCCCTCGCGTCGTTTCCATCACAATCGTTTCGAAGGTTTTCTCTATCGGGAAATTGGCTCCCGGGAGGATTCGCTGATCATCGAATAACACGTCTCCAGTGAAGAAGAAGTTTCGTCCGGAATGCTCGATCTCGAAACCCCCAGCTCCTGCGACATGCCCCGCAGCATGCAGCACGATCTCTAGCTCGTCGCTACCCTCGTAAAGGTTGAGGCGCTTGTTGTAAGGCAGCACTTCGAATCGATCGCTGATATAATCGATTTCGTCGTGTGTGAATAGTGGATACTCCTTGATGTTTTGCTCTTTTTTTTGCCGCTTCATTACGTTGCAGGAATTATGAAGCATGCGAGCTATCAGCATATGACTGGCATGGCTCATGAACACGCGAGCATCCGGATGCTTTTTGAGAAGAACGGGTAGCGAACCAATATGATCCAGGTGGCAATGCGTAATGATCACGAAGTGGATGGTCTTATCTTCCGTTGGAGAGAAGTCTGGCATCGCTTCAATGCCTGCCAGTTTTGGATGAAGTCCGGAATCGACTATGAAGTTGAAGGCGCCGAGCTCTATGAGCAAAGCGTTGGAACCGATACCGCCTTCTCTATTAAGATCTGTGATTCGCATGAACCTGGGAATGAAAGGGATTCAAAGAGGCCTCTATCCCCTTTGCCGTCAAGGACCAAACTTAGCAGACGGCAACTAGCGCCGAGGCGGCATTTCCAGCTCGACGCAGTAATCTTTGAAACCTGTCGATCGCCAAAAGGCCAGAGCGGCTTGGTTACAGCTAAGCGTTTCGACCGTCAGGCGTTTATCGGTCGCCCGTACTTCGTCGATAAAATGACTCGCCATCTTTCTCCCCAAGCCCTTTCGGCGATTGTGCCGCGTGACGAAAAACTGTCTCAAGTAGGTTTTGTCATCGTCTTCCCGATACAGCAGATAGCCCACATCTTCCTCGTCCAAGGAGTAAACCAGCGCGTGGTAGCGAGAAGCCAGCCAACTAGCCATTCTTTGACGCAATTCCTCCTCGTTCATAGGATTGCGATGACCTTCATCCGCTATGAGTTCATGATTCCATGTGGCGAGCTGCGGCAAGTCTTCTTCGGTTGCGAATCGATGTTCTAAGGATTTCGAACCCATTTGCCTCCTTCGTTTAGCTTTTGCCAGTCGCAATGCCTTTAACGATTTCCGAAGCCATGAAAAATCCAAACGTTCCGGTGATATGAGTCGCGGCTCCGTATCCACTTGAGCAATCAAGCCGCCGACTGCCCGCGACATTGTCAGTGTCGCAAGTTTCCGGATACATCGCTTTTTCTGGGGAAAATACGCAATCAACGCCAAAGTTCTCCCTGGAGTTGGTGGGAAAGCCGTGTTCCGATCTTAGGATTTTCCTTACTTTTTGCAGCAGCTTATCGTCGTGCGATTTAGCGAGATCGGCGATCCGGATTTGGGTAGGATCTATACGTCCACCTGCTCCTCCCGAAGTAATAACCGGTTGATTTCGCTGTCTTCCTAATGCTATGAGGGCGCTCTTGTGATTCACGCTGTCAATGGCGTCCGCGATATAGTCGTATTCCGTATCCAGAATTTCATTAGCCGTTTTTTCCGTGAAGAAAGCGTGTTTCAATCTTAACTCGCAAGAAGGATTTATTCTTTCGCATCGTTGAGCCATGGCTTGG
Source organism: Opitutaceae bacterium (assembly GCA_028284385.1). Lineage (GTDB taxonomy): Bacteria > Verrucomicrobiota > Verrucomicrobiia > Opitutales > Opitutaceae > JANQRT01. The sequence goes on along the minus strand of JANQRT010000066.1, from coordinate 8,142 downwards.
ATTTTCGATTCTCCGATCACTCCATCCATGGCGTGAATTTGTCGATTTATGTTGCTCTCGCAAACGTCGTCCAGATCGACTAGTGTGAGTTTTCCGATGCCCGAGCGACAAAGAGCCTCCGCTGTCCAAGAGCCTACGCCGCCAATCCCGACGACGCAAACATGGGCGCCTTTTAGCCGCTCCATTCCTTCTGCGCCATACAAGCGCCCAATCCCGCCAAAACGAAAGTCGTAATTTGCCAATGCCTGATGCACGAATTATAAGATTTTATCTGAAGGCTGCGAGGGCGTCTGGCAAGATAAGAAGATCGGGTTCACTCCGCCAAAGAAAAGGAGAAGTCGCTCTTGGCAAACTCCTCCTGTGAAGTGAAATCGATTTGGTGTTACTCAGAAAACTTCTACCAAGTGATCCAGACAAGCGTTCCAGCCTTGAGTGTGCGGCTCCACAACCGATTCTGGCAGCTCATGTTTCAGGATCAATTCGGTGCCTTCATCGTGCTCCTTTAGATCGATAGTGACGGTGCTGTGATCCACAAAGCCTTCCGAAATCCATGTGAAAACGAGCCGATTAGGTCGATCGATTTCCTTGTAGACTCCATGGGGAGCGTATTCGCTGCATCCTTCTTTCTTCCCATCTCCAGTCCCAAACATTTCGATAACGTATTCTCCGCCAGGTCTTAGATCGTTGGTGACTTTGGCGTAGCCTTCTGGCATGCCATAAAACCAGTCATACATTTTCTCCGGTTGTGTTAAGGCATCGAATACATCGTTGCGATTCGCTTTTAGGATACGCGTGATTTCCAGCACGGCTATGGTGTTTTGGTCGCTCATTACTTGTTAGATTTTTTGGTGTTAAGGTTGTTGAGGTAATCCTCCAAATTATCCAAACGCTTCGACCAATAGCTGGCTAGCTGATCAATGACTTTCTCGGCTTGGCGCAAGGGGTCGGTTTGCAAATGAAATCGATGCGTTTTCCCGGAGCGTATTCGTTTCAGCAGATGGGCTTCTTCCAGCACGCGAAGGTGCTTCGAGATGGCCGGCGCTGATATGCTGAAGGGCTTTGCCAATTCTCCTACCGTAGCCTCTCTCTTCGAGACGTGCTCAAGAATGGCTCTTCTGGTAGGGTCCGCCAGGGCGTGAAAAACGCGATTCAGTTCTGTTTCTTTAGACTTTACCATTGGGTTAAGCGATCCTTGCCGAGCTGTCTTGCTTGTCAATCAAATTTAACCAATTGGTTAAATATTGCTCATTGGTTGGCGCCGATCCTCCGTCAAGAGCGATTCTGGATTGACTCCTTAACGCGGATTCGGATCTCATCCCTGCTAATCAAAGCTGTATGGACGAAGTCATTACATCATTTTTTCAGCAATCTCCTCTTCTGCTCTTGTTCGTAATTATCGCTATTGGCCTCTATATTCTGGGTTTTGGAGCTGATATTCTTGTCGACGATGCAGTGGCTATTTCCACCAGATTGGGAGTCAGCAAAGCGATGATCGGGGCGACCATTGTCAGTCTTGGCACGACAACCCCCGAGGCGGCAGTCTCCGTCATGTCGGCCTTGGGAGGGAATCCGGGATTGGCGCTTGGCAATGCAGTAGGTTCGATCATCTGCGATACGGGGTTGATCATGGGGCTTGCGGTCATTATCGGCCGGATACCGCTTGAGCGGAAGCTCATGAATCGCCAGGCGAGAATTCAGATCTTCTCTGGTTTCCTTCTGGTTGTAGCCTGTCTCCCTTTTTCTCGGTTGGGAACGGTGTTTAGCGAGGGCGGCAGGCTTCCGCAAGTGGCCGGTTTTCTGTTTGTCGGTCTGTTGATCGGCTATCTTTGGCTCTCGGCTATTTGGGGAAGAGATGGTAGAATGGAAATGGAGATCGAGGCTAAAAACGAGAGACCGATTTGGCTCACCTTTCTTAGGCTGTTCATTGGTCTGAGCCTCATTCTGGGCTCCTCTCACATAACCATTGATGCCGTTGAGATTGCCGCTACCCGTATTGGGGTTCCTGATTCGATTATCGCGGCAACGCTAGTGGCGTTTGGCACATCGCTCCCGGAACTCGTGACGGTTATAACGTCCGTTCGTAAAGGTCATGGAGAACTGGCCATTGGAAATGTCGTGGGAGCCGATATTCTCAATGTGTTTTTCGTCGCAGGAGTTTCGGCTGCCGTAACGAAGGGCGGTCTCACCGCGGGCAGTCACTTCTTCACGCAGCTCTTTCCTTTTATGCTTCTCGTACTGGTCGTGCTGAGAGTTGGAATTTCGCTGGGAAAGGATCAGCTGCCCAAAGCCACGGGATATGTGCTTCTAGCCATCTACGCTATTTATCTCTTTCAGAATTGGAGAGGCATTGGCTAGGGGTGTCCTGGAAAGGCCTTTTACTTAACGTAGTTCCAGGTCAGCCAGACACCTCTTGGAGCGCCTATCGTTCTTAGCCCGTTGGTGGCCACACCTGTATTCACTTTCTCGTCAAAGAGATTGTCTACCCTCGCTCCGATAAAGTGCTCATCGGATAAAGCGAAGCGAATTCCAGCTTGGAATGTCGTTGAACTGTCAATACGTCTTATATTTCGCGTATCTTCATACTCTTCGCTGGCGAATGAGATATTCCCCCACACGCTTAGCTTTTCCAAAGCCCGCCAAGAGAAGTCCATGTTTAGCCGATGTTCCGGAACGTGCGGAAGATTCCTGCCATTGATGTCGAGGCTTGTTTCAGCCGATTGGATAGCCGAATCTGAAAACAGGTAGCTTAGTCCCGTTGAGATGCGTTCATTGAGCTTAAGCCGCCATCTAGCCTCAAGACCGGAGATGCGGCTCTCATCCAGGTTGCGCCTCTGGCTGCAGGACCCTCCATCGGGTACGAAGCCGCATAGAGGATCGAAGCCCGATTCGTCGGAAAGAAACGCGTTGGCGATAATATCTTCAATTTCGTAGTGGAAAACGGATACGAAATAGGATTGGTCGTCCGCTGGATTTGCTGACCAGCTTAGCTCGATTCCGTTGAATCCTTCGGAATTCAATTCGACATTCGCCTCCGTAATGTCATTGCGTACGCGAAAAGGGCGATACAATTCGTTTAGAGTCGGGGTTCGGAAGCCGCTAAGGCCCTTAAGTCGAATTTGTGTTCTGTCATTTAAATCATGATACCAGGCCAAGGAAAAGGACATCTCGGTATCGTCTTCCGAGGGAAATGCGTCAGAGCGAATAATCGTATTCGATTCGAGGTTGAACTCCTCTCGCAGTCCGTTCGATTGCTCCACTCGATCCAAGCGTATGGAAGTTGAAATGCGGTTTGAATCATTCAGCTCGTTTCTCCAAGTCGTGAAAAGTCCCGTGAAGGCTTGTTTTCCTCCTGCGATTCGAGATCGGGTAAAGCCGGATCCCAGATTTCGAAAGAGCTCATTGACCTCGCCATCCGAAGAGCGATGGTCGGCTCCAATTAGAAGGAATCCATTTGATTTCATTGTCATTAAATAACTGATACTGAATCCTGCTGCGTCTGCTGGAACGTCGAATTGATCTAGAGCAGGTCTTTCGGAACCTCGTTCACTGTCTACTGCGGTGAATACATTGGCGAATTCCCTTTGCTGGCTGTAGGCGGAAAAATTAAGGTGACTGCCGTCGGAGGTAAGGTCCTTTTGGGCTGAAAAGGAAACATCGAAGGCATCGGTATCGTTTTGGGCTAGGGAAGTGCCATTCGAGCGCTCTTCCGCAAAATTATCAAAGGCAAGAGAGAAGCTCCAATCGTTTTTCGCATTCCATCTCACGCGACCTCGAAGGGCGCTGCTTTCGGAATTCGCTCTTTCATCCAGGCTGCCTCGCTGGCTTTCTTCGATTGTATGGAAACCGTCAGTACGATATATTTTAGCTCCCAAGTCGATCATGACATTATCGGTGGCGTTTTGCGTGGCTGCGAAGGAAAGAGAATAGGTGCCTCTGGATCCCGCTTGAGCCGTTGCTTGAAAGTGAGGGCTATTGGCTCTTCGCGACTGCAATGAAATAACCCCTCCCGCTCCGAAATTGCCCCATGCTTCGCCACCTCCGGATGCGTTGATATTAATGTCGTCCAACATGTCCTCGTGGTAGCGATGCCAGTATACCCAGCCTCCGAAAGGATCGTTTTGCGGAACGCCATCAAGGAGAATCAAGGCTCTCGAAGTGGCGTTTGCTCCTAGGTGACGAAGCCGGATGCCTTGCGTTGTGGGATGGGCGGAGCTGCTTGCCGTACGACGAAAAGCGGAGTATCCAGCATACTGTGACATCAGTTCGCTGATGTCGTTTCCGGATGGGAGATGATGCCCGAATTGATTCGCTTGAATCCCTTTGACGTTCAAAACGTCGCTGCTGGTATCGAAAGCCGGCAATTCCCGCGTGGCCGCTATGCGCAATGGATCTAGCGTATAGGTTTCTTTAGCCGCCTGACCTAATACGAGATCGCTAAAAGCGAATGCCGAGTAGAGGATCCAAACCAGTTTTAAGCGAAACGACATTGCGAAGGTTGTGTGAAATGATATCAATGTATCAGTTATTCTATTACGAATTCCAAAAAGATATGCCGATCCAAAGTCGTCTAAGCGTCGGATGGAGCGAAATGCTTTTTCCATTCGGTGGGGCTAAATCCGGTGTGCTTACGGAAGAAGCGAGTAAAATAGTTTTGGCTGCTGAATCCAGCGAGCGTAGCCGCGTCGGCTATCGATACATTCTGCCTTTTCAAGTAGCGGATGGCCTCTCCTAAGCGGTGTCGATTTCTCAGTTCCTTTGGGCTCATTCCCGTCTGGGCTTTTACGCGTCGGTACAATTGGTAGCGAGAAAGTCCCTGGTTCTCGGCCCAGCCTTCCTTGTCAACCGGCAGACTCGGATTTTTGTATATGGTTTCCATGAGTTTCGTTTTTCCTTTTTCTTCCGAGGGTGGCATCTCAAGCCCTGTAAGATCGATGGTTTGGGCCAATTGCAGCAAAGGCAGTAAGATTTCCATCGTATCCGCCACGTTTTGCCAGGGGCTGGGCTCCCGGTCTTGATACATTTCCATGAGCGCCTGGATTTTTTTCAAAGAAGGCTCGATACTTGGTCCACTCAATACATAGGCGTCTCTTTTGCAACTGGACCGGAAAAAGGCTTCAATGGCGGGACCGCGGATCATGATGTAGTTGAATTTCCACGGCTTGTCGCCTCGCCTGTAGTAGTAGCGGTGATCGCTTGGAATGAATGCCAGAATAGACGATCCCCTTCCTACCGAGATTCCCTTCTGATCGCCTATGTCGATTCTGCCTTCTCCATCTAAGGTAATTTGCCATAGCAAGGCGATTTCCCGTTTTCGATGTAGGCCATGCCAATCGTATTTGCTGGTAGACACCTCGTCTTCCCCGATGGCCAGCCACTGGATGGGAAAGCTCGCTCCTTTCGGGTTTAGATAAAATATGGTTCTGTAGCTTTCTGGCATTCTCTAATATCGCACAACTGTGCTAATCACGAACAAATGTGCCATCTTTCAAGCATTTGGCAACTTGTAATGGCAAGCTTCTATCGCTCTCCCTCCAGGATCCTTGTCGTGTGGATTCACCGCGAAAGATCTTTCTCCAGGATGACCGAACAAATGCCCAGATTAAGCCTTTCGGAGCGCCTGAATTGCCTTGCGCGCAGGGAGTGAAAATCTAGCGTGAACCTTTAACCCAAACCCTACTCAATCCAGACTTATGAAAATCCGCCCTTTTTCCCTAGCTTTTGCAGCCGCATCCTTTGCTGTCCTATGCTCCGCTGTCGAACCGACCGTTTCTCTCCGCTCTTTTGGCGAAACGAAGAATGGCGAGAAGGCTACCATCTACACGTTGACTAATAAGAATGGTTTGAAGGCGGAAATCACTGATTACGGAGGAACGGTTGTTCGCCTGATCACGCCCGATCGCAATGGCAATATGGCGGACATCGCGCTCGGCTTCGATAACCTTGCCGACTACGAGGCTAAGTCTCCCTATTTTGGCTGTCTGGTTGGGCGTTACGGAAATCGCATCGCTGCCGGCAAATTTGCTCTGAATGGCAAGACCTATATCTTGGCGACCAATAACGAACCGGCCGGCATGCCATGCAACCTTCATGGCGGAAATGTAGGATTCGATAAGAAAATGTGGAAGGCTGTACCCGGACTTAAGAATGGGGAGGCTGCTTTGAAGCTGAGTTTGACCAGCCCTGACGGCGATGAAGGATTTCCAGGCGAGCTTGAGGTGACCGTCTGGTACGTGCTTACCAATGATGACGAACTAAAGATTCGATACCGGGCTACTACCGACAAGGCTACTCCAGTCAACCTGACCAATCATCTCTATTTCAATCTGCAAGGCGAAGGGATCGGCGATATCAATGGTCATGTTCTCACTTTCCATGCATCGAAGTACACTCCCGTTAATGCGGGCTTGATTCCAACGGGTAAGCTAGCTCCTGTGGCTGGGACGCCTTTCGATTTCACGAAACCAAGGGCTATCGGCGAGCGGAACAATGCCGATCATGAGCAAATAAAATTCGGGGGCGGCTACGACCACAATTGGGTTTTGGACAAGGCTTACGGAGAAATGGGTCTAGCGGCTGAGGTTTACGAGCCGGTTTCCGGTCGCGTCATGGAAGTTTGGACTGAAGAGCCTGGCCTTCAATTTTATGGCGGCAACTTTCTCGAAGTGGATGGCGTCGAACGCGTGGGAAAAAGTGGCGTCGCCTACAAGCACCGCACTGGCTTCTGCCTGGAAACGCAGCATTACCCTGATTCGCCTAACCAGAAGAATTTTCCCAGCACCATTCTTAAACCAGGCGACACCTACAGGACGACTACCATTTACAAGTTTTCCAGTCGCTAAGCGTCGACTGCAGGCTTCAATCATTTTGTAGTGAATTTATGGCTACAAATTCCTTCTGTCTCATCCGCTTCCAGTTTTAGGAAGCCGTAAGTCTCTCGCATCACACAATCTTCTTACCCCCTTTCTCATGCACCTCCTCGAAGTTACTTTGTTCATCATCGCCGTCGTTGGCGTAATCTGGCTTGGAATTTGGAAAAGTCGCGGACAGTCCAGCAGCGACGCTTCTGGCTACTTTCTGGCAGGCCGCGGTCTGACCTGGTGGCTGGTAGGCTTCTCGCTTATTGCGGCCAATATTTCTACGGAGCAATTTGTTGGCATGTCCGGCTCTTCAGCCAATTGGCTGGGTATGGCGATTGCTTCGTACGAATGGATGGCGGCCGTTACCTTGGTTGTCGTGGCATTCTGGTTCCTGCCGAAATTTCTTAGAGCGGGGCTCTACACCATCCCCGAGTTTCTCGAATATCGCTTCAATGCTATTTCTCGAATGGTCATGGCGATTCCAGCGATTGTGACGCTGGTTCTGGTGACGACCTCGTCCGTCATTTTCTCTGGAGCGAAATTCGTTTCCGAATATTACGAAACGGTTCCGGTGATTAACAACCTCACCGCCATGTGCTGGCTGATTGCTATATTCGCGGCAGTCTACGTATTCGTGGGCGGTCTTAAAGCCTGCGCTTGGACCGACTTGATTTGGGGTACGGCTCTGGTCGTCGGTGGCGCGGTCGTTATGGTTCTTGCCTTCTCGACCTTGGCGGACAAGCCAGCCGAAGAGCTGTTTCTCACCAAGGTTGCCAACTCCAATGCCACTGTTCAGGATATTGAAGAGGCCGGCGCTTGGGAGAGGTTCATGTTGCTCAATGATGGGGTGGACGGCGAAGCGGTCGTCCAAAATGGCCCCAATGGTAGCGGTGGTAAGGTGCACATGGTGCGCCCGGTCGAGGACTCGGACATCCCTTGGACTGCTCTACTGGTCGGGCTTTGGATTCCGAACTTCTTCTACTGGGGTCTCAATCAGTACATCGTTCAACGAACACTGGGCTCGAAATCGCTGGCTGAAGGCCAAAAGGGTATCGTGTTCGCGGCCTTCCTCAAACTGTTGATTCCCTTTGTTGTAGTGATTCCAGGGATACTGGCGTTTAACCTTTTCAGCTCCGACCTGCATCAATCTGCAGTCGAACAAAACGTGAGCTACTTCGAAGAGATTGAAGGCAAGGTGTTCGAAGTGGACGAAGCCTTTGCTAAGCTTCAGCCGGACATGGCTCTGAAGGTACTGGCTCACAATGCGAGCGCGGCTGGATCGGAA
>JANQRT010000040.1 GCA_028284385.1 Opitutaceae bacterium | reverse complement strand
GCCTGCATGCCGGCACGAATCGATTTCACAGCCTCGGCGAATTCAGCCTTCGTAACAAGTTCTTGGTAGGCTTCTGCATCCTGAATTACAACCTCGGCTTTGCCATTTACGGTAAGGACTTCGGGAGCACCAGATTCTTTAAGGCGGTCGATGTGTTCGCGGGTGTTGCGATTGAAGTCAGAAAGGGAACTGATTTGCGTTATATCTAACATGGCGTTTCTCCGGCAACAGTATATTTACTGCTAATTAGATGGTATCACATTGCCAGGGAATTCGCAAATCAAATTTGCTTGCTTGAGTGCGCAGATGGATGTCACTTAGCCGAATAACTCTTCAAGCACGGCTTCGGTCTCTTCTTCCGAAGGCATCGTGTACCGGCGGATGTACTTCTCTGAGACGTGACCAGCGTATTCAATGGCATACTCGATGCCCTTTTCCTCGCGGACTTTCCTTAGCATTGTGTGGCGAAGAATGTGAGGGTGAGCACCGATGTGCTCCTTAGCTGGCAGCGTTGCGTTCGCCTGTCCGGCCACCTTTTTTAGAACGTAGTCGATTTGCTGAATCGAGAGCCGTTTTCCGGCCCGGGTCTGAAAGAGCGGACCAGGCTCGTCACCTCGTTCATCTTCTATGTAATCAGCGAGGTAACCCCGAACTTTCTTCACAAGGAAAATCTTCGGTGTGACCGTCTTTCCCTTGCGTTGTACGTTCGTAAGATACCGCCCGTCAAACTGTTCGATATCAAGGCTGATAAGCTCTGAGACTCGCATTGCGGTGGCGTAAAGGACGTGAAAGAGAGCAAAGTCTCGCTTGGGCCATTGGTTCGCGGCCGTGGAGAGCGTTAGGAGCTGGTCGGCTGCTGAGTTCATCCGAACCATTTGCAGGTCGGTAAGTCCCTGCCAGGTTGGCTCGGGTGTTGTGAGGTCGGAAATTCTTTCCATCGGGTTCCCGGCTGGAAAGGGGTTGTGGCCGTGAATCCATTTGGCAGCAGTTCGGAGTGTGGCGGTAACTCGGTTCACGGTTGAAGGAGCAAGTTTTCTTCCAGTCCGCTGGGAGCGAGTCTTTCTTAAATGCTGCTGGAATCCTTCGCTGATGCTCCGGGTCCAAAGTTGTTTGCTGTCAGAGCGAACGGTCTCTGTGAAATACTCGAGAAATCGCTCCAAGTCTTGCGTCTTGGCTGTGCGAGTGGCTTCGGCACACGCTTCGCCGTCAATTTTCATGTAGAGCGAGAGCCAGGCTGTTAGGCTATTGCGGTTGTCCTTCGGAATGAGCACCTGCGGGGTGTCGGCTGCGGGCATCAGGGCAACTTCACTCATCTTGGTTCGCTCCTTCTTTTTCGGACGAGCCTTCGGCTTCCTCTGCTTTCGCTTTGCTGCACTCGGCTCCTTCACTTGGGCCGTGGCGGCAGTGACCACGATTTTCCTGGGAGTCTTTTTCTTCGCCATCACCTACCTCGAAACTGCCCCAAAAATCTTATTACAAAGAACTTCTCGACTCCCTGGGGCCGAATCAGACACGAAATCGACCTCCGAAGGGTAAGTTCTTTGTAATAAGGTACATTATTACAAAGAACTTTTCTGAACACAATGGCCAAACGCATATCGGCCCCTTGGAAGTGCCGGGAAAGTAGGGATGCATACGTACTGCTATTTGACCTTGCCCGAGTTTCGTGGAATGCTCCGGGCCATGGCACTAAGCAAAGATGACCTGGAAGCTATCGGAGCACTCGTATCTGAGAAGGTAAAAGCAGAGCTTGAACCGTTTAGGAAAAGCGTGGACGACAGATTCCGAATGGCAGAACTCCGAGACGACAAGTTTCACTCAGACGTGGACCAACGGTTCTCGGAAGTCATGCACCACGTTGACCAGAGATTCTCCGAAGTCACCGATAATTTTGAAGGACTCTACCAGCGTGATGAGAGGAGGGAGCAAGAATACCTCTTCATCGCGGAGCAACTGAAACGAATCGAAGAGCACGTTAAGAGGCACGACCAGTACTTTGATGACCTGGATGGCCGGGTTACTGTGCTAGAGAAGAAAATCGCATAGCATTCTGCCGATATCAGCTACTCGATGCAGAAGGATTGCGAGCCACCAAAACCGCCGCCGAAGTTGGTTGCGCAACAACCCAAAGCGTGATTCCAGTGTGCCTCTCTTAATTCGAGACCGCCTGCAGCACGACAGAAGTGTTCCGGTATCTCACGGCCAACTGCTCGGACAGAAAGGGTTGCTGCTACTGCAATCAGCGAAACAAGAATGGCGTATGAAAGTAGCGTTGCACCCGATTCATTTTCCATGACTATCTATCGAGCGAATTGGGAGAGGGCTAAAGAGCGCGGCTCCGAAGGGCTAGGAAGATGACTCCAAGAAGTGCAAGCGTAAGAGTTCCAGGCTCTGGAACAAGTACCGAAGCCGTGGTAACTCGGTACGCTGCAAAACTCTGTGGTGCCCCAAGATTGTTGAGCGTATCTGGGCCGAGGTCAACTAGGTCGTTGAAGAGCCAATCAGGTGAGGTGCCGATTCCTGGGCCGGTTGAAAATGCGAGCTTTGAGATGCCGTCAAGTTGAGCCGATGTCGGAGCGATTGCAAGGAGATGCGTTTCGCCAAGCATTGTCTGGATACCTAGCCCAGAGATATCAAATTCAAAACGAAATAGGTCAAACCCTTCTTGGCTAGTGCCAACGATATCGAGGTAATCAGGGTTGGATGGAGTGTCGAATACCGAAACCAAGGTTCCGTTTCTGGGGTCACTGGTGAACGCGGCTGCGTTCTTGTAGAAGATGAAACGGAAATCAAACCGGGTCCAGTCACCACCGTTATTCTCGCCACCTGAGCCGCTCTTTCCGAAAATACCTGAGATGCTTGTCAGGGTTCGGCCATTTCCCAAAAAGCTGGTTGCTCCTATGGCGTCAGCTTCATTGAGTCCCACCTCATCCCAAGCGTGCATGACCTCGGTTCCATCCCAAAGTGATGAGTTCGTTACGTGGTCGCGGACGATGGTTTCAGCGAAGATGGCACCAGCTTGAAGAGCAAACAAGCAGGTAAAAAGAGCAGTGGTCCGCATTTGGTACCTCCCGGTAAGTGGAGCGTCGTGACATAAGGAACTGTCAGAGACGCCCCACCACAGGGCACGCAGACCAGACCTTAGCCCGACGCTCCACGTACCGGGAGCGGGACCGAGGCACTGCATCTGCGAAGACAAGGACACGAGGTCCAAGGTGGTGGTTTGTCTCTGAGCAGCGACTACGACTTCTTAAATTGTCGACCGTGATTATAGCAAGGAAATGGCCTTCTGGGTAATCTGGGAATATTTGAGCCTCAGGCCCCAGTTTTGGAGCGAAATCTTAGAAAAACGAGGCCGAGAATTAGCCCGTAACGAGTGTTTGCAGCGGGCCAGGTATCAGAAAGTCACCGGAGCGGTGCGGGCGGGAGAAGGGCTGTGGGGAGTTGGGCGGTCTAATACCGCCAGTTCCGAAACTTTGAGTAGTCGATTTCGAGAAGCCTGGTGGTATTGTCGGCAGGTTCTTCGTCCTGAGATTGGGTGTGGGAATCAAGCTTGGAGCGAAGCTCACCCACTTCTTCCCTGAGTGCTCTTACCTCGGTTGTAAGCTCCGATAGCGTTGGCTGTTTGTCTTGGGTTGTTCCTGGCCCCATATTCCTCCGTTTCGTTCACTCTAAGAGTGCCACAAAACGGAGCCGTACTCAACAATTAGTACCGCCAGTTTCTAAATCGTGAGTAGTCGATTTCTCCAGGTAGAATAGAGTCATCCTGAGCCGGTTCCTCATCCTTTGAGTCGTCTGATGCTGGCTCGGCGGGTTGCTCCTTCTCTTGCTGCAACCGGTGAAGAAGCTCCTGCACTTCTGCAATCTGCGTAGAGAGAATGCTTCCCGCCTCTTCCTGCTCGTCCATCTGCTCCTGGAGCCTCTTCTTTTCATCCTCGAAGCGTTGTTCCTGGTCTTCGTAGTCCTCATTCGCCTGACGCCTCACCTGGGCAAGTTCGGCGTCTCGCTCCCTAAGTTCCCGGAGCAACTCCTGCTCTCGTTTTGCTAGCTCGTTTTCCATCTGCTTTACTTGCTCGACGGCGGCTCCTTCGATTTCACTTCTGAATTTAGCAAGCTGTTTTTCAATCCGTTCGGCTTGGTCTTCTTCAGAGTCTTCCTTCGGGTGCGACTCTTCCATTCTCCTTACATATTCGGGCTCGCTCTCCCGGTTCGTGGTCCAGACCTCGCCCTCCTTTTTTGACTCAAACCAAACGATTCCGTCTTCAACGAAGTAAAGCCCCTCTGGGCCTTGGAAGCGTTGTGTCAGCGGGTCGAGGGGTCCTTTTAGTCGTCTCTTCTCATCATTTTCTCTTCTTACTATCGCTTCGTCCTGATATTGAAAGAACTCCTCATAAGTCATCCCTCCCTTTTCTTGCATCTCGGATAATGGGCCTGTAAGACTGCCCGGTAACACAAAGACAATGCCCACTCTCGTCGCGATACAAGGAAATGATTCCAGATAGAAGATTTCTCTGTATTGTCCGTCGTAGAAGAAAGTGTCGCTGCTTTCTGCAGCATCTTCAGGGTCGTCGAAATATCTACCTGGTTCTTCAAGACTATGTGAAGCACCTTCAGAAAACAGGTGAACCCGATGGTTTCTGAAGAGCCGATTTGCCCTCTCTTTCAGGTGGTCTGGGACGAACAGAACCTCCTTTTCGGGTGTCGTGTTGAGCCTTTCAAATGATTTGGGAGATTCACCAAGTGCTGGCAGGACAGAATCCGGAATGACAAATTCCCCTTCAATTGGCTCTGAGTCAGCAATCTTTTTGTTTCTCGACACGACTTATTCCCTAAGTGTTCAGTTTGCCATGGGTCCGTTCGTCGTTTTTCGTTGAACTTCGACGGTTGTTTGGTATGACGTAGTAGAAGTCGTTGGAGGCGGCTGATTACTCTGCTGAGGATTGCTCGGCGAGATTGGAACCGAAGCTGGCTGCCCAAACCGCTGAGCGTTGCTTGCAGCCTGGCCTGCAGCACCATTGTAGGCAGCAATGTAGTAGTTTGACTGCTGAGCCGTGATGCCAGCGGACTGCTGCAAAGGAAAAGACGGAACAGCCGTTGGCGTCGGCGAAAATGGCGGAGCAGTGTAACCGGACCAAGGGGCCATGCTGAAAGAATCGTCTGCCCGACTAGGAGCCGGTCTTAGTAGCATCTCAGCAACTTCGCCCAAGGTTGGAAATGCGTCTGGATTCGCAGCAATCTCATCGACGGTCGGAAGCCGCCCAATTTGGTGAGGTTTTAGAAGCCCTTCAAAAATGAAGCCCTGAATACCACGGTGCCAGTCCTCGGCGTATTTCCTTCTTGAATCTTCTTCCTTAGCTGCTTCCTGGGCTTCAAATTCAGCAATGCGTTTCGCTTCGGCTGCCACCTCTTCTGCCTGCCGCTTTTCCTGAGATTTAATGAACTCGGCCTTCTTTCGTGCAGCCTCGTGAGCCTTCTTCGCTGCAGCTTCTTCCTCCTTCTTCTTTCGCTCCAAATCTTCCTTTATCTTGGCTTGGCGTAGGTCTTCATTCTCCCGAAGCTTGGCCGGACTTTCCGCTGGTGTAGGACCGGGAACAGGCTCTTGCTTGAGTTGGTACGCGATGCGGTGAGTTCCTTCTTGCAAGCTCTCCTTTGTTCCTGCATAACCAAGTTCGATTTTCGACTGCTTTATCGTTGGCAGCGTGTAGGTCCGCATGGAAAGATTCTCGCGAACGGTGACGTATCCTGGCTTAACGGCTGTCACGGTCCCGTAGCGGCCCGCTCTCGTTTCTTCAACGTCTTCTGTGAACCGAACCTTGTCTCCTTCGATGAATCTCGTGGGCGGTGAGGGGAGAAGCTCGGCGGCAACTTTTAGCTTCTTTAGGTTCCAGTCGTACTGAGCGGCAGCGTAACGAATCCGCTGGCAA
>JANQRT010000039.1 GCA_028284385.1 Opitutaceae bacterium | reverse complement strand
GGAGCTGTCTCCGGTGACGGTGACGCCGGATTTTCCGTTAGCAGAGATGGTTTCTACGGAGTTGGAGGCGTCGAAGTTTCCGTCGATGGTGATGTCGACATTGTCTTCGGTTGCTACGACTGTGTCGTCTCCGCTTCCGCCGAAGAAGTCCTCCGCGCCGTCCCCATCGCCATAAAGGAATGTGTCGTCGCCGTCTCCTCCGTAGAGATCGTCTTCACCGGTGCCGCCCGAAATGGTGTCGTCTCCGCTGGATCCGGTAATCGTGTCGTGGCCTGCTCCGCCGGAGATGGAGTCGATTCCGTCGAGGGTGGTGGCGGAGAAGTCGAGGGTCTGGTTGGAGCTGTCCCCGGTGACAGTAACGCCCGATTTTCCGTTGGCCGAGATGGTCTCGACCGAGTTTGAGGCGTCGAAGTTTCCGTCGATGGTGATGTCTACGTTGTCTTCGGTTGCTACGACGGTGTCGTCTCCGCTGCCTCCGAAGAAGTCGTCGGCTCCGTCCCCGTCTGCGACCTCGAATGTGTCGTCGCCGTCTCCTCCGTAGAGGTCGTCGTTTCCGGTTCCTCCGATAATGGTATCGTCACCATCTTCGCCCTCAATAGTATCATGACCTGCTTCGCCGATAATGGTATTTTGATTATCAGTAGCCGTGATTGTATCGTTAGAACTATTACCGACAATCAGACTGTCGTCTCCCGTAACGGTGACTGTAACCGTTGATGTGGATGTGCCTCCATTGCCATCGTTAATGGTGTAGGAGATTTCCACATTTGTTGTGTCGTCAAGAGCTAGATCTGCAAAGTCATCTTCTGGGTCGTAGACCAGTTTTCCATTAACAATCGAAACGCTTCCTTTCCCATCCGGCACGCTTGCTTCCTGAATCGTCAGTGTGTCACCTGCGTCGGCATCGGTATCGTTGGCCAGAACGTCAATTTCAACTGTGTTGGGTTCCGTAACGCTGGCTGTGTCTGCCGTTGCGACCGGAACGTCATTGGTGTTGGTTACCGTGATATCGAAGGTATCGTCTGCGGTCGCGGTACCGTCGGAAGCGGTGACCTTGACTGAAATGGTGCCAACGTCTCCGTTTTCAGGAGTTCCGGACAGCTCTCCCGTATTGACATCGATGGACAGCCAGGATGGGAGTGGATCCCCATTATCCAGAGTGGCTGAGAAAGTAAGCGTGTCGCCCACGTCGGCATCTGCGAAGTTTCCGGATACGTCCAGACTGAATGCCGCGTCTTCATTTGTAGTCTGATCGCTGATACTAGTCGAAACGGTGGGACCGTCGTTGGTGTTGGATACGGTTAAATCAAAAGTATCGGAAATAGAGTTCGTCCCATCTGAAGCTGAAACTTTGATTGAGATGGTTCCGACGTCACCATTTTCGGGCGTTCCGGAGAGTTCTCCCGTGTTGGTGTCGATGGACAGCCAATCTGGCAGCGGGTCCCCGTTATCCAATGTGGCTGAGAAAGTGAGGGTGTCTCCAACGTCCGCATCCTCGAAGTTTCCGGATACATCCAGACTAAATGCGGCATCTTCATTGGTGTTCTGATTGGCGATGTTGGTAGAGACAACAGGACCATCATTCGTATTTTGTACTGTAATGTCGAAGGTATCGTCTGCCGTGGCAGCTCCGTCCGAGGCTGTTACCGTGACCGAAATGGTGCCGATGTCTCCGTTGTCTGGGGTACCAGAGAGTTCTCCTGTATTAGTATCGATGGACAGCCAGCTTGGAAGCGGGTCTCCATTATCAAGCGTCGCGCTAAATGTGAGTGTGTCGCCAAGGTCTTCGTCATTAAAGTTTGAAGACACGTCAACGCTGAATGCCGAGTCCTCTGATGCGGTCTGGTCGCTGATGCTAGTGGAAACCGTTGGACCGTCGTTGGTGTTGGAAACGGTCAGATCGAAAGTATCGTCGACGGTAGCGGTGCCGTCTGAGGCAGTGACCTTGACTGAGATGGTGCCAACGTCTCCATTTTCTGGTGTCCCAGACAGTTCTCCCGTGTTGGAGTCGATGGACAGCCATGACGGGAGCGGATCTCCATTATCCAAAGTAGCAGAGAAAGTAAGGGTGTCGCCTACGTCGGCGTCTGCGAAGTTTCCGGATACGTCCAGGCTGAAGGCTACGTCCTCATCGGTAGTTTGATCGCTGATACTTGTGGACACTGTGGGACCGTCGTTGGTGTCGGTTACCGTGATGTCGAAAGTATCGTCGACCGTGGCGGTGCCATCGGAAGCCGTCACCTTTACTGATATGGTTCCTACGTCTCCGTTTTCCGGATTGCCAGAGAGTTCGCCTGTGTTTGAGTCGATCGACAGCCAACTTGGAAGCGGGTCTCCGTTGTCAAGTGTTGCCGAGAAGGTGAGTGAGTCACCGACGTCTGCGTCGCTGAAATTTGAGGACGTATCCAGATTAAAGGCGGCATCCTGGCTGGTGTTCTGATCGGCAATGTTTGCGGAAACTATAGGCCCGTCATTTGTGTTGGATACGGTGATGTCGAAGGTGTCGTTCGCTGTAGCAGTGCCATCTGATGCGGTCACTTTGACCGAGATGGTTCCAACGTCGCTGTTATCTGGAGTTCCAGACAACTCACCGGTGTTTTGGTCGATGGAGAGCCATGAAGGAAGCGGGTCTCCATTGTCAAGCGTGGCGCTGAAGGTAAGCGTGTCGCCTACGTCGGCATCTGCGAAATTGCCTGACACATCGAGACTGAAGCCAGCATCTTCATCCGTAGTCTGGTCGCTGATACTAGTGGAAACGGTGGGAGCGCTGTTGGGATCCACAGTTGCATCGACGGTAATGGAAAAGGTGTCGGAGGCGTTTGCCTCGCCGTCCGAGGCAGTCACGGTTACATTGATCGATCCTATATCTCCGTCGTCTGGCGTTCCAGAGAGCTCGCCTGTGCTGGAGTCAATGGAAAGCCAGCTTGGGAGGGGATCGCCGTTCTCGAGGGTAGCGGAGAAGGTAACGGTATCGCCTAAATCTTCATCGCTGAAATTGCCTGAGACATCCAAACTGAAAGCCGCGTCTTCATTCGTAGTCTGGTCACTGATGTTCGTAGAGACAGTAGGCCCGTCATTCGTATTGGATACGGTGATATCGAAAGTGTCGTCAACCGACGCTGTGCCGTCGGAAGCGGTCACTTTGACCGAGATGGTCCCGACATCGCCATTCTCAGGAGTACCGGATAATTCTCCCGTATCAGGATCGATTGAGAGCCAGCTTGGGAGCGGACTTCCATCATCAAGAGTGGCAGAAAAAGTGAGCGTGTCGCCTACGTCCGCGTCTTCGAAGTTTCCAGAGACGTCCAGATTGAAACTTGCATCTTCATCCGTAGTCTGATCGCTGATACTAGTGGAAATGGTGGGAACGCTGTTGCCATCTACGGCTGCGTCGACGGAAATGGAAAAGGTGTCCGAGGCGCTTGCCTCGCCGTCGGAGGCGGTCACGGTTACGCTGATCGATCCTATATCTCCGTCGTCTGGAGTTCCAGATAGCTGACCAGTGCTGGAGTCAATGGAGAGCCAGCTCGGGAGGGGATCTCCATTTTCCAAGGTTGCCGAGAATGACAAGTCGTCTCCGACGTCTGCATCATCGAAGTTTCCGGATACGTCCAGGTTGAACGCCGCGTCCTCATCGATGTTTTGATCTACTATGGTTGCTGTGACGGTTGGGGCGCTGTTGAGGTCTTCCGGAGCATCGCCATCAGATGCATCTACCGTTATGGAAAACGTTTGGCTAATAGATTCGTCTCCATCCGAAGCTGTCACCTTTACGTTTATCGAGCCGATGTCACCGTCGTCTGGAGTTCCAGATAGCTGACCAGTGCTTGAATTGATCGAAAGCCAATCGGGCAGAGGATCGCCATTTTCCAACGTTGCTGAATAGGAAAGCCCATCTTCCGCGTCCTCAAAATTTCCTGACACGTCTAAACTGAAAGCAGCGTCTTCTTCTGCCGTTTGGTCGCCTATGCTAGTAGTGACGGTTGGAGCTGTATTTGGATCCGAGGCATCTACAATAATAGAGAAATCGTCCGAGACCGTTGATTCGCCATCAGACGCGGTAACGGTTATGGAATAGACGCCGCCGTCGTTGCCATCTGGTGTTCCTGAGAATTCTCCAGTGCTTGAATTGAAGGATAACCAGCTCGGTAGTGGATCGCCATTCCACAGGGTAGCGGAAAAGCTCAAGTCATCGCCAAGATCTTCGTCATTGAAATTTCCTGACACATCAAGACTGAACTCAACATCTTTATCGGTAATTTGGCCTTTGATAGCTGAGGTCAGAGTTGGTCCGTCATTGGTGTTCTCTACTGTTAGGCTGAAGGTGTCACTTGCCGAGGCTTCGCCATCGGAGGCCGTCACAACAACGTTGATAGAGCCGACATCCTCGTTTTCAGGAGTTCCCGAAAGTTGGCCAGTGGTTGGGTCGATCGATAGCCAGCTCGGCAAAGGATCGCCGTTCTCGAGTGTCGCTGAGAAGCTAAGTGTGTCTCCAAGATCCTGATCTGCGAAGTTTTCCGAAACATCGAGATTGAGAGAGGAGTCTTCGTCGATAGTCTGATCGGCAATCTCGGCGGTCACCACCGGCGAATCATTCACTTCCTCGACTTTAAGAGTGAATATACTGTGCTTGGAGCTCTCTCCATCGGAAGCGACAACTTTGACGAGTATCGTTCCCGTGTCTCCGGTGTCTGGTGTACCCGTAAGTTGGCCGGTTTCGGCATCGATGGATAGCCAATCTGGTAGCGGGTTGCCGTTCAGAAGGGTGGCCGAAAAGGAAAGTGCATCGCCCGCGTCTTCATCATGGAAATGGGCAGAGGCATCGAGATTGAAGAGAGCATCCTCGTCCGTGATTTGACTCTGGATCTGCGATGTGACGACTGGTCCGTCGTTTGTGTTGTCTACGGTAATTGAAAACGTATCACTAATGGTGGCTTCTCCGTCGGAAGCAGTGACGGTAACATTTATCGAACCTACGTCTCCATTTTCTGGAGTTCCTGATAACCTGCCGGTCGACTCATTAAAAGCGAGCCAATCTGGCAAAGGATCGCCGTTCTCCAAAGTGGCGGTATAGGAGAGCTCGTCTCCTATATCCTCGTCCGAGAAACTTTCCGACGTTTCAAGGCTAAAAACTGAATCTTCGTCAACGATTTGATCCTGTATTTCAGAAACAAGTACAGGTCCGTCATTAGTATCTTCGACGGTTAGGGAAAAAGTGTCGGAAACGGAGTCCTCGCCGTCCGATACGATAACCGTTACTGAAAAAACGCCGACGTCCGATTGGCTCGGGGTTCCTGAAAATTCGCCTGATTCGGAGTCTATCGATAGCCAATCGGGAAGTGGGTCCCCATTTTCAAGAGTAGCGGAATAAGATAGATTGTCATCATCCTCGTCTGAAACATTTTTTGAAACATCAAGATCGAATCCAGAGTCTTCCTCCGTATTCTGATCCTGGATATCCAGCGATAATTTAGATTCCTCAACTACAGCCGCATCCTGCTCGGCGACCGGTCCATCGGTATTTTCGGTTTCGGATTCCTCGACGGGAGGAGATTCTTCTAGAGGCGCCTCTTCTACTACGTTTTCAGCGGATTGCTCTTCTGGATTTTCCTCTTCCTGCGGTGTTTGCTCTTGCGAATCGGGAGCCTCCTCCTGCTGGTTTGCTGCCCCATCCGTTTCGGAATTCTCCTCCGACTCTTGGGCAGCTTCGGGAGTCTCGTCCTCCATTGGAGACTCCTCGGCCTGTTGAGCATCATCGACAGAGTCCTGGGCTTCGCTTCCTTCCCCCGTTTCGCCGCCTTGGTTTTCTACGGCGTCCTCTTCGACGGGAGGCGTTTCGGCTTCAGCTTCCTCCTCAACATCAACGTCTTCGACTGGATCAGTATCGATAGAAGTGATACCCGCTTTTTCCGGAACATCTTGAGGCCAGATAGTGATGGTCTGCTCCGACTCGTTTCCTTGAGGATCGACTGAGACTATTTTTATGGGATAGCTGTTGGCTCCCTTTTCGAAATCGATGGAAACGCCATCCTTGAGTTTCAGGACGTTGCCGACGATTTCGAACTTGCCCGAAGGATCGTCCGCTATGGAATATTCGTATTGAACCGCTCGTCCCGAATCCTGCGTATCCAATTTTCCGATAAGAGCTCCTTCTTCGTTTTCCAGAACCTTGTTCTGGCTTAGAAGCAGGCTTGGAGGGTCGCCCAGGTTCGATTTAGAATTGCCGACGGACAGAATGGACGAATCAGTGTTTCCGTCTTCCTTGTCTGAAGTGACTTCGATATCGATTTGGTCTCCCGCATTTTCGTCCACGGGTATGCGCAGGGAACCGTTTTCCTTGTCGATCTCGATTTCCCCATTGTCTTCCGCGTTGAGAATTCGAGCATGCAGATTCAGCTTATCGAGATCAGTTGTATCCAGATTTTCAACAACTCTTGCTATGTCGACCTCGATAATGCGACGATTCGCGTTCTCTGATTCAACTCCTTCCTCAATGGTTTCTCCAGCTTCTTCGCCATTGATTCTTTTTTCCCAAAGCGGATTGAATGCTCCCTCCTCCGGTCCCTTTTCCGCCTCAACTTCGGCCTCTCTATCGTGAGCAAGATTCTCAAAGCCGTAAGTCTGGCGAAACGCTTCGTTCAGTTCCGATGACGTTCTCGGATTGTGAAATTCGTTTTCAGTCTCCTGATCCTTTCGAGATTCGGAATCCGTTCGCATGTGAGGCAGGAAGAAAACCTCTGGTTCTTCATCCGAAAGCTTATCAAGCGAAATCTCTCGATAATCGGGGGAGTAGTTTACTTCGATCGGCTCGAATTTCGGTCCTCGTTCCGCTCCATTGGTGGAGCTGCTGGTCTCGAAATTCGTTTGAGTGATCTCGTAATTCTCGTCGAGAAGGAGGGCTGGCTTTTCGGCCCAACCCGGATCGAAGAACTGTTTCAGCAAGTAGTGGGATCCGTCGATCGCGGTAATCTTTAGGTCAGAACCTATTGGCTCGAGCTTGACGATGATTTCGGGATTCTGGATGGCGTAGGAATCGCTGGATTCGACTTGAATTTCCTCTCCCTTAGAGAGTTCCATCTCCTTGCCAATGGTCAGGTCGTTGGATAGCTTGATCTTTAGGTTCATGAGTAGGTACGTGCGAATCGAAATGCGGGCGCTACGCGACCGAACCTAAGATCGGCTAAAGAGGGGAATTGATAAGAAAACGGACGACTGGAAGCCGGTTTTTCCAACCGAATTGTGGAAATCACTCAGGCTCCTTGGGGAAAAGCGCGTTGAATTGCCTAGCGAGAGGGTGTTATCTGCTGCTCGAGAGGTCTTGGTTTCTCGGTGTTCGACTGAGAGTTTCCCGAGGCTAATTTAGCGCAGTCTTCTATGGTCGATTCGCTCAGGGGAAATCTTCGGATTTCTCCTGCAAGCTCGAGGCTTCGACCCAGCTTTGAGATCTTCTGACACACTATGCCTTCCGGTGTGATATCTACGCAATAAGCCCCAGGCCAAATGAAAAAGGAACCTGTATTGATAATCCAAGTACCAGACACATTCCAGATGCCGGGTTTATGGGTGTGTCCAATGATGAGAAATTCGGGTTTCACGTTGAAACGTTTAACCATGTCCGCCGCTTTTCGCGGAGTCTGTTTCCAGCATTTGAGAATTCCGAAAATATGATTGGGAGGCCAAGCCTGCTTCACGAACATATTAAATTTTCCCCATACGGTTGGGTCGTACTCAGGAGACTTTCTGTGGGCTTCAGTTTCGGCGTCTTTTATGGCTTGTAGATAGCTTTGGAAGTCCTGAACCCTGCGATTCGCTAGAAGCATTTGAACGGTTTCTTTTAAGGCCTTTGCGTTTCTGCTCCACGGGGCGATGTTTTCGAAAATTCCATCTCCATGAGTGATCAGAATTTCGCTCCCGGCGATCTGTAGATAGTGATGTCCGCCAATGTCTGGATCGTGATTCCCGGTGAGGTAGAGCGTTTTGATGCCCCAGCTTCGGATCTCCTCATCCACATCTCTGAATGAAGGAAGCTCTTGTTTTCGCCTCGCTTCCGAATCCGCGTACTTAGACTCCACAGTATCTCCGTTCAAGATGAGAAGGTCTACATCCTCCGCCAGCGGCTTAATAGCTCCAGCCTCCTTTAGAAGGCTTGATTTGTGACCGATGTGCAGGTCGGAAAGGATGCGGATTCTGAAACTCACGGACGAATATCGCTTATAGGCTTAGCAATGACTAGCTTACGAGTTTGCGGGTGTACTCTAAGTACTATCGGATAGACGCCAAGGACCTAAAGTTGCCCCTTAGGGATCCGATGAGCACGAACTTATGTCGAAAAATGCTAATATTTCGCTTCTTGCGAGGGGGCATCACGCGACTCAGCTCAGTTGGGACGCTATGAGGAGCGTCAACGAGCTGGTATACAAGCTTTCGAAGAAGCCAACTCTAGAAGAGGCGCTCGAAACGGTTAAGCCGGAAAGCCGTGAAGAGCGGATTCAGATAGAACGGCTGAAGCAAGCCGCTACCAATGTCAACGAGCTGAATTGAAGCTGCCCTCAATACAGGTAGCTGTTCAATAGATTCTCCAAATACTCTTGCTTGCCGCTGGTCGGCACCGGTTCTTTCATGCGGATTGCTCGCTTGGACAGGCTCTCGAAAGTGGCTTTGCCCGATTCGATTTCCTTGCCTAGGCCTGAATCGAACGAACGATAGCGATCCTTCACAAAGGAAGAGAACTTTCCGTCTTTAATGATCTTGCGGGCGACTTTGAACGCGAGGGCGTATGTATCCATTCCTCCGATATGAGCGATGAAAAGGTCTTCAAGATCGATGGATGGGCGTCGCAGCTTGGCGTCGAAATTCAGACCGCCTGAGCCAAGACCTCCCGCATTTAGAATGCTGATCATTCCAAGGGTGATGTCTTTAACGTCTGTTGGGAACTGATCGGTGTCCCAGCCAAGGAGCGTGTCTCCTGTATTGGCATCGATCGAGCCAAGCATTCCTGCGGCTGCCGCTACTTCGATTTCATGATTGAACGTATGGCCGGCGAGCGTGGCGTGATTCGTCTCGATGTTGAATTTGAAGTGCTTGTCTAGCTTGTAGGATTTCAGGAAAGCGATGCCGGACGCCACGTCGAAATCGTATTGATGCTTGGTGGGTTCTTTTGGCTTCGGTTCGATGAGAAATTGTCCCTTGAAGCCGATTTTCTTGGCGTAGTCGACGGCCATCTGCATGAAGCGGGCTAGATGGTCCTGTTCGCGTTTCAGGTCCGTGTTGAGCAGCGTTTCGTAACCTTCGCGCCCACCCCAGAAAACATAGTTTTCGCCGCCCAGGTATTTAGTGGCGTCCAAAGCGGCCTTCACTTGCGCAGCGGCGTAAGCGAATACATGGGCGTCTGGGTTGGTGGCCGCCCCGCACATGTAGCGAGGGTTGGTGAATAGACTTGCCGTCCCCCAAAGCAGCTTAATGCCGGTCGCTTTCTGCAGCTTCTTGGCGTGAGCGATTACGGTCTTCAGATTACGGTTCGACTCGCCCAGCGTTTTTCCTTCGGGGGCGATGTCGCGGTCATGGAAGCAATAGTAGGGGGCCTGGATTTTTTGAAAGAACTCGAATGCCGCATCCATGCGTCTCAGGGCGATGGCCATCTCGGATCCGCTCTTTTCCCAAGACCGATTGATCGTGCCTACCCCAAAGGGATCTGCTCCGACGCCGCGAAACGAGTGCCAGTAGGCGATGGAAAAGCGGAGATGGTCTTTCATCGATTTGCCATCGATGATTTCGTCGGGATTGTAGTGGCGAAATGCTAGCGGATTGTCGGTTTCAGGACCTTCAAATTCGATTTTCTTTATTTTAGGAAAGTGCGACTTCGCCATGGGATCTTTCGTTGCGTTGCAGGAATGCGTTAATGTTCAAATTTGTGGGTGCTTTTGAAAGCCATCCTCGAGCGATGCAATCAAAATTGGCATTTTAGCTGGTCAATGATTTCGACAGAATTTTGGATTGCCGGCCGCTTTCCTGATAAGCTGCCAGTCTTGATGCGGGAAGGGCTTCGGTATCCGCGACCGCAAAGCCGCAAACCGATTTGAAGAACTCGAAGCTTTGCGTGGAAAGAGCCAACGCCGTTTTGGTTCCGGATTCCGCTCCTGCGTGGCAGGCGAAATTCACCAGCTTCACGCCTATGCCCTGACGTTGATACAGCGGATGGACATGTAGCGAGCTGATTTCGATTGTATCCGGTTTTTCAGGATATTCGACAATAGCTACGCAGCCAATTAGATTTCCGTCGACTTCGTATACGTAGAAGGTGTCGATGCCGCTCTCAATCGAATTCATATCTTTCTGGGCGAGCTCCTCTTTCTCGATGGCGCTTCGCATCAGGTGATACAAAGGAGCGACTTCGTCTTTCCTCGCTTTGCGGATACGAGCGTATTCGTTTCCGTAAATCAGAGTGCCAACGCCTTCGTTTGAAAATACTTCGCTGATGAGTCCGTCGTGTATGCGTCCATCCAAAAGATGGATACGAGAAATATCGGCCATGGCTCCTCGCAAGGCTTGGTTGGCTTTCTCGAGGAGCAGTGGATCGATCGCTGTTGCCTCTTCCTTTTGCAGAATCGACTGAAGTTCTTCAACCGGCAGTTGGCGTTTAAGATTTCCGTCGACACTCAATCCGCTGGTTTCCGCTAGGAAAAGAACTTTGGTAGCCTTTAGAGCAATGGCTACGTCAATGGCGAGAGCATCGCTATTGATTCGCAAGGTATGCCCGTTCCGATCGAATCCTATGGGTTGGATAATCGGAATAATGCTTTTGTCTATCAGGTGCTGTAGAAAAGACGCGTCGATCAACTCAACCGTCCCGCTTCTGTGAAAGTCTTCTCCTTTTATTATGCCTTTAGGTTTGGCTCGTATCGAGTTTGTGATGGCGCATTTCAAGCCGCTTTGCGTGAGACCTTCTAGGATTTGGTGCGAGACTCGCGAAGAGGCTCTAATCGCCAGGTCCAGGGTCGCCTCGTCGGTTACTCCGCTCCCATCGGCGTTGGAGATCGGAATAGAGCGCTGTTCGGACAAATTCTTTAATTGGGTGCCGATTCCGTGTACGATCACCACGTTTATCTGCAAACTTCGTAGAACCGCGATATCGAGAAGAATGTTAGGCAGATTCGCATGGTCGATAATCGAACCATCGATCGAAACGACAAACGTTTGTCCTAAAAATCTGGGTACGTAGTTTAGGATGCCCCTTAGATCGGCTGGCTGGATGGTGGATTTTTCCTGGTCCATGAGGAGATCGGCTCAGTATCAAAAGAGGATTCAACGAGTATGCAAGACCTGTATCGCTTTGCTCCCTAGGGATTTACTGGAACTGTCCACTCTCTGATCTTCCCCTTGGTGTAAAGCTTCACTGCCACGGATTCCGATTCGATAGGCTCGGTTGGTATCGAAAAGGATGCGGGAACGAGATTCTCGTTTATCAAGTCGTCCGCGTCCTTTCTTTCCTTGACCAGGAGCTGGGCCAGCAAGTGAAGCTCTCCTTCCTTGTAGAATGCGGAAAGCTTGAAACGCCTGTCGTCTCCCATTCCATCCGGGAGGCTCAATCTTAGGTGATAGGGCGCTCCTCTACTTATCTCATCTTCCTTCCCAACGTTTTCAATACGCTCTACTAGGATGGGGCGACTCGCTATGTAATAGACTAGCTGTTGGGGTAGAAAATTCTCGAGCGGTCCATCGGCTGCCCTGATCTGAATGCCCTTTGAGGAAAGCGTTTTATCTTCCGCAGCGTGTTCCGCCTTAAGGCTGTACCAGTCGTACATGTTCTTTTCGACGACCGCCTTTTGCCGACTCAGCAAATCTTGATAAGGCTGGTTGGTAGGACCTGTTTTGCGGAATTCGAACTGAACCCAGGTGTAGCCAACAATGAAGATGACCACCGAAAGGACGAAGGGCCACATTGGCCATGGCTTCTTTTCGAGAGAAGCGCTCTGAGGGGTTTTACCGATTTGATCGTCCTTTTCCATTATCCGCCAGACCAAAGCGATTTCGTCTCAAGTTAAAGCCTGAACCGGTATTCGCGTAGGCATTTTCTCGTTGCGCGGAGAAAGCAGCCAGGCCATTTGATTGGGTTTTCGCCATGCATTACTGGAGCAAGACTTACATTCCGACGCTGAAGGAAAGCCCTGCCGAGGCCGAGATCGAATCGCACAAGCTCTTGCTCAGAGCGGGCCTTGTCAGACGGATCGGGAGTGGATTGTACGCCTATCTCCCCTTGGGAAAGCGGGTGCTCGAGAACGTGGCAACCGCGTGCAGGGAAGCGATGAACGAGGCGGGAGCGATCGAGCTTCTGATGCCCGGAATTCTTCCTGCAGAACCCTGGGTCCGTGGCCCTCGTTGGAATGCGGCGCGTGAAGTGATGTTCTCCGTCTTCGGGGCTGGCGCGGAATCGAAAGCCCCTGAAGAACCGCAATACGTCTTGGGGCCGACGCATGAAGAAATTATCACCCCCCTAATTGGATCCGAAGTCTCCAGCTATCGAGATATGGGGAAGACTTTCTATCAGATCCAGACGAAGTTCAGAAACGAGATTCGGCCTCGCTATGGGCTTATGAGGGCTCGCGAGTTTCTGATGAAGGACGGCTATAGTTTTGACGAATCCGACGAAGCCGCTTCCGCAACCTATCATCGCATGGCTCAGGCTTACGATCGCTTCTTCTCGATGTGCGGATTGAAATTCATTTCGGTTGAAGCGGACACGGGAATTATGGGTGGAGATTTTTCGCACGAGTATATGGTTCCTGCCGAAGTCGGAGACGACGATGTCGTCTTTTGCCAAGAAAGTGGATACGCTGCCAATGTGGAAAAGGCCACGAGTGGATTGGTGCCGAAAGACCTGGCGGACGCCGAGCCTGTTGGCGATATTGAGAAGTTTGCGACGCCCGGTATTACGACGATTGCCGCTCTGGAAGCAGCGCCCTACAATCACCCTGCGGATACGCAGTACAAAACGCTCCTCTATTCAGGAGACGATAAACTATTTGCCGTTGTCTTGCGCGGTTGCGACGATCTGGAGGAAGCCAAACTAGGAGCTCTTGGATACGACGTTACCAGGCCGGCGACGCCGCAGGAAATTGAAGCCGCGATGGGAGCGAAGCCGGGAAGCCTGGGCGTAGTGAAGGGAACCATTAAAGAAAGGGGGGACCTCGATGGAATCTATGGAGACCACGCCATCCGTCTTGTTGGAAACGGCGTTACAGGGGCGAACGAGGACGGCTACCATTTCCGAAACGTCAATGTTGCCCGCGATCTGGACATAGATCGCTATGCTGACTTGCGGAGGGTGAAGGCAGGGGAACCTTGCCCAAAGTCGGGCAAGCCACTGGAGATTCAGAAAGCAATCGAGGTAGGGCATATTTTTAAGCTTGGGGACAAGTTCAGCCAAAGCGAAAAGTTTGGCGCTCATTTTCATGACGATCAAAAGCAGACTCGCGATGCGGTGATGGGCTGCTATGGTATTGGAATTTCTCGTACACTGCAGGCTATCATTGAGCAAGGCCATGATGAAAATGGAATCATTTGGCCCTGGCGTGTCGCTCCGTATCAGATTCTCATTACGCTTCTCGATCCTGATATGCAGGAAGCTGTCGATCTTGCCCATTCGGTAGGAAGATCCGCCGAAGAAGAGGGGGCTTCCGTGCTTATCGATGATCGATCGGACCGTCCGGGAGTGAAATTCAAGGATGCCGATCTCGTTGGCATTCCGCTTCGAGTGACGATTGGGGGAAGAGGCTTGAAGAACGGAATAGTCGAACTGAAATGGCGGCATGAAAGCGACAAGAGCGAGATTCCCCTTGGCGAGGCGGAAGACGTCATTAGGAACTTGGTACGAGAAAACCGGGAGGCTTGATTAATCGCGATGGTATCTAGCGAAGTGGCATTGCCGGAAACGAAATCCGACGAGTCGGTAGAGCTTTCGGATCTTTGGCATGTAGTGGTTCTCAATGATCCGGTCAATCTGATGTCATATGTTACGATGGTATTCAAAAAGGTGTTCGGAATGGATCAGCAAATGGCTGAAAAGCATATGATGGAAGTCCATGAGCAAGGACGTTCTGTGGTATGGACAGGTGGAAGGGAAAAGGCTGAGACCTATGTGTACCAACTTCAAGAATGGCATTTGAATGCGATACTACAGAAGCATGAAGCCGATTGAAATTCGATTGGATTTGGAATCGGTTCAACCGCTGCTGGACCACATCGAGCCGATCTTGGATTCCCTACAGGACGAATTGGTAGTGGCCGAAGATCTGCCCGAAGAGGACGAGTTGCTAGAGGGTTTCTGGAAATCCGATCTTCTCGAAAGCCAGCGTGGCGAAATGGATACGATTAGGTCCTTGTTTGGATCGGAGTTTCGGGAGACGGGAAGAGCAGTTCTGGCTATTGAACATGTGGATACGGTCATAAGGGCATGTTCCGCCATCAGGCTGAAATTGAGACAGACGTCGCTTAGGAAGGTGTCTGATCGCGAGCTGGAGTTGGGCGAAATCAGTATTGAAAATCTGGATAACGATGAGCGGATTGGCTATGGCGCCTATATGCTTTTCGCCAGCCTGCAGGAGTTGGCGATCTCCCAGATCGATCGCGGTCTTTTCGAGAATGACGACGGAGAAAACTGAGTGCCGTATTTGCGGCAAGCAAGCTGTTCAGGGCAGAAGCTTCTGTTCGTCGGGTTGCGCCTTGGCGGCCAAAATACCCCTTGGCGATAAAGCCTTGCCGGTTTCGCTGCCTCTCTGCCTGGCCTTGATTTCGTTCTTCATTCTTTTCAATCAAGATCTGTTTGCGACGATGCACGCGTTAGGCAAATCACTGGATAAGGCCTCCCTGTTGCCCAAATTTCAAGTCGCCTCCTATGTTTTCGGGATTCTTTGGACGGCAAACGCAATCTACTTTTTCGCTATCGCCGGTATTTGGAGATGGAGCGATAGGTTCGTCCTTGCGGCATGCGTGGCTGTCGCTTTTCTCCCTCGAATTTTCCTGTCCATCCAATGGCCTTATCTGTATACTTTTTCGATAGCTAACACTTTGATGGCCATTTGGTTAGCTCGAGGCTTGCTTCCGCTTTGGAGGAGTCGAAAAAATGTCAAATCAGACTAGTCGAGAGCATTCCTATTGACCGACTTTGGGCTGGAATTAAGGTTTTTGGAATCGCGCGTCCTGTCGCGTACGAGGTGTTGATACATAGCTCTTTGCCTACTTTATTTTCACGGGAGCCAAGAATGGCCGACGATGCTTAGCCGTAAACCGGAAAGCAGAATTTGTCAGGAAGGCGCCCACTTGAGCATACATAGGACTAGGAGCCCTTTCGGCGCACGGCGCAAGGATGGGACGCGCGGATTCTTCTCCCGTTTTTGAGGATTTTGGGGACAATGTTTGGCTGTCGCCTCGCCATCATTGGCAGCTGGTAAATTACCGTTGCTCTCCCATGCCTACTTGAGTAGAAGACTGGAATATGAATCCTCTTATCTACCAGTTTTTGCATGTCTTTTCGATAATCATGCTAACGGGATTTACGCTTTATGTGGCGGCCAATCCACAGAAGCACACCAAGCGAAAAATGATGATAGTGACTGGCGTTTTCGCTCTTCTGGCCTTGGTCGCCGGGTCGGCTCTGGTTACGAAACTCTACAGCTCATTTCCTGGAAAGGGATGGCTTCAAGGGTGGGTGATCGTTAAGATCGTCGCTTGGCTTTTGCTTTCGGGGATGGCAGGCATGGCCTACCGCAAGTCGAAGTCGTTTGTCGTTAGCGGGGTTATCCTACTCGTCGCGGTAGCTCTCTATATGGTCTACCTTAGGCCGTTTTAAAAATGACTTCATCGGCCTCCCAGCCATCATTGGCAGGTCTATGGATCGACTCCAAAGGGCTTGCCCATATAGCTTGGGATCGAGGCAGTGAGGGTCCTAGAGAAATAGAGACCAGCGACTTCAAGCCCTTCATCTGGGCGATGGAAGGAAAGGGGAGGCAGGCCCCTGAGAAATCGACACATGTCGAGACGCTTTCGGGGGAGGGAGCCTTTAATCGGCTTATTTCTTTCGATGACATTGCTGCTTATCAGGATTTCATTAAGGAGCATCGACGTGAAGGCTCCATAGATTGGATACCGCAACTCGAACATCAGTATTTGATGCAATCCAGAAGTAGGCTCTACGGAGAGATGGCTTTCTCCGGCCTACGTCGGATGCAGCTGGACATCGAGACCGCTTGCTCGGCGCCCGGAGGCTTTAGCGATGCGAAACGTCCTGAGGATCGTGTTCTTGCCATTGGCCTGAGCTGTGGCGAGCAAGTAGAGCTTCTGGTATTGGAGGACCGAAGCGACGATTCGGAGAGATATCTCTTCAAGCAGCTTAACTCTTGTATCAAGAAAATGGATCCTGATGTCATTGAGGGTCATAACATTTTCAAATTCGATCTGGACTACTTGCGCATAAGAGCGAAGAAGCTTGGCATCCGCTGCGTGTGGGGCCGCTTCGATCAAGTAGCTGCTTTTAGAAACAGCCGCCTTCGAGTTGCTGAACGATGGATTGACTATCCTCGTTGCGATATTCCAGGTCGCGCAATTGTGGATACCTATCTACTTGCTCAGATCTACGATATCACCAGAAGGGAACTGCTTTCGTATGGATTAAAGGATGTGGCTCGATATATGGGAGTCACGCCCCAGGACGGCGGTGATCGCGTCTATATCGAAGGATCGAAGATCCAGGAAATGTTTGATGAAGATAGAGAACGTTTTCTCGGTTACCTGGCAGACGATTTGAAGGAGACCAAAGGGATTTCAGATCGGCTCCTGCCAACCTATTTCGAGCAGGCGAAGGCCTTTCCGACTCTGCTCCAGGAAGCTTGTTTGCGTGGGACCGCTAGTAAGGTAGACCTTGTCTTCCAGGAAGAATACTACCATCGCAAAGCGTCCTGCCCAGGGATTGGCGAGACCAGCGCTTTCGCTGGCGGCTATACGGCCAGCTTTGAGCAAGGCGTATTCAAAGACGTCCTCCATTTCGATGTCGCTTCTCTCTATCCAAGTTTGTTGCTTCTTCTTAATAGGAATCCTAAATCGGACACTGAGGGGGTTTTCATTCCTATGCTCAAGAGCCTCAGGGAATACCGCTTGAAGTACAAGAAACTGGCTAACGAATCGAAAGATTCTCAAGAAGCAGCGGAGTACACGGCTCGTCAGTCGAACTTCAAGATTCTCATAAATTCATTTTATGGATACCTCGGCTTTTCCGGCGCTCGATTCGGCGATGCTGAATTGGCCGCGGAAGTGACAGCCAAGGGAAGAGAGCTCTTGCAGGATCTGATTGCCTTTTTCGAGGCTAAAGAGTGTAAACCTCTTGAAGCGGACACGGACGGAATCTACGTCGCGTCCCCTGAGCATTTCGAGAATCCCGATGGGTTGCTCGAGGAGGCTCAATCCATTCTGCCCCAGGGAATCGAATTAGAGTACGATGGGAAATTCGTATCCATGTTTTGCTACAAAGCGAAAAACTATGCCCTATACGATGGCGAAAAAGTAATCATTAGAGGTTCCGCTCTTCGCTCCCGAGGAATCGAGCCATATTTGAAGAGGCTCAACGAGGCGCTAATAAAATTTCTTCTTGGAGAAAGTTCGGAAGATCCCTCGGAATTGGCGAATGAATACGAGCGGTTGATCGAAGATGGAGCTATTGAAATCCATAACGTAGCAAAGTCCGAGATTCTCAGCCAGAATCCCGAAGCATACCGGAAGAAAATCGAGTCTGGCGGCAAGCCGCGTCGAGCATCGGCGGAAATCGCGCTAAAATTGGGTGGAGATCTTCGTATGGGCGATCGGGTTTCGTATTACATCGGACCGAAATCCAAAGGAGTGACATCCGATTGGCAGCGGGCGCATCCGGTTGACAACTACGATCCGACCAATGCTCCCTATGATCCTGCGTACTACGTCAAGAAGCTCAACGATTGGCGAAAGCGATACGTAAGCTTCCATCCAAAGCTGCAGGAAAATCCGGCTCAGGGCCAGTTGTTCGGATGACTGCTCATGACTGGGTAGAACGACTGTCTCTCGAGCCCTTGCCTGGAGAGGGAGGCTGGTTTCGGCGAACCTTTACTGGTGTCAAAGAAAATAGTTCGAGAGCGACATTTAGCGTGATCCATGCTCTGTTTACGAGTTCTCAATTCTCCACTTTGCACCGCCTGGATGCCGATGAAGTTTTCTTTTATCAAGCAGGAGATCCTTTTGGTATTCTAAAACTGGAAACAGATGGAAGTATTCAACGTATCGTCCTTGGTCCGCAGGTTGTTGAAGGTCAAAGACTGCAAATCGCCTTCGAGAAGGGCTGCTGGTTTGGAGGAAGTCCGCTTGATGGGACTTTTGGATACACGCTTATCGGAGCGGCGGTCGCTCCGGAATTCCAGTGGGAGGGTTTCGAACTGGGGAATCGCGAGGAGCTACGAAAACGGTTTCCTGAGGCGGCTGACGAAATCACTTCGCTTACTCGTTAGCACGCTAGTTTGGTTGCGCGGCTTCGTCTAGCTTGCGGACTAGAATAACACTTGGCGAGTTGAGGCTAGGATTTGGATTTCGAATGTGATCAGTGCTGTAAACCTTTGGATCCAGGTTTTTTCTCCAACGCTCAACGCATTCCGCCTCTTCGGCTCCTCCTCGATGTCCATAGTAGAGAACAACGGATAGAATACCGCCTGGCTTCAGGACAAACAGGCTTGCGTTTAGCGCTTCAAGAGTCGTTTCCGATCGAGTCGAGACGCTCTTGTCACTCCTCGGCAAGTATCCAAGATTGAATACGACTGCCTTGATCTCGCCATGGTCTGATGTGGGGATCGATTTTACGAGATGTTCATGGCCATTAAGAGAAAAGCTTACTCTGCCAAGTAGATTCGCTTCTCGCAGTCGATCAGCGGTAATCTCTATAGCCTGGGATTGAATATCGAATGCGTGAACATGTCCTGCCGCTCCGACGGCTTCAGCAAGCCAAAGGGTGTCATGGCCGTTGCCGCAGGTAGCGTCGCAAACAACATCTCCCTCTTTGACGATTTCAAGAACCCTGTCTCGAGCGAAATCGGTTGCCTTCCATCTTGTTGTTGGCCTCTTCTTTTCGAACCGCGCGAGATCCGCTTCCTTGGGAAGGTTTACATCTCCCCATAAGTGTTTAGTAATTTGGTTGGCAAGAAAGGGAATTTGCATGCAGCCCTTGCTTCCGAAACCGTTAAAGGCTATCAAACATTCATGGTCTGGATGCCTCCCGACAATGGGCATTCCTCCCGCTGTCGCAGGACGTATGCCGGCGTCGAGCGTGTCCCAATGCCAATCCGAGCCTAGGTGGGAGTGCAGGAAATCTTCGAGTTCGGCAATCCCCTCTTCGTCGGGAGAGTCATCGAAGTTGTCCCAGCTGTAGGTAGCGCCCACGTAGATCACGCCATCATGCCTGGGAATAAGGAAGTAGCGTTTAATGATAATCGTATCCGAAAAATCGATATTCGTGCTAATTCTACCAATGACCCCCTGAGCAGGTTTAAACGGATAATGCGAAAACCAAGGGTTTCGTGTGGCTAAGTGGCCTTCGCAAAATATCGCATGTTTCGCCTTTATTCCAGACCATTCGATGTAGTCATCGTGAATCGAAATCTCCTCATATTGAAATGGCTTTTCTTTCATTTCCGCTCTCTCGGCAATATGGGCCTTGAGATGGCTTAGCAGACTGGGTGTATCCACATAACCTGCATGCTTGACTGAAAAGCCATTGTCCGCTCGTTCATTGATGTTCGCTACAACATGCGTATCCTCAACGGGCTCAGTCCATTTGGCATAGGACGGATCTCCTGTTTTCGTATTGAAAATCCCCCGTTCCTCTTCGTTCGAAAAAAGCCTTATCAGCTTTCGGGGATAAAAAAACTGAGATCCAAGTTTTTCTGAGAGCTTATTGTAGTGGCGAATCGAGTACGGGATAATCGAATCCGCCATCCAGGCTAGGTTCAGTCTGCTGCCGGCAATGGGATTGATGAGGCCTGCTGCTACCTGCGAGCAGCGGGATTTCCTTGGATCATCGACGAGAACGATATTCTTGCCGGCCTCTAGCAATTCTTCAGCCAGAAGGCAGCCGGCCAGTCCTCCTCCGAAAATAATGGCGTCTTTCATGAGACCTAAATGAAGCTCTATTCTTCGTCCGTTTTATGGACTAGACTATGGTCGGCAAGGGTTTATGGGTTGAGAGCTTACGGTATGTCGAAATCCTCATCCAGAGAGAGAGAGCTCAAGCCAAATTTGTATCTAGTTGGCTTTATGGGTACAGGAAAGAGCGCTGTGGGCAGAAATGTCGCTCAGCGCTTGGATTTATCGTTTGTCGATAGCGACCACGCTATCGAAGTAGCTGAGAACAGGTCGATTGCCGATATTTTCGAGAGTGATGGCGAAAAGGCTTTTCGAGAAATGGAGCGTGTATTTATTTCTGAAGGACATCCAAATTCGGGTTGCCTTGTGTCTTGTGGCGGTGGGCTTATCATTCAGTCTGGCATGTTGGAATTGGTGAAAAGCAAGGGGCCTGTCGTTTGTTTGCTAGCTTCCGCCGAAACGATTTACGAAAGAACCAGACATCGAAAGCATCGGCCTCTGCTTAATGTCGAAGATCCTCTCGAGCGGATACGATCTATGCTCTCCGAGCGAGAGCCTATCTATCGAAAAGCGGGCACTGAAGTTCTTACCGATGGGAGATCTATTGTCGACGTAGCTGCCCACGTCTGCCGCGTTTATCAGTCGGAGGCTCGTCAATGGGTCGCGCAATAATCGACGCCACGGTTAAGGATCTACTTCGAGGACAAATCCTTTCGATTGGCTTCGATGACGTCCGTTTTACCGATTTGACACCCCTGAGCAACAATCGTTTGAAGGATTGGGTTGAGCAAGGCTACCACGCCGATATGGAATGGCTGAAGCGAACGATCGAGAAGCGCCTGGATCCTTCGCTGGTGATGGAGGGCGTTTGCTCCGTTATTATGCTCGGGGTGAACTATCTCCCCGGCGAAGGAACTGCTTTGTCTCAAAAGCGTTGGGGAAAATATTCATTGTATTCGGATTATCATGATACCGTTTTGAAGGGCTTGAAGCGGGTCGGCGAGTTGCTTGAAGAAGACTACGGCCTAAATAGCGACGAATATCGCTACTATACGGATACGGGGCCGGTTATGGAGCGAGGCTGGGCGGCAGTTTCGGGCATGGGCTGGCAGGGAAAAAACGGTATGCTAATTTCCCGCCAGCATGGAAACTGGCTTTTGCTGGCCACCATTTTGACTAAACTTGAAATCGAACCAGATCCGCCTCTTAAGAAGAGATTCGCGTCCAATCAAATTCCGAAAGCCGAACTGGGATTGCTTTGCGGCAAGTGTACGCGATGTATTGACGATTGTCCTACGAATGCCATTGTCGAGCCAGGTGTGCTCGATGCGAAACTATGTATTTCCTATCAGACGATTGAGAACAAAGGGGTCATTCCAAGAGAGCTGAGAAGCCGTTTTGGATCTCGCATTTTCGGTTGCGACATATGTCTGGACGTTTGTCCCTGGAATCGTTTCGCGCAAGAAGGAAGAATGCTGCTGCTGGAAAATCGATACGTTATCGCCTCGCTTTCCTTGCTCGAGATTCTTCGGATGAGTCGGGACGACTTTCGCGAGATCTTCAGGAAGACGGCAATCAAGCGCCTCAAGTTGCGGGGCCTCCTGCGAAACGCCTGCATTGTGGCTGGGAATCTCTTGGGCAATAAAGAGTGGTGGCCTAGTCTGAAATCTGAAGATCAGAAAAACGATTGGTTGGAGGAAATCATAAAGGAGTTGGTTCGACTTTCAGCCTATGAGAAGGCGGTTGTAAGGCCTCATGCGGTTTGGGCTGTCTATCGCTTGCGAGCGCATGAGGCTGACCGCCTGCTGGCGGAAAATCGAGCTTTGGAAACCGATGAAGAGACGCTTCAGGAATATGAGTACTGGGAGTCCTAGCTTTTGTCGAAGGCTTCCTCGATGATGGACAAAAAGTCTTCAGGCGGCTTAATGGGCGTCCCCTCTTTATTCATGAACGCGTGGACGCTGTAGGCCGTAGCCAAAAGTTCTTCGCTTCTCTTCACTTCGTATTCCATATGGATGCGAGCGAGCGGCTTGTCTTTCATTGTAGTTAAAATTTCTATACGATCATCGTATTTAGCCGGCTTGAGATACTTGACATTGATTTCCAAGACCGGAAGGAATTTTCCAGCTTCCTCAAGTTCCTTGTACGGAAGATTGAGCTCTTTGAGCAGATTCGTTCGCCCAATCTCTAGCCAGGGGAGGTAGTTGGCATGATAGACAATGCCCATCATATCAGTTTCAGCGTATCTTACCTCGATCTCTGTAGAGCTGACGATCATTCTTCCACTGAGCGGAAGAGGCTTCTCTTTTCAAGACAAGATTTTATCTAGGCTTCCACGAGCGCTGGTTCGGGAAACTCAAGTGACGGGTCGATATTGATGTCCCACCGATTGAAGAGCAGCTCTGCCGATTGTATCCAATTATTGCGGCGGGCCCATTTGATGCCGTTTCTTCCCATCTTTTCTCGAACCATTCGATTCTGTACCAGCAGGGTGAAGGCGTTTGTCAGCTCGGGCAAGTTGCCTGGTGTAACCAGAATCCCATTATGGCCATTGGATACCGCCTCTGCAACGCCACCTACGTTGTTGGCGATTATGGGCAACCCATGAGCCGCGGCTTCCAGGTAAACGAGACCAAAGCCTTCCACGCTCTTTTTGAAATCGATGCTCGTCATGGAGAAGATGTCGGCCTGGGCATAGAGCTCTTCAAGCTTTTCATTGGTCACGTCCCCAAAGAAGGTCACATTGAAATCAGCCTGGTCGGCCAGGTTTCGAAGCTGCGTTTCGTAGCCGAACTTATTGCCTGTTCCGACAATCCAGAAATTGCATTGCCTGCGCAAACTGCGTGGCAGTTTGGCCAGAGCCTCCATGATGATAGCCTGACCCTTTCGGGGATGGAGGCGACCAACGGTCAGGATGTTTACTTTCTTCGAAGAACGCGATCGGCTCAACGTTTTCGACTCGAAATCGGAACGGAGAGCTCCAGGGGTCAAAAAGGTTTTCCTACCCGCATTCGGGAAATTGTTCATCAAGAGGTTGTGCGTGAATTCCGAGGGCGTGCTTATTCGATCCGCTTTCCTTATCAGCCGGTTCACGATTACCCGCCTTCCAGGGTTCGCCGCGAATTTCTTAATCTCGGAGCCGTGAAATGTGATGATGAGCTTGCCGGGCTTGATCGCTTGAAAGAAATGCAGGTAGCACATGGCGAGTACCGGTCCCGGATCGCACAAGTAAACCATGGACCTCCGGAGCGATCGTCTTTCTTTGACGAGTTCCTTTGCCAAGCGCAGTTGGCAAGACAAGTCTTGCGACCCTTTCAGGTCCAGGCGCTTAACGGAAAACGGAAATTGGGGATCTCCTTTTTCACAGCCTCGTGGAGCCCACACTTCCACCTTGCGGCCAATCTTTACCGCTGCTTTGGCCATTTCTTCCGTGAAGGTGGCAATCCCTCCCTTGGTTGGGAAAAACTCGTGAGTCAGAAAATAGATCGGCAGATCTGCGGCGATTGTCATCTTTCTTTCAAGAACAGCGTTCGAACGACGTGTAGACTATTTCCAGCCTTTTCAAATTCGCAACCTCGAATAAATCAGCCTTTGGGATGATTTTGTACCCATGCCAGTTTCGTTACTGGTCAATGATGGAGAATTAAGCAAACTGTGTTGTCACAACATACTACGTGATGAGGCGTGTTCTGGTGGAATTCGGGTGGCCTTAGGCAAATCGCTTTAGCGAGTAGTTTCCATCGCTTTTTCAAATCTCGAATTGTCGATCTCGTTTCGCCAAATCGCGAAGCATGTTTATCATTTACATTGCTGTCATCGACACCTTAGCTAGCTATTCTAATGCCAGAACAGACTACGACCACCAGAGAAACCGCTCCTGCTCCTGCGCGAGGTAGCGACGAGCTTCTGAGGGAGACTTTGAAGCGCTGTTCAAAGGAGACTTTGGATGCGGCTATCGAATTTCGGCGAACTGGCGATGTGGCTCTAGTATCCAAAATTGTACTTGGGATTATAGAAAGAGCCGTCGAGCCAGACTTGGTTGACCAGTTGAAAAACGGAGGAGACTCCGTCCGTTTCATTGAAGACCTGAACATCGACTCGATCGATATGATCGAAGCGATCATGATGGTCGAGGAGGCGATGGGTATCTCTATCAAAAACGAAGAGCTGATCAATCTGCGAAGCATTGGCGACATGAACCGCTTCATTCACGAGAAGATAAGCGGCATGGAAAGCTCCAATAAAGCCCAGTTCTTTCCTTTCGAGGAGGTGGCGGCGATTCTGCCCCATCAAAA
The DNA here is from genome assembly GCA_028284385.1 of Opitutaceae bacterium. Classification (GTDB taxonomy): domain Bacteria; phylum Verrucomicrobiota; class Verrucomicrobiia; order Opitutales; family Opitutaceae; genus JANQRT01. Next base: position 70,905 of record JANQRT010000039.1, on the reverse strand, counting down.
GCCCTTTCTCTTTTTGCACGAGGCTTCGCTGGAGGAGCATTCGGCAACGGGCAAATATCGCATCTCTGGCGACGAAGATTTTCTTGAAGGCCATTTTAAAGGAAATCCTGTTTTTCCCGCTTCCCTCATGCTTGAGGCGCTTGGCCAGCTAGCGGTCTTTCTCCTAATGAAAAGACCCCCAGAGGAGCTGGCATTGGAAAGCCTTGAGTCGGGAAATGTCTATTTCACTGGAGCCGATGGCGTCCGCTGCTACCGCGTTTGCAAGCCGGGAGATACTCTGGAAATGAGTGTGAAGCTCAAGCGGTTGCGTGATCCGCTCGCGGTCTTTTCCGGTCAAATCAAGGTGGATGGGGAAAAGACGGCAACAGCTGAAGAGGTTACCCTCGCATTCAAGCGCGAAGAAGGCGTCAAGCAGATCAACGGAGAAAATGGATCCGCCACGATTGGCGGCGGCGTCAACGGAAGCTTGGAATAAGCCGATTCTCCTCAATAGATTTTCAAGATGAAGCCCTCTATTTCGAGGGCTTTCTTTTTGTCTCGAAGTCGAGAATTGAAACCTTGCCCGCCGATTCAAAGTCTCTATATCCAGTCTACCTTTCAGATTCATGGAACGAAAAAAGGTCTACATCACAGGTATTGGAGTCATCAGTAGTATCGGAAACGATAGAGAGACTGTGGTGCAAAATCTAAAGTCTCTGAACCATGGATTTAGTCCGTATCAGGCATTTGAGGACGACGAGCTTGCCGAGGTGAAGCTCGTGGGGCTGGTCAAGGATTTCGATGTCGAATCAAGTGAATACGAAGACTGGTCCTTTCCTTCTCAATACCGAATTCGTCGAGACGTCCTTAGAGGACTCGCGCCGCATGGCGTTTACGCATATTGCGCTATGCAGCAGGCGATTGAAGATGCTCGATTAACGGATGAGGATATTTCGAATCCGGATACAGGAATCTATACATCTTCAGCTGGATCGCCTAAGATACTTACCTACAACGTCAACCGAATGCGGCATCTAGGTCCTATGCGTTGTTCGCCTACCGCTATTGTGTCCGCCATTTCAGGAACGCTAAGCTTCAATTTTGTAGCCAGTTTTAAGATACTAGGGAATTCGTGCGGCTTTTCCTCGGCTTGCGCGTCATCCGCTCATGCCATTGGCTATGCGGCAGACGATATTGCCCTAGGTCGTCAAAAACGAATGTTTATCGTGGCGGGGGAGGACGCTAACCACGAAAGCATACTGCCCTTCGCTGGCATGAGGACGCTGTCATTGGAAAGCGATCCGGAGAAAGCGTCCTGTCCGTTCGACAAGAATCGCAATGGATTCGTGTCGGCTGGAGGTGGAATCGTTTTAACTTTGGAATCCGAGGACGAAGTAGAGCGCCGAGGCGTAACGCCTTACGCCGAGCTCCTCGGCTGGGGTCAGGCTAGCGATGGGCATAATGTGGCCATATCCCATCCGGAGGGTCTCGGTTTGAGTCGAGCTATTAGGATGTCTCTTTCGAATTCCAGTATTAAAGCCGAAGACGTCGATTACATCAACGCGCATGCCACTTCTACCATTATTGGCGATGTTAGTGAAGGAAAGGCTATTACTGACGTATTCGGTTCTCAAGGACTGAGGCCGAAAATCAGTTCCACGAAAGCGATCACAGGGCATGGCCTTTCTTTGGCAGGAGCTTTCGAAGCGGCCATAGTTTGTCTTTCCTTAAGAGCTGACATTACCCCAGGTTCCGCCCACATCAGGAATCTGGATACTCAATTCGAGAACCTGAACATCATGCGAGAAAGCGAATCGACCGCCCCAGAGATTACTTTGAGCAATAGTAGCGGATTTGGCGGAGCCAATGTTTCGCTTGTATTCAAAAAAATTAGTTCTCCTTAAGATTGTCTGAAAGACGTTCCTTTAGAAGCGTACAGCGAGTTTTCGATTCCGCATTGCGTACCGCCATGGCGTAGGCGGCTGGATCGCCGATGATAATGACGCGTTTCTTGCCGCGTGTAATGGCCGTGTATATCAAGTTTCTCTGCAGCATCATGAAATGAGCCTTTAGTAGCGGAATGACTACGACAGGATATTCGCTCCCTTGGGATTTATGTATGCTCACTGCATAGGCCAAAGCGAGATCGAGGAGATCGCTTGCTTCGTAACCGACGCGTTCATCGTCGAAAGCGACTTCAAGAGACCCTTCCAGTTTATTGATCGATGATACAATTCCCACGTCTCCGTTGAACACGCCTTTGTCGTAGTTGTTTCTCATCTGTATCACCTTGTCTCCCTGCCTAAATTGAATGAATCCCATTTGAATGCGGTCTTGGCTGGCGTTGAGGTCCTTTTGCAAGTGTCGATTTAATTGACCAACCCCGGCCTCGCCGCGATGCATGGGGGCTAGAACTTGGGCGTCTCGGACCGGATCGATACCCAGTCTGTCTCTTATAAATAAATGGAGCGTATCCAAAACTTTACGGGCGCAATCTTCCTGATCTTTTGAAACAAGAAACTGAAAGTCTTTTCCCGTATCCAATTGGCTAGCGTCTTCGACTAGGTGTGGCATTTTTGGATTCCCGGAATTAATGGCGTGAGCGAAATGGACGATACTGCTTTGCTGACTTTGTCTAAAGACGACCTCCAGCCTTGTAACAGGCGTTTTGCCCCAATGTATTAAATCGTTGAGTACGGATCCAGCCCCGACGGAAGGCAGTTGATCTATATCTCCGACCAGAATCAGATGAGCGGCGGAAGGCGTTGCCTGAAAGAGGCTTGCGGCGAGACGGGTGTCGAGCATGGATGCTTCGTCCACGATAATCACGTCAGCGCTCAGGGGCTTCGATTCATTCATGGAAAAAGCGCTTTTCGCAGGATCGTATTTCAACATTCGATGAATGGTCTGAGCGTATCCGCCTGTTGATGCCGCCAATCGCTGGGCTGCTCTTCCCGTTGGGGCGGCTAAGAGAACCCGTGTTTTTTTAGCCGCTAGAATGCTCACGATAGCTCTCAATATCGTTGTTTTCCCCGTACCCGGTCCTCCAGTGAGAATGAGAAGCTTGTGATTCAAGGCGTTCCGAATCGCATCTCCTTGCTGGTCAGCAAATTCGAAGCCCGCCTTTTCTTGAGCCCAATCGACTGCCGCTTCTACTTTGATCGAAGGGAGACTGCTTGGGCAGGCAAGCAGTCTTGTAACGGAAGCGGCAATCTTCTCTTCAGCATAGCAATTGTAGGGGAGTTGAGAATACACGGAACCGTCCTTTAGGTCTATTCTCCTTATCTCTTCCTTCTCGAATAGTCTAATGAGGCTTTGCTTGGCGATCTCCCGATCCGTTTCGAGCATATGTGCGCAGTGATCCACTAGCTCCTTGGCTAAAAAAGCGGTATGCCCCTCGTCTTGCAGCGTCTGCAACGAATAGAGAAGGCCTGCTTCCACGCGACGGGGTCCGTCGTTAGCCAGCCCCATGTTTATCGCCATGCGGTCGCAAGTTTTGAATCCAATGCCAGCTATGTCGCGAGCCAGGCGATAGGGATTATCTTTTATCAGCTCTATCGCCGTGAAACCATATTCCCTATGGATTTTCATGATCTGGGAAGAGGTGACTCCGTATTGCACGAGAAATAGCGAAAGATCGCGCATAATGCTCTGTTCTTCCCATGCTTCTTTAATCGACCGCGCTCTTTGTTTTCCAATCCCCTCAACCTCTTGCAGTCGAGCCGATTCCTCTGAAATGATCTCAAGCGTTTTCTCTCCAAATCGTTTTACGATTCTGTCAGCTAGGCCCTTTGAAACTCCTTTGACGAGACCGCTCCCAAGGTATTTGCGTATCCCATACACAGAGGCTGGCAGTTCCGATTCGAAAGCCGTGGCCTTGAATTGTCTCCCGTGCGTTGGATGGCGAGTCCAAGAACCTTGGATACGCAGGGTCTCGCCACACTGGGCTCCAGGAAACTTGCCTACGATGATTACGCTTTGCGACTCGTTTTCAGGCTTTAGTTCCGCTATGAGATAGCCATCCTCGTCATTGGAATATTTGATTCGTTCGAGGACTCCGGTAAGGGTTTCGGTAAGAGACGTGGATCGCACTGGGTTGGAATCAAGAGGGCTTTTAGGGACAAAAGCAACGGGATTGATAGCTGTCCTGGGAACTAATTTCGATGCTTGCCTTATCGTTTGGCATGGCTCAGCAAGTGGTTTTATTTCTTCGTGAATTGGATGAAATGAATATAGGCCAAATTACTTCCAGCGACGATTTGCGGCAGAGTTGCCAATCCATCATGTCGTTGATACAGAAAGGTTTATTTAGTGAAGCCGAGCAGCAGGCTCATCGAGTAACCTTGGCTCAGCCTGCCTTTCTCGAAGGATGGACTCTGTTAGGTTTAGCGTCTTTTAAAAACCGGAAACCCGATAAAGCCGTAACTGCTCTTCGGCAGGCTTTGAAGCTCGATCCGAAAAATGCCGAGACGCTCAATAATCTGGGAGCGGCGCTTAACGCCAATGGTGACCACGAGGCGGCAATCAAATGCCTCGCATCTGCCTTGTCACTAAAACCCAACTACGCTGAAGCCGTCATAAATCTTGGAGGCTCCTATCAAAAACTGAGCAAACCAAACGAGGCGGCTAAGTGCTATCGAAAGATTCTAGAACTTTGCCCTAACGATGCTAAAGTCCTTATCAGGATGGGGAACAACCTCAAGAATCTTGGCGATTTCCATGGCTCGATCAAGCTCTTGAGAAGAGTACTGGCTATAAGTCCTAAACATGCTCCCACCTGGAATGATCTTGGCATTCTTTATCGCATGCTGAAGCAGTTCGAAGAGGCCATTGAATGCTACCAGAAAGCTATCGAGTTTTTGCCCAACGAACCGGGGGCCTACAGCAACTACGGCAACTTGCTAAGAGATCTTGAGCGACCTGTTGAAGCCGTTGAGCAGCAACGAAAGGCTGTCGCCCTCAGTCCCCAGAATCCCTACTTGATTAACAATCTTGGCATTGCCCTGAAGGAATCCGGTCAACTCGACGAAGCGATCGAATGTTTTGAGAAGGCTTTTTCCATAGACTCGGATTATCACATCACACAGCTAAGTATCGGTGTTGTCAGCCTAGCCAAGGGTGATTTTTCTCGAGGCTGGCGTCTTTATGAAAATCGTAGAATTGATCAGCCGCAGGACTACAAGAAATTCGATAGGTCGAAGGAATGGCAGGGAGAAGATCTTTCGGGTAAGAAGATTCTGATACACGAAGAGCAGGGGCTTGGCGATGCCATTCAATTCATTCGCTTTGTCGATCTGCTCAAGAAGCAGGGAGGGGTAGTCTCGTTTTCGATACCTTCCAAAATGGAGCGGCTCCTTAGAACCTACGGCGAAGATTTGAATCTCTTGAGCAAGCAGGAAGTTCACGAAATCGCCGCGCAGTTCGATTTCCATGCCTATATGATGAGCTTGCCTCTCCGGCTTGATGTTAATGATGCTGGAGCCATTCCTAGTTCGGCGAGTTACTTGAGCGCCGAGTCTGAGCTCATTGAAAAGTGGGGAGATAGAATTGGGAAAAATGGATACAAAATCGGTATCAATTGGCAGGGCAATTCCAGAGGGGATATTGACAACGGACGCTCAACTCAGTTGGAATGCTTTAGACCGTTGGCTGAATTGCCCGACGTCCGACTCATCAGTTTGCAGAAACAGGGAGGAGTCCAGCAATTGGAAAGCTTGCCTGCGGACCTGGCGGTCGAGCATTTCAATGACGAGATCGATTCAGGGGATGATGCCTTTGTGGATACGGCGGCCATCATGAGCTCGCTAGATCTCGTTGTGACTACGGATACGTCTATTGCTCACCTGGCCGGAGCATTGGGGATTCCCGTCTGGGTTGCTCTCAAGAAGGTTCCTGACTGGAGGTGGGGAGTTTCTGAGGATCGAACCCCTTGGTATCCTTCTATGCGGCTATTTCGGCAACTTGAATTTGGCGAATGGGATGCTGTATTTGAGAGTATGGCTGAAACGCTTCGTAGTGAAAGAAATCGATAACTTGATGTATTTGAAAAAGTGATATGAAAGTACAAGCGGAGATTTCGGTTGGCGAACTCGTTGACAAAGTAACGATTCTCGAGACTAAACAGGAACGGGTAGAGTCCGCTTCCGCCCTGGAGAATATTGAGAAAGAGCTTTCATGTTTGAATGCCAGGCTTTCGCCCATTTTGAAATCCAATGCTCCTCTTAACCCCTTGAAATTGGAATTGAAGGGCGTGAACGAGAGCCTCTGGGACATTGAAAACGAAATCCGGTCTAAAGAGGCCAAGAAGGAATTCGACACGAAGTTTATCGAACTAGCCAGGTCTGTCTACCAAACCAACGACCACCGATCGAGTATTAAGCGTGAAATCAACGATTTGCTGGGATCGGAAATCGTAGAGGAGAAATCCTATTCTTCTTATTGATATTTTCTGAAAGTAGTTAAATTTCAACTACTTTTTGAACAGCTTTCAATCCAGTCTGCGATTTCCTGGAGACTATCGAAGATTCTGTCCGCCCCTGCCTCCGCCAACTCCTCCCGGGTGTGGGAACCAGTTGGCACACAGAAGCTGGTCATATTGACTATCGACGCCGCTTCGATATCGAATGGAGAATCTCCCACTAGGATAGTGTTCTCAGCCTTGGTGCCAAGTCTCTGCAACGCCAATTCGGACAGTTCCCTTTGCGGTTTCCGATAGGGCGTATCGCCGGCGCCCAAGGCGAATTCAAAGTAATCCTCTAGGCCAAGATTGCGGCAGATATTTCGGGTATGCTCTCCGCTTTTATTGGTGAAGACTGCCGTTTTGATTTCTCTTCTTTGCAATACATCCAAGAGTTCTTTTGCTCCTCTAAGCAGAATGACATCTTCGAGGTGGATCTCATCGAAGTGTTCGCTCCATAGTCGTATCGCTTCTTCCACTTGCTCTTCGGGAAAGAATTTCCGGATCGTGACGGGCATGGATCCACCGACGCTTCGTTTAACAAGTTCGTGTGAAGGGGGCTCGTTTCCTAATTGCTCTGAAGCGTACCGATAACATCGATAAAGAGCCTGAAAATGGTCGACCAAAGTGCCGTCCATATCGATGAGAACCGACTGTAGTTGATTAGGATCATTTCGTAGCGACATAGCGGGTACAAGCGTTTGAACAAGCTCGATTTCGTTCCGCTCTTCAAGAACTAATCATCATTTCCACCATAGAGATTCATTGAGGATCGACTCTTTGCGAGATCCTTGGATAGCTTCGCATCGAAATGGTTGAAAGGCTCGCCAATTCGGATGATCTAGATGGTCTTCTTGATTTGTATCGGCATCTGCATGAAGTGGATGACCCGCTCCCGGAAGTGGAAACGCTGCAATCCGTTTGGGCGCAGTTCTTCGAAGATGGTGGGCCGCGTTGTTTTCTGATTACCGATTCGAGTCAAATCGTTGCTAGCTGCGTGCTCTCGATCATTCCCAATTTGACCCGAGGATGCCGTCCGTATGGGCTGATTGAAAATGTGGTAACTCGAACCGAATTCAGAGGAAGGGGTCTTGGCCGGAAAGTCCTCTCCAACGCGTTGGATTTCGCTCAAGAGTCGAATTGCTACAAGGTGATGCTCATGACTGGCCGGAAGGATGATCGGACTCTCGCTTTTTACGAGTCGGCAGGGTTTTCCAAGGATTTGAAGACCGCTTTTATCAAGAGGATGCAAAACGCCAATTCCACACTATCCTAGCCGGTTTTGCCCAAATTCACATCAACTTTTGCAATGTGAATAACTTGCGAGTAATTTGCTAACGTCATCGAATTCTCCCTTCGAGGCGCCGGTTTGCTCTGTATCAATTGAGGCTTTCTTCCCATTGAGTCGCCAAGTTGTAAAATCTTTCCGCGTCTTATGTCTTTAAGATGTTCTTTTTCGAGAGCGGAAAGCCAGAATCGCTGCTAATGATCCCGTTGCGCAAACGTAACGCGGAGTTCTTTTGCTGTGAAAAACGTGATCTGTTTCATAACCTACAGATTATCAGAACTTTATGTTGAAATATGAACATTTTTCATCGATTTGGATCCCAACGGGCAATTCATTTCACGACCTTTCAAGTTGCACGACGTCGCGAGAAATTCACCTGTCTGTAATGTTTTGCCGAATCTCGCAAACCAAGTTGATTACGGTTTTTTACAACTGCTTGGGGTTATCATCCCAGAATTCTTCGCGCTCTCTTCAAAAGCGGTGAAAAACTAAGAGATTCACACTTGTTTGTGAAGAAATCCGGAAAATCGTCTTTTTCCAATGTAAACACACGGGCGTGGACGGGGATTCCAGGAATAAAGCTGTCACCAATTTGGGCTTCCTCATCCGATTTAATCATGTGCAAGCCGTTTACCGTACACGAATGGCCTAATTTTTATTCCGATACGATTTCTTGTTTCAAATGTGTCGATTCTCGCCTTAACAAGACGAACAAATGAAGATCGGAATCGTCGGATCAGGAGCGGTTGGCTTGTACTATGGAGCTAGGCTGAGCCGTATCGGTCAAGACGTTCATTTCCTGGCTCGTAGCGACTACGAACATCTGCGCGCCCATGGACTTCAAATCCGAGTCTCCGACGGCGATTTCGAACTGAATCCCATCAACGTTTATCGGTCCTCAGAGGAAATTGGGATCTGCGATCTGGTCATCATCTCGATTAAGTCGACCTCCAATGATGTGATTGAGGGTCTGATTCGGCCTTTGGTAGGAGAGAAAACCTCTCTGCTCACGTTGCAGAACGGCCTTTCGAACGACCGACTGCTGGCTCGTCTTCATCCTGACAATCGAGTGCTTAATGGCCTCTGCTTTATTTGCCTAAACAGGGCAGGGTCTGGCGTAGTGGACTGTTTCATACTTGGCTCGATCTCGATTGGAGAGTTCGAAGCAAAAGCTTCTCCCTTCACCCATGAGCTGAAAGAGCTCTTCGATAAGGCCGGCTTGAATTGTTCGGTTTACGATGACTTGCGCTTGGCCCAATGGAAAAAGCTGCTCTGGAACGTACCCTTTAATGGCCTTACCATCGCAGGGGGAGGCATTACTACGGAAACGATTCTTTCGGATAGGGGTCTGCTTGATCTCACCAAGGACCTGATGAACGAGATTCGCTTGGGCGCTTCGGCCTTGAACATGTCCATTCCGGTCGAGCTACCTCAGGAACTCATTGAAAGAACGTATGGAATGGGTGCTTACAAACCTTCGAGCGTGATTGATTATCTGCAGGGCAAGCCGGTGGAAGTAGAGGCCATTTGGGGCGAACCTCTTCGACAGGCTAAAGCCGCTGGAGTGGATTTGCCGAAACTTGAAATGCTCTACCGGCTGTTGAAGATACTTTGTCCTTAAATCACGGTTACAAAGCCGTCTTCAAAGGTTCCATGGATCAGGCGTTCGATTCTACAACGGGCTGATCCAGCTTGATAAGCTCTTTTGTCTCAGGCACGTCGCGAATGATTTGCGAAGGCATAGGACCCACTCCGACGTATCGAAGATTTGGCAATTCGTCCGGCCATTCCTCGCCATGGTAGGCGCAGGTCAGCAAGGCGTTTGCCATCCCGGCGATATAGGCCTTAGTTTCAGCTGGCAGGTCGGCAAAGGATCGAATTTGCGAAATGTCTTCCTTCCAGCCCGAGTATTCCTGGTAGACGGGAGAAAGCGTTTTCCTCAGGGCGTCATTTCTGGGAACGCGATAGTATCGTTTCTCATTTCCATCCCCATAAGCGACGCATATTTTCAATTGGCCGTCCCAGCCTTCGCCATGGCCAAGCGGGTCAATCTTGTTGATCATGAGGTCGTCGAAACCTCCGTAGCGAAGGGCGTCTCCCTTTTCCACCGCGTCATACCAGCCCACCATTCGTTGGCGACCGGTTGAAGTGCCGAATTCCAGTTTTCTCAGTCGATCGAAAAGAGGATGGGGCTCGCTGACTTCCGTAAGGAAAACATGGGTACCTACTTTCGTGTCATAGGCCTTTGCCACGCCAAAGACGTGCAGCGGCTGAACGGGTAGGCAAGCCGAGTTGAAGAACTCCGAGGCGTAGGTATGAGAGGCTGAGACGTTGGGCGAGAAGCCGTGGCGCTTGTCCAGCCAATAGGCCTGCCCGTATTCGCCAATCACATGCTTTTGTCGATTCTTGGCTTTGATCGTTAGCTCGCGAACGTCCGCTATGCGTTCCTTCAGTCGCGTTCCGGCTTCCCAATAGATTTCCACCAGCTGGCTGAGATCGAGTTCGAACGAGCGTTCTCCCTTGAAAACGGAAAAGTCGAATTCCTTTTCCTGAAATAGACCTTCGTCAATCCATTCCTGGTTCGCCCGTTTCTCCGCCTTGCTCAGCGTATCGAAAAATCCATGCCAAGCCTCCTCGGAGACCTGGCACACGTGCTGGATGACCAGGCAAGCCCGTTCAGCTCTTTGTTTCAGTTTTCGAGCGAAATCCTCTTTCTCCGCAAGATAGTCGCTGTAGTAAATCTGGAACTGACCGACTTCGTCTTGGTAGGCGGGCGTTATGCCTCTTCCGGTGCTGCCGCGCGGCTCTTCGCCGATAACATTCGAGCGATACCATTCCCAGGCTAGATCGAGTAGGCGGTGAGTCACATCGGAGACCATGGCGCGCTCATCAATCGCGAGACGATTGGTCACGTTATAGCCCTTGTGATCGAGCGGCTTAAGTTCCCAATAGAACTTGCGTGGATCGGCGACTACGCCGGCTCCAATGCCAAGATGCTTGACCGACTTCTCGATGACTCCAGCCGGGAGTAGATTGAGCTTAAGCCCACCAGCCGTGTGGCCTGAATTCGCTCCTCCGTTTATTTTCAGAACGACTTCGACGGGCGACTCGTCTCCCGTACTCTGACGAAGCTCTTCGATCACTTCGGGGATCAATCGTCCCTTGCCTTCGTCGCCCATACTGATGCCGCAATCGGCTATCAATTTGCTCTTAAATTCAGTTAACGCCATATTTCAAAGTTCGTTTTGAAGCGAGCTCAGTCTTCGGCTGGATTGGCCAAGTGAATGACACGCAAAACCCGTCAACCTTGAGATATGCTCTTCCTCCAATCCAGCAAAAGAATCCGCTTCAGAGCACTGGTTGAAACGGTAGTGGCGGAGCGGTTTAGATCGCGAGATTTAGGCTAGCTCTCTTTGCCTGTTGATTATGGCGACTCTATTTCAACACCAGCCATTCGATAACGTCCGCATGAGGCAGTGGCAGTAAGCCGTTGCCTCAATGCGATGGTCAAGTATGGTTTTCAAAAGGTGTTCCTTGATGGAATTTGAGTACCCATCCGGTGCTAGATCGAGTCCAGATGGAGCTCCTTCGGCCATATTCGATACTGTCTCCAAATTTTACTTCGGAATTGTAGGTCACGTGAGCGACATCTTCTCCAATCGATCTAGCTCTCCATTCAGGGAGAGGAATCTTTGCATCCAGTTTCTGCTTTGAGACAGCCAAGCAGGCTGCTCTTGTGTGAACTCTACCAGAGCGCCCGATCTCGAAGAAATCCTCGGCGAGAATTCTGTTCATGAATTCGGGGTTGAACCGAGTATCTTCCTTCCAAAGCGCTTCTTCCAGCTCTCGAAGAACTGATTCATCTTCATTGCTCAAGAGTGTATTCATTTATCCAATTCTCACTTATAGTCAAAGTCTGGTGACGGCGGTGTTAAGGCGACACTGCCTCAAATGCTTTATGAGAAGTATTTCCATCTTCCTAGAAAGTGTAGAATGAGAGAGCCAGAGCACCTGTCACAAAGGAAATAAAATAGTAGGGTCGCGAAGAGAACATATGCATTCTCTTTGGCGCTAAAACGACAGATTGAACCTCCTTTGATACCGCAATAGCTAAGGTGAAAAGGGCGGCAAGAAGACATGTTGCGGAGATAATGGCTACACCTTCTTTGGGCATAGTTCTATCTCCAGGGATAGGGTCAATTTGCATAGCCGCTATGAAACCGATATTCCAAATGACGATTACAGCGATCATGACATGGATCTTCAAAGCTAGTAGTCCTTTGTATTTCATCCCAGTCATCTTCTAACGTCCCAATGATACAAAAGTGAAAGGAGCGGAGCGACTGGAGCGATTTGTATCCATAGAATGGTTGGGTAGTTTGAATACTATTCAGAAATTGAGAGCGAAGTCATCACCGTTTCGTTATATTTTCGGATATCCCTCAAAAAGAACTTCTCATCGTGGAATTGCCAAAACAAGTCATGGTATTCGTACTCGCGCCCGTGATGATCTTTTGCCTTCTTCTTTTTGAATGACGGGCCATTAAAGCCTGAGCATTTCAATAGCGTGTCAGCTGGCAGTTCTTCCAGGAATTTAATAAATTCTGATTTCCTGGAAATCTCAATAGCTTTTCGTTCGGCTCCCACAATCGTTAGCGTCGTCTTTCGACCATAGCCATCACCACTTACCTCCATTTCCATGCTCACGCTCACAACGAATGGAGCAATTGATTCAGCTTGCACACCATTGGTCGCAATAACCGCTATGCAGAACACGTAGACTATCCATGTCACAATGCTTTTCATTTTTTCAGACCGAACGTCTTGGTGTGGCGACAGGGCGTTAGCCCTTGTTGCCTCGATTGGTTGGACTCGATTATAGTTCTTTCTCGAAGATGATGCCTGGAAGCTTTTCCTTCAAGCTCTTATAGACTCCCGTTATTTCGAACCCGTTCTTGATGTTTAGGAGGAGCATTTCTTGATATTCAATTTCTTCGTTAGAAGCTAAGAGGAGTTGTTTGCACCATTCATCTCGTTAGTTGTTTTCTAAGAGACAGTCTCATAATTGATTTTACCACGGAGGACACAGAGATACGGAGGGGTTTCATGTCCTTCTCCCACAACTCCGTGTACTCTAGCGACTGTAAGAAGCGGGTGGATTAATTACTCTACGAGTTTTTAGACACTCTCTTAGCTCTTTTCGAGTCATTCGGTCTATCACGCTAAAAACCTTCTCGATTTCGTTTCGATCTTTGATCCGACTGTGACCTCTAACCTTATTCACCTCAAAGCCCATCTCATCGAGCAAAACATAAAATTCTCTGTATAAACTCGCATGCTTAAGCTCAACACACGAACTATTTCTAAAATCGCTCTTCTCCAAACGCTCTCTACGTTCAATGAGGTTGAGTATATTTTGCGAATCGGTATAGACTGACAAACTTTCAATCTCCTCTTCCAATTCAGATAATGCCCAAATCAACGTCCGAAGCTCCAATTCAGTAGATGAAACGTCTTTAAATGACTTAAGCTGAACAGAATCAGATAAGGCTTCGGAACTCTTTCCAGCCCGCTGAAGAAGCAAATAACCACCAACCCCAAAGCCAGTATCCGGAGATACACTACTATCCGTAAACAGTTTCATCCATTCATTCCGCGTCGAGTTCTCACGATAAAGGGGGCAGGGTCTCCGGAGTTTTGAGCAACGATTTGTTGGGCTCCCATTCTTTTCTTAACAGCGTTTAGGGCGCCGGGCGGGTGCCTTTCTCTGGATAGACGGAAAAATAGTCGATCATCCGTCGCATATCGCCGACTCTATTCATGACACCGGAATTGGTGATCTGCTTCACGATAGTCTGGCGATTCATTTCTTTCGAATAGGCGATAGATTTCTTGGTAATGTCCCCATCCATGTCGTTCAGAATGTTCCAAACACGCATCGGTTTCCCATTGGAGAAGTCCAATTCTTCTACGTTAATGATGCGAATATTCCGATTACTGTTTGTCCGGAAGTAGATGCTTAGATTCGTGATGTCGTAAACGGCGCTCAAGACCGTGGAGTGCCGATTGAGTTCGTATCCGGCATTTACATCGTGCAAGATTCCGAAGGAGTATTGGACTATGTCGATGTCCTTGCTGGCAGACTTCTTTACAGCATTGGATACACGGACAAAGCGGTCCAGGGAACCATCGCTTCGGCGAATGGGCTTATCTCCGCCAAGTCCTTTGAAACCTTTGGCATATCGGATGGATTGTCGATAGGGGCTGTTGGTCAAGACAGCGTGGGGCAATGTCTTGCCAGTGTAGGTCTTCGCTTCGCCATTGAGGAAATCGACTACCAGCGTGTTGCCATCCTTGTCCGCGATCAGGTAGTGCACAGGGGCAACCTCATCTTCGGAGATGCGCGCCTTTTTGAACGAAGCCAATACCTCATCGACGGTGGCGCAGGTGTCTAGCAAGTATTGTCCCCATTGCAAAACGCCGATTTCCTTCCGAGAATCGGTTTTAGGATACTGGGTTTTATCGAGCCACATGACGTCTACGACCAGGCCCACTTCGTTCATTCCACCGTATGGGAACTCTCTGCCCACCCCGTTAAAGGTTACGCTCCCGTACTTCGAGGTCCATTCTAGGCCATCGCTCTTTGAAGCCGTTTCTCTGGGCAGAATGAACGCTTTCTTGACCATGTGGCGCTGATTGACGCAAATCATGCCGGAATCTACATACCAATCCAGATTGCGTCCGTAGACGAAATGGTTGTCCTTCATCAGTGTGAAGGTCGAACACGTGAACGCTAGCTGGGCATTCGTAAGAAAAACGATAGCGGCAATTAGAACAGAAGCTCTTCTCATGTATTTTCTCATATCTGTACTTTGCCTAAATTTATTTTTATTCGTTGACCGAGTTATTAGCAAAGTGGTTCATTCTTTTTCTTCTAAATCTTGGAACTATCCAGAGAGATATGGATACAGCTAAAGCCAGACCACTGATTGCGAGAGCGATGTTGCTAGCTCTTTTCATTTCTTCAGCATTGGGTGGATTGCCAGCTCCGGATGCCCAACCCCAAAACATCGAGTAGTGAAGCGATGCTCCAGCAATGAGGAGTAAGACTATCGTTACTAGGATTTTTAGCATTCCGTCTAACGCGAAGCTCTCATATTTAGACGTTCTAATGTGCGAATAGTGAGCAGCGTTTTGTTAGGCTTATTCGTTTTTCGATTCGTAAAACGCGACACCGTTTTCGGTGTCTTTGATTGTATATATTAACCCAGCTTCCACTGACACATTCAACTCAACAATTTCACCTTCTTCATCCGGCAAGCTCCACGCTCGCTTCTTAAGTACTTTGAGGCGGTGTGTGCCCGCGGGAATCAGAACGTATGGAGGATCGCCAGATTTTTTGGCTTTTTGTCTCTCCACTTCCTTTCCATTGATTTCCAGTACTTCGCATACGATGATACTCTTTAAGCTTTCGGTATCGATCTTGCCCGATTCTGGTCGGAATATTACGCGATCACTAATTTTCGCGTAGTCCGATCCGAATACGCTGGATGAAAGCAATGTCGCTACGACTAGTAGAAGTTTAACGGGTCGGATTTTCCTTTTCATAATCTTTCGCCTCGCACAACGGGTTCTGATTTCCGTTTAGGCCTTTCCTTTGGAATCTAAGTTCCATGCCCGAGCATTGTGCTCAAATCTAATTGTGATCCCCGATCTTATGGATTGTTTCTTTCTCAGGACAGAAGAATCTCTTCTTTTTAGTTAGTATCAGTCGGCTTCTTATCGAGTAAACGCTTGGGAAGGAAGAGAAGGACTATGAAGCTGAAAGCCGCAATGAAGGCTGTTTTGTAGAAATCGACTCCATCAATCCCTTTAGTGACTAAATCATAAAAGGCTGATCCTAGCGCTAATCCGACAGATAGGGTTATTTGGGTTTTCATAATTTTTCATCTTACGCTAAGGCTATACAAGAGCGAAGGCCGCGGAGCGGCTGTAGAGAATTGTATATGCCGCTTGGTTATGGTTCATTCCGTTTCATTAAAAGACTTATTGACTGAATTTGTAGGTTTTCCGGTGGCTCGATCTGTAAGGCAGTCTTTCCGTCTTGCGTCTGAATAGCCGCTGGCTCATTCGAGAAAGCCTTCAAGTCGATTGATACGTTCAAATCACTTTGTGCGTTGTCCTCTCGTTTTTTTCGAACTACTTTATAAAACTTAGATGACAATGCTTCCAATCGATAGATTACCAAATACAGACATGAATTGTTGTTTTCGTTCCTAGCAACGATCTTCAACATTTCGTAATTCGCAGTAATGTTATGAATGCTTCCGACAATGAAATCCTCTTCATGCTCAGGAACTACATCTAATTCACTTGGTTCGAAATCAGGCGATTCGGAGGAAATCTTTACCCATGCAGAATACAATGTCTTTGATGGATTAGGATTCCTAATTTCTAGTAACTGAGTTTTGCTCCAGTTTGATGTGGTTAGATTTAGTGTTCTAGGTGAAACAATAGGATCCGGTGCTGTGATTCCTGATACAGCTTCTTCAATTTTCTGGTTTATGGCATCGCTCTTGTTCTGGCGATCATTCTGTGCAGACTCAAAATTCTCCTTTTGAAATTTTCGGATTTCATCTTCCTTCTCTTCGCTAGCCTTATTGCCGAAATGGTAGGCACCGTATCCGAACAACAAAACTAGGCATCCACAAGCAGCTGCAAGTATTTGGCAAAGAGTCTGTGCTGAGCTGGCAGTCATTTGTATCTATTCATAACAATTCTAATATAGACGGTTCTACTTCACATAACGCGAAATATATTACAACTCGTCTTTTACTTATAAGTGTGTCGAGGCTTCGCTTTTACCTTTTGGAACCTCCGCGCTTCCCTGTGAAGCGACTATAAACGTGTCGTGTTATGTGAAGTTCACCTTGCGAGGCTTTCTTAGGGACTGTCTAATAACGGATTTTACCGCGGAGGACACAGAGATACGGAGGGAAATTCATATTCTTCTCCCACGACTCCGTGTACTCCAGCGACTGTAAGAAGCGGGTGGTTTAATTGCTCTACCAGTTTTTAGACACTCTCTTAGAGAGTCTCTTAAATGTAAAAGCGAAGTTCTTCGATCGAGAGGGCTAACTCCTCTTATCCCCGTTTCGCCACTTCGATCACATCGTGGGGGGCGGACTCCTTCATGCCGGCGGGGCTGATGCGGACGAAGCGGGCTTTTTCCTGTAGTTCCGCAATGGTTTTGGCTCCATTGTAACCCATGCCTGACTGAATGCCTCCCGCGAGATCCGAGAGGACTCTGACAACCGATCCGTGTACCTCCTTCATGCCTTCGATGCCTTCCGCTGTGAGCTTTCTGGCCGTATCCGCTTTTTTGTGACCGTAACGGGCGGCAGATCCCTTTTTCATAGCGCTGACGCTTCCCATGCCACGATATTGTTTGAGCAGCTTGCCATTGATTTCCACGATTTCTCCCGGAGCTTCACGACTGCCAGCCAATAGCCCACCGGCTATGACTGCGTTGGAGAGAGTCAGGGCCTTTACGATATCGCCCGATTTGGTGATGCCGCCATCGGCTATGATGCGCACTCCTTTGCGAGCGGCTCCCTTGGATGCGACGTAGAGAGCGGAGAGCTGTGGGATCCCCACCCCCGCTACCATGCGCGTAGTGCAAATCGATCCAGGTCCTTGACCTACTTTAATAGCATCCGCTCCACAGTCAGCCAGGAATTCCACGCCTCCGGCCGAAGTGACGTTGCCCGCGATGATGGTTAGGTCCTTAAACTCGCTTCGCAGCAGCTTTACGACTTCTCCTATGCCAGAACTGTGTCCGTGAGCTGCGGATACAGCTATGGCATCGACTTTCTCGGCGACGAGATTGGCCACGTGCTCGACAATCGAATCCTTGTCCAGCGAGCCGTCTTTTTTCCATAAAGTGGAGATGGCGGCTCCTACCAGCAGTCGAAAGTCCGAATCGCGAGCTGGCTTCAGAACGCTCTGCTCTTCGGAAATGATACGTTCGATATCGGAAATGCTTACCAAGCCTTTTAGTCTCAGATCGTCGTCAACCACCAGGAGCTTGTTAATGCCCATATGATTGCTGAAGAAGCGGTCGGCAATTTCGATCGGGTTGGGCTTAATCTCCTCCTCTTTAACGGTGTAGACTTCCGAGGCGGGCGTCATGGCATCGGCTACCTTGATGTGTCCGTACCGAGCCTTGACCACCTTGCTGCTCAAGAGTCCGGCTAGCTTCCCGGCCTGATCCTCAACGGGGAAGGTCCGAAACTGGTATCCCTTTTCCTCGATGAGTTCCAGCACGTCCTGCACGTACATCTCCGGTTGCACGGTGATGGGATTGGGGAGTAGTCCATTGATGTGGTACTTCACTCGCGTCACTTGGGAAACTTGCTCCTTGAATGGCATGTTGTAGTGAATGATTCCCATTCCCCCTGAAGTGGCCATGGCAATGGCCATTTCGTATTCGGTGACCGTATCCATGTCCGAAGAGATGATCGGAATGTTTAATTGGATACGCTCCGAGATCGATGTCTCTAGGCTGGCATCCCTTGGAAGGATTTCGCTGTAGTTGGTGGCGAGCGAAACATCGTCGTAGGTCAGAGCGGTTTCCCGCTGAGCCGAAAAGAACGCATTGGCGTTCATGTAATGGTCGCTTTCGTTGAAGTCGGTTGTACTCAGACTGGCCATGGTCCCGCTTAGAGAGTCTCGTTGAGGGAAGCAAGGATTTTTGGTTCCGAGTATTGGGTTTTAGGCGTTGAGTAACGCGCTGCTAGAATTCAGCTGCAACTTCCTGTTGTAGTTGGAGTAGCCGGTTCTTTGTCGCCGCGGGCTGGTTTGCGTGAGAGGAGCAGAAATCAGTTCCTTTAAACTCGTTGAAAGAAAACTGCTGACTGTATCCTATCTCCTGCCTACTAATCGAAATTCATGGCCATTAACTTCGAGTACAAAGCCTACCGTCGTCCCTTCGGGAAAAGGTACCTTTCCGCTAGTGACCAATTTTCCAAGCGCGAAGGCATCCTCGTGAAGCTGGAGGATGAAGAGGGCAGGCTGGGGTTTGGCGAAGTGGCACCGCTTCCTTCTTTCGGAACGGAGAACTTTCCATTCGCTCTGGCCAAGTGTGAAGCGTTGAAGTCGGAATTCGAATACGAGGAAGCGAGTATCCGATTATCGGATTCGCCCTGCGTTCGATTCGCTGTCGAGTCGGCTCATGCCATGTTGCTATCCGCTGACGAGTCGTTTGATTTGGCTGATCCTTGGCCGGTGGCTATCCTGGTGCCCGATCCTGGCGATACGGAGGGCATTGATCACTTCAGAGAGCAATATTTTCAGAGCTTTAAATTGAAAATCGGCAAGGCTTCTTTCGAGCAAGAGTGGCAATGGATTAGCGACTTGATTGATAGACTTGATGGGCAAGCTAAAATCCGGCTGGATGCCAATGGATCGTTCACCCTCAACGAAACCAGGCTCTGGCTTGAGCGCTTGGTCGACTTGCCGATCGAATTTCTTGAGCAGCCATTGCCGCCTGGCCAAGAGCAGGAAATGCTTCGATTTTCAGCTGACTTTCCTACGCCCCTCGCCCTCGACGAGTCCGTTACAAGCGTGGACGACATTAAACGTTGGCGAGATCAGCAGTGGCCTGGGATTTTCGTTATCAAACCGCTCCTAGCCGGGGGCTACTATGATCTCGAGTCCGAACTCAAACAGCCCAGCCTCGAGAAACACGTTTTTTCCAGCGCCCTCGAAACCAAAGTTGGCGTTTGGGCTGCTCTCAGACTGGCTTCCGCTGCGTCATCGGAACGACTTCCCCTAGGTTTCGGGGCGGATTGGCTGTTTGCCGACAAAGGTATCGGCTTTGATGTGGTCCCGTTCTTGCAAAACGACCTAGTTCCGCATACTAGTGATTGCGAAATCGTGTGGAACCGGATTTAGATAGGCTGTTGCACCCTGAGGTTGCGAAAGACTTCTTCCCTCAATTCAGCGAGGATTGGGCGAATTTGATGGAGGAAGCCGAGCGTTTTCGCGGGCAAATCGAGAGGCAAGGGCAAGATCGCTGTCGCGTTGCTTTGGATACAGACGATCCAAAGCGTTTCTGTTCTTTCTTCCTCGCTTTGTGTCGTTCGCCTGTAGATCTGTTTTTTTTCAATACAAAATGGGGCGAGAAAGAAAGAACGCGAGCTATGACAATCGCGCAACCCCACTGGATTGTTGAAGATCGAACAACGCGACAGACTGAAAACGCTTCCAAGACCAGACAAGATAAGGTGGGACTGCGAGTGATGATACCGACCGGAGGGACAGGAGGAGGCGTCAAGTTCGCGATTCACGACTGGAGCACGCTTTCCGCCGCCGCTTACGGTTTGCAAATGCATTTCGAATGCGAACGCATTTCATCGTTTTGCGCGCTTCCGTTGTATCACGTTAGTGGATTCATGCAGATTGTCCGATCCATTTTGACGATGGGCAGCGTTTTTTTTGGAAAGCTGGAGCGCTTTTCTGAAGTCACTGGAGAAATGTCGGAACGCGAAGTTGGAGCGCGTTATCTCTCGCTGGTGCCCACTCAGCTAGAGCGCTTGCTTCGCTTGGGAGAGAATGTGCCTTTATTGAACCGATACGAAGCTATTTTTATCGGTGGCGCGGCGATTCCGATTGGTTTGCTCGAAGCTAGTCGAGAAGCAGGTATTCCGCTGGCTCCTACCTACGGGATGACGGAGACCGCAGCGCAAGTGGCCACTCAAAAGCCTGCCGATTTCCTTTCTGGCGAATCGGGGCAGGGTAGGCCTCTGCCGCATGTTAAGATCGATATCCTTGGAGAAAATGACGAGTCACAGCCTGCAAAAGAAGCTGGGCGTATCCGATTACAAAGTACATCCCTCTTCCATGGCTACTATGGCGAAAGGTCGACTTCTTCAGGTTCTCTTCTCACTTCCGACTTGGGCTTTATCGACGAGACGGGAAAGCTTAGCGTTCTCGGAAGACGGGATCAGGTCATTAATTCGGGCGGAGAGAAAATTCATCCAAGGGAGGTGGAGGAAGCTTTGGAGCGGACTCAACTGGTGAACGATGCGGCCGTATTCGGCGTCGAGAGCTCGGAATGGGGGCAAAAGGTTGCTGCCGCCTACGTTCCCAAAGGCGAATTCGTGACGGAGGAAGGTTTGAGAAACTCGCTGGAAGGCCAGCTAGCCAGCTACAAGATTCCAAAGACTTGGATTGGAGTCGAGGAGCTGCCTCGGAATGAAGTGGGGAAGCTTTCAAAGGAGTTCCTAGCGAGTTTGGCCGAGGCGAATGGCGAATAGTTCTCCGTTGTTTTGAAGATTCGGTTAAGGAATGGATCGAAACGTTTTTTTATTCGTGATCTTCGGTTTTAAATCGAATATCTCGATCCCATGACCAAAAACGAGATAGCGGATGTCCTGAGCGAGATTGCGACGTTGCTAGAATTGACGGGGGAGAATCCTTTTAAGATTCGGGCTTACCAGAACGGAGCTCGCAAGCTGGAGACGCTGGAAGAGGATCTGGGTCAGCTCATTGAAGAGGAGAGGTTGGGAGACATTCAGGGATTCGGAGCCGCTTTGGTGCAGAAGATCGAAGAGCTTCACCAGACGGGTAAGCTCGAGTTCCACGAGAAGTTGAAGGCCAAAGTAGAACCAGGACTCGTATCCATGTTGGAAATACCTGGGGTCGGTCCAAAGAAAATCAGGGCTTTACACGACAAGCTGGGCGTCAAGACCATCGAGGAACTTCAAAAGGCCTGCGAGGAGGGAAAGATCGCCGGCTTGAAAGGATTTGGTAAAGGCACCCAGGACAATATTCTGCAAGGCATCAAGAACCGGGAAGCCTACAGCAAGCGTCATCTTTGGTGGCATGCCCAGCAGGTCGCCGAACCCATTTTGCAGGGCCTGCTGGCCCTTCCGGAAGTAGAGAAAGCTTCTCATGCCGGCAGTTTCCGTCGCAAGCGGGAGACGGTGGGCGATTTGGATTTCATTGTCGGCTCGTCCACACCTGGACCGATCATGGATTGGTTTGTGAAGCAGGAGGGTGTTCAGGAAGTGACGGCAAAAGGCGAAACCAAAGCCAGTGTTCGTTTCGAAACCGGTCTGCAAGCGGATCTGCGCGTGGTGCCGACGGCTCAATTCGCTTTCGCTTTGCATCACTTTACCGGCTCCAAGGATCACAATGTAATGATGCGCCAAAGAGCCTTGTCGAGAGGCTTAAGTCTCAGCGAATGGGGTCTCAAACCTGTCGATGACGAGGATTTCTCCAACAGTTTGAAAGCTGATGGCGAAGAAGATATTTTCGCCCATCTCGATCTGGCATTCGTTCCGCCTGAGCTTCGCGAGGGGCTTGGCGAAATCGAGGTAGCGGAAAGCGATCAGCTGCCTAAACTGGTCGAGCTTTCCGATCTGCGTGGCGTCTTTCACAATCACACTACGGCGACAGACGGTCGAAACACTTTGGAGGAAATGACGCAGGCGGCTCAAGATCTTGGATACGAGTATTGGGGAGTCGCCGATCATTCGAAGGCCGCCTTTCAAGCCAATGGAATGGATGAGGAGCGCGTGTTGAAACAGCTAGAATCGGTTCGCAAGCTAAACGAGTCTGGCAAGTTCAAGACGCACGTGTTTGCTGGCGTTGAATGCGATATTCTCACCGATGGACGATTGGATTTGGATGAGTCGGTTTTGATGCAGCTCGACTATGTGGTTTGCTCGGTTCATATCGCTTTCACCCAAAGCGAAGAGGAGATGACTGCGCGTCTCATAAAAGCGATCGAGCATCCTGCCACTACCATGCTAGGACACCTCTGTGGTCGTCTTCTTCTGCAGCGCGAGGCTTATCAGGTAAATGTGCCCAAAGTGGTCGACGCGGCCATCGCCAATGAGATTGTCATCGAGCTAAACGCCAATCCCCGCCGATTGGATATGGATTGGCGGTTCTGGCGGAACGCTTCCGAGAAGGGCTTGTTGACCAGTGTTAATGCCGATGCCCATGCGGTAGAGCATTTCGAGTTCATGCAGGCGGGGATCGATGCCGCGCGCAAGGGTTGGCTACAAGCGAAGCACGTTATCAATACGTATCCAATTTCCAAGGTACGAAAGCTGCTGGCCAAAAAAAGGCCGGATCTGGTCTTTTAAGAGATAAAACCTGGTTCTAGTTCAATTCGAACCGATATCCTCGCTGGAGTAGTCTTCATCGATATCTCGTTTCAGTTGAAGGACGGCGATATCGTGTTTTAGAAATCCGACAAGCTTTCGAAAACGTTCATTGGGGCTGGTGGTTTCGAGAAGCTGCTGCTTCTGATTGGAATCCGCGCAAATCGAAAAGGTTGCCAAATCCGCCAATGTATCCAAATTTTGAGTATTCTCAATCTGGCTTTTGATTTCTTTCATGTAGTTAAAGCCGAATGCTTCTTTAGCCTTGATCAAATCGCGAAGCATGCTCTTGCAGGAGTTTAGATCGATCTCGTCTTTCTGGCTTTCGCTTTCGAATGGAGTGATCGCGATCTTCCTGTAGGGCGTTTCTTGTACCACTTCATCAATACGAGCCCGGGTCAATCCTTGTAGCAGTACATTCGAGGTCCCGTCCTGATTCTCTGAGCTCAAACGAATGACGCCCACCGTCACGTAACGGCAAGGACACTCGGTCGAGGCGATCGCATTGTCCTCCTCTTCTTCAAGCGACAGCTTGGCAATGGCGAAGAGCCGATCGCTAGCCAGGGCATCCGTCAGCATCTCGCGGTAGCGGGTCTCGAAGATGTAGAGCGGCATAATCGCATTTGGAAACAACACTGTGTTTCCAAGGGTCATGCAGGGTACTTGGGATGGAATCTCCGGACTCATCGTCAACTTCGAGAGGGAACGCCTCTTAACTGAGCGCCAAAGCTAACGATCGTCCGTCCGATTGGCAAACTCTCTAGATTTTATCTGTCCCACTTGCCTGTCTCACACTAAATGATTGTGAGACAAAATTGAGACATCTTGACCTTCTTTCTCCATTAAGAATCCGCTCAAAGCTTAGATTGCTAAAATCTAAGTCGTTGATTCATAGAAGTTAAAATACGATTCCTCCACTATGGTACGAGCTTTGCTAAACGAGCCCGCATGGGACGTGTATTAGGCATTGATCTAGGTACTACTAATTCCTGCATGGCAGTAATGGAAGGCGACGAGCCAGTTGTCATTCCGAATGCAGAGGGCGCGCGCACTACGCCATCTATTGTAGCCTTTACCAAGGCTGGAGAGCGTCTCGTCGGTCAAGCCGCGAAACGGCAGGCAGTTACCAATCCGAAGAACACCATTTTCTCCGCCAAGCGCATGATTGGCCGGAAGTATGCCGAGGTCAGCGCGGAATCGACCAATATACCTTACAGCATCATCGAGGCAGACAATGACGATGCCTTTATCGAGTGCCAAGTAGGCGACAAGACCGAACAATTCGCTCCGCAGCAGATCGCTTCCTTCGTTCTCGCGAAACTCAAGGCGGATGCCGAAGCCTACCTGGGCGAAACCATCACTGAGGCGGTTATTACCGTCCCCGCCTATTTTAATGATAGCCAACGCCAGGCTACGAAGGACGCCGGAAAGATCGCCGGTCTCGATGTCCTTCGTATCATCAATGAGCCTACAGCGGCTTCGCTTGCCTACGGTTTGGATAAAAAGAGCGACGAGAAGATTTCGGTATTCGACTTAGGCGGCGGTACGTTCGACGTATCGATTCTCGAAATTGGCGACGGCGTATTCGAAGTTAAGGCTACCAACGGAGATACCATGTTGGGTGGCGATAACTGGGACGAGACCATCATCAACTGGATGGTTGAGGAATTCAAAAAGGAGAATGGTATCGATCTGAAAAACGATCCTATGGCGTTGCAGCGTCTCAAGGAAGAAGCTGAAAAGGCCAAGATCGCTCTCTCTTCATCTACAAGCTACGACGTCAATCTTCCGTTCATCACGGCTGATGCTAGCGGTCCCAAGCATTTGAATATCCAATTGACGAGAGCGAAGCTGGAACAGATCTCGGAGGATCTCTTCGCTCGTTGTCGGGTGCCTTTCGAAAACTGCTTGCGCGACGCCGAACTTTCTTCCGACGAAATCAACGAGCTGGTTCTGGTGGGCGGCATGACTCGTATGCCGAAGGTCGTCGAGATTGCTGAAGGGCTTGCTGGAAAGAAGCCTCACCAAGGGGTTAATCCCGACGAAGTGGTTGCCATTGGCGCTGCCATTCAGGGAGCGGTTCTCAAGGGAGACGTTCGCGACGTTCTGCTGCTTGACGTGACCCCGCTTACTCTGGGTATCGAGACTGCCGGTGGAGTATCCACTGCAATGATACCGAGAAATACGACTATCCCAACCAAGAAATCCCAGATTTTCTCGACCTACAGCGATAATCAGCCTTCGGTTGAAATCAAAGTTCTGCAAGGCGAGCGCCCCATGGCGGCTGACAATAAGGTGCTAGGCACTTTCCATCTCGATGGCCTGCCTCCCGCTCCGCGCGGCGTGCCTCAGATCGAAGTGACCTTCGATATCGATGCGAATGGCATTCTGAATGTCTCCGCTAAAGACAAGGGCACTGGCAAGGATCAGAAGATAACGATTACCGGATCCGGCGGACTCTCTGAAGAAGACATCGACAAGATGACCAAGGACGCCGAGCTTCACGCTGAAGAGGACAAAAAGCAGCGTGAAAAGGCCGAGAGTAAGAATCAATTGGATACAACCATCTACCAGATGGAAAAAATGCTTAGCGAGGCGGGCGACAAGCTGCCTGAAGATAAAAAAGGTCCTATCGACGCGGCCTTGGGCGATGCCAAGAAGGCGCTCGAGAATGAAGACCCCGACGAAATGAAGAAAGCGTTGGAGGATCTTAACAAGCTGGGCGCGGAACTTTATCAGGCGGCTGCCGCTGCAGGTGGCATGGATCCGGGAGCGGCTGGAGAAGCTGGAGCCCCACCACCTCCCGATCAAGGTCCGGTCGATGCCGAGCCCGCTCCTCAAAGCGAGCCCAAGCCGGCTGACGTGGTAGACGCGGACTTCGAAGTCGTCGAGGAAGACGACAAGAAATAGGCGAATTTTGGATACGCTGCCAGCCGTCATTATTTTGGCTGAGCGGCTTTTTCCTAACCAATAACAACCAACCTGCGAAAGCAGAAAAATCTAACTAGAAAATAGCATAACTCGAAATGAGCGCATCAACATCAGTGAAAGTAAAACCGCTAGGAGATCGCGTGCTCATAAAGCACATCGATGAAGACGAGCAGGTTCGTGATGGTATCATCATCCCGGATTCTGCCAAAGAAAAGCCTCAGGAGGCTGAGATAATCGCCCTCGGAACGGGCCCCAAAGACGGCGATGGCAACACGATCGACTTCAACGTGAAAGTTGGCGATCGCGTGCTGATCAGCAAGTACGGCGGCACCGAAGTTAAGATCGACGGTGAAACTTACCTCCTCGTTAGGGAAGACGATATTCTTGGCATCATCGAAAGCTAAGTCTCGTCTCTCAAAATTGGACAACTCAACCTTAAACACACAAGTATTTAGAAAATAACGACAATGGCAAAGCAACTATTGTTCGACGAATCAGCTCGCCAAAGCATCCTTCGCGGTGTCGAAACGCTGGCTAAGGCTGTAAAAGTAACGCTCGGTCCAAAAGGCCGTAATGTCGTTCTCGACAAGAAGTTCGGTTCTCCGAACGTCACTAAGGACGGCGTAACCGTGGCAAAGGAGATCGAACTCCCCGATCCTTACGAAAACATGGGCGCTCAGATGGTTCGCGAAGTCGCTTCCAAGACTTCCGACATCGCTGGTGACGGTACCACTACGGCTACGGTTCTTGCCGAAGCGGTTTTCCGTTCAGGCCTGAAGCACGTGACTGCTGGTTCTAATCCAATCTACCTGAAGCGCGGTATCGACAAGGCTGTTGAAGCGGCCGTTTCCGAACTCGCTAGCATCTCCAAGACCGTCGAGTCTCGCGAAGAGGTTAAGCAAGTAGCAACCGTTTCCGCCAACTGGGATGAAACCATCGGCGACATCATTGCGGACGCGATGGACAAGGTCGGTAAGGACGGAACCATTACGGTTGAAGAAGCTAAGTCTATCGAAACTTCTCTCGACGTTGTTGAGGGCATGCAGTTCGACAAGGGATATCTCTCTCCTTACTTCGTGACCGATAGCGAGTCGATGGAAGCTGTCTTGGAAGACGCTTACATCCTCATCCACGAAAAGAAGATTTCCAACCTAAACGATCTGCTTCCGCTTCTCCAAGGCGTAGCTAAGACGGGCAAGCCTTTCCTCCTCATCGCTGAGGATATCGAAGGCGAAGCTTTGGCTGCTCTGGTAGTCAACAAAATCCGTGGCACGCTCAACGTTTGCGCGGTGAAGGCTCCTGGCTTCGGCGATCGCCGCAAGGCAATGCTCGAAGACATCGCTGTTCTTACTGGTGGTCGTTGCATCACCGAAGATCTCGGCATTAAGCTGGAGAACGTTCAGATCAGCGATCTTGGCCAGGCCAAGCGCGTCACCGTTGACAAGGAAAACACCACGATCGTTGAGGGCTCAGGCTCTGCCAACGACATTCAAGGCCGCGTTAAGCAAATCCGTCGTCAGATCGAAGAAACCACTTCGGACTACGATCGTGAAAAGCTGCAAGAGCGCCTGGCTAAGCTCGCTGGCGGTGTTGCCGTTATCAATGTTGGCGCGGCAACCGAGCCAGACATGAAGGAAAAGAAGGCTCGCGTTGAAGACGCGTTGCACGCTACTCGCGCGGCCGTTGAAGAAGGCATCGTCGCTGGTGGTGGAGTCGCTTTGATTCGCGCTGGCAAGGCTATCGATGGTCTTAGCCTCGAAGGCGACGAAAAGATCGGCGCCAGCATCGTGAAGGTAGCCATCGAGTACCCGCTCCGTCAGCTCTGCGAAAATGCAGGCGTTGAAGGTTCTGTAGTTGTTAAGGAAGTACTTAGCAGCGACGGAAACAGCGGCTACAACGTTGCCACTGAAACCTATGAAGATCTGGTCAAGGCTGGCGTTGTCGACCCAACTAAGGTTACGCGCTCCGCTCTCCAGAATGCGGCTTCGATTGCAGGTCTGCTCCTCACCACTGAATGCATGATCACCGACCTTCCGGAAGAAAAGCCGGCAGCGGGTGGTGGCGCTCCTGACATGGGCGGCATGGGTGGAATGGGCGGCATGATGTAAGCCGATTTCCACTACACATCCAATTTACCAAAGGCGGCCTTCAAGCGAAGGTCGCCTTTTTCTCTTTATTCTCCTTCTTCATCTTCTTCTCATAAATCTATTGAAAGCAGAAGAAGATGAAGAAGTAGAAAAAGAGATTTTTTCCTTAAATCAGATAAGGATTAGATTCTGAGGCATATCGATGCCGAGATACTTGTCGGTGAAGTCTCCTAGCGTACCGAGCGTTTCGTCGGAAAGCAGTTTGATGATATCGTCGATGGCTTCGCCACTTACGGCGTATGGGGCGTAAGCATAGGCCAGGTCATTTTCTACGCATTGAGCGAAAATCTGGTATTCAGAGTTTGGATCAATTTTCTTCCTCTTTACCAGGCATTTATCTAGCCAGTGTTCGATATCGAACTTCGGGTTCGACATGAGATCGCGACGACGCTCTTCAAAGTCGATGTGTTCGGCGAAATAGTTTTCAATCAATTGCCGCGACTTCAATGAAAGTTCGTCGCTTAAAGATTCACGACATTCGAAGCACATGGCGTATTCGAAAATCACCTCTCCCTTGTTGTAGGCCTTTTCGATAAAATAGTTTTGGCTCTCCGTCAGCAAATCACTTGAGCAAACCAGGCACTTCTTGAATGGCTCGTCGCTTTCGAATGACCAAAACCTCTTGGGAATCGGTTCGTACATGAAATTCAGGTTTTCTTCGTAGTCGGACATTTAAATTTTGGAATTTCTCTGTATTTTTTGAAGCCGGATTCTCGCAAATACCGTACTAGCTGATACCTCTCTGTTATGCGTACCCTCATTCTGCTGATTTCCTTAACGCTATCAAGTTGTGTAACTTATGTGCCTCATTCAAGAGATGCCAGTCAGCTTGGTCGTGTTCAGGAATACAATACGGGCGTCGTTATCGAGGGAAGTGAAAAACGTGGCGATGGTCGCATAAGAGTTGCCAGAATCGACGGTAAGGCAGTGGACATAAGTTCCTTAGAGCTCCTCGCTAGTCGGCTGAAACCCGAGCGTTACGGAGTGCCGATAGACGTTGGACTTAGCGAACTTAAGCTTCTTGGTCGTTTCGTATTCGAAGACAAAGTCTATTCGTTTCAAGCGTCTGTCTCGATTGAGGTTCAAGCTCTCAAGCGCTACGTGCCCATGGGAGCTTTCGATGCAACAGCCAAACAAGCTTGGCTTTGGATGGTCGACGTGGATGCAAATTCCCGAGTGACGGAAAGAGCTCTAGCGGATTTCAAAAGCGTGCAGCCTGTAGAGGTCGAGTCGCATGAAGACCTTTGGGCAGCGCTTGACGAATCCTACAATATTGATCGTGGCGATGCGAAATTCGATTCCCAAAGGGAGCGAGAACAGCGCGATCGCGAAGAAGAGGATCGACGTTATAGACGTGAGCAGGAATCCGATCCCTAAATCGCCTAGGTGACGGGTAGACTTCTTACGCAGATCGGATTAGGAACCTCGATGCTGAATCCGGTCGGCTCCAGTTTTCCGTTGTCGGGATCGATGTGAAACGACACGACGTTGTCGCTCCGCAGGTTGGCGACGAGGGCGAATTGCCCAGTTGAATCTAGGGTAAAGTTTCGCGGATGTTGACCATTGGTCGGCGTCCGGCCAGTTAGCTCCAGTTTTTCGGCCGTCTCATTCCAGGTGAAAACCGCTATGCTGTCATGGCCGCGATTAGAGGCGTAAATGTATTTCTGATCTGGAGACACGATGACTTCAGCGCAGGTGGATTGTTCGTCAAAAGTCTCCGGAAGTGTGGAAATCGTTTGGCGGAGAGAGAGAAAGTCGCGAAGTCCGGTAAATTCGAATACGCTTATGGTACTAGCCAGTTCGTTGAGAACGAAGATTCGCTTTCCGTTCTGGTGGAAGGCCAGATGCCTTGGGCCTGAGCCCGTCTTGCTCGAAACGAAAGGCGTTTTGGCGGGTTCGATTTTCGCTGCCCCCCTGTCGAAATCATAGATCCACAGCTTATCGGATCCTAGATCGCAAACGTAGACCTTTTCGCCTTTTGAGTCGGTGTAGATCGAATGAGCATGAGCCTGCCGCTGTCTTTTGGGATGAATGCTTGATCCCTCTAGCTGATGGAGGGAATGGCATTCTCCGATGGCTCCATTTTCTAGTATTGGATAGCTTGCGATGCTGCCTCCCACATAGTTCGCGACAAGCAGGCATGTTTCGGAAGGGTCTAATGATAAGTGAACGGGACAAGCCCCGCCTGAAGGCTGTCGATTTATATCGAAGAGCTCGCCAGTTGACGGATTCAGCTCGAAAGCGTAGATAGCTCCTTCAACATGCCGACCATCCCGCATCGTTTCGCTGACGCAGTAGAGGCGGCGATGGTCTTTGGTCAGAGCCAAGAAGGAAGCGTTCTCGACTTCCGCGGAAAGCTCGAGGTCGGTTAGCTCGCCTGTATCCAAATCAAGCTGACATCGGTATATTCCTTCCCCTCTCGGATAATGGTTAGCGCCGATCAGGACCTTGGAAGTGGACATCTCTTTTATTTGGAGCGGACCATGGACGACCAAGAGTGGCTACCATAATCTCCTCTTGAACATTTCAAGGATGTAGCTCCATCCTTTCTCGGCTGCCTCTTCGTTATAACGATCACGTTCCGGGAAGAAGTAGCCATGCAGAGCGTCATCGAATAGTTCGATTTTGCAGGGAGAGTCGTGACTGGCAAAAAAATGGCGGTAGATTTCCAATTCGCGAGGGTTCTTTTCCGCATCATTGGAAGCCCATCCGAAATAGCCTTCCGCTTTCAATTTAGGAATCCAATTATGAGGCGAGTCTTCCGCGTCTGAAAAGAGTCTGCCGCCGTGGATGGAAGCGAAGGCCTTAATATTGTCGGGGTATTCGGCTGCAGCTAGCATAGCATGGCGGCCTCCCATGCAGGTTCCAATAGTCCCGATTCTGGAACCATCGATGTCTGGTTCTTTTTCGCAAAACTCGACTATGGCTGCACCATCTTGAATCACCATGCGATTCTTGGTGGAACCATTGAGCTCAAGGGCGAGCTTTCTATTCTCCATTAACACGTCTGCCTCAGGACTTCCCGCTCTATAAAACAAGTTCGGTAGAAGCGCGGCGTAGCCATGGCGGCTAAGTCGGCGACACATTTCCTTCATTTCCTCTCTGGGGCCAAAAATATCCATATAGAGAATCACGGCAGGCGCCGGATCTCCATGCGCTGGATACGAAAGGAATGTTGGCATTACGCCGTCTTCCGTTTGGATTTCGACTTGTTTCTCTTCGATTGGGGTCGCGTTCATTTGTTAAGCCGGACCATGTCGCTGATGTTGGATGGGTCAATAGACAATTCCTTGCCACTGCCTGTTGCCTGACTGTCAAAGCGAGAATGCGCGCCTTCGCGCGTTTATCCCTGTATTCGCTATTTTTAACTTCAATCTTCCCCAGGAATCACCCAACTTTGATTTACGCTAGCGGGTGAAGCCCCTTTTCGCCCCTTTTACCTTAACCTAACATTATTGAGTGAGTACTGTACTAACAATTGAAAAAACACGCTTTCTGATCAATGGAAAGCTCACGTATTCGGAAATTGAGGACTGCCCTGAGGATCGAAAAGGCCTTCTGATGAATTCCCGTATGATTCAGGGCGTTTTCGACGAGACCTCCGATCCCTCGCGTTTCGCTCGCTATGGATTTGACGCATGGGATCCTGACGCTCAGACGGATCGCCTCATCGAGTCGCTTCCGGACTGGTATGCCTATGGATTGCGGGCGATTACCGTCGGTTTCCAAGGAGGTGGACCTTGCTTTACCGTTCCAAATCTGGAGATCACCAATAATCCATTTGGCGAAGACGGGAAGTCATTGGACCCTGCCTACGCCAATCGTATGGATCGAATCATTCAAGCTTGTGACGCCTTGGGGATGGTGGTGATCCCCAGCTATTTTTACGGCAATCAGACGCGGCACTTGGATGGCGACCAGGCGATTGAAGAAGCGGTTCGAACCGCTTCGCGTTGGCTGAAAGAGGGTGGCTATACCAACATCATTATCGAAGTGGCGAACGAACAGGACATACGTCCTTTTAAGGAGTATTCTCCCATATGCTACTCTCCATACGGCATGGCTCATTTGATTCGCATTGCTCGAGAGGAGTCTGGGGGAATGCCGGTAGGTTGTAGCTCGGTTGGCAATAGCGTCCATGAGCCGATTGCTCGCGAAAGCGATGTTGTGATCATCCACGGCAACGGCTGCTCCCGTCAGCGTTTATACAATTTGATCAACAAGACCAAGCAGTGGTCAGACGATCGACCCGTTCTGGTGAATGAAGATTCTCAGGCTAACAGCAATCTCGATGTTTGTGTTCGCGAAGGCGTTTCCTGGGGGTACTACAATAACATGACCAAGCAGGAGCCGCCTTCGTATTGGGGAGTCCTGCCTGGAGAGGACACCTACTTCGCTCATCGAATGGCCGAGTCGGTTGGCATTCCGGTGACTGAGCTTTCGGAAGCAGAGCAGTACTATCTACAAGGACTTGAGCCCCACATGACCTATGATGGAGAGCGCTGGCTTAGGCTGGCAAGCCGCTACCCGGAAACCATCAACTACGTGGAGTTTTTCCGAAATGGAGAGCTGTATCACAGATCCTATGACGATCCTTTCCCCATAGATTATAAAAGCAATTGGCGCCAGGGCGGAGTGCCTTCCGTATCCGGAGACGAATGGAAAGCGGTCGTCTATCTGGTAGACGGGCGAGTGCTTGAGCGTTCTGGGACCGTCGTTTGAAAATTTCCGCCCACAGATCGTACAGATAAATGCAGATAGCTCTTCTAATTTCCTATCTGAGGAGTCTGTGTGATCTGTGGGTAGTTTAATTCTTCAGCTTCAGTCTATCCCCTAAGTCCTCTAGCTCGAAGAAGTGAGCCCGCTCGTCGCTCACGTTCGGCTGATGGAGAGAAAGCATCAGCCTGCCTTCGAATGTTTTGAAGATCATGCCGTGTCCTCCGTCCTTGTGGAAGAGGAGCTCGTCCATTTGTATCCAAGGACCTTTTACGGATCCGGATTCCGAATAGGCTTGAGCCACGGCGTAGCGATGTTCGCCAAAGCTAGACCAGATCATAATGAGTTTATCTTCCTTGGTCCGATAGAGGAATGGACCGTCGGTCACGAAGCCATGCTTGCCAACTTCGCGCTCCTTCGTTCCGACTTCCTTGAGACTTTTCACCCAGCCGCCGTCGGTAGCATAAAAGAGAACCTCCGGATCTCCGACTACATCGGATAGGTCCTCCTTGAGCTGGACGATGTCCATGCTGCCATCGACGATCTGATGCCACTCGTGGCAGAAGATCATGTAGGGGATGCCATCTTCCTCCCAGAGCGTTCCGTCGAGGCTCATCCAGTCGATGGGTGTTTGCGATTTGTTCGAGAAAGCCTCAAACGGTCCTTCCAGCGAATCGGACACGAAGATCTGAGTCCCGCGCTTTAGATTCGTTGGCCTTTTGATTGGCGTCGGCAACTCTTCTGTTGAGGTCAGCGTCACGAACAAATAATACTTACCTTTGTATTCGTGGACCTCGGGCGCCCAGACCATATTATCAGCCCAGAAATTGTCGG
Source organism: Opitutaceae bacterium (assembly GCA_028284385.1). Lineage (GTDB taxonomy): Bacteria > Verrucomicrobiota > Verrucomicrobiia > Opitutales > Opitutaceae > JANQRT01. Next base: position 37,377 of record JANQRT010000039.1, on the reverse strand, counting down.
GAATTTTCAATACCTGTTTCGGTCCTGTCCAGTTCTCTAAATCCTTGCTCGTGTAGACGCCAACTCCAGGTCGGTTATTGAACCGGAAAGATGAATACATGTAATATGTTTGCGATGCTTCGTGGGGAACTACGAATGGATCGCGAATTTTAAATTCGGAGCGGTGTTGGGTTGGCAGATCAGTCATCGATTTTTCAATTAAGAACTGCAGATGAACGCGAATGACCGTAAATACAATAGAAATATTCGCGTTTGCTTTCGGCTTCTGATCTCTAGTTAGCCAGCTCCGCTTGAGCTCTACGCAGCGATTCGACGTGGTAGTCGAACCAGATTTTGCGATACATTTCCATGGTCGCCTTGCGGTTATGCTTCATGTCCTCGATTTCCAGATACGTATGATCAACATCTTCATCGAGTAAGGCCTGATGGAATTCTCGGATCGTTTTCAGGTGTCCCGGATCCTTGGTTCCGCAGAGAATATTGATGCGCAGTTTCCCTCGAATGCGATCGATATTCTTCTTCAGCAGAAGAAACGCGTCGTTATCGATGTAGTTTTGCTTGTCGGGGCCTAGATAATTATTGGGGTAGCGATCGGGTTTGTCAGGATTGTAATGCAGCGATGTGCGTGGTACGTTGCCCGCTTGGCAGTTAAGCGAGCAAAACAGCTCTGGATACTTCATGGCCAGTCGCGTTGAGCCGCGTCCGCCCATGGAGTAGCCCTCGATACAACGTCCGTGTCTTGCGGCGATAGTTCGATAAACGGAGTCTATGTGAGGTATCAATTCTTTAATGACAACCGTTTCGACAGGCATTGAGCCATCGAACTTATCCTTGTAGAATGTCGTTCGTCCTCCATTCGGGCGCACTACTATCATCGGCGGCCACCAGCCTTTTTCGATCCCTTCGTGGAGCAGCTCCATATCGTCGAACTGGAAAAAGGAATTCCTGCCGTTTCCATGCAGGTTGTAGATAACCGGGTAGCGTTTGTCTCCAGAAGTCGAGTACTCGGAGGGTAGGTAGATATAGTAGCTGACTGTTTGTCCAGCGGCTCTGCTTTCGAATGTTCGCCATGAAACGCCCTCGGGAAGGGGTTCAGTATGCGGTTTTGCGTCCCAGTCTATGCTAGCTGTCGGAGTGCCTGGACTAAAAGGGGGTGGAGTACTGCCTTGGGCGAATCCTGAAGGGAGCGAAATGAAAGTAGAGATTGCTAGAAGGGCAATCTTTTCAATCTTCATGAGGAAACTGAAAGACTTTGTTGTCAAAAACGGCTAATGCAGAGCCTAGCCTTCTGCGATAATCTCAGCTGACTCTACGACACATCCACTGAACGATAGGCTTGGATGAGCTCGAGTTCGCCTTCCTTTGTATTTTGATTCTTGATACCATGCTCCATTCCTATAATGCCCTTATAGCCTTTTTCATGGAGCCATTTGAAAACGTTTTTGTAGTTTATTTCCCCAGTGGTCGGTTCCTTGCGACCAGGAACATCGCCGACCTGGATGTAGGCAATCTGGTCCCAGGCGTCTTCCATATTCGTGATCAGGTTCCCTTCCGTGATCTGCTGATGGTATAGATCGTCGAGGATTTTACAGGAAGGGCTATCCACCATCTGGCAGATTTGGTGGGCATGAGAGATGCGCTGAAGGAAGCAATTGGGGTGGTTGATATAATTCAAAGGTTCCAGCACCATAGTGAGCCCTGTTGGCTCGCAGATCTCGGCCATATATTTTAGATGCTCAACCACGTTGGCGGTTTGATATTCGGGTAGCACGCTCGGATCGATTGTCCCGGGTACGATAGTACAGTACTTGGTGCCACACCGCTTGGCGATTTCCACGGCCTCCTTCATTTTGCCGACGAGCATTTCGCGAACCTCATTCTTGTCGCGCTTCCTTTGGAAAAAATCCATTCTGTGACCGGAAAGAGTAGGGTGCTTGAAATCCGCGTAGGCGACAAAAACGCCGAGTTCCATACCCAGTTTCTCGAAGAGCTTACCCATGGCGATTTGCTCTGAAACTTCTCGCCGGGGCATGCGGTTATCTTCCCAAGTTCGAAATCCGTGGTCGTAGGCGAACTGGATCTGGTCTAGAATGTTTTCCCCGGCATGCTGCCTGAAATGGCGAGAATTAGGTCCAAACCTCATAGTAAACGGCTTACCGTCCGAGGGCATGTTTTTCTCCTTGTGGTGAGCTCCTTTTAGACTGGAGAGAGTTGCTGCAACCGCTGTGGCGGTAATAGCGGTTTTCGCGAAATCGCGACGATTGATGGGCGAGGTATCAGATTCGTTCATAGGACAGGAAAAATTAAGGGGTTAAAGGCTTTGTTTATGAGTTTGAATCCCCAATCGGATTCTTCAAGCGATAAAGCGTTCCATTCTTCTGGTTGACCGAGCATTTAAATTGGACTGATAACGTTTCTTCGTAAACCCAAAAAATGGATACGATGAGAAGAAACTTCGATGCAAGTTCAGGTTTTCCATACAAGTTAGGTAGGAAAAGCCGTTAGTCTTCAATCAGTCTCAGTCGGACCGGTATGTTTTGCATTTGCCTGGCTTCCTGAAACCTCATAATGATGTCTCGCGTTCTTTCTGCAACTCCTCCCCTCTGCCCATGGAAAAGAAAACTACCCCGTACATCCTCCTCCTGCTTCTGGTCGTCTCCCATTTTTCTCTCATCGCGATGCGATTCGAGCCAGCCTTCGCCAGTCCCGATGCTCATGGTTATTACTATCAAGCGAAGCTGCTAGCGGAGCATGGCAAAACGTCTTTCGAAGCGCAAAGCCCGATCCAAGCTATTGGCGTTCACTGGCTTGTGACGGATGACGAGCGGTTTTTCAGCCGCTATCCTCCTGGTTTTTCGATGGTTCTCGCCATTGTCCATAAAATGGGAGGGCCGATCGCGGCTTTGTGGGTGAATCCCGTCCTGACCTCGCTATCTCTGCTTCTACTGTTCTTTCTCTGTCGGCCTTGGCTAGGCGATTGGTACGCCTTGGGAGCGGCAACCCTTTTGGCTCTCAACCCTGTTTTGAATAGTCGGGCCCTGAATGCCGATTCGCACACCTTGACCATGGTTGCGCTAATGGGTGGGGTAGCGCTCCTTCAGCTATGGGCTTCCAAGGGCTCGCTCGTTTCCGCTTTCTTTAGCGGCTTGTTGTTCGGTTTCGTTCCTCTAGTTCGTTATCCTGAGGCCTTGGTGGGCATTGGCGTTGCCGCGTTTCTTTTCTCTTACTACAAGAGCGAAGGCAGTCGATCTCTTATCGGTATCGGCTTAAGCGTATTGGGGGCATCAATACCCATTTTATTTCTCCTTATCCGCAATCAGCTTGCGTTCGGGGCTTTTTGGAAAACGGGCTATAGTTTGACCGACGAGCAAACGGGATTCGGTTTGGGCTATTTCCAGAGTAACGTCGTCAACTATCTTGAACAATTGATGAGCTCCGGTTGGGGTGTCATGTTCATTCCGGCTTTTCTGGGAATGGTGTGGCTGTTTTTCCGAAAATACACTCGTCACCATGCCTATCTGCTAGTCGGTTCGATTCTACCTCTCACTCTGGCCTACATGGCCTACTATTGGGCTGGAGGTCGTGACGGCAGCGGGAGTTTGCGGTTTTTTCTTCCGCTGGTCCCGCTTATCATATTTGCGGGCGTTTGGTTCGTAAGTCGTATCAACAAAACCATGCCAACCCCTTCCTGGCTTCTCATGAGCGCTCTGATCTTGCTTCAGCTTGCTACAGGACTTCCGCAAAGCGTCGCTCAACTCGCCCGAAGCGAGTCGATGACGAAGCGAAATGCTGAGGCCTTTGCCGCCATTTCCGAGCGGATTCCTGATGGAAGTGTCGTCGTTGTGGGGCGTCAATTGTCGCCTTGGTTGGATTATGCTGGTAAATGGAAACTGGCTGACGACACTTTCGTATCCGGAAGAAGGCGACAAGCAATGGATCGGTTTCTTTCTGGAGGTGGGGAGAGCGATTCGAATCGCCCAAGCCCTATGCAGCGGGAGAAGCTTGAGGCAGGCCAGGCGCGCTATTCCAACTTGTCGCCCGAGGAACGAATGAATCTTGTCAAATCGGATTTAACGGAGTGGGCCGGCTCCAATGACGTGTATTGGATCGGTTCGGAACGCCTCGTTCAGCGAGCTATACGTAATGCCGACGCCTCGTTTCAATGGGAAAAAGTAGCGGATTTCGAATTACCCGAAGCGGTTCTACCGGGGCTAAGCCGTCGGGGTCCTGGAGGTGGTCAGGCAATTCTGTTTCCCGGACCTGATAGCGACTTCCAAGGGGGCCGGGGCTCGCCAATTGGAGAGCGTTTGAGAGGATCGCGGCCAGGCCGCGGATTTTTTGGCGGCGGCGAATCAAAAATGACGATTTTTCGCTGGGATCGTACTAGGAATGTATCCGGTATTTAGATAGTTTCTTTTTCATTCTGGCGCTGTTTCCTTTCTGCACAGGGCCTAATTCAAAAAATTTAAGCATATGATGATCAGCCTAGTCCGGCATGTAGCGCTTTGTTCTTTCGCCTTTGTCGCTACGCTTTACGCAAGTTCGAATGATAGGCCGAACATTCTGCTGATTATGGCCGACGATATGGGCTATTCAGATTTGGGTTGTTTCGGCAGTGAGATCGATACGCCCTATCTTGATTCTCTGGCTGCTAACGGTCTGCGCTTTCGTCAGTTCTATAATTCGGGGAAATGCGAGCCAACTCGAGCCAGTCTAATGTCTGGTCAGTACTGGCATGACACGGGTCTCGGAGTGAGACGAGGGCCTACGCTTGGAGAAGCCATGCAGGATGCTGGCTATCGGACCTATGCTCTCGGAAAGTGGCACCTTCGGGGCAACCCTTATGAGCGCGGCTTCAATCGCTACTTTGGGCATCTAAGTGGAGGAACCGACTTCTTTGTCGGAAACAACTCCTTTCGTCTGGATGCCGATCCATGGCCAAGACCGGATGGCTTCTACGCGACCATCGCCTACACCGATTTCGCCATCGAGTTTCTTGAAGAAGGGAAAAATCTGTATCCAGAAAAGCCTTTTTTCATGTACCTCGCTCACACCGCTCCCCATGCCCCCCTCCAGGCTCTGGAGGAGGACATTGCCCTTTTTCGCGAGCGCTACAAGGTCGGTTGGGATGTTCTATACCAGGAGAGAATCGAGCGGCAAAAGGAGCTTGGCATTTTCGAACAGCACTGGCCCATGCCGGAGAGGCCCAAAGCCATCCCAGCTTGGGATGCATTGACCGAGGCTGGTCAAGCTTTCGAAGCCGAGCGGATGGCGGTCTATGCGGCTATGGTTTATCGCATGGATCAAGGCATCGGTAGAGTGATCAGGAAACTGGAAGAACTTGAGCAGCTCGACAACACGCTCATCATTTTTCTCAGCGATAATGGAGCCAGTCCTTTCGATCGGGTGCGTCGCGGGACGGTTGGAAAGCCTGGTTCCAAGTTTAACACTGGACTCGGTTGGGCTTGGCTGAGCAATGCTCCATATCGCCACTACAAGCGTAACCAGCATCAAGGTGGCGCTTGCACTAGCATGGTAGTTTCCTGGGCAGACGGCGTGGTTCATCCTGGATCCGTAACCGATCAACCCGGCCACATCGTCGATTTCATGTCTACCTTCCTGGATCTGGGTAGTGGACGCTATCCCCGTGAATTTCAGGGCGAAAGCCTAGTCACTCCTCCGGGGCGAAGCTTGGATCCTGTATTCAAAGGACATCTACGCGAGCCTCACGATGCCATGTATCTGCATCTCTTCGATAATTGGGCGATCATCGAGGACGATTATAAACTGGTATCCGCCTACGGTTGGCCAATGGAATTGTATGATCTGAGCAACGACAGGGCTGAGGTCGTAAATCTGGTTGATAAAAAGCCTCAAATCGCCTCCCGCTTGCATGCCAAATTCAACTCGTGGTTTTCCGCGAGGAATGGGAAGCTTAGGCACAATGGAGATGATCATAAGTACTTTCATCTCGAGTCTGAGGACTTAAGCGCTCCCGGTGGAACCACGGGAGTTAATCTCCACCAAGAGGCTTTGACGCCTTAGGCAGTCTCTTGGATTTATTGATTATTCAACAGGAGCACGATGGCTGCGATAAGGACTAGGCCTCCGACTGCAGCTAGGCCGATTTTCCATGCGCTCCACGGTCTTTCGCCCTGCACCTCGCCGGTACGGGCGTTAACTACGAATCGATAGACTTTTTCCTGATAGCGATAGCAACTGAGCCAAACGGGTAGAAGTATGTGCTTAAAGGTGATATCCTTGTAGCCGGTACTGTAATTAATGATACGCTGCGTATCTCCCCCGATGTCTCTCCTGATAGTCTGCTCGATGATGGGACGCATCTTGTCCTGAGCATCCTCGAAACCTTGATCCAGGTCGATGGTATAGCTTTCCGTTTTAAATCCGGAAGCGAATTGATGATCGAACTTTACGAGATTCTCCAGTCCCCAAGGTTCTAGCTTTTCCACGTACTTTTTGGGTAGAGATTCTGATGCCACAACGAGAATATCGTCAAAAAGGTTCTTAACGACTCCATGAGCTGGATACCATCGCGTTTTGCGTACGCGGCGTGTGCGTGTCACTCTTTGCCCTTTGGAATTGGTGGTCGTGTAACTCTCGTTGACATAATAGTAATCGCCTCGACGCCCGATGTAGCTGGTCACGCAATCGCTATCGTAGGTCCAATGCGGAAGGAAAACGCCTTGCATAGACTCCGCCGTGTTCCGCATTTTCTTGAGCTTGTTGGGCGCGAACCAAAGTTTATTCAACCAGCTTCGAAATGAAGAGCTGGCTATATCCTTCGCCACGCTAAACGGCAGAAGAGACTGAGGTTTGATTAGCTTATGGCTACCGGATTGCTTGACGATGGCGTCTCCACAAAACGGGCACGTATCGGAAACGACGTTCGGATCAAGAGTGGATTCCGCTCCGCAGCTTCCGCATTTTGCGGTTTGGACATCGTAGGTTTCCTGACCTTCCTGTTTAGCGTTGATGAACGCGTGGAAATCCTGTTCTCCGATGTCGTCTGTACTGGTGGCAATTTCGTTTTCGGTGCCGCAGTAGGGGCAATTGAGGGCGGATGCCTTGGGATCGTATTTCAGATCCGCTCCGCACTGCTTGCAGGCGAAATCAAGGTCGGACATTTAGAAGAGTGAATGATGAATGGTGAAGAGTGAGGGTTTGAATTCGCAGGGCCTGCGAGTAGGAGTTCGGAGAGCGGACAGTGAGTTTCCTCTTCTTTCAAACTGACTTCTGGCTACTGCAAACTGGCCACCTGCAGTCTTTAGCTTGCTGGTGGTGGAGGCGGCGGCGGAGGTGGAGGTGGTGAAGCGGTAAAGATGCTCGCTAGCTCGGCTACTTGGCTAGCTGCAGTCCAGCCCGACATGCCATCTCTCCAGACTAGACTGTCTTTGGTGAAGGTTCCGGCTTGGACTTGGCTCTTGAGCGTATTCAAATCGAAAGGACCCGTTGTTTGCCCATTGACGGCTACGTGATAAGCGATGGGAGCTGGCGGGGGAGGGGGCGTTGCGGGCGGCTGCGCTCCTGTATTCGCTCCTTGCATGGCATTGGCCATTTGGCCCGCCATGGCGAATCCCATGCCAAGCCCCATTCCTTCCGCGGCTCCTCCTCCAGATGGATTGTTGGCAGCCGCTTCCATGGCGCTGGCCGCCTGGAATTTGGTGTACTGGTCCAAGTTTCCTATCACGCCCATGCTGGAGCGCTTGTCGAGAGCCTCTTCGACCGCGGGGGGAAGGGAGATGTTTTCGACGAGGAGTTTGGTTAGTTCGATACCATAGTCCTTGAACTCGGTCGCTATCCTTTCGTTCACAAAGTCTCCCAGTTCCTGGTAGTTGGCCGCCAAGTCGAGTACCGGGATCTTGCTTTCGCCTAGTGAGTCGGAAAATCTGGATACAATGAGGTTGCGTAGCTGGCTGGTGATTTCCTCCGTTGTAAAGTTGCCGTCGGTTCCGACGACTTCGCGAAGAAAAACGGTGGGATCGTCGACGCGAATCCCATAGGTGCCAAACGCTCGTAGACGAACCGGTCCGAATTCGGCGTCTCGTAGTGTAATGGGATTCTTGGTACCCCATTTCTGATCGACGAATCGCCGGGTGCTTACAAAGTAGACTTCCGCTTTGAATGGGCTTTCGAAGCCGTGCTTCCAGCCGAGCAGGGTTGAAAGTATCGGAAGATTTTGCGTCTCCAGCGTGTAAGTGCCTGGCTGGAATACGTCGGCCAGCTTCCCTTCGTTTACGAAGAGGGCGGCTTGTCCTTCCCTGACGACAAGCCTGGCTCCATATTTGATTTCATTTCCGTACCGCTCGAAGCGGCGAACCATCGTGTTGTTGGTTTCGTCGAGCCACTCGATGATATCGATGAGCTCTCCCTTGAGTTTATCCCAGAATGCCATATGCGTGTTTTGTGATTAAGAAATTTGCCTAGGCCTAAAGTTTTTCTTCGGCAGTCAATTAAGTCTAGTTGAGCCGAAAGATCAATAAGAAGGTAGAGAGGGGATTTCGAACCAGAATTCTATTGGTTAGCAGTCGCTTTGGAGAAGGCTTATTGTAACAAGCCTTCGCATACGCTTTCGCAAAGTCCGATAAACGTTTCCTCCATTAGGGAGAGTTTGCGGCTTCGCATGTAGCAAACGCCCCAGTCGCGTCGCAGCTTTTTTCTACCCATCCCAACGAGGTAGAGCGATTCCTCTTGGACTTCCTTTTCGGCCACCCAGGGCGCGATGGCGCCCACCCCGATGCCGATTTTCACTAGCTCCTTGATCGACTCCATGCTACCTAGCTCAATGACATTCGAAAGATCGTGGCCTTCCGAGCGGAAGTGCTTTCTAAGCAGCTCGAAAGTGAAGCTCTTCTTGCTGTAGACGACGTAGTTCTGGTCTTCCACTTCGTGGAGAGGCGCGTGTTTCTTCTTTGCCCAAGGATGCATGGGAGCGACTGCGAATTGCAGTGTATCCGAAAATATGAGTTGCGTGTCGATGTCTTCGAGTCCCGGCGGTACCAGGGTCAAGGCAAGGTCGACCTCGTTGTTTCGAATCAAGTCAAGCAGCTCTTTGGCGTCGTCGGGTATGACTGATAATTGGCAGTCTGGAAAGTTCTGTCTGAACTCTCTGATGACGGTAGGGAGAATATAACGACAAGCCGTTGTGCCGGCTCCGATACGAAGTCTACCTGCCCCCCACTTGCTTAAGGACTCCAAATCGCCTCGAATATTACGCATTTGCCGAATCATGCGCTCGGCTGACGATAGGAACATATCGCCCGCTTCCGTGAGATGAATTTTACGCCCCAGCCTGCTTATTAGTGAGCAACCTAGATCATCCTCTAAGGCTTTTATCGAGTGGCTTACGGCGGATTGCGTGAGGTTAAGGTGTTTTGCGGCCTGCGTGAAGCTGCCAGTGTTAGCCAACGTTCTGAAGGCTAGAATCTGACGACTGTCTATAATCTCCTCTCGCATGAAAAATTTTAATCAAAAACATAGAACAATTAAAATATTTTATTTCAAGAAAATCCGTAGTTGGCGCGAAGGTGGCTGATTGTGGTTTGTGAGCATTTTCAATCAGGAAATCGCCTCTCAAAAGATAGGGATGCCGCGCCTGCAGAGCGGGCGAAGCGTGCTGAAAGTCGGTTTTATCAGTCTTGTGGATGCGGCCCCCTTTTTTGTGGCCGCGGACTATGGACTCTTTTCCAAATACGGATTGAAGGTGGGTCTCAGTCGGGAAGTGGGTTGGGCCACGATTCGAGAAAAAGTGTTGTACGGCGAGCTCGATGCCGTTCAAGCGCTGTGCCCGATGCCCTTTGCATCGACGCTAGGCGTTCACTCGTCACGGATTCCATGCGTTTCCGGAATGCAGATCAGCAAGGGAGGGAACGCCATCGTTTTATCGGGGGACTTGTGGAAGCGCGGAGTGAGGGATGGCAAAAGCCTGAGGCAGGATATCGCCAACAGTCGTTATTTCCGTAAGTATATTTTCGCTACAGTCTACGCCTTCTCTACCCATGCTTTTCTTATTCGGGACTGGCTGACATCCTCGGGTATCGATGTTGAACGAGATGTGCAGCTGGTCAATCTGCCGCCCAGCCAAATGTGTCGCAATTTAGCGGCGGGAACTATCGATGGATTTTGCGCCGGAGAGCCTTGGCCAAGCCTAGCCATTTCCCAAGAGATGGGATGGTCGCCCGCCGTTTCGGTGGACATCGCTCCAAGTCACCCGGAGAAGGCTTTGATGGTTCGCGAGAGTTTCGCTGAGGAACATCCTAATGAGCATCTGTCTTTAATTGCCGCCTTGACCGAAGCCTGCGCCTTTTGCGATCGTCCCGAAAATCGAGATGTGGTCGCTCGCTGCCTGTCTGGCAGGCTGCGTGTCAATTGCGATGAAAGTCTTCTTATGGAATGCTTGACTCCCTCTTTCAACTACGGGATGGGTCGCTTGGAACAGAAGCGCGACTTCATCCGATTTCACGAAGGAGATGCCAATCGCCCTCGAAGCTCGGATGCGCTTTGGATTTTGCAACGCATGGGTCTTTGCGATAAAACCAATACCGTTGCGGATCTGGATTCAGTCGCTCGCCAAGTCTATCGCGAGGATATTTTCGACGCCGCCACAAAGCGAATCTTACTTTCCTGAGCCTCTCTTCATAGCTCTTGACGCGGAGTGAAGCTGTGTTGGCAGCTGTATTTGCGATTATATTACAAAGTCTGCCAATCGCTCAAAAGGATTCGTGAGGATTAAAATAGAGCAGGTAAAGGCCATCGCTGCGTATTACGATTCACTTACCGGAAATAGCTATTTTTGTATGAGAATTTTTCATGAATTCTATAGAAACTATTAGGTATATTTTAATTTACCAATACTCTGTATTTTCCTTAAATATTTGATTATCAATTGATTGGATAACTCAATAAATCTATTCATGTATTTCTGAAAAATATTCTTACCGCAAAATCGGTTGTCATTTGGGAGTTGGCATGGATTACGCAAACAGGATGCGCAAATGCCAAGGCGAACAAAATTTGTAGCGAAATTCTGGATGCGAAACCTGTCATTGGCGTCCCTTCGCTACATATTTGCTAACCCTGTGTTTCACGACGCTAGGCTTTAATCTTTCCAAAACTGACACCAATGAAAAACAAAAAACGTTCTCTATTAGCAGCTCTTGCTCTAGGCGCATCCTTTGGATTTGCCGAGCAGCTTGACGTGGAGAAGGACGAACTCAAGTTCGGCTTCATCAAACTAACGGACTGCGCTCCGATCGTCATCGCGAAGGAAAAAGGATTTTTCGCGGATGAAGGTCTTCAGGTAAGCGTGATCGCTCAACCCAACTGGAAAACGCTGTTGGACAATGTGATTAACGGCGAACTTGATGGCGCCCACATGCTCTCCGGCCAGCCGATTGCAGCGACTATCGGCTTCGGAACCAAAGCCCACATCATTACCGCTTTCACCATGGATTTGAATGGAAACGGGATCACCGTTTCCAATTCGATCTGGGAGCAGATGCAGGAGAATGATGAAGCTCTGGATACGGAAAAGCCTGCTCATCCGATTACGGCTGACGCTCTGGTGCCCGTAGTTGAAGAGAAGCTTGAAGAGGGCGAGAAGTTGCAGATGGGAATGGTATTTCCTGTATCCACACATAATTACGAGCTCCGCTATTGGCTTGCAGCATCCGGAATTCATCCAGGCATGTATACCGAGACTGACAAGGGAGGCCGAACGGATGCCCAGGTTGAATTATCGGTCACTCCTCCACCGATGATGCCAGCCGTTCTGGAGGCCGGCAATATTCAGGGATACTGCGTAGGAGAGCCTTGGAATCAGCAGGCGGTTGCCAAAGGTATCGGAGTTCCGGTTACAACGAATTACGATGTTTGGAAAAACAATCCTGAGAAAGTCTTTGGAGTGGCTGCCAAATGGGCGGAAGAGAACCCCAACACCCACCTAGCTGTGGTCAAAGCTCTCATCAGAGCGGGCAAATGGCTGGATGAAACGGATTCCAGCGGAGCTTTGATCAATCGGCAAGAAGCGGCGAGGATCTTAAGTCGTCCAGACTACGTGGGGGCGGATTTCGACGTCATCAAGAATTCCATGACCGGGTTCTTCTACTTCCAGAAGACCGACAAGCGCCCGATGCCAGATTTCAATGTCTTCTACAAGTACCATTGCACCTATCCTTGGTATAGCGACGGCATCTGGTTTTTGACTCAAATGCGTCGCTGGGGACAGGTCACCGAGCCAAAACCTGCTTCCTGGTATCATGAAATAGCTAAAGAAGTGTACAAGCCCGACATTTACTTAGCGGCGGCTGAGATGCTGCTTGAAGAGGGCAACATCGATAAGGAAGACATTCCCTGGGGTACGGATGGCTACAAGGAGCCCACTAGCGATTTCATCGATGGCATCACCTACGACGGCCGGGATCCCATTGGCTATCTCAACTCTCACGAGATTGGAAATAAGGATACCATTGGTTCGGTAGCTTTGAATTAGAATTTGGTTACGTTCAGCCGTCTTCCTCTCGATAAGGAAGGCGGTCGAATTTCAAAATGGTAAAGTAAATTGCGTCTATCATTACGAGGGCCTGATCAAAAGGCATGAGTAGTTGAAATTATAATACTAAATGAAATATAAAATTCTTAAGGCTTTGGATGTAGCGGGATTGCAGTTTCTGGATCCCATTGTAAGGCTGATCTACGGCGAGGAACCCAAGGTCCAGTTGTCTAAGATCGGGCGGTTCATCGTGATACCGATTTTGGCCTTCATCGCGTTTCTCGGCATTTGGGGATATGTGGCTCCCAAACATGCCACCAAATCCGGCGAGGTTCCGACTCCAGGAGTGGTTGCCAATGCGGCTGATGGCATTTGGACCTTTCACAAACGGGAAAATATAAAAAGCCGCGACTACCTTCTTGCGGGAGACAGAAAGGAAACTTCCCTGACTGAGGCTCAAGATCGCCTGGCATCCATAACGAAAGCCGAGAAGGCGGCCTCAAGCAAAGTGGCGGAAGCCCAATCCGCGTTAAGTGCGGAGATCGCTTCGCTTCAAGCTCCCCACAAAAAGGAGTTAGCCGAATTGAAGGCTTTCAATAAGACAGCCTCAAACAGTCGGAAGGATTCGCTCAGCGAGCTCGCGGAATCCGTTTCCGAAAACAGTTCTTCCGAAAGGGAAGCCTATCTCGACGCTCTTCGAGATCATAACAGTTTAAGCGCCCTTGAAAAGGAGAACGAAAAGAAGATCTCGGCCAAGATCGACGAAATCGCGGGGATGAAATACCAGCCGCTTATCGATGCGCGTTTCGCGCTGAAGCTGGTGGCGGAAGAAAAGCAATTCCTGCAGAAGCGAGTCGAATACCTTTCTAAAAACAATCGCTCGGAGAAGGTCGCGGAATACGAAGCCAAGCTTGGCGAGTATGAAGCGACATTGGCCTCCTCTTCGGGCAAGGAACTCGAGAAAACGGGCGCTCGCATTTTGAGGCAGGAAGAGCGAATCGAGCGTGTTTCCGACTCCTCGTATGCTCAGCCTTGGACTTTCCCGCGTCAGATAAAACGAAGTCTAATGTGCGTATTCTTTGGGTTTATACTTGCCTCGATGATTGCGATTCCCATTGGCATTCTTTGCGGGCTCAGTAGTGTTTTCATGGCGGCAATGACTCCTTTTATCGCCCTCTTTAAACCCGTATCTCCTATCGTTTGGCTGCCCATCGCTTTGATTGTAGTGGGTGGGTTCATACCGGATCCAGACAAACACTGGTTCATAGACTCGATCAATAGTCTACCCATTATCGGTTCTTATGATTTGAACCCGGCCTTTATCGCATCCGCGATTACAGTGGCTCTTTGCTCCCTATGGCCCACGTTGGTCAACACGGCTCTTGGCGTCGCTTCGATTGACAAGGATCACATCAATGTAGCCAGAGTGCTTCGGCTCGGATTCTGGAGTCGTCTCTTCAAAATTGTCATACCATCGGCGCTACCGCTTATCTTCGCTGGATTGCGAATATCCCTCGGGGTGGGCTGGATGGTTCTCATTGCGGCAGAACTGCTCTCCTCAAGCGAGGGCATTGGGAAATTCGTCTGGGACATGTTCAACAACGGATCATCGGACAGCTTCGCTCAGATGTTCGTCGTAGTATTCGTGGTGGGATTGATCGGCATGATTCTGGATCGAACCATGATCGTCTTTCAACGTCTGGTCTCCTTCGACGAGGCTCCTACATCAATCTAGAATTTGGATACGAGAAAATAGAAAATGGCATATCTTGAACTAGAAAACGTATCCATCGGATTTGGACCTCCAACTAGCCGGACCGAAGTGCTGCAGAACATCAATCTTTCGGTTGCCGAAAACGAATTCGTTGCGGTTATCGGGTTTTCCGGAAGCGGGAAGAGCACCCTCATGTCTCTCTTATCCGGTCTGCAAAAACCGGATGTAGGAGAAGTTCGACTACAGGGGCAGCGGATTACGAGTCCGGGTCCTCATCTCGGTATGATGTTTCAGAATTACTCGTTGCTTCCCTGGCTTTCCGTCTATGGAAACATCGAACTGGCCGTTAAGCAGGTTTTTCGAAAATTCAGCAAGAAGCAGCTCAAGGAGCACGTGGATCGCTACATCGAAATGGTGAGCCTCACCCCGGCTAGCTGGAAGAAGCCACACGAGCTTTCAGGCGGAATGCGGCAGCGCGTTTCGCTTGCCAGAACCTTGGCCATGCAGCCGGAAGTGCTCGTTCTGGACGAGCCGTTGAGCGCCCTCGACGCCCTCACGCGAGCGGTTTTGCAGGACGAGATCATTCGCATTTGGGAAGAAGACAAGCGAACGGTGGTGATGATTACCAACGATGTAGACGAAGCCCTGCTGATGGCCGATCGGATCGTTCCTTTGACCATGGGCCCTAAGGCTACGCTGGCTGACGATTTTCCTGTTACCCTGGAGCGACCAAGAGATCGTGCCACTCTCAACATCAATCCTGAGTTCAAGAAACTGAAGATGGATGTCACCAATTTCATGATAGGAATGAACAAGGAAGCTAAAGAGCTTCGTGTTGATACGAATGTAAAAATGCCTGATATCAAGCCTACTCACTTTCACGCGGCTTGACCGGAAATTATAAGCAATTAAAATTCAGTAGGTTATGCTGCAAGACAGATACGTTGAACTTTTTAATGTCGTTAAGGCTTATCCGAACCCGTTCGGTGAGGACATTGCGGTTGTTGATGGATTCAATCTCACAATTTCGCAGGGCGAATTCATCAGCGTCATAGGGCATTCCGGCTGTGGAAAATCCACGGTTTTGACCATGATCGCCGGTCTTAATCCCATCACCGATGGAGGCATCGTCGTGGCGGGCAAGGAAATCTCCGGACCAGGACCGGACCGAGCGGTCGTCTTTCAAGCGCCCTGCCTGCTTCCATGGATGACCGCTTTTCAGAACGTGATGCTCGGCGTTAAGCAGGTCTATCCTAACGCCAGCAAATCCGATAAAATGGCCATGGCCGAGTATTCGCTAAGCGTCGTTGGCCTGGCCGATGCCATGGACAAGTATCCTCGCGAGTTGTCGGGAGGGATGCAGCAGCGAGTGGGGATTGCTCGAGCGATCGCCTTGAAGCCGAAGATGCTGCTTCTCGACGAGCCTTTTGGTCGCCTGGATTCGCTAACTCGGATGGAGCTCCAGGACGTCATTCTGAATATTCTCAACTTCGATAAAATAACCACCATGATGATTACTCACGATCCAGACGAAGCGGTATACATGTCCGATCGCATTTGCATGATGACGAACGGTCCAGGAGCTAAGGTTGGCGAAGTAATGGATATCCACTTCGAACGCCCTCGCAATCGTCAGGAAATAATGGGTACGTCTGAATTTTTCGATTATCGAGGTCGGCTCATTCAATTTCTCAACGACTGCGAAACCGAGAAAGAGGAGCGACGTAAAGCCGCTTCATGAAATCGAAGGAAGCGTCTCTAGATCAGTTTGTCTAAAATGAATATCCAATCCGTAGAATTTCCGAATCAGCTACTGTTTTGTTTATTATTCCCTCAAAGCCAGGGCGGCGCGCGGTTTGTAGACGCAAGCGAATCGCGCGTCGTTCCAAACAAAACTATACACTCACTCGTCTTAGGTAGTTAAATTTAGAATACCAATCCGTATTCTTATCAGACTAAATAAGAAAGAAACATAATGAAAAAACTAAGCAAAATTCGCGAGTTCCGACTGGCTGCTCTAGCAGCCATAGCATCGACAGGGACTTTTCCGCTGCAGGCGGATGAAGCAGGCAATCTTCAGGAATGGATTTCCAGCGGATCGCTTATCCTCAACGAGAGACTGCGATTCGAGTATGTCGACCAGGATGGCCTTGAAACGGGTGAAGCGTTCACGCTTCGATCTCGTCTCGGCTGGCAGACGGCTTCGATGAATGGCGTTTCCGCCACGGTCGACTTCGAAAATGTCGCCGTCATCAACGACGCTTCGGATTACGGCGTGCCGGGGATGACACGTGGCCGTGGAGTGATAGCCGATATGGAAGTCACCGAAATCAACCAGTATTTCATCGGCTATAAGGATGAAACGATTAACGGCAAGCTGGGGCGTCAAAGATGGATTTTGGATAATGCTCGATTTATCGGCAACGTAGGCTGGAGGCAAAATGAGCAGACTTATGACGCGGCTGTTTTCGGAATGACTCCGAATGCGAACACGACATTGCAATTCGGATACATCGACAATGTGAATCGTATTTTGGGCAACGATAGTCCTGCCGCGGCTCTTGGCAATCTGGAGTCGGATTCCTTCGTCGCTCATGGAGCCTTCAAGGTATCGCCAGAGTTTAACGTTTCGGCCTTTGGCTATCTGCTTGATTTCGATGACGCCGCCGCTCTTTCCTCTGACACCTTCGGCTTTAGAGCTACCGGGACTCTTCCCAGTCAAGACGATTTCAAGCTGAGCTATGCCGCCAGCTATGCTATTCAGAGCGATAATGGAGGTAGCCCGGCTAGCGCCGACTACGATGCGGACTACATTTCGGCGGAAATCAAAGCCACCTTTGCTGGTGGATCATTGACGGCTGGATACGAAGTGCTCGGTTCCGACAATGGCGTGAGCTTTAAGACGCCTTTGGCCACGCTCCACGCTTTCAACGGCTGGTCCGATAAGTTCTTGGGAACGCCTGCTACAGGAATTGAGGACTTTTATATTTCCTATGGCGGCAAGGTTGGACAGTTCCCGTTCGCCATCATCTATCATGACTTTTCCTCGGACGTAGGAGGGATCGACTACGGTACGGAAATTGACGGTTTGTTGAAATACAAGGTAGCGGATGGTCTTATGTCGGTACTGAAGGTGTCCTTCTACGATGCGGATAGCTTCAGCGCGGATACGACCAAGATCAGTCTTCAGTTCGACTACTCTTTCCCAGGGAAATAGGTCAGGTAGCGAGAATTTAGCTCAAACACGTGGGCGGGCGATGCGAGTCATCGCCCGTTTTTTGTCTTATCGAGCTCGCTCAAAGGATCTTTGATGAGTCTTTCGAATATGCTTTCCAGTGCCAATTGCCTGCCTTAGCTTCCCTTCTTCTTAAACCCTAGCCTTTAAACTTATGTATATCGTAACGAATCGCGAGCTCGACGAGGAGAACAACCCCATTTTCAAGTTCGGCACTGGAGCCAATGCCAAAGGCATAAGCGAGCTCCGCCTCGCCACCGCCGCCAAGGTGGGCAGCGAGTGGAAAGTGGATGTCATTCCTGAGAAACGTAATATCACAGCCAATACGAGCGTTAAGCTTCGGCCAAGTTATCAGCAATTCCGCGCTTTGCAGAAGCGAATGATGGAGCGCAAGCGGAATTGCGTGTTTTTCGTTCATGGATACAACACCAACATCCGATCTGCCATCGAGACTGCTCACTGGGTCGAGCGGCTCTACAACGTGGAAGTCATCCTCTTTACCTGGCCTTCTCGTGGCGGCGGGGAAGGAAAAAGGAATATCGGAAAGGATCTAATCGGGACGGCCAGCTATAAGCGAGATAAGCGCATCGCCCAGGAATCGATCGGCGCTCTCGATCGCTGTTTGGAGATGCTTTCCAGCTACATCACGGAAAGTTCGTTGGATTGTGGCCAGCGATTCAATCTTCTCTGTCACAGCATGGGTAACTACCTGCTGAAAAACTTGCTCAAGTCCTCCATCTACCAGGGCGAGACGCTCATCTTCGATAACATCATTCTTTGTGCTGCGGACGTGAACAATGCCGGGCATGTAGCCTTCGTCGATCGCATCGCTCATCGGCGTCGCGTTTATATCACCATCAACGAAAACGATTTCGCTTTGGCCTGGTCGCGACGCAAATTAGGAGAGGCCCAAAAGGCTCGGCTTGGCCACTTCTCTCGTAATCTGGATTCCGATACGTCCATCTATCTTGATGTGACCGACGCCCAGTTCGTCGACGACTCCCACGGGTACTTCGCTGACAAGTCGGCCCAGAAAAATCCAAGCATACGCTCCTTTTTCAACGACGTGCTGAACGGCGAACGAGGCGAACGGAATCTGCCTGGTTTCGATCTTAACAAGAAGGTCTATTCGATCGTTTAGAAAACGCGTCTCAGAGACCTAGGTCTCGCTGCTTCTTGGATTCTGGTCAGCTTTCTGAGCTAACCTTGATAAATTGGTCAAAAAGAGAATCAAAACATCTTCAAAGTAGAGCCGGGAATTTGGAGATAGTCGGTTTGAAATAGCGTCGGATTTCTCCTTTTTCGTGAAACCTTTGGACCCTTTCCTCTGTCCAATGCAGCATAAATTTTAAAACATAGGATCGCTGCAATTCATTTATTGACAGGAACTTGCTAGGAGAGAGGTTCGATTTTGAGGACGAATCCGTTTTGGCGGATTGGGCTCGGAAAGAAACCTCGAGGCGAAGACGCCTAAATCCGATGGCTGGTCCCTGTTTGGCAAAGACCGAAAGACTGGGCAGTGGAAAGCGAGCGGTTTCTATATAAACACTTAACGGTCACAAATTTGCGCCGATATATCGTGTGCGCCATGAAAGACACCATCTCTAACTCTCTTGGAGCGAATGGTCAGGATTCGAAATCCTGCCGCAAGTTTTTGGCTGGAGACCGCCTCAGCTTCCACAAGGCATTTTGGAAAAATACCCCTGTGAAGAAGAACGACTCCTTTGCCCGAAACGGAAAAGCTCCGACTTCCGCCGAATCCAAAGCGAACTAGCCCCTCTTCTTCCGCAAAGAAGAACTGCCGGCTCAGTAGTGCCGTATCATATGTTTAATGACATGGCCTAAGATGGTGTGCCAGGCCTCTTCCACTTCCTCATTCCACGATGGATCGAATTCCTTTGCCGTTTCAATAATCGTCGTTCTCCATGCCTCGTAGTGTTTCGGCTGAATGTCCAGATGATGTCTATCATGCGTTTCGGCTCGCTCGTTGAGTTCGCGTAGGGACTCCGGATCCCCCGAAGTAGCTCCGGCCGCCAGCTTCAATGAGCGCAAAAGCATTTCGTTCTGCTTTTCGAAACTGGTATTTCGAAACTTGTCGCGAACCTCCTCAGAAGAAGCGATGAAACGATCGTAGAACGAGGGTATGAATCTGTCCGACTCTGCGCAGCGGTTGAGACTGCTGAGAAAAATGTCTTTTGGTGGTTGGCTCATTCACCCTTGAGTTGGCAATTGCGGCTGGGTAACGACTAAAAGTATCTATTGGGCTTATCCCTTGGCAATATATTTATCCCAAACTCTCATTGCCTAATTCCCTGCCAAGGTCCTCTGTCACTTAAGGCTCCGATTGGCAATTCAAGTTCTCGAATGCCTTAGTTGTCGCCATCTCGGGCGGTTCCTATCCAAAGAAAGGGCACACCAGTTCTAATCGCAAATACCACATCTCCTCACTCGATTTATCTCTGATAGATTTCGATGCCGAGCGGCGCTAGACTAGCTTCGTAGAAAACCATGTTGCCGATCACAATTGGATACGAAAACTCCGATTGGTCGAACATGATTGGGGTAGGGCGCTTTAGAGTTTCGGCAATACGGCTTTTTGTATTCGAATCGGCGATTCGGTATGCAAACGTTTTATTTCCAGCTCAGATGCTTCTTTTAGTTGCATATGGAAAATCCGAGAGATTAGCTGCGCGTCGTTCAGCGCGTCGTGTCGCCTAAGATCGCTTTGATCGATTCCGTAATAGTCAGCTAAGTAGTCCGTGCTAAAAACTCCGCTACGATTTGGATGCATGAGAGCGAATATGGCTTTCGTATCTAGTTTTTGCTGCTCCAGTTTAGGCAAGTTCAAGCGATCGCATTCACTCTCGACGAGCGGGTAGTCGAATTCATAGCCGCATTGCGTCACAAGAATGGAATCCTTACAGAACTTCTGGAAATCTGGCCAAACCTCCGAGAGTTCAGGAGCATCGGCCGCCATTTTATTCGTAATGCCCGTTAGCTCTTCGATTTTCTCTGGAATTTCCTTGCTGGGACGAATGAGGGATTTGAAGCAATCGTGACTGGATTCGCCGATTCGGGTCATAGCGACTGCTCCGATCTGTGTTATGTGATCGCTCTTCTCGTCAGGACCGGTTGCTTCTAGATCGAAAACGACGTATCGATTTTTTGGATCAAGCGAAAACTTGAAATCGCTCAGAAGATATGAAGAAGGATCTATGAAATCCGCTTTCATTATTTCAATTTAGTCGGCATGCAAGCAGGACTTAGTAGGACCTTATTTCCCCGGGTTCTTTTGTATTTGGAATTCTTTTAGGAACTCGGACTGACCTGTGCCTTAGATGAGTTCCATTGCCTTTGTTTTATCCTGTTTTTCAATACAAATCGTCCGATTGGTTTTGGGCTATTCGTCCGAATCTTCTTCATTTTCCTCGTCGCCTCCCTTGGGAAAGAGTCCTTTGCGCATTGGATTAGGCTCGCTTTTTCTCTGCTTTAGCTTGAAACGCCCTTCCTCGATCTCGCGAGGGAAGATGTTGTTCTTCAGATCCGAGTCGGCGAAAGCGTTGTCTCGATCGAGCTCTACATGCGAGATCCGCTGAGAGCTTAGAAAAGGGATCTTGGCGGAGGTCCTGCCGCTCTGCCAGATTTCGGCCGGAGCTTTGATACGTCGTTCGCTACCATCTTCGAACGTGATGTCCAGCACTAGAGGCATGGGATGACCTCCCTCGTTCCTCACGCGGACCACGCAAGCGAAATCCGCGAATTCGAGCTGCCGTTTTTCCCAATCCTTCAGCTTTTCGATTTTCTTCTCGTAGTCCTCCACGTCCTTTTCCGTAGCTTCGTATTTGTCGTAGCTGTAGTACCAGTCTTGGAGATGCTCATGCTGGCTGGCTGTCGTTTCGATCTCCTTCAGAAAAGCCTCGTAGGGCGTATCCGGAATTTCATTATCTTCTTCGCGGTCTAGAGCTTTGCTCTTTTCCGGATGACCGTCGTCCAGCTGGTAGATCTTAACGGATTCCACAGACATGTCTACGTGATCGTTTCCATAGAACCAGGCTCTCCAGAACCAGTCCAGATCAACCCCGCTTGCGTCCTCCATAGTGCGAAAGAAGTCCGCTGGGGTAGGACGCTTAAAAGCCCAGCGGCGGCCATATTCCTTGAAGGCGAAGTCGAAGAGTTCGCGACCGAGAATGCTCTCGCGAAGCAGCATCAGCCCAAGAGCCGGTTTGGTATAGGCCTGGTACCCACGTTGGGTGAGTTCGTCGGCCGCCTTCATGATGATAGGGTCGTTGGCCTTGACCATGTTGAGAATGACGCGGCGTGTACCCATTTCGTAGGATTCCTGGATCACCGGATCGAACTCGGTTGCGGCCAGGTGCTCGACGAAGCTGTTGAGCCCCTCGTCCAGCCACATCCATTGACGTTCGTCGCTGTTGATGATCATGGGAAACCAGTTGTGCCCGACCTCGTGTATCACAACTCCAATGACGTAATTTCGTTCCCGAACTGGATAGGTTTCCTTGTCGTCAATTCGATAGGTCGATTGAAAGGTCATCATCGGATACTCCATGCCTCCGGCAGCTCCCCAGGCTGACCACATCACGGGGTAGGGGTACGGATAGACTAGGCGCGAGTAGGTCTTCAGAGCCTGAACCACTGCCTCCGTAGAATAGCGTCGCCAGAGAGGAGAAGCCTCCTCTGGATAAGCGCTCATGCTCATGACCGTTCGGCCTTCGATCTCAACGCTTTTGGCGTCCCAGAGGTATCCACGCGATGCGGCGAACGCGAAGTCTCTCACCTTCTGGGCCTTGAATATCCAGGTCTTCTTCGTTTCGGATCTCTCCTCGAGACTGGCTTTGGCCTCATCTGGAGTCACGATATAAACTGGCTCTATGGAACCTCTGGCTTGTTGCAGGCGATCCCGTTGCTCCGAGCTCAGAACTTTGTTGGCATTGCTTAGTTCGCCAGTGGCAGCGACCACGAAATCGTCGGGAGCGGTGATGCGGACTTCGAAGTTCCCGAATTCCAGGGCGAACTCGCCTGAACCGATGTACGGCCGGATCTGCCAGCCCTCTCGATCGTAGTAGCCGCACATGCGCGGATACCATTGGGCCAGCTGGTAGGCGAAGTCTCCATTCTTGAGAGCCTTCTTCCCATGACGAAAATTGATGCCTTCCTCTTGTATCCGAAATTCCCAGTCGATTTTAAATATGATGGATTCCCCTGGAGCGAGAGGTTTCGGCACATCGATACGCATATTTGTATTCACAATTGAATACGGCAAATCCTTGCCTTTGGCATCGGTGACCGCCTTGATCGTGTTTCCTCCTTCAAATTGCTGGTTCAATACGAAGCCGCGAAGAGAGCCGTATTCAATTTCCGCTGGTTTGCCAGGCGTTCCTTCGAAATTAGGGCCCTGACTTATCCGTTGTCGTTTCGAGTCTTGGGCGAGGGCATTCTGGTCGAGCTGCACCCAGAGATAGGGGAGGGTGTGGGGCGAGTGATTAACGTACTCGATCGTTTCGCTGCCAATGATGCGGCTCTCTTTCTCGTCAAGCTCCACATCGATCTTGTAGTTGGCTTCTTGTTGCCAGTAGTCAGGCCCAGGCGCTCCCGAAGCTAGTCTCGCTTCATTGGGATCTGGCAGTAGCGGACCAAGTTGAGCGAAATCGCCGGCGCAGTATGCCGTTAATGGAAGAGCGAGGGCGAATAACAGGGTTCTTTTCATTGGAAGAGTGCTCTAGGGTTGAGTTTAGCGAGAAACGAATCGGATCATGGCTTTCGCAGGCCGAGAGTCACGGCAATTTTTCTCTGACCTAGCTATTGCAATAGGTACCGAACGCAAATCGGTTTCATCATGAAGCCAAAATTCTGGGTGCGGAGAAGGTGAAGCAAAATTGGATTTAAAGCGAATGAAAGGCGTGTTCGAATGTCACTAAATATCAATTACGCAAAGGCAAAGTCGATTATTCACACTGTCTAGCAGTTCATCCGTCCTTCTTTTCAAGGGCGGCTCCTGCATTGATTTCCTCGTCTGCCTTCCTGAACTCGTCGAGCATGGCTTGAAATTTCTTCGGATGCTTCTTGCTTAGATCATTGCTCTCAATGCGATCATTTTCCAGGTTATAAAGATACTGTTGATCCACAAGTTTCCAGGGGCCTTGTATAAAGGCTGTATACTTGTTGCGAAAATTCTGATACAGATAAGGGTGTTCGTCGCGCTTTTCCCCTCGGAAGCTGGGTACGAGTGAAATGCCGCGAGCGGGGGCGATGGTTTTGCCTTCATAGATTTCTGGATACGATACCTCGGCGATTTCCCTAAAAGTGGCATGCAGATCGAACAGATGTCCTCTTTGTCGATCTCGTTTCCCAGCGACGGAAATGCCTTTAGGCCAGTGGGCAATGAGCGGGGTGGCGATTCCGCCCTCGTTCTGGTTTTGCTTGTACAAGCGGAAGGGCGTATTGCAGGCGTTAGCCCATTCTTTGGGATAGCAGTAATAGGAGCGCGGATCCCATGGCATGTATTTGTTTTCCAATGTCTCCATCGTGGTTCGATCGAAGGGACAAGCTCCATTGTCGCTCAGAAAAAGAATCAGCGTGTTCTCGAAAATCGTTTCGTCCTTAAGCTTGTTTATCACTCGGCCCAGCTGTTGATCGACCCGGTCTATCATGGCGGCGTACGTGGCCATGCGCAGGTCCATATCGTCCCTCTCTTCCTCGCTTAGGGAAGACCAAGTTCGAATGTCGGGCTCGGGTTTCGAGAGTCGGGAATTTCGATCAATGATGCCCAACTGCTTCATGTTCTTAAAACGTTCCTTTCGCAGCGCTTCCCACCCGTTTTTGTATTTGCCCCGGTATTTCATCACATCTTCCTTATGAGCGTGCAGTGGATAGTGGGGGGCGTTGTAGGCGAGGTAGAGAAAGAAGGGTTTGGTCTCGTCCCGTTCGTCTATGTATTTGATGGCCCAATCGGTGAAACTGTCGGTGCTATAGAATCCTTGGGGAACTTCGTAGGGCTCTTCGTCTAGGCGATAAGTGCTTTCCTCTTCCTTTCCGACGCCGGTAAAGAAATTGGTCGCTCCTTCCAGAAAACCGAAATAGCGATCAAAGCCTGCCTCGATGGGGGATCCAAAGACATCGCCTATATGCCACTTGCCCACCATTAAGTTTTGATACCCCGCTAGAGCCAGATTTTGCGGAATGGTGATAGCGTTTCCTTTCACTTCTTGAGGGTAGCGACCACTCATGAGTGAAGTTCGAGTCGTCTCGCATTTCGCGCAATTGGTGAACTGCATAAAACTGAGACCGTTTGCCGCTAGACGATCTATATTTGGCGTTTTAATTTCGCCGCCAAAGCAGCCCAGGTCTGAATAACCCAAGTCGTCAACTAATACTAGCAGGATATTAGGTCGGTCGTCAGCTAGGGATGTCCCAATGCCGAGGAGTAAACTAAAAACAAATA
Source organism: Opitutaceae bacterium (assembly GCA_028284385.1). Taxonomy (GTDB): domain Bacteria; phylum Verrucomicrobiota; class Verrucomicrobiia; order Opitutales; family Opitutaceae; genus JANQRT01. The sequence continues at coordinate 12,461 of JANQRT010000039.1, read as the reverse complement.
GGCCGATTCTCATGATTTAGGTCTTCGTTAGCTTTAAGCTCCATCCCAGACCGTAGCAATGGTCTCCGTGATTCGAGACTATGGATTATAGCCGATACTTTGTCCACATCGTTTCTGATATCGTTGTCGGCGTCTCTTCGCCACGAACGCCATGCTCGCGTGGATAGTAGTGGAAATGAGGATACGATCAATGTTACTAGCTATCGCGACTGCGAGAGCATTGCGTCGATTTCCTCGCGCGAGGGAACGGACTGCTGGGCGCCCAATTTCCCTACCGACAAGGCAGCGGCGGCGTTGGCGAAAACGACCGCATTCTTAAGGGACGATCCTTCGGAAAGAGCGACCGCTAGGGCGCCGTTAAAGGTGTCGCCAGCAGCGGTTGTGTCCACAACATCGACCTTTGTCGTGGGGACGAGTTCTTCGCCATCAGTTCTTACAATGAGAGCCCCGCTGGAACCCATGGTGATGACGGCATTGTCGATTCCCCGCTGGAGCAATTTCCTGCCTGCCGCGATCGCATCGTCCACTGACTTCACCTCGATGCCGGTCAGGAGAGACGCTTCGCTCTCGTTCGGGGTAATGATCGAAACCTGGGAGAGCAAGTCATCGCTAAGCTCGCAGGCCGGGGCCGGATTCAGGATGACATTCGCCCCTCTCGAGCAGGCGATTGAAACCGACTTTTCAACCGTTTCGATTGGAATCTCAAGCTGAATGAGGAGGGTGGAGGTTTCATCGAGAACCGGCTCGATACCTTCTACGTCGGTAGGGCAGAGAAGGCTGTTAGATCCTGGAGCGACGGCGATGCTATTCTCGCCGCTGTGGTTCACCATAATCACCGCCACGCCGGAAGGCGTATTCGGATCACGCAATACGTGGGAGACGTCTATGCCATCCGCTTTGAAGCTTGCTATGGCCTGATCGCCGAGAGCATCGTTTCCGAGCTTGGCAAGGAAAGAGACATTCCCTCCGCAGCGAGCGACGGCTACCGCTTGGTTGGCTCCCTTACCACCTGCAGCAGTAGTGAACTCGCCCCCTAATATCGTTTCGCCCGGCGCCGGAATATGGGGTGCCTTTACGATCATGTCCGTATTCGAACTGCCGACTACATATATCATATATAAATCGCAATGAGAGCATTCGAAATGCTTTCTTATACTAACTTCACGGCGACGACTAGGCTCAAGCCGATAATGGGAAGAGGACTATCGGAATCCTTTGGCAATCGAACCCGACGGCTGCTCGCATTACCCCGCAGCCATTGCCTGGCGCGACGGATTCGAATCTCTAGTTGCTGGCGGTTGAACGGGACATCGGCGACACTTGGCCAGCGAGAGGCCAGAGCTTTAGGCTGAGTCGCAACAAGAGCTTATCGACAATCCCCACTAGGCTGCCAGTCGCCCAGTAGATGCCAACGCCAGAAGCGATCTGGGAGACCACTACCACTGAAAGCATCACTTGGAAAACCGCCATCACCGTCTTCGCGGATTCAGGCAATTCGGGGATCAAGCTCATCATTATATAGGTCAGGAAGCCTACCAACACCGCCAAGTATAAATCGGGTTTCGCCAAATTCCTGATCCAAAGGAATGGGCCGCTCGAGTTCGTAAGGCCATTTCGGATGGCGGAAAAAACGGCTATGAAAATGGGCGCCTGAAGGATGCTCACCAGCATCGATTTTCCATCGACCGGACTCACGCCTTCTTTTCTGAAAAGGGCCACGGTCTCTTTTTGTAGCCTGGCTGGATCATCCTTGTACTTTTCCTTCAGCTTCTCCAGTCGCGGCTTAAGTCGATCCATGTTTCTTTTCTGAACGATCGTCCGTCGGCCTACGTAGATGGATATCGGAACCAGGCCGAGTCGAACGACCAGCGATAGAATGACGATGGCAAGACCCAGGGATCCGCCATTCAGTTGAGTCAACGTCTCGAGGATCGACCCGATCCCGTTTACGAAATATGTCCACATAGTTTCTTTGATTTAGCTTTTGTTGATCTTCGAACGTCGATATTTTTGGCGGTGCCTGTTACGCGGCTCGGACGGCTGCAGGACTGTCCTTGCTAAAATGGAGTATTGTGAAAAGCGCTTTTGATTAAAGATCAAACTGCGCTTGTCGTACATAGAAGAACTATGCATAAGAGTTCCATGGTTAAAAAGGATTTGGTTGCGGCGTCTTCGGTCCCGCTCGTTTTGCTGATATTGCAGGGGGGCGAGAGTTACGGTTATGAGATCATCCAGCGTGTCCGTTCCTTGTCGGAAGATGAGCTCAAATGGACGGACGGCATGTTGTATCCAGTTCTCCATCGCTTGGAGAAGGAGGGTAAAGTGGAGTCAAGCTGGCGAATTTCGGAGACCGGCAGGCGAAGGAAATACTATTCCATAAAAGGCCTGGGCATAGAGGCTCTCGAAGAAGAGCGGCGTCAGTGGAATGCCGTAAACGGCGCCTTGGATAAACTCTGGGGGAAAAGCTATGTTTGATCTCGAAAGGGAAATGAGCCGATGGAGAAACCGAGTCAAAGGGAAGCGAGGTCTCTTGGCTGAAACGGTGGAGGAACTCGAGTCCCATCTCTATGATTCCTTCGAGCGGAATGCAGCCAGTATGCCCGATGAACAGGCGTTCCGCGTGGCGTTGGAGTCCCTTGGCGAGCTCGATGCTCTCGGTCACGAATTTGAAAAAATAGATCCTTTAATCTCAATCGAAAACAATATGAAAAATCTTATTCTAGGAAGCTTTATAGCTATTACAGGTCTATTGTTGGGGACCTTTATGATGGGCGGGAGTCCCATGATATACTTTCATCCGGCCGAGCTCGTTGCCCTTGTTCTGGCGCCGCTCGGAATAACGGTATCATCCTTTGGCTTGCGTCGCTTCTGGGGAGCGGCGCGCTGCGTATTGGGAAAGAGGGACTTCTCTGGTCCAACGATTACCGTATTGAAGCGATGGATATCGGCTACCTATGCGACGGGCGGGCTCGTTTTTCTCATGGGCCTGGGCTTGAGTTTCATGTATTTGAATGATCCCGCTTTTGGCTACAGGATTTCGGCTAGCTTTTCGGCCTTGATTTATTCGATAGCGATTTCCGAGCTGTTTCTGCGCAGCTCGCTGTCGAAGCTGCTAGAGCAAGCCGAGCTGGATGGGGCCGAGCAATGCATCTAGATGCCTATCTCGCTAGGCTCGGCAGTCGTTGATTGTATCCATTTTCTGTTGTCGAACGTCGCCGCTCAACCACTTGGCGTGTTTCGCGCTGGTTGTAGCGGATCGTTCGTCTTCCTGCTAGAAATCCAAGTATTTCGCCAGAGGGAATTTGTAGTTATTTTCTGAATAAGCTCAAATGGAAACGGAAGCATCCCAGGAAATGAGCATTTTCTTGCGATTCAACCCCCATCGGTAGCCGCCAATCTCACCGTTGGCGCGAATGACGCGGTGGCAGGGAATCAGATAGGCTACTGGATTAGCTCCGACAGCGGAGCCAACTGCTCGGGCGGCTTTGGGCCTGTCGATGGCTTTGGCGAGACTCCCATAGGTTTCGAATCGATCCGCAGGAACGCGCAATAGGCATTGCCATATCTTAAGTTGAAAAGGGCTCGCCTTTAGGTGAAGCCTACTTCGTTTAAGCGTAGACCAATCGGCCCTGAAAAATTTCAGGGCGTTATCATGATGAGGGTTGGAAGCTTCTCGGAGCTTCGCTTGAGGAAATTCTAAGCTGAAGGCGTCCAACGCTTCGGCCTCGCTCTCAATAAAGGCCAGATGGGAAAGCCCTTTAGACGTCGAAGCCAAAAGCACACGACCCATTGGAGTGTCAGCGAATTCATAGTCGAAGGAAAGACTCGCCCCTTCATTCTTATATTCTCCAGGCGTCATCGCTTCAATGGTCACGAACAAGTCATGCAGTCGGCCAGGACCCGATAATCCGACTTCGAAAGCGGCGTCCAGCACCGATGCATTGGATTGACGCAATTGGTTCTTGGCGTGGGCCACGCTGAGATGCTGAAGAAATTTCTTGGGACTTACGCCCGTCCATTCCGTGAACAGTCTTTGGAAATGGAAGGCGCTCAGATTCACGGCCGAAGCCACTTCCTCAAGATCGGGCTGATTTTGGAAATGCGTCTCAATGTAGCGTATCGCCTTAGCCATGCGCTCATAAGCTTGAGGTCTTGATTCAGTCATTCGATCCGTAGTCTTCATCCCTTGAAAATCGAGTTGCCACCATCGACGTAAAGCGAACTCCCGGTGACGAAACTCGATTCGGAAGTCAGTAGAAAAAGGGCCGCTTGCGCAATTTCATCCGCTGTGGCCATGCGTTTGAGTGCATGCATCGAAGCGATGGCATCATGAGCGTCCGGATCGTCTCCCGCCATTTCGGTTAGCGTTCCTCCTGGCAGCAGGGCATTGACGCGAATATTCTGTTGGCCGCACTCCGCCGCCAAGCTTTGGGTAAGCCCAATCAGGCCCGCCTTCGATGCTGCGTAGGCGGTCATGCCAGGCAGTCCAATCCCCTGGCCGACAAACGATGAGGTGAATACGATCGCTCCCCGACCTCGGTCTTGCAGGGCAGGGATCTGATGCTTCGCAGCCAGATAGGCGCCCGTTAAATTGATGTCCAGAACGCTTTTCCACGTCTCCAAGTCGATCTCCTCCAAGGGCTTCATCGGACCAGTGACTCCGGCATTATTGAAGGCCCCATCCAAACCCCCGAACTCGGATAAAGCAGTGGCTACAAGACGCTGAGCAAAGTCTTCATCCAAAGCATCGCCCACTACGGTAATGGCGGTCTTCCCTCTCGATCTCAGATCTTTTTCGAGAGCCTGCAGACGATCTTCCCGTCTTGCTCCCATGATCACATTTGCCCCTTCATCTGCAAAAATACGAGCTGCAGAAGCTCCAATGCCACTACTGGCTCCCGTGACGATGATCGTCTTTTTTGATAATCTCATAGTATCTTTGCTCCCGCTGTTTTATTGTCCAAACGAGAACAAGTATACTATTAGCAGATTCTAGAAACGACCCGATTCTTGCTGTCTTTGTCGAAAGTGTCGTTTCCCATTACGCCACGCTCCTTCTGTGATTAAATCTTCGATACGGTTGGGCCAATCCTTTTTCTCATGATGCCTGAACTGATTTGTTCGAACTATTTATCGTTCTCTACGATGCGTGCTAGGTCTAATTTACGTTCCTCTTTTACTATGTGGATAATCAGTGCTAGGTCGTCCTCGATTCTGTAGTAAATCAACAGCGGCTTTGAGATAAGTCTGCGGTATGGAGTGCCTTTGAGGACGCGAGGACGGGGGCCGGACTCCGGAAAATTCTCAAGTTGGTCTGTCTTTTCAAATGCTCGCCTGACCAGTCGCTTTGCAGCTTCCGGATTGTCTAGCTCAACGTATTCGGCGATAGATTCGAGATCTCTCAGCGCGGTTTCCGCCCAAACTACACGAGCCATTTTTTCATTTTTTTCTTGGCTTCGTTTTGCGGAATAACCCGACCTTGCTGTATGGCTGCCTCACCGCGGGCTAGCCCTTCAAGCAACTCGTTTTTTTTAGTTATTTCCTGAAAGGACTGCACATCAATGAGATATGCTGCAGGTTTGCCGCGTTCCGTAATCAGAACCGGTTCGTTTTTTTCGTTTAGCTCGCGAATGATCTCGGTGGCCCTCCGCTTTAGGCTCGTAACTAGCTCAACTTTCATGAGTGATACTTAAGTAGCACTTAGAGCATTGGCAACTCTTCTTTTTTCTTCTCACAATGCCTAAGCGCATAAGAGGCAGATAGGCGGATCCTGTTGGAATCGTATGCCACGACTGGTTCTCTATTTTTTATATACTTCTCTTCAGCGCGCCTTCTGTTGTTAAATAAATCAGTCTAGCCCAATATGGATCTTCCCAATCAAATCCTGCTCTACATCCTCCTCATCGCCGGCGGCCAAGGCCTCGCTTTGGCAATCACCATCTACTCGCCCAGGCCTCGCTCTATCCATACCACCTTTTTCTCCCTCTTCGTCCTTCTCATCTCCCTCGGCTGCCTCGAAAAATCCATCTCCGGACTCTTCTTTCCCGTTCCCCACACTGGGTTGCCATTCCCCCTTGCGCATCCACTTTCCTACTACCCGGCTATTTACCTTCACCTTTGCTTTCTTGCCAATCCCTCTCGTCCTTTCCGCAGACTAGATCTCCTCCATTTCGCTCCCACGCTCATCCTCGACTTTCTAAGTTACTACTATCTCGATTGGCCTGGCAACCCGACGCCCTTCGGCATCGTTTCCGGAATCGGCCTCCCTCTCTTCGAGACGCTCTACACAGTCGCCTTCATCGCCTACGTCCTCACCTACGCCGCTGTCATCCACAAGCTCCACGAGAAACTGCTCGCCAGGTCTAACTCTCGAAACGCCTCCCTCATCCAGTGGCTCAACCACCTCAAGCCCCTCCTCCTCGTGTTCTGGATCAGCTGGATCATCGTCAAACTCATCGGTAAGCAAAACCCTGTCGGCTACGGCACTTCCTTCCTTTTTCACAGCGCTGCCATCCTCTGCATCTACGGACTCGGCTACAGCTACCTACTCAAGATGAAGGAGCTCTTACTAGCCGAACGAGAACGTCTTCGCCTTCAACCTGACTTCGATCCTGCTCCCATCATCGAAAAACTCCGCTCCAGCCAGCTCCACCGCAACCAGCAAGTCACCCTCGCCACCGCCGCCAAGCAACTTGCTCTTCCGCAGAAAACGCTCTCCCAAGCCATCAATTTCGTCCAAAACGCGAACTTTAACGACTTCATAAACCAGCTCCGCATCGACGATTTCAAAGCCCATCTCCAATCCGCCGATACCCAACGCCTCTCCCTTTTCGGCCTCGCCCAAGAAGTTGGCTTCTCCTCCAAAACATCCTTCCATCGCGCCTTCAAAAAACAAACGGCCCAGACGCCCGGCGAATACCTCGCAACACTTTCCCCAAAAACCGAAAACCAAGTTCCAAATCGCGATCCGGTACCTCTAAACCCTTGATAGAGCTCGTGATGCTCCATCCTAATCGAAGTTATGGACATCAACCCAAAGAGCCGGACCACCGACGCCCAAAGCCGTATCCAAGCACTTGATGCGCTCCGCGGATTCGCCCTTCTCGGCATCTACCTCGCCATCATCGGCAGCTTTAATTCCTCCCTCATGCACAGGTGGGAAATCCGAGAAACCGCCACCCGAGCCGATTCCATCCTCGGCCTCTTAAGCACCACTTTCATCAGCTTGCGCTTCATCGGCCTCTTTTCCCTCCTCTTCGGGCTAGGCATCGCCATCCAAGAGAAAAATAGACAAGCCAGCGGCCTCAGCTTCACCCCCTACTACTTACGTCGCTCCTTCATTCTCCTTCTCTTCGGGCTCTTCAACACGACCTTCCTCTTCCATGCCGAAATCCTCATTGTCTATGCCATCTTCGGTCTGGTTGCCTACGCCATAGCCCGATTAAATGCCACTCTTGCCCTCGTCATCGCCGGCTTCTCCTTTCTCGTATACGGCACCTACTTCGAGCTCGCTCACCGCGAAGACCTCCTCCAATCCTTCGCCTGGTTTAAAGACGCTTACCCCCTTGAGCGTACCATCTCAATCTACACCGAGGGTCCCCTCCTCGAAATCATCAAACTCCGCTGGATCGAATACGGCATGCTCTACGCCGACAACGGCTTCCACATGGGCTTGTCCTTCGCCCTCATCACCCTCGGCTATCTGATCGGCTCCCGAGACCTCCACACCCGCTTCCTAGACAACCTGCCGGAATACAAAAAGCCCTTCATCCATTCCCTCATCTACACTCTCATCTTCGCCGCTTTCGCCATCATCAATTTCCGAGCCTTCTTCATCCCCACCCAAGGCCTTGTCTCGTTCCTCTGCTTCGAGCTCTTTCTCGGGACCTCCCTTTTCACCTATATCTACGCCATCTGCGCCCTGACTAAAAACTCCGAAGGCAAAAACCCGATCCTCAACGCCCTGGCCCGCAACGGCCGCCTCTCCCTCACCGGCTACATCGGCGGAGCCTTGATGTATTCAATTATCTTTTACACACCAGGATTCGGCCAATATCTCCAACACGGCGCCGTCGTCCAGCTCTTCATCGCTTTGGCCTGCTACCTCGCCTTCACTCTCTTCGCCACCCTCTGGCTAAGACGCTACCCTCAAGGCCCCCTAGAAGCCCTCTACCGTGGCTTGTCAGGAAAGTAGAAATGGAAAGGGTTTCACTCCCAATAAGCTTCCCGATGACGAGCTGTTGATACGAGCCCTTGGTGCAACGGCGGCCTAGATGACTAACTGCATGCAATGCTCGTCATACGCCTTCCCATCAAAATTAATGGAATTAGGTTCGGTGCCGAAAATAGAAAATCCCAAATCCTCATACAAGGCTATAGCCCCTTCATTCTTGGTGAGAACTTTCAAATTAAGTAGATGAATATCTCGGCTTTCTTTTGCCTTGTGTATTATCTTCTTAAAGAGCGCCATTGCGATACCTCGACGCCTGAAGTCTGGTCTGACATATACACCCCAAATATAACCCTTGTGAGATGAGTTTGTAAGTGGATGTCTGTGAAATCCGACGACACCAACTAAACGGTCCTTCTCAAAGGCGCCAATGACAAAGTCGCCGTTGCCACGGTCTGATAATTTACTTTGAAATTCACTGTCCGGCTTGCTTAAGGCCTCCTCCAAAGTTTCTCCAAACGCTTCAGGCATATCGCGAATCGCCTCTATCTGGATATCCCTGAACGCTAATGCGTCTTCATCTTTATCAAGTAGTCGAATTTTCATGACTAACGTCCGAGTGAGGCATGGAGAGTCGCTACCTACGGCTGTTCGGATCCGGGCTTACTAGCGACAATCCACATTGTATCCACTCGATAGTTTATCCCTTTTTCTTTCTTGGTTGGATTAGTTCTATTGGGATGTGCTTTTGGTATATAAGGTAGTCTTTATCTTTTGAAAGTATCGGGACATTCCAGTGCACGGAACATGCGCAGATCACGAAATCAGTATTGGATCCTTGGATTCCCTTGCTCCTGCAGAGGTTAAAGAAACGTGCCGCCAAGACGTAGACTTCGGAGGGAATCGCGCTGTCGGGAAAGGCAGCCAATCTCTCCGAAAATGAATCGAAAATATGGCTCTCCCGAATTCCAGAGAGAACCTCCATTCTGATAGGCCCAATGATCTCTACGCGTCCTTCCTGAATCAGGTCGATCAACTCGTCCACATAAGCGGATTTCTTTCCTTTCTTCTTTCTGAGCGCCTCTGACCAAACATCCGTATCTACGATAATCTTCACTTAATTTTTCGTTGCTTTTTATAATCGTAGTCCGGGTCTTGGTCCACTGTTCCAAAGAAATCGAGTATTTTAAGTTGTTCTCTCCGTTGGACATATTCGGCAAGCGCCTGGTTCACGGCTTCTTTCTTAGTTTTCATTCTACCCAGCCTCATAGCTTTCTTAAGCAAGGCTTCGTTTAATTCGATGTTTGTTGCCATGTGCAAAGTGTCGCACAAAGATATGTGGAGTCAATTACTTTGATGAACGTCTAAGTCTATTAAGAGGGCCGCGCAGCGGTCCGTGTCGAGCTTGCGACACCCGAAGGCATTGTGACAAGTGACTTGATACGACTTTATGTAATTGAAAAATTGAGACAAGACTGATCTACTGAAATCCTCAAGTGGCTCGATCTTCCCTGTGATGAGCTTAGTCGAATCATATTTCCTCTGTCCGATCATGTCTTAGTTTTTAACATCGCTCTCCGGCAGCCGCCGGATCACTGGATCGTCCCGCTGAGCGGAACGACAAAGATCCTGCTTCGCAGGACAAGGTATTCTTTTGTATTCAGATCCTTGTGCCGCGATAGCGGCATCCTCGTCTCGCAAGGCGAGATCCTGTTTAATTTCTATCAGCATATCGTCAAAGTGATATCCGATGATCAGCGCGGAGCGCTTACCGCAGTTGTATCGACTGACTGGTTATCATTAAGTTCTTTATCGAAGTGCTTGAGGCATAGAGAGATTAGGATCATCCCCACTATCGGAATGATGATTACACCCATCATCCAGTTTCCTACGATTAGCGCGATTAGATTGTGGATGGAATAAGCGGCTAGATAGACGACAATGCCCTTTTTAGACATTCTCCAAAGAAGGTAAATGATGGCGATAGTCATCAATGTAGTGAGAGAAATGTAGATCTGATACCAAAGTCCTATTGCTGATGATTCTTCACTGAAAATGGCACTTGGAATCAGTAGTAAACCTAGTGTCTCAAACAAGCAGATTAAAAAAACTGGGATTTTCGGCCTAGACTTCCAAAAAGTCGCAAATTTATTTTGATTATCTTCTTTCATTCTTACCCCATTGATTGTGTTGCTTTGGCTACTTTGAGGAGATCTTGTAGCTAGTAACTGTATAAAGGTCGTCGAGTTGCTTCTTTTTCGTAAGGTCGATTTCCAAGGGAATTAGTTTTCCGACAGGAGCGGCGTTAGCATAAGAAGACTTCAATGACTGATCGATCGAGAGGTCAGCTATACCTGCTCCTGTTTTTTGAGTGAAATAGAACCCGCACTTCAGAAACTGCTTCCAAGCTGAAAGCCAAAACACCGTTTTTTTCTTACGGGTCATCTTGCAGAGCCATGCTCCTCCATCTTTGTAGAACCGCCACTCAGGAGAAGTGTCATAAGGATTTTTTGACAGCGTCTCAGTGAGTGTCTGGTAGATCGAGAACCAACGTCCGAGTTCGTTTTCTAGGGTGTCGGAAGTTAAGTCGAGATCTGGGGAGGTGAGTAACTTTTCCGGTTTCATTTTTGCCTAACTTTAAAGCGTGGTGGTATCGGCGTCGGGTTTGCCGAAACGGGGCAGGATATCGGCGTTACCAACACTGTTTGGTTCCCTGGATCTTCGCTTGAATTAGCGAAGATGTCTATGCCAGAAAATTCACCTAGATAGGATAGTCCAAAAACTTACTCGCTGCAGAAAAAAATCTGATAGCTGCGTTGATCCGCCGCGAGGCTTCCCGTTGGGTTGGGCTTTTGGGAGGCGTATCGAGTGTTTGGATCAGTTGGGTTGATTTGGCTTTAGGGAAGCCGACCACGTAGCGAGGAACGAGCGGAGTGGGCGGATCAACGCCAGAAGGTCTGGCACGCCGTTTACGGCGTTGCCTGCACCGATTTGTTCGGCTTTCCCATTTTCTAGAATTCCGCTTGGTCCTGCAAAAAGGAAATCATCCTATCGGCAGATTCTGGATTGAGTTTGATCAATTCCTCACCATGGCCGTTCTCGACGATATGCAACTCTGAAGCGCAACCCTTCTCTTTCATAATTCGATGAAGTCTCTCTACGTGATCCATTGGGATGGCTCTATCGTTTCGGGCGTGAATCAGAAGAGTGGGCGGGAAGTCCGAATGAATATTCTCCTGCAGTCTGAATTTCTTCAGCGCATCTGGTTCCTCTGATGGATCGAAGCCAAATATTGAATAGAGAAACAACTTGTTCTTTGCGAGGAACCGCATGAGTTTCCGACGTTCCTTATAATCTCCATAGGAAATCATACTATCTCCTACAACATCATAGGGGCCCGGTTCATCTAGGATGGATACATCCCCCATGCTTCCGGGATCAGTAAAGCCGGGCGAAACGGAGATTGTGATGATAGCATTTGGGCTGCATTCTGGATCAAAACCGGTTGTGAGCGCTAGATACCCGCCAGCGGATGAACCAGCAACGGCGATTTTGTTTGGATCGAGATCAAAATCCTTGCTTCCCGCGCTTCGGAGCCAGCGCAGTAGATCAGAGGCATCCTCCATTATTCCATCCAACTTGGTTTCAGGCGCCAATCTGTAGTCTGCAGAGACTACAGCAATTTTATGGGAAAGAAGACTCTGCCGGAATTCATTACTTAAAGCGTGGTCACGATTCCCCCAAATGAAAAATCCACCGTGAAAGTAGACTACAGTTGGAAATGGTCCTTCTGTATCTTTCGGCAAAAAGAGATTCGCATGTATTTCATGCCCTGAAACGGTTTTGTAGACAACTACTTGCTTACCGGATCCAGCCAAAGCAGACGCGGAGAGGAACGAAATAAGCAAACAAAGATGCAAATACGTTAGCGGGTTACGTCGCGATCCCGCGCACATTGTATGATTGGTCTTTTTCATTTTCTTACCATATCGTCGATTGCATACGTGGAGGTCGTCGCGGAGCGATGGCCAGAGTTGTATGACACGACTGGTTACAGTTTATTCTCTTTGGCTTCTTCTGTGGCTTAGGAACCATTCATACAGTTCTTCTTTTGGATATACCAGCCAGTGGATCCAGTGTCCCACACCTGGTTCGATAGTCACCTTCAGTTTGCCATTAACGCTTCCAAGTTTATTCAGCATCCTATTTGTTTCCGATACCGGGACTACCAGATCGTCCATTCCATGAAACGACCAAATGGGTAGATTCGTCAAGGCGTGGGTGTTTTCAT
>JANQRT010000037.1 GCA_028284385.1 Opitutaceae bacterium | reverse complement strand
CTGAAAACGATCATATCGAATCGATTTCCGTTCTGGACGAACGGTCGGCAGCTTATTTCGCTCTAGGCTTGGCCAAACGATCAGGCGTTCCAACCGCCTTGGTCTGCACATCTGGCACGGCGGCCGCTAATTTTTTCCCAGCCGTTATTGAAGCTTCGGAAAATGGTATTCCACTGCTTATTTTGACAGCCGACCGGCCTCCAGAACTAAGGAATTGCGTAGCTGGACAGACCATTGACCAAGTCAAAATCTATGGACTGTATCCAAGGGAAAGTTACGAACTTGCTTTGCCGGAGATTACAGATTCCATGTTAAGATACTTGAGGCAGACCATCTCGGAGGCTTATGATCGAAGTCTGATTCCGGAACCTGGTCCTATTCATTTGAATATTCCCTTCCGCGATCCCTTGCCACCCGTTCCTCAAGAAGGTTTCGAAACTGACTTGGACAAGCAGGCGATAAACCGACTGCTGGAATCAGTCGGCAAGCATCCGCTGCAACCCTTAGAAGCGAATGTGAATCTTATCGAGTTCACTCAGTGCGAGAAGGGGCTTGTTCTGGTAGGTCCGACGTCCATGACTTGCAGCGAAGATTGGATATCCAATGTCGCATCGCTGACGAATCGACTCAAATGGCCGATACTTTGCGATGGGCTGAGCCCTTTGCGCAACTACGAGGACTGGTTCCCCAATCTGATTTCCAACTACGTAGCCATTCTTCGTCGCAGAGATATCGCTGAAGAATTGGCCCCTGAAAGAGTTATCGTTTTGGGAGAGTTGCCCGTAAGCAAATTTCTTCGAGAATGGATAGAACGAATTGAACCCGAAACGATAGTCCTATCCGATCGCTTCAGAAACGCCGATCCAAGTCATTCCAGAACCAGTCATCTGTATTATAATTTCAATCACGGATCTCCGAACTGCTCTACGAACGCTCCGAATGAATATCTGAACGATTGGCTGGAAAGAGAACAGCATGCCTGCATTCAAAGAGACGCGTTGATGGCCGATTGCGATCAGTTTTTCGAGGGCAAGGTGGCATGGGCAATTTCGGAAGCTATCCCCGAAAACGCTATCTTGTTTGTATCCAATAGCATGCCACCACGAGATTTGGAGTTCTTCTGGAAGACTTCCGACAAACGTATTCAGATCTACAGTTCTCGAGGAGCCAGTGGCATTGATGGGATTCTATCTACAGCCCTAGGCATCGCCCATGGCGGTGAGTCAACGGTCCTTTTAACAGGAGATCTAGCTTTGCTTCACGACTCGAATGGCGGTCTGTTGTGCAGCCGTATTGAAGGGAGTCTTACCATTGTTCTTATCAACAATAACGGTGGCGGCATATTCGAGATGCTCCCTGTTTCCCAATTTGGTGATGTATTCGAAAACTATTTCGCCACTCCTCAGTCGATTGATTTCAAGCAGTGGAGCGAGCTTTACGGAATCAGTTACCAGAAGATCGACTCTTGGGATTCCTTCCATTCCAAGATGGCTTCTCTTCCCAAGCGAGGCGTTAGGCTGCTTGAAATCCAAACCAATCGAAAAGCCGATGCGGCTACTCGCAAGGATTGGCTAAGGAAGATTGGCGGCGATTAGGCGGGAGCCTTTTTCTTGTCCTCGTTTCGTTGCCAATCACATCCGGCAGCGTCGATCTTGTAGCGCTCGCTCACGCCTTCCGCCGCCGGGATTTCAGCCATGGCTACCAGCTTGTCGACTTCCTCGCTTTCCAGCGGTTTGAAATTCTGGGCGACGGAAATGTCCTGATGAAGATTATCCCAGTTCACAATCCCGCACATCACCGAAGAAACAGGCATGGAAAGGGCGAAACGACGGCATAGCTTCGCATCGAAATTCAGATTTTTCGGTAGTCTTCCTGCGGCCAGGGACTTGATCACCAACGATCCGATTTCCCTTTCGTTGAGAACTGGGAGGACTTTTTTCTGAAAGCTTTTGTAGTGGGCATCCAATACATTGATGGGTAGCATGACAGCGTCGAAATCGAAGTCCGAGTCGAATTTCTTAGCCTCGGCCAACACCTTCAAATGCGTATCCGGAGAACGGTGACCAGTAAAACCGATATAGCGAATCTTCCCTTCCTTTCTTGCTTCGAGGGCGGCGTGGATGGCTCCTTTTTCGGCAAAGATGCGAGGGATTTCCTCCTCATGAGAGATGCCGTGGAACATCCATAAATCGATGCGATCCGTTTGGAGCCGACGCAGACTTCCTTCAAGCTGTTCTTTGGCGTCAATCGCATCGCGACCGCAACATTTGGTCATGAGAAACACCTTGTCCCGTTTGCTTCCCAAAGCCAGAGCGTTACCCATCACTTCTTCGCTCCAGCCTTGGTTGTAGTTCCAGCAGTTATCGAAGAAGGTCATGCCCGATTCAATGGCATGGTGCATCATCGGAACGGCTTGATCCTTGTCCGCTCGACCAATGGTGTAGCCGCCCAGTCCGACAATTGAAACTCGTTCCCCTGTTTTGCCAAGCAGGCGCGTGGGTATGCCAGAAGAGCTGGGCTCCTGGCCCTTAGCAATGTAGCCCGATCCAGCTGCTAGACCTGCTAAAATAGTGCTGATAAACTCTCGGCGAGAAAACGATTGGAATTCGGACATATTACAAGAGGGATCTCTGAGCAGAGAATTGGCAAGAAATATCAATCGAATCGCAGCTCATATCAGGCCAGCCAATTTCTCTATTGAGTTGGATCGGCGATATGAAAAGTTTGGATCCGTTGATAGGAATCCGAATATCTATAATTCTCAGCTTGGTGTTGGGCTGCGCCATGAGCGAGCTTGCTTGGGCCGAGGACGAGAGTCTGGTGATTGCGACATACAATGTTCGCAATTACCTGTCCATGGATCGTCGTGTTGATGGGAAATGGCGTCCCGACTACCCAAAGTCGGAAAAGGAAAAGCAGGTAATCAGAGATTCGATACGAAAGGTAAATCCTGACATTCTGGCCCTACAGGAAATCGGCTCGCTGGGTCATTTGAAAGAACTTCAACTGGATTTGGAAAACGAGGGCCTAAACTATGAAGGGTTAGCTATTTTGGAAGCTGGGGACCCTGATCGACGTGTAGCGGCCTTGTGGAAAGACACGGCTACTATCGAGGTCCGCAATCATACGGATCTAACCCTTCGCTACTTCAACAAAACGATCCCCGTTAAGCGTGGCTTGCTAGAATTAAAAGTAAAGAAGGACGCATTGTCATTCTCTCTTTTTATTGCGCATCTGAAAAGCAAATACACTGACAATCCAGAGGATCCACTTTCATTAAAACGGCGAACGCTGGAAGCTAGATCGATTCGCAATCGAATTCTCGCTCTTTATCCTGATCCGAGAGTAGAAAGATTTCTAGTGATAGGGGATCTGAACGATGGGCCAAATACAGCTCCGCTTCGCGCTTTTCACAAGAGAGGAAATACGGCTATTTGCGATCGCATTGCCTGCTTCGACCAACATGGTCTAACCTGGACTCACTACTACAAAAAGCAGGAATTGTATTCTCTGGTCGACTACTTCTTGAAGTCTCCAGGCTTTGATGAAATTGAAGGGATTACGGGTAGCATTTTAGGCTCGGAAAATTATTATGAAGGAAGCGATCATCGCCTCGTCTGGATCGCTCTTCCGCTGAGGTAGGACACGCCAATGGCTATCTCGTTTCTAGATATTTTTTAACCGCTTGTTTTAGGGCTGGGAAAGCCCATTGATCTTCTGGCACTTTAGCTGGATCCACGTATTCAATTCTTTCCACTTCCGAGGAGTCGCCTAAGGCCTCTTGATGATTTTCGACATGACCGATAAAGTAAGTATCCAAGACTGGATACAAAACGGATTTGTGTAGATACGTATTGGGCCAGGATCCAAGATAATCAATTTTCGCTATCTCCAGATTCACTTCCTCCTTCGCTTCGCGAATGGCGCATTCTTCAGCTGTTTCGCCGGGATCGATAAATCCGCCTGGCAGTCCGAATTTCCCTTTCGAAGGTTCGCGTGCTCGCTTGATTACGAGCAACTTCCCATCGCCATTTTCAATAAAGGTAGCAGCTGAGGAAGTAGGATTAAAGTACAGGGTGAAGCCGCAGTCTGAACAGACAACTGAGATATGTTTTGGGCGTGAAAGATTGTTCGATCCGCACTTCGGACAATATTCAAAGTGATCGAGAACATAAAGATTTCTGCCTTCGCTGGCTTTGTTTGTCATGCGTTCTGTTTGGAGCAGTTCCCGCGAATGGCGTCAATGCATCCTTCAAGCGATAGAAGGCAGCTCTGGATCTGGACCTTTCTACTTTTGCGTTGAAATCCCTAGCTTGCGAAGTAGGTTGCCGCGAATCGACAGCCTCGTGGTGTAATGGTAGCACTATGGATTCTGGTTCCATCTGTCGGGGTTCGAGTCCCTGCGAGGCTGCCAAGACTCGAAGGGACGAGAACCTTGGTTCGTACCGAGGAGCATATGCGACGACAAAGCGTAGCGCCCATCCCTGCGAGGCTGCCATTCGACAGGCTCATGGCGGGCCAAGAATCGAGGCGAATCTTAGTTCTTAACGAGAGTCCTGTAATGGTGGGAAACGATAAAGCGAAACCTCCATCCAAGACTATTTCTTCCGCTTTCCCAAAGGCTTCTTTTTGCTTGAAGGCTCTAATTCCAGATAGGTCTTCTTCTGGATTTGATCCTCGTACATTTCCATGAAGCGAACGCCTTCCCTGGGCCGGACCAAGTCTTTTTTGATGGCTTTGTCGATCTGCTTTTTCATCTGCCGACAAAGGGAATCGGATTTGTATTGGACGCTTTCCAAAACGTCTTTCATCCGATTGCCATAGATGGTGTCTTCGATGTAGAAACCGTCCTCCTCATCCTCTTCAAGAAAGACATGGGCTTCGTTAACCCGTCCAAAGAGGTTGTGCATGTCTCCCATGATATCCTGGTAGGCGCCGACTAGAAAGATTCCAAGATAGTAGGGCTCGTTCTTCTTTAGATTGTGGAGCGGCAAATATTCTTTCTCGTCTTCGAGATCTATAAATTTGGATACTTTGCCATCACTATCGCACGTGATATCGACAAGGATGGCGTTGACGTTGGGACGCTCGGTATGACGCGTTAGCGGGGCGACGGGAAACAATTGATCCAAGGCCCAGTGATCGAGTAGCGACTGGAAAACCGAGAAATTGCATACGTACTGATCGGCCAGCATTCGCTTCAAATCGAGAAGCTCTTCAGGCTGGTAGCCACGCGACTTTTTCTGATCCAACTTCAAACAGATTTGCCAGAAGAGGGAGTCGGCCTGAGCTCGTCCCTCGAGATCTATGTATCCCAAATTAAACAAGGAGTGGGCCTCTTCCTTCTTTTGTAGAGCGTCGTGAAATTTCTCAAGTCGACCATAGCGTACCCGGCCATTCAGCATTTCATAAAGATCGGAAACGACCGGATGGCGGATGTCTTCCTTTTTGACCTCCACCATCGAATCCCGCTTGGAAATTCTGCCAACTACCTCGGTTATCAGTATGCTATGCGGAGCCGAAACCGCTCGTCCGCTTTCAGAAACAATGTCTGGGCAGGGGACCTCCATTCCGCCGCAGATCTGCTTTATGTTAAAGACCGTGTCGCGTACATACTCTTGGAGAGTGTAGTTCGTGGAGCTTTCGTAGTTGGACCGCGATCCATCGTAGTCGATTCCAAGCCCTCCGCCCACGTCGATCATGCCCATGGCGAATCCCATTTTCTTCAGCTGACAATAGTAGCGGGTTCCTTCAATTACCGCGTTCTTTAGAGTCAGCATGTTGGGTACCTGCGAGCCGATGTGAAAGTGCAGGAGTCGCAAACTTTCCATCAGTCCCGCCTCTTTTAGCAGACGACAACCCTCTAGCATCTCGCCGGATGAGAGTCCGAACTTCGCGCCGTCACCCGAAGACAAAGCCCACTTTCCTTCGCCCTGGGCTCCCAGTCGGGCTCGAAATCCAATGTGCGGCTGTACTTTCAAATCCTTTGCCAGCTCTATGATCTTAGCGACTTCCGAGAGCTGTTCAGCCACGATTACCACTTCCTTGCCGATCTTCGTCCCGTAGAGGGCTAGTCGAATGTAGTCATTATCCTTGTATCCGTTGCAAATCAGCAGGGCTTTCCGATTGTCGTGCATCGCCAGGGCGATCATCAGCTCAGGCTTGCTTCCGCACTCCAAGCCATAGTTGTAAGGCCGGCCAGCTTCCTGAATCTCCTCAATGACCTCGCGCAACTGGTTTACCTTGATCGGGAAGACGCCGCGATAATTGCCGGTGTAGTTTTCTTCTTTGATCGATTTGGCGAAAGCCTCGTTTATCAGCTCGACTCGGTGGCGCAGAACATCCTGAAAACGGATCACGAGAGGAGTCTTCAGCTTTTTCTGTCTGGCCTCCTCAATTGCGTCCGCGATGCGAATCGAGCGTTCGTCCTTCTGAGGATGCACGCAAACGTATCCCTCCTTATCGACTGAGAAGTAGCCATCACTCCACCGCTTGAATCCGAAAAGCTCTTCGGATTGGGCGATGGACCATCGGGAATTCGGGCTCGATTTCAGTGAAAATGGGGGTTGATCATTCTAGAATCGCCGTCGCTTCTGCGCTTGCATTTTAAGAGGCGGCTGGATTGAGTAGCCCCTTTTCATTTTTAATTAACCCTTCGAAGCAACACTTAAGACGCGTTAAATGGATCTTGTAACAGTAATTTTGGCTCAAGGCCAAAGCGCCCCGCAAGGGAGTCCTTTCGGCAGCTTTGGGATAATGATCCTCATCTTCTTGGCGATGTATTTCCTTCTCATCGCCCCTCAACGCAAAAAGCAAAAAGAGCATCAGAAGATGATCACCAATCTTCAATCGGGGGCAGATGTGATTACGACCGGCGGTATTTACGGAAGCATCACGAATGTGAAGGACGACCGCTTCGTCTTGAAGGTAGCGGATAACACCAAGATCGAGATTGCCAAGTCCGCGGTGGCTTCAGTCATTTCCACGGAATCGCAATAAACGTTACTCCCAAAGGCCGTCCGTTTTATAAAAGCGGGTCGGCGTACCAATTTATCAAACTAAGTTTCTGCCATGGCTGGAAAACATATTTGGAAGCTCGTCCTATCGGCGCTCATCGTAGCCTTCTCCGTGTCCTATCTGATTCCTTTGAAGGATCGCGATTTCAGCGAATACCTTCGAGAGAATAGCGATTCAGAAGCGTTCTATACGTTGTTGGAAAGGGCCGAGACGCAGGTGGAAGAAGGATCGGTTCAAAGCATCTACTTGGGTCTCAAGAATATCGCTACGGAAGAGCGACTCGATCTGTCCGAGCATTTCCCAGACATCCGGCTCGATCCTTCGCTATATAATTTAGACAAGAAAAACAAGATCCTGCTCACGGAGCTCAAAAAGCGCTCAGAGGCTAAGCTTAAACGTGGTTTGGATATCGCTGGCGGCATCTCGGTAACTTTGCAGGTCGACCCGGCGGAGTTAGAGAATATTCAGGCGGGCGAGCGACGCGAAAAGCTATCTAAAGCGATCCAGATTATCGAGGATCGTATCAACACTTACGGCGTTTCCGAACCAGTGGTCCGCGAAGTAGGCGAAGATCGAATCGAAGTACAGATTCCCGATCTCAACACCAAGGATAATCCTGACCTGCTCGATAACATCAAAAAACCGGCTCGTCTGGATTTCCGCGAAGTCCACCTAACCGCTCGTCCTGGAATCGATCCCAAGCCCCTTGGCTATACCGCCATGACCATGGTTCGCGATACAGCGCAGGGCGAGTATGAAGAAACCTTATACATTAAGAATATCCCAGCCTTGACCGGAAAGTATGTTACCAAGGCGGTGCCGGTACAAAACGAGCTTGGAGGATTCGAGGTGTCATTGACTTTCGACGACGAAGGCAAGGACCGTTTCGGCGCGATCACGACTAAGCTGGCTGGCATAGGTCGCCTGGCTATTGTGCTCGATGGAAAGCTTACTTCCGCTCCAAACGTACAGTCCGCCATTCTGGATGGGCGCGCTGAGCTGACAGGGAACTACACGCAGCTCGAGGCGATCGAGCAAGCGAACATCCTCAACAATCCGTTGGAGTTCAGCTTGGAGATAGCGGAGCTCTACGAAGTCGGACCAACCTTGGCTACCGACTCGATAAATTCCGCCTTGTTTGCCGCCAAGGTGGGAGTCGTCTGCATCACGATCTTCATGCTGATCTACTACATGGTCGGCGGCGTCATCGCCCTTGCATCCGTTTTGCTGAACATCGCTATCGTTCTTGGCATTCTAGCTAGTTTCGATGCCGCCCTCACGCTTCCAGGGATTGCCGGTATCATCCTAACCGTTGGTATGGCAGTGGACGCCAATATTCTAATCTTCGAGAGAATTCGGGAAGAGTTGAGAGCAGGAAAGAGTTTAAAGGCCGCTCTCACTGGAGGTTTCCAGAAAGTGTTTTCCACGATTTTCGATGCTAACGTGACAACGCTTCTGGTCTCAGTCGTGATGCTGAGCTACGGCACCGGACCCGTGAAGGGTTTTGGTCTTACCTTGGCAATAGGCGTGGTGACCACGGTTTTCTGCGCCTTGATAATCAGCAAGATGCTGCTGGAATTGGTTATCGAGACCGATGCCTTGAAAAAATTCGCCATGCTTTCGATCGTGAAGAATCCGAAGGCGGATTTCCTTAAATACCGGGCGCCAGCTTTCGCTATCTCCTGGACCATCGTCCTCATTGGGATAAGTGGCGTTTATCTGAAGAAGGATTCGATTTTCGGTATTGATTTCACTGGAGGAGACGAAGTGATACTTAGCTTCGATGAGCGTATCGACACAACGGATATACTTGCTTATGCAGAGCAAAATGATCTTGGAGAGGTCACAGCTCAATACATTACTCCGCTAGGCGCCGACATAGAGATTCTCAAAGTGCAAACCCCCTTTGAGCAAGGAGCGACCGTCGCTCAAGCGTTGCAGTCGGGATTTCCTGCAGCTAACCTAGATATCCAAGGCGAGAACAAGATAGGCCCTACCGTAGGCGATGAGATAAAATTCAATGCGGCGATGTCGATCGGCATTTCACTAGCCCTCATCCTCCTCTACATCGCGTTTCGCTTCGAGATCGGCTATGGCATTGGAGCTATTGTGGCGACCATTCACGACATTCTACTCACCATTGGCGTATTCGTGCTCGTCCCAGGTCACCAGTTTACCGCTCCGATGATTGCCGCGATTCTTTTGATTGTCGGCTACTCGCTTAACGATACCATTGTCGTGTTTGACCGGATACGTGAAGAACTTCAGATGCGTCCAACTAGTAAATTGAAGGAAGTCATTAATATCGCAATCAACGCCGTGATATCCCGGTCATTGCTTACCAGCATCACGACATTGCTTGCAGCGGGATCCCTTCTCATCTTCGGGACCGGCGTGATCAACGATATCGCCTTCACCTTCACTATTGGCATCCTGACTGGCACCTTTTCCTCCATCTTCATCGCTAGCCCCGTTTTCTTCTGGTGGCATAAGGGAGATCGCCGTAGCGTCGAAACCAGTCACGATGTGGCTCCAGAGTACGAATGGCAGGCAGGCTCCAAAGCATCAGAATAGGGGATGCCTTCGACGATTTGGGAATACAATCCTCCTCCCACTGAGGTTGCCAGGAAATTCCACAAACAGCTCAGGGTAAATCGGGTCGTCGCCGAGCTCCTCGCAAGTCGGGGTATAACGTCTACCGACGAGGCTCGCGATTTTCTCGATCCTCGCTTGAGCGAAATCGCCGATCCCTTTCACATTCCTAATCTCCTGCAGGCAGCGGAGCGTATTTGCCAGGCTATAGACAACCGCCAGCGTATCGTCATCTGCGGCGACTATGATGTCGATGGTGTAACCAGTACGGCACTACTGGTCGCCATACTTAGAAAATTTGAAAACTATCCTAGTTTCATTGTCCCACTGAGACTGGAGGAGGGTTATGGACTGACTCAAAAGGCAGCTGAGCGGGCCTTGCTCGAAAGCCCGCAACCTGATCTTTTTATCGCTCTGGATTGCGGGACCAATTCTGTGGATGAAGCGTCCTTCATTCTGTCTTCGGGATGCGATCTGGTCATCATTGATCATCACCAGTCTAAGACTGAACTTCCTTCAGGAGTGTTGCTAGTGAATCCTCACGTTTTCAATAATGGGGACGCTAGCGCCGTGACGCTTTGCACCGTCGGGCTGGTCTTCAAAGTGGCTCATGGAATTCTAAAGCTAAGAAGAGAGATGGATGACAGCCGAGCTTTTGATATCAAGCTTCGCAATTATCTCGATTTGGTTTCAATGGGCACCCTGGCCGATCTCGTTCCATTGCGACGAGAAAATCGAACCTTCGCTCGGATAGGTTTGCAAGAGCTCGCCAAAACCCGAAGACAAGGACTACGCAGTCTGATGCAGGTCTCCGGAGTCAATACCTCGCATGGAGTCAAACCAGTTGACATTTCCTTCAAGATCGGACCCCGGATTAATGCCAGCGGTCGCTTGGCTGACGCGTCTGTAGCGGTAGAATTGATACTGAGCGAAGATCCTTCGTATAGCATGGAAACGTCCCTGAAGCTAGATAGCTTCAATCGGGAACGTCAGGATATCGAAAAGCAGATGACCGATCAGGCGATCGCTCAAATCAATGAGAAGCAATTGGATCGCTGCGGTCTAGTGGTATTGGGTCAGGACTGGCATCCAGGCGTTGTAGGCATTGTGGCGAGCAGGATTTCCAAAGCCTATAACAGGCCAAGTATTGTACTGGGCAAGGAGGGGAGTATGGCCAAGGGCTCCGGTCGGAGCATCGAAGGAATCAATCTAGTAGAAGTTCTAAGCGGGTTCGCCGAGCATCTCGACAGTTGGGGCGGTCATCCTATGGCCATAGGCATTTCCATGCCGCTGGACAAGGTCGAGGCGTTTAGCGAATATTTCGATCAAGCTGTAAAAGACTTTATCGCCTCTCATGAAATACATAAGACTTTGAATGTCCAAAGCTGGATCGGTCTTGAGGAAATCGATACACGTTTTATGGATGACCTTGCTCGGCTGGAACCATTCGGCCAGGAGAATCCGGAACCGGTATTCGGCACCAGGAAAGTTGTCTTTCGAAAACGGCCGATCATCTTTAAAGATCATCATTTCAAGTTTTCTCTACGCGACAGTAATAGCAGACTCTTTAATGGAGTTGCCTGGAAAATGGCAAATCGTATTCCAGAGATAAATACGGAATTGGACATTCTTTATCGACTTGTCTGGAATTCCTTTGGCAACCGGAAATTGCTCCAGCTGGAACTTGCCGACTGGAGGCCAACTCGATAATTATATTCAAGCTGGCTTGCCATTTTTCAAAAAAATGGCGCGATAGATTCTGAAGTTTTAGGTCTGATGGATCAGAAACAGAATATCTATTCCAATCGAAATGCTGATGTTAGTACGCTCGAATGGCTTTTTATTCACTTTATCCTGCTGGTTCCGGTAATCAATTTCATGGCGCTGCTCTACTGGTCTTTTTCCAGCAGGACGAAAGTGAGCAAGCAAACCTATGCCCGCAGCCTGATCTTCGCTACCGCGCTCGTCGCCGTCGCTCTGCTTGTGTTCTATAGAATGGGGACCTTTGAAGGAATTCAGTCTGGTTGGATTGGCGATGCTCTTAATCAGGCTGCCGCGAAACTGGAAAAATCGAATAGTCAGCCCAAAATTAGGTATCGAGAATTTACCGACACAAATGATCGGAAGATTCGAGCGAAGGTAGTAAAGTTCGTAGGAAGCGCCGTTATAATCGAACGAAGAGACGGCGAAGTTTTTGAACTCGATATAAACCGCTTCTCTGAGGAGGATCGCGCTTATCTTATGGAGCTGAGAAGCGAGCTCGATCAGTGAGTTGAACTTGAGATCTCGCAGGCGAGTTTCTGGCTTAACCCACTGGCTCTCTTAACTTTTCGGCCCAAGGCCTCCCGCATCACTTCGGGATTAGAAAAAATGGAAAGCCTTATTCTTGCTCTCGAAAAAGCGGTATACATCAGCTCGCGACTCAAAATACGTGTTTCGCTCGGATGGAAGGCGACACATACATGGCTGTATTCAGAACCTTGGCTTTTATGAATCGTTATAACGTAAGCCAATTCATAATGAGGTAGAAGAGCGAGAGGAAGAGATCTCGCAGCGCCATTTTTATCGAGAAAAACCGCTTGCGGGACTTCAGTCTGTTCATCCGACCAAATGACGCCCACGTCTCCATTGTATAATTCCAGATTATAGTCGTTCTGCCTGATAATAATGGGCGTCCTGGGGGCATCTAAGCTATCGGAATGAAAGGCTGAGTGTATCGATTGATTCAACTGTCTCGCTCCACAGACCCCGTCATTGGTAGGCGTTAGGACAATGAACTCTTTGATTTGCGATAAGGCTTCTTCCGGGCTTTTGGCTTCTTTAAGATGCGCGTAGCCTGAATGGGCCTGCGACAAAAGTGATGGAGGGATGTGTTTGGATTGAGAGTCTACGCTCGAGAAAGAGACTTCTTCGCCGCCGTTATTTTCGAGAAGCAATTTCGACCAAGCTTCAAAATCGCCTTGGCGAGCCGCCTCGCAAGTCCTGAAGATCTGGCTGTCACCAGAAAACCGGTACGTTTTCGTTAATTTTGAAACACTTCTGTTGAGAGGACTTTCAGGCCTTTCGGAAGACTCGACGAGGTCTTTGAAAACCGAGCCAACCTGGACCGAAGACAATTGATCGGAATCGCCCAGCATGAGTAATGAGCAATCATCGGGCACTGCATCGAGAAGATGGCGCATTAGTGGCAAGTCAATCATTGAACACTCGTCTACTATAAGAACGTCCAAATCCAATGGATGCCGAGCATCGAATTTAGGCCTCTTACCGAGGGTGCCTATTCCGAGAAGTCTGTGAATAGTTAGGCATGGGATGTTTTGCAGTGACTCTCGGACTTCGGGATCTATCTGCAAGCGTTGCAATCCTGAAGAAAAGGATTCGGCTAGGCGAGCTGCCGCCTTGCCGGTTGGAGCTACAGCCGCCAAACGAAAGGTGTCAATAGATGCCTTTGGGGTCAGCCAATCTCTTAGGAATCTTAAAGCAAGCGTCGTTTTACCAGTACCCGGCCCACCGGTTACAATGGTAAATATTCGTGTCAAGGCTCGTTGAACTGCCTCGTCTTGAGTCCCTCCAGAGTCTTTATCGATTGCGCTTTCGGGCCCGGCTTCGCACTTTCTTAGGATAGCTGCTACAACATACTTCTCATGCTCGTAGTAGCGATTCAAGTACAACAAATTGCTATCCGTGTAGATGAGTGGCGCGTAACTGCCGTCTGCCCCCACCGAGGAGCTGGCCTGCAACCACGCTTCCCATTGTTGTAGTTCTGGCCACGTAAGCGATTGGCCTTCAAGGAAATCCAGTATTTCCAATGGAATCGATTTGAGGTCGAGGCATGCGCTGCCATCTCTGGCGCTGGCCATAGTCATCCCGGCAGCCAAGCAAATCCAGGGGTTTACTTCTCCCTCAAATTCGACCAGATAGTCTGCCAAAGCCCTGTCTTCAGCTGCAAAGGGAGCTGAACTGAGAATCTCCTGTATTCTTTCCAAACTTAAGCCGCTCATCTATAGCCATCTATCGCGTTACTCAGGTCTTGAATGAACGCTATGCTTGGGTTGTCGTAGAAAATTCCATACGATGTGTTTTCCTGTATGCCTCTCAAGAAGACGTAGAAAACGCCTCCAAAAAGATCTGCAAAGCTACGATCCGACCAATTTACAGCCACCTGACGATACAAGGCGACGCAGTACAAGCAGTATTGCAAATAGTAGTCGTGCTCGGACATGGCGTGCGCCAAGGCATCCTGATCGTAATCGCCTGAACGATAGCCAAGATGATTCGATTTCCAGTCGAATATGTAGAGACGTCCTTCAATTTCAAATACGGAATCAATAAATCCTCTTAGGAATGAACTATCGATCTGTTCGGAGGAATTCGAGATCTTGCTTATCCAGGAATCTGGAATGCCGTTTAGACTGTGAGCCCGAAAGACTTTGGCAATCCTATTGGCAATATCGCCTTTAACACGGTAGGCGAACTCCAATTCTTTGGCGACCATCGAGTCAGGTACGTCTCTCAGTTTGAATGTAGCATTTTCACTCGCCAAGGGGGTTCCTGCTAATTTCTTTATTTGCTTAGCTACAACCGATTTGTATTCGAAAAATCCATAATTCGATTTCTCGAAGGCTTCCTGGGTAGCCGTTTCTATCGAAGTGGAGCTTGATAGGTCGGCATTTTCAAGGATCCCATGAAGCAAGTCTCCAGTTCGAACGCCTTTTGGCAAAGTATGAATGGAGAATATACTGGAATCGGGGATTGATTCCTCAAACGGGCTCTGCGTTTCGATTTCATCGATTTCCCGATTTTCGAATATGCCTGATTCGATTCCTTTGCTGATGGAGGTGAAACTGGTTACTCGTTTTCCGCTTGCCAATCGATCAATGCGTATCGGGCGAGCCGAGACGTGGTCATTCTTTTGAATTTTAGAATCTCTATTGGAGCCAGAAGACTCTTGAATATCCTGCACATCAATGACGGACGGAAAAAAGGAGCCCTTTTGAGTCGCTGATATATCGCCCAGGGTTTGATAAAGTTCTCGGCTCAAGGTTTGATCTTCAAGTAGACGGGTCGCTTTCTGGCTACCTAAAACCAATTGAGCAAATGCGGACGGATTTTGACGACGCGCAGACTCTTCGGGGGCCAGGAAGGCGTGACAAGCAAACTTGGCTCGAGTCAATGCCACGTAGATGAGCCGTATTTGCTCGGCCAAATCCTCCCTCTGGGCAAGTTCCCTGGCTTCGCTGTCTTCGGTGGGGTTAAGGCTGATTCTTAGCTTATCGTCCTTGCTTGTATGGTACGTAACTGCTTTGGCCTTTTCCTTGGGTCTCAGAAGGCTGAGAAAAGGGCAAAAGACGATGGGAAATTCGAGCCCCTTGCTCTTATGAATGGTGATAATTCGAACCTTGCCTTGATCAGATCCTAATCGAACTTGCCATCCTTCATTCTTGGATACATCTTCTTGACTCTGTCTTTCCAGCCAAGTTCGAAGAGCTAGCGGACTATTCGCATTCTCTCGTTTCTCGTAATCCAAAAGCTCAGACAGATGCATCAAATCCGTGTAAGCTCGCTCGTGTCGCGCGTTTTCAAGAAGTCTGGGTTCGGCTTGTGTCAATTTGAGGAACTCTCGAAACTTCTTGTCGAACGAAAGCCGCTCCCAATCGCGTTTCCAAGTCGACAGAAAAATGGCCCAGTCCTCAAAGCCTTGGTTCTGAGTCTCCAAATCGAAATCGGGCAAAGTCTCCCAGGAAAGTCCGCAGATCGGCGTGAGAAGAAGGGCCCTTAGAGAGCCGGTGTCATAAGGACGATCCAGCGTTGTTAAAAGCTGGGTCATCATGCCAATCTCCTCGGTTATAAAAACCGACCGTTCGGCCATCAATGAGGATTTGATCCCGGCATTAGTCAAACAATTCTGGATACGATCCGCCTGATCGTTGGTATTAACTAAGATAGCGATATCCTCTGGCGAAACGCCAGTTTCAGACTGTTGGCTTGTTTGTGACAAAAGCCTTCCAATCTCGTTAGTCGTCTGCATGCAAAGGAACCCGATTTTCTCGTCTTGAGTCAGGCGTAATCCAGCTGAGTTGGTTAAAGAATGAATGTAAAGGCCTGCTATATCGGGTAGATAGTCACTTGATTGCGATACTTCAGCGTATCCAGATTCGACTTCGTCGAATTTTATTTCCTCGAAAACGAATTTCTCCTGTGACGAGCTGAATAAAGCGTTTAATCCACTGACGAGCTTCGGAGCTGATCGATAATTGCAGCTTAGCGAGTAACGCCTTAAGGATTGGTTATCCGCCACATTGAGATAAGCGAAAACGTCTGCTCCTCTAAATCGATAAATAGCCTGTTTAGGATCTCCAATGAAGAATAGAAATTTTTCGCTATGGTTAAAGAGCGTATCCAAAATACTATATTGAGTAGGATCCGTATCTTGAAATTCGTCGATGAGGGCCGCGTCATAGCGCTCTCTCAATAACTCCGCGAGCAATCCGCCTCTTGGGCCCCGCAAGGCAGCCGAGAGTCTATGTAGCAGATCATTGAAGCTTAAGGTATTGTTTCGCTGTTTCGCCTCGGCAAGCGCAACGGATAGCCAGTTTCGATACTGTCTCGCTAATCTGTATTTCTCCTTTTCCGCCTCTTCCAGAAAGGATTCGACTGTTTTTATAAATTCCGGCTCCGGGAAAGGAGCTTTTCCCTTTCGGAAAGCCTTCTTGAAATTTTCGCAATCGACGATTTCGAATGTACCCATAGTTCGATTACTTGGGAATCCGTCCTGGCGAATCTGCTCTATGGAATCATGAAGCGCTCCCTTAAGCCAAAGAGCGCTGAACTTCCTGTTCTTGATGAGCTCAGACTCGATAGCATTCATCTGGCTTTGAAACACGTCCCAAGCGTTCACTACCTTTTTTAGAATATCATCTAGATCGCTCTTTTTCGAAGCATTTTCCACCGGCTCGATTATCGCATGGGGGTGACGCGCGAATTCTCTTCCTGTCGTCTCGAGTAACGATTCGATATCGCGATTCCTTCTGAATAGCGCAGCCAAAATGTGGGATTTCTCTAGAATCCGGGTTCTGATGAATTCGTTTCGCAACTCTTGGATCAAGGACTCTTCAACATTATCGATATCGGCTTCCATGGGGGTTGAGGATTCAAGAGCGGCGAGCTCAAGAGCCCGTTTACAGAAACCGTGAATGGTAAAGATGGGTGCCTCTTCGAATAGCTCTAAATTGAGTCGGATACGCCTCTCAAGCTCTTCCTCTCCAACCTGAGAGCGGGCAATGATCTCCTTCAGAACATTCTCGCTAATTTGGCGAGCTTCCAATTCGCTCAAACACGCTTCCAGCAATTCGCGTATCCGATTTTTCATTTCGAGAGTCGCCGCTTCTGTGTAAGTGACGGCTAGTATCCGATCCACGGGTATCGCTTTCTCAAGCATCAGCGAAAGGACGATGCGGCAAAGGGTGTAGGTTTTGCCGGTACCAGCGCTAGCCTCTATGAGATTGATACCCTTGTCGTAGTCCATCCTTAATGGTTTTCCGAGAAGCCTGCTCCTAGTTTATCTGATAATAGCGTTTCCAGATGGGCGAAAAGCGGCAGGAGCAGTTCCTCGGCATTCTTGAGAAACGTTTCATCCGGTTGATAATCGCTTCCAAAGCAAGCTTCAAAATAGACATCCGTTTCCGGAAAATCTTTGCCGTTCCATGAATGGCCTTTGAGCTGCGCAGACGCGGCTCTCAATGCTTCGTCGTATGTAGCTTCAGGTTTCGTAGCTTTCGATTTGTGTAGCTTCTCGGCGCAAAAATACGATGCATTGGCTACAAACTCCAAGGGCTGATCATGACTTTTCTGCAACCAGTCCATCAATATAGTCCAGTATTGTTCGACACTCTCAAGTGGTGAAAAGACTGCAATTTTTTCAACATCCGCCATGGAGAAAACATAGGTAGCAACTTGTTCAGGCGGCGTTGAGATTAAATACTTGCAGGCGATGACGTGTCTAAGCCAGGCGTCTATCATTCGTCGCGGATTAAGAGCCCCATCAGCAAGTATCGCCTGGCAGCCTTTCTCCCCATTCAAGAAAAGCCTGCCCACAAGCGAGATGGATTCATCTTTAATGATTATCCTCTCCTCTGCCCAATTTGCTCCAGAAGCGTTTTGCTCCCAGAGCTCATCTAATCGTTTGGCGTCGCGAAATGTATTGGAATACTCAATATCGGCCAACTTTCCTGGCGGCAGGAGTCTCGCCGCTTCCATCCATTCTTGAGTAGCCGCCTCGGGCTTTTCCAAGTTTTCAATCGCGTCGCTGAAGGCTTTTCTAAGCTCGTAGTTTTGCAATCCATTCAACGTTAGAAAATCGAGGTCGAACGGATCTTCATTTTTCGAATAGAACTTGACCCCCTTTCCCTGTTGCAAAAACGATTGCTGGGGCCTGGTGAAGCGTCGGATGAAGTCGTCGATAGAAAGCTCGATCAACGATTCGGAATCGGACCTGGTTGACAGACTCAGACCGGTGATATTGATTTTTTCGCTTTCAGACTTTCGATTGAGGATATTGTGAATACGGGCGTTTTCTTCAGAATAGGTGTACAACTGCGTGTCCAAAAAATATTCACTATCGTAAGGCTGTCTTTTATGATTGAATACCATCTCTGAAAGAAGACCCGTTTCTGAGCTGGACATGGCATCATCAAGATAGCCTAACAGCTCGGAAACCACAGTTGAAGGAGGATGGTTTTCGTCGGAGACTGTAGACATGCCGCAATAGCTGATTCGCAATCGTTGACGCGCGGACAGCAAGGCTTCGAGAAAAAGCTGTCTATCTTCGTCTTTCGGATTCCGGTCTCCTGGTCGCGGGTCTCTGAGCTGCAGATCCAAAGAATCCTGTCGAGCTCTGCGCGGATAGTCGCCGTAGTTCATTCCAAGCAGGCAGATAATCTTTGCTGGCAGACTTCGCATCGGCTTGATTGAGCAGAAAGTCAGGTTGCCGCTCAGAAAGCCGCTACGCGGCGATTCTCGTTCCAATTCCTGCATGAGAAGGTAGGCAGCCTCTCTACCAGTAGTTGCAATGGAATCGCAATTCGAAGGAAGAATCTTTCCAATCGTATCAAGAATAAGAGTACGCTCTGATTCTTGCTCCATTGTTTTAGCGAATAGAGTGTCGAATAGCCGGATGAAAAGCTCTCTCCAGTCTTTAATCGGCAAACTTGAGTGATATCCGCTGATCCATACGTCTATGACCGACAGAAATTCCAAAAAGCGGCCAGCCAGGGCGGCTTGATCGCCTTCCAGGCCCTCTATGGGGAGGGCTCCGAAACGCAGGTTTCGATTTGTGTGTGGCAAGGCGAGACCCGCTGCCAATCGTTGTCGGAATTCACGCCAAGTGCACCGATCGGTCGCAAACGCGTTTCGATTCTCGCGGCCCTCGGCATTCCATCCCCAAGTTGTGCCGGCCTCCTGTATCCAACTCTTGATGATATCAAGATCGAAATCGCCAAAACGGAATTGCTCTTTAATACTAGGCTTTTCGATAATCCGCAGGATGTCGACCGTTTCCATTCTCGTCCCCGGCAATTGAAGAATCGATGTCAAGGCGGCGGCCAAAGAGGATTGATTCGCTTGAGATTGGTCCGCTAGGGAAAAGGGGAGCCTGAATTCGTCTTCTCCAGCCACCGTTTCGAAAACCGACTCGATGCTTGGAACGTAAACATGTATGTCAGGAGCCATTACGATGATGTCGCTGGCCGTCAGCTCGGGATCCCGTTGGGCTGCGTCGATGAGGTAATCCTTGAGCGCTTCGATTTCCCTTCGAGGACTGTGGCAATTGTGGATTTCAATCGACCCGTCATAAGAGGGAAAGGGTGGTTTGTCCGACGAAGCGTTCTCTTCAGACTTTCTATCGGTAAGAGTAAACAAATCGCGCTGCAGGACCGAAAGCTGGTTGGAAGGGGTCGACGCTTGAAAGGCTGAATCATCGTGTTGCGGATCGCGATCGATCAGCAAATCAAGAAACATCTGACTCTGTCGGCCAAGCGCAGGGAGCAAGGGATTGCCAGAATCGAAGATCCATTGAGAGGCATCGCCTAATTGTCTTTCCAATTCGGAGGATCGCTTTCGCGAAGCTTTCAGAACCTGTTTCTCCGTGCGAAGATCCGACCAATAGAGGTCTGTGGGCTGCAACGCGAAAATGTGAATCGGAATGAATTGCGAGCAGAATTTCAAAAGGTCCAGATAAAGAGGAGGCAGTGATGAAATTCCGAATACGCTCAGTCTTTGTGGCCAGTTTCCCTTGTCTACAGACTTATGTCGATAGTTGCGAATGCGATCCCAAATGCGCGCGATATGAGGAGGTCGTTTTGTAGTGAATATCTGGTTAGCCAGCAATTTCCACAAAGATCCCTGCCATTGCTTGGGTTGGGAGGCGTTCTCCCACGAGACGATAAGATCAGGTCGGTAGATAAGATACTGATCATAGAGGTAGGCCAGTCGACTCGCCAATTGAAGCCGATTTAGACTGGGGCCTTCTTCGCAATATCGTTTTACCAGAGTCCACTGATCCGAGTTTTCCAGATCTCCCAAATTTTCGTAGATAATCCACTTGGCGCTCGCTTCAGAGAATTGACCGAGCTCCTCGTAGTGGGATTCGAAACCTGAAAGCAATCTACCGAAGGTCTTAGCCGGAAAAGGAAAGTCCCAATTCATGGCTATGCCTTTCTTTTCAGCTATGTAGAGGCGCAGCCATCTGGCCATTCCCGAATTTAGAGACATCACCGTCTCCAGCGAAAGAAGTCCTTCAAGAGGCTCATCATCAACGATTTCCAATAACGAGTCAGCTAGTTTTTCTAGCTGGTTCGAAGTATGGAGATAGAATCGCTCGGTCGCCATTTGGGAATTCCTTCAAACCTGAAAGGAGCCAGCGATTTAGCAACGCGAAACAATTATGCTGTAAATAAAATTTAAATACGATGGTTGGGGCATGGTCGGTGCTACGTCTCAGTGGTCCTTTACAATGAAGCCATTTTTTCCCACACGCTTGTCGGTAGGCGGTATCCTGACGGTATCGCTTTTGATTCTCTTGAGTAATTCCCAAGCTCAGGACGAAGAGCCTGAAGAACTGCTAGTGTATGTGGAAACTCACACTGATGATGTTTCCGGAGTAGATGGTCTGAATGCTTCCTATTCGATTACCGAGTCGCCCGATGGACAGCATGTTTATGTGACTTCGATGAATGACGATGCAATCAGCATTTTCGACCGGAATTCCTCCACAGGTACACTTGTTTATCTCGATCGCGTCAAAGATGGCGAACTAAGCGTTGAAGGACTCAATGGGGCGCGATCGGCAGTCTTGAGCCCCGACGGGAATTTCCTCTATGCCGTTTCCATGTTCGACGATGCTCTGGTCTCCTTTTCACGAGATCCATCGTCCGGAGCTCTCACTTATCTAGGTCGACTCAAGGACGGCGAAGCAGGCATCGATGGGCTCGATGGGGCTCGTTCCATGACGATTTCGCCAGATGGACTCCACTTGTACGTCGCGGCCTGGGACGATGACGCTCTGAGCTATTTCGTTAGGGACACGGGTACTGGAGCCGTATCCTTTCTAGGCAGATTGAAACAGGGAGAAGATGGGATTGACGGACTAAATGGTCCCCATTTCCTCAGGATGAGTCCTGACGGCCAGCATCTCTATGTCGCTTTATGGGGTGAAGATGCGGTAAGCTATTTTTCGCGAAACCAATCGAA
>JANQRT010000022.1 GCA_028284385.1 Opitutaceae bacterium | reverse complement strand
TCTATGGAGCGGAAGCTCAACGCGTCCAAAGAGACAGGGAGGAAGTTCGCGTCATGATTCGCTATCCGAGGGAAGAGCGAGAGTCCGCAGGAAACTTGGAAACGATGCGAATCGTGGCTCCTGACGGATCGCGCATCCCGATTGGCGAAGTGGCAGACATTGAATACGGAGTCGGTTATTCGTCCATCACCCGCTTGGACCGCCAGAGAATCATCAATGTCCAGGCAAGCGCTGACAAAGACGTCACGGATACGGAAACGATTTCAAAAACGCTGTACGGAAAGTATCCAGGAGATCCTGACAGCATCCTTGGAGAAATACAGGCTAAATATCCAGACATACAACCTTTGAAGGGCGGCGAAGCGAAAGACATGGAAGAATCCATGCCAGCCATAATCGGGGGGGCCTTAATTGTGATGGTCTTGATTTACACTCTGCTAGCCATTCCCTTCAAAAGCTATTTGCAGCCCCTGATCGTGATTTCGGTCATACCGTTCGGCATGGCTGGAGCCATCTACGGCCATCTTATCGATTTTTCGAATTTCGGAACGGCCCAGGACTTGAGTCTCCTTTCCATGCTGGGCATTATCGCCATGGCTGGAGTGGTGGTGAATGACTCTCTGGTCTTGGTAGAAAGGATCAATCGTCTTCGCAGAGAGGGGCTTTCTCTAATGGACGCTGTCCATCAAGGAGGAGGTCAACGCTTCAGGGCCATCATTCTTACTTCGGTGACCACCTTTGTCGGGCTCGTACCGATCATGATGGAGCGGAGCTTGCAGGCGAAGTTTCTCATTCCTATGGCTACCTCGCTGGCCTTTGGCGTTCTCTTCGCGACCTTCATCACTCTTCTTCTAGTGCCATCCGCGTATTTAATTCTCGAGGACATCAAATGGCTCTTCGGGACCTGGTGGAGAGGCTTAACGGCTGGCTGGAAGAAAAGGCCTGAAACAACCGCTCCCACAGGCTCTAATGCCTAGAAGATCTTCGATTTGCGGTCAGCCTCGAGACGCAAGAGCCTTCCCTTCAGCAGCGTCCTTCACGCGACCGATCAACTGCCTCAGGTAATCGCTCGGGTCGATAGCGTTTGCCCGCTCTAATAGCGACAGAGCCTCGTCAAAACGACCTTCGTCTAGAAGAGCTCTCGATTTGAGAACAAGGCCTCTGTACTCAAATTCCGGGATGCCTATCGCATTATCGAAGTAGTAGATCGCCCGAGCAAGATCCTGGCTATCGCTGTAAAATAGCCCCATCTGGATAAGCAGTTCTCCATTGAGTGGATCGCTTTCCAAAGCGGCAGTTAGAATCTCCTTCGCTTTGTCGAACTCATTTTCGCGCAGAGCCACATTAGCTAGAAGCAAGTTGTATTGGGAAACTTCCCCAGCAAGCCAGCCTTCTTGGGAAATATCGAGATGCTGCAACAAATCCTTGGCAAGCGACAGCTCGCCATTTTCCATGATGTATTTGACGGCTGTTAGCAGCGGCCTTGGTCGAAGTCTCTCCGAGTTCTCGATCACTTTAATGTAGTTCTTCACCGCAAGATCGAAAACGCCGTCGCTTGAATAGAGATTCGCCAACTGGAGAAGACTTTCAGGTCTTTCGCCTCCCAAAAGATGGGCCAGCTCCAAAGAACGAGCGGCCATCATTGGCTTGCGCAATCCAATGTATGTATTCGCCATCAAAATACGATATTTCGGATCTCTTGGCTGGCGACGAAGCAGCTCCTTCATCAACGGAAGCAGCTTTTCAAATTGCTCCATGTCTATCAGAGCCTGAACCCGGCCCTCGAGCCAATCCAGATTCCTGGGCTCCTGCAAGGCAGCCATATTGTAGGCCAATTCCGAGGACAAATAGTCGCCTTCCTGCAAATGGCAAAAGGCTACCATGCCGTAGATATCAGCTCCCGTATCTCCCAGCTCGATCGTTTTTATGAGAGCCTCCAGAGCCTCTTTATAGCGTCCGTCCCGCAACCGAAGCACTCCCAGATTTTTCCAGGCGCGTCGATAACTTGGATACTTGTCGATAGCTTGAAGATAACGATTCTCAGCATTCTCGATCGAATCGCCATTGAAGTAGAGATTCGCAAGCAGATAATCGAAGGTCGCGCTTACCTGATCTCCTCCCTGCAACATTCCTTCGAGCATAGTCGTAGCGAACTCCGGATCCTCCTCCACCATGGGACCTATCTTCTGGATCAAAGTAAGCTCAAGCTCGTCCATCTCAGGCTCACGCTCCTTGAGGGCGATATAGCTTTCCGAGAAATATCGCTGAAAACGCTCTCCATAGAGATCGGGCTTCCCCATCTTCTTTTCATCATCCGTAGCGTTCGCCAGCGTAGTTCCTAGCAGAATACTAGACAGAAGGGTTAAGGAAAATTTTTCGAATCGCTTCATTCTAAAGTGAAAACGGCGAGCCTGAACCGAAGTTGACGCGCACCGCGTGACGCACCCATGACTTGACTTTCTTGCCATTCTTTTTCGCAGGTCGACAACGCCATTGCTTAATCCATTTGACGACAAACTTGTTCAGCTCGATATCCGGCGTATCAAGAACATGGATATTGTAAGGACGGCCTTTTTCATCGACTGCGTACAGAACGATAAAACGCATGTTCTTGTACTTCTTAGTATATTTGTTGGGGAATGTGGGACTAGGAGCGTAGGAACGGGACGGAGCCTCGTCGACATCCGCGCTATCGTAAATCAAGTCTTCAAGTCCTTCGGTGACCGACGGTTTCTTGAAATTGTCTAGATTCACATCCATCTGGTCATCCGTGCGGATTCTGGCTCTGAAGGC
The DNA here is from genome assembly GCA_028284385.1 of Opitutaceae bacterium. Taxonomy (GTDB): domain Bacteria; phylum Verrucomicrobiota; class Verrucomicrobiia; order Opitutales; family Opitutaceae; genus JANQRT01. Next base: position 257,538 of record JANQRT010000022.1, on the reverse strand, counting down.
GGCATCCACAGGACGGTAAGTCATGTTCGTCTTATCCACATCCAAGGTGATATCGACATCCATCGGCACTTGCTTGGGCTTCTCTTCCGTCTCGATCTGAGCAGGCGGTGGAGGCGGTGGAGGCGGCACAAACATTTCAATACGATCGGCCGTTTCTTCGGCTACTGGCTCGATTTTATTCAGCTGGGAAAGCGAAAGGGCAGAGAAGATGAGAATAGTCCCTCCAAAAGCTCCCAGCGAAATTCGCCAGGACCCGCAGGCCTTCGTCAACTTGTCTTCCATGGGAGAATTCATTTCGATTTCCTTCAGTCCTTCGTAGCGAAGTGAACGTTCTTTACGCCTGCAGCCTTAACTTCGCTGTAGACTTTGGTGAAAAGCCCATGGCTCGAGCCTTGATCCGCTTGAATGATTACCGGCATCTCCTCGATGGTGAGAATGCGATTTACCAGCGGACGAACGCGGGCAACGGATATTTCTCTGCCTCCGTAGTACAATCTGCCCTCTCTCGTAATGGCAATCAGGATACTATTTTTCGGCAACGATATAGTAGCCGCCGTATCCGGACGCTCCACCTCTACCCCGGATTCCTGTACGAAGACTGTGGTGACAATGAAGAAGATCAGCAGAATAAATATGCAATCGATCATAGGAGACAGATTGATCTCCGTCTCGTTGTCGAAATCCATATCGATCAAATCGCTTCTCATGGTTTCGACAGCTCCCCTCGCCTCGCCAAGAGTTGAGCATGGGCTAGCTCCTGCTGGCGTTTCTTGGATTCTCGTTTGATGAGTTGAATGATGAACAGGGCGGGTATCGCGACCAGTAGTCCAGCCTGAGTGGTTACCAAAGCCAAGGAAACGCCGCTGGAAACACGCCTAGCAGTCTCTTCCTCGACTCGCTGCGAAAGACTATGAAAAGTTTCCAACATCCCCTCGACCGTTCCAAGCAGACCCAGGAGCGGGGCTGCCGCAGCCAGCATGGCTATGAAGGCAACCTGGCGTTTGACAAGCTCCTCGAATTCTCGTCGCGATTGGTCAATGCTGTCCTCAAGAATAAAAGGATCGATAGGTTTGCCATCCTTCGACGTTGCTAAATCGAATTCGGTTCGCTTCACGAAGACCAGCGTTCCAAAGGCGGAACGATACAGAAGCAATGAAAGAACCGCCAAAGCGATCATGATGACGCCTCCATCCTGAATTGCTCCCCATGCTCCTTCAACGAAATCAGCCATGCGACTAGTCTCCTCTCGACGCCACCTTACTAACGATTTTCGAAAATTCCGTGGCGGCAAGCTCCATCGAGCTCACTCGCTTCTTAGCCAGGCGCAAAAGCGCTCCATGAATGACGAGAGTTGGAATAGCGACAATCAATCCGAGCTCGGTCGTAATCAGCGCTTCGGATATGCCGGAAGAAAGGGCCTTAGGATCGCCCGTTCCAAAAATCGTGATCAAAGTGAAGGTCTTAATCATGCCTACCACCGTGCCCAAAAGACCCATTAAAGGCGTGGCTGCCGCCGTCACAGCAAGCCACGGCAAAAAGCGTTCCAATTGAGGACGTTTGTGCAGAATCACACTCAACATGTGATCCTCCATCAAATCGCGATCCCCATGAACGTGACTGGCTCCCTCGGAAAGCATTTCACCCATCCAGCCCTTAACCTTCCGAGCTTCCGCTTTCGCCTTGTCGATCTCCCCGTCAAAAGCCGTTGTCGCGATCTCCAAGAGGTTAGCCGGCATTGACACCGCCAGCTGCTGAAGATCGAGCAACTTGAAAATCGCCAATATCAACGCCAAAACGCCCATAGCCATAATGGCGACTCCGACAGGTCCTCCTTTTTTTAGATGCTCTGCCAAGGAGCCGCTGGCTTCGCTTAAGCTGATCGCCTTTCCTAAAGTGCCATCAAGCGGAAGATTGTTAACTCCATCATAGTTCAGTATCGTATTTTCAAATACACCATCCAGTTCGTTTAAAGCCGGCTCCAGCGCCCCAGACTGAAAGGAAAGCAGTCCAGCTCTGTCACCTGTATCGGAAACGAAATAGCCAGCAGGACCATAGGCATAGACGGTTCCATCGAGCAACGCGCCATCCAAATCTATAGCTCGTCCCTCAAATGAATAGCCTCCAATAACGTTGGTCAAACGATCAAACCCCATGGCAATCGCTTCGGCCTTTGCATCGACGGAATCCAGGCTATCAGGCCCGAGCGATTCCACCTTTTGCCTCAAGGCCTCTAGTGATTGTTCATAGTTTTGGTCTTCGGCAATATGGAGGCGGCCTTCGAACGTATTCAAATATTCGCTCATCAGCCCAGCCAGGTATTGGTTTTGGCCTCTCAATCCGCTTCTATCCGCTTGCAAATCGGTCAATCCCTTTTGACCCCTCTCGGCAGTCCTCTTCAACGCGACCACCTCTTTTCGAAGCTCAATCACTTGAACTTCCAGCGCATTGATCTCACGAACCAGTGGCAGTTTCTCTTCGGCAATGGATTCCTGAAGCTCTTTGTAGGCCTGGAGACTCTCTGAAAGCCTGGACTCTATCTCTGCGCTCCAAGCCTGCACATCCTCGTCTTGCTCCTGACCCATCGCTATCGAGCAAAAGGGAAGCAGTAACAGAATTCGTATCCAGTTATTCATTATATTAAATTATTGGATACTTGAAATTGAGGAAGGCAGAGCAATGAGTTCAGGGGGTCTTCTCTGCTCTTGTACTTGAATGAGCTGCAGTGTTTGTTTCGCGTATTCCGGCTCTTCTTTCCAGGTCCAGCCTTCGCTACTAGGCGTGACCCGCCAGGCCATCTCTCCTCGCTCGTCAACGGCGTAGGCTCCAGCCAAGCCCCAGTAAAGCAAATGCACCATCACTTCTCGGCCATCGCTAAGCTTGCGAGGCACATAGTCCAGGGTAAGCGAACGGTTGAATTCCTCGAAACGTATCAAGGCGGTGACGATTGCCTGGAACCGCTGGCCCAGTTCTTCAGACTTAAGCGACTCGAGCTTGCTTTTAGCCTGTCGCATTTCCTTTTCCAAGTAGGGAGGCGCGAATTTAATGAGCCGGAAAAGCCGCTGCTGGTTGGCATCGACGTGTTCCTGGATACGGTCACGTATCAATCTTTCCTGATCGAGCGACCCCTCGACCTGCGCTCGTTGGATATCCTGCAGTTTGAAGTTCTCTTGCAGGAAATTTCGCTCCTCTTGCAGTTCCTCAAGCTCGGCGCTCAACACGAAGAGGTTCTGTTCCAGGATTTCCCGGTCGGCTTTCCAGGAATTGTTTTCGTCGGCCAATTTCTTCTGCAGATCAATCCATCTTGAAATGCTTTCCTCTAAGGCCTCCAGTTCATTTCCCGCGGCGGAAAACGTGCAAAAAAACAAAAGCAAGCTTCCAATCGCGGCTCGAAACGCGACTGGAAAAAAAGGGGGAGATTTGATAAGCATAACTAAAGGTGGGTCGGGCCTGGGGAGAGAATAATCCGAATCAGCCTTTCATGGAGTATTTAGTGAACGTCGCCATAGTGGAAAAGGTGTCAAGATTGATGTTCCAGGGCAAAATTTCTAATTGAAAACGACCTAGCCCATGAAGGATTCATTCACTCAATCAGCTAAGGCGAAAGCCACGTAGGCATCGGCGCTTTTCGTACCCATTTTTCCCCCACCGCAGGCGATGACAACGTACTGCTTTCCGTCAACCATGTACGTCGAAGGCGTGGCGTAGCCAGCCGCGGGAAGTTTCGCCCGCCACAATTCCTGGCCGGAATCTCGGTCAAAGACGCGCATGTGTTCGTCCATCGAGGCGGCGATGAAAAGGAGTCCTCCGGCAGTGACAACAGGACCACCATAATTTTCAGCTCCTGTAGGAGGCAGGCCTTGCTCTATGAGCTCGGGAAACTCTCCAAGCGTGGTCTGCCAAAGGTATTCGCCAGTGTTTAAATCCAGAGCGTTGAGAGTCCCCCAGGGCGGCTTGACTGCCGGATAGCCTTTGGAATCTCTCCACTTATGATAGCCTGTATGCGTATAATCGGTACGCGATATCTGCCCACTGGCATTTCCTGAATCGGATTCAGCTTCCTCCTGATACAGAAATCGAATCAGATCATTGATATCCCTCTCGGACAAGTGGGCAAACGAAGGCATGTTGCCAATCCCGCTTTTGATCTTTCTCAAAGCGACTGTTGGACGAACCCTTCGCTCGGAAAGGCCATCTCTTGTAATGGGAGGAATGATCTGTCCCTGGTTTTCGCTCCCTTCGCGATTCTGGCCATGGCAGGTCGCGCAATTCAGCAAATAGAGCCGCTCGCCATTCGTCGAACCGGCATGGACGTTGATCATGGTCAAAACCCAGGGCATTTCATTCGCATTTACGTATAAAATGCCTTCTGGGGTGACGGCCGCTCCTCCCCACTCCGCTCCTCCATCGAAGCCTGGGAAAATAATCGTGCCTTGCTCACTGGGCGGAGCAAAAGGAACATGCGGTTGAAGTCTCACAAACCGATCCAGCACCTCGCGATAGGACTCCGGAGAGATATTCGTGATCTCATCGCTTGTGAAATGCTGCCGGGAAAACGGAGCTGGCTTCGTTGGCAAAGGCTGCGTCGGCCAAGCCTCCTCCCCTTCCAAGGCGGACGAAGGATAGGGACGTTCTTCTATCGGGAAAAGAGATTCTCCTGTAAGACGGTTGAAAACGAAAACATGACCCGACTTCGTCGTTTGAGCCACGGCTGGGATCGTTTCTCCATTGCGATTCAAGTCGAACAGGACGGGAGACGAGGGCAAATCACGATCCCATAGATCGTGATGCACGATTTGGAAATGCCAAAGCCGCTTGCCAGTCTTCGCATCCAGAGCGATAAGACAGTTAGCAAAAAGATTCTTCCCTTTGCGATTGCCGCCATAGAAATCGGCAGAGGCGGATCCTGTAGGGCAAAATACAATACCATTTTCCTCATCGACTGCCATGCCGGTCCAGACGTTTGCCCCGCCAATAGTTTTATAGGCATCCTCAGGCCACGTGTCATAGCCAATCTCTCCTGGATGAGGGATGGTGTTGAACCTCCAAACTTGCTCCCCTGTGCGAATATCGTATGCCCGAATATGACCGGGAGCGGCAGGCAGCGCCTCGTTGACGCGCCCACCAATGATTAATAGATTTTCGAATACAACCCCAGGGGTGTTGGAAACGTAATAAAGGCGCTCAACATCGCGGCCTAAGCCTTTCTTCAAATTCACTCGGCCTTTGTCTCCAAATGCCGGGATCAATTTTCCGGAGCCGGCATCTAAAGCATGCAGAAAACGCCCTGCGCTAAAAAGAATCCTGCGATCATCCTTCCCATCAGTCCAATAAACGAGCCCGCGATTAAGGCCTTTGTTTCCAATGCTTTTGTAGTCTCCAACCGGATCGAACTTCCAAAGCTCTTTGCCAGTAGCAGCGTCGAGAGCGAAAAGCTTCATCGAGGCGCTGGTGCCATACAAAACACCGTCGATCACAAGAGGATTGCATTGTATCTGCGACCGATTGTGCGGATCGGCTTCCCCTCCATCCCATGTCCAGGCTACCTCCAGCCTTGAAACCGTCTCCTTGTTTATCTGGTCTAGGGTCGAAAAATGGGTCGCGGCCTTATCCCCAAGGTAGACTGGCCAGTCTCGATCAGCTGCCGCATAGGTCTTGCAGATAAAGCTTAAAAAGAAAAGCGCTGCAAGCGGCAGTTTAGACATTCGAGCCATGGCTGGGACTTTGCCAAACCAATGAGCCCTGCCAAGCTCAAAGAAATTCGAGAGGCTTTAGAAGCAACAAGGCCTCGAAGACTCCTCGAGATCAGAAAGCTACGAGCGCTTCAGATCCGTTTCGTTAAAGGTAGAAGAGCGATCGATTATCGAAGTGTGACCTCCACCCTTAACGACGAGCTTAATCCGAGAATTAATGTATTCCGGACTAGCCTTTTTAGTCGACGATCCGGCTTTAGGACGGATCACCAGCTTTCTAGAACCGTCAGGATTATAGCGTTTCGTTTCGAAAGGATTTGGCCAATTCTTCTCCTCGGCAACGGGTTCCGAAGACTCCTCTGAGACGTTGATCACATCCTCGGGAAGCTCGGATTTGTTTTCTATGTTATGAGCGACATTCTCCATGGCGGGTGGTATTTGTTGGCGCCTATTCTAGCAGGTTCTTCAATCTATTCATATAGGGGAACAGGACTTAGCGCCTCGATTGGAGGATAGGCTCTATCCCTAGGCGCTATAGCTCACTATCACCGTAAGCCTCTGACTAGGAGGCATAAACCCTTGTCTCCGCATCGAAAATGAGTGTCATTACTGCCTGCAACACTACCCCTACGTGACACAAGACGGAATCGAACAGTCCCCATTGCTGGAAATGCGGAATATTCGCAAATCCTTCCAAGGCGTTCAGGCTTTGAAAGGCGTCTCGCTCGAGCTCAAGAAAGGTGAAACTCTCGCTGTGGCTGGCGAAAACGGGGCAGGCAAAAGCACACTCATCAAAATACTTGGAGGGGCGCTGGAGGCGGATCAGGGAGAGATCTTTCTGTCCGGTCGTCAGCCAACACTGAGGAATCCTCAGGCAGCCCAGTCGGCAGGCATATCGATCATCTACCAGGAGCTGAATCTCATTCCAGAGCTTACCGTCAGGGAGAATATTTTCCTGGGTCGCGAAAGGACGCGATACGGATTCGTCGAGAGAAATAGCGAATTAGCAGCCGCTAGCAGTCTTTTCCAAAGAATAGGCATCTCTCTCGATCCAGATGCCAAGTGCGCGGATCTCACCATCGCCCAACAGCAAATCGTGGAGATCGCCAAAGCTCTATCGATCGACGCGAGAATTATCGTTATGGACGAACCCACTGCTCCGCTCACCCAGCAAGAGGTTGATCTTCTCTTTAAAGTAATCGAGGAACTCAAGTCTCGCAACATTGGCATCATCTACATTAGCCACAGACTGGAGGAAATCTTTCAGATTGCAGATCGCGTCCTAACGCTATGCGACGGAACGCTTGTTGACGATTCCTCCACCCGGGAAATCACAAAAGAATCCTTGATCGAAAAAATGGTTGGGCGACCGATCGAGTCCGAGTTCCCAAAGCGCAATGCTGTATTGGGAAAGACACGACTGCGAATCGAGAGCCTCAGCCGAAAAGGATTTGTAGAGGACATCAGCTTTTCGGTTCGAGCGGGCGAGGTTGTGGGGTTTGCCGGTCTCATCGGATCGGGAAAAACGGAACTGACTCGACTGATCTTTGGAGCCGATCAGTACGATTCGGGTTCCATCTTCGTTGACGATAAAGAGGTTCATATTTCGAGTCCTAGCGATGCGATTTCACAAGGCATTTGCTTGCTGACTGAAGACAGGAAAAATCAAGGTCTTGTTTTACAGCGATCCGTAGTTGAAAATTTTGGACTGCCAAATCTGGCATCGTTTTCCAACAGAGGGTTTCTTGACAGGAAACAAGAGCAGTCGACCTATCAGGTGTACGAATCTGATCTTAAGATAAAGACCTCGGACCCGACCCAGCCAATCGCCACTCTCTCAGGCGGCAACCAACAGAAAGTCGTGCTGGCCAAGTGGCTCGCTCGCGACGCGGATATCATCATCTTCAACGAACCGACTCGTGGCATCGATGTTGGAGCGAAGTACGAGATCTATCTTCTTATCAATCGATTGGCGGAAGAAGGGAAAGCCATCATTCTCGTCAGCAGCGAGCTTCCCGAAATCCTAGGAATGTGCGACCGGATCTTCGCCATGGGCCAAGGAAGAATTAAAGGCGAAATAGACGATACTGGCAAGGCAACTCAAGAACAGGTTCTTTCGATAGCGGTAAGTTGATCATTTAAGTTCAGTAACGAAATTTATGATACAATTCATATCATGAAAAAAGCCTTAGAAAACTACGGAATCGTCTTTGTTCTGATTGGACTTTGCGCGCTTTTTAGCGTGCTGACTCTAAACGAGCAAACGGCGTCGGGCGATGCAGCGGTACGAGAAATCCAAGAAGCCATTACGACAAAGTACGATAAGGAAGCTATGATTTTCGTGGCGGGGGCAGCCAACACCGAATCTGAAGACTTCGCTAGCAGCTTGTCCGAATCGCTACTTGAAAATGGCTACTCCAACACGAAAACGATTATAGGAAAACCTCTAGATCTCAGAAGAGCCTTAGATGTACTGCATGCGGAGGATGAACCGCTACAGGTAATGGCTACTACCAGATCTCTGCTCAAATGGAGAATCATAAGTCAAATAGAAGATAGGTATCCAAAGTTTAATGATGCGAAAATCCTTGTACCTGAATCCTATGTTTGGCCAGACTTTCTTAAGAAGTCCAATCTCCTGGCCATCGTCGACCGAATCGTAGTAATCGCCATCATCGCCATCGGCATGACGATGGTGATCATGACTGGGGGCATCGACCTATCGGTCGGCAGCCTCATCGCCCTTTCCGCCGTCATCGGAACGAGCATCATGAAAGGAATGGGAGGTTTGGAAGCGGGGGCTAGCGCGGTTTGGCTTGGGTTTCTGGTTGGCATTTTGGCCTGTGGTTTGATCGGAGGATTTGGCGGATGGATCGTGCATCGGTTTAAGGTGGCTCCCTTTATCACGACGCTTGGCATCATGATGATGGCCAGGGGTCTCTCTTTTCTAATCACCGGAGGCTTCTCGATCTACCAAGTGCCCAAAGGCCTGACCTGGCTGGGCCAAGGAAAATTACTCGGCGTACCCAATACAGTGATACTGTTGGTCGTTCTCTACGCGATTGCCCATATTTTCATGAGCTACACTCGCATGGGGCGATACATCTACGCGGTGGGAGGGAATGAAGAGGCGTCTCGACTGTCTGGCGTGCCTATAGGTTTCGTCATTCCATTCGTCTATGTCGTAAGCGGACTTGCAGCTGGCTTGGGAGGAGCCATCCAGGTATCTCAAATCAACACCGGCGCTCCCAACATGGGAGTGATGTACGAACTCTACGTGATCGCCGCGGTCGTGGTCGGCGGAACCAGTCTCTCCGGTGGCACTGGTCGTATTCTCGGTACTTTGATTGGAGCTTTCATCATATCCGTGCTTCAGAACGGAATGAACCTCCTGGGCATTGAGAGCTACACGCAACAAGTAGTACTGGGTGGCGTGATTCTAGTAGCCGTATTGCTGGACAAACTACGTAGTTCCGACTCATCTCGTAAAGCGATAGCTCGCAATCCTCAATTCGCCAAATTTGCCATAGCGGGCTCAGGAGCCGCTCTCCTCATTTTAGCAGTTATCTTTACGCCCGCCTTTGGAAAAAGCGAAAGCAAAGGGAAAATCGGGATGACCTGCATGGACCTCACTAATCCCTTCTTCAAGCTAATCGCCAACGTCATGTCAGAGGAAGCAGAGAAATATGGATACGAGTTTGTGGCTTTAAGTGGCGAGATGGATGCCGCCAAACAAAACAATCAACTCGCCGATTTTGCCGCTCAAGGCTACGACGCCATTTTTCTCAATCCAGCTAACTCAAGAGCGGCAGGCGAAGGCGTGAAAAAGGCGGCCGAAGTGGGTATTCCTGTATTCACATTCGACATTCAAGTGACTGACGAAGAGGCCAATGCGCTTCTGGTCTCTCACATTGGTAGCGATAACTATCAAGGAGGCTTGCTCGCGGCGAAAAGCATGATGGAAGCGACAGGAGATCGCGGCGAAATCGCCATCCTTTCCTACCCCGAGGTGACGTCATGCATCTATCGAGCGGACGGATTCAAAGACTACCTCAAGGAAAACAATAGCAAGCTCAAGATAGTCACCGAGCTTTCCGGCAAAGGGAATCGAAATGATGGATACGCCGTAGCAACCGACCTGCTTCAAGCTCATCCGAACATCGTTGGCATTTTCGCGATCAACGATCCCTCAGCTCTCGGAGCCCACGCGGCCGCAACCAAAGCCGGAAAACTCGATCAGATAACTATCATAGGGTTCGATGCCTCGCCTGCGGGCAAACAGGCGGTATTCGAAAAGAAACTCTACGATAGCCCTCAGCAATTTCCTGCCAAAATGGCCCTCGGAACCGTGGAGGCTTTTATCAAGTACCTCGAAGGAGAAGAAATTCCCAAGGACATCTTCATACCCTGCTCTCACTATTACTATGAAACGTCCGTGAATGACGAGAGCCGCGTAGCGGAACAGTGGTGACCCCCCGTCTATAGCAGATTTTTTCTAGCCTAGTGAAAAAAAGCGCAACCTTTGGCGGAAGGAATTTGTAGTGTAAATCAGGGAGCGGACTAGGTTTACTGGCCTTACAATCGTAGGGACTTCGCGGTAATCCAAATCCCGTTTCCAAAAGCAATGACATAGGAACGAATTCCGGCGGACTCCTCCGCACCGGATTTCAAAAAGAATGGGAATCATGACAGGAACGATAGATCTGCTACAGGAAAATCGGAGCGACACGTCGACACGCGACGTAATCGCCATGGAAGGTATCGAGAAAACCTTTCTTACCGACGAAATTGAAACACGCGCCCTCACGGGTGTCTACTTGACGATAGGAGAAGGCGAATTCGTCTCTATAGCAGGACCTTCGGGCTGCGGAAAATCGACTCTTCTCTCAATCATCGGACTGCTGGATCAGCCTACGGCAGGAGCCTACAGACTGAATGGCCAATCCGTTGAAGACATTGGAGCAAATGATCGGGCTCGTATTCGAAATCGAGAAGTCGGCTTCATCTTTCAGAGCTTCAACCTGATCGGAGATCTCTCGGTCCAGGAGAATGTCGAGCTGCCGCTCGTCTACCGTGGCATGCCCAAAAAGGAACGTGATCAGCGCGTTTTGGAAGCGCTTGAAAAGACCCAGATGGCTCACAGGCTCAAGCACTTGCCCAGTCAGCTTTCAGGCGGACAACAACAACGCGTCGCCGTCGCTCGAGCCTTGGCAGGAAGTCCACGAATCCTTTTGGCAGACGAGCCGACGGGAAATCTCGATTCGAAAAACGGAGAGCATGTGATGGAAATGCTTTCTCAACTACATCAGGCAGGAGCTACCATCTGCATGGTCACCCACGATGAACGCCATAACAGTTTCGCTTCGCGAGTAATCCAGCTCTTCGACGGTCGAGTCATAAGCGATACTGCAAACGAACAATAAATCCCCTCAAACCCTTTCACCACACTTCTCTCTCTAAAAATGATCAGGGACCTCAAATTCAACTTCCGCCTATTTAAAAAGAATCCAAGCTCAAGTCTAATGGCCATTTCAGTCATGTCGGTAGGCCTAGGCTTGGTTGTAATGATGTTTACCTTGGTAAACGGCTTCATGTGGAGCGACGTCGGTTTGTCCAAAAAGGAGACCCTCTACCATCTGGAATGGGAAAGGATTGAAGGCGTTCGAATGCGCGTAGAGGCGATCAGCGTTCATGACTACAAGATTTTTCGGGAAGAGAGTAAGACCTTCGAACATCTAATTGGATACAACACCAACCGCCCTTCCTTTGCCGTCCCCAACAGCGAGGTGTTTCCTGATCGATACGACGGGGCTCGAGTGTCCTACAATTTCTTTGACGCGCTGAATATGCCGCCACAGCTGGGACGCGGATTCACCAAAGAGGACGTGGCCGAAGGAGCCGATCGTGTTGCAATCATCTCCCATTTCCTTTGGCAGGAACAATTGGGCGGCAATACGGATGTCATTGGAAAACAAGTTCTCATAAACGGCGATGCCCATACCATCGTAGGTATCATGCCACTTGGATTCGCTTTTCCCGAAAGGCAAGACATGTGGCTCCCTACCGAATGGCCGGAATCCATAGGAAGGGATCGCAACCGCTCGCCTTACCTCGAAGTCATTGGGTATTTAAGAAGTGGTTACTCGCTAGACCAAGCGCAAACCGAACTAAACACCATCAGCGAGAGGATTGCCACCTCGTTTCCCGACACCAACGCCGACAAGACAAGGATCGATTTCAAAACCTACAACGACGAAGTGCTGGGACGGGACTCAGTTCAAATTCTCTACCTGATGCTCTTCTGCGCGTTCCTTGTTCTTCTCATTTCCTGCGCCAATGTTTCCAACTTGATTATGGCTCGAGCTTCGAGACGTTTGCATGAGCTTGCCATCCGCAATGCCGTTGGCGCCTCTCGAAAACAGCTTTTAGGACAGGTTGTCCTCGACGGTTTTATGATATCGATTGTCGGATCGCTGTTCGGACTGCTTATCGCGCGATGGGGCTGCGACTGGATGTGGCAAATGCTGATCGACAACAATCTCCCCTACTGGTGGCACTTGAATTTCGACATCAAAGTAGTCAGCTTTGTCCTAGGAGCCGCTATTCTAGCCACACTCGTATCAAGCATCATTCCAGCATTGAGAGCCTCGCGTATCGATAATTTCGATATATTGAAAGACGACTCGAGAACCTCTTCGAGCCTATTCATCGGAAAGCTGAGCAAGCTTCTGACCTCTTTTCAAATTGCCTTGTCCGGCGCCTTGCTCCTTACCGCGCTGTCGATGATCTTGATTACCCACTACATCACGAATCGTCCCTTGCCATACGAGCCTGAACGCATACTCACCGCGAGAATTCAGTTGAATGCCGGAGGAGGCTTCCCGGAAAATTCGGACGTCAAACAATTCTATGATAATCTGAAGCGAAACCTCGACGGCCAAGATGGTATCGACGCTATTGGCTTCACCACGGCTTTCAATGGAATGGGAGCGATGCGGCGACGTTTTGAAATCGAAGGTATCGTTTATGACCAAGATCGTGATGACGCGCGACCCCTCACCATGATAAATGCCATAACCGATGGCTTCATGGACGTATTCAAGCTTGAATTACTGGAAGGAAGAGCCTTTCAGCTCACTGACACCGCAGATACTCAGAAAGTTTGCCTCGTCAACAAGTCGTTCGACCAAAGCTTTTTTCCTCAGGAGTCGGCTCTAGGAAAAAGAATACTCATCAAAGGAAACGGCTTTAATGAATATGGTTGGGTTACCGTTGTGGGAGTGGTACCCGATTTAAGAGCGAGTCCACTACCCGGGACGCCACGTAGTGAAATAGCGGAGATCTTCCTACCCTTCGCCCAGAGAATTTCCCGTGGCATGAGCGTCATGATCACGGGTAAAGGAGATCCACATCGATGGATTCCTGTAGCCAGAAACGAAATACGAATGCTCTCGCCTGTCCTAGCGCCCCAAAGTCCGTTCCGCACCATGGAGGAAGTGATGGATATTGGCCAGGCAGGTTTGAATATCGTCACGCGCATGTTCGGAATCTTCGGGCTTGTGGCCCTGTTCAAGGCAAGCGTAGGGCTCTACGCCGTGATTAGCTTGTCGGCTCGGCAAAAGAAACGGGAATTCGGGATCCGCATGGCCCTAGGGGCAAACGGCAATCGCATCGCTCGGATGGTCTTGCAGCAAAACTATCTGCAAGTCGGCATAAGTCTTCTTCTCGGAGTCTTGTTGGGGCACGCTATTAGTAATTTTCTAAAAGGCACTCTCGATATGGGCAATTTCACCTACCCAGCATTTATCTATTTTGTAACCGTTATCGTGATACTCTTCTTCAATTTTCTGGCTTCGGGAATACCGGCCCTGAGAACCTCTAAAATCGATCCCATACAGGCCTTGCGAACCGAATAGAGGATCGAAGAAATCGCTCTATCCATCATTTCCGGACCCTGAAAATCCGGCTCGACCTAAGGGAATAATTCCACCATCAAGAGTCGCTTATTCTCATGGGCGACACGGCGATCCACAAGGTAAACATTTCACTGCCTCTAGAAGAGGCGGACGACGAAGCGAAGTGGCGCAAAGCAGTCGCGCGAAAGCTCGGAGTCGAATTAAGCCGCATCGGTGAAATACGTCTACTTAAGCGATCAATCGATGCGCGACGAAAAATCATAAAAATCGGTCTAAGTCTCGAGGCTTCTCTAGATGGCAGTCTCCCCCCAGAGCCAAAACTGGAACCGAATTTTCCCAAAGTACCTAGAAACGCGAAAACGCTGGTAATCGTCGGTTGTGGTCCAGCAGGGATGTTTGCCGCCCTGAAAGCAATAGAGCTTGGCTGGAAGCCCATCATTCTCGAAAGAGGAAAAGACGCAAGTCGACGACGATTTGATCTGGCTCCCATTTTAAGGGAAGGCCGTGTCATCGAAGACTCCAATTATTGCTTTGGAGAGGGAGGGGCCGGCACCTTCTCCGACGGAAAACTCTACACAAGAGCTACCAAACGTGGATCCGTCCGATACGTCTACGAAACACTCGTGGCTCATGGGGCTCCACGACAAATTCTAACCGAGGCCCACCCTCACATTGGCTCCAATCTCCTCCCGAATGTAGTGAAGGCGATGAGACAATCCATTCTCGACGCAAGAGGCGAAGTCCATTTCGAAAGTCGAGTCAGTCGCCTTCTCCGAAGCCCAAATGGCTCCAATCTCAAAGGCGTGGCCACCGTATCCGGAGATGAATACATCGGAGATGCCGTAGTTCTTGCCACAGGTCATAGCGCTCGCGACATTTTCAAACTGCTGCATGCTGAAAACCTGCTCCTTGAACCGAAGACCTTTGCCATGGGAGTTCGCATCGAGCACCCGCAACCTCTGATTGACAGCATTCAGTATCATCTTTCTAGAGACGCGGAAAGACCGCGTGTTCTACCTGCCGCCAGCTACCAACTCGCCACAACCATTGAAAATCGTGGCGTTTACTCCTTTTGCATGTGCCCAGGAGGATTTATCGTTCCAGCGGCTACCGAAAACGATGAAGTCGTAGTCAACGGCATGTCTCTTGCCAGACGTGATTCGCCCTTCGCCAACAGCGGCTTGGTTGTAACTATCGAAAGTTCGGATACGGAAAAACTCGCCAAAGAGCACGGCGTTCTAGCAGGTATTGCCTATCAGAAATCTCTCGAGCAAATCGCTTCTCGAACCGGCGGCGGCAAGCAAAAGGCTCCAGCTCAACGCGTTGTCGACTTTCTAGAAAATCGACTTTCACCAGACCTGCCAAAAACAAGCTATTTTCCCGGCATATCCAGTGCTCCACTACATGAACTGCTTCCATCGAGCATCGCCGATCGAATGAAAGCCGGTCTCCTGCATTTTGGAAAAACAATGCCGGACTATATAGCCAATGAGGCCTGCCTCATTGGCTTCGAAACCCGCACTAGCTCACCCATCCGGATCCCTCGCGAGGAAGCCAGCCTGCAACATCCCCAATTGAAAGGTCTTTTTCCTTGCGGCGAAGGAGCCGGCTATGCCGGAGGCATCGTATCAGCCGCCCTCGACGGCCTCCGCTGCGCCGAAGCCGCTTGCGAGGGTGAATAAGTCAAAACTCGCTGCGCTCGCTTGATGCCGCACTAGCGGGAACAGGATATCCTTCTGCGAAGAACAACAGGATGTTCCAATTTGGGATTGAAGCATTCAAGTGTTGGAGTTGAGTTTGGTTTATGGAATCTCAAGAAAATTTAAGCGACAGTACAATAAATAAAATCCTGTTGGCGAAGCCATCCTGCTGTCGCGTATGCGGCATCAAGCGAAGCGTTGACCCAAATCTATTCATTAACTCCCGCATTCCTTATGCCTAAAGCAGCTTACCAGATGATCATTCACTATTCCACCTGCTTGAAGAAAAGCATAGCAAATCGTCGTGCCCACAAAGGTCATACCTTCCTTCTTCAGAGCTTTGCTGATCTCGTCCGATAACGGCGTCGAGGCCGGAATATCATCCACTGTTTTGCATTTGTTGTTAATAGTCTTTCCTTCGGTAAATGACCAAATAAACGTATTAAACGATCCATGACGTTCCTGTAGGCTGAGAAAGGCTTTGGCATTCTTAACCGATCCCCAGATTTTCAGGCGATTGCGAATGATGGCTGGATTTTGTCGAGCTTGCTCGAGTTCTTTCTCAGACATCTTGGCTACTTTCTCAGGTTCGAAATTATGAAAGACTTTTCGAAACGCTTCACGTTTATGCAGCACCGTTCGCCAGGACAGTCCTGCCTGAAAAGCGTCTAGCACGATGAACTCGAACCACTTTCGATCATCATGCACCGGAACGCCCCACTCTTTGTCATGATATTCGATCATCAAAGGATCATCCATCGGCCACGCGCATCTAGGCAAATCGTCAGAACTCATAGGAAAATTTGAAACGCTTGAATTTAATTGGTCAACGCTTCCCTCTTGCCAAACGCGCATCAATCCCGAATACCCGTCACCAATGCCGGCCGATCTTCAGATTGTATTCGATTGTTTTCCTGAACTCTCTCCCGAACAACGCCAAAAGCTCGTCGGTTTCACAGAACTTATCATCGACTGGAATCAGAAGATAAATCTCATCGCTCGAACCGATATCGAAAATCTGCCTTTGCGCCACATTCTCCATTCTCTAGCCATCGCCAAAGTTATCCAATTCACATCCAAAACGAGTATCCTTGACGTGGGCACAGGAGGCGGCTTTCCAGGTATTCCCCTTGCCATTCTCTATCCTGATTGCCGCTTGCATCTCATCGATTCCATCGGAAAGAAAGTCAAGGTTGTGCAAGACTGCATAGAGAAACTTAACCTGCAAAACACTACAGCTGAGCAGACCCGAGCGGAGAACGTCGATCGCCAATTCGATTTCATCGTCGCCAGAGCCGTCACCCAGCTCCCTAAATTCATGGATTGGATACAAAAGAAAGTGAAACGTTCTTCGTACAATGAAATTCCCAACGGCGTACTCTACCTCAAAGGCGGTGATTTATCTGAAGAATTCGCAAGTATCAAAGAAAAGCCTACAATCTACCCTATCCAGAATTTCTTCAAAGAAAACGAATTCCAGGAAAAACACGTCATCCACATTCCTGTGAAGAAGTGATTTAAGGGTCAACGCTTCGCTTGATGTCGCATTCGCGACAGCAGGATGGCTTCGCCAACAGGATCTTATTTATTGTACTGCCGCTTAATTTCTAATCCCGGCTTTCCAAAATTGATAAGCAACCCAGTATTTATATTAGTGGCTTTGAGATAATTAATCAGTTGAGCCTGATGTTCTCCAGCCAAAGCCTTAAGGGCTTTTAACTCTAAAATGATAGATTCGTTTATAACAAGATCAGCAAGATATTCGCCAACAATCCGGTTTCTGAAATAGACTTTCAAAGGCAATTGAGCAACTGCATCCAGACCATTTTCCTGTAAAGCTATCAGTAATGAGTTCTCATATACCTTCTCTGAAAAACCAATCCCAAGTTCATTATGAACCTCGTAGCAGGACTTGATAACAATATCCGTAAGATTTTTTGTGGATGCCATAAACCTAACTCAGCTCCAACACTTGAATACTTCAATCCTGAATTGAGCCATCCTGCTATCCTTCGCAGAAGGATATCCTGTTCCCGCAAAGCGGGATCAAGCGAGTACAGCAAGCGTTGATTCGAATTCTAACGCTACTTCCTTCTTCTTCGGCTTACAGATTTTATCTATCTGTAGCGTGCAGCTTAGACCGTTTTCGAACTGCACAACCTTTCCCACTGCTTCTAAAACAGGATAGCGAACTGTAACGTCGCCGTATTTCTTATACGCCTCGGAAAACATTTCCGTTTCGGTGATCCCCCAGTAGTCGGCGATCGACAAAAACTTCATCGGCTCCCCATTGATTTGATTGTGCAAGCGCGTTTGCACCACGAATCCACACACGCGGACCTTTTTCCCGACATACTGCATCAAATCGCTGATTCGCGTATAGACACTCCAATCGATATCCGGATGCAAATCCAGTGGATGCTTCGTAATGGTGTATCCAAAAAGCTCCATCTCGTCAGACAATCGCTCCTGCAAACCAGGTTCCTCCAAATGGTCCGGCAAAGCTCTTGCCATCTCGTCCGATGATCGGAAAAGCCAACTCCCCCCTCGATGATCCGACCAGCGAAACAATCTTCGAGCCTCCCAGAACAGACTGGTACGCGACTGTCCTAAACCATCAAACGCCCCAGCTCGAATCAGTAGCAGAACTTCCTCCGCTTCAGCCATCACCCGAAAGTGAAAATCGCTCAGCGTTGTAAACGCGCCTTTCGCCTGCTCGTCTTCCCAACGATCCAGGGTTTTCGTCGTCAACCCCATGATCTGACTTAGCGGCACTCGTATCGATTTTTCAGATGCCAATATAAACTGCTCGCGTCGTGACGCATTCACACAAGGACTGCAAAGTTCCAATCTCAGACGCCGACACTCCAAGGTATAGAAGAAACGCGAATAAAAACCTTTTCCATGCGTGAGCACTTGCGACATGAAAGCCGCTGGATGATGCATCTTGAACCAAGCCGCTTTGTAGGCCTGCATTGCATAGGCTGTACTGTGAGAGCGACAAAAAGCGTATCCAAAAAATCCCGTCAAAAGATCCCATACCTTAGCTATCTCTTCAGTCGTTCTAGACGACTTTTTGGCGTAAAGCTCGAAAATGGGGAAAAACCTGTCCACGCTCTCTTGATTTTCCTTAGCCAAGGCTCGCCTCAATTCATCCGATTTTCCTGGAGAAATGGCCGCGAAAGCTTCGCAGATTTCCAGTACATGCTCCTCGTAGGCCATCACGCCAAAAGTCGTTTTCATGATGCCTTCGAGCGATTTGTGCACATATTCCGTCTCTGACAATCCTTGACAGCGTCGCGAGAACTCAAGTTTGCGCAGCTGGTTGGCTGCTCCCGGACGGACTACCGAAACGATAGCGATCAGAACATCTATCCTATCCACGCCACACATGCTGCACAGCGAGGTCATGGCCGGGCTCTCGATGTGGTGAACGCCACGAGCCCTGCCAGAGCGGATCATTCCCCAAACCTTCGAATCCTCCCACGGCTCCATGTCGCTACCGGTCGCCCCCTTGGCTTTCTTGTCGCCGACCAGCTCAGCCGCATCGCGCATGACAGCCAAACCCGCTTGACCAAGAATGTCGAATTTGACTAATCCCAAATCCTCCACTCCATCCATGTCCATTTGGGTCGCCGGATAGCCCTTGGCCGTTTGAAACAAAGGGACTAGTCCCTTGATCGGCAGCCCAGAGAGGACGACGCCGCAAGGGTGAGCCTTCGGGTGTCGCGGCAAGCCGTCCAGCATGACCGCCAGCTCGATAGCCGTCTTGTAGGGTTCTTCGCTAACCGGAAGATCGCGACACTCCACTCGCCCAACAATGCTCTTTTTGATCTCGGAAAAGTTGCCGCTACTAGGCATATGCTTAGTAAAGCGACGTATCTGCCATTCCGATACGCCTAAGGTTTTAGCAATTTCGGCAATGGCTGAACGCTGGCGATACATGCTGAAGCCTCCCACCAAAGCCGCGTGTTCCGAACCGTACTTCGTAAGCATATGCTGCATCACCTGATCCCGTTGGTCATAAGCGAAATCGAGATCGATATCGGGCAGCTTGTTGAGACTCATACGCTCCCGATTGAGAAAACGCTGCGAATACAGTTCGAAACGTACCGGCTCGAAGTCGCTAAAGCCCAGACAATAGCAAACCAGCGAATCACCCGCGCTCCCACGCATCACCCATTCCCAACCCTTCTTTCGACAGTCTTCCACCAGATCCCAAACCACCAGAAAATACTCCTCGTAGTCCACTTCGCCAATAATATCCAACTCCTCCTGGATTCTGCCCTTGATATTCGAATACTTTCCTCGAAAAGGCCTTCTCTTGCCGTAGAGTTTTTCGAAGCCTTTCCACGTCAACTTGGCTAGAAATTCTCGAGGCGTACTGTTGTCCCTGGGTCGATAAGGCGGATACTGTAGCTTGCCGCCAAACTGATAGACGAATTCGCAGCGATCCGCGATTTCGTGCAACACCCGCAAATCCTCCCCCTTCAACCTTTCCTTCATCTCGCTCGGCGCCAGAAAATGAAAATCGCCTTGACGCTTATCCGGATGAGACTGCCCCGCCAAGGAGAGCGTTCTCATGCTCTGCAAGATCTCGTACTTATGCCGATCTACATGTCGCTCGTATCGGATTTCCGGAAACGACAACGTCGCTTCTCCATTCATTGGAATCGTATAGAGGCCATTCAGATGATCTTGGTAAAACGCATGGGTGAGCCCCTCTTCAGAAAGCATCCGACACAAGTTCTCGTAGCCCTCGATATTTTCCACGTAGGCATTCACTTTAAGTGGAAGCCCATTTGTCTCCTTCTGGATAGCCAGCTCCGCTCCGACAATCGACTTCACGCCCGCCTCATTAGCTGCTTGGGCCAAAGCCACCGCTCCATGTAAATTCGGATCCGTTATGGCAATGTATTCATAATTATAATGCGCAGCTAGCTCAACAATCCGTTCAGGCGTCAGCAGCGAATCGTTGAAGCTAAAACAGCTCTTAATGTTGAGAGGAAAGAATCCGGCTTGGTTCCGCTTAGTTCGCTGACTCAATATTGTGGTCTTCGCCTCTCCCATCCGATCGCTATGCACGGCTTTCTTCTTGGACTTCACTGTGTAAGGAACAGAGGCTTCAGCGGCCATTAGCCCATTCATATTTTTTGGAGCAGGTAGGGAGGCTTGTCCCCAAGCCTCCGTATTCATTTTTGGCGCGGAAGCTTGAGGACAAGCCTCCCTACCCATTATCATCGCTTTTCGGATACGCCGCTTCGCCTTGCTTTTTTCCTTTTCGCGACGATTCTCATCGTATCGCTTGAGCCAGAAATCGTGGCCATGCATGATGGGCAGGCCTTTGCGCTGCAGAGTGTCTACCGCACTGGAAAGGCGTTGACGGGCTCCACGATTCAGCTCCGGCATTTGGAAATCGAATTCCTGCGGCAAGGCTTGGTAGATATTGGAAAAACGCAGAGCGACCAGCCGCAAACTCACCCGTCGCTCCCAGGCTTGCTTCAGAAGCGTCGGCAAAAGCGAATAGATATCGCTTTCCAGATCGGTCGGCTCGCGAAAGCTGTAGCTTCGCTGCGTTTCATCCATGTCATTGTATCGAATTTTTAGCGACACAGTACGGATGCTCTTGGCATCGCTGCGAACCTTGACCATGAGTCCGTCTGCCGTCTGCCGCAGCTTAGCCAAGACAAAGGCCCGATTCGTTGTGTCCTCATCAAAAGTCTCCTGATGCCCGTAGGACTTAGCCTCTTCGTGACCGGGATCGACCAGTCGTTCATCCTCGCCTCGAGCGAATTGAGCCAGACGCGGAGCGAAGGAACCGGCGAAAAGGGCTAATTCGTCCGGCGGCGTAAGAGCCAGTTGACCAATCTCACGAAAACCCGCCGCGTTGAGCTCGGTATTGAGCTTCGGCCCCACACCGGGCAGCCACTTGACCGGCAAGGGCTGCAGAAAGGATCGCTCCTCTCCCTGCCGCACTTCCACCAGGCCATTGGGTTTGCGGAGCTTGGAGGCGACTTGCGAAACCAATTTGTTGGAAGCGATGCCTTCGGACACTGGGAGTCTAAGCGAATCATAGATCGCCTTGCGCAGCGTTTGGGCCACATCCGCCGCCTGCTTCTGCCGGTTGGGGGTAAGATCGAAGTAGCCCTCGTCCACCGACGTTTTCTCCACCAGTGGCGTGAAGTCGTAGGCGTAGGAAAACATGAAGCGGGAGAACTGCTCGTACAGCTCGAAATTGCCCGGAACGATAATCAACTTGGGACACAATTTCCTAGCTCGCATAGTGGGCATCGGCGTATAGACTCCCATCGCTCGAGCCTCGTAGCTAGCGCTGGTAATGACGCCACGCCGCTCCCCGCCGACCGCGATCGGCTTTCCCCGCAGCCACGGGTCGGCAGCCTGTTCTACCGACGCGTAGAACGCGTCCGCATCCAGATGTATGATCATCGATTATCCTTCTCCCCAGAAGCGTTGCCCATTCGAGTAGTCCAAAAGGGAACGAAATTATCAGAAACCCTCAGACAAACGCAGACCTATTAGTAAGTCACTATCGAAACGACCTAATATCTCCAATTAGAATGATAGGTCACAAATACGAAGGAATAATTTAACCGCCGGCAAACACCACTTTGAAACCAGCAGCTTCCAGGACCGCTTTCACCTCTTCCCGCTTGTCGCCTTGAATCTCGATATTGCCGGACTTAATAGCTCCACCTACTCCGCAGCGTTTTTGTATCCGTTTTTTTATGTCGTTCTTCTCCTCCTGGGAGATGCCCTTGAAGCCAGTCACCACGGTAGACCAACCGCCTCCGCCTCCCGAGCGTTGGCGAATCACGTCCAGTCGGCCACGGGATTTGGGCTTAGAGGACGCAGAGGAAGAAGGAGATCGAGAAGAAGAATCTTGCTTGGCCACGGGGAGAGGACCGAGATCCAGGCCTGTAAAGGGGTTATTGGACAAGGGCTCCGATGAATCGGTTGTATCCAGTTTTCTGTTCTTTTTAGACACCTGATGAAGAGGTTTAGGAAATTAGGCTTTGTCAGTCGGCATGTCCTAGACATGCCGCCACAGTGGGTTGAAAGTTTCGGTGAGCTTTAGGAAAAGTCCTTGCGGCCCTGGCAGGCTCCTTTGGGGATATCGCCTTGTCCCTGTAGATACATCAGAGCCTTTTGATAGCTGCGGCGCTTGAGGTAGTGCTTCAACTCGGAATCGATCTCCGCTTTGTGGTTTTTCAATGCCTGATCCAAGAAACCGAGGTTCGAAGTTATGGCCGTTGCATCAGATTTGCTTATGCCTTCCTCCAAGGAAATAAGCGCATCTTTGAGTTGTTCGTTAATTGTTTTCATTAACGTATTTTATGTTAATGAATAGGTCGAGGAATGGGTAAAGCAAGGAATACTGAAGTTTATTAAAAAAGGGTTTAATCAGGCCGTCAAGAGGCGGCATTTGCTTTACTCCGCCACTATGCAAAGTTAACGACCATAATAATTATCACTAATACTGAGATTTCGTGAGAAGCCAAATCCTAGGAAACGAAAGAGGAGGCCATCACAGCTTCAATTTTCCCATGGCATTTTCACCATACGCTCAAAATGGTAACCTTAGCAACGCGTTCTAACGCGGACTTGATCGACCACAACTACGAGAAGTGGAAGATCGATCCGGCCTCGGTCGACGACAATTGGCAGGCTTTCTTTGAAGGCTTCGAACTGGCCTTAAGCATGGCGCCTCGACGACGGGGAAAGGCAAAGTCAGACGACAGTCAACTGGCCTCCGGGCAAATGAATGTCTCGAGTCTGATCTACGCCTACCGCAGCCTCGGTCACACCGAAGCTAATCTGGACCCGCTTTCCGATCCCCCACCCTCCAATCCAGAATTGGCCATCGAAGAGTTCGGTCTGCATGCAAGCGATTTGGAAAAGGTTTTCGCATCGGGTCACTTTCTTGACGGCGGCTCTATTAAGCTGGGCGAGCTGATAGGCGCTTTGAAGAAAACTTACTGCGGCTCTATAGGATACGAATATATCCACATTCAGAATACGGAAATTCGCCGATGGATTCAGCAGAAGATCGAGCCTTTACAAGGAGAAACCGATCTTTCGGGTAAAATCAAGCTGCGTGTTTTGCGCAAGCTTTTCGCGGCGGAAACCTTCGAACGCTTTTTGCACACCCGCTATCCAGGACAAAAGCGGTTTTCACTAGAAGGCGGGGAAACGCTCATTCCCTGCCTCGATAACGCGCTTGAGCATTGCGGCCGCCTGGGCATCAAGGAGGTAGTGATGGGCATGGCCCACAGAGGCCGACTCAATGTCCTGGCCAACACTCTCAAGAAATCCTACGACTTCATATTCGAGGAGTTCGGCGACAATTACGTTCCCAATACGGTAGCAGGTGATGGCGACGTGAAGTATCATCTTGGATACGAGAAAGTCATAGAGACCAAGGAAGGGCATTACGTCGAAATCAGACTCGCTTCCAACCCCAGCCACTTGGAAGCGGTAAATCCAGTGGTGCAAGGCAAGGCAAGAGCCCGACAGCGCATCTTGAACGACAGGGAACGCAAGAAAGTACTGCCAATTCTAGTGCACGGCGATGCCGCCTTTGCCGGTCAGGGTATGGTTTCGGAGGTCTTGAATTTTTCCCAACTTCCTGGATACAGAACGGGAGGTACTTTGCACATCGTGGTGAACAATCAGATCGGATTTACGACCACGCCCAATGAAGCCAGATCTTCCCGATATTGCACGGATATCGCCAAAATGATCGACTCGCCTATTTTCCATGTAAACGGCGACGATCCTTTGGCGGTGGTTTTCGTGACCATGCTGGCCATCGAATTTCGTCAGCAGTTCCAAAGAGATGTCGTCATCGACATGTATTGCTATCGCAAGCACGGCCATAATGAAAGCGATGAGCCGATGTTCACCAATCCGCATCTCTACGAGAGGATCGCCAAACATCCTCCAGCAAGTTCGCTGCTCTCGAAACAGTTGATCGCGGAAGGAACGATCAGCGAAGATGGGGTGGACGCCATAAAGGAGGAGTACGAAACGTCTCTGGAAAACTCTCTGCAACGCGTCAAACAAGGAGCTATCGGTAAAGCTCCCAGCAGAGCTTCCTTTGCGGGTTCGACTGCTATCTTCCAGCCGAAATATTCGTTCGAGCCCATTGAAACGGGGGCTAGTATCGAAAAATTGAGGACAGTTGTCGAAGGACTAACTGAGCTTCCTGACTTCATTTCGGCGAACCGCAAAATCAAGCGTTTTCTCGAACAACGAAGAAAAGCCTTCGAAGAAAAGACTCCGGTCGATTGGGCGTTGGGCGAGGCGTTGGCTTTCGGAACCCTATTGATAGAAGGCACTCCAGTTCGACTGTCTGGTCAGGATAGCGAACGCGGAACGTTTAGCCAGCGACATACCGTTATCCACGATTACGAAGACAACGACCGCCACGTCCCGCTTCTAAATCTTGCCGAAGACCAGGCAAGATTTTGCGTTTATAATTCGCTACTTTCGGAGGCTGGCGTACTGGGATTCGATTTCGGCTACTCGCTGGACTACCCCCGGATGCTTTGCATTTGGGAAGCCCAATTCGGAGATTTCGTTAACGGAGCCCAAGTGATCATCGACCAATTCATTACCTCCAGCGAATCGAAGTGGGGACGAGTAAGCGGGCTCGTCATGTTGTTGCCGCACGGATACGAAGGCCAAGGCCCAGAGCACTCTTCGGCTCGCCTAGAACGGTTTCTACAGAATTGCGCGGAAGACAACATACAAGTATGCAACATGACAACGCCGAGCCAATATTTCCATGTCCTGCGTCGCCAGATGAAGCGCGATTTCCGCAAGCCTTTGATCATTATGGCTCCCAAATCGTTGTTGAGGCACAAGAAGGCAGTTTCGCCATGGGAAGACTTTTCAGACGGCTCATTCAGAGAAATCATAGACGAAGCGGGGCTCGATCCGAAAGACATCAAGCGAGTGATCATTTGCTCGGGAAAGGTGTACTACGACTTAGTCGACTATCGGGAACTCAACCAAAGAACGGATACGGTTGTCATCAGAATCGAGCAATTGTATCCGCTACACGAAGACGAGCTGAAGAAAATAGTCGATCGCTACGAGAAAGCCCAGACCCTGATATGGTGCCAGGAGGAATCGCAAAACATGGGAGCCTGGAGCTTTATGGCTCCAAAGCTGAAAAAGCTTTTCGATTTACCTATCCACTACGCCGGTCGAGACAGCAGCGCAAGTACTGCTGTAGGCACTATTTCGCTACACAAAAGCGAGCTGGAAACATTTCTACATGAAGCGTTTTCACTCTAAGCTCGCATAAGAGAACAGATAATTTAAGCAACGAGAGATCATTTCAAAATCAATGGCCACGGAAGTTAAAGTCCCATCGCTGGGCGAATCCATAACCAGCGGCATTATTGCAGCCTGGCATGTTCAGGACGGCGATTTCGTCAAGAAGGACCAGATCGTCTACGAACTGGAGACCGATAAAATCACCTCCGAGGGTCTCGCAGAACTAGATGGTCAAATATCCCTGAAAGCTAGCGAAGGGGATGAAGTTGAAATCGGGCAGGTGATCGCCGAGATTGATGAGACGGCTGCAGCTCCAGAGGAACCAATCGAAACGAAAACCGTGTCTGAAAGCGAGAAGGAGGCTGCCGCCATTGAAGAGGAGCAGCAGCCCCAGAAGCAGAGCGAAGCCATCTCCCCGTCGGTGAGACGAATCGCTAGCGAATCCAGCCTGGATCCTGCTACTGTGGATGGAACTGGGAAAGCGGGTCGCGTCACCAAGGGCGATATGCTTGAAGCTTTAGAAAAGAAAAGTAAGCAGACTGCGGATACAGCAGCAACCAGTAAAACCGCTCCGAAGCCGGATCCATCTCATCGATCAACGCGCAAGCGACTGTCTCCTATGAGGCAGAAAATCGCGGAGCGGCTGGTAATGGCTCAACAAGAAGCCGCCATGCTCACGACTTTCAACGAAGTCGATTTATCCGAAATAAAGGCCCTGAGGGCGAAGCATCAGGAGAAGTTCGTTGAAAAGCACGGAGTGAAACTAGGCTTCATGTCGTTTTTCGTTAAGGCTGCGGTCCATGCCTTAAAGGAGGTACCAGCCATCAATGCCCAGCTAGATGGGGATGAGTTGGTGCAAAATCATTATTACGACATTGGGATAGCGGTATCCACGGAAAAAGGACTGCTTGTTCCAGTTGCTAGAGACTGCGATAGCCAAAGCCTAGCCGAAATCGAAATGCAGATTCTCAATTACGCCAAGAAAGCGAGGGAGGGCAAGATCGAGCTCTCCGATCTGCAAGGAGGCGTTTTCACCATAACCAACGGAGGCATTTTTGGATCGATGCTATCTACACCCATTCTCAATGCCCCACAAAGCGCCATCCTAGGTATGCACGCGATCCAGGATCGTCCTGTGGCTGTAAAAGGGGAGGTCGTTATTCGCCCCATGATGTATTTAGCCCTTTCATACGACCATCGCATTGTTGATGGCAAAGAGGCCGTTACCTTTCTAGTCAAAATAAAAGAAGCTCTCGAAGACCCAACCAGGCTGCTATTAGAGATTTGAATTTCGCGAACGAAGGACGCGGAGGGCTTGAAGAAGGTGGATCTAGCATCTTTGCTATCTTACTGGAATCCGAGCGCTTCATAGAAAAGAGATAATTTCATGTCACAAGAAACTGAATTCGACATCGCTATCATTGGGGCAGGTCCTGGCGGATACGTTGCTGCTATTAGAGCTGCTCAACTAGGGTTGAAAACCGCCCTTATCGAAAAACGAAAAGCTCTGGGCGGCACTTGCCTCAACATTGGCTGCATTCCGAGCAAGGCTTTACTGCATATGAGCGAGCATTTCGCTTTCGCCCGAAATGATGCCGTCTCCAGCGGAATAGAAATAGAAAATGTATCCTTAAATCTGGATACAGTGATGAAGAAGAAGGAAAAGGTAGTAGCTCAACTGACGGGAGGCATCGACATTCTGACCAAGAAGCGTGGCATAGAGCGTTTCGACGGATTCGGCGAACTCCAAGGCGACAACCGCATTTCGATCAAGGGTGAAACAGACGAGAAAATCATCCAGGCTAAGAACATTGTGCTAGCGACCGGCTCGGAAGCTATAAGCCTGGATTTCCTGCCCCAGGATGAACGTATCGTCACCAGCGACGAGGCCATTGCTTTCGATACGGTTCCCGAGAAGTTAGTGGTGATCGGAGCCGGGGCCATCGGCCTTGAGTTAGGCTCGGTATGGAGTCGATACGGCAGCAAGGTCACCTTCGTTGAATTTCTCCCGAAGATTGCAGCGGGTTTCGATGACGATGTATCCAAACTTCTAGAGCGTACATTCAAGCAGCAAGGAATGAATTTCCACACAAATGCGAAAGTGACGGGCGCTCTCGAAAGTAATGGAAAGCTCACCGTCGTAGCCGAAAAAGACGGCAAGGAAATTCAGATTCCGGCAGATAAAGTGTTGGTTGCGGTAGGACGACGCCCCTTCACAGAAGGACTAGGACTCGAAACAGCTGGAGTGGATAGGGATGACAAAGGGCGCGTCGTAATCGACCAGCATTTCAAAACAACAGCCAACGGGATTTTCGCCATTGGCGACATTGTCGCTGGTCCCATGCTAGCCCACAAGGCGGAAGAGGAAGGGGTTGCCGTCGCGGAACTGATCGCAGGCAAGGCCGGCCATGTGAATTACGACGTCATTCCAAATGTGATCTACACGGAACCGGAAGCATCGAGCGTGGGGTTGACTGAAGTTCAAGCAAAGGAAAAGGGAATCCCAGTTAACGTAGGAAAATTTCCACTAACCGCCAACGGAAGAGCGCTCGCTACCGACGCTACTCATGGAATAGTCAAGGTTATCGCCTGCTCGAAAACAGATAAGATTCTAGGTGCTCAAATCGTATCCAAAAACGCCTCGGAATTAATATCCGAGGTGGTAACTCACATGGAATATGGCGGCAGTGCAGAGGATCTAGCCAGAACAGTCCACGCCCACCCCACTCTATCCGAATCCGTTAAAGAAGCAGGACTCGCCGTAAGCAAATCGGCGATACATTCGCTTTAGACCGGTATTGGGTATAAGTATTCGGTAGAATTTTTTCTTCTTCTCCTTCTACTTCCTCATATCGAGAGGAGATAAAGAGAAAGGATGCAGAAGGAGAAGAAGATTATCAGGCCGGATAGCTGCCGAGCCATTTCACGAAAGAACAGTTGTCCTTTAGCTCGTTGAAAGCTTCGGCCATCTCCTCTTCTTCGATGTGGCCATGGGAATCGATGAAAAAGCAGTACTCCCAGGCTGCCTTGCCACTGGGACGCGACTCGATCTTGCTCAAGTTTCGATGACGCTTGGAGAAAACGGAGAGAGCGTTCTCCAAGGCCCCAACCGCGTCATTGATGGAGACGAGAAAGCTGCTTTTAAATTCTACACCTGGCGTGTAGCCACTAGACTGCTTGCCAATCACCAAAAAGCGAGTCGTGTTATCCGAACGGTCCTGTATATTTTCCGCAACTACAGGAACGTCGTACATATCGGCAGCCACATCACTAGCGATAGCCGCGCAAGAGGGGTCTTCTTTAGCAAGCTTAACCGCATGGGTAGTGCTGTCGCAATTGTGGAGTGATGCCCAAGAAAGATGGGCATGCAGCCAATCGCGCGACTGGGCAATAGCCTGATCTTTTGAATACACGCGTTTAATCTCTTCCAGCGGAGACTGGGATATCAAATTCTGTTTAATCGTCAGATAGATCTGGGCGCATATTTTGAGATCGGATTCGATGAACATGTCCATCGAGTGAGAGACCGCCCCCTCAGTGGAATTTTCGATCGGAATGACCCCGTAGTCCGCTTCGCCTTTAGCAACCGTGTGAAAGACATCCGGAATAGCGGGTGTAGCCAGATATTCGATACTCGCCCCGAATTTGTTGATTGCCGCCTGGTGAGTGAAGGTGGCCTCGGGTCCCAGATAAGCGATAGTCATCGGCTTTTCCAAAGCGATGGCCGCCGACATAACTTCTCGGTAAATCGCTCGAAGAGCCTGATCATCCAGCGGGCCCTGATTTTGCTTGGCAAGCTTCTTCAAAACAGCCTCTTCGCGACTGGCGACGTAGATCGGAGCTCCATTCTCACGCTTGATGCGGCCAATCTCCGCCGCGCACTTAACCCGCTCGTTGAGAAGAGAAAGGATTTGTTCATCGATCTCATCGATGCGCTTCCTAAGAGGATCCAGTTCCATGCTCAACCAACCTCCTCTTTAACGGGCTCGTCCTTGGCTTCCAACTCCTCGCTCGAAGGCAGAAGGGCGTCCTCGTCGCCATTCTCTTCATCGTCAGATTTTTCGCCCTCGGGTAGACCCATGTCTTTCTCCGTGACTTCTCGTTGATTCGTCACCTCATGAAGCCATTCGTCGATCTGTCTCGGCGAAAGCACATCGGACGCAGGCAGCTCTTCAATCGAGCGAACACCCACGAATTCCAAAAACTCGTCAGTAGTGCCATATTGGATAGGCCTGCCGGGAAGGTCGGCTCGCCCAACGATCTTAACGAAATCGCGCTCGAGCAAACGACTCAAGGCGCTGTCTATGGAAACCCCACGAATCTTCTCCACTTCGGCTCTCACCACTGGCTGGCGGTAGGCAATGACAGCTAGGGTCTCGAGAGCCGATTGGGTCAACTTAACAGGCCGCGGCTCATTTCGAAGAAGCCTTACCCAGACTCCCACCTTTGGAGAGGAAACCAGCTGGAAACCATTGTGGCGCTCGACGAGACGATAGACCTCGTCCTTTTCTTCAAGCTGGGCAGCAATTCGGTCGAAAGCCTCGCGAATTTGAGTGGCTGTGACGAGCGATGGCACTTCGGTTGTCGGCATGCCATCGGCCTCCAGGAAAGGCTGCTCGACACTGCCCTCCTCTTCCTCTTCTTCGTCTTCTTCCTCGAATTCGATCTGCTCGCCCTCTTCGTGATACTTGGTGAAGACGCGTTGAATATCCTTAACGCTCAGTGGGCCGGACGCTCCGAAAAGAAGCGCTCTCAAGACTCTATCAAGACTGAATGCCATATCGTACGGGTTTTAAAAAGAGCGACCTAAGATCGCCGGAAAGAGGAGAGTGATTTCGACAAAGTATAACTTGATCGCAAATGATTCCTTTGATGTAAAGGGTCTCTTTTGGCGGGCTTTTGGATCGTGCATTCGAGCTAATGGCATGATGCGAAAGCGCAATGCAAACATTAACCAACGCAAATTTTGAGTTCCTCATCCAAAAACCACCAACGTCCTTATTCGTCCATTGTCGTCGATGGCAATGACCGAGCTCCTGCTCGCTCCATGTTGAGAGCGGTAGGCTTCGAGGACGAAGATTTTAAAAAGCCCCAAATCGGAATCGCGTCTACAGGAAGCGATCTAACTCCCTGCAACGTGCACATCGACGAACTAGCGGAGCACGCGACCAAAGGAGCGAATGAAGGAGGTGGCAAGCCGGTCAATTTCAGCACCATCACCATTTCGGACGGCATTAGCATGGGCACCAAAGGCATGCGCTACAGCCTCGTGTCGCGAGAAGTGATAGCGGACAGTATTGAAACCGTCATTGCAGGCGAGGGCATGGATGGCTTGGTAGCCATTGGAGGATGCGACAAGAACATGCCTGGATGTATGATGGCTATCGCCCGCCTCAATCGCCCAGCGGTCTTCGTTTATGGAGGAAGCATTCTACCCGGTATCCATAAAGATAAGCCAGTAGACATTGTAAGCGTATTTGAAGCAGTGGGAAAACACGCTAGAGGCGATATCGATGACGCCGAGCTAAAACAGATAGAATCCTGCGCCTTGCCAGGGCCTGGATCTTGCGGCGGCATGTACACTGCTAACTCTATGGCCAGCGCTATCGAGGTACTCGGCTTGAGCTTGCCCGGAAGCAGTTCACAGCTGGCGGTCAGTCAGGACAAGAGGACGGATTGCGAAAATGCAGGGAAAGCCGTCTGCCAATTGGTCGAGCAAAACATCAAGCCGCGTGACATCCTGACCAAGGAGGCATTTGAAAATGCAATCACGACCTGCATCGCGCTAGGCGGCTCGACGAACATCATTCTTCACCTGCTGGCCATCGCCCACTGCGCGGAGGTCGATCTGTCGATCGACGACTTCGAAAGACTTGGCGAACGGATACCATTGCTGAGCGACGTCAAGCCGTTCGGCAAATACCACATGTCGCATCTCATTCGCATTGGCGGCATTCAACCGATGATGAAAATGCTGCTTGATCGAGGACTGCTGCACGGCGACTGCCTGACGGTAACCGGAAAAACCATCGCGGAAAACCTAGCAGACGTTAAGCCGTATTCAGACGATCAGGACATCATCCAGCCTTGGGACAAACCTTTAAAGGAAACCAGTCATTTGCGCATTCTCAGGGGAAATCTGGCGCCCGGTGGGGCGGTTGGAAAGATTACTGGAAAAGAAGGTCTCCATTTTAAGGGTACAGCAAAAGTATACGAGGGTGAAGAAGAAGCTCTGCAAGGAATCCTGCGAGGCGACATTGGCAAAAGCGACATTGTGGTGATCCGCAACGAAGGACCTGTCGGCGGACCGGGAATGCGAGAGATGCTCTCCCCTACTTCAGCGGTTGCTGGAAAGGGACTTATTAACGATGTCGCTCTTATTACAGACGGGAGGTTTTCAGGAGGCAGCCACGGTTTCGACGTGGGCCACATTACTCCCGAGGCCGCCGTTGGCGGTCCTATTGGCATTGTCCGCGACGGCGACGAAATCGAAATCGACGCGGTTAAGAATTCCATCTCGCTCAATATTCCAGAAGATGAATACAAGACGCGAATGGATGCCTATACGCCAAAAGGCGCCGGAGAAAAACGTGGCGTGCTCGGAAAGTACGCCAAGCTGGTCTCCTCCGCTTCGGAAGGAGCCGTAACCGACAAGAACTTGTAGCAAAATTTTAATTACCTAAAATGTCCTGGGAATCATTTACCAAAAACTGCTTCAGCTTTCCTGAAGTTTCACTAGACCTCGACTTAAGCAGGCTTGGCTTGCCAGAGGACTACATCGATTCGATGGGCAATCGATTCAATGAAGCCTTTTCCGCCATGGACGAGCTGGAAAAAGGCTCGATTGCCAATCCAGACGAAAACCGGATGGTCGGTCACTACTGGCTTCGCGACGCCTCACTGGCTCCAAACGAAGAGATTCGAAACGAAATCGAAGCAACGGTCGCTCGCGTCAAGTCGTTCGCCGCGTCTGTTCATAGTGGAGAACTTCAAGGCGCCGGTGGAAAATTCGCTCATGTTCTTGTTATTGGCATTGGCGGTTCGGCCTTGGGTCCCCAATTCGTCGCTCACGCTCTAGGCTCTCCGTCACTAGACAAGGCTTGTATCCATTTTTTCGACAACACGGATCCCGACGGAATGGATCTTGTTCTAGATGGGCTTAAGGATAAACTTGGCTCCACGCTAGCCATTGTCATTTCGAAGTCCGGAGGCACTGCCGAAACTCGTAATGGAATGCTAGAAGCTCAAGAGGCTTACCGGAAATCAGGACTCGATTTCGCCAAGCATGCAGTAGCCATTACCGGCGATGGCAGCAAGCTTGACAAAGTAGCGGAAGCGGAAGGCTGGCTGGAACGATTCCCTATGTGGGATTGGGTTGGCGGTCGTACCAGTGTTTTGGCTACAGTGGGTCTGGTTCCGGCAGCATTGCAAGGAATTGACATTGATCAACTTCTGTCTGGGGCGCGCTCTATGGATCGCCAAACGCGAGTGAGTAAGATAACCGATAATCCAGCAGCCCTGCTTGCTCTGGCGTGGCTGTACGCGACAAACGAGAAGGGCGAGAAGGACATGGTCGTTCTACCCTACAAGGACCGCTTCTTGCTTTTCTCCCGTTATCTTCAGCAACTGATTATGGAATCCTTGGGCAAGGAATTCGACCTAGATGGGAAGACGGTAAATCAAGGAATCGCCGTTTACGGAAACAAAGGCTCGACTGACCAGCACGCCTACGTGCAGCAGCTCAGAGAAGGCGTATCCAATTTCTTCGTTACCTTCATTGAAGTTTTGAAAGATCGCAGCTCGGAATCGATTGAAGTCGAATCGGGCATCACTTCTGGAGACTTTTTGCAAGGCTTTCTGCTAGGCACAAGAGAAGCCTTAAGCGAAAACAGTCGTCCTTCGATTACCATCACAACGCAAGAGGTAAGCCCCACTTCAGTAGGCCAGCTCATCGCTCTCTACGAGAGAGCAGTCGGCTACTATGCGACCCTGGTTAACATTAACGCCTATCACCAACCTGGAGTGGAAGCTGGCAAGAAAGCCGCTGGGACTGCCATTGAAGTGTGTCGCAAGATTGCGGAGAAACTTGCCGAAAATGAAAGCGAATTTTTCAGCGCGCCCGAATTAGCGAAGGCGATTGGCGAGCCGGAAAATGCCGAACTGGTCTACAAGCTGGCCAATCACATGGCGGCAAACAATAAGGGCGGGATCCAAAGATCTGATGACGGTCTTTGGCATGAAGCGAAGTTCGGCATTCGATAACGGAAAAACCGGCCTCTCGAAGAGAGAGCCGGTTTTCAACGAATAACGTGTACCTGAAATTGGCTATTCCACGCCAGCGAGCGACACGTAGGAAGGATCTTCCTTCCCGTTGCTTCTCAAGTAAGTCCCAACGTATCGACTAACAGCCGCGGGAGCTCCCATATTCAAATTCTTGCCAATCCAAGGATTGGATACGCTGGTATGGTTTTTAAGATAGGCGGCAATGGCGATCTTCCAGCCGGCCGACTTGCGATCGCCAGAAACATCGTCAGAGCTCTTGCTAAGGCGATCCAGGCACTTCTCGAGAAGGGACTCCCATTCCAGCTCGTTTATCTCTCTCATGGAACTGCCGCCCCAATCCTTTATTTGGCTGCCCTCTTTCAGCTTGGCGACCATCTGCTTCTTGTAGTCTTTCGAGCCAATCACCCAGCCAGATAGAAACTTGCGGGCAGTCATCCCTTGCTTGTCCATACTTTCCTGAACGTTGATCAAGTGATTGCGGTACATCGGCCAAACGCGAGCGGGATCTTCGTAAAAGACGCCTAAATGCTTTAGCCATGGTTCGCAGATCAAAGAGCTCCGCATCGGTCCGCGATGGGCATACTGGGAGTAGCTAAAACTGCTGTAGGAATCCATGTTGTTCCATTCGCAAAGGTTCAAGCGAACGGGACTCATATGAACGAAATCCACGGCATTGAGCAAATGGTGGTTAGGTTCAACGAGTTGAGCCTTGTAGCGGCCGCTAAAAATGTGGCCACTAGAACGGCGTCTCAAATTAAGTCGGTTGCTGAAGGCGCTTTGCAGCCACTGCATGCCCTCCGTTAGGTTCCCTTTCGGAGTTTCAATAACGAGATAATAGCGGTTCTTAAGGACCGCATATGCAAAGAGGCGCCATCCATTCCGGCGACAGGCCTCAGCGAGGGCTTCCTGGAAAAGCTCCGCTCCATCGTGCTGCATGAATATGCGCCTACCATCGTCGCCCCGATTGAAAATGAGGTAATGGGCGCCCGAGAATTGAAGTCTAGGTTGACGTGCCATGTAAATAACGGTGGCGATTGGGTTTTCAGCCTGTCAAATTTAATGATTTGCAGCCTGGCCTCTACCTTTGATTTATCGACTTTTTATCGCTGTTTAAGTTCACCAATTAAGACTATCAGCTTCAATCACTTGCAAACTGACTAATACGTAAGATTAGGGGTAATGTTCCGGTAAGGTCTGTCGCCTTCTATTAGAAAAAAGCGACATTTTTTGTAAAAAATCAAAAGACCTGGAAATGGCATCGGCGAACCCTGGAAGTGGCAGATAACGGATAATATCCTTTGCAAATTGAGAAAGTATTAACATTCTTTTCACTCTCCCACCTAGAGCTAATCAGTTTTGGCTATGAAAATGACGAATACGCTCCTCTATATAATAGCTGTTCTTGGAGCCGTACTATCAGGCATCTTCTATTTCCTCACGGAAGGAAATAAACAAGATCTGGAAGGCCGCCTTTCGAATCTGCAGAGCTCGCTTCAGGCCCAGAAAGCGGAATCCCAATCGCTGTTAACTCGTAGCGAGGCGCTGGAAAAGTCGGTCGCCGAAAAAGAGAAGGAGCTCGAGGAAGCGAGATCCAATAATGCAGTCCTGACCGCTCGCTCGAATCAACTCAAACGAGAAACGCGACGGTTTAGCGATGAACTGGACCAGCGGATACAGAAGGAAGAGAACCTGCAAAGCACTATAGCCGATCTAAATAAACGG
The DNA here is from genome assembly GCA_028284385.1 of Opitutaceae bacterium. Classification (GTDB taxonomy): domain Bacteria; phylum Verrucomicrobiota; class Verrucomicrobiia; order Opitutales; family Opitutaceae; genus JANQRT01. The sequence goes on along the minus strand of JANQRT010000022.1, from coordinate 221,922 downwards.
ATTGTCGAGATAAGGGCGACGACGGTCGACGTGAGCGAAGTAGCCCAATACCAAAACGAGATCTCGAAAATGGAGGCGGAGATTCTTAGACTTCGCGACTCTCAACGATCATTTCCAGGATCAACCGCATCCCAGGAGACGAATGTCAAAACCGCCCCCGCTAATTTGAAAGGCAAAATCCTAACAGTGGGACCTCAATCTTCGTTCGTCGTCGTCAACATGGGATACAATTCGGGAATTCGTCTCTCCCACGGACTGAATATTCGGCGTGGAGGCGAACAAATCGCGCAATTACAGGTTACGGAGGTAAAGGAAAACTTGAGCATCGCCCATATTTTGCCAGAGTCCTTGTCTAAGGATCCAATGGCGGGAGATATCGTCACCAGCAACTAAACCTCTCGCCTAAGTATTTGAATCAAACCAGCAACACAGATGAAAAAGATCATTTCTCTCGTTATCCTTTTATCCTTTCTGACCCTTACCTTCCTTTTCACAGGTTGCGCGGATGTGGATGAATCGACCATACCTTGGAGCCGCCCCAAAGATTGGGAAGGCGGCGTCCCTGGCTTAGGCGGAACCATGTAACGTCGGCTGTTTCGCGGCCTGGAAAACCTTTTAAAATATGGCAGGTGGGAATTCATCTCTCACTCCTGCGCCTGGTTGTCTTTACGTGGTAGCCACCCCGATCGGGAATCTTTCAGACATTTCGGAGCGAGCCCGGTCCATCCTTGAGAAAGTCGATCTCATCGCCTGTGAGGATACGAGGACTACAGGAGCCTTGCTTCTTAAACTGGGCTTAAAAAACAAGCTCGTCTCCCACCATGAACGAAATGAAAAGGAGTCTTCGGCAGGGATCGTAGCTCGGCTTCTAGGTGGCGAATCCGTCGGGCTGGTTTCCGACGCAGGCACCCCCTGCATCAGCGATCCGGGTTTTCGACTGGTGCGAGAATGCCGTCGGCAAGGCATCCCCGTATCCCCTATCCCAGGGCCAACGGCGGCTACCGCTTTATTGAGTGTAAGCGGTTTGCCCTCGAACGGCTTCCTCTTCGTAGGATTTCTTCCTCCTAAAAAATCGGCTCGCCAGCGCTTTCTTCAAGAAAAGAAGGCTTTCGAGTATTCAATAATATTATACGAATCCTGTCATCGAATCGAAAAGATGCTGGATGACATTTTAACGATTCTGGGAAGCAGTCGACAGGTATGCGTAGGTCGCGAACTTACTAAGAAATTCGAAACGATTATCACGGGCCCGATAGGCGAAGTCGTCGATCGCCTTTCCCGTTCCAGTAAAAAAGGCGAATTCGTCGTTATCATTGCTCCGGAAACGTATGAACTCTAGCGAATTGGAATCGCCTTGCGTAGCGATTATAGATGTCGGCAGTAATTCCATCAAGCTTCTGGTAGCTCGAAGAGGGACGAAGGAACCAGTAGAGTCGCTCTGTTATCAAGCGGAAGAAGTTCGTATTGGGGAGGGAATTACAGGTTCCCCTCCCATCATAGAAAAGATAGCGATACAAATGGGGGCGGAAGCTATTCTACGACTATGCCGAATTGCAAAAACCTACAGTCCCGTTGCTACAAAGGCGGTAGCGACGAGCGCCGCGCGAGAGGCAGACAATAAAGAGGACCTCATAACGAGGGTGAGAGAAATCGCCGAAATCGATTTGGAAATTCTTTCAGGCGAGCAGGAAGCGGATTTGATTGGCCACGGAATTCAATGCGATCCGAAAATGTCATCTATTCGCGACTACACTTTGATCGACTTAGGAGGCGGCTCGCTCGAGCTTGTCCAATTTAGCAATGGTCACTCCGTCTCAGCTCAAAGTCTAGCTTTGGGATGCGTACGCTTGGCATCGAAATTCGTCGTCGACCGTTCCGCGCCTCTCGATCAAGGGGAACAAGCGAAAATCGCTCGATACGTTAATCAGGCGTTGGAGGAGAGCGGCCAAGAAATAGAGTTCGAGCTAGCCGAAACATTGGTTCTGACCGGAGGAACGGCCAATATCATCTCTCGATTATTGAAAACCCGCGAACCTGATGAGCAAACTTTGGCAGGATTGCATCAAGAGATTTGCGAAGCAGACTTGCCTAGACGTATCCAGTCGTTGAACATTCCCGAAGCAAGAGCAGACGTTTTTCCAACCGCTTCTACCATCATCAAAACGTCGTTAGATTTCCTACAATCCCAACGCCTATTCATCTCAAAGTACAACCTTCGCTACGGCCTTGCAAAGACATTGCTAGACGAGTACTCCTAGCTTCAGCTAGGAATAACACTCAAAACATATCCACTAAACCATGACATCCGTAAACCTCCGGCCCATTAGTAAAGCGAACTATAAGGAATGCCTAAACTTGAAGGTCAAGTCCGACCAGGGCCACATGGTTACGAATATCTACAAGAGCCTGGCAGATGCCTATGTGGATCCCAACCTGCATCCCTTTTGCGTTTACGATGGGTCTCAACGCGGTTGGGCTCCTCCAAAGCAGCCAATGATAGGATTTGCCATGTATCAGATCGAGATCGGGTTGGGCTTTATTCTGAGTCTCTACATAGATCATCGTTTCCAAAGAAAAGGTTATGGTGAAGCAACCGCGCTCGAGTTGATTCGAAGGCTAAGGCTGCATCCGGAAGTGGAAACGATTGCTACGAGTCACCATGAAAAGAATACGGCAGTAAAAAAACTTTTCGAAAAGCTTGGGTTTGTCCCTTGGGATATCGAGTGGGCGAAAAACGTAAAGGACGTCGAATACTTGCATTTAAAATAGTCTGAGCAATTCAGGCGACGCTTGCCTCGAATCCGATCTTCCCAGGAATGAGTCCGTTCAGAATCGTTTTTTCAGCCGTTTTCATCGTCACAATTTGGTTTGGCTTAAAGCCATTCAATTTCATCAGCGAAAACGACGTGTATCACGATTTGGATACAGGAAAGCTTTTCTTCAATCAATCCAGCATTAAGCACGAATCGCATAGACGAGGCATCGCCTCTGCGAAAGAGGAAGTCGATTTCACCGGCTGGGAAGAAATAAGCATATTTTTCGAGGTGGAGTCCCATAAGGTCCCAAGCGGATTGGGGATGATTCTAATGATTGACGACAATGAAAAACAGCCGCCTCTCATTATGGCTCAATGGCTTAACCACCTGGCTATTAGAAGTAGGAGATCAGCTACTCCGAAGGATAGACCCTACCAAGAAAGAGGTCTTGGAGATTGCTTGTTTGTCAGTCAACCGGTTTCCCTTCTGATAGTTTCTGGATCGAATGGGACCTCTTACTTTAAAAATGGCGAGTTGATGATGGAGAGAAAGGATTTTCACCTTGTCGATTCGAACGGATCGTTTTCGGGGAAAATGATAATCGGCAACAACGCTCAGGGCACTAGCCCTTGGCATGGCGCAATGAAACGAATCGCGATCTTCGATCAGGCTGTAAGCCCCAAACAGCTAGGAGATCGATCAATAAATCCTGTCGTTGATTATCAGTTCTCGTCGGAACGCCTAACAGAGAAGTCGCCAGCGACCCATGAGCTAGCCATTCCGGAAAATTTCAAACCCGTATTCAGAGAAAGGATATTAGGATTCAATAGTGATCACCGAAAACTTGTATCAAATTTGAGCGACGTGATTATCAATGTAATCGGTTTCATGCCCATAGGTCTCTGCTTTTATATTATTCTGAGAAAATTAAAATTAAACAAAGGCGTAGTGGCAATGGCAACACTGATTGCGTGCGCGGCCATGAGTACCCTAATCGAGTTAGGTCAAGTCTTTCTGCCAACAAGGGACTCAAGTCTGCTAGATCTGCTATGCAATACGGCGGGTGGCGGATTGGCGATTATCGCAGGACTTATCTGGCAAAGATGAGTGGAGCCAGCGGCGGCGGGAATCAAGACGCCGCATTATCAGTGTTTTGAGACAACCGCCCCCATCTCGAAATCCGCTCTTGGCAACGACAAGCTTTGAAGAGCCAGGTCCAGTTTTTCGAATCGTAGGTAGCGTACCCTATCCCAAAGCAGCACGTCTTAGTCCAGTTAACTTACGAAACGAAAGCGTGCTTGATTTGGAGTCCAATCGAGCTAAACTGTGAAGTATGTCATCCCGATTAGGTTTATAAGGATGTAGGAAAGATAATTTTGCTCAGGCAAAATCGAGTTTGAATAGGCAGGAGGAATGAAGATGAAAAACACGGTTACGAAAACGAGGCGGACGCTGGCAATCATCACCGCTGGATTGATGGCCAATTGGGCGACGGCCGAATACGCTCACGAAGCGGAAATCCAAGAAATAGAAACTAACATAATCGTTGGTCAGAAACCCATATTTCCCCATAAGCTGATCCAAAGCGGCTATACGGAAGGAAAGGTTAATCTTATTGTGGAAATCGATCATCACGGCGAGCTAAGGGATTATCTCGTCGTTTATTCTAGCCACAGGGATTTTGCTAGAGCGGTCGAGTACGTAATTGAAACTTGGGACTTCACGCCACCCAAATGGAACGGAAAACCGATTTCAATCGTCCGTGGCGTTGAGGTGAACTTTCAAGCCGAAGGAGCCCTAATCGAGTTCAACCTCTCATCGGGTCTTTTCGAAAATGTCTTCAACCAGGGAAGCACTGCTCTACGCCATAAATATAAGCTAGCGGAAGTCGATGATCTCGACCGTTTTCCACAGGTGCTGCAATCGTCAACACCTGCAATTCCCGAAGGTATACTCGAATCAGCGAAAGGGAAAAAAGCGGTCTTCAGCTTCTTTGTGGACACGTCGGGAGACGTGCGCATGGCAGCCTTGAGCAAAGCGGATCCTAACATCGACGTTCGAGCTCTGGTCGCCACGCAGGACGCCTTGACTCAATGGAAATTCGAAAAGCCAAAGGCTAATGGCCGGCCGGTTGTCATTCAACTCGCTCAACCCTTCTTCTTCAATAACGACAACGAGTTTGCCACCAATTGAAGTCCTAAAACACCATTTGCAACCTGAAGCGACGCTTGAATAGAGCGTCGCTTTTTTGGCGAAGCTCAGATCGGCAAGAGAATCACCAAAGTCTCGCTCCTTCGTTTTTTATTTCAGGAGCCCACTTGTCCGGGAAATGCTTTGATAGCCTACGCTTGACCTTTGAATAAACCGCAAGATCAGCCAGGTTGAAAAATTCGTACCTATCCGTAACATGATCGAACAGCTCCTCAGTTCCATCAGCGTAGCGAATATATCGATACTGCTCAGTCCTGACAGCGGCGCTTCCGGGACCGTGAGAAATGACGACAGGCCGCTTCCACTTTTTCCTAGACGGCTTTTGAATCAATGGACTCAGATCAACGCCATCCAGCCTTTGGGCGGGTTCTTCAAGAGAGCAGAGTTCAACTAAAGTCGGATAGATATCGACAAGACTAACGGGCTTTTCACAACGTTCCCCATCGGCGCTCAGTCCCGGAGCGTGAATCATAATTAACGAACGTGTAGCCTGCTCCCAAAGAGTGGCCTTCCCGACATGGTCTTTTTCTCCAAAGTGGTATCCATGATCCGACCACAGAACGACGATTGTATTATCCGCATGGGGACTAGACCAAAGAGCTTCTAGAACTCTTCCGATGTTCCAGTCCGCGAAACTGACGGAAGCCAGATAGCCGCGCAGAAAATCCATGTAAGCCCTTTTCTCTTCGATCTTCTTTAGCCTATCGCCAACTTGAGCGAATTCGATTCCCATGGGTTGCGCGTCATCCAGGTCGTCACGGATCCGGCCAGGAGGTTTTGGCAAACGGCTTTTATACAAGTCGAAAAAACGTTTTGGAGCGGTCCATGGGCAGTGAGGCCGATAAAGGCCTAGGGCGAGAAAAAACGGCTCGTGGTGAGAAGCGTTGAGAAAATCGATCGCGGCATCGGTATTACGCGTATCCGGAAATTCATCATCAGAACCAGTCCAAGCCTTGTAGGAGAAAAACTTGGAACCGATGACCTGCTCGTCCTCCTCCGGAAAAGGGCCAAAGCCGCCGCCATAATACGAATAGTCGTCCCACATGGCTTCCATGCGTTCTTTACTTGGCCCCTGATGAAAAAGCTTCCCCGCCCCGAATGTCGTGTAGCCATTCCGTTTGAAGCACTCGGGAATCGATTCGATTCCCCGCATCTGCTCGTGAGGCCAAGTGGTAGGCTGGTTGTAATAAGAACCGGTACTCCAAGGATTCTTTCCGCTAAACGTCGCCGTGCGTGATGGAACGCAAATGGGAGCGGCGCAGTAACCGTGTTCAAAAGTAACAGCCTTTTGCGAAAACTGCTGTAGAGCCGGCGCCTTCACGTTGGGATAGTTGCCCAAGAGCGGATAGTCGTTCATGTCGTCCACAACGAGGAAGAGAACGTTCGGCTTGTCAGCGGCAGACAGGCTATTGAGAGCGAATAGCAAGGGAGCCAGCCATTTAAAGAGGGAAGCGAGTCGTTTCATGAGCGATGCCGGAAAGAAGGGTTAATTGCCTAATTGATACGTTACACTGTCAAAGAAAATTTGGGAATGACGCATTGAGCCGCACGGCGCCTGGCCGAAAACCGCCAATCGAAAGCAAATTAATAACTCAAAAGCTTGTCTCCAGCCCATTGGAAAAGTCCTAAACGAATCGTTAATGAATCATTTTATGAATTAATACATGTTCGTTTAAGGTTCAATTTCAGTTCTGAACCTATACATTGATCGATAATTAAATTCAAAACCGATGCTCGACACTATTGAACAACCAGAAAAGTCCTATTTTGAAGTAGGAGCCGTCTCGAAAATAACAGGTCTATCACCCCATACCATTCGAACATGGGAAAGAAGAGGCTTTATTCGAGCCGCCAATCGATCCGACTCAGGCCGAAGGAGGTATTCGCAAGATCAAGTAGAGCAACTGGCTCTGATGAAGAAACTTACTGACCAAGGCGATGCTATCAGCGCCCTATCTCGACTAAATCTAGAAGACCTTCGCAAACGCCTGTTGGAATACCAGAGCGGGCAGACCACGGCGGCGCACGAGACGAGAGGCGAACTCCATATCCACACCGAAGGAAAACAAGCTAGGGACTGGTTGGCTTCACTGTCACAGCGTTTCAAATACGGTCCGAACGAGGAAGGTAAATATGACCTCATCGTCATTACGATGGACAACAACGCGGTGGAGACAAGACGACGTGTGAGCCTAACGCGCCACGAATACCCGGATACGCCAATCGCGATCATTTACGATTTCGCTCCACGAGATTTGATCAAACAGTTTTCAGAAGCCGGATACTTCCTGATTCGATGGCCTACCCCCAAAGAAGTCTTGGAGCATTACATTGTCGCGGCTATTGCCAATGCAAGCCACCAGACCGAACCGTTCAATCTAGATGACGATACGATCACGGGCAACGCTCCGAAGCGCATGTTTTCAGACAGGCAGCTAACCTTAATAGCTTCACGAAATCCGAACATAAAATGCGAATGCCCACACCATATATCAGCTCTCGTGGCTAGCTTGGCATCTTTCGAGAACTACTGTCGCAGGTGCGAAATCGAGTCCCCAACGGATGCGGAGATACATGCCCACCTGGGCTACGAAATCGGCAAAGCTCGCTCGATTGTGGAAAACGCTCTCCTGTACCTTTGCGAACGGGACAACTTGGAAATTCCAGAGAAGGAAACTCTGACTTGAGAAAGACCGAAAACAGGCCGAAACTCGCAATCATAGGCACTGGCATCGCTGGCATGGCTGCCGCGTGGTATGCTCGTCACGATTACGATATCAGCGTGTATGAGAAAAACGACTATGTTGGAGGCCATACGAACACCGTCAATGTGGATGAAGATGGGAGAAACATTCCCATTGACACGGGCTTCATGGTGTACAACGAGAAGACGTATCCAAATCTCGTAAATCTATTCAAAGAACTACGCGTGCAAACGATGGATACATCGATGTCGTTTGGCGTGCAAAATCGGGTGGAAAACCTGGAATTCTCCTGTTCGAGCTTTTCGACTTTTTTCGCCCAGCGAAAGAACATCGCCAACCCGTTCCATTGGTTGCTCCTCAAGGAAATTGTTCGCTACTTTAAGGTGGCGAATCGATTTCTCGAGAATGAGGAAAACATATCCCTGACGATTGGCGAATTTCTGGCCCAGCATGGTTTCTCCAATTCGTTCGCGGAAAAATTCGTTCTTCCAATGGCTGCAGCGATTTGGTCTACGCCCCCTCAAGGCATAAGAGAGTACCCAGCAGCCACTCTGCTCAGGTTTATGAAAAACCACCTCCTCCTCGGAATCGGCATACAGCTCCAGTGGAAGACGGTCCAAGGAGGAAGCAGGGAGTATAGAGATAAGATAATCAGCCATCTTAAGCATCGGGTAGCTTTAAATTCCGGCGTTAGATCGGTTAGTCGCCAAGGAGACAAAGCTATTGTAATTGATGCACTGGGACGATCAGAGAGCTTCGATGCGGTGGTTGTGGCGACTCATGCCGACCAAGCTCTGGCAATATTGGAAAATCCAACTGCTTTGGAACAGGGATTGTTGGGCAAGTTCAGATACAACACCAATCCAGTAGTTCTTCACTCGGATGCGTCGGTAATGCCTCGCAACCGAAAAGCGTGGTCGTCATGGAATTTCAGGTACGACAAGACTCGCTCGGGAAATGCAACGGCTTCCACTCACTACTGGATGAACAATTTGCAGAAAGTTTCCGAAAGGCGGAACTACTTTGTAAGTGTCGATTACCAAGGAGACATTGATGAATCTAAAGTCCATTGGAAACATGTCTACGAACATCCGCGTTTCAACACGGCTGCCATATCCGTCCAACCAAGCCTTCCCAAGCTTAACAGAGAGGGACCCGTCTATTTCTGCGGAAGCTATTTCAAATACGGCTTCCACGAAGACGCTTTAACATCCGCTTTGGCCGTAGCCAAACAGCTCATAGGCAAGAAAAGAACCCCTCATGAATTCGCGACTGTATAGCTGCAAGGTGGTTCATAATCGGATACGTCCGAGAAAACACGCGTTTTCCTATCGCATTTTCATGTTCGCGCTGGACCTGGATGAACTGGACGAAGTTGCCAGCAAGCTGAAGCTGATCAGCAGAAATCGACCCAACGTTTACTCGTTTTCCGACGACGATCATTGGAAGGAAGGGAAGGAAGACATTAAGTCCAATCTCAAAGCCTACCTGAGTAGTCAGGGAGTTTCAGAGACTCCAGGGAAAATCACGTTGGTTACGCACCTCCGGACCTTTGGACATGTCTTTAATCCCGTATCCTTCTATTTCATACGCTCAAAGGATGATCAGCCCATCTGCGCGGTAGCCGAAGTAGCCAATACATTTAACGAGCAGAAGCTGTACCTCATCAAAGCGAAAGATTTCCAAGACGATCAATTCGAGGAAAAGCTAGCTAAGGAATTCTATGTTTCACCCTATAGCGATCTGGATACGGAATTCGATTTCAGCTTAAGAGAGCCAAGTCGGAAACTTGCCATTTCCATAAACCAGTCGAAAGATGGCGAGACCTATTTCTTTAGCTCTCTTGTCGGAGAGGAACGCGAACTAACCGACTGGAACCTGCTGAAGTATACCTGCCGATTTCCGCTAATCACACTCCAGATCGTTCTAGGCATTCATTGGCAGGCCCTTTTGCTTTACTTCAAGGGGTTGCGGGTAAGACCAAAAGCGGCCAACCCAGAGCTGCAGACAGACAAACGAATTTATATACAAAAACGTCACCATCAATTCAGGACGCTAACCGATCGCCAGCTTAAAAATGAACTCAACATATAAAAAGGCGTTGCTTGGCGCTTTTAGAAAAGCCAAGAAGGGTCGTCTCGTCATAGCGCTTCCCGACGGTCGGAGCGAAGGCTTCGGCAGTACAATTTCGGACCACGAAATCCATCTGAATATTTTTCAGAATAGCGTATTCAAGGATATCATACTCAAGAACGATATAGGTCTGGGAGAAAGCTATTTCGACGGACAATGGGATACCAATGACCTAACTGGACTAATACGCTGGCTAATTGCCAACAAGGGGTACTTTGGTTCGAATGCGGAAAACGTGTTCGCTCAAGCCGCAAAGCGCATTCTGCTGGGGATTGAACGGATAAAGCACTTCACGAACAGGAATTCGAATGCCGGAAGTCGTCGCAACATTGCGGCTCACTACGATTTGGGCAACGAATTCTACGCCGCTTTCCTTGATTCCAGCATGACCTACTCATCGGCTTACTTCGCCAACCAGCAGATGGGACTACATGAAGCCCAAATCGAGAAATACGACCGTCTCTGCCATAAGCTAGACCTTTCGGAAGACAACCATTTGCTCGAAGTCGGCTGCGGATGGGGAGGCTTTTCGACGCATGTGGCAACAGAATACGGCTGCCGTGTCACCGCCACGACTATTTCTCGTAGGCAGTACGAATTCGCGAAACAAAGAATTGCGAAAGAAGGTCTCGAGGATCGTATCGAATTATTGCTCACAGATTACAGAGACTTGGAAGGAAAGTACGATCGCATTGCTTCGATTGAAATGATCGAAGCCGTGGGCCATGCTTACCTGGGAGCTTATTTCAAGCAATTCGATCGACTAGCTACAGAAGACTGCCTAATAGCTATACAAGGCATCACTTGCCCTACGTCGCATTATGCTGGGTACACGCAACGCGTCGATTTCATCCGAAAGCATGTCTTTCCCGGTGCTCATCTTCCATCGTTAAGCCATCTTATCGAATCGGCCAGCGAGAATGGGTCATTCGAGATGATGCATCAGGAGAGCTTTGGGCTTCATTACGCCAAGACCTTGGAGATGTGGCAGAAGCGATTCAATCAGAACTGGCCATCCATAAAGAAACTTGGTTTCGACGAAAGCTTCCGCCGGAAATGGAATTTCTACTTGAGCTACTGTGAAGCCGGATTCCTCGAAAGACATGTCAACGTGAGTCAGATAGTTTTTTCCAAGCCCGACGTTACGACCTACCGTTACGAACAGGCATCCCAATCCCATTCCTACAGGTCGACAGAAGAATCGAAACCATCATTGGCCGCAGCCAGCTTCTAAATGGATCTGATATCACAGTTGGTTTTTGGATACATTGCGATTGCCGTAGCCATGGCAATCGCATGGGCTAGAGCTATTCAAATCAATAAAGCCGGAATAGTCGATGTAGTTTGGACTTTCGCTCTCGGTTTTCTAGCCTTGTTCTACTTCGCGACTATCGACAACAGCTTGCGAGGAACCCGACAATGGATAGTAACAGCTCTTGTAGTTGCCTGGTCCTTACGTCTAGGTATTTATCTGTATCGGCGGGTTGGTCGAGAGTCGGACGATAGCCGCTACCATGCTCTGAAAAAGCATTGGGGAGGTATCGCTAATCTTAAATTTTTCGTGTTCTTCCAGCTTCAGGCGCTTGCAGATAGCTTTCTAAGCATCGCATTTCTAATCGCCCTTCGCAATCAATCTCCATTCGGATCATTTTGGGACTGGGCTGCCCTACTCGTCGCCCTGATCGCGCTGGTCGGCGAAGGGGTAGCAGACAGGCAGCTGAAGCGTTTCAAATCGCGACCCGAAAATGCGGGAAAAACCTGCCGGGAGGGACTCTGGCGCTATTCTCGTCATCCCAACTATTTTTTCGAGTGGCTCTACTGGTGGAGTTTTCCTCTATTCGCGATTAGCGTCGACTGGTTCTGGCTCACCCTTCTGAGCCCGCTTGTAATGCTAGCCCTCATTCTAAAGGTAACGGGAATTCCGCCAACCGAGATGCAGGCTCTAAAACGAAGAGGAGACGACTACCGTCGCTATCAACAGGAAACTAGCGCCTTTGTCCCCTGGTTCACTCATACTTCAAAGAATTGAACATCCGAAAATCGAATACAAATGAACGCTATAAGCTTTGCTGAAAACGGCATACTTCCCTACTGGCTAATCCGCTTCGGAATAAGACAGCGATTGCGCCGCAAGCTGGCGCTCGAGTCTGGCAAGAGCAGTCTCGAGCGGACCAAGTTCCTGAGTGACCTGGCCATCGCCCCAATCGCTAAGGATACAGCAAAAGCGAACGAGCAGCACTATGAGCTGCCAACCGAATTTTTTCAGCTCGTGTTGGGACCTCAACTCAAGTACAGTTCATGCTATTGGCCTGAAGGATGCGACAGCCTAGCTGAAGCCGAATCTCACTCGCTAAATCAAATTGGACTGAGAGCGGATTTGAAAGACGGGATGGACATCCTCGATATGGGTTGCGGATGGGGATCGTTTTCTCTTTGGGCTGCAAAACGCTATCCGAACGCAGCCATAACGTCTGTTTCCAATTCTCGAATACAGGGAGATTTCATCAGGCAGCAGGCCCGAAAGCGTGGTCTGGTGAATCTCGACATAATAACGGCCGACATGAATACATTCGATCCAAACTTACGATTCGATCGAATCGTATCCATCGAAATGCTCGAGCATATGCGGAACTACGATTCCCTCTTTTCGCGCGTGAGTTCATGGCTGAAAGATGATGGAAAGCTATTCGCTCATGTTTTCTCGCATGGCAAATACGCCTACGAGTACGACGATGCCAACCAGAACGAATGGATGGCCAAGCACTTTTTCACCGGCGGCATCATGCCCTCCCATTCCTTGCTTCCCAGCTTCAACCGAAATCTGGAAGCGATCGAATCCTGGAAACTGAATGGAGTCCACTATCAGAAGACGAGCGAGGCTTGGCTGCAGAACATGAACCGAAACGAGGAAAGCATAAGAAAGGTTTTCGAAGAATGCTATGGCGAAGACGTGGCGCACAAATGGATGTGGCGCTGGAGGCTTTTCTTCCTGGCTTGCGCCGAGCTTTTTGGATACAAAAAGGGAAGCGAATGGGGAGTATCCCATTATCTTTTCGCCAAGCGCGAGGGCTGATAGAAATCAAGAGGGAACGATGTACATTATACTCACCTTTTTCGTAGTCCATTGGTACGCGAGCGCTTTTGCGCAGAGCTTTTTTCTGCATCGCTACATGTCTCATGGAATGTTTAAAATGAGCCCGTTCTGGGAAAGGTTCTTCTATTTGTTCACCTTTCTAGCTCAGGGATCCTCGTTTCTCCATCCGAAAGCGTACGCCCAGCTTCACATGGAGCATCATATGCATAGCGACACAGAGGACGATCCTCACTCTCCCCATTTCTTCAAGGATCTCTACAACATGATGCTCAATACCTTCCGCGTCTATATGGACTTTCGACTGGGACGCAGGCAGAGCACCTCGACACATGTCCAAAACTTGAATACCTGGCCTCTTATAGATGGATTGGGAAATAGCCTCTTGGTACGGATAGGCTTCGGAGGACTTTACACCCTGGTCTACGTCGCCTTCGCTCCATCCATTTGGTGGTGCGCCCTTCTGCCAGTCCACTTCCTGATGGGCCCCATTCATGGAGCCTTCGTCAACTGGTGTGGTCACAAGTATGGATATCGCAACTACACTACAGGGGATCATTCGAAAAACACTTTCTTCTGGGACCTGCTTTTTCTGGGAGAAACGTTTCAAAACAACCACCATCGCTATCCGAATCGAGCGAACTTCGCTACTCGATGGTTCGAATGCGACATTCTTTACCCGGCAATCTGGGCACTCGATCGAATTCGAATCATAAGCCTAACCTCTCGATGAACAAAGTCTTTGCAGCCTTTTTTCTTTGCTTCGTCGCCATGCCGTCTTGGGCGGAGACATCCTTTCCAGACGCCCTTGACGATGACCAAACGCGACTGATTAAATCGGGAGAAACCACATTCCGATTTCTAAACCTTTTCAAGGCTTTCGACGCCGTACTGTACTTGGAGGAAGGATACTCCGCTGAGCAATTCCCTGGGGAGTTTAAATTCTCCTTGAGTCTGCACTACCATCGACCGTTCAAACGCGATCAGCTTATCAACAGCGCCAACAACATTCTGAAAGACTTGCACCCCGATGAAACGCTTGAGAACCTTGACCAGAGAATCAACACGATTAATGACGTTTATCAAGACGTGTCCAAGGGAGACAAATACACACTCGCGTACGATCCTGAAAAAGGGACTCAACTGCTATTGAATGGAGATCCGAAGACCGTCATTGAGGGGTTCGATTTTGCGAAAGCCTACTTCGCCATATGGCTTGGTGAACATCCGACGACTCGCAAGCTAGGCAAAGCGCTTCTACGGCAAGAACAAGCCCAAGCTCTATAAAGGCATGGATGGAACTACCGTCGTGTGGTTTCGCAAGGATCTGCGGATTGAAGACAATCCGGCAATGGTTGCAGCCATCAGACGTAAATGCTCTGTAATTCCTGTTTTCATACAGGACGAGAATGGCGAAGGTCCTGCTTTTCCGGGAGGAGCGAGCAGATGGTGGCTGCATCATGCTCTCACTGATCTTGCAAAAGAATTAAAGGCCCTCGGCTCCCGTTTGATTCTTAGGAAGGGTTCGAGTCTTGAATGTCTCAAGTCTCTGGTCAACGAATCCAAGGCCGATCATGTGTATTGGAATCGTCGCTACGAGCCATCGATTGTAGAACGGGACAAGCGGATTAAAGCCGATCTCAAGCAAAATGGAATAGCGGCCAAGAGCTTCAACGCCTCTCTCCTGTTCGAGCCGCACGAGATTCAAAACAAGGCAGGCAAGCCCTTTCAGGTTTTCACACGGTACTGGGAACATTGTAGACAAAGACCGATAAGCGCTCCAGAGCAAGCAAGCCTAAAGACGCTGAAAACTCCAAGGACTTGGCCGGCTTCGGAACGACTCGAAGATTGGTCATTACTGCCAGAAATCCCTTGGGATGCGGAGTTCTCCTGCCGCTGGAAGCCGAATCGAAGCGGCGCCATCGAATTCCTGGACCGTTTTACTGAAGCGAAGGCGAGAAGTTACAGCGAGAAACGGAATCGCCCTGATCTCGATGGCACCTCTTCGCTTTCCCCTTACCTGCATTTCGGGCAAATCGGTCCTAGAGAGATCTACGCGAAGATCGCCGACGCTAAGTTGCTCAATCTGGAAAACCCTCAGGTATTTCTCACCGAGATCGGCTGGAGAGAGTTTTCCCATCACCTTCTCTACCACTTTCCGGATACACCCGAACTTCCGCTGCGGTCTAAGTTTCAAGAATTCCCATGGCGCCGCAACAAGAGTTTTCTAAAAGCCTGGCAGAAAGGCGAAACGGGATATCCGATTGTCGATGCCGGCATGCGCCAGCTTTGGGAAACGGGTTGGATGCACAATCGAGTCCGCATGATCACTGCATCTTTCCTCGTCAAACACTTGCTCCAGCCTTGGCAGGACGGAGCGGCGTGGTTTTGGGACACTTTGGTAGATGCGGATCTCGCCAACAATACGCAAGGATGGCAATGGACGGCTGGGTGTGGAGCGGACGCCTCTCCCTATTTCCGTATCTTCAATCCCATTACTCAAGGACAGAAATTCGATCCAAACGGAAGCTACACAAAACGTTGGGTCCCTGAGCTGAAAGAATTGTCCTTGAAGCATCTTTTCAGTCCATGGACAGCTGACACTTCCACTTTAGAGGCTGCGAAGATCGCACTGGGAAAAAGCTACCCGATGCCAATCGTAGATCATGCGGAAGCGAGAGAAAAAGCTCTCGCAGCCTTTAGATCACTGAAATAGCGCCGTGGCTCTCTGGATACATGCTTGGTCTACTTTTGCCATGACCGGCCTCATTTGGTTCGTGCAAATCGTCCATTATCCTCTCATGGAAGCTTACGAACGCCGCTGGTTCTCAGAGCATGCCAGGCGACACGCTAGACTAACGGGATACGTAGCAATCCCGATTATGACCTTGGAGCTTTTTACGGGTATCTATCTTCTGGCTACGCTACTCAAAGTCAATCTCGTGACGCTCGGCCTTATGCTAATCGTCCTGATTTGGATTTCCACTTTCGCCGTTCAAGTTCCACTGCATGCAAAGCTTCAATCCAAGTACGACCCAGGGACATTAAGGCAGCTCATTTTCAGCAACTGGGTCCGCACTTGGCTTTGGACGTTGCGAAGCGTTTTCCTTCTCGTGTTTCTAATCTCCTCGTAGAAGAGAAATGTTTCAACTCACAAGCTTGGCAATGGTGACATCTCTGGCAGGCGCATTGACGAAGAAAGAGCTATCATCCATGGAAACCTCGCCACCCCACTTTATTTCAGCAGCGTCGAACGATCCAAACCGTTTATTCAACTCGACCGTTCCTGCAATATTCTCGCGACTCGGGTTGGCAATCCAGAGGAAAACACCCGAATCGCCTTGGTGCAATCGGACCTGTAGTCGAGAATCGCTGCAGGTGACATGAGGCTCGATCGAGGCGAATTTCAGTAGCTCAGCCCAAAAGGATGGGTTACGGTTATCGGGATGCGAATCATAACCATATCCACACATCGTACCCAATAAACGAGTACGCCCTTTACCGAAAGCATGATCCACCACTGCAATGCGACCATCTTCATATTTTCCCTTCTCTTCTCCCGAAGTCGGTTCATACGCTTGAAAGAAGAGGCCACCCCAAGTAGACACGCCATCTGCCTCGAATGCAAAGTCCGTCAGGAGATCGGGCGTAAACTCGACATAGCTTTCGCGCGCCCCGAAGACTTCATCGAGACCTAGATTCGGCTGAGTGACACCAACGCGACCGCCATCGCCAAAATAGCCCGGACACCCTTCGGAAATAAGCGTGCCTCCATTTTCGACATAGCGTCTGAGCTTATCCGCGCTCGACTGCTTCAGCATGGCTGGAAATGGCAAATAAACAGCCGCATAATCTTCTAGGTCGTCAATATGCGTCCAATCCGCTTGAATATGGTTGTCAAAGAAACCTTGATACGCGCCTTGCATCGACTTCGAGTAGAATTCCGTTTCGCCATTGCGAAGAGCGTAGGTGAAAATCTGAGACTCCGGGACATAAACAATGGCAATGTCCCCCTTGATGGGTCGAGCTTGCCAAAGCTCTTTTTGCTCGGAAGCCGCCACCCATTTTGCGACTTTAGACGACATTTCCGATCTCTCGGTACGCGATCCATCCAAATCGTAAGGACCAAAAGCCCCGAATAAAGGCCCATTCAAGAGCGGCCTCCACCTTAAGTACATTGAGCCACTAGCTCCCGCCATGTAGGCAGCCAGATGCCAGTAACGAATATCGTCAGGAGCCGCGATTCGACCTTCGTTCCGAGGCTTTCCAATGACGTTGTTCGCCATCCAAAGCGGACCTGCGTAGGACTCCGCATGCCAGAATGGCTTTCCTCGACAAGCAGCTCTAACCAGATCCATGGCATGAAACTGCTTCCAAGGCTCGTCTCCATGGCGACAGGAACCCCAGGTCAAGCCGAAGCTTTCCACTTCCGCAGCCGCCCGCCAATCGTCGCCCGCGCTCGGAGCGGCCCTATCGAAGGTCTTCGCGATACCGTGAGCGGTTATCGGATGACTAGGGTCCAGTTCACGAATCAAATTGAATCGCCAACGCATCATATCGTAGGAGCGATCGAGATGAAACTCATGCCAATCGAGAACGTCCGGATAGGCTCCTAAGTGCGTCGGAGCTTTTATGTTTTCCCATTCTCCGATGCTATGTCGAAACCAGGCATCGCCCAATGTCTTCAAGTCGCCGTATTTATCTTTCAACCACACTCTGAACTTGCAAGCGGTTCCTTCGCCATAGCAAGGCGGGACGTTGCACTCGTTCATGATATCGTAGCCGCCTAGGCCAGGATGATCCTTGTATCGCTCCACCATGGCCGTCAAAAAAGCCCCCGCTCGCTCCTTGATCTCTGGATAGTCCAAGGAGAGGTGATGGACGCCGCCCACCGCGCAACTCACGTGCATGTTGACGTCCATAACCGATCCGTCTCGATCAATTTTCCGCATATTTTCATAACGGCGAGCCAGCCATTCAGGAGAGACGACAAGCATGTCGGCAATCACCGTCTTGATCCCATATTTAGCCGCTAGGTCGAGCTGAGCATCGTAGTCGCTCCAGTCATACACGCCTTCCTTAACTTCGATAGCGGACCAAATGAACCAATGTCGAAAAACCGTGTACCCATCCTCAGCCGCCACTTTGTAATCCCGCTCCCAATCCTCTTTGGGCGGGTAGGACTTGCGAAAATAGACCGCCCCAAATGGAAAATCAGGAAACGGATTGGGGTAACCTGTTGATGAAAAAGGAGGGCGAATAGCGGGAGAGGAATCGAGGCTCATAAATGGATTTCGACCTCAGAATCAAGGAAGTCATCTGACAACTGGCCAGAGAAAAAGGCCTAGAAATCAATCCCTTGAAAGACAGTCGGTTCAAAGAATGAAACCTGGCTGACTCTTTTGACAATCGAATGGATCGAGCAATCGTTGAAGCTAGCGCTTCCGAGCCAGATACAAGCCATCGCCAACCATTAGCATACTCGCATCGACGCGTTGGTCGTCACGTATCTTTTCGTTGAGCGCTCGAATCGCCAAGGTGTCTTCGTCGTCACTATTCGGGTCGGTAACACGACCGCCCCACAGCACATTGTCCACCGCAACGAGTCCCCCAGTCCGGAGAAGCTGCAAGGCCCTTTCGTAATAGGCATCGTATCCCGTTTTATCGGCATCGAGAAAAGCGAAATCGAATGCGCCAGCCTCCCCTTGCTCTAGAAGCGTATCCAAAGTTTCGATAGCCGGACCGATCCGCAAGTCTATCTTGCCTTCCACTCCAGCCTCCTTCCAGTAGGATTGGCCGATTCGGGTCCAAGCATCGCTGATATCGCAAGCCACTAGCTTGCCATCTTCGGGAAGAGCCTCGGCTACGCAAAGGGCGCTGTAGCCGGTAAAGGTGCCCACTTCCAGAGTCTTGCGGGCGCCGATCAATCTTACCAGCAAAGCCATCAGCTGCCCTTGTTCTGGCGTGATCTGCATTCCGCCCTCAGGCATATTCGCGGTTTCCTCACGAAGCCGTTTTTTGAGATCGGTATCGCGAAGCGAATTATCCAGCAGATACTTGAAAAGTTCAGGATCGGTATCGGTAATCGCTTTTCCCATGCCGCCTATTGGAGAGTAATCCGAATTCTTCGCAATCCATTTTCTTTTGGAAGCGAACTACTATTTCACTTGCCCGCATTTCGAATGCGCATTCGGATTCAGGACCATGATAAAACCCTCGCAGCTAGCCTTCCTCGCCATTCTTAACCTGCCTTGCATGGCGCTAGCTGATCAGTCTTCAGACAATCTGAGAAAGCGATCCGAAATTCGGATACGCGATCCATTCGTAGTAGCTCACGAACCTTCGAAAACCTACTACATCTACGCATCGATGATGGTCACCCGAGAAGACGGGGAGCGAGTGAGAGGCGTCGGAGCCTACCGGTCCAAAGACCTTCAACGCTGGGAGGATCCGATTACGGTTTACGAAACCGCAGACGGCTTTTGGGGACCCGACGCCATCTGGGCTCCGGAAGTTCATGAATACAAAGGGAAATACTACCTGTTCGCAACCTTCGCCTCGAACAACCCACTCCCTACCCCTCCCAAGCGCAGACCAAACATAAAGCGGGCTACCCAGATCATGGTGGCGGATGGTCCGGATGGTCCTTTCAAGCCTTTCTCCAACGTCCCGCATACGCCGCAGGACTGGATGTCATTGGACGGCACCCTTTGGGAAGAAGACGGTGTCCCCTACATGATTTTCTGCCACGAATGGTGGCAAATCGTGGACGGGAGCATGGATTTGGTTCAACTGACACCCGATCTTTCCAGCGTCGTTACCCAACCCGAGCTCCTTTTTTACGCCACCGAGGCTTCTTGGTCTCGAAGCCTGAGGGAAGTGGGAACCAGACCGGTCGAAGAGCGAAGCCACGGATGGGTGACCGATGGCCCCTTCATCTATCGCACCAAAGCCGACCGACTTCTTATGATCTGGTCGAGCTTCGGCATCCAACGCTACGCGGTTGGTATGGCCTATTCGGAATCCGGAAGTATCAAAGGCCCCTGGAAGCAAATCGAGGAACCGCTTTTCAAGAAGGATGGCGGCCATGGCATGATTTTCAAAACCTTCGATGGAAAACTCATGCTTTCGCTGCATCAGCCCAATCGAAACTCGGAGGAAAGGGCTCGCTTTTTCGAACTCTCCGACGCCGGAGACCGATTGGTACTAGGTGAAGAGCTTCCTTTCGAGTAAGAGATAATCGGTAGGGGGGCGCGATTTACGCACAAACGGATAGAGGGAATTAGTTCGCATTTCCTCGTAAACCCAAGCGGCTGGCAGCCGTTCTAAAGCAGTCTCCTAAAGTTGAACCTCATGCTCCTAGTCCGCCATGCCGAAAGTCCTTTTTGTCGATGATGAAGAACACAATCTAAGCATTTTCGAATCCCTTCTCGAAAACGCGGACGAGAGCTGGGAATCGCGGACGGCTAAAGATGGCGAAGAGGCGAAGCAGGTACTGAATGAATGGGCCTGCGACCTACTGGTAACGGATTTACGCATGCCCAATTTCAATGGGCTAAGTCTTCTGGAGTATGCAAAGGATGAATACCCGGATTTGATGCGAATCGTGTTATCCGGCTGCGCAGAGAAGAGCTTGCTAGAAAGAGCGGATCAGCTTTCGCACGCCAGACTGGAAAAGCCCTGTCGACTCGAAGACATCAAGCAGACGCTCGACCAGTGTCATCGCTTCAATTCGGAAGCAAACAATTGAGGAGAGAAAGCCTCCTCTTTCCCGTCCTTGGTCCTGATCGAATCTGTAAATCGCTAGCCACTTTAGGGCATTCTTTGCCATTTTAGCCTATTTAGTTGACACAAGCTCGGGCGGCTTCTCTTGCTAGAGCATGCCCCAAGAGCAGCCCTTTCTTGATTACAAAGACCCGGAGTGGGTCGCGGACAAACTGGGTTTGGAGAAAAACACGGTTTATAAGTTTCTGAAGGACGGTCGCCTACCCGGCCTTCAGATTGGAAGGAAGTGGCTCATATCGGAACGGGAGCTGGCGAACTTTCTGGAGGCGGAAACCGCGTCTCAAACCGCAGGCCGAAGAGATGGGGTGGAAGGCTGGCTCAACAAGGTGAAGTCGCATTCGAAGAATTTCACTGGCAACGCTATTCAGGCTCTGGTGAAGGCTCGTGAATTCGCGATCGATTTCGGCCACTCCTACGTTGGCCAGGAGCACATTCTCTTGTCCGTTCTCTACTCTCCCAAATCGGTTGCCTTCAAGCTCTTCTCGGAACTAGGCCTAGAGCCCAATGTAATACGCGACGAACTCATCGCCCAAATGGATCGCGATCTGGAGATGAGAACCAAAACGCTTGAGCTGACTAAAAACGCCTCGCTCGCTCTCAAGCAGTCCACCACCGAAGCCAAAGAACTTGGACATACCTGGGTTGGCCCCGAACACATCGTCCTCGGAATGCTCTCGACCAAGCAAGGTTTCGGCTACGAGTTCCTTAAAAACCAGGGCCTCACCAAGGTCAAATACATGAAGTAAGGCGATAGCCGAGGCAGAGCCGCCTCTCGCTGAATCCCGATATATCGGCTTGGAACGCCTACAGCTTCTCAGGCCGTAGGCGACTTCAGGTAGGGATGACTCGCTGAGTCATCCAAAAAAAGAAGGACGACTGACGCGTCACGCCGCAGCCTAGACAAAGGCGGAACCAGTCGTCCCTACCAAATGCAACTAGAATACGAACCCTGACAATGCCCTACACCTTCTCTACCGTATCGCCATTCCGAATACGGCCAGGCTGGACAACCTTGGTGTTCACGCCACGTAGATGCAGTTCCTTGCCTTCAGGCGAATTGACGAACTTCATGGCGTCATTGCCGAATCGTTGGGCGAACAGTGAACACCCATTGTGCGGAACGGGTGTCACCTCTAGGACAGCGGATCCAATGGCCAGTCGCGTTCCAGCGGGCGTATTGCTTTCGCTTATATCGAAATTCAGATAGAGCTGATCGCCCGCCAAGGCCCATCGGTCTTCCCTCTGAGCGACCAAAGCCACGGCGCGGGAATTGGCTACAGCTATCTGCATCTCGGGATGAGCGGATCCATCCTTCGTCATTCGACTCCCTCGTTCCTTCCAGCAATCTCCGACTACGCCTTCTTCGAGATCGATTTCAGCTTCTTCCAGAATCTCTCGTTCGCCCTTGGAAGGCCGACGCAACACCAGGTTAACGACGCCTTTATCTTTTGGCGACTCTCTGATTTCGTCCAGTCCTGCATAGAGCGATTCCAAACTTAAATGCAAATCCTCATCCATCTTAGTGTTCCCAAAATAATTGTTCTTACCTTTTGGAAGCGGCGCCGCAGAGCACGCCCTCAGGTTTAAACCAGTCCATTGGTTACTTGGGAAATAGGGTCAATATCAAACTCTAGTAAAGTTGGCTATCCTACTGAAAAAAGCTTGGAACATCTGGCCTGCTACGGCATCCATACAATCGGTGGAACTACTGTGAGTGGATTATGATGTGCGAGGTGTGAGAGCGTCGACTGGAATACAGACTAGCCGTTATAAAATTTATACCCTGACCTTAAGCCTTCTTGTTGTAGCAGCGGGCTTTGCGGTTGGTCGCTTCTTTGATAGTGACCAAAAACTGGATACACTGGAACAATCGACTGAAGCAAGCTTCGAATCGCCAGAGTCCGACAATGAAGCGCAAATCGCGTCGAATCAGCTAGACGCATACGCCTGCTTCGACCTGATTGCCAAGGCCCATGCCACACGGGACACCTTCAAGTCGCACTACTACACTATCGCGTTGGTGGATAGGCTCGCTCCCAGTCAGTTCGAGTCGCTATTGGACCAGATGCTCGATTCGAGTGGAGGCCAGTGGAGCATTCTAAAACTAATTGTCCTCATAAAATGGATAACCATCGAGCCTAGAGAGGTTTTCAGCTATTTTAAAACGAGATCGAGCGACCGACGGGTTATGACACTAGTCCCGCTAGCCTTTCGCTACTGGGCTCAAGCGGACTACAAAGAAGCGTACGCCTACGCCAATCGCCTACCAGATCAAGTCAAGCGAAGAGCCTTTGGAGCCTTTCGAGGCATAGGCGATCCGAGACTCGATGCTCTAATGCGAGGCAGTAGTGGAAATTTGGAGATCACAACCATGGAAGAGGCGTTGAAGGCCGAGTTGTGGAGGACCGATATCAATCAGTTTAACAGCGTGCTCAATGCTCAATTCAGGCAAGACCCATCAGCGGCGATCGACTGGCTAGCTCAAATACCCGATCCCTTGGCAAGATCTCGTACGCTTAAACGACTGGCTTCGATGCGTTGGTCGAATCCGGTAGACGGTCTTTCGAATTTCAAGACGCTTTTCGAATCCGGCTCCATCTCGAAAAACGATATGCAAGACGCCATGCGAACGCTGGCCAGCCGAACGCGTGGCGAAGAAACCCTCGAAACCTTTAACTGGATGAAGAACAACATGGGTCAGGGAGATTTCCTTGGCGTGTTGCGCAACCTGTCCTTTCACAGAGCTGGATCTGAACAGCTCAAGCAACTGGTAGCGGAATTCGAAAAACTCCCCGCCTCGAGGATGAGGGAACAGAAAATCCGCAACCAGATCGATCGCCTGGCGAATCTGGATTGGCAAGGGGCTCTGGATTGGATGAACACTTCCCTGCCAAGCTCGGAGGTCCAGACTTATATCCCGACAATGATGGATTCCGCTTATCGCGACCAAGGCGCCGAGGGAGTAATGGCGCTTTGGAACAGGCTGGAAACCAAGGAGCTCCAAATCTCCAGCATGCAGCAGCTAGCCCGATCCTGGGGACGAAACAATCTGATGGAGTTTGTGGACTGGGCGTTGAAAATCGAAGATCGAGCTGTCATGGAATCAGGACTACAAGCGGTTAGTCATCATTGGGCGAATACCGATTCGGAAGGGGCTCGACTTTTTGCGGACGCTTTGCCGCCAGGCGAGATGAAAAACGAATTCCAGTCCGCCATTGGGAACAGCTTGAGCAGCGTCGACCCGATTAAAGCCATCGAATACGCGATTCAGATCGAAGACAAGAACGCGTCGATGAACGTCGCTCGAAACGCGTTCTCTCAATGGGCTCGATCGGATCCTCGAGGAGCAATCAGTTCCGCCATCGAAATCTTCCACGATGACGAACGCGTTGGATATCTCGTACAGAGCATAGCCGGACAATGGTCGTCCGACGACCTGGATGGAACGCTCGAGTATTTCCAAGGAATCGAGAGCCAGGATATTAGAATTAAAGCTCTGACCTCGATTTCGCAAAACATGGCCCACCAAAACCCTGAAGCTCTGATCGCTCGAATCGATACCTTCGAGCGCGCAGAGGATCGAGACGCCATCCTTAAATCGCTGGCTAGTAATTGGAATTTCGCCATGCGCGATCCGGATAAAACCCAGAGTCTCGTTAGCCTGATTGGCGATCCCCAAACCAGAGAGCAGGCTGAAGCGACTTTGAGTCGATATAGAAGCCAAATGGAAAGGCGAAACGAGGCAGGACCATGAAACTACCAATTCTGATCGTAGCCTCGCTCGCGGGAATCGGCTTCATTCTGGGCTGGCAGACAAGCAGAACCGGCAAAGGTCTATCCTTATCAGAACTAGGGCAGGAAAGTTCCTATTTAACGCTGCCTATCGATACCGATCAAGAAGACGACTTGGAGAGGATTTCCGACGATGTATTCGGATTCCTGGAACAGCGATCAACCCTATCGATCGAGGCTTTCTACGATCTTCTTGAAGCGAGAAAAGACCATCCCCTGGCAATCATCGACCAATTGCCGATCTATGATGCAGTGGGGCGCATCTCGTTAACGGATTTCAAGACTGTAGCGGATCGAATGATACTGAAAGCTGGAGACAAGTTTTGGGATGAAGTGCTCCATGTGCTGTTGTATCGCTGGGCGAATGAGGATCCGGAAGGCATCATTGCCTACGTCAATGAAAGCCCGTCCAACGATGCGATCGAGCGCTCCATTCCCATTATCGTCAGCGCCATGGCCTGGAAGTCGTTGGATCAGGCGAGTCGGTTCCTAGAGCGAATTAGCGAATCTCCTTACAGTATGATGAATGGATACGTGGCCCTGCGAAACGAAGCCCGAAATCAGGGCGATACGAATCTGCACGCGACTATAAACGAGTTATTGAAAAGCAAATACGATTTTTCCAGCCGGGAACCCCTCGGAAAAGTGACCGTAGAAACAGTCAGAGAAGCCATCGCCAATCGAGATTGGGAGGGCAACCGTAACCGAAATCTGGGACGTATGCTAGGCGAGCTTGCCAAGGAAGACCCCAACACCGCTCTCGAACTGGCAAGCCTGATCGATAGCCCTCAAGTCCAAGGGCAAGCCATAAGCTATGTGATTTCGAGCTGGGCAAACGATCATCCGGCAGAGGCTCTTTCAGCGTCTCTGCATATGTTTGACGAGTTCAACGATCTTAGCGGAAGGATCGTTGGAAACGCCCTCAGCAAGGCTCTTAAGGCGAATCCCGATGAGGCCATCGCCATGATTGAGGGAGAATTTGGCGACATCGGCGACTCCGATTACATGATTCGCATCGCCAGTCGATTCCAGTTCGGAAAGGAATTCCTGCCTCTGGCAGAGCAGTTGCCCGACTCCTTCGCCAAAGATCAAATCATGATTCGCGTCGCCCAAAGATGGCTCAGGGAAGACGCGGACGCCGCTTTGGATTGGTCGGAGAAGAACCTTCCTCAAAACGAGTACGAGAAGGTGATGGTCAACGCCATTCGAGCCAAAACGAAGAATAGTCCGGAAGACGCTCTCGAGGCTTTGAAAGTGATCGAAAATCCGCACAACCTGCAGCAAGCTCTTTCGCAAGTGGCGAGCAACTGGCCAATGGATCGCTTCGACGAACTGGTGGATTGGGCCGCCAGTCACGAAGATTCGAATACACGGGAACTTGCCATACAGCAAATGGTTGGTCCCTGGATAAGGCAGGACATGGAAGGAGCGAGCGCCTTCGCTCAAAGTCTTCCCGAAGGGAAAACCCGCCGCGCTTACGAAAGAACGATTGGCGATACTCTCGTTTCCCATGGAGATCCGAATGCGGCCATCGAATACGCGAATTCCATCCAGGATTTGCAGACCAGAAACGATATTATAACGGGAACGTTTAATCGCATTGGCAATCAGGATCCGGAAGCGGCAATTCGTCTGCTAGAGCAGCAAACCAACCTTGAACAGCGGACACGCTCGGACATAGCCTATTCAGTTGCTCGCAGCTGGGCTCACCTGGATATCGAATCCGCAGCGAACTATTTCGCCAGCGGAGGCGACTTTCAAAACCGCAAGGGGATTCTGAACAACTTGACCAACGACTGGCTCCATTTAGACAGCAAGGGAGCCTTAAACTGGGTTTCGAACATCAAGGATAGTTCGCTACGGAACGCGACGATCGAAAATCTCATGCATCAGGAAAGGCAGATCAAACAGGACCCGGCCGGCTTTCTAAAACTGGCGGAGTCCATACAAGATCCGGAGAGTAGAGCCCGCGCTTTCTCCCGATTGGAAAGATCCCTGGATCGAATCAATTGAAAGTCTTCGAAGTTCCAGTGCCTGCTGAGAAGATTGCGATCGAGAACGTGGATACATCCAAGACATAGCGGCGCCTTCCTAGCGACGTTTATCGGAAGTCGGAGTCACATTATTCTTGAAACGCGGGACGAAAACGAAATCGTCACTGTCTATCGTTACCACACTGCTATTGACGTGGAATAGCTGATACACAATGAAGGGGAAAGTATGAGGGAGATTGAAAATCTAGGGTACCGCACGGAGTGCATGATCCATCAGCTAAGCGGGCAAATCGAAGAGAAGAAAGACTACTACGTAATTCGAACGCCTAGCAATCCCACCTACCATTGGGGCAATCTTCTACTTTATAAGACTGCTCCCGCAAGCGGGGATTTCAATTCCTGGCTCACTGCTTTCGATCTCGAATTTGGCCCCGATTTCAACCACGTGACCTTTGGTTGGGATTCCAGCGAACTAGGCGATATTGAAGCGTTCAAGGAAAACCGATTCTCCATAGCGAACCACAGAGTGTTGGAACTTGGGAAACTAAACGTTCCTCGCCCCACTTCGGCGGAAATCGACATAAGAACCATCGAGAGCGATTCCGACTGGAAGGCAGTCGTCGAATTACAGCTGTTGGTTTTCGGAGAAGGCGACAATCCAGCCTACCTTGAATTCCTGGAAAGGAAGTTCCAAAGCTTTCGAGAACTTAGCGAAGGAGGAAATGGAGATTGGTGGGGAGCCTTCAACGGGGCAAAGCTGGTCGGCGATCTGGGACTTTATTTCAACGCGGATCGCTCGCTCGCCAGATTTCAAGACGTCGAGACCCATCCCGATTTTCGCAGAAGAGCGATCTGCTCGAACCTGCTCTACAAAGCCATCGATCACCTCCTCGAAAAAGGGGGCAATCCGAACATCGTCATTTGCGCGGAAACCGGGAACCCGTCTTACGAAGTGTATCGTTCTCTCGGCTTCGAGAATTCAGGATCGCTATTCGGCGCGTCATTGCCCTGCCCCTACACGAAACGCTTCGAATAAAATATTCGGAAGCGGCTTCAAAAGATGGAGGGATATCGTTCTGCGCCTAGCTTGACGCGACCCAAAGCCTTCTACATACCCTAAAAGCTCATACAACGCTTTCGCTCGACATGGAATACAGAAATTTTGGAAGAACAGGGGTCAAGGTCAGCCCGCTTTGCATAGGCTGCATGAATTTCGGCAGCAGGACGTCGCCAGAAGACTCCTACGAAATCATCGCCAAATCGATCGACGATGGTATCAACTTTTTCGACACGGCCAACGTCTACACGCGTGGACGTAGCGAGGAAGTGGTTGGCGAAGGCATCAAGCGAACCGGCAAGCGCGATCGCCTTTTCCTGGCCACCAAGGTTCATGGTCCGATGGCGGACGACGACCCCAACATGCAGGGAATTTCCCGCAGACACATCATTCAGCAGTGCGATGCCAGCCTGAAGCGGCTGCAGACCGACTATATCGACCTCTACCAACTGCACCGCCCTCGGTCGGATACCGCTATCGACGAATCGCTCAGGGCTCTGGACGACCTGATTCGAGCCGGCAAAGTCCGCTATATCGGCACTAGCTTCTTTCTCCCATGGAAATTCATGGAATCGCTCTGGGTATCCAAAGAATTGGGACTCAATCGATTCGTTTGCGAACAGCATCCCTACAGTCTATTGGATCGACGGGTTGAAAGAGAGCTCATCCCTTTGGCCCAGACCTACGGAATAGCTCTCATCCCCTTCGCTCCTCTCGCCGGCGGCATGCTTTCCGGGAAGTACGAAATCGGCAAGCCCGCTCCTGAAGACGCTCGATTCAAGGAGAACGATACGGACTGGAAAACGCCCATGAGAAGCAACGACCGGATCATGAATGTCACCGCCGCTTTAAAAGAGATCGCGGATGCCAAGGGCGTGGGTTTGGCTGAATTCTCAACGGCCTGGGTCTTGAATCAGCCAGGAGTGACCAGTCCCATCATCGGTCCGCGGACCATGGCACAATACGAGTCCTACATGAAAGCGCTGAATATATCGATCACCGAAGAAGAGCATAAACGGATAGACGCCATCGTTCCGCCAGACGAGCATGTGACCGCCTATTATCAACGCGAGTTTTCCAACTTCGATCCCCAGGAATATCGTTGGTAGGCATCCAGGATAGGCTTGGATCGGTTCTGGTTTAAAAGCCGGTAAAAAGCCCTTCAGAATGCTTCAGAATCAATCCAACTCAATTTAATGATCGACCTTTCCGAGAATCCCTCTTTAGAAACTAGCAATCATGACAAGGGAGATGGGAAAATTGGGAAATACTGGGGAAAGAAAATCGGTATCCTACATGTATCCGGTTTTTGGAGATTCGAAGTCGAGCTCCTGGCAGACGCGTAGAACGCGGATTCAGGCTCGGATCAGCAACCGGTTGAGAGCCAAATACAACGACCGGACGCTTTTCTTTCGCTAGGCAGTCGTTTGGCGGCGAGCCGAAACAAGTAGGCATTGCTTGAGCAAGAAACGCTTGTCGCGCTTTGGAGGCTCTGATCTAGTTGCAGCCGCCAATGAATCGATCCGCGGCTATAGACAGACTGAACAGCGAGAAGATCTGGGACATCCTAGTCATCGGCGGTGGAGCGACCGGTCTTGGCTGCGCCCTGGATGCGGCCGCTCGCGGCTTTAAAACCGCGCTGATCGAGAGGTCCGACTTCGCTCAAGGCACTTCAAGCCGTAGCACCAAGCTAGTCCACGGCGGCGTGCGTTATCTTAAGCAAGGGAATCTCTCTCTGGTGAGAGGAGCCTTGAAGGAGAGAGGGTTATTAAAGCAAAACGCTCCTCACCTGTTTGACGATCAGTCCTTTATCATTCCCAGCTACAACTGGTATGAGAAATTCTATTACGGTACGGGGTTAACCTTCTACGATGCCCTTGCGGGAAAGCTGGGCATAGAAAAGACGAGCATCCTCTCTCGCCAGGAGGCCCTGGAAGCGATTCCTACTCTTAAAACGGAAAACCTTCGTGGAGGCGTACGCTACTACGACGGGCAGTTCGACGATGCCCGTATGACCATTGCCCTAGCCCAGTCTATTTGGGATCAAGGCGGCGTCGCTCTCAACTACGTCAAGGCGGAAGCCTTCATCAAGAAAAACGGGAAAATCGTGGGTATCGAGGCGACGGATATCGAAAGCGGGGAAAGCGTCCGTGTCCATTCAAAGGCGGTCATCAACGCGACTGGCGTATTCAGCGATAGCCTACGACAGCTGGATGACCCTGCTTCGCCCGAAATCATTCAAACCAGTCAGGGAGCCCATATCGTCTTGCCTAAAAAGTTCGTTCCAGGCAACAGCGCTATCATGGTGCCGAAAACCAGCGACGGCCGCGTGCTTTTCGCCATTCCCTGGAAAGACAGCGTGATAGTCGGCACCACCGACACTCCAATGGATAAGATCGATCCTAATCCAAAGCCGCTTGATCAGGAAATCGATTTCATACTGGAAAACGCGCGACGCTATCTTGAGACGGGTGTCGATCGAAAGGACATTCGAAGCGTCTACGCCGGTCTTCGTCCATTGGTCAAGCCGCCCAAGAGCAGTGGCAATACCGCGGCCCTCTCTCGAGATCACACGATCCAGATTTCAAATACGGGACTGATCACCATAGCTGGCGGCAAATGGACAACCTTTCGCAAAATGGGGCAGGACACCATCGACCGGGCAATCGAAGTGGCTGGCCTCGTGACTAAACCATGCCAGACTCGGGCCCTCGCCTTGCATGGAGCCTCATCCAATGGGGAAGCCATTCCCGAAAACTGGCGAATGTATGGCAGCGACGCCCTCAAGCTGCAAAAGCTGGCCAGCGACAATGCGGAATTAAACGAAGAGCTGCATCCAGACTTTAGTTACAAAAAAGCGGAAATCGTATTCGGCATCAGGGAGGAGATGGCTCTCTCCATCGAGGACCTGCTTTCCCGTCGAACGCGCATCCTCGTTCAGGATGCCAAGGCGGCTATGGAAGCCGCTCCAGCCGTCGCCGCCATCCTTGCCAAAGAGCAAGGTCGGGACGAGACTTGGGCTAGGAATGCCGTTGAGGAGTTCAAGCAGACCGCTAGGGAATTCCTGCCCTAGAGGATCGTTCTACAAGTCAACACAAGTGGAATAAGCGTCGATCAACGACCGCCATCACGATCTGTTGATTTTCCGCAAATGGCTTACTGACCACTCGAACTCGCCGTCTTTTCCGCCTGGATGCCTTGCGTAATCAACCAAAGCATTAGACAGGCAAAACCGATTACCAGAAACGTTCCGAGGTTCAGTCCGATACCATGTAGCAGAACCAAACCGATCGATCCGGCAAACAGGGCGTACCAAGCCATCGGCAGTAGTGTTTTCCTAATGACGCTTCCCTCTTTTCCCAATAGACCGACCGTAGCCGAAGCGGCGACGACATTGTGAACGCAAATCATGTTTCCAGCCGCTCCACCCACCGCTTGCAAGGCCACCACGACGTGCTCGGTTGCTCCAATTTTTCCCGCCATGCCAAACTGGAAAAGCGAGAACATCATATTGGAAATGGTGTTGCTACCGGCAATGAAGGCCCCCAAAGCCCCAATCGTCGGCGCGACCAGCGGCCACAGCGAACCGAATACCACCGAGACGCCATCTGCGAGGACGATCGGCATTTTGCCAAGAGCATCGGATTGGGAATTGATGAAGACCTGCACCATCGGCACCGCGAACAGGAGGGCGCTCGCCGCGCCTAAGATGGTATGGATCGACTCCTTCCAGGAAGTCTTGATCATCTCCGCATTCATTTTGAAGATGAGGTAGGACAGGCCGATGGCCACTAGAAAGATAAAGCCCGGCAAATACAGCGGCTGCGAAGAAGTGCTGATGCCCGTATCCAGAATATTAGTCCACTTGATCGTCACGGCATCGGCTCGCACCAGACCCTTTATGGAATCCACCGTTCGAGTGAGGACCAGGAGAGCAGCTACGATCACATAGGGCGACCAAGCCTTGAGAAACGCCCCT
Source organism: Opitutaceae bacterium (assembly GCA_028284385.1). GTDB lineage: Bacteria > Verrucomicrobiota > Verrucomicrobiia > Opitutales > Opitutaceae > JANQRT01. The sequence continues at coordinate 190,419 of JANQRT010000022.1, read as the reverse complement.
CGCGAAACCTTTCCGTGATCATGGGTATCCACATGGAGCTCGCCGCTCCATTCTTCCTCCCAATCCTTTTCGTCGGGAAACTGCCAAACCTTTTTGGGCTGCATCCAGCCTGCCTTAGTAGCCGTAACGACGATGAACAGACCGACCAGTCCGCCAATCAGCGAAGGAAATTCTGGACCCAGCAAATGAGCCACTAGCGCGTAGGGAATGGTAAAGGACAGACCGGCGAAGAGAGCGAATTTCCAGATCTCCAACCCTTCGCGAAACGATTTGTTCTTCCCGAAGAACCGCGTCATGATGCTCACCATTACAAGCGGGACGAACGATCCCACGATAGCATGGATCAGGGCGACCGTAGCGCCGATAAGGTGAAGGTACTGCTCGTGATTAAGACCCAAGCTCTCGACCACGGCAATGACTTGCGGCTGGCCAGACAAGCCGGTATTCACTCCCAGCAGAATAGGCGTCCCCACCGCCCCGAAAGAGACTGGAGTGCTTTGTATTATCAAAGCAACGACAACGGACGCCATGGCTGGAAAGCCGATCGCCACAAGCAAGGGAGCGGCGATCGCGGCAGGAGCCCCGAAACCCGCGGCCCCCTCGATAAAGCAGCCGAACAGCCAGGCGATGATAATCGCCTGCACGCGACGATCTGGAGAGATGTCCACGAAACCTTGGCGGATAGCCGAAATATCGCCGCAGGCCTTAAGCGTATTCAAAAGCAGGATAGCTCCGAAAACGATGAAAAGGATATTGAGGGCCGTTACGACGCCATGAATGGAAGCCGCGGCGATTTGCAGGCCGGGCGTTTTCCAAACGAGGAAGGCGAGCGCCGCTGTCACCACATAGGCCAGAGGCATGGCTTTCTTAGCCGGCCAGCGCAGAATAACAAGGAAGAACATCACCACCGCTATCGGAGCCAAGGCGATGAGAGAGAGGACGGCGAGGGGTAGATCGGACATGAAAGGGGGAGTGGTTGTCGGGCACCGTCTCCAAAGGACGGCGACATCCCAGAAGACAAGGGGCGGAGATTCTTAGCAAGCGTTGTTTTTCCAACCCCGACTCCTCTCAAGGGGTCGGGCATGGAAAATCCATGGATGTTGCCGCTATACCCTTAGAGCCTGGTCAAGAAACGCCGCTTGCCAAATCACTTCAGGGCGAAAACGGGAATCTTCTCCACCACTTCGGCGTTCAACTTGTCGAGCAGGACCTGCCGTTGTTTTTCAATGACGCTCGAGAAATCAGCCATCTGCCTATCGTTTTCGAAACGAAAGGTGACCACCTCCGGAGCCTCATGATGGACTTTCATTGGCTGGAGGTCATGCCACGACGTGCGTTTGGCATTAGCTTGCTGCGATTTTATCTCAAGGGTCGCCACGACGCGTTCCAAGGCGCGGTCGCTACCTCGATTGGCATGCTTGTCCTCGAACTGGTAGACGATTTCCTCGCCTTCAAGATAAACACTGGCCACATACGCCGCGGCCTTTTTCTCCTTGCTGTTCATCGTTCCCCCGAAAACGAGTTTTAGGCGGGAATCGCTTGGCCACTTGCTCTTCAAAGCTTTGCGGACCGCCTCTTCATAGGGCCCACTGCTACCCATCGATCCGCCAACATAGACAATGGTCCAATCCTTGGCCTGAGAAAGTCGTCTTTCAGCGATGGCAGCCTTGTCGGTCGCGTATTTTCGCTTGTATTCATTTATGAATACGAAAGGAAAGTGATTGAAAAAGTCGCGAGCGACTCGCCAGGAGAGATCGCCAGTGGACACGGCGTCAATCAATCCAGGATAAGCCTTGGCCAGAACTTTGTTCATCTCGGCCTTTTCCTTCTCGAACCAATCCTTGACCGTTCCGCCTGACGCGAGCTCGCGATAACCATGGACGTTTAGATACGACTCCAGCTTCGGATAGGCATGATACATCTTGAGCGAAGCGGCTTTGTAGTCGCCCTGCAGCAAAAGCTCCGATGCCTCGCTTCGGGCCTTCGCGAAAGCAGTCATTTCTCCGGCAATGGCCTCTTCATTCCAGGCCACTCCCCCTTCGATGGCTTCGATCTGATTTCGCGTCGTCTCGTTCTTCCACTGCATCATGAACCAGGCCATTCCTCCAATGGCTAGTCCCGCAATGCCCATCGCTATTCTTTTCGCATCGAGATACATAGCTTAAACTGCTGTCGCCGCATCAAAACATCGGCAAATGGGGAGAGGTATTTAGGTCGAATCCAAGGGGAGACGGAATTGAGAATTTCTGGTCAACGCTCCCTCAGTCGCTCGATCCCGCCAAGGCGGGAGCAGGATGGCTTCCCCCAACGTGATTTAGATTTTTCAATTCTACTGGTAGCAGAAGAGGTCCAGCTCACTAAGCGTCCGCTCTTGTCGCTTCGCTCGAAACGGTTTCACCTCCACGCATAGACGTCCCCTCAGCCCACTTGGGTCGGAATCTTGCAGAGATTCCGCTACGGATTCAGCTGTAGCGGAACTTCTGAGAAGTTCCGAAAGAGCGTTATTCAACTAGCAGCCGACGACGATCTCGATCCGATCTTCCCGATTCGGCACAATGCAGAGGAATTCGAAGCCCTGCTCGGCATCCGCTTCGTACCAATGAGGCGAGCCTTGCGGAATGTAGACCACGTCTCCCTGCTTCACTTCGAAAACTTCATCGCCAATGCCAACGCGAGCGGCTCCCTTGAGGATATACTGTTCGTGCTCCACCAGGTTCGTGTGGTTGGGCATGCCGCCGCCGGGCTCCATGACGAATCGCCTTAAAGCGAAATGGGGAGCCTCCTGATCGCTGATCAATACCTGAAACTTAGTCCCCTTTCCAGCCGGAACAACGGTTTCCGGCACCGACGACGACGCCTTCACAATGGGATTCTGCTTATCGCTCATGTATCCAGTAAAACCCAAGAAGCCGCCGCGAATCAATTTTCTTTTGGCCCACGAAGCCTCCAATTCTAAAGTGCGTCGAGCTGACTAACTAAGGGAACAGCTCGATGGTTCAGCACATGGGTGTAGGTCATAGTTGTGGCCAGATACGACACCTCAGTGCGATAGGCCACGTGGCGTCGCCGCAACGCCCTTCTCATCTCTTGACCCGCCTTGTCCGTTTGCTCTATAAATTCGAAAAACCAACTCAGAGCGGCCGCCCATTGCCTTTTCTGCGAATCCTCTGGTCGCCTGGAATCCACCACCTCTTTGTAGAAGTGACACCCCGTCTTGCGATCCCCCACCGGTTCCCATTCTCTCTTGCGGCAATAGCCCAAGTACTACGAGAGCGTGATTTCGAACGCCTCGCGCTCCCGTCCGCTCAGGCCCTTTCCATCGACGAAATGTCAAGAATCGCCCGAAAACTTGGCGGAGATGGAAAGAGGAAAGCCATTGGCTTAAAGAGATTTATAAAACTGAGAGAAAGATTCATATATTGACATCCAGCCGGACAAGCCGAAATGCATGACAATTTAACAAGAAACATCTGATTTATGGTTAAGACGATCAGCAAGCGAAACTCTTTGTTCTCAAACCACTTAAGAAATAAAAGAACAATTTAGTACACTTGATAGAAATCAAGTATACTTATAGATCTGCGAAACAATGAGACCTATACCAAAGTTGAAGTTTGGAAAGCCAGAGCACGGTTGGCTGCCTGTCAGCATTGGAAATCATGAGATTCACGCTTCGGATGCCCCTTGTGACTCAATCCAGCATTTGACCTATCGCATTCTGGCATTCCTCGGTGGCAGTCGACGTGAAGTCGTAGAGTGGTCACTAGAACCTGAATACGAAAAATGGATATTTCAAGAAGAAGAAGGAATCACTAGTTGGATTATCGAAGATCATCGAAACGAAATGGTTCTAGCGATTCACTCTAGTCGATTGGCTATTTCACAGAAGATCACGAAAGCATTGAAGGATTTGTACCACTCACACTTTATAAACGGAGAAACCGATGATCAGCATTGGTCGTGGTCTTTTCCGCATAGTGAACTAACGAAAATTGAACTAAAACTTGCAGATCAAGTCGGTGCTCACAACTCCGGGGGCTGCGCCCCCTCCGCGTGAGACCTCTGCGTTCGCAACAAAAATGAAATGGATAACTCCAGTATTACTAATCCTCACCTTGGTTTCATCTGCTACAGCAAAAGACATCGACGAGGATGCGATACTTGAAGTCCTAAGGAACATTGAAACAGATCAGACTCTTCCGAATGGAACTACGAAAAAAATCAAGCTAGTAGCAGAGCTCTTCGATAAGCCGTTCCGAACTGACTTCCGGATAGTCACGCCAAAAGAATTAAAGACAATACGATACGAAAAAGAATACACGATCTACGGCAAACAAAAGACACTCCGAAACATTGATCACGAGCTTGTAGTTGTCACCCATGACACAGGCTTCATCGGGGGATTTATCGCATACCTCGAAAAGAAAAGCCACCAAGTGGTGCTAGTTCAGATCGCCCCAGAAGGATGAAGAGTTATGCTAACAAGGCATCGCACACAATGGCGGCAAATCCCTGCCTCCTTCACAACGATCACATGAGAACCAAGCTCAACAGACTTGGAACCTCAACCGAAGCCGACATCGTGTGGATTTGACGTTCTTGTGAAGACCTTAATGAAGTTTTTCTTAAATCCTATCGCTTGGTTTATTATGGTCGTATTACTGCTAAGCGGACGCGACATTTATTACGCCTACTATGAGTTAGAAGGCTCACGTAATGGAGAACTAGATACTCTGCTTTTATTTTTCCCCGTCGCCTGCTGGGTTGCTCGCGATTCTTACAAAAGAAAGGCGAGTTTTCCATCGGATTGGGTCTTGATATTCTTCATGGTTTTCCTTCCAGCTTATCTTTATAAAACTAGAAAATACAAAGGAGTCTTAATATTGATATACTGGATTGTGGGTTTATTCTGCTATTTTTGGATAGAATCGAAGTTACTTTTCTATGTTTGGATGAAGAATTTTGAAAGCTAACCATCAGCTTGTCACAATGTCTTCGAGTCTCGCAGGCTCGGTACGCGACGAGAAGGTCGCTCTCGTGACAGCAGCGCGTTATGAAAACATACAAAGATTGGAAAAAAGACTATTTCGCTCTCGATCCTGCCAACCGATACCAGAGCGAGTCCGACCTTAAGCGTAGCTATCAAACGTATTTGGATATTGGACATAGTGAAATACTACCTCCTCCAGAAAAAATAGATAAGAAGCCGATGCTGAAAGGATACAAATTTGCTCTCATCGCAGTCTGCGTTTACGCTTCGTATATGATACCGCTCGTTATCATCGCCAACACGGTTCCGGTATACTCGGAGCCCGAATCAGCTATTCTCAGATCTATAGTAAATTTCATGGATGACTTGCCAGATGCCATTTCCGCGATGCTTGTATTTGCGGGACCGATTTTGCTTGGATTTGCTGGTTTGAAAGTAGGATTAGAGAAAGGTCGTCCAGGGGTTGGTTTTTTAGCTCTACTCTTTACACCAATTGGTTTCCTGCTGGCGCTTGCTGCAAGGCCAGCAAAAAAAGAAACAGCTGGTGAGGTTGAGCGGCATCAATCGCCAAAATTAAGTGAAGCAACAATATTTAAATGTGAAATCAATCAAACAGATGGAAGCGCGTTGGAAAGGAAAATTGAGGCTAATACTAGGGAAGAAGCGCTTGAAATAATCGAAGATGAACTGGGAACCTTTGAATCCTGCAAATTCTACAGGAAATCTGGAGATGATTGGACGTATTCAGGAGTAGCAAAACCTCTTAAGGATTTGAACAATCCAAGTGAAAGTTAACACATCAAGACAACGTACATAATTCGTACTCTGCGCTCCGCTCCGAGCACTCATGTGTAGTCTTAGCGGTTAACAAAAAGAAATGAAGCCCCACTTCCAGAAAAAGATCTCCATTCCAGTTCGCAATCACCTCACTCGTGACAACTACGTGTTAAAGCGGATAGATGAGGTTGAGCCCACGGAGGATAGAAGAAAGCAAATCACCTCCATCTGCAATGAGGGCAAAGTCTATTCATGGCTCTTCCGGGATATTTTCGAGAACAAGCCTTACACGGAGGACAAGGCAAAAGAGTTCTTTGAAATAGGAGCTAAAGGTTGGAGTGAAAACAGGATGTTCATCTTTCTGCTCTTAAGCTCCACTGGAGAAGTAGCCGCTGCGATAGACATCAAGTCGTCAGACCTGGATAATGCGGAAATCGGTTATTGGGCCAGCGAATCGCACCGTGGCTGTATGACGAATACGACTACTGAGCTGTTAGGTCTCGCTCGAGACGCTGGATACAGGAAACTGCTTGGTCGGACAAAGAAAGGGAACAAGGATTCCGCAAACGTTCTGTTGCGAGCCGGCTTTCAGTTTGACGCCGCGGATTCGAAGAACAGCGAAGAGCATGATTTCTATCGAGTGGACCTCCAGAAAAATGGAAACGCGAACAAAACGCTGGAATCGATGGGTACCAGCTCTGCCGGTCCTGATCGAGTCAGCTAGATGTTTGAAGAGAAATGGGAATTCAACTAAGCCACGAGTACGACACTGCCAAAATGAGAGTAGGACCAACGATTCTAATCGGTCTCGCTCTTTTTATCGCGAGTTCGTATTTTCTGACATTCAAAAACGAACCCGAAAAGTGGCCAATCGGTTTACTGTTCGCGATCCCCATCCTTGCTGCTCTACGATTTGTGAAAAAGAAGAACCTGAAAAATTTCAGGAATCTCGTCATGGAAGACGATCACTTATTGATCCAGGAGCAACACACGAATCGAAAGATTCCATACAGTGAGATCTACTCGATAGCATGTAGCCCTAAAAGTCTCTATAATATTGCTACGGTTCTTTTGCTTTCGGGAGAGGAGCTACGCTTCAGCGTAAACAAGACAGAAAGAGAAGACTTCGTTTTAAGAGAACCTGCGGTAATCATAGAACTCAAAAAAAGAGTTGAATCCCATAAACCGTCTCACTCAATTCGAGCCACTGGACAGCCCTCTTGAGTACATTTGCCGCTCTGAAAAATGAAATATTTACTTACACTGTATCTCTTTCTGATGTTCGGTTGTAATGGAAAGCCATTATCATATGACCAGTATTCAGAATTTGATGATAAGATTGCCAATCAGTATCTGGAAGGTTCTGCACTTGAAGCATCCCAAGCACTTTGGGAATCAATTTCCCTCTTAGAATCTCTAGGTGTGGAAGAAAAGAATACACTGTTTTCTAAAGGGGGATGCGATTCACATCTGTTCCAGAATTATCCTAGGCTGGCACTAATCCATGAAGCTAGCGGAAAAAATGAATCCGCTGAAATTATGATGCAGCGAGCCATATATCACTATACGAAATCTACAGACCTTAGTGGAAGTACTGGCAGCCAAATGCACAGCGTTCGAGAGAGAATAAAGTTCACGATAAATGCATTGGATCTAGGAAATGATATCAGATGGAGAAAAGAGTTGAATTACCCAATTCCAGCCGACACTGAAAATCGAATAAGAAACTATACAGAACCCGATGCTGGTGGCAATTCGCGCCTAAGGTCGTTCATGTGATAGCTAGACGTTCTCCGAGCGCATGGACTGCGAAATCAAAAGATCAATTGAATCCGAAGCCGACACTTTGAGCGACATAAGAGTCGCTTCAAAGGGGCACTGGGGGTACTCGGAAGAGACGCTAGAAGAATGGCGCCCACTGATGAGGATTTCTGAAGATTACATCCGCTCCAACATCGTTTTCAGTATTTATATTGAAAATACTCTCTCAGGATTCTACGCCATAAGAAGAGAAAAGAATGAAGATTTTCTCGACCATCTTTGGCTTCTGCCTGAGGTAATAGGAATGGGAGTGGGACTGTTAGCTATAGAGCATGCGACCAGGGAGGCGGCGAAATTGTCGATTGCAAGTTTGACGATTATATCCGACGCTGACGCCGAAGGCTTTTACCAGAAGGTCGGCGCGGTTCGAACCGGGGAGTTTTTCAGCGAGCCTCAAAATAGAATGCTTCCGGTATTGAGATTGGATATACCGGATGAGCAGAACCAAACAGTCGAGGCAACGTCGCCTTAACACCATCTTTGCCTGACTTTGACGTTGAATGAAAATGCTAGTACGATTCGCATCCATCCTCATAACGCTGTTGACCGTTCAAATGGCTTCGTCGGAAGAGCCGGAAGTTTCAGTGATATCGGATATTGAATTCGCTACTCCCTACGGGACAAAGGCGATGGATATCTACCTTCCAATTGAAAACGCTCATATCAGCTGGAGACCCGCGTTCGTATGGATGCATGGAGCGGGAAAGGGCGACAAAGCTGACAGACGATCGGTACAGATTTGCGCTTTTCTAGCAAGGAACGGCATAGTGGCGGCAAGTATTAACTACGGTCCCAAAGCTCCACGCACAGAGTCAATCCTCTCCAGCAAGAGCGCGGTACGCTTCCTTCGCCAGTCATCGAAATACTATAAGATCGATACTTCGCGCATTGGCATTGGAGGAGCGTCCTTGGGCGGCTTCCTAGCGCTCATGGTCTCAGCGACGTCAGAAAGCGAGAACTTTCAACTGAACGGCACTGGCGTGTATCCAAATGTCTCTGACCGTGTTTCACTGGTTGTGGATTTCTACGGAGTCGTCGACTTCGAGACGCTGAGCGCCACGGACGAAGGAACTGAAAGGAGCCCAGCTGCTATCGATAGACTTCGGAGGATCTCGCCATCGACTTACATAGGACCCCATATGGTTCCGACCTTGATTCTGCAAGGCACAGCAGACAAAAACGTTCCCGATTCCCAGTCCCGGCTTTTGAGCGACCTGCTAACTCAAAACGATGTGATTCATGAGCTCCTGCTTCTTAATGGCATAGGGCACAGCTTCGATCTCAATCAGTGGAAGGGAAAGCCTCTACCGATAGACGTCGAAAAACGGCTACTTCAGTTCTTGGGGCGTCACTACCCGTTGCCTGGGCCATCCGATAATTGAAATCCAAAGAGCGCGCGAAAGCGAATTCCAGCCAAGCAGCCCAAGTGATTCGTATTTGTCGTGAAACGACAAATACTCTTGTATGACTTTGATGTTATAAATACCGAATCAAACTAACCTATCAACACTCAACCATTTCACCATGCCACACGTTCCAGGTTTACGCAGCGTCTACTCCAAAGTCGGGCGTCTCATCTACTTCGGTCGGATGCTAGACAAGATTCGACTGCATGCCGCGGGCAAGCTTCCGGACGACTATGTGCCGCTGCTTGGGGACGAACAGTTCTACACTCTGGATGGCCGTTGCTGTCGTTTTCTAGGCGTTCGCTACGCGAAGATCCGAGAGCAGGTTCTCAAGGCCGGTACAGACGAGGAAATTCTTAGTTGGGCTCACGACCAGGGAATCTCTCGAACCGACGAAGAGTGCCATGTTTGGAACCGATTTATTTTAAAGCTCGGCTGGCGCGACGAACGCTCAGCGGTCCTTAAGGAACGGATTAGCGACCCAGTCTTCAAAGGGAAGACCATTGAAACCATCGTTGATCATATCGAATACGATGAAGGACGTGATCCCGTTGCCGAGCGAGCGTGGGAAGGCATATAGGGTGTTGCGGCCAAGCAAGTAGTCCAGCAAGGCTGCATTTATGATGCCCCAAGCTTCAAAACCATTTCTCTCTGCTTGGAGTTGAAAAAAGCGAGGGACTTGACGCCATGAGATTCATGAATTAGAGTGATGTTATGAGCGACTCTGAGCTACTGACTCTCAAACAACAGCTTACAAAACTTTCCGAATCCGAGCGTCGGGAAGTTTCGGCTTTTATAGTGCGCCTTGGCCAGGAAACGGAAGAATGGAAGAGAGATACTACCCGTCGATTAGACGAAATGGAGGCGGGAAAAAGGACATCTATCCCCGAACTGAAGGACGAAATCGCCAATGGCTGAGATACCGAGTTACGGATGCTTCCTTTCCGCTGAAGCAGCTACATTTCTGCTATCCCTTCCAAGGCAAAGGCAGAAGAAAGTGATCGACCTGGTCGAAAGGATCGCGGCGCCTCCTGGACTCGTCAGCGACTACCAGACGACGGAGTCGAAAGACCGGCCAATCGAAAATCTGCTTATGGAGGAATTCCTGTTCACCTACTGGATCGATCAACCTTCGAAGGAGGTTCAAGTTACCGACATCCTAGAGGTTTGAAACCGAAACAGTCGATTCAGGCAACGCGCATTTGCATATGCATCATGCCTATGGCAAAGGGTCCTGTACCTGACGCTACAACCGTGTCGTTCTTGCTAGGATTTTCTCCAATATCGCTGATGTCGGCTAGGAAAAGGGTCTAGCTAAAGAAATGTTAACTATAATAAACGTATTCTAGCAATGGGTACGATTCTCTCTGTTCGCCGAACCGATACCACATGCAAGACGATTTCAAATCTAAGGAACCCTTGCCTTATTAATGAAGCCAATAAAGATAGTTTCAAAGAGCAGGCGTGAGGAGCGAAGCCCCTTCTCGAACCAACACTCGACTTTAAACGAAGAGCAATATGAATAAAACCAGGCATCTTACTCTTGGCATTGCCATCCTATTGAGCGCTTCCTGCAATAAACCCTTTGCCTCGGATGAGACTCTAGGTTATCAAGGGGCTAATCAGGAACGTTTTAAGGAACTCGATCAGTCGGAATGGAAAGAAGTGTTCCATGATCCGGGCACAGGCAACTGGAAAGATAACTGGATGCTCGATGGGCGTAAAGCAACGATCAGGAATACCCAAGAAGGCATGGACTTCGCCGCTGGTTCAGTATTCGGTGATGATGCCTACCACGCCGTGATGTGGACAAAGCAGACTTTCAGTGGAGACCTTAGAATCGACTACGAATACACAAAACTAGATGAGCAGACTAGCGCTGTGACGATTATCTACATTCAAGCTACTGGTAGCGGAATAGACCCATATAAAACAGATATTGCCGAATGGGATGACCTAAGAACGGTTCCCTCCATGGGAATGTACTTTAGAAATATGAATACTTATCATATTAGTTACGCTTCATTCGGGTTCAACAATTCCGATCCCATGAAAGATTATATCCGTGCTCGGCGATATATGCCGAAGTCAAGACGTTTAAAGGGAACTGAGCTGAAACCTGACTATTTCGAGACTGGACTCTTTACCCCGGGTAGGCCCTACAAGATAACGATTATCAAGAAGGAGAATGACCTTTTCATGCACATTGTCGGCAAGGAAAAAGAGATGCTGTGCCATTGGAAGACGGATTCTTTCCCGCCAGTCATTAAAGGTCGCATAGGGCTACGCCACATGTATACCCGGAGTGCCCGGTATCATGCGTTTCGGGTCTCAGTTCTGAACAGTCTACAAGAAGATGTTGAACAGAAGGATAGCAATCAGAATCATATACTTTCTGCCACTGCATCTTCCTGAGTTCAGCAATGCTCCTCTTTACCCGATACTACACTCAACGTGGCTTCTCGTAATGTTACCCTAGAGGGTTATAGATATGTCGGCGCGGGTTGAGATTCTTGCGAACCAACAAGGGAACGTATCCAGCCAGATCATTCAGTACCACAGAACGCATTATCGAGTAACCACGTGGAGGCTATAATGAAATGAATACATCCGCGTACATCGTAGCTCGTGTAAGCGTCACAGATCAGACCGTTTATAGCGAGTATATGAAACACACGCCCCGAGTTGTGGGGAAATTTGGCGGGAGATTCATCGCTCGTAGTCCTGATCCGGTTACATTGGAGGGGGAAATCGAAGAACGCAGGATCGTGATTATCGAATTCCCTTCAATGGACGAGGCGAAAGCCTTCTACCAATCGGAAGAGTATACCGAGATAATGAAACTACGCCAAGACGTGGCATCCGCCCAATTCGTGGCGGTCGAAGGCTTTCCCGCAGAAGACTGGGATCGGATCCTAAAAGAGAGTCGAAAGCTGGAAAAATAGCTCGCCCCAAATTAATTCCTACTCCGCGGCGAGATTTCGCATGAAGTCGCGGTAGGCGGCTTCGTCAGGACGGAGATCGATGGCTTTCTGCAGGCTGGCTCGAGCGGTTTCGAGATCGCCTTGCTGGAAGTTGGCAATGGAAAGATTGTACCACCAACGATCCTGACTGGGATCCTTTTCGACCGCTTCTCGGAGAGCTTGGGCCGACGCCGCCAGGTCTCCTTTTTCCGCATAGAGCAGGCCTTCGGCGTAATAGACCATGGCCAGATCGGGATCGAGTCGCTTGGCTTTGGCCAAATTCGAGAGGGCTGAATCCACATTTCCAATACGATCGAGAATGATAGCCGCATCATAGAGAAGATGCGGGTTGTTGGCATCCATGGCCGTCGCTTGTCGGGCAAGTAGCCGGGCAAGATTAGCGTCATTCTGCATGGCAGCCAGCTGAGCGCGCCGTAAGGCCCCGGCAGGTCGGTCGGCGCTTGCTTCGGCATAGATCTGCCACTCCTGGAAGGCCAGCAAGCCGGAATTGAACATCGGCAGCAGAACATCGGCCGCTTGCAGACGGACTTGGCGGGATGGGTCTCCCAAAGCGTTCTGCAAATCCTCAAGACGATCTTGACGATTGGAAAGAATACGGACGGCTGCATCGCGCTCGATGGGAGAACCTTCGTTCATCGATTGAAGCCCAAGTTCAAGTACCGTCTGCTCGCTAGCAAAGGGAGCGAGCAGACGTAGCCAAGTGGTTTTCCAATAGGCATTGGTCTCCTTGCCATGCAAATCGAGAAGATCGGCGCTCGATTGTAAATCCCCGTCCTCGACCTCCGCTAGAACATGGGCTCGCTGCCTTGCCTGTTTCCGCTTGTCCGACTCGCCATACCATGCCTGGAAATGATCGCGCGCCCATTCCGTAGTCTGATCTTGGTGACAGGTCGAACAAGCGTTTGGCACACCGTATTCAATAGACAAGTGCGGATCGGGACTGGTAAAGCCATGGTCGCGACGCGGATCGCGCTGCATGTAGACGCGCTCCGGCATGTGACAGGAAACGCATTGATTGCCGACGCTGCCCTCGGCATGGCGGCTGTGGGCGACAGGGTCGATCAAGGTGGCCTCCTTCAAGCCAGTGCTATGACAGCGCAAGCAGAGCTGGTTGTTTTGAACCGGCAGAATGGTCTGATTGGTGTGCGGGTCGTGACAGTCCAAACAACTCACCCCCTTCTCAGCCATGCGGCTCAGCTTAAACGACCCGTAAACGTAGTTCTCCTCCCTAGCCTGTCCATCGACGAAATAAGCTCCGGGCTGGTCGGGCAAAACGAGACGAAAGTGATTGTGAAACCGGTCGCCTGGCTTGAATTGATCGGCGGTAAGCTCCTCGCGTCTCGAATGGCAGCTGGCGCAGTTCTCCATGTGAATTTCGGCATTCGTTGTCACTGGATGGGCTGAGACATCGCCTCCTCGATAAGCTTGCACATGCTTATCCATATTCTGGTGACATTGGATACAGGTGATTCCGGCATGCTTCCATTCGCTCGTATAGGAACTTGAATACATGTCATAGTTTTTGCTGTAGTCCGTCATGTGGCAGGAGGCGCAATTGGCATTCCAGTTCATGCCCTGCTGTGTCCAATGGCCCCAGTCCCCTTCGTTCCGCTCCTCGTCGCCGAAAACGTTGAACCATTCGCCCTTGTGAGGATCCCAGGTCAAGGCGTGGGTCTGCTTGCGACCGCCAGGAAAGTCGATGAGAAACTGGCGAATCGGGTCCTCGCCAATGACCGCCGTAGCCACAGCCGGTTCGGGTTCCTTGGCGCCGTCCTTGTAAACCGCCTCCAAAGTGAAGGGATTTTCTTCGCTATTCTTGACCAGATAAACCTGTCCTGTTTCGTCTAGAATCTCCTTGGGCTCGAAAGCGGCATTGTCCCTTTCCGGATCCAAATCGCGTTGAGCCAAAGCATGGTGACTGGTTTCCCACTTATGATAGACATCTTGATGGCACTCGAAACAGGTCTCCGGGGAGTGCCAGTTCGCTAGGTGCGGATCCGGCTGGACAACGTCCGCTACCGCAACAGGAGGTGTCTCCACTTCGTCGACAACTGTAGAAAGCTCACTGTCTTGAGAGCTCGCATCGCTTTTCTCGGAACGAGAGCAGCCCACGGCCATCCAAGCGATCAGTCCCAAGAAAAGGAAAACGCCTCGTTTCGGATGCCAAATCCAATTTAAAGCAACATTGCTTCGTACCATTGGATCTATTCACAACAGAGCTTTTTCGACATTAAAAGGAAAATAGAATTCGTCATCCCCCTATCCAATCGCATGAAATGATTAAAAGAGGCTCCCGATAACCATTCCTTTGATCCCTACTCTCAACGCTAACCTCGGAAATCATGACTATTTCAAAATCTAATCTCGTCGCAGTCCTCGTTTCGCTCCTCGCCTCGCAGGTCGTCCAAGGAATGGTCGAAACCTATCCGGACGCGCATGAGGGAGTGCTGGCTTCAGATCGCTACGAAGTCACGATTCATCAAGATGGCCAATCGTATCCGGCATTCGTCTACATGAGCAAGGCGCCTGACGACGATTTTGCCGGATCCCGCTTCCATATCGGAAGGACCATCGCCTGGAGCAATTTCTCCTTCACCGGAACGGTGTGGGTCGAAATCAAAGGCAAGGAGGGCCAGACCATCAAAGTCGACGATTCGCTCATCTATCCAAGCCGATTCGGATTGAAAGCGGAGCCGGCTGGAGAAAACGCCATCAAATTTCGATTGTCACGGGCAGGCCAATACGTGTTTAGACCCGGAGAGAACGGATTCGACCACGGCCTGGTAATCATCGCGGATCCCCCGGAAACAAGCCGACCTGATACCGAGAGTCCGAATACGCTAGTATGCAAATCGATCGATCGAGCCTGGCTAGAGGCGAACATTGAGGGAAAGTCGGTTCTCTATTTCAAAAACGGAGTGCATGACCTGGAAGGCGAATACGTTTTTCCTGAACACGTGCAGGAAATATACCTGGAAGGCGGATCGGTCGTGTATGGAGCTTTCCACTTCAACCATGACAACGTGAAAGTGTATGGAAGAGGAACCGTTTCCGGAGCTCGCATGGAATTCAGGCAGGATCATCAAATCGAATCCCCAGCCGACACCAAGGGCATCATCGTCGAGGGAATCATGGTGGCTGATTTTAATAAATTCGCCATTCGCCTGCTCGGCAGCCATAACGCCATCCACTGGTGCAAGACCCTGGGAGCCTGGCGCTACAATCACGATGGTCTGGTAGCCTGGGCTCACTCGACCATGGAGTACTGCTTCATCCATGCCGACGACGACGCGATTAAAATCTACGACGACAATGTCGCGGTGAACGACTGCGTTATCTGGCACATGCAGAACGGGGCTTGCCTCCAGCTCGGCTGGGAATCGCTCGCCGCCAAAAACGTGAGCGTACGCAATATCGACATCATCCGAGCCGAATGGCTAGACGAAGGAATGCAATCCAACATCGGCGTAGTGAATTTACGACTACCTACCGGCAGAGGCAATCTGTCGGAGAATTTTCTCTTCGAGAACATCTATGTGGATACGCCCATCCTCAAGTTTCTCGACCTGCGGATGAAACGAACCGAAAGGAACGACGGCGGACGCCACAAGATCAAGGACTACGTCTTCCGCAATATTCACGTGAAGATGAAGGAATTGGATACGCAGAACAACTACAACTTCATCATTCCCTGGGACGAGGAATGGGGATTCGAAAACGTAGTGTTTGAGGATTTCTACATAAACGGGAAGAAAATCACGGAAGAGAACAAGGAAACAGACGGCCGCTTTCGCATCGATCCCCTGGCCGAGGACGATATAGTTTTTAAGTAATCGCTTTTTAAAACCCCAACAAAAGGAACCAAGATTTCGTTAGAGAAGTCGATGTTAATGCTATCTTGGATACCAGCGAATAGCTCCTATTTAGCCTTATAAACAAAGGCCGATTAGGTATTGGCAAGGCTTTGGCTCCAACTGTATAAAGAATTAGCAACCTTGATTAGAGGATCTTTCGGCGAAAAGCGAAAAGAAATAGAAGGGCCAGATAAGCCAAGGTAATCGTAGAGCCTCCATCAGACACGCCATGGGCCGCTTCCTCGCTAATAACTCTCATGGTCACTTGTCCTGAGCCAACGGCTCCCTGGTCAGCATCAGGAAAGCCATAAATGGAGGCATTAGAGAACCATCGGTATTGGTGTCCGTTAATCAAGTCGCCAGAAAGACTACTGGATACAGAGCCGGAAAAACTATTGGTGGAATCACCACCAAGAGCACCCAAATCTAAGAACTCGTCAACCGTGTTTCGTGATACCTGGAGAGAATCGAATAGCAAGGTGCCTGTAGTAAGGTCTTCGAGAGTCGAGCGGTAATAGACTTCTCCAGGGGAATCCATATGAGTAACACCAAAGAATCCATCAATGAAGAATGTATCGTTTAAGTCGGCGGTGAAGTACATATTCACTATAGCTTGGCTCGTTTCTTGGAGCCCACCGCCCCTACGCAGAGAAAAGGAGTGGCTAAAAGTGGACAGGTTGGCCGATACAGAATAATCGATATCGACCCGAGAACCGTTGCCACTATCAACGGCCTCAATAGATGAAATAGACGGTACCGTGGTGCCGCTAAAGGTATCGGTACCTGCAACACCAATTCTATCGTTGGCGATTGCCACCACGTTGTTGCTAGTGATATTGATGGCATAAACGTTTGCAGCTAATAAAAGATAGGATAGGCCCATCACTATTCGGTTCATTTGACGACTCCTGCTATTTTTATTCATCGATTGCTAATGGGTTAAATACCCCAATTCGTAAGCAGTTATTGTGCCCAAATTTACTGTCATTATACATCCACTCTCGATTTCACTAGCCCTCAAAGAGGCTTAACTGCAGAATTTCTTTTCTCATCTGGGAGACACTTATTCTAAAGTCATAAAAACTGTAAGCAAACACGACAATTCCACTATACGGCTTACACTTTTCATGATAATCAGAATTCAGAATGAAACCTTAGAAGGTGGCAACTGAAGCGATAGAGACGAGCTGGGATTTATAGCACTCGAATTTGAGTCATGTAATGAATACCTCAATACAATCTCGATTATCATGAATTTATAGAAAATCAGTTGATACGTTTTTGGCTACATTACTGTCAAGTAATCCAGCCCTTGCTCGATAGGGCTCGACTCTGCTTGAAAAATTAGCATTCCCTTTACAACCCCATGCTTTTAACCGAGTCACCCAAAGCGACAGCCGCTAAATGAGCAGCCCCACTGTCCCAGAACCAAGTACCACGGAAAAGGCTCCCCTCTACAAATTCGTGGCCATGTGCGTGATCATGGCAGGGCTGGTTCTGACGGAAAACGTTTCAGGCAATCTCATGCTGAAGACGGTCCGCAATTTCACGCCCAACGCGGACACCATCGGCTACATCAAGTCGATCAATCCGCTCTTCGGCTTCATTTCCCAACCTTTGGTGGGCTGGCTAAGCGATCGCATATGGACTCCCCTTGGTCGAAGAGGCTTCTTCCTGATCACGGGAGCCCCCGTAGTCGGGCTAAGTCTATGGATCGTTCCCGAACTGGGAGTGTTATGGCACCTGGTGGTCTGGATCGTCATCTGGCAGTGCTTTCAGGATGTGCTGTGGGGAAGCGATCATCCCCTGATGGCCGACCTGTTTCCCCGCGAACAACGGCCGGTGCTGGGAGCTTGGATGGCCTGCGCGGGATCGTTGACCGGAATGATCTTTCTAGATTTCTTTCTGGAATGGGACGATGTGGTGGCCTACCGCGTAGTGGCGGTCACTCAATTGGTACTCGTTTGCGGAGCCTCCTTTTTCCTGCATGAAAAGCCTCCCAAAAACCTTCCTCCTGGGAAAAAATGGGCCTACATCCCCTTGGATCCCGAACAGAGCAAAGACAAGACTCCTATCCTAAAGAAGGCCTATCGCACTGTGAAATGGTATGCGGGCGAAATCTTCGACAATTCGATTTTCACTCGTTTCGCCATCCTTAATTTCAGCAAATTCCTAGGCGTGAGCATGGTCACCGGTTGGGTGTTTCTCTTCGCAACCGAAACGCTGCAGCTGACCAAAGACGAGTTTGGAGACAATTGGAAACTGGAGCCGCTCATCACCTTGATTTTCGCCGTCCCTGCCGGATGGTTTATCGGCAAATACTGTCCCAAGCAGTGGACGATGGTAGTCGGTTTCGCCATTATGATGATAGCCTGCGTCTTCGGCTGGTTCGCCGAAACCGGTCTGGACCTCATGGTAGTGGCTATCATCTTCGCTATCGGCCACATTATCGACAAGGTCACCTACAAGCCGTTCTTCACCGAGTTTCTTCCCGCGGCGAAGATCGGGATGCTGACGGGGGCCTTCAATATCTTCTTCGGATTGGGACGCTGGTTTTCCGACGCGGGAGGGGGCAATATTATCAGATGGTTTGGCAACGATTATCGAGTCATTTGGCCGGTGGCCTTCATCGTCTTTCTCGTGTCGATCGTCATCATGGCTACCATTCCGGACATACACTACGCCAACCGAAAAGAAGCCAAGAAGAATAGCGGCGGCACTTAGCTTGTATCCATTTTTCGCCTAACGTATGCTCAATCGGCATGACGGGTCAGAACATCTTCAGCCTAAGCATCCTCGCAGGTTATCTGATTATAGTAACCGCGATTGGAATCTGGGTTGGCTCCCGGCAAAATAAAACCCAATCGGGATATTTTCTGGGAGGCCGAAAGTTTACCTGGTGGATGATTGGAGCCTCCCTGCTGGCAACCAACCTCTCAAGCACGCAGATGACCGCCCAGTCCGGCGATGCATACCGCCTAGGCCTTACGGCGGCCAATCCCCAGATGATGGGCGGGATCATGATGGTGATTTCCGCTCTGTACTTCATCCCGATGTATCTGAGGAAAGGCTTTTACACGATTCCCCAGTTTTTGGAGACGCGGTACAATAAGGCATGCAAAATCTTCTATAGCTTTGTGATCGTGGCGGACGGCTTCCTCAAAGCTCCCATCGGAATCTACGCGGGTAGCCTCGCCATCATCAAGGTATTCCAATTCAATGAAGATTACCTATGGCTAGTGGCCCTCATCATGGGAACAACCGTTGGACTGTATTCAATCATTGGAGGCCTAACCTCGGTCGTCGTGACCGATGTGATACAAGTCTCCATCCTCCTCCTCGGCGGCGTCCTAGTCCTGGTCTTCGGACTGATCGAGATACCAGATCTTGGCGTTTTCTGGAACGAGATGAAAGACAGCCATCTGGAAATGATCCAACCTCACGGATCCGAAGGCTTCCCATGGACCGCTGTCGCATCGGGAGTGGCCTTATTGTCGCTAGTGTGGGCGACTAGCAACGCCGGCATGCTGCAACGCGTGCTCGGAGCCAAGAACCAGCGCGAGGCTCAAGTCGGAATGGTCTTCGCGGGATTCCTAAAAATTTCAGCCGTTTTCCTGATAGTCTTTCCCGGAGTCATTGCCGCTTACCTATTCCCAGGGGAAAATCCGGAAGGGGTTTACGCCGTCATGGTGCGCGAGATGCTGCCTCCTGCCTTGGCAGCCATCGTGCTGGCGGCCCTTTTGGCCGCTTTAATGTCTAGCCAGGATTCAGGCGTCTGCAATGTGGCCAGTATCGTCGCTCTTGATCTGTATCCATTAATCGATCGCAAAACAAGCGAACGAAAAGCGTTACTGGTAGGACGCATCACCGCTACACTCATGCTGGGGTTTGGCATTTTCGCCGCGCCGATGATGGGAGAAGTGGAATCGGTATATCGCTACATGATGAAGATCGGCGCCTTTTTGATCTTTCCGGTTGGAATTTGCTACCTTGGCGGTCGATTCATCAAGCGAGTGAATGGCCAGGGAGCCATTGCCGTTCTAATGGTAGGCGTTCCGCTGGGGCTGACCACGATGTTGTTGACTTCCTACGAACCGCTTATGCCCTACGCCTTCGAGTTCATGAAAGGGAACTTCTTTATCGTCAGTTTTGGATACGCGATCTTCTACATAATTCTGCTCGTACTGGTAAGCCTACTGTTTCCCGCTCCCGCTCCCGAACGGGTGGATTTCATGAGCTCTAAAGACCAGGCTGCCGATGAAGAAGCATCCCTCGAACGCGTCTGGTACCAACGTAAGCCTGTTTGGTACACGCTCTTTTTCGCCCTTTGGATTTGCGTGTATCTTATTTTTTGATACGAATACGCCGCTATTTAGTCTTGTGGCCGGATCCCCCTCGCAGAAAATCGATTTGGCTCAAGTTTTCTCCAAAAACGCGATACGCTTGCCCAAAGCCGAGGATAAGCCGACCTTTTGTCGGAACGAGCTGAAAGAGATCGAAGTCTACGAGCCCACGCAGACTGGCAACCGTATCTCCCAGCCTATCCTCCATCGCATCCATAAGAGAGCCCCACTCGGGCGTTTCTCTAGGGATCACGGAAACATCGCAATCAACGGAAAGTCGCTTCCGGGCGAAGAGATCCGAGCTGGCCGACTCGTCTTCGATAAACATGGCGCTCGCCTTACCGGTTCTGCGCAGAAGAGCGGTGTGCTTGGCCAAGGAGCTTACGTAAACGTGAAGACGCCGAGAGTCGTCGACATAGACCGGAGCATAACTTGCTAATGGCTGGCTGTTATGGCCGGCGGTGGCCAGAACCACAGAAGACAGCGAACCGATCAGGGCTTCACACTCTTCAGCCGCTTTTCTCAACTCGTTAGAATGACTCTCCATTAGACGGAAACTTACCACTCTCATAGAGCGCATCCAGAATATTCGGACAGTTTAGCAAGGTATTCCCCACGGGCTAGCTCCGGCTACAAGCGCGAGCATCGGAAAATCCGGCGCTCTCCCCTCTCCAGAGACACCCCAACAGCGAAAATGTCGCCCCCATCTCTAAGCTTCAGTTTCCGCTTCAACTCGTAGCTTGTCAGGCCGCTATTACGAGAGGCGACATTGGCTATCCCTTCAGGGAAAAGGACTCTTGCCGCCTTTTCATTCATTGAACATGAGCCTTCAACTCGAAAAACACGGCCAGGAAAATCCGACCGCAGTGTATCGCTAGTATAGATACGAGTTCTCGGATGGAGCATATCCAATCCAAAGGCCGAGGCGACGCTTTTGAAAGCTCCAGCCTTCATAATAGAAGCATTGGGCTCGTAGAGATAATTTCTCGGCGGTCCGCAGCGATAAGGCAGTCGCTTTTCTTCGGACCGGGCGAACCGAAAAGGATTTAGAGGTGACTCCTCTTGCAAATTCAGGCAGGAAATACTCGGTTCGGATTTTCCGTCGCTGCCGTTCAGGAATAGCAATTCCTTGCATTCACCCTCAACCGATACGACATGAACCTCACTAACGTTTTCAAGATCTTGCACCGCTTTATCGATATCCAAGCCTGGCGACGCTTTGAGGAGAAGAAACGACGCTTTCCCGAAAATCAGGCTTTGCGTATCCAGAATATTGGGTTCGCAAAGTTCAAGAGCCGAGACTTTCAAGCTTCGCACATCACGCCTAGCCGGATCTACATAAACCAGGTCCAAACTGCCTTCGAAATGATTGAGCCATTTGACACCGTCATCGTTGATCACCGTAACGCGGTCCTCAACGCCAAGGACTTGGAAATTGGCCTTAGCTATGGAAGCAAGCTCCTCGTCTCTCTCGACATAGTAGACTTGGGAGAACGATCTAGACAGATAGAAAGCATCAACCCCAAATCCGCCGGTCAGATCGGCGGCAATCTCCCCTCTAACCAGACTCGCTTTGTAAGCCGCCGTCCTTTCGGAAGAGCATTGCTCAAGCGAAAGCGAGCTAGGATAGAGGATCGCGTCGTTGCTTGACCAGGTTGGCAGTTTTTTTTGAATACGCTGCCATCCCTTGATTTGACGAGCGACGAACTCGATCGGAACGTCGGGAAACGTTTTCGCCTTCAGCATCAGCTCTCCGGGATCATCATGGCGATGTTCCGCAATAAAAGCCTTTATCCTAGGCTCAAGCGAATGGGCCATTTTCGATGCTGATGATTAGACCTGTATTAATCGACGATTCGATGCCGCCGATCATCCAAAGCCAGGACTCATGGTGATCCCGCCATCGGACACCAGCGTCTGCGAAGTCATGTAGGTATTCCAATCGGAAACCAGAAAGGCCGCCGCTTTGGCGATGTCGTCTTCCGAACCCATTCGACCGAGAGGAACGAGATTGGCCAACTCCTGCCTTTGCTCGTCCGAGAGCATCTTTCGCGTCATATCCGTCAGGATGAAGCCGGGACATAGGGCGTTCACCAATATGCCATATTCAGCCATTTCCAAGCCTGCCGAGCGCGTCAAGCCAACCAAGCCGGATTTCGTAGTTGTATAGCTATTACGATGCCTACGAGCGATAACTCCGAAAAGAGAGCTGATATTAAGAATTCTCCCGCCGGAAGCCTTTTTCATAACGCGAGTGGCGGAACGCATCAATTTCATGGGGGTGGTCAAGTTGACCTCCATAACGATATTCCAGTCCTCCTCGCTCATGTCGTCGATCGAATCATTGCGATTGATTCCCGCGTTATTCACTAGAATATCGAGTTTCTCCATATTTTCAATACGACTGGCAAATCGAGAAACGCTTTCCGCGTCGCTCGCATCCAGCTGCCAGTAATCCCTGCCTTCCTCGTCGCCAATCGGATTGGAAGCCGCCGTACCGGTATAGATAACGTGACCGCCAAGATCTACGACGAGATCGGCAATCGCTCGCCCGATGCCCCGAGTGCTCCCAGTGACAACCGCTACCTTATCTTTGAAGTTCAGTGAATTCGAATCAGACATGGTTCGATTAAGCCGTAACCGAAAGCGGACTCAAACCGAAAGTTTATAAATGGAAATGAGAGGAATTAATCAGAGAAACCACCGATTGTAATGTAAATTTTACATTAACCTTTATTGATAGCATCCCTTCGAAGAGGATTAACAGTGACTCGTTAAAGATTCCGTTTCAGAAACCCGATGCCCTTGGTAGGGATCAATTTTGAACAATCTCTACCTCTCGGTTTTACCAGTGTCCCACAGGCTCAGTTTCGCTCTATTAGCATGGGTAATCACCCTGCTAGAACCCATGGAAGCGTTTTCCTTCAACGGAAAAGGCTCGCCATTGCTGAGCCATTTTCCATCGGAACAACTCCACGGAGCAAAGAGCTTCAAAAGCATCGGCCAAGACTCGTCGGGGAGGATCTATCTGGTTTTACAAGATAGGATTATCTACGGAGAGGGAGAGCAATGGAAAGACGTGGGTAAACTTCCCAGCGGCACCTTGCTCAAGACCCTTTTTGCTCCTGACAATCGGATCTACGTAGGCACAAGCCAGGAAATTGGCTATTTCGAGCTGCTGGAAAACGGCGACAGGAAATGGGTTTCCATCAGGGGCAAGATGCCCGCCCCCTATGATGGCTTCACCAAGTGGAGACCTCACTTCGTAAATGATGATGGATACGTATTCATTTCCGGCTCTAATAAGATGATAGCCTGGCATCCGGAAAGGCCGGTTCGCGTCTGGAAACAGAATACGGGAAACGTCCAGGAAGTCTTTAAGCTGGGAGACACTCTGTATTATTATACCGGATACCCTAGATTCGGAAGGCTCGATCCCAATGGCGCTGTCTGGTGGCTGAAAGAGGACGGCATGGTCAATGTAAGCAACGACGACAAGGAGGGGCTCGGGATGGTCAAGCAAATCGGGGACATTCACTCCGCAGTCCATCTGAATGAAGACGAAGTCATTTTCGCTTCGGGGAACACCGGCCTGGTAAAGTTCAATGGCCAGCGAATCGAGTTCTGGGAAACGCATCGAAATGGCAAGCCTTTCGACTTTCTACCTTCCTATGTCGAAAGACTGGCGAATGGCGATTTCGCCGTGACTACCTACAACCACGGCCTGCTTGTCATATCTCCGGAAGGAGAGATACGCTACAAGCTAAACCGGCTGGGAGAAGTGGACGCCAGCGCCTTGCAACACGCTTATGTAGACGAAGGCGGATACCTGTGGCTGGCCCACAGCTCAGGTCTGTACCGACTCGACCTGGATTCCCAGTATTCGCTTTTTAATCACAGACATGGTCTAGAAGGATCGGTTTACACTATTGTAGAACACAATGGCGACGTATTCTTCGGTACCGATCTAGGGGTATATCGCTTCAACGATTCGCCCAGCGAAGACAATCAGCATTTTGAAATCCTGGAAGGCGTATCCAAATCGCCATCACTTGTCTCATTGGAAGAGGGCCTGATCATAGGCAGCGTTCACAGCATTCGACTGCTTAAGAATGATAGCTCAATGGATTTCATATACCCTGGAGAACGCCATCTAATCAGGGCCAATAAGACAAATCCGGATCATCTCTGGGTAGGCAATACCGGCGGTCTTCAATCCATGACCCGCGAAAATGGGAAATGGACCTACCAGGGCTTTTACGAAAGGGATCGCGACAATCTCCTAAGCATGGTCCAGGAAGACTCCGGCTCTCTTTGGGTGGAAACCGACGCGGGAAACATCCTCGAGCACCAGCTGATTAACGACCAGCTTAGCCGGAATAGCTATTTGCCGGGAGAGGACTTTCCCGACAAGCGCTATGTACCCGTAATCGTGGAAGGATCCGCCCTTTTCGTAAGCGACAAGGACGTCCTGCAATTCGATAGGGAGAAAAAGGAATTTCGCCAGAGGGAGGATTGGAAGATACTGCCACCAAAAGGGTTCGAGCCGAACTTCCGCATCATGCTCGAAGATCCGGAAGAAAACGTCTGGGTAACGCGCAATGCGACTGACGGCGAATTAGTTCCTCTTCCCAAGGGAGGCTACTATGATGGCATGGAGAATCTGGCCAAGAGCTCTTCATTCACCATAGAGGCCCATCTCGTCGATTCGAAGGGGAATCTCTGGCTAGCCAATCCCGCTGGAGTCGTAAAAGCCCAACCAGCCAGCCATGTTCTCCGCGACAACAATCTCATTACACGCATCACGGCTATCACGGATTTGGATACAGGTGAAAATCTGTTTGATGCGTATAATCTAAATGGCGACACCGTTCTGAACCTGCCTTACCACAAGCGATCTTTGCGATTCGAATTCGCCTTGCAAAACTACGATTCGCCAGGGAGAAACCAGTATCAAGTCCATGTGGAAAACTTCCAGAAGAAATGGGAAGCCTACCATTCCGGCAACTACAAGGAATTCACCAATCTGCCCTCTGGAGATTTTATTTTCAAAGTGCAAGGGAGAAACGGTCTAGGAAATGAGGGATCCATTGCCAGTATCCAGTTTTCGATAGGCACGCCTGTCTACGCCACCCCCTATGCTTACGCACTCTATGTTATTCTAGCTCTGTCGTTAGGAGGCATCGCCCACTACATGCGTAACCGTCATCTACGCTTGCGAAACGCGATGCTGCAAAGCGAAGTCGAGGAGCGAACCAGAAAAATCAAGGAGCAGTCGGCCGATCTTAGCGAAAAGAATCATCAGCTTGAAGAAGCTTTAGACCAAGCGGAAACTCTGGCGCTCGAAGCCCAGGAAGCGGCTAAAGCCAAGTCTCAGTTTCTGGCCAACATGAGTCACGAGATTCGGACACCCATGAACGGAATAATGGGAATGTGTAGCCTGATATCCGATACAGATCTCGATACCGACCAGTCGTCCTTCGTACGCACCATCCGCAACTCCAGCGAATCGCTTCTCACCATTATAAACGACATTCTCGACTATTCGAAAATCGAAGCCGGCAAGCTGGACTTCGAAAAAATCTCCTTCAGCCTTTCCGAATGCCTCGAAGACGTTCTGGATCTACTCGCTCACAACGCCCATGAGAAGAATCTGGAACTCCTTTATTTCGAGGACGAATCGGTCTCGAACTGGAGAATTGGAGACCCGACGCGCTTCCGCCAAATCCTGGTCAATATCATAGGCAATGCCATCAAATTCACTGACGAGGGAGAGGTTTCCGTCTCCATCTCCAACGAGGGAAACTCTCGTGATGAAATGATACGTGTCGAGATAAAGGATACGGGCATTGGCATCGCTCCGGAAATCGCGGAAAAGCTTTTCGATCCCTTTTCACAAGCCGATGCTTCGACCGTTCGCAAGTTCGGCGGAACCGGATTGGGGCTCTCGATTTGCAAGCACTTGACCGAACAGATGGGAGGAGAAATTGGCGTTACCAGCGAAGTAGGCAAAGGCAGCGTCTTTCACTTCACCTTAAAACTTCCGGTCGACCCTAATCCACCCGACGAGGAGGAGGATCTAAAGCAAATAGAGGGTAATCGCGTTCTCATTGTCGATGACAACGACACCAATAGGTCGCTGCTCAAGCATCTGGCTCATAAGTGGAGAATGCCTCACCATGAAGCGCAGTCAGCCATAGAAGCGCTCAACATGATTGATAGTATCGAAAAACCGGATGTGATTTGGCTGGACTATCATATGCCCGGGATGGACGGACTGCAATTCGAGACAAAATTGCGACAAAAATCTGAATACGAAAAACTGCCCGTCATTCTCCTTTCTTCAGTTACGCGGATGAATATACTCAACGCTTTCAAGACCAATCCGTACAACGCTTCCCTCGCCAAACCCATTCACCAAAGCCAACTGATTCAACGTACAGCCCAGCTCTGCAACTCCACTCGGCCCTCCGACACAGGAACTCAAGACGTGAATTCGAAATTGCAAAAGGCATCCATGCCTAAGACGCGAGCCCTTCTCGCTGAAGACAATCCGGTGAATATTCAAGTCGCTTCGCTCATGTTGAAGAAACTCGGTATCGAACCAGATCTGGCGGGGAATGGCTACGAGGCGATTGACGCGGTAAAACGGCAGAACTACGACATCGTTCTCATGGATATTCAAATGCCGGAACTCGACGGTCTAACAGCAACCCGGCGCATTAAAGAGGAAATCGACGAAAAGCGGCTCCCCATTATTTACGCGATGACAGCCGGCGTCACCGAGTTAGACAGAGAGCAATGCCAAGCGGCTGGAATGGACGGATTTATTCAAAAGCCTATTCGTTACGACGATTTGGTAATTAAAATCACTGAAGCCATCGCCAAAGCTCAGGCCAAACAAGAGGCATTGGGCAATCGTAATTGATTATAAGATACGTCAGGCGCCGAAGCGCCTGATTTTGCGGCTTGATCCAACCGATCCAAAGCGTCTTTGGCTCGCTGGTGATCAGGATTCTTCTCCAGGGCCAACTTGAAGAATTTCACGGCAGACGCCTCGTCATCCATCATCTGGTAGGCAACTCCTTTGCGAAAGTAGATCCAAGCCGTATTCGGGCTAAGCTGAATGGCTTCGTCATAAAATTCGTGAGCCGCTTTGAAATCCTTATCCTTGACCGCCAAGGCTGCCAGCTCGCCCAGACCTAAGACCGGATCGATCCGTTTAATCTCAAAAGCGTGGGCCTGAGCTTTTTTGGCGCTGCCACCAGCAATGGCCGGAGCGTTGGAATAGTAGCCCACCAATCCCCTGTGACCTGGAACATGGTCTGGATCGATTTCAACGGACTTTTTGTAGGCTCCCAGAGCAGCAAAATAGATGGGGCCTCCCATCATGGGATTCATCCCCTGAGCGACCTGAATCTTGGCCGAAGCCAACATGGAGTGATACTTGGCGATCTTCTCGTCAAGGGAGATAGCTTCTTCAAAAGACGAGACTGCCTTTTTAGGCTCCCCCTTTTGAAAATAGGCCAATCCTAGAAGAAAATGAGCTTCCGAGCTCTTCAACGCCTCGTTGGAAGGCGTATTCAATATTTCAATAGCCAAATCCTGATCGCCCTTGCCCAAAGCCTCTCTGGCTTGCTGAAGAACCTCTTGAGAATAGGCCGATGCCAGAACTCCCAAGGATATTAATAGTGTAGAACCTATCCTAAAACCTATCTTGGCGCCGCTGAGAGCAAATTTGGTCCAGAGCAAGGCACGCTTGAAAAGCGAATACCTGGAGGTATTTGTTTTCAAGCAGAACGCGGCTCTGGGCCAAAGTGGCCTCAGCCCCAAGGGGTTGCGAAGGAAATCGTCCTGAGCCGCGTTCGCTTTGGCGAGGATAGGCCTACGGGCATACCCGTAGCCAAAGCAGTCTTGCTCAGGACGATTTCCTTCGCAACGGCATCCAAGATAGGTTTTGGGATAGGTTCTATTCAGTATTTTCAATTTCATGACACGTTATAGAGTTAGATGGTTTTAAGAACAGCCGACGGATGGAGACTCGTGATTCGAAACGAGAACCGCCAAGCTACGGAAATGCTGGCAAGAAACAGTCCGAGCATCACGCTGAGGCTGGCCACAATGTGCCATCCCTCGATGTCGATACTTAACTGAGGCGTGAAGCGATAGAGGGCGATGGTGGCTAAAAAGCCACCCAAAGCTCCCATTGAAACGGGCTCGAGCAACTGCATGACGATGTGCTTGCGCAAGGCTGCAGCGCTCGATCCAAGGGAGAGTCGAATCCCCCACTCTGGCATACGGTCTGCCGTATCGAAGGCCACCTGAGAGCCCATGCCGAACACGGACAAAATGGTTACGATGACACTGAAGGCAGAGAACAGGATATACATCATCTCTGTTCGAGCCAATTGTCCCTCTAGAAGCTCATCCATCCCAACAAAGGTCACTCCAAGGTCTGGATACTGTGTTGAAAATCCCAATTTCAGTTTCTCCGTAAATTTTTCAGGAGACCCATGAGTACGAACCAGAATCGACGTGAAAATCCAAGGAGTCTGAGTCACAGGAGCGAATACCTCTGGCTTCACTTGTTCGGTGAGCGATCCTTGCTTCAGGTTTTCAACTACACCCACAACACGACGAAATCCATTCTCCATCCAGGGCATGATTTTTAATTCCTGCTCCAACGGGTCCTGACCATCGAGATAGGATTCAACAAAGGCCTGGTTAACCACCACCACCCGAGCCGAATCCGCCGAATCGAAATGGTTTAGAGTCCTTCCGCTACTGAGGGCTACTCCCATCGTATCGAAATAGTTCGTACTCACGCTATTATAGAGAACCGTGGCGGGCATGTCTCTCTCCGCCACCAAGTCTCTACCTCGCAACTCAAAAGACATTTCGAAATCGAAGCCCCACAAGGGCGGACTGGAAGCAGAGGTCACCTCGGCCACACCAGCCTGTCGCGATATCCAATCCTGAACGCCCTGATAATAGGCGCTCAATTTCCTGAATTCTCCAATATTGTCTTGGCTAGGAGAAATGGCCACCGCCATGAGGTTGGTCTCGCGAAAACCCAGCTCCAACGACTTCATATCCCGGAAGGCGTGAATCATCACCAGCGCTACATGTAATATCAGGACCGATACACCGATCTGTAGAGCCAAGAGGGCGTTTCTCATCCGCTTTTCTCTAGTGCTCAGGCTATGCCGTGTCTGCCCGCTCTTGAGTGACTGGAACACGCTTGCACGCAAGGCATGCGAGGCGGGGATGCCACCAAAGATGATTCCCGTGACAATTACGATCAATACAATCACACCTGCCATAGGCTGGCCTGACGTCAGCTCATGAATACGAGGCAGAAAGAACGGGGGAAGAATCCTATCAATCCGTTCGATAGTAAAAGAGGCAATGGCCCATCCTAATCCGCAGCCAACCAGTGAAAGAAAGAAGGCTTCACCCATTGAACGCATCACCAAAAGATGGTTAGGCTCTCCCAGAGCTAGGCGGGCGCTCATTTCCTGCCTTCTTTGCAAACCGCTCATCATTTGGAGATTGGCCAGATTGAAACACGTGGCGAACATCACCAAAGCGATAGAGCCCAGCATCAAATAGAGCGGCGTTTGAATGTCTCCGACCAGAATTTCTTGTAGCGGAACAATCAATACGCTTCGATTCCGATTGGACCTGGGAAAATCTTCTTCTAAAGATTGGGCAATGCGACGCAACTCGGCCTCTGCTTGCTCGGACGATACGTCCGACCTCAGTCGACCAACCCCATTCCAGTAGCGAGAGTCTCGCACGAAATACTCCGGCGAACCATTGGGAAACGGCATCCAGACTTCAGCGAACGCAGGCTCCTTGTAGGTGGATGGCAAGACACCGATTATTTGGTACATATTCTTATCGAACCGTATCGACTTGCCAATGACATCCGGATCATTGCCGAGATGGATGCTCCAGAAATCCTGACTGATAAGAGCCACGTTCTCGTTCCCGAAATGAAACTGCTCGGAAGCAAAAAGACTGCCCAGCAATGGCTTGACTTGAAAGACTTCCTCGAACCCTTCGGTGACACGAGAAGCGAATATCTGAGTGGTCTCCCCTGCTTCATTTTCGTAGTTAAGAAACTCGCCACGATAGGCCACCAAGGACTCGAAGCTTTCAGCGTTTTCGTAGAAATCCCGGAAGTCGGCGATAGCAATGGTTTCCAGTTTATCTCCCGTTTTGAGCTCAAGCGATTGAAGCCCCCAAAGCCGCTCGGGTTCAGGAAATGGCAATGGCTTCCGAGCAACCGTATCGGTGATAATCCATAAAACGCTCACCGCCGCTGTGCCAACGGCTAGCAGAGCGGTTCCCGTGATCGCGAGCAAAGGGCGATGGCTCCAATAGCGAAACGAATCTTTGGCAATGTGAAGGAGGCGATTCATTGGCCGCAAAGAATATAGGAAACGCGGCCATGACGCATGAGCCATTAGTCATGCTATGTGGTCATGACCAGCATGACCTGAGCGCTTCAAGGTAACGGCGTCTCGTCAGCCGTTTTAAAAGAACTCCGATAGCTAGTGGGATCATCCATCGCCAATGGCTTCGCCTTGGCGCTGCGCTCGCCTCCTAGGCAAGCCCCAGATCCCTGGCCATCAGAGCGGCCTGGGTACGGTCTTGCACGCTCATCTTTCCCAAAATATTGGATACGTGGTTCTTGACCGTTCCTTCCGCTAAATCGAGTTTCACCGCGATCTCCTTATTGCTAAAGCCTTCCGCCAGCCAAATTAAGACCTCCTCTTCTCGATGCGATAGCGGTTCTGGAAGAAGACTCCGCTTGGGCTGAGACCGAGTGGCCATTCGATTGAATTCCGCAACCACTTTCGAGGCAATGGATGGCTGGAGAAAGGACTCGCCTCGATTTACCGTCTTGATCGCATTCACCAGCTCCGCCGAGGGGGTGTCTTTCAGCAAATAGCCTGAAGCGCCCGCCTTCAAAGCATCGAAAACGCGATCGTCGTCGTCGAAGGTCGTCAGAACCAGAATCTTGATCGCGGGATGCTTCTCCTTGATAGCTTGCGTGGCCGCGACCCCATCCAGATTAGGCATGTTGAGATCCATCAAAGTTACGTCGGGACTAAGCCGCTCGACCTGCTGGATCGCTTCCTCGCCATCCGAAGCCTCACCTACAACCTTGAGTCCTTCCGATAACTCGAGCAAGGTCTTCAGGCCTTCGCGAAACAGAATCTGGTCATCAG
The DNA here is from genome assembly GCA_028284385.1 of Opitutaceae bacterium. Taxonomy (GTDB): domain Bacteria; phylum Verrucomicrobiota; class Verrucomicrobiia; order Opitutales; family Opitutaceae; genus JANQRT01. Next base: position 159,004 of record JANQRT010000022.1, on the reverse strand, counting down.
CCAGGAGCAAGCGGATTGGGGAGTTCATACCGGAATGGTCACCTCAAGCCCAAACCCCTCTCCCGTCGAGGTCTTAATCTGCGTTTTTCCATTGAGAAACTGAATGCGCTCCTGGATGCCAAGAATGCCAAAGCCACCGTCCGTATCCTGACAGCCAATACCATCATCTTTCACCTGCAGACCTATGAAACTCGGGTCGCGGTAGTCCAATACGATTTCCGCGCTACTGGCCTTGGAATGCTTACGGATGTTGGTCGAAGCTTCCTGAGCCGTACGGTAGATGGCCGCCGTTATTTGGGGCGACAGCTCGCGTTCCTCGCCTTCGATGGCCAACGATCCCTTGACTCCCGAGTCCTGTAGATTCCTCACGATCTCTTGCAATGCCTGCCCGACCGTCTTTCCGTCAAGAGGAGAGGATCGTAGTGAAGAAACGGATTCGCGCACATCCTGCAGACCTTGCTGGGTTAGCTGCTTGGCTTTATCGATAAATTGGCTCGCCCGCTCCAGGTCAGTAGAGATCAGAGCCTTAGCCGCCTCAAGCTGCACGTTGACTACGGTGAGCGAATGGCCCAAAGTGTCATGAATCTCTCGAGCGATGCGATTTCGCTCCTGGGTGGCGGAAAGCTCCTCGGCTTTGGCGCTGTAAGCCCGAAGCTGGGCGTTGGTTTGATCGAGTTCGTCGGCCAGAGAAGTCGTCGCATAGCGAAGCCGGATCTGACTATTGAGCATGTAGTACATGAAGGCTCCGAAAACCATCCCCATGGATACGCCTAGAAAATTCTGCAGACCAAACCAATAGCCCATAATATATCCATAGACTAGATACATAGTACCTGCGATAAGGCACAGCGTGATCACGACCATCCAAGCTGGATTTACAAAAGCGGCCATAGCGGCCAGGACGAAGAGAAGCACATGATTGAATCCGACGAATCCGAAGATCCGGTTTCCCCAATAGTGGAGTATGAATACAAGGGGGAAAAACAAACCATAGTAGATGAGGATTTCCCACTTTCCGCCCCAGCCCGTGTTTGACCAATCCGAACTTTCCGAATAGGGCTCGTTTCCTATCTCTCGAGAAATACGTTTCGAGTGATGGTAGCCTAGCAACATCCAGGTTGCGAGAAGAGCCAACTCAAGGAGGACGTAGATGGCACCCTCGGTAAGCGTGGGTGTCTTCTTGGAAGTAAAAAATGGCAGTATGGTGGCGCAACCAACAATGGTGAATATAAATCCCAGGCCAAATCGACCAGCGGCATTCATGTTATTGCGCTCCAGAACCTGGGCTGATCTTACCGCGCCTCGCCTGTCCTGAGATCTATCTATCGTCGACATACCGCAAAGCTTAGCAGGTTAAGGAAGACACTGTCATGTGCCGAAAGTCATGGATCGCATGCGGAATTATTTCAATCCCAGAGGCAAATATAGGTCAGTAGTCATCAGGTGGATCGAGGCCTCCCGGACTCGCTTTCCATTAGCCTGCTGAACGCGTCGAGGACGCCGCGTTCCACCTTATCTGCCAGCAAACTCGGACTCCAAGGCAGCCGACTAAATCTCCACTCGCTTCCCGCCCTGGGCAATCGACTTATAAAGAGCCTCGACCACACGCATGTCTCGCAAACCTTCCTCTCCGGAAACTTCCGATTCCGTGTCCTCCCATATCGTTTTCACGAAGCCATCTATCTGCTTGGCCTGCTGATTGGTTCGTCCAAAATCGAGAGTCTCGTTATTAATACGACCGGCTAATCCTCGATAACTGTAGGCAGGTTCCAGCTCGGCCCTCCCCTTCTGGTAGTTCACGTAGAGTCGATTGGTTCTCAGGCTGTAGGAAGTTGTAGAATTAGATACGATCCCATTAGGAAATTCCAACTGCCAAGTCACCGTTTCATCGACCTCGCCAAACTTCATTGGATCGGTCTTAAATTCCTGGGCCGAGATAGCCACCGGCTCCAAACCGGTCGCGTAGCGAGAGCCTTGTATGCAATAAACGCCTACATCCATAACCGCTCCGCCGCCCGCCAGGGCTTTCTTCAGTCGCCACTGGTCTGGATTGCCAATGGTGAAGCCAAACTCCGATTGGACGTAGCGCGGAGCTCCCAATTCCTCGCCCTTTGCAAGATCGATGATCCGACGGTGATAAGGACTGAAATGCAACCGGTATCCAATCGACAACTTCACGCCCGCTTTTTGGCAGGCATCGATCATCTGTTGGCATTCGGCGACGGACAAGGCCATCGGCTTCTCGCAAATCACATGCTTGCCCGCCTGAGCTGCCCGAATGGTGTACTCGGCGTGCATCGAGTTAGGCAATACAACGTAGATGATGTCGATATCCTCGTCGTCCGCGATCGAGTCATAGTTGTCGTAATTATAGATGTTCTCCTCCTTAATCCCGTACTTGTCGCTCCAGATCTTCTCCTTTTCTTTGGTGCCCGTCACGATGCCCGTCAGCTTGCAGTACTCGGTTTCCTGCAAAGCCGGAGCCAGCTGCCGCGTAGCGTATCCGCCAAGGCCCACCAAAGCGATTCCGAGCGGTTTGCGACCCCCATGCTCATGAGCCGAAACCGATTGGGAAACCAGAGGATAAGCCGCTGCTAGACCAAGCCCTTGTGCGGATTTAGTTAAGAAACCACGACGGGAAAGTTCGTATCGAGAATTAGGATATGGATTCATAGAACTGAAAAGAGATTGAAGGATAAATTATGTAATCAACCTTAGAACTATCCCATTCCATAGGCAAAGCGAGATAAATGGAGAAGGCTGATTCTTGACTCCACTAGCGTTATCGGACATGTCGGATAATAAACGTTCTGAGAATATTTGAATTAATTCAATAATACTCGCATCTTTTATATTTGTAGCCGGATGTAATGCTGTGGCGCATGAAAAATACAAAAGAGGACAGAAATGAGTGATGAACAGGAAATTCGAAATCTATTTGACGATTGGATAAAATCTACAACTGAAGGAAACTTAGAGTTGGCTCATAAATGCATTGCCGATGATGCCTTGTTTTTTGTGCCCGGAGTTGGGGCTAACACAATGGACAAGAAAACATTTGCAGAGGCTGCCGCAGGTGTGTCGCCTGAAGAATCCCCGATTGAGTTTGATTTAGATAGCAAGATCCGAGAACTAAAGGTGCTTGGAAATTATGCATATCTTTGGGTTGAATCGACGCTAGTGATGTCCCCTAAAAATGGAGATACAGCCTCAGAAATGCAGGGGCATTCACTTTCGATTCTAGAAAAGCGTGATGGTCGGTGGCAGATATTCCGGGATGCCAACACCTTAACGACGGTTTCAGAATAAATGCTCCCGAACCTACGACAGAACAAATCGAGCGAGGCAACTCCGAGAAGCTAACGCTTCCTAGAGCGCCTCCTCTCAAACATATCAGGCAACTTTGACTAATTGCGGCCGTTGCTCGGCCTCTACATTATGAGGGAAAATAGTTTTAACGAGACGCAGACTTCACGCTGCAGAAAGGCCCTTCTGTTAAAGCTGCTAGCATTCGCGTTGGTCACCTCAGTGCTTGTCCCAAGTAAGACCTTTGCCTCCAAGGACGCTTACAGGGAAATTTCAAATGAGATAGACGCTCTATTCCCGCAGCTCCAGAAACCGGTTTCGCCAGGCGCAGCCGTCATGGTCATAAGAGATGGCAAACCTATTTTCACAAGGTGCTATGGCTTCTCCAATCTAGAGAGTAGGAATCCCGTTAGCCCCAGCACTCCTTTTCGCCTAGCATCGGTGAGCAAGCAATTCACCGCGACCGCTATCCTACTGCTCGAGGAAAAGGGGATTTTATCGATTGATGATTACGCCTCGGAGACGGTTCCGGAAATCAAAAGGATTGGAGAAAAAATCACTATTAGGCACCTGTTGAACCACACCTCCGGGTTGCCTAACTACTATCCGGTTCTCTATAAACATTTCGAAAAGCGGGAGCCCACTGAAAACGATTCACTGTTCGGCAATGCTCAGGCCATTTCATTCTTTGAGGATTGGGGTGAGTTGGAGTTTCAGCCCGGCGAGCGCTACAAGTATAGTAATTCCGGATACGAAGCGCTCGGACTGATAATCGAAAGAGCGAGTGGCCTATCCTTCGCAAGATTTTTAGAGGAGAATATTTTCAAACCTCTCGAAATGGATGACGCTTTCGTTCGCGATAGGCCAGAGCTAAAGAGGGTTGATCGAGCTATTGGATACAGAATGGATGACCAATCCGAATGGACAATGAAGGATGACGATCCGTTGAATTGGATCTTAGGAGCGGGAGGCATATATGCGTCCTTAAATGATCTATACAAATGGGATCAAGCCCTTAACACCGATAGACTACTGAGTCAGAAAATCTTTCGAACGGCCTTTCGGGATGTAGTGCTTAACGATGGAACGTCTCATCCGTATGGATTTGGCTGGAACCTTTCAGATAGAATCGGACAAAAAGCCGTCTGGCACTCCGGCAAATGGCTTGGCTTTTCCAATATGTTTGCCCGATACCCGGATCATCATTTGAGCATTATCATGCTCTCAAGCGCTTCGATCAAGGAGCACAGACAACTCGGCGATGAAATATCAAAACTATTCCTGAGAGATGATCAAAGGTAGTAAATGTAATAACTATTTGCCATACCAAATTTGTATTCGCCGATTTGTGACGAATTCCCTTGGAGAGTGTCTAAAAATTCAAAGAACAAAATTAAACAACCCGCTTTTTAAAGTCACTGGAGCACGCGGGGTCCTAGGAGAAAAACATGAAGCCCTCTCCGTATCTCTGTTCAGCGATAATCCAGCGAAATTATGCATATCAAAGCAGCTTACACAATGTCTGCCGGTCTCACAAGCCTGGTAAGGACAGGGACGCGGTGCTCTTTTGACATGTCGACGATATGAACTACGCCAACGAAATCAAAAGGGGAGCGTTGCTTTTGCTCTGCACGCCGGGCTTTTTACTTCTTGCGACCTTTTATGGACTGGTAGTCGCCACTCGTATCCACGTGGGACACTGGCCCTATTATCACTATCCGGATGCTGGCGTTTGGTCTACAGTTCCTTATCCATACTGGCATCTCGCAGTAATGATTCTGTTTCTGGCAACCATCCTGTCATTTCCGGCAGGACTGGTTTTCGCGATCTTTGGCAGCGTTAACAAACGAAATTCTGTTTATGCGTATTCAATCTTATGCGTCATCACCTGCATCTCGGCAATCGCGTTGCTTGCAAACGATCCAGGCGAATTTGTTAATTGGTTTATGGACTAAGTTCGCATACTAAATATCAAGACGCTTTTCAAAACGACGGGAAAAGACATGAGTAGCGAAACTTACACTCCTGGTCACACCACAAATGCGACCAATTTCATGGGCAAACGCACCCTTGAATCGCATGGAGGATTCTTCACTTCATGCCTGAGTGAGGGAATCGACATTCTGGATTTGGGATGCGGTCCCGGAACAATTTCTTTGGGTCTTGCCAAGGCTGTCGGCAGTGGATGCGTCGTTGGAATCGACTTCGGCGAATCCCAGATCGACAAGGCTGTCCAGAATGCAAGCGAAGCGGGGATCGCCAATGTGGAGTTTCATGTAGGTTCATGCTATGAACTCCCGTTTGAAGATCGCTCATTTGATGGAGTCTTTTCCCATGCGTTGATGGAACACCTCAAGGATCCCGTAGCAGCTCTCAAGGAAGCTTGGAGGGTGTTGCGTCCCGGAGGGAAGATTGGGATTTGCAGTCCCGACGCCGATGGATGGCTGTTATCACCTCCATCGAGGGAGCTCAGCGAGGCTGTCAACAGTTACGCTAGTTTGCAGGAATCGAATGGAGGCGACCTCCGTATCGGAAAGCGTTTTGGGCTTCTGTTGCAAGAAGCAGGATTCCAGAATATTCAACTGTCCGCTCGCTATGAATGCTATCCGTCCCTTGAATTTATCGGTGAATACTTGGCTTTGCAGCTTGAGCAAAAGGAGCGAATCCGCGAAGCGCAGACGTTTCGAGATTGGAGCAAGTCAGATGGCGGAATGTTTGCTCAGGCATGGGTTTCGGCTATCGGCACGAAAGTCGGTCAAGAAAGCAATGACAACGGCTAACGCCACACTCTTCCTTCGGTATTGAAAAAATGATCACGTCCGAAATTGCCGAATCGATTGAGCAGAGCGTTCTGTGTTGGCTTGCTACCACTTCCGAGGATGGGTTTCCCAATGTCTCGCCGAAGGAAGCGTTCCTCTACGACGGTGAAGGCAAGATTTTAGTGGCGAATATCGCTTCGCCGGTGACTGCTCGAAACATCGGACAAAACGCTAACGTTTGCATCAGTTTCGTGAACGTCTTCATCCAAAAGGGATACAAGATAGTAGGAACAGCCAATATCCTGAAGCGTGGAGATTCTGGATACGAGAATAAGCATGGCAAACTTGTTGCAGCCATCGGATCGGCTTTCCCCATCATTTCCGTCATCGAAATCGAACCGGTATCGGTTCACGCAATCGTGGCACCGAGCTATCGCCTCTTTCCAGACACAGGACCGGTGGATCGAATTAGAGAATCGCTGGAAACTTATAAGGTTGAACAGTACCAGAAACGAGCCAAACAGGCAGAAGAGTAGCCGGTTGGTACACGATTTTCAGAAAACGTCATGACATGTTGTATCCAAATTTTTATGAGCATGAAAAGCAGTAGCATATTTTCAATCATTTTGCTGGCCTTCGCCTATCACCAAGCTTTGGCCAACACGCAATCAGGCGGTGGCACAGTAAAAGAGGTTCCGATTCTCGATTGGCCTATAGAGGTGGTTTCGAGCGATCATGGATTTACGGAGGGTCCAGCCATCGATAGCGAAGGCTCGGTCTATTTTTCGGATCTGGATAATAGCAGGATTCTCAAATTCGATCCCGATTCGGGAAGCACTCAGGTTTGGACTGACGAAAGCCACAGCTCGAATGGACTGCTGATCATCGGCGACTGGATGTACGCCTGCGAAGCATCGGGAAGAGCGGTGGTCCGCTACCATCTGGATCGCGGTCCGAAATCACGCAAAGTCCTGACTGACCAGTTTGAGGGAAAGCGCTTTGGAAGTCCCAATGACTTGGCGATCATCGGAGACACGCTGGTATTCAGTTCCTTCTACTGGAAAGGCATTCTGAGACCTGAAGACGCGGTAAGGGAGATTTTCGAAAATCGCTGCTACGTGTTGAGCCTAAGCAATGGAAAGGTTCGAGCACTTCCCCAAGCTTTCCAGACTCCGAATGGCGTCGTTTTCGATCCGGTTCGCGAGCTTCTGTATTTAGCGGAGATGAAGGAAACGCGAATCTACCGAGCCAAGGTAGAGGATGAAACGATCGGAAACACTGAGCTCTTTTTCGATTTGGCGACGATTGGAAAAGGAAAGCCCGACGGCATGACGGTAGACCCCCAGGGAAGACTCTACGTGGCCCTTTATGGTATGAGCAATGAGCTCTTAGTTTTGACTCCAGAAGGAGATGTGATAGGAGTGCTACAAACGGGAAGGAAGACTTCGAATTGCGCCATAACCGAAGACGGAAAAACGCTCTACATCACAGCGGAACACAAACTGAAAAGAGTCCGGATTCCAGAATCGTTTGAGTAAACTCGAATTCGACAAGATGAATGGCAGCTTCTTTCTTACGGAGCCCATAATATCAAATAGGATGAAGATGTAATGGAAAATGAAGGACAGATAGCCGAAGGTCATTCATTACTTCTTCGCAAAATCCAAATGGAAGATCTGTCAAGGCTAGCTCAATTTCCCTATACGGTTCGCATTGATGAAGCCCATGACAAATTGGAGAGACTAGAGGAGCTTTATAAGGAAACTCAATTCTGGCAAGACCTTGCCGGGGCGGTAATCATAGAAGAGAGGGAATCCGGTCGAATACTGGGGACTTGCCAATTCTATCGATCCGGACCTTGTATCCATGGTATTGAGATAGGATATATCATTCACAATAAAGCCGATCGAGGAAAAGGGATTGCTACCGAGGCGTTGAGAATATTTTCAGATTTTCTCTTCTCGCATTTGTCGAACATCCATCGCCAGCAACTTATGATTGAAGTCAGGAACACGCCTTCCTGGAAAGTAGCTGAACGATGCAGCTTTCTCCGAGAAGGGACCCTTCGCAACTGCGGATTCGGGAGTGATGTACCTGGAGACTCTTACGTTTATTCGAAAACCAGAAGGGACTACGAAAAGGAGGGATAAACAGAACCGTTACTGTTCGGTTGAACATCTGAAGAACAACTCAATCTAAGTTTTCTCGAAATGGAAAAGATATACGAAGTTTACCGGGATCGCGATTCTTCCAAGGTCGGCCTTTACAATGGAATTCTAAAGGATTCGGGTATCCATACGGTCGTTCGCAATTGGCATGGATCGAATATCGTTGAAGTACCGATTCCCGAATTCTTTCCCAATATATGCGTTCTCTCGAAAGAGGATTACGAGAAGTCGGTAGAAATCTTAAAAGACTACGAAAACTCCGATTCGAGTGGCTTGGAAGCCTGGACCTGTTCCCAATGCGGGGAGATAATTGATGGCGGCTTTTCCGAATGCTGGTCGTGTCAAGCTTCCATGGATGAGAAACCAGAGAATTAAGGCCGAAACGATTTTCTGGATACCGATCGGTTTCTCAAAATCGCCAGGCGAAGGTGTTCTCGTCCTCAGTTTCGGCCCACTCGTATCCATTTTTCGATAGCAGTTTTGACGCCGCTTGACGCTCTTCGGCAGTCAGATGATGGTGCTCGAAAAGGATAAGAGAGGGTGATTGTCGCTCGAAATCGATTTGCTTAAGAATCTTGTAATCGTGGCCCTCCGTATCGATAACGATTAGATCGACGCATGAAACTCCTTGCTCCTTCAAGAGGGTTTGCAGTCGGACAGATCTAACTGGCTCTTCCGTAATGAGATCGTCGATATTCGGAATAACGGAACGATGCTTGAGGGGCACTTCCCTATCGAGCGAGCCAAGCATCTGATGCCAATTGGGCGCATTCTCGTAAGCATGAGCTAAGCGGTAAAAAATGGCTGTACCGTCATTTTCGGATACAACAGCCTGGATGACGGAAATGTTCGGATTGCTGGCAAAACGTTCCTTCAAAGATTCGCTCAAATGAGGCACCGGCTCGACAAGAACGCCTCTCCAGGAAGTCTTGTCCCAATGCGATGAAAGCGGGTCGACCAACACTCCATCGCCAACCCCTACTTGCACGACATTTGCAGAAGGCCGTTCGCGAGCGAAGAGGGAAAGGATTCGCTGAAGTTCTTCGCAGCGAAAAGACTGGCCACGCTCGCGACGGATTTGCAGGAGTTCTCGCTTCAAAGCAAAAGGCCAAGCGGCCTCCTCGCTGCTGGACCGACGGCGGCGCGCTTCCAGCCAGCGGATTTCAAGCCCCAGTAGGATTCGTTTCCAAAACGAAGGAACGATGGGATGCGGCACAATGGGTTGCTCCAGGCGAACCGATTGGTCTTCAAAGGTAATCTCGAAAGCCAGTTTGTCGAAAACCTCCCCAGCTTCGATCACTCCAGAAAAGCCCATGACGTGGTTGTACATGGGAAAGGATTCACGAACGTCCGGCCGCTCCACCTTGCTCAAGGACTCCTCAGTCTGAGACAAGAGGCGGACGGCGGCAATCGGACGATGCGAGATTACCCAGCCACCCACCTCCGCGGGAAAGGCTTCAGGATATTCCTGGGGCCAATCGAGATGAAATACGAATCCTTCATGTACTTGCATAGGCAGTGTGATGGCTTGTAACCAGTCCCGCTCACCCTCGACCCGCTCAAGCCCGGGATCAATGGAAATCTTTCCTATGCGTCCGGAAAGCCGCTAGAAACTAATCCTAAACCTTGCAATGGTCGCTACTCTGAAAAGGAAACCTCTCTCAAAACGGTCACTGAACCACTTTCGAAAGAACGACCGGCGATTGATCGGCCTCGATGACGGAATTATAGAAGGCTTGCACATTCGCGTATTGATCGGGCTGTACCATTTTGTCCTTGAAAACCAATGACCTCGTATAAGTTAGGAAGCCTTCATCCTCGGCTATAGTTGACTGGTAGCGTCCAAAATCTTCCTCAATTTCGATCCTTCGCTTCGCATCGTCGAGCGCAAATCCCTCAGGAATAAAAATTTTAACCTTTTCCTGATAGGACTTCGGACGAAAGGCGATCGGCATCGTTCGCTTTTTCTCATTGTAAGGATTGTCAACCATTCTGGATACAATAGCAGGTTTGAAAACTAGCAGTTTTCCTCGCATCGATTGAGCGTAGTTCTTAATCGCCACATCCATGACCACCTCGACGCTTCGATCGGAAAGATGGTTGTCCTTATAATTAATCAAGTCAACCAGGGCTCCCTTGTTCGCGCCAGCAATCCACTGCTCCTGCAGTTTGAGATAAGCATTCTCGCTTTTATATCGCCTGTCGACGCGTTCGTCCTCAGCTCGACTTCCAAGATAGCGGTTTTTAATTCTCCCAATGATCGATCCATCCGGAAGGATTTCAGCCTCAATCTCGCGGGACTCTAGATTGTCTTTTGGCGACGACTGGGGCAGACGCACGGGATCGCCACCCGAGCCTTGTTTACCGACGATAATAAAACCACCCTGCCCCTCAAAAGGAAGCTCTCCAATCGGAGTAACAGTCGAGGTAGGATCCACGAAAAGCAGTCGACCAAGATTCGCATCCTGGAGCACTGCCGGCGTATCGATGCTTTCATCGATCTCTACAGCAGCAATACAGTGGTTAAAATAGCCTGTGGATGGCCAATCCAAGTTTACTCGATCATTGTCGAGAGCATTGACCGTCACTCCATAGGATTTTATTCCAACGCTCTCTAGCATGGCTCGCATCAAAGCCGTTTTGTCCTTACAATCTCCATATCCAACGCGAAAGGTTTCGGCAGCAGATCGTGGCGTATAGCCGCCGCCACTACCGACCTCATAGGAAATAATAGCATATTCCAGATCCTTGGCATATTCGCCGATGGACTGGATTTTCTCCCAATCGGACGAGGCGTTGGCGGTGAGTTCGCGAGCCTTGGCCGCAATCTCGTCATTAGGCTTGGAATTCGGGTCTTGGACGCTCGCCTTGTAGTCAGCCACATCCTGCCAGTCGCGAATATTGAAATTAGAGTATTTGGGACGCGTCCCCTCAGGTGGATAAATATCCAGATTAACATGACAGTAGCCCACAGCGGAACTCGGAGCTCCCGGCTCCCTCTGCTTCATAGGGCAATCTTTCATTTCCCAAACGTAAGTGGAGCCGGAGAGTCTTGCCCTTGGAGCTCCATGCACACCCGTTTCCTTAAGACTCCATCCCTTAGGAAGTGTCACCGTCAGTCGAGAAACGGCAACCGGAACATCGCTCTGAAAACGCCAATAATCTTGAGCGAAGATGGTCGCTTCCTCGACTTCGTATTCATATCCGAATACGGATCCGGCAATGGATCGCCCAGAACCATTGATACTGCGTGTTCGAACATCCGAATACAACGCATGACTCGTTCTAGCCCTATCGGTTTGCTCGCTTTTCTTGTAGGCATAGGCTTTTCCGTTCTTGTCGATAGACCACGCCTTAAAACGATTTATTTTCTGGGACTTTTCAAAGTAAGGCAAACGAGCAATGGCGCGACCGCGTCCCGAATGATCCAATACGCGAATGGCAAATCGAATCCTACGGAAGACTTTACCGTCGGATTTCACTTCGTAAATCCCCTCGTCCCAAAGAACCGCCACTTCAGGCTTGTCCTTTGGATCAAACGGCGGATTCGGCATCCTGGCCGCTTGAGCAAGCCAATCGGGAGCTTTTGTCCTAGCAGCGAGAGGGATGGCCAAAAACGGCAGAATCGCCAGGGTAAACAACATTTTTCCCATTTTGTATCAAGATTTTGGATTCTCTTCGGATGTCACTTCGTTCTCGAAACTCGAAAGCCCAGCAACGGACTTCTTCAGCGTGATGGCGTGCTGATCTTGACGATGCTTCTCGTCAAACACTGACTTGATCTGCTTGTAGTACTTGACGGGATAGTAAAAGCCATGAGTAGCCACCGATCGGGAATACATGAGACTATGCTTGGTTCTATTGACCTTAAGCTTCACATCATAGTTCATAACCCTTGGAATCTCGAAGGCCCTAGGAGCGCTTGCCTCTTCTAGTTCGTAGCCTTCAGGCAGCTTAATCACAATGCTGTCCTCCTCCGAATTTCGAAAATCGAAGAACATGTCCGTCACTCGATCGTTAGAAGGAAACAATGGCTCCGAATGTTTTTGAAAAACGCTAGGCTGGACAAAGAGGCGATCTCCAATCTTTTCCGCATAGCGAGGCACCACCACATCGAACGTAACCTTGGCTTGTTTGAAGGGATGGGTGATGTTTTCAATTACAAGATTCTCAATCGTGGAATCCGGCAGCTCTTCAATAATGATTTCCTTAATACGCTCCTCTCGTTTGTCGTCACTCATCCGAATCAAGGACTGCTTTAGCAGAGCATTGGGATGACCGAAAAAAGTGGCTGTAACGGATCCGCTCAAGGATCCATCTTCGTCGAGCTCGAATTCAGCTTCCTGTTTGATCCTGGAATCAGCGGCAGCCGCAAGCTCTGTCTTAATGAAATGGGCGGCTTTTTTGTCAGCCAATAACGCGGTGCCGCCTTCATTTTTCCAATGGAGCGCTCCGAATTGGTAGTATTTCCCGCCCGGATCATAAAATCGCCACTCTTCCCCTCTTTTGATAGCAACCAAGCGATTGCTTAGGGCCAGTTCCATGTTTTCCAAAGCGCCCGTGAAGTGGGCTCGGCTGCGATTGCTGACCGCCGCAATCCGGGCATCGAAACCCGCGGCAATCGCCATAGAGCAAAAGAGCGTGTGGATATTGTAGGGATTTCCGTATCCACGTTCCAAGGTCTTTTCCGCAGGAGTGTTTCTTTTGATTTTCTTCTTTTGATCCGCTGTCAGTTCGTCAGCTTCACAGTGGCGAGAATTGATGATTTCGGTGACACAGAATTCATACAGTTTGGCTAGCAACTCATCTCTGGATCCAGCCCCCGAAGACAATGCCTTTACTTTCGCATTAACCTTCGAGCCAGGCTTAACTTGCGAACTTGTATTCGCCATAAGCTTACGAGCTTGATCCTTCCAAAAGCCATCGCCCTCCTTAATGGATTCTACAACGAAGAATTGAAGCCACGCCTTCCCATCTCGATCGGGAAGCTGATAGGGCTCTTCTGGAAAAGCGGGAAGATCGACCATTTCCATCTCATAGAAACTGTCTTTGCCCTTTTTAAGCGTCCTCGCATCGCAACGACTGGTAATATATTTGAAACCCGCCTTACCGTAAGTGAATGGCTTGGCTCGAACTTCGATCTTACGAATAGGCCATTTCTCCTGAAACTCCACATAAAGACCTGGAGTATAATAACCCTCAGCGAGATAGAGTCTGTATTGATATTCGATGATATCTCCCGGAGCGAGATTCGGGATGCTGAAGGAAGCTTTCCGTACCGCGATATCACCTCGGCGAAAGGCGTTCTGCTTGTGCACATCGGCGCTATCAAGCTCATGAATGGACCCGTCTGGCTTAACCACTCGAGCTTTCAGCCCCGTCAAAGTACGAACTCGCGAAAAAAAGATATCGACCTTACTCTGCTGATCAACCGCGCCCTCGCTGTACACTTTCAGACGGATATAGCGAAACTGGTAGCGATTCTCTAAGCTCGATTCGTCGATTTCTATTTTTTTATAGAGCACCTCCGCTCCGGCATTGGGATCGGAACGGCACTCGGTAGCAGCCAAATCCTCTGGAGAAATTTCAAGCCACTTCTCGGCAAATAGAGCCGAGCCCGATAGACCTAGGAACGCAAAGATTCCACACCTAGAAAACAACACGAACCATTTCATATCCACACACGATTCCCTCTATTCAAAATTTAGGTAACCCGAAAAGGCTTACCAGGAAGGGACTCGAAACATAGGTAGAAAAGCCTAGACGAGACAAGATTTTTCTAAGAAGGATCGGTGCCTAGAGGACGGCCACACGATCCATCTCGTCTAAGTTAGAGCTTTGAAAATCGAGTTGCGAGGAACGTCCATGGAGTTATTAAACAAGGATGCTCCGCATCAGACTTCTTCTGAAACTCGCCGCCCAGACCCCGAATATCATGCGAGGGCTCAAAGTCGCAATCGTAGTGGGCGTTCTGCTCAATTTGATTAATCAATGGGAAGCCTTGTCGACCGCCTCCTGGGGAGCAATCCATTGGCCTAAATTCCTCCTAACCTTTTGCGTCCCCTTCTGCGTATCCGTCTACTCTTCCGCTATGGCGAAGCTGTGAGAAAAAATCTTCAAGTCTAACCGATGAATCCAGAAAAACTAGCATCCCTAAAAAGCGACATCGAAAAGCGGATACAGGAAATCAAAGAAACCCTGACGCAGGACGATGAAGAGACGAAACCTGTTTCGCCCGACGTTTCTATCGGACGGCTTTCACGTCTGGACTCCATGCAGCAACAGCAGATGGCGTTAGCTCAGCAGAGGAGGATGAAAGACGAACAGGAAAGGCTCAACAACGCTCTTAAACGGATGGACGAGGGCACTTATGGCGTATGCGCTTTTTGCAGACAGCCAATAGAGGAAGCCCGACTGGAAGCGATGCCAGACGCGGTGGTTTGCGTTAACTGCGCAAGGTGAGGCGAACCTTAGTTTATTTTCAAACGCTCGGTCGAGGTGAGCTCCGGACCGCCACCTCGATTGCCAGAGCCTGAGCAAGTCCAGATGTAGTTGTTATGCAATACAACGCCTGTTCCATGTCGGCCGCGAACCAGATGAGGCCAAGTCGACCATTTGAGAAGCGATGGATTGTAGGCTTCGACTTCGTTGTGAGCCGGACTTTTGCGAACAGTTTCCCCTCCAATGACCAGAAGCTCGCCATTCAGCTCCATGGTGGAGGTTCCTGCTCGAGGAGTGGGGAGATCTAGCTCGGGCGAAGGTAAAGAGGTCCAGGTTTCGGAAGCCAAATCGAAGACATCGACTTCTGGCACCACTAGATGGAATACTTGGTTGGTCTCTTTCGAGGTACGTCGTCCTCCAGCAGCGTATATTTTTCCACCAACTATGGCCGCTTGAAAATGGTCTCGAGCATGAGGAGCGTCGGGAAGCCTTCGCCATGCTCCCGTCTTGGGATCGTATTCGTCCGCCCAATTCACGTAGCCCCCCATGTGGCCATTAACAATGCCGCTGACGATATAGAATTTCTCGTTGTGCAGGACTACCCCCGCTCCTCCGCGGCGACGGTCTTCTGGAATCTCGTCGCCTGTCTCCCACTTATCGGCAATGGGGTCATAGATGATGACATTGGGAAGTCCCGTTTCCTTGGGGAAAGGACCGGTCATAGCGCAGATCATATAAATCTTTTCATTGTAGACGACAGGCTGAAAATGGTGGAACTCGATTGGCGGAGCCGATTGGTCAGCCCATTTATTAGTCGCAGGATCGTAGACGTTTACTGGCTTCAGGCCGCGACCACCCATCAGATAGAACTTGTCCTGAAATTTGACGAAGGCCGCCTCATGCCTCGCCACTGGCAGGCCATCCGTTTCCACGTACTCCCAAGGGCCCTCGGGTACAGCATTGACCGAAGGCGAGCTACAGGAGCTAAGAAGCAGAATGCATCCGAGGGAGAAAACGAGAATGAAGTATTTCATAGATGGAAGAGATGAAGAGCGATTGAAGCTAAGATTTTCGCGAAACGCACTTCAAATTATCATGACAGGGCTGGGCTAATGTCCCAGCCATTGGCAACTCTTTGCATTCGCGACGCAAACAGCGTCAGCCTCTCATCGCTCGCTCTCGTTCAAGGAGCGTTGGATGCGAATAATGGAACCCGCTATAAAGCGGATGCGGTATCAGATTGCTTAGATTCTTCTCGCTCAGATTGCGCAAGGCGGAGCTGAGTGGATCGGCGCTCCCTACAACATCTTTGGCAAAGGCGTCGGCCTCGTATTCATGTTTTCGCGACATGACATTAAACAGGGGCGACAGCCAGAAGGTGAACAAGCCTCCTACAATGCTGAAGAGCAGAAAGGCAATGGCCAGATTGGAGTTGTCGAAGCCGAATCCGGAAAAGAACCACTCGCTCCAAGCCCCGAAAGCCAGGCGATCCACAAGCCAGAATCCGGCTAGGGTCATGAGAGCGGAAATCAGGAGCATTTTGGGTATATGGCCTTTCTTGTAATGGCCAATCTCGTGAGCCAACACAGCCTCGATCTCCGTTTCATTCATTTGGTTGATGAGCGTATCATAGAGAACGATACGCCGAAATTTGCCGAATCCGGTGAAGTAGGCGTTGGAATGGGCGGATCGCTTACTCCCGTCGATCACCTGGATGGTCTGGGCTCGAAAACCCGCTCGGTCCGCCAGACCCATCAGTCGCGTTTTCAGTGGTCCGTCTTCGAGAGGAGAAAGCTTGTTGAAGAGAGGAAGAATCAACATCGGGTAGAGCACCATCATGAGGAGCTGGAACAGAAAAAGTATGGCGAAACCATAGAGCCACCAATAGGCTCCCAGCCATCCAACAAGGCTTATCAGAAGCCAGAGTAGCGGAAACCCAATTACAAAGCCGATAGCCGCTCCTTTCAGTTTGTCGGCAATCCACAACTTCACCGTGCTTCGATTGAAGCCGAATTTTTCCTCAAGCTTGAATTGGCTGTAGTATTCGAAAGGCAGGTTCGGAATTCCGAGCAGGACGGTGAGGAAAACAAGGAATAGAGCCGAGGACCAGGTCGCATCGCCAAGCCAGGCAGACCACCAGACGAAGAGATCGGGCAACCAGCCGCTAAGAATAACGACCCCCACGATAATCGCGTCGTAGAGAAGTTCGAAGGAACCCAGACGACTTTTAGCCAAGGTGTATTTGTTCGACTTGGAAAACGTTTCGGCATCCATCACGTCCTTTAAAGCGTCAGGAGCCTGGTCAGCATGTTGCCGAACGTGGGACCGATTCAGGGCTTCGAGTAGAAGTTCCATCCCCATTTTCGCTAGCAGAGCGACAACAAAAATGGTTTCCAGCTGAGTCATGGCCAAGGACTAAATCACTCATTCGCTCCGCCTGTCGAGCGCCGAGTTGACTCAACCAATTTAAATGGTTGGGAGGACGGCTCGTTTTAAAATTTAGCTCCGTTCATTCCTTGAAATGCGAAAAAGAGAAGCCATATTGTCTTCTAGTGAGTAAGGCTAAGAAGAACGAGAATCTCTCTTTCGAGCAGGGACTAGAGAAGTTGGAAGCTCTGGTGGAGGAAATGGAAAGCGGCGATCTGCCCCTTGAAGAACTGCTGAAAAAGTACGAATCCGGTTCAGCTCTAGTGAAAAAATGCGAGGCGAAACTCAAGGAAGCCGAGCTCAAGATCCAAAAGCTTAGAAATGCGGATGACGAAAATCCCGAATTCGAGGATTTTGACCCCGACAACCAATAAAACCCCAAGCTAAAGAGTAGACAAGTTTCTGCCAATGGCTTCATTTAGCCGTTTCACTCCATAAGTTCATTGAAGCATCAGGAACCACAAAACGCCTATCCCTTGCTAGAGGGAATCGAAAATCCGACAGACCTAAAGCGGTTGGAAAAGGGCCAGCTCACCCAGCTGTGCGAGGAGATTCGCAATAAGCTTATCACCGTCACTTCCGTAAGCGGCGGCCATTTGGGTCCCAATCTAGGAGTCGTCGAGCTCACTCTGGCCCTCCATCTGGTTTTCGATTCGCCAGAAGATCAGTTCGTTTTCGACACGTCCCATCAGGGCTACGTGCACAAGCTCCTGACCGGGCGTTTGGACGAGAAGTTCGACAGGATCCGAAGCAGCGAAGGCTATAGCGGATTTCTGGCTCGTGAAGAAAGTGAGCACGACGCTTTTGGAGCGGGTCATGCAGGCACCGCTCTTTCAGCAGCTCTCGGCATGGCTGCCGCCAGAGATCAGAGAGGAACGAAGGAGCATGTGGTCGCTATCTGCGGGGACGCTTCGCTGACTTGCGGGATCACCATGGAAGCCCTGAATAACGTGACCAGCGCCACAAAACGGCTGATTATCGTGATCAACGATAACGAGTGGTCGATCTCCAAAAACGTCGGCGCTATTTCAAGATACCTCAATGAGCTGCTGACCAATCCTATTTACAATCGGCTTCATCACGACGTGGGCACCTTGCTGAACAAAGTGCCAGGCGGCGAACAGCTAATCAAGATCGGCCAGAAAGCGGAAAAAGGCTGGAAGAGCATCGTCCTCCCCTCCTCTCTCTTCGAAAAGTATGGGGTTCGCTACATGGGCCCAATTGACGGCCACGACTTGGACGCTCTTCTCAAGAATCTGGAGTTCGCCCGCGATTCGGACGAACCGATTCTCCTGCACGTTGTGACGAAGAAAGGAAAGGGCTATAAACCGGCTCTCCAGCATTCCGAAAGAATGCACGGCACCTCTGCTTTCGATGTGGAGTCAGGTCGATCGAAACCTAAAGCCCAGGGGGCGCCTCCAAATTATCAGGACGTATTCGGAAAAGCCATCACTCGCTTCGCCAAGAAGGACAAGAACATCATCGGCATTACCGGAGCCATGCCTTCCGGGACCGGGCTCATCCATTTGGAGAAAGAGTTGCCCGATCAATTCTACGATGTCGGGATAGCGGAGGAACATGCGGTTCTCTTCGCCGCTGGCATGGCCACCAAAGGATTTCGACCGGTTTGCGCCATCTATTCGACGTTTCTGCAGCGAGCCTTCGATCAGCTCATTCATGACGTTTGTATCCAAAAACTCCCGGTAGTCTTCTGCATGGACCGAGCCGGTCTCTCGCCTAACGACGGTCCTACCCACCATGGCCTCTTCGACATCGCCTACATTCGCTGCATTCCCAATGCCGTATCCATGCAGCCGAAAAACGAGGACGAGCTGGTCGATATGATGCATACCGCTTTGAATCAAAGGCTGCCGGCTTTCATTCGCTATCCACGAGGAGCCGCTCAAGGAGTTAGCATAAAGACGAGACCCAAACTCTTGCCCGTCGGGAAAGCGGAAACGATACGCGAAGGAAGCGACCTGACCATTTGGGCTTTAGGACCCATGGTGCAAGACGCTTTGGAAATCAGCGATCAGCTCCGGGCTGAAGACGACGTCGATGCGGGAGTAGTAAATGCGCGATTTATCAAACCTTTGGATACAGAATTGCTTTTGGAAAACGCCAAGCTCAGTCGACTGATCGTGAGTATGGAAGATGGAGTCTTGAAGGGCGGCCTTGGCAGCGCGATCGCCGAAACGTTGATGGATGCGGACTCCAACGCTTCCCTGTTTCGCATAGGTTGGCCTGACAAGTTTATCGAGCATGGCACCAGCGTTACCGCATTGCGGGAAGCGAACGGATTATCCAGAGAAGCCATGCTTTCCGGCATCCGCAAAAGGCTGCATATCGCGCCGTTGAATGTTTGACTCGGGCGTTGGACCCTTTTTAGGAGCAAAGCGTCGAAACAATGTCTTGATTTCGCGGTCAATCGCGGCTGGTTTGATTTTTTCGTCAGCCCTTGGAAATCAGGGGCTTGCAAGCAATTGATCCTAATCAAAATCGAATGAATAATTGGTCTGAGCGAATTCGAAACGAAATCGGCAAGGCGGTCCTGGGGCAGGAAGAGGTCATAGAGCGAATGCTGGTCGCGCTTTTGGCGAATGGACATGTGTTGCTCGAAGGCATGCCTGGACTGGCTAAGACGCTTCTCATCAAAAGCCTAGGCACCGCTCTCGGCATTCAATTCGAACGGATTCAATTCACTCCCGACCTCCTGCCGAGCGACGTGGTCGGCACCATGGTTTTCAATCCTCAAAGCGGTCAATTCGTACCCCACCGAGGACCCGTTTTCGCCAATCTGGTACTGGCTGACGAAATCAACCGAGCGCCAGCCAAAGTGCAAAGCGCCCTTTTAGAAGCGATGCAGGAAAAGCAGGTGACCATTGGCGGCGAAACCCAGTCCCTGCCCAAGCCATTCTTCGTCATGGCCACTCAGAATCCGGTCGAACAGGAAGGCACCTACCCGCTACCCGAAGCCCAGCGTGACCGCTTTCTATTCAAACTCCTCGTCGACTATCCTCATGAGCAGGAAGAAAGAGAGATGATGCGACGTTGGGGGCAAGTGACCCAACAACCAGAGCTTCAAGCGGTATCGTCCGGAGAGGAGTTGCTGGAAATTCGACAAAACGTGGACCAGGTTCATGTTTCCGAAGAAATTCAAGACTACGTGCTGAAGCTGGTTCGCGCGACCCGACGCATGGCGGCCGGAGATCGACCAGAGGAACGCTATCTTTCCTACGGAGCCTCTCCCCGAGCGTCGATAAGCCTCTACCAGGCCGGTCGCGCTCTTGCCTGGCTACGCGGCATGGATCACGTCAGTCCATCGATCATCAAGGAAGTGTTTCTCGACGCGATGCGCCATCGTGTAGGCCTGACCTACGAGGCGGAGGCCGAAGAAGTGACGGCCGATCAAGCCTTGAAACTGATCATCGACACCACTCCAGTGCCCGGCGGACTGGTTGCGAAGTAGGGAAAAACGGGCGGTACATTTTGCAGGGAAACAATGCCAGTACTCGATAAGCGAAATTCGGATACAGCATCGAATATCTCTTCATCAATCGCCATGCTGAGGAAACTGGAGTGGCGAGTGCGGCATGCCGTTGAAAGCGTATTGAGCGGCGAATACAAATCGTCCTTTCGCGGCAAGGGAATGGAATTCGATCAAGTCGTTAAATACGAATTTGGAGACGACGTTCGCGACATTGATTGGAATGTAACTGCCCGGCTTGGAGAACCGTATCGAAAGAAGTTTGTCGAAGAACGGGAAATCCAACTTCTGCTTCTCTTCGAGGACACGCCATCGCTTCAATTCGGCTCCGGCGAAAAATCGAAACGGGAAGGCCTTTTGGAACTAGCCAATTTGCTAATGCTGCTAAGCGCAGTCAACGGCGACCGTGTCTCTCTCTGTTACGCGAACCCGCAAGGCTACCACTTTACGAAATCGGCAAACGGCCGTAGTCGCATTCTTCATACCGCCGCCAGTCTGCACGCGAAACCGGCGCCTGATCTACTCGGCGAGCAGGAAGCCCAGATTCCCTGGAAGTATCTGGTGAAAGCGGCTCCGCGACACAGTATTTTCGTCTGGCTTGGCGATTTTCCTGAACGCCCCGCTCCCGAAGTCTGGAACGTGTTGCGCAAACGCTATCAGCCGGTCGGCTTTCGCATCGAAGATCCATGGGAACGAGAATTGCCACACAAAGGAACCGGCACCGTTTTCGATCCCCTGTCCGGATCGCTCTACACGCTTTCCGGCTCATCAGCCGCTCAACGCAATGCCCAAGCAAAATGGATACGTAGTCGCGACGAGCAATTCCAGACTTTGTTTCCGCTTAATTCGGACCAGCTCACGCTAAAAGTTGGCGAAGACGCCCTCGACGCCATCGTGCAGCTGTTTCATAAACGCATTCGTCGCTTCGGAAAAGGTTAGAGCCATGGATGAAATACGACTAGTCGATCCCTGGTGGCTGGCAGCCCTTCTAGTGCTGCCAATCGTCGCCTGGCTACGCGGCCGAAGAGCCGCTTCGGCTATCGTGTTTCCATTCGCAGGATCGTGGAAGCGCGCTTCTATCGGAGGGGATTTAAGAGTGATCGCGTTCCTGGCTTTCCTGGGAGCAGCCTTGGTGATCATCGCTCTGGCACGACCACAGATTCTGGAATTCGAACGGCAGACCAAGAGCAAGGGCTACGACATCATCCTCGCGCTCGATCTGTCGAGCTCCATGCTGTATGAAGATTATAAGGACGGATTGAAGCGGATCAATCGTCTGCAGGCCGTCAAGCCGGTTCTCAATGCGTTTATTGAAAACCGTGAGCATGATCGCATCGGTCTGGTCGCCTTTTCAGGTCGAGCCTACACCGTCGCTCCCTTGACTTTCGATCATCGTTGGCTGGCGAGGCAGACGGATCGCCTGCGACCTGGTCTGATTGAGGATGGAACCGCTATCGGGGATGGTCTAGCTGTAGCCATCGCGCGACTACTGGAAGGATCCAAAGAGCGAGATGGCGAACGCGAAGGAGCCTTTGCCATCCTTCTGACAGACGGGGAAAATACGGCCGGAGTGATGGAACCGATTGCCGCAGCGGAAATCGCTAGAGATGAAAGCATTCGCGTCTTCACCGTTGGAGCGGGACGCAACGGCCTAGTAACTCAGCCGATCTTCAACGAGCGAAACGAACGCATCGGCTCTCGACGCGTTCCCAGCCGCATGGACGAGCGAACGCTTAAGGAAATCGCTCGCATGACCAACGGAGAGTATTTTCGGGCCGATAATTCGAATACCATCAAGTCCGCTTTCAATAAAATCGACGAGACAAGCAAAGTGGAGTTCGAGTCGACCCAGTTCAGCGTGACCACCGAACTCTTCCCCTACTTTGCCATGAGCGCGGGCATCATTCTTTTTATCGCCACTGGCTTAACAGCGGCGACGCGAAAGGAAGGTCTCTCATGAAATTCGGGAACGAACTCTGGCTTTACGCTCTGGTCATCCCGATGCTGGGTTTGCTCTGGTCGCTTGTATCCAAAAAACGATCGCAGTCTAAAAGCGACCTCCCCAAAGCGGCAAGAGCTCAAGCCAGCTTTGGCGGCATCAGTCTTTCAAAGGCAAGGTTTACCGAAACGTCTAAATGGTTTTTCTACCTTGGGCTAGTACTCGTGGTAATCGCCATGGCTCGCCCGCAATGGGGAGAGATTCAACGCGATTTGCGAAAGCGTTCGCGCGAGGTCATCATCGCCATGGACCTGTCGAAGAGCATGCTGGCTGAGGACATCAAACCGAATCGACTAGAAAGGGCGAAGATCGTAGTAGGCAGTCTCCTTGACAGTCTAGCCGGAGAGAGCGTCGGTCTGATCGTCTTTGCCGGCACCGCCTTTCTACAAAGCCCCATGAGCCCCGACTACCAGATTCTAAGAGGATTTCTCAAAGATCTGAATCCCTCGTTCGTTCCTCAAGGAGGTACTAACTACGAGGCGATGATCGCCACGGCTCTCGACTCCTTCGAGCAATCGGATGGCATGGCTGATCGCTTCCTCATCGTCATTAGCGATGGCGAAAGCCTGGATAGTTCCTGGCAGGAATCGATCGAGGAAATGAAGGAGCAGAACGTTAAAGCGATATGTCTTGGCTTTGGAACTACACAAGGCGGACTGATCCCCGATGGATCGGGCGGCTATCACAAAGACGAACAGGGCGCGGTCGTATTGACCAAACTAGAGGCGAAAACGCTGCAGGCCCTGGCGAGTCAATCCAATGGCGTCTACCAGGAAGCCAACGTGTGGGTCGATCTAGCTCAGCTTATCGAAGACACCGTGAAAAAAGGAAAAGCGGGAGAGACGGGAACCACCTCCCAGGTATTCCGCGTCGAACGTTACCAATATTTCCTCTGTCCCGGTCTTCTTTTTCTTCTTGTTTCCCTGTATCGAGAATTTCCTTCCCTACCAAAAGCGAGAACCATAAATCTGCAAAAAGCCAATGGATAACTGGACAATGGATTGCATATCTTTCGCTTTTCGAACAGCAAGCGCCTGCATTGCTATATCGATCTCAACTTCAGCAATCGCTCAACAGATTCCGCTGAACCAGGCCTCGGACGGACCGGCTATCGGCGAGATCATTTCAGGCGTAGCGGAAAAGGACGAGAGAGCGGCAGCTGACTTCGAATCGATCGCTCAATCGACACTGCAGCTAGGCATGGCAGCTAGACAGCAAGGACAGCCTTTCCCTCCGGCGCCGGTTTACGACGCCTTGCAAGCAGTCGACGAAGGTGAAACCATAAATCCACTACATGCCGATTGGCCTGCGCTGCGCGAGCAATTGGAAGCCTTGCTAGAACCTCCTCCTGAACAAGATCAACAGCAGCAATCGCAAGATCAGAATCAGGAAAACCAAGACGAGAATCAGCAAGGTCAACAAGGCGGCGATCAGCAAAACCGGAATCAGGAACAACAGAACCAACAAGAACAGCAAGAGCAGTCCGATTCGGATCAGGAGCAAAACGATGGCGCTGAAGACCAGTCGCAGCAAAACCAGCAACAAGGCCAAGAGGATCAACAGCAGCAAGGGCAGCCATCGAGCAATGAAAGCCTAGGCGAAATGGACGAGCCCGAGAGCACGCCTCAACTGGATCAGGAACCCCAAAAGCAACAGGAGGAAACCCAGCAAATCGGAGGGACGCCTGAACAGAAGGAGCCTCTCAACGCTCGCCAGGCAATGGTTCGGCAAGTTCTCGATCAAGTTAAAAAGCAAGACGATCCAGGGACGCTGCATATGCTTCTACAGCAAGCTGAAGAACCGCAAGAACAACCCGACAAGCCCCGCAAGGATTGGTGACTATGAAAAGATTTTCGGTAATTTTTCTCGCATTGTTTTTCGTATCCACTTCTTGGGCCCAGCAAGTCTATTGGACGCCCTCTTCAGGAACTTTTCAGGAAGGCAAGACGAATCGCGTGCAATTGAATTTCGAGGGCTGCGCCCCTCAGGGAGACGTTGAATTGCCGAATTTGACGAACTTGGATCTTCGCCCTGCGGGAGTGACTCGATCCATGAATATGGTCAACGGAAGCTTCTCCCAGAAAATAATTCATCAATACCAGGCTATTCCTTCAGGCCAGGGACAGGCGATCATTCCTTCGTTTGCAGTGGAAACGGACAAAGGCCCCATCACCGTAGAACAGGTGAGCTTTGAAATCGTCGAGGGTACGGTTGGCAGCACCGGAGTGAAAGCCGAGGAGGTATTTTTCAGCGAAATAACTGCGCTCGACGACGAAATTTATGTCGGCGAGGTATTCGATCTTCGCTATGTGATTGGCATACGACGCGGCTATCGGGTGAACGACTTGTCGCTACCCAAATGGACTCCATTGGGTCTCGTGACGACCCCTCTCGAAAACCCGAAACAACAGGAGTTTTCGTATGAAGGAAATCGATACGTCGGTCTTGTATACAACTTGAAGGCGATGGCCACCCAATCGGGGATACGCAAGCTTCCCAAGTCTCGCCAGACCGTATCAGTGGTTGTAGGACGTCGACCAGGATTCATTTTCGACGACGATGTGGTTGAAAGCTACAACGTCGAATCAAACGCGCTGGAGCTAAGCATAAAAGATCTCCCGACCGGGGCGCCGAGCTCTTTCGATGGAGCGGTGGGCAATTTCGCTCTGGAATCGACCCTTGTGCCAGAGGCCGTTCAGGTAGGCGAACCGGTCACTTGGACTTTGAAAATCGCCGGGACTGGAAACTGGCCTCAGGGCATCGGCCTGCTGCCGCGCAATGTCTCAACCAGCTTTCGAGCCATTCAGCCGGATACCAACAAGGAGATATCAGAGGAGTCTCCATTCGAAGGCAGCCTCACTGAGGACATCGTACTGATTCCAACCAAAGCCGGAGATTTCAGAATGGGTCCCGTCGAATTCAGCTTTTTCAACCCGAAAGGGGGACGCTACGAAACCGTTATCGTCCCGGAAAAAACGGTGACGGTCTCTCCTCTAACCGTAGTCCCAAACCAGCCATCGCTTCCCACGGAAGCATCGGAGGTAGCCTTTTCAACGGGACTATCCCTGGATCAGCTCGATCTCGATCCGTCGGGAATCAACCTGCTCGCAAAGCCAATCGAGATTCCTTCAGCAACGATCGAAGGAGAGTTCTCTAATCAGCCACCGCTAGGCAGGATCCCGCTTCTCAATATCATTTGGGCTTTCATCGTTCCTCTCGTCTTATGGATATTCATTGCTGTATTCAGGGCGTTAATACTAGACCCCAACAAGCATCGCCGCAAAGCTTTCGTCCAGTTGAAAAAGATCGCCGAAACAAATCCGAGCGATCTCCAAAATGAGGAAAAACTTCGCTCCGTCCAGCTTGCCTGGAGGGTGGCCACTCGAAAATTCTGGGCCATCTCGGAGGAGGAACCGTCGGCCAAAGACGTTAAGAACGCTGTCGCCAAACAGGGTATCGATAGGCAGGCTGAAAACTGGGAAAGGCTTTGGATAGGCTCCGATAGCATCCTCTACGGACGCCGTCGCAAATTGCCATTGGAAGATTGGATCGTCGATTTTAGGGACGCCTTGCAGTCAGCCAGAAAGCCGAACGTTTCCATGAAACGCTTTCTATCGTCTGCGGCCTGGGCTCCTTGTCTTGCGGGCCTAGCAATTCTTGCCCTGACGACCAAGGAGGCCCAAGCGGAAAGCGGAGCCTCCTATTATGAACAAGGCGAATTTGAAAAGGCAGCCGAGCAGTGGTCTAGCCAACTGGAAGAAGAGCCGGACAATTGGACAGTTCGCCACAACCTAGGCCTAGCAGCGGCTCAACAAGAAAAATGGGGAGAGGCTTTAGCGTATTGGATTTCCGCTTACTTGATTAATCCGCATTCCAAGGAATTGAAATGGAACCTGCGAATCGCTATGAGAAACAGCGAAAGCTACTACCCTATCCTATCCCGGATCGTTTCCGACAATTCGGTCGAATCCTTCGCGTCCCTGTTTTCTCCCTACGACTGGGAACGATTGGCGACGTATGCCATCTACGCTACCGGAGTCGCGCTTATGCTCGGTATCATTTTTATTTATGTATCCAAATCTCAACGTTCTACACTAGTTTGCATTACGATCGGGATGCTGGCGCTGGCCTCCGTCTTCGTTGCCAACTGGGCTCATCGACAATACGGTTTGCTAGCGAATCCATCCGTTCTGGCGGCCAAGCAGTCGGGAACGCTAAAATCGATTCCGACTGATCTCGAGGTTGAGCAGATTGAGACGGTTCTACCCGAAGGAGCGGTCGCCCTGCCTATTAAAACGTTTCTGGGATGGCAAAAAGTGGAGCTTCCCAATGGCGAGCAGGGATGGGCTCGCAAGGAGCTCTTTGCTCCCTTGTACGGTTCCGCCAAGCTTTAGGTTTGATCGAAAACGATGGGTCAAACCCATATAATCCGCCTATTCGCTTTGACGCCGACCCACTGAAAAGAGTTTCATCTTCTTTTTACTCGATTCCTTTTTAGCGCATTGAAATCATTAAGTGAAATCAGACGTTTATACTTAGAGTTAGAAGTATCAGTATGGAATTTCTCAAGAACCATTGGGCCACACTAGCTATCGTAGGGATACTTGCAGTGTATCTGGGTATCAGTATGGGCACGAAGAGTTGTCCGCTTTGCGTAGCTGGCAGCATTGCCGGCAAGGCATTAGGTTCGGATAGCGCTTACGCTCCAGGCGAAATTGTCACTGAGAGCGAACTGGCTGATTGGTCGGTCACCTGCCTGGACGGTTCCGAAGTGAGTAGCGCCGACCTAAAAGGCAAGGTAGGGGTAGTCGTTTATTGGGCAACGTGGTGCGCTCCCTGCGTGAAGGAGATACCGACCTTAGTCGCGTTGAGAAACGAGTTCGATAAGGAAGCAGTTGAGATTCTAGGGATATCCGTGGACAGCCCAGGCAAGGATCTTAAGCCATTTCTAAATGCGAAGGGCATTAACTATGAAATCGCTAGGCAGAACGAATCAATGGAAGAGGCTTTCGGCCAGGTACGCTATCTTCCCACCATGTTCATTTTGGACAAAGATGGAAAAGTTCACTATCAGCATACGGGTCTTGTAAGTAAGGATGTGATACAAGACCAAATACAATCTCTCCTATCGGCTAGCGCATAATGTTTGGGCGTCTCACCCCTTTCCGCGTGGGCCTAGACGGATTGGCCAGAGTGATTTAAAAGCTCTTTTTGAATCCAAAATTCGTCGCCTGACGAAAGAGCTATTGTCTGCGAATAATATTGCTCGTGTGAAAGCGCCATTCGTCATTCTGATCCTCCTCGCTCTGTCCGCCCTCGTCGGATGCAGCACTTCGCCTTCTTACACGGTCGCTTCCACCTCGCCAACAGCAGGCATCGGTGGCGGTACGACTGGCATTATCCTAGGACCTTCCGCAGGGACTGGAGTGACAACAGTTCCAACAAGAACAGGCGTTTCGGTAGGTACTGGCTCAGTGGCCACAGACATCGCTACCGCTATCATTCTCGGCCAAACCATTCCACGCTATCCGGAAACGGATGGGCAAGCTCAGCCTGCAGTTCCCGAGAGCAATACGAGAATTATTAGAGAGGGTCCTGAGAATGTTGAGCACAAGCACATGGACGCTCTAAACGGAACGGTCATCGATTCTCATAAGTACGCTATTGACTCCCAAAGGAAGCGAAAGAATCGAGCGGAGACCGACTATTCCAATGATACGGGGATCCTGGAAGACAATTCCGAGATCTGGGATACTACCACTGATCGCGAGATCCAAGGCGTTCTGGTGAAACTGGACGATGGAACGGAAATCAATGCGACCAATGGCGTTTTCACGGATCTGGAAGCCGGCGACCGGGTCGTCGTTCGCGTTTACGAAACGTCGCGAATCAATCGCAAGAAGTACCGAGTCATCAGGAAGTTGGATTTCCGACAATTCTCAGCCAACATTCGCTGAAGATACTTGTATTCAACTTTTGATTTCACTCAACACTTCTGAATCGAATTCAAGCAGGGCTAGAACCTCTTTCAGGAAACATTGCTAGAATTGACTCCTCATTAGGTTCGCAGATACCACGCTCGGTGACAAGGCCTGTGATCAGCCTGGCTGGAGTGACGTCAAAAGCGTAGTTAGCTGCATTGGATTCCAGTGGCGTCAAGAGAGCTGTTCTCTCTTCTCCATCAATAAACCCATCAATATACTTCACCTCATCTCCTCCCCTTTGCTCGATGGGTATTTCAGAAACGCCATCCCTGGTATTCCAATCGAAGGTCGATGATGGAAGAGCCACGTAGAAGGGGATGTCGTTGTCTTTAGCAGACAACGCCTTTAAATAGGTGCCAATTTTGTTAGCTACATCTCCGGTGTAGGTAGTCCTATCGGTCCCTGTTATCACCAGGTCCACCATGCCATGCTGCATCAAGTGTCCTCCCACATTGTCTGCGATCACCGTATGACTGACACCGTGCTGACCCAACTCCCATGCCGTCAGTCGGGCTCCCTGGTTACGCGGACGCGTTTCATCGACGTAGACGTGAACATCGATTCCCGCATTAAAGGCAGCATATATAGGAGCAGTGGCGGAGCCATAGTCCACAAAGGCCAACCAGCCAGCATTGCAGTGTGTTAAAATATTAACTACATCGCCTCGCTTTTTTTCGCTAATCCCCTTGATCAGACCAAAACCGTGCTCCCCTATTCTCCGGCAAAAATCGGCGTCTTCATCGGCAATTTTAGTGGCAGTCTCGAAAGCGGTCTGAATCTTGGCTTCGCTTGAGCTTTCCTTGGAGATGGCGGCCAATTGTCTTTCTACCGCCCAAGCGAGATTTACGGCGGTCGGTCTTGTGTCCAATAATTTTTCAGCCGACTCTTGAAGATGTAGTTGGAAATTCGATGCGCGAGAAGCTTCCAAGGCGGCCAAATACATTCCATATCCAGCAGAGGCGCCGATGAGTCCAGCCCCTCGCACATGCATGTCTTTGATGGCCACGGCCATAGAATCCACAGAATCGATATCCTCCACGATGAAATCGAATGGCAGCCTTCGCTGGTCGATGATTCGGACTGTTTCGGGATTCTCTTCCTTAATCCAAATCGTGCAATAGGGCTGTCCATTAACATTCATGGCAGCGTTTAATACGATGCTAAACTAGCTGGCAAAGCTTTTGAAAACGATACGGACACAATAAAAAACGGAAGCTCTACGAGCTTCCGTGAAAAGTGATAAACGAGAGCAGAAAGTTCGCTAGCTCTTCAGCTTCTTTAGCTCTTCAATGACCGTAGCCGAATCTTGAGCGGCCCTAACATCGCTGTTCTTGTAGACAACCCGACCGTCTTTGCCGACGACGAAAGTCCACCGAGACGTAGTCAAGCCCCTGGTCAGCGTATGCAGCACTCCATTGATTTCACGTTCGATTGAGTTTCCACCGCGGGTCGGTACGCCAAACTTCTTGGCGATGTTGCCGTTGATGTCGGAAAGCAATGTGAAGTTCAGTCCATGGGCTTCTTTGAAAAGCCTAAGATTGTTGACCGAATCCCCGCTCACTCCGACAACGATCGCATCCAAATCGTTTAGATCCGACGATTGGTCTCGGTAGGCGCAGGCTTGCTTGGTACAGCCACCAGTCATTGCCGCAGGATAGAAGTAGACGATGACGTTTTTCTCTCCCAAGTGCTCTTGGAGACTCCAAAGATTGCCCTCGTCGTCGTTAGCAGCGAACGAACTGACCTCGCTTCCAACATTTAGTCCTGAATGTCCATGTCCATCGGCGCTCACAAAGGCCAAAGGAATAAACAGAAACGAAATAGCAACGGTTCTTAGAATAGTTTTCATGATAGTGTCGTCAGTATTGTTAGAATGAAATATGAGCCTCTTGATGCAGGCGTAAGAAAAGGTCGGATCGGCATTTGCAAGCAAGCCAACTTTGTTTTCAAGAGCATTAAAGCATCTTGAGAAAGACCAAACGGAAATCGGTTCGGTTATATTGCAAAATTCATTACATATGACACGGCTCCAAAAGGTAACGCCCGATTTTCCCATCACGTTTGTCACTCTTTTCGTAGTCGGATCATTATTTTGAAGTGGAAAAGCCAGGCGGAATTTTCCGCCTGGCTTAGTCATGATTAATGGCCCAATTTCCAACTATTTCTCCGCAACAGGAGCGATATCAATCGGAGCTGGAATGATAACGGGCTTATCGCACTCCTCCCCAAACTGCTCCAGCAATATCGCCAGATCTCGAACGTCCACTACGCCATCGCGGTTCAGATCGCCTCCCTTAGGGCCCGCATCTTCACTCCCGAAATTCCAGAGGAGTGTGATCAGGTCCTTGTTGTCTACGACACAATCCAGACCCAAAGCCAGGTCGCCAATCAAGGGCTGGCAAGTCTTGCCAAACTGGCTGAGGATGATCGCCAGATCTTCCGAATCCACCACGCCATCACGATTCAAATCGCCTCCAGCGAAACCCGCATCCTCACCCCAGTTGTATTTAAGAATAGCAACGTCCAGCACGTCTACCACACAGTTTTTCTTGTGCAGCAAATCTCCACGAACCGGTTCGCAATGATCGCCAAACTGGTCCAGCAGTAACCTGAGATCCTTCTTGTCAACGATGCCATCGCGATTCAGATCGCCCCCTCGTATTCCAGCATCTTGTCCCCAGTTGCGACGAAGCGCGAAAATATCTTCCTCGTCGACGACGCAATCATGGTTCAGATCGGCACTCGGATTGTTGCAACTCTTGCCCCAGTTCGCCAGCAAGATATTGAGGTCTTTAACGTCGACCACGCCATCCTCATTAAGATCGCCTTCAAATTTGGATACACGCATCCCCCAGTTATAGAGAAGGATGTAGAGATCCATGTTATCCACTACACAATCACGACGCTTTATAAGATCGCCCTTCAGAGGCTCGCACTCCTCGCCAAAATGTTCTAGCAGAATGACCAGATCTCGATCGTCGACAATCCCATCGCGATTGAGATCGCCTCCGAGATAGCCAGCGTCTGTACCCATATTTTCGATAAGAAGCTGTAGGTCCCAAAGATCGACGACACAATCGCGGCGACGACCAAGGTCTCCCAGAAGATGCTTCTCGGGAGCGGGAGTTGGTCGGACAATAACTTCGTCGATCGCAGCCTGATCTATGAAGTCGGCTCTTACGAGATCTTGAGCGAAACCAGAGCTAAGAAAAGCCGCTTCGGAAGCCAATAAAATGGCTATCATTAATTTCCTGATACGACTAGATGTTTTACGCACACTGTAACACATATAATGTCTCCTATGTTTGATTTTCAACGACGACACGCAGCCCTAGAGAAGGGATTAAATTTGAATCCACAAATAGGATACGCGCTGATTCACATGGAATCGATTTTCCACAACTCAGCCTTCGCATCTAATGTGCCAATCTCTTCTTAAATCAGCTTAAGTCATTCACTAATAAATGTTTAGGGAATAATTTTCCGCATGAAGGCAAGCTAGCTCAAGATTGATATTGGGAAATATTTCCCAATAAAGTACCCCAAGCGCAAAGTTGATTCGGGGCATTTGACCCATTCGCCAGCCAAACGAGAATAAAACGGAAGCGACAGCTAACCTCTGATTCGCAGTGCGTTTAGTTAGAGATGTCTTGCGGAAAAAGGGCCAATGGTCTCGACTCGTAGCATGCCAGCCCGCCAGTCGATACGCTTGCTACTAAGCCTGCCCTTTCTCGTCATCCCCCCGCTAGAAAGCCGAGCGAAAGTAATCGCCTATCCTTCGCCAGGGAATGTGGAGGAATCTCCGCACTATCAGGTCGATGTGCTACAAGACGGAGAGGTGAGCTCCTGCTTTGCATATCTGACCAAAGCCCAATGGCGAACCAATCTGAGCGAGGATACTTCCTACACGAGTTTCTCTTTTGATGGCGAAGTGAGCATAAGAGTCATCAATCACGCGGCCTTTTTCAAGGAAACCAAGGTCCTTCCTTCCTCTAGAGGAATTGAAGTAGAGCGTAGTTCAAATTGGATCACCTTTACTATCGATACTCCAGGAAAGTACGCCATCGAGTTCGATGGAAAGACCAAGCACCCTCTTTTAATTTTCGCTGACTCTCATGAAAAGGACATTCCCAGCCCAGACGATCCCGATATTCTTTACTACGGCCCAGGCGTCCACTTCCTCGGTATACCCGGTCTGATTCTCAAGCCGAACCAGGATGTTTACCTGGCTCCCGGGGCTTTCGTGAAAGGACGTATCTATGGAGATGATACGCCGGGAGCTCGAATCTATGGGCGGGGCGTACTCTCCGGCCAACATCTCCCTGGCCAACCGGCAGGGGAATACTCGGTTCCGCACATGATCCATTTTACGGACAAGAGTCCGGGAGTGACCATTGAAGGGATAACCATTGTCGGCTCGCCCCACTACAACATCGCCGCTTACGGGGCCGATATCACGGTTCGAGACGTTAAAATGATGGGGTGGTGGTTTGGAACGGATGGCATCGCCGTAGGGCCAAACAGTCTGATAGAAGACTGCTTTTTAAAGGTCAACGACGACGCCATTAAAGTCTACAGCCCAGGACTGGTCGCTCGTCGCTGCGTGTTCTGGCAAATGGAAAACGGAGCCGTATTTCAGCTCAGCTGGAATCTGAAAACGGATAGAAGCGGCTTTCACGTCTACGATTGCGATGTCATACGTGTCGAGCACCGCCAGGAAGCAAACAACCGAGGGATTTTCGCCTCGATTCACGGAGGGGCGGGAAACCTGAGCGACTATGTATTTGAAGATATTCGGATCGAAAACGCCCACTGGCGATTGCTCTCCTTGATGAGTCAGAAAACGAAATGGGCCAAGTCCGAAACGGTGGGAAACATTAGCGATATCCTTTTTCGAAACATTTCGGTAGACGGAAATTTCCATCAACCAAGCCGTATCCAAAGTTCAGTAGAAGAATCGAATATAGATCGGATACGATTCGAAAATCTCACCATAAACGGACAGCTCATCGAAAGTGTCGAGGAACTGAACATTGACTACGACCCCACCCGAACGAAAAACATTTCCTTCAATTAGACTAGAGTCTATCAAGAAATAAAAACGCCATGAAAATGAATACAAACTTCTGTCGCTTGCCAGCCCTATGCCTAAGCCTAATTATTTCCCACTCGGCTCTTGGAGCCCATCATGAGGACAAGGGCGAAGCATCGCTATTCCACAAAGCCTTCCAAGGCACCTTCAACCGAGCCTCCGAAAAGACGATCGATCTGGCCAAGGCGTTTTCCGAAGAGCAATTCGATTGGCGACCCGCCGAAGGCATCCGATCCGTCAGGGAATCCATACTCCATATCGCTTCTGGCAACTATGGTATCGGCAGGCGACTTGGACTCGATCTTCCGGAAGGCATCAAGCCACGCGAATTGGAAGATACGATTCATGGCAAGGACGCAACCATCGCTGCATTCGAAAAATCGATACGATTCGCTCTCAAGGCCGCCAACCAAGTCGAGGAAGCGGAACTAGGCGAAATGGTGAATTTTTTCGGTAACCAAATGCCCAAGATGGCCGCCATCATGATCCTCAACGATCATACTAGCGAGCACCTAGGCCAACTCATCGCCTACGCCCGTTCCAATGAGGTTATTCCGCCCTGGAGCCAATAACGGTTCTCCGGTTACTCGCCTTCCGAAATCAAGTCTTGGTCCACTTGCAACCTTCGCTCCACAATGAATGGAGCAATTGGCAACAGCGAGGCTACAAAGTATAAAACGCTTCTCTTCAGCGGCCATTTGAAAGTAAGACTGGCCTGCAAAAGCGCTGCGCAGTAGAGAATAAAGAGGACCCCGTGGGCCCATCCAACCACCGTGACGGCCTGCGGATAACCAGCGAGATATTTCAACGGCATAGCAATGCCTAGTAACAATAGATAGGATACGCCTTCCCAAAAGGCGATAAATCGAAATCTTTTAAGGATCCTTAGCTTCATCGTTCGGCTCTGATTGTCGTTTCTCTTCGATCCGTTCTCTCGCGAAAAGGATCCCTCCGAGTCTAAAATCAATGAGCCTCTGTTTGACCGATTCCCGAGGCGGGTCAATGATGAAGCGAGCAGCGCTACTGAGATGAGCCGCTTTCGTCGGGAGTCAATTCCACTCGATAAAAGACGGGAGCGCCTCCTGGATTCGGGTCGATCAGCTTGAGCATAGATCCTTCCGTTTCCTCAATCGTATTCGAAACTGGAGTCCAATCCGAATCCTCAATCGATAAGGTTTTGGACAACGAAAAAGCCACGCCATCCATTCTATCGATGCTTACCTCGAATTGACCTTCGCTTCTCGCAGGATCGTAGACGATCACCGAAAGCAATTCCGAGGTCAGTCCAATCGAAGCAGCGGACTCCAAAACGGTTTTACCAAGAAACTGCTGCAGGTCGCTGAGCGGGTTTGTCTCTAATTCCAAAGCGGCGACAAGATCGTCGCTGGCCTGGGCTTTCACCATGTCGACAACACCCTGCACGCTGTCGATCATTTCCTGAGTCACTGTAACCGATTCTCCATTACCAGAGATTAAAGCGGCGGCAGCCGGTTGAATCATCTGATAGGTACTGGCAATTTCGCCGCCCGAGCCGACCTCTACGTGAGAGACGCGGATGACGTCATTAGCGTCTGAAAAAATCCCGGAAAGCTCGCTAGCGACACTTACGGCTTCTCCGCCGATGTCGGGATTCGAAATGAGTATCCCGAAAAACTCAGCCCTAAACTCGTCCCACAATTCCATGCATTGCCTGCCTAAGGAAGTTGATCTGGTCAGCTGGTCGAATTGATTGGTAAACGAACTTACCGGCGATGTCCAAGTCACCGTTGGCGCTCCGGGACCCCCGCGAACGGCCGACAAAGATGAGCGCGAATTGGGACATTCATCAGGCGCATTCGGATTAGACGAGAGGCCCCATTCCCAATCTTCAAAACCATCCATCGAGTCCCAGTCATCGGCAATCACCAGCTCAACGGAACGCTCCGTCCAGCCGCCATCTTCTCGAAATTGCCCTTCGTAGGAAAAAATCAAATCGCCTTCCTCGTTTTCAGACACATGGCCAACCACCACCTCGTTGGGATTGTCTAACACGCCCCTTACTTCCACTTCCCCATTGGAAATGTTATGAGTTAAGGTCGTGTTCTCCACCGACACGACGCCTACCTCGCATTCTCCGCCCGCTTGAAGAACTTTGAAGGTGATAACCCAGTCGCCAGTTAAATTTATCGCAGGATGCGGCCCATCGTGTCCGCGGACAACATTCACGATAAGGAGGGGCGCTATAAGTAAAAGAAGGCGATGAAGTGGAATAAAGCGGTACATGATTGAGGAATTTTCTTTATAGGAAACTTAATAAGATTCGTCAATGCCTGGACTCGTGTCCCAGCAATTTGGGCAGGTCTTTTATCGAGCCAATTACTGCCGCAGGCTTGGTTCGAGATCGGTCCAAGTAGTCTTGCCTAAACTTGCCGGTCTGAACCAAGACGCCTTGCAATCCGCAGGCTTGCCCGCCACCCACGTCTGAATCGATGTCGTCGCCTACAATAGCCACTTCAGCTGGAGGCAGACCAAGAGAGGAAATAGCCTGTTGGAAAAAGGTTGGCGAGGGCTTTCCGATGACCAGAGCCTCTTTGCTAGAAACATATTCCAGGGCCGCGACAAACGCTCCAATATCCATGCGAAGACCGTCCTCGTCTTGCCAATACTTGTTTCGATGCATGCAAATCAGATTAGACCCTCGCATCAACATGTTGAATACAGCGTTCAAGGTATCGTAAGACCACGAGGCTCCGATGTCTCCAATCACAACAAACTCGGGACACTCCCGATCCTCCTCGAATTCATCGAACATGACTTTCACCTCGTCGCGAAGAAGGAGAAAGCAGCTCGGGGTTCCTCGCGAGCGAAGATAGCCCAGCGTTGCGGAAACGGCCGTGAAGATCTCGTCCGAATCCGCCTCGAATCCTAGAGCTTCGAGTTTCTCGAGCAGAGCTTGCGGAGTACGAGTGGTGGTATTGGTGATGAAGCGAAATGGGATGCGGTTTTGCCTAAGGAAATCTAGCGTCTCGCTAGCTCCGTCGATCTTACGGGAACCGACATAAAGCACGCCATCCATGTCTAACAGAAGACCCCCGATTTGTTGCCCCGCGATTTGCACCCATGTCTAACAGAAGACCCCCGATTTGTTGCCCCGCGATTTGCACCATGGTTTTTGCTATTCAGCAAAAAGCATACCGAAAATTTCGATTTAGCCAATCGCTAAGATCGATGCTAAATCAGTTTTAAACAACGATGGGTTGCCTCAAACCAAGCCGTGAATCTTGGCAAAGGGATCCCAGTTCGGATCGGAATGCCAATCGTACTCGGCATCGATTCGAATGCGCTCGCGAGCTTCCTCTCCCCAGAGACGCTCGATTAAGGCTAGTGCCATATCCATCCCAGCGGATACGCCTGAAGAGGTTACGAATTTACCGTCATCCACCCATCTCGCCTGGCGGATCCAATTTACATTGGGAGCGTAACCAGTGATCTCATCCCAGCAAAGCTTATTGGTAGTCGCTCGCCTTCCATCGAGCAAACCAGCGCAGGCCAGAAGCAGGGCTCCGGTACAAACCGACGCCACAATTTCAGCTTCTTCCGACTTATCCTTCAGCCAACTCAGAAAGCCTTGATCCTTGGCTTTAGCTCGCGTTCCGAATCCGCCAGGAACCAGAACGATATCGAACTTCGGACAATCCTCATATGCGTAATCCGCGTGGCCTTGCACTCGAGCGGCCGAACTGGCCGTTACAGGGCCTGCAGCCTCTCCGACAGTCACGATTTCAAGCTCGTTTTTCATCCCTCCAAAAAGTTGCAGAGGACCATAGAAATCGAGCAATTCGTATTGATCGAACATCACTGCCCCCAGCGTTCTTTTCCCTACTTTTGTATCCATGATAAAATGTTATCTAAATTAGAAAACTGTCGACAAAGCTTATTTGAAAAATTCAACCAACGATAGATCAGACCACAGCATCAGGAGACCTTTAGAAAGAAAGCCCAGGCCAATAATGCCAATCAACCATTTTGCGATTCTTCTAAAGAAATCATCATGCATGCGATCCAATACTAGCTTTCCCATTCTTGTTCCGCAAATGGCCGCTATTGGCAGACCGACCGTCCAATATTCTAATTCAATAGAGGAAAGACTACCCAAACGCCAAGACAGAGAGCCGTAGTAGAAAATCTTGGCAAAATGAGCCAGAGTTTGCGTGACAGCCTTTGTCCCCACAATTTCATGACGCGTCAGGCTTGATTTTACGAAAAACAGATCGAGTATAGGGCCTGCTACGCCAACCGGAATATTGATAGCGGTGATCAGCAGTCCACAAAGAAAACTATTTCGCGGCTTGGCGATGTCGGGAGT
This sequence comes from Opitutaceae bacterium, assembly GCA_028284385.1. Taxonomy (GTDB): domain Bacteria; phylum Verrucomicrobiota; class Verrucomicrobiia; order Opitutales; family Opitutaceae; genus JANQRT01. The sequence goes on along the minus strand of JANQRT010000022.1, from coordinate 120,996 downwards.
CCATGATTGAGGCAAGACTAAACCGATTAGAGGCAATGCTCCTAAGAGCAGAAAAAATAAACTCTTTTCAGGATTGAAAAACACGAGACTGTAGACCGCAAGGGTAACAAGCAAACCCATGAGGTAAGGAAACGTCACTCCCCATCGAATCGACTTTCGTAGCAGCCAAGCTCTTGAGCCATTACTGACCAACTGCGTGTAGCCATGCAACATCATGGCGATTGGAACAGAGAAAAAAGAACCGAATACTCCCATGAGCAATAACCCTCCCGCCATGCCAAAAACGCCGGAAAGAAAACTCGTGCCCAAGGCAGCCAGGAGAAGGAGTATCCACATTGAGGAAAAGGTGGATGCGATCTCTTTCTTGAACAATAGGAATAATAAGCATATTTATATTTCCATTAAAGAATATGAAAACCGAACTCCTCGAGACCTTGGTAGCCTTTCAGCAAACCGGATCCGTTACTGAAGCGAGCACGTCCCTACGCATTACTCAATCCAGCGCTAGCAAACGACTAGCCCAGCTTGAGTCGATCGCCGGCACAGCCCTTTTCAAAAGGCAAGGCCGTCAGGTTTCGCTAACCGAAGCTGGAAATGAAATGGCATCTAAAGCTCGGGAAGCGATCGCCACCCTTAAATCCATTCTGGAGCCGCAAACCGATCACTCGACTCTCATTGCCATCGGCGTATCCGAATCGATTCTCACGTCTTGGGGAGCCCCGAGGCTTCACGAAGCTCTTAAAAGCATCGACGGCTTAGAACTGGATATCCACGCCCATCGTAGTCCCGTCATTGTAGACAAACTACGCATGGGAGCCTACGATGCAGGGATTTGTGCCGGATCGTCCTTTGGAGCTCAAGGGTTGATCAGCGACCGCCTGAAAGACGAGAACATGGTACTAATCGCTAGAAAAAACTTGGATACCGAAGAACTGATCTCTATCGAGACAAGCGCGTCAACCTGGAAATCTATCAGCAGGAAAGTGAAGGATCAGGGTTACAAGATTACGCGTCATCAGGAATCCTATGCGGCTGCTGTGAATATGGCGACGAACGGTTTTGGAGTCGCCTTGGCTCCGGAAGGCATTGCAAGCCGCATGACGCAAGGGCTGCGAAGGTCAGTCATCATCAAGCCCACTAGCTTCAGCCGTCCGGTAAGCCTGATCTATAGGAAAAGCCTTTTGCAAAATGAAACGTTCGAAGCGTTGAGAGAACATTTGATAAAAGAATCGATGTAGAACATCTGAAGGCGCTTGCCAGGAATGTCCTGGATTTTCCGCTACGAATCGACTACCACGTCTCCTTAAGCTTTGTCAGAACTTCCTGAGCCTTCTTATGCCCAGCTCTAGCGGCGAACTGATACTGGACGACTGCCTGTTCCTTGTCGCGCTTGACCGCCTTCCCGTTGGCATAAAGCAATCCAAGCAAATAATAGCTTTCCGAGTCGCCCAACTCGCCAGCCTTGGTCAGAATTTCCTCAGCCTTCGTGCTGGTCTTTCGGTCTTTAAACGATGCGGCTCCCTACAATCTTGCAATCGAAGAATGGCGCCATTGGACAACAATCAGGGAAAGGACTACAGGCGCCAACCCGTTATCGAATCACGAAAAAACAACTACACGATCAGGAGAGGTTCCAGTCGCTCGGCTTTTTCGCTATGAACCATTCGTAGCTTCCCGTAGCCACGACCACATCCTCCTCATCCAGAATATCTACCTGAAAAGCGATCAGGCCACGGCCACGCTTCTCAAGCGAGGCGTAAAATTGATCCCAGTCATCCTGATTAAACACTGCCCGAGAGTAGATCCATCCAATGGCGGGCTTGCGGTATTTAATTTCGGTCCTCCTGAGGACAGGCACGATAGAATCCTTGGGAATTTTCAGATTGTCGGATAGAAACTGCCCGCTTGTCGCTTCGCCAAGCCCGTAGATAGCCGTAGCGTGAACGGTATCGACATGATTGAGATACTTCGGATCGGCCAGAAGCTCGAAGATGCCTTCTTCCTTCTCTTCACACTTCCGAATACCGAGGAATTCGTTAAAAGGCAGTCGCGTAATGTCCATCGTGAAGAAATGAGTTCAGGATTCGCTCTTAAGAAGATTCAACATTACAATACCTCGTGGGGAAAGCATGAACGGTTAATGAAACAACCCTTGGAAAATTCCAAAAAGCGTCAATGGCATTCGTTGCGAGAATGCAGTTCAAAGGGTTTGACATGACGAGACTCGCAGTCGAGTCATTGAGTCTCCCAATCAGCCAAGCAAGCCATGTCTATTCAAATCGCCTGCAGCACCCTTTCTCTTTCCTCGAAAACGTATCCAGACCTTGATGATACGTTAAACAGGATCAAAGATCTTGGATTCGAATACGTCGATCTAGCCGTGTTCGAAGGCTGGCAAAACATAGACCCATCCTGGTTAGCAAGGGCCTCGGAAAACGAGATGGACGCTTTGGTCGAAAGGATTCTTTCGACCGGGCTTAGCATTTGCGCTCTCAACGCCGGAACCAGTAAACGTATCCCGGACGCCGATGAAGATTCGCGGAAGATCATGCTGAACGAGCATCAGGCCCTCATCCGTTTCGCGGAGAAGCTATCCTGCCCCATCATCACCATTCAACCGTGCAATTTGAAACAGCATACCTTGGAAGAAGCGATTTCCCTTACGAGAAGTATAGCGCCTCGACTCGAAGCTCTTCACAGTGGATCGCCGGTGAAACTCACCTTCGAAACCCATAAAAACACGGCCCTGGAAGACCCAAAGAAGACGCTGGATTTAATCAAGTCACTCGAGCCTGAAATGAAAATCACGTATGACAATAGTCACTACACGATGCAGGATATTCATTTGCAGGACACGAAACCGCTGCTGGAGCACGCCCATCACATTCATGTGCGGACATCGGCTCCAGGAAACATGCAAGCCCCCTACCCTAACGGCTGCGAAGACATTGGCGAACTGGCCGAAGAACTGAAGAAACGCGACTACCAAGGCGCTATCGCAATCGAGTATTTCAACGGCTTCGACGATGATCTCGTCAATCTCAAGCAACTGAAAACATTTCTAGAGGAGCGACTGGTCTAGAACCCAAGCAGACTTGCCAGACAAGGCTTGCCATCGGCTGAGTCTTACAACAAGCAAGACGACCTCTCATCTCCCCAAAGCCCTCTTTTTTCATGTCTCGCGAAACCATCGATCTCATTGTCGTCATTTGCTACTTTGCGGGCATCACCGCGATTGGCATCATCATCGGACGACGCCAGGCCAAGTCGAAAACGGGATTTTTCCTCGGAGGGCGCCAATTCGGCTTCGTACTGGTAGGCTGCTCGTTACTGGCCACTAATATCAACAGCAACGTCTTCGTGGCCGAAATGGGCACGGCTTACACCACCGGTTTCACCGTAGCGAATCCCCACCTGCTGGGCGGCTTTTGGCTAGCGATTTCAGCCATCTTTTTCATGCCGATGTTTCTCCGGTCGGGAATCTTCACCCTCCCAGCGTTTCTTGAACTTCGCTTCAACCAGACGGCAAAACTGATTTATGGCTTCACCTTCATCATGAAGATTCTGCTAGGTGGGCCGCTGGGCATCTATGCAGGCGCGATTGTGGCGACGGGGCTTTTCAACATCGATGTTCAGCATTTATGGATTGTGTGCCTCATCATCGGAGTGTGCGTGGGAGCCTATGCGGTTCTGGGAGGGCTGATGGCGGTGGTCATAACCGACTTCATTCAGACGATTATTCTGATGGGCGGCGGCATCCTTCTATCGTTTATCGCCTTGATGAAAGCGGGCGACATAGAGTTCCTGCAAACGAATTGGGATACTTCGCATTTTAAACTGCTACTGCCACTCAGCCATGAAAAATGGCCTTGGACTGCCGTCGTATTCGGCATGGCCCTACATTCGCTTTTCTTTGCCACCAGCAACGCCTCCATGATGCAGAGAGCCCTTGGCGCTCGTAGCGTAGAACATGCCCAGGGAGGCATGATCCTCGCTGGATTCCTTAAAGTCATCATGGTGTTCATTATCGTCATGCCAGGGATCGTGGCGTCGCATCTTTTTCCCGATATTGAACCGCATACCGCGTTTCAAGTTCTCGTCATGAACTACCTTCCGGCAGGGGTTTCCGGGCTCTTGCTGGTCGCCCTGATTTCTTCGCTGATGTCGAGCGAGGATTCAGGTGTCATGACGGTCGCCAGCATCGTGGCATTGGACATCTATCCAATTGTAGATAAGAACGTAACGGAAAAACGCGGCCTCGTAGTGGGCAGGATAACGGCTGGAGCGGTTCTCGCCTTCGGAGCCATTGTCGCTCCATTTATCCACACCCTGGATACGTCGCTTTTCAGACTGATCATGAAAACGACCAGTTTTCTCATCGCTTCGGTGGGAATCTGCTACGTGATCGGGCGGTTTTCGCGACGCGTCAATTCGTACGGGGCGGTAACTACCCTAGCGAGCGGCTTTTTGATCGGCACTACCTATATCATATCGACAAGCATCCCCGCTCTTAGGCAGCACCTGCCGGACACGATCGCCAACGCTCACTTCTACCACGTTCTCCCGATTTTCTGCAGCTTTCACGCCATCCTGCTTTTCGTGGTTAGCTGGCTTACGCCACCACCAAGCGAGAAGCAACTGGCCGTGCTTGATCTGGCAAAGAAGAAAGACGAAACCGAGTCGGGAGAGAAACGCCCCTTCTATAAAACGGTGAAGTTCTGGTTTTGGGTTTACCTTGGAACCTTGGCCAGTTTCTACCTTGTCCTTGCGTAGACGCCGAAGCGTAGAAGACTTTTCACTATGCTACTTTAACAACGCCAAATCGCGCCTTTCCTTAATCGTCAAATCAGGACCACCAACTCTTGGATACTTTTTAGTTTCTATAGGCTCGGCAAAGCTTTTGGGAAAATGCTTTGCCAGCTTCTTCTTCGCTCGTTTGGCTGACGGACTCTTGGAGTTAATGAGATTCGTCCACTCCATAGGATCCTTTTTGAGATCGTACAATTCCTCGGCCCCATCTCGGTAGCGAGCGTAGCGCCAATTTCGATCGCGAACGCTTACCGAGCCCGGTCCCCGTGTCGTGAGGGTAACTTCAGAACCTTTGGCTGACGGATTTCGCAGAAGCTTGGCAAAACTGGTTCCATCCAACTCCTTTTCAGGCAAGCCGCAAAGGTCCACAAGCGTTGGATACATATCCAGGAGATTGGTTGGCGAATAGACCCTCTGAATCTTGTCCATGCCTGGAACGCGAACCATGAGAGGAGCCCGGGTTGCCTCCGAGAAAATAGAGGCTTTGCGAAAACGGAGCTTTTCTCCCAAATGCCAGCCATGATCTCCCCAAATAAAGACAATCGTATTGTCATAATGGGGACTCGCCTTCAAGGCATCGAGAACGATCCCCAAGCAGTAATCGGCATAGGAAGTCGAAGCCATGTAGGCTCGAACGGCTGCCTTGAAAATATGATCATCCTCTCTACACCAAAGGTAGTCGGAACTGGGCTTGAATGAGGGCTTGCCATTGGCATCGACAATATCCTCAAGATCATCATCCTTAACCTCTGGCAGCTCGACCGTATCCAGATCATACATATCGAAGAACTCCTGTGGCGCGTACCAAGGCAAGTGAGGACGAAAAATGCCCACCGCTAGAAAAAAAGGTCGATCCCACTCTTTTTGCAACTCGCCCGCAGCCCACATGGCCGTCATATAGTCGCTGGTCTCTTCCGTTGGTCTGGTGGTGGATGCCCACGCGAATTCAGACCCATGCGGGTCCGCGAATTTCGGATTTTCCTGAACGACTCCGTTCAAAATCCCCTTGCGTCTGGAATATAGCGTAGATTGATCGACTCCCCATCCGCCTCCGGATTGTACCCAGTTTTCGAATGCCCATTGACCGCGATCAAACCCGTTTTCCGAACGATGAGCATGGAAGATCTTCCCACTGGAAAGAGTCGCATAGCCATGCTTGTTGAAATATTCAGGCAGAGTCGCGTGGGTTTGAACGAGCTCAGAATCCAACATGTTATGGCTGTTGCCATACAAACCCGTCGTGTAGGGGGCGAAACCTGACAACAGGGCGGATCGAGAAGGACCGCAGACCGGACCCGCGCAATGGTTATTCATGAAAACGGTTGCCCCCTCGTCCGCAAAGCGATCCATGTTGGGCGTTTTGCATTGAGGATTGCCACCAAAAGGTCCGGCCCAGTCGTTAAGATCGTCAATGGCAATGAAAAGCACATTGGGACGATCTTTCGCCACAACCAGTGGACAAAAGAGAAGAAGAAAAGCTGCCGCAAGGAGCGTAAATCGTTTCATAAGGGTTTGGAGTCAAAGGATGAACAATTGCTGCAGACTCGACATTAACAACGCAGTGTCATGCAGGAAAAAGAGCGCTTTTCCCCCAACAAACAACGCTTAAGCTGTTCTTAATCGTGGAAGACGAAACCAGTCTGGCTTAGTCTTTAGCAATTTCCTGGTAGCCAGACACGTCCAGCAAACCTGCGATCTGATCGGGATTGGCAATCTTGATTTTAACAATCCAACCGTCCTCGTAAGGGGATTGATTTACCTTTTCCGGAGCGTCCTCAAGTCCTTCATTGGCGGAAAGCACCTCTCCATCAAGCGGCATGTACAAATCCGATGCCGCTTTGACCGATTCGACTACGCCAAACGCTTCGCCCTCGGTAAAGGTGTCGCCTGCTTCAGGAACTTCAACGAAGGTGATATCTCCCAGACTGTTTTGAGCAAAATCAGTAATGCCCACGACAGCCTCTCCGTCATCGAGCAGCTTGATCCATTCGTGTTCCTTAGTATACTTTAGATTTTCAGGTATATTCATTTTTTAAATACGATTCAGTCATCCCTGTGGCCTTAGGTCAATAAAAGGAGGCTTGACGGGAATCAGCGGAATCGCTTTTCCACGCACATCCACTGCCCAATCAGCTTTGGCTGAACGCGCGTCGATAAGAGCGGAACCGATGGCCTCGTTTAAGATTGGAGAGAAAGTTCCGGAAACCACTTCGCCTCCGCCTCCGTCGTCGCAAACCACCTTCGCTCCCGGCCTAACGATGCGGCGACTTCCTGTCCTAAAAAATACGATACATTTAGACCGGCCTTGAGCTTTCTCCTCAAGCAGAGCTTTCTTGCCAATGAAATCCGATTCCTTGTTGAGCTTCACCGTCCACATCAAATTGGCTTGGACTGGCGATATCGATTCGCTGATCTCGTGACCGTAAAGAGAATACCCTGCCTCCAAACGCAAACTGTCGCGAGAGCCTAGTCCAGCAAGCTTGAGTCCGAGGCCCTCCCCTTCCCTAAGGATGTCCTCAACTAGCTCTTCGGCATAGTATGGCTTAACAAAGAGCTCGACGCCTTTTTCACCAGTATATCCTGTACGGCTGACCAAACAGGGCGCGCTTCCGACCGTCTCATGCGAGAACCAATAGTATTTCAGTTCTCGCAAGTTCGCACCGGAAAGATGGGAGAGAATATCGAATGCCTTGGGACCCTGGAGCGCCACAAGAGCATACTCGGAAGAAACATCCGCTATCTCGACATCATACCCGCCAGCGACCTTTCGCAGCCAAGCGATATCTTTTTCTGTATTCGAAGCATTGAGACAGAGCAGGTAGTCGTTGTCGCCCTCTTTGTAGACAAGCAGGTCGTCCACCACACCGCCATTTTCGTAGCACATCAGACTATAAACCACACGACCCGTCTCCATACCACCGATGTCGTTGGTCAAAGCATGGTCCAGAAAGACCGTCGCTTGGTTTCCTTTTACCGTAGCTTCTCCCATGTGGCTGACATCAAATAAGCCCGCCGCATGACGCGTCGCCTTGTGCTCCTCCACAATACTCTCGAACTGGACAGGCATTTCCCAACCAACGAAGTCGACCATCCGACCGCCACGAGCCTTGTTCAATTCATAAAGAGGAGTCCGCTTCAATTCAGACATAGAAAGGGATTCAAGGTCGGACCTAGAGCGACGCAAGAAGGAAAATATGAAGCTGGAAAGACTTTTAATGCACTGATGCGTCTCGTCTCTAGTAGCGGCATGTTTGCAACATGCCGACTCACACTTCGACTATCAGATTATCGTAGGAAAGCCTGACGCCATCCGGTAAGGTGGAGTCAACCTTCTCATGATCCACATGATGCGTCATATGGATGAGAAAAGACTGCTTCGCCCCGATTCTTTTGGCGGCGTCGCAAGCTTGTTCGATGGACATATGGGACGCATGCATCTTCTGTCTCAATCCATCCAATACAGCAACATCGGCCCCTTTCGCAAGCTGCTCAGCCTTCTCGCTTACGGAATGGCAATCCGTATAGTAGGCCAAACGCTTCCCGGTATCCCTTTCCTCGAACACCAACCCTAGCGTCTCAAACCTGCCGTGATCCTGAAAAACGGAATGGATGACGCATTCCGGCAATTCGAGTCGCTTCGGCATTCTAACAAGCTTGAAGGCGGCATAACCGTATATCTCCGCCCGATCACGAATTGCGTAGTGGAAAATGCTTCGCATCCGCTTCTCTCCCTCTTCATTCGTGTAGATGGTGATAGCTTCCCCGCCTTTCTTTTCGCAATAGACCCGCATATCATCCATTCCAAGGATGTGGTCGGCATGGCCGTGCGTAAGAATGATGAAATCGATCTTCGGAATTCGATGTTTGATAGCCTGAAGCCGAAATTCGGGCGCCGCATCGATTTGAATATTCAAGCCACCAATTTCAACATGGGCATGCGTGCGAAAGCGGGTGTTGCGCGGATCAGTGGATCGGCAAACATCGCAATCGCACCCAATCATCGGCACACCTTGCGATGTTCCCGTGCCCAGAAAGTAAAGCTTCATCAACGCATGTTTTGGCCAAGGCGCACGTTTGCAATGCTGATTTTCAACAAGCTTTCCTCAATAAATCTTAAGAGCATCTAAGAGGATTCTTCAGCTGTATCCACTTCGCCTGACAAATATTCGGTCGGATAAATAGGTTCGCCGTTCATCCGTTTCTGTTCGATCTCGACAATCGTCTTTCGCATATGCTCGAATCGTTCGGAATCGAGCTTGGCCAACCCGCGATCGCGCTTGTAGAATGGCAAGGTCTTCTCCCAAAAAGCTGGATACTCGCTGATATCCATTTCCGCATTCGCTAGGATGTAGAGGGCAATCATATCCGCTTCCACCTCGAAAGCCAAAGCATGGGCTTTGCGTCCCATGTTTTCAAACGCCCCCATCGTATTGATTCCATAAATGAAGGCGGCGATATCGAAAATCGAGCCAATCGACATATTCGAACTCTTCATCTTGGCATGTCGCATCACCCCCTTCGCAACGGCGTATGCGCAAACATAGGACAACTGCTTATAATCGTCCGCCAATTCGAGAAGGCTCTGCGACAGGAAAAGGGCTTTACCATCAGTCTCGGCGAATACATCGCTATGCGGCCAGACAATAAGACTATAATAAGCGGCTTTAATTGGATCGACCTCGAACGCAAGCGTCTCCCCTCCCCGCTGAACGAGAAGCCGATTGGGCTCTCCAGGATTGAAAGCCTTCTTCAAATGATTCATCGCGTACTTTGAAGGCCGCAGGCCTTTGACGGGAAGAGAAGTCCCATTGATCTCGACAAGCCGATCCCCTTTCTGGATGCCAGCCTGGTCGGCCGGAGAGTTGGCAATCACATGACGAACGGTAATGGGATCATCGATACCTTGCTCTTCTAGCGCCTCTTCAAATACTTCCGGGTAGAAGCGATTGGTTACGAAAAAAGCTCCAATGTATCCAAATGTCTCTTTCTCCTTGATCCCGCCTGCGGAGAGGAACAGGTGGTGAAGCGTTTCGTAGATGTCATTCTCTGCTAGCTGCACTTCTTCCAGCAGAGAAGCGATGCGCATCCGTCTCTCCATTTCCAGACGCTCTTTTTCCGCTTGGGAAAGTTTGGTAGTCTCGCACCCGGTCAGAAAAAGACCAATAAAAGCAAAGAGAACGCAGGTTCCAGCAAAGCGAGACATAAAGTGTAGTTTGATAAGGACTGAGATGATGACAAGGTTTAGCCAGAAAGGTTGTCGAGAATGCGCTTTTCACAGTAAGCTCCAACGATTCGATCATTCGCCGCAAAATTCAGCTTCCTTGACTGTCTTAATCGACGAGCGCTTTCGGGCTTGATATTGAAGAAGAGATAAGCACAGTTCCCATCGATCTACCGGAGAGATGGCTGAGTGGTCGAAAGCAACGGTTTGCTAAATCGTCGTACCTGTCACAGGGTACCGCGGGTTCGAATCCCGCTCTCTCCGCCAGTTCTGTGAACTGGCTTCTTTCGCGGGATGACTAATCCCGTGTCTCGCTTCGCTCGAGTGTCGCTAGCGCTCGGTACTCTCCGATATTTTATCTAATTGATGATCAATATCTTATATGAAAGACTTAGCTCGCATTCCTCTTTTGTATTATACAAAGCGAGAATGAATGGCATGGAGCGATATAGATGGAGCTGTCTCCATCTCTGGCAATCCCATTCGCGAAAAATCAGGAGCTGCTAACAGCAGAATAACTCAAACGAGAAACCAGCAGTTCGCTCCCTTAGAATACCCATTCCATTTCGTGTTCTGAATGTTCTGTTTGCATCTGGAGGAAAGACAAAAAGCCCGACGCCATTGGAGGCGGCGGGCTTCGTTGAGATATGAACAGAGTGGTATAGGCGGCCTACCAGCTGAATGTATTCGATAGCACGTAGGTCGTGGGGACTGCGAGCGAATAGATATTGTTATCGATGACGGTACCACTGGAGGTTGCCGACTCTGGATTCACACGGCGAACACGAAGTCCATCTTCGTTGGAAGAGTCGATAAGACGAGTTGCGTTGAGCTGGATACGCCAGTCGATCTTGCCATCCTTGATCTTGGTTCTGTATCCAATTTTCAATCCACCTGTTAGAATAGAGTCGCCAAATATCGTTGCATCAGGATCGCCAACGGTCGCAAAGAAATCCTCGCCCGGGAGATTCCCAAGTTCGGGAACATAATCAGCGACGGGAACTTGCTTTGTGTTTGAGCCAATTGCCTTGCCATCTTCCCAGATGAAGTTTGCTCCAATTGAGAAACCTTTGAAGCGGCCATCGGTGAACGAGTAATTGGCGAGCAACTTTGCAGTGTATTCCGCAATGCCGAGGTTTGGCCGACCCTCGTTCTCTTTTGATACGATGTAGCGTGGCATAACGCTGTTGAAGAATTGGCGTAGCAATGTACCGTCCGCCGCCGTTCCGTCTTCGTTGAAGAGTTCGTCAGAGATCGTACCGTCTGTTCTCAGACCTTCCTGGAAGAAAGGCAGGTAGTACGGGGCTCTTGCGGCAAGCCAGGAGTCGATTTGCGCTCCAGCATTAGAGCCTTCATTCTCGAGCTTGCTTAAGTCGAATTTGAATCGCCAGTTCTGATTTGGGTTGAAAGTGCCGGAGAATTCCCAGCCTTCGGATCGAGAGTCCAAGGTAGCGTCGACGTTTTCAGGGCGCTGATATGGTTCGGAGCTAGGCTGACCACTTGTATTGAAAGTCTGCCATTCCGAGAGACGGCCTGCTTCCTCGAGAGCTTCGTATAGATTCCCTTCGAAATTGGGCAGGCTAATAGAGGCAAGAAAATTAAGCCCTCCTGAGCTCGTGTTGACCTGGGCCGTTTCAAAAAAGGACAAGCGGAGGTCGAGCTTGTTGTCTAGCAAGGTGGCCCCAATTCCGAACTCCTCGGTTTCTCCACCTTGAGGTGCGATGATATTGCCGAAGTTGTCGGTCCGTGGAGCGGAAACGTCGAAGTTTTCCGAACGGTTCGCGAATAAGCGTAGCTTGTATCTTAATACATGATAGATGATACTTTGCGTAGTAGTGGAGACGTCCTCGAGCGGATTATTTGAATCCCCTCTTGGATTGTAATAGCTTTTAGATATATCGAGGGGGAAAAGCTCACGCTCTGGATCGTTAGGATCGATTCGACCAATCGATTGGCTGAATTCGGGCGTCGTATTGCTGGTGAGGACATAAGGGTAAACGGAGTCGCTACGAGCTCCAAGCAGGGTTACGATTCGGCCGCCCCAGAAGAAACTTTGGATGGAGCCGCTCATGCCCTTATTAATTTGCTCACTGTAGTTGCCACGATCGATCGAATTGCGGCGAAGCTGGATTGGAGTTGTCGAGGAGCTGATCGTATTGACCCCACTCCAGTAATTGTAGGTGAGATCCTGGTCTTGAGCGTAGATATTGGACGGTACCGCGTTGATGTTGAGAGATGTATCGCCCGCCTGAACCGGATCACCTATGTACCAGAGATTGTAGACACGTCGCCCTGCGTCATTGAAGTTATCCTCACGACCTGTACGAAGGCCAGATGTGAGCACGTCGGGAACCGTGTTGTCTGCTCGAGTCTGCCAACGGTATTCGAAATTCTCCTGCCAACCGTAGGAGTAGACGCCCGTAATACGGTGTCTGCCGAGCCAGGAAAAGCGATCTGACATCTCGGCAAAGTTTAGGTCGTAGTTGGCTTGAGCCTGGTATCCTTCGCTTGCTCGCTCGCGATAGAGTCCGAGTGGGCGTCCATAGATGAAAGGGCGCATGAAGTTCGGGTTTTCGACCTTGTTGCCATTTTCATCCAGGAAAAGCATGTAGCGGTTGTTATCCAATTGAATGGCGCGCGTTTGGGCGATGATAGGAAAATTAAGCTCAGCCGTGTAGTCTTCCTTCATACCCGAGACTGAAAGGTAGAGGTTGTCGTTTATTTTTTGTTCGAGGGAGAATCCTATCTTCTCGTCTTCTTCGTCGCGGTAGTTGCCTGGCAATGACCCGATATCGTACTCGTGGAATGGGAAAATATCCGAATTGGTTACTTGCGGATCGAGGAATCCAGTGCGATTTTCCAGCGGATGCGCGGTGCGTATAAGGGTGCGTCGTTCACTGGCTGGACCACGACTGCCGTTGGGCAGCCTAGTACCGGAGAGGTTAATGCCTCCAAAAAGGGGGCTATCCGGTTGCGAACCATCATAGTATATGAGAAGGGCATTATCTTTGCCGTCTAGATCGTCTCCGATTCGAATTTCTCCAGCAGCAACGCCGGTGCCGACACCATCAATATCAAAGGAGCTATCTATAATGCCGGTGGCGCGGCGGACCGGATTCATATTTTGAGAGCCGTTACCGTTTCTAACCCCTGGATCTGTGGGATCCCACCAGAAACCAGAGTCAAGCAGGGACTGTTCGAGGGCGTCACCGCTGAGTCCACTGGCGACTTGCTGAGCGTAGAAATCGTTGTAAGCGGAGAGCCATCCGCTGACATTGTCATGGAGAGGCCGATAGCTTGGTTTGCGACTGTAGCGGTCAATTTTCTCGACGAAACCTGTCAGAGTGGTGTTCTCAGTGAGTTTGTAGGTACCAGTCGCGTAGATACGTCGGTCAAGCTCGCGGGCGTGCTTTACATCGTATTTCTGGTCTCCCCATTTACCGGCAACGCGGAAAGCCAGTTTATCTTCGATTAGGGCCCGATTAACGTCGAACGTTCCTCTAAGAGAGCCGTAGTTGTCAGTTACGAAGCTGAAGTTGTTGATGTCCCTTCCAGTATGAGCGGTCTTTGCTGTATAGTTGATTAGGCCACCGGGTTGCCCGAGGCCGAAGAGAATGGAGTTTGGTCCACGGAGAAATTCGGCACGTTGAACGTTATAACGGTCTCCGCCAATGATTACCGGGAGGAATCCCTGCGTTTTAGAAGCTTGGCCTAGTCCACGAACACGGATAGAGGCTTCGGAGGAATTCGGGTCGCCAAAGTCGTTGCCAGTGTATCCATCACCGCCTACTATTCGATCCGAGGTTTGATCGGTCAGCGCATTTGTCTCTGCTCCTGCGACTTGCTCTAGCGCGGAAACTAAATCGGTGGCTCCAAGGTCGTCCATGAAGGCTTCGGTTAAGACCGAAACGGATGCCGCAATGTCTTTGAGTTCCGTGTTCAAGCGACTACCGGCAGTGGCCGATTCGGCTCGATATCCATCATCTCTGGAGCCGTCCACTTGGAAAGGGGAGAGGGTGAACACATTTTCCTCCTCTTCTCCCCCGGTTGAATCTTGGGCGCACAGATTAACGCTGGGGATTGCGACTGCTATCGACATTGCTAGCAATCGGTATTTGTTATGGTATTTCATAGGATGTGTATTGGATTTGTAGAATTGATAGAGTTTTTCTCTCCAAGCTCGGGCGTTTTCATACCGTAATAGCTAGGGGTCTTTGCTTATTGTCGGGTTTTGTATGAAAGCTGGCGGCCTATTATCTTCCACCTTTGGCAGAGATGAAGACTGGGCGAGTCGACGCGTCGGGTGCCGCATAAAAGCGTAGGGGTGATTTACTTACAGTGTGGGTTTCGAAAGAATGAGGGTCTATTAAGATTGTTTTTCTGTTTGGAGTTCCTTTTGGCGTGGAATCCGAAGGAGAACAACGGCCGCGATCTGAGAGTGCGCCTCTCAAGCTTGAAAGGATGTGGCTCGGTCTCGCGATTGTTGAAACTTACGAGGTGAGGTGTCGATTTGTGGGTAGCTGGTTGTTAAAGTAGCGTTATCCAAAGTGACCCGTCGGACTCGATGAAACAATGATGCCATAATCGATACTTATGAAAGTCGGCTCTCCTTTCTTGATGTTCGATTTTCGAATTCTTGCCAGTCGTCTTATTGGGCTGGAATCCAAGGAGTTGACTGGACTGCAGATCGGCCACGGATGTTGATTCCTCCGACTACTTTTGTATTCAAAAAAATGGTGCAACAAGCCTAGAATCATTGTCTCGACGTCGGCTTAGACATTGACAGCCATCGAAAAAGGAATCCTCGACACAGCGTTCAGCTCCCCATTCGCACCCAAAGTTTGCCGACATTAAGATACTCTATTACATGACTGCTAGGTCAGCAGTTAAGACTGACGGAGATCTCCTGGATCTTAGCGCTTATGGCCTAGCCGATTTTCCTCTCAAGAATCTGTCGCAATTACAGAAGCCTCAGGGGGTTCGGACATTATCCATGGGCCGGAGCTTGCCTGCTGTACGCCACCACTAATCGGATACGAATTAGCGGAGCCTGCTATAAAGGAGAGGAATGCTATTTGTATTCAAGTAACTGTAGCTTACTTACTGGGCCATCGGGAATTATATCTGGCGCGTGACGACCGTGGCTTTTAGGCATCGCCTCCCATTTAAGCGCATAATTTACTGCAGAATCTTGCGAATAGCTGGCGTCCATCGCTAGCACGACAGACATTTTTGGATTGTCGGACAGTCGTTTGCGAGCGCTGGGTGGAAGCTTGGGTTTGAGCGTTGCCGCTATATCGGTTTTCTCCAAGGTGTTGGGGTCGATAATGTAACGGCCACTGTTTCCTTGTTCGGTCTTCCAGTCGATCACAACAGATCCTTCGTCGGAAATACCCGCCACGTTAAAAGCGCCCCCGACAGTCATTTGGTCCCCCCCTTCGAAAAACCTCCAGCGAAAATTCCAATCGCTGATTTGTCGAGATTCCCATTTTCCATTTTCAGGCTTCGCCATGTAGAATTGAGTGTTTCCGTCATCGTCATACTTCACGTATCCAACGAGGGGATTCGATTCTTTATCTAGGATGACTTTGTAACGACCGTTATGGGATCCACCTCGGGATGGTACTGGATCGACGATTAGGCGTTCATCATCCGGACGTAGTGGAAGTTCGATATTTTCACCAAACGCGTTTTTCCAATGTATTAAATCTTTGGTGACGGCGTAGCATATTTGGTGGGATGTGGCTACTTCCGGGGTCCAGCGCCAGATCCATGCAAAGTGAAAATTCCCCTGCTTATCACGAACAAAGTGATGATAGGCCGCTCGATCATCATCTGCTTCGATTCCGGCGAAGAGCGGTTCTTCCAAGTAGCGTTCCCAGCGGTTTTCTCTTGGTAAAAAGCGATTCACAAGGATATTTCCGTTTCCGCAAGTCCCGGAACGATATGAAAAGAGAAGCGAACTATCGTTTGCGTAAAAGAACTTAGGATAGGTGACGCTTTCTTCTTCGATTCCACCTAGCATTTCGTTGACTTCCACTAGGCTGTGGATGTCGTAGGGCTTTTCGCTACGGTAATAGGCCAGCGGATCGACATGCATATTGCCGCTCACGTGCACATAGCCTTCCTTGTCGATCGCAAGCGATACGTAATTATGCGAATCCCAGCGAAGCTGGCTGGATAACGTTTTCTTGCTCCAGGTTCGACTTCCAAGTTCTCGGGTGGCGACCGTCATCATACGATTGCGGTCATAATAGGCTACGAATTGCTGATTGCCAACGGTTTGGAGCGCAAAGCTGACCCGGTTTGCAGCCCAAACCTCATCTATTTCCAGCGTGTCAAAAAGAACGGTTTCCTTATCGTTTGCCGAAACTATTGATACGACGCATGCGGAGGTTGCCGCGAATAGTAAGGCTCGCATAGGGGTAGACACAGATTTTGGCATGATCCGAGTTTCGCGTTTGGGACGATCTCGATCAAGAAATCTAGCAGACGACGCTGCGCAAATTGTATGATTCTTTTAAGCATCCTTCCAGTTAGAGATTTGCAATCACGATGCTATCGTGTGATCTATACAACCGGAGGTTTCGAAAATTGGTTCACGAAACGAGAGACAGCCTAGATTTAAACCAATTAGAATAATCTCGATGGGTGTAGTAATTATATAATGTCAAATCGAGCCGCGGTTTTTGATGCTATAACCCAGATGAACATGACGACTGAAATTGATTTCATTTTGAAGGAGATGGACCCTAGAAAATCCTACTGTTAGTATAATTGCGATTTTGCGAGGGGATAAGGGATTAGCGCTTTTTTCTTAGAGATTCATCTAGATGTATAGTCGCGGGGCTAATTGATACTTCGCGATACCCCCAAAATCGACATGACAATCGAGTATATAACCCTAGCTGCCTACTTGATTCTTCTCCCGCTGCTAGGGGTGCTTTTTTCGAAGTTCAATAAGAATTTGAGCGATTACGTAAGAGGTGGCGGGCAGGTAGCATGGTGGCTCTCGGGCTCCAGTATCATGATGGCGGGCATCAGCGCCTTTACGTTTACGGGAAATGCTTCAGCTGCTTTTCAGGCAGGGCCGACGGTATTGACGATTTATGGGGCGAACGTCGCTGCGATGCTGATTTGCGGATTCTTTCTGGCCGCTTGGTTTCGTCAGACGAGAGCCTATACGCCGGCGGATGTGGTGAAGTCCCGTTTCGGCGTAGCAGTGGAGCAATTTTCAGCGTATACGGGGGTATTGATCCAGCCGTTTGCGGCGGGTATCCAGCTCTGGGCGCTTTCGGTTTTCGCGAGTGGCGCCTTTGGCTTGCCGGTCGAGCTTTGTATTTTCGTGATCGGTACCGTAGTGGTCTTTTATTCGACCACTGGTGGCAAATGGGCGGTCATGGCGACTGACTTTGTGCAGAGCTTGATTCTGCTTTCGATTACGATTCTGGTGGCGGCGTTGTGCTATATCAAGATTGGCGGATTGGCTGAGTTTTTGAGCTATTTCTCCGAGCCTAAATTCGCGGACGACTTCCAATTCGTGAAGGAGCCAGACCAGTGGGCGGATGGCAAGTTTTCGATCCAATGGATTGTCGTGATTTTCATCATGACGATTTACCACCAGATAACGCTAAACTCGGCGGGGCGTTTCCTCGTGGTGAAGGATGGCAAAGCCGCCTCGAAGTCTGCCTATCTTGGAGCGGTACTGATGGCTTTGGGATCGTTAGTCTGGTTTTTTCCGCCTATGGTAGCCCGCTTTCTTTATGGAGACGAGATCATGGCCCAAGCCATCGAGAATCCGGAGAACACGAGCTACTCCTTCATCGCTCAAAAGGTGCTTCCGAATGGGTTGATGGGAGTGATGATCGCGGCCATGTTCGCGGCAACCATGAGCTCGATGGACTCTGGGCTTAATCTACAAGTCGGAGCGATAGCCCGAAATATCGTGCCGAAGGTCCGGGAGATGTTTGGCGCGACTAAACCCATGACGCCAAAGGGCGAGCTGAGGCTTTGCAAGGTAGCGACTTTAGGGATCGGCGGACTGATCATCACCTATAGCTATCTGTTCTCGCAAAACAAGGAGCTAGCGCTCTTCGATGCGTACTTGATGATTAACTCCATCATCACCATCCCCTTGGTTTTCCCGATGCTGGTTGGGTTCTGGGTTAAAAAGCTGCCGAGCTGGTCCTATTTCGTTATGTTTGGATTCTGTCTTTTGCCATCCATCTACTCCTTCTGGCTAAAGGAAGCGACTGGCGAGGGCTTTACGATTCAACAGCGCGCAATGTGGATTTTCATATTCGGTATCCTAGGAGCCGCGGTCTGCATGCCTTTCTATCGTCGTGCTCCGGCGGCTTACAAAAAACAAGTGGAGGATTTCTACAAATTGATACGCACTCCGATTCGTGATGAAGAGCATGAAGGAACCTCACTGGCTTATGTTCAGCTAAAGCTGCTTGGCCGTTCTTCGGTAGGTGTAGGGCTAGCGTTACTCTTGCTCCTTCTTATACCTAATGACGCGCTCGGCGTTTTGAGTGTCCTCTTCATCAGTGGATTCTGTGGAGGAATCGGTGGACTACTGCTTTGGGCTGCCCGGATCGAAAAACGCAAAAAAGAAAGAGACGCGAATTAGTCAAAATCCTGCTGTAGTTCGAATCTAGATAAGTAAAAGATAGCCACCGGAAAGTCTTTTGGCGCGACACGACTGAGCAAGGCGGAATTACGCGGTTTAGCGTGAGTGGTTGCGATCGGATTCAGATAGGCCGGTCCCCTAACCCTTCGCCATAGTGATCCGTTGATCCATAAGCCAGTAGAGAATTGTAAGCTTGCTCTAAAAATTAGCGGAATATCAGCTAGCCTGGTTCTCAACAGAGCGGACGTTGTGGCTTTTGATTGAGAGAATCAAGAGAGGCAGGCCAACGAAGGCAGTAATTGAAATATATCTGAACATGCTGGGATAACCGAATCTGTCTGCCCAAGTCCCCATCAAATATGATCCGACCATGGTACCTGCCATCGTCATGGTGGCGAGTAAAGAGACCGCCGTCGCCCGACGATTTGATCCCATTAAGCTGAGCATGAGAACCAAAGCTCCGACTTCACGACCCGCCCAGCCAAAGATGTGGCAAAAGTGCGAGACCCAAAGCCAGTTTGGATCCGAAATACTCGAAACGATAAAGGGTCGGAGAGCTTGGGAGATAAAACCGATGACCAGCGCCCCATAAGGTCCGCGCGTATCCACTAACTTGCCCATAAGAGGAAGCGCGATCAGGGCCATCAAACCCATCAGAGCAGAGTACCAGCCCATCAGCTTGGTCGATCCGCCAAGTTCGCGGATGTAGTCGTTAAGGAACCCTATATTGCCAGGCAGCGTAATGCTGACTACAAACTGGGCAGCGAGGAAGAACCATACCGCCTGGGGAATCGCTGGTTTTTTCGGATCTGATTCCTGCTTATCGCGGGGCGTCGGGTTTTCGAGCTGCAAGATGAAGAATACAGAGCAAGGCAAAAGACAGGCTCCAGCGATTAGGATATGTTCAATTTCGGAAAAGAAGATAGGGAGGGTAAACGAGACTATCATAAAACCGATCGAGCCAAAGATTCGGTATGCGCTAAACTCTCGGCCCGGAGATCGACTCGATAAGTTGGCCATCGCTAGGGCAGTCATGGTGCTTGTCATAGCCGTGAACAAGAGACCACGTATGCAAACATAGAATACAAAGTCGGATAGCGTGGTGGCCTGGGAAAGCCAAAAAAGACTGAAGGCAAGGCCAAGCGAGCTGAGGCTTACGAGCTGTCGATAGCAGCGGAATTTATCGGAGACCCAACCCCAGAGGGGACTGGAAGCTATGGTCAAGGCGCTTTGAATCGCTAACAAGACGCCAATGACGCTACCGCTTAGACCCCTTTCTGACATGTGGGTCACCTCGTAGATGGCGAACATACCGGCAGAGGCTACCTGTATAAAACTAGTAGCCCGTGTGAGCGTCAGTTTTGAGAGTGCTGGCATGCGTTGTTGCTAGGAAGCCTCCGAGTCTATTGGGCTGACTTCGATTCCGTTCTCATCAAATTTCGTTTCAGGTTCCTCGCCAGAATCGGAGTTGAGCCCATCCAATACAACTCCACAAAGGCGAACCCCATTACACGGCGATACTGTATCTCTTCTCGAGGCGAAAATGCAGGTCGACAAGAGGGAAAAACTGAGAGTGGGTCTAAGCACGGGAAGGGAAAACTAAACTACCCTAAACTTTGCATTTAAGGTGTCTTCCGAAGAGCCGCCGATTTGCGCGACGAATGTACCGGGTTCCACTTTACGGATCATGTCAGCTCCGGTGCAAGCGAGCATCTCTGGGGTGATTTCGAAGGAAAGTCGAGTGGCGGCTCCCGCCTCTAGCTCGATTTTCTGGAAGGCTTTCAGCTCCTTAATCGGGCGGACAACGGATCCATGTGTATCTTGGATGTAAAGCTGCACGACTTCCTTAGCCGACAAGCTACCTGTATTCGCAAGGGTGACACTTGCTGTGATTGATTCATTGATAGCAATTTCCCTGGCGGATAGTTCAAGATCGGAGTATTCAAATTCTGAATAACTCAAGCCGTAACCGAAGGGATAAAGCGGACCTTTCTCGATGAACAAGTAGCCCTTTTTGAAGTTTATCTTCTTCTGGCTGTAATGGAAAGGGATCTGCCCTATGGTTCGCGGTATCGTAGCGGGAAGCTTGCCTGAAGGAACGGATTTGCCGAAAAGTGTCATGGCGATTGCGCAGTCGCCTTGTTCCCCTGGATCCCATGCGTCGATGATCGCATCGGCTTCGGCTGCGAACTCGTTGATTGCCAATGTGCGGCGATGCTTAAGCACTACGATGAGAGGTTTCCCCAGTTTTTTGATACGCTTGAAAAGATCGATTTGCGAACCCACCGGATCGATCGAAGCGCGATCACCCGTCGCGAATGCGAAAAAGGCTTCCTTAGATGTAAATTCGTCTCCTCCGACGAAAAGAATGCAAGCGTCCGCCTGCTCAGCTGCCGCCACCGCCTTCTCTAGCCCGGGGAAGCACTCTTCGGGGGTCAGAAGATGGGGGCAGTTGACTTCGCCATTTGTGAGGGCGAAACCTTTCTCCGCTATGAATTCGACCCTCTGGCCGGCGACCGCTTGGAATTGGTCCAGTGTATTGTCCTTCAGAAGAGGACCCACCAGAGCGACCTTCTTGATTTCACTCGAGCTTAGCGGGAGCGTTTTGTTCTCGTTCTTGAGGAGAACGAGCGACTCGAGGTCGAGTTCGAGAGCGAGGGCAATGGAATCTTTAGAGCGGCTGATTTCCTTTGCGGCGGCTTCGTTGGCGTAGGGGTGATCGAAGAGTCCGAGAATGAACTTCGCGCGAAGCACGTTTCCAACGGCCTTGTCTATGAGCGGGACAAGGTCTGGATTTTCCCGGGCGAGCTGCGGCAAGCGGATGAAGCAGTCTTCGTTGTACAAATCGACGTCCATGCCTGCTTCTAGTCCCAGCAAAGCCGCGTGATCCTCATCTTCGGCGACTGACATAAAAAAGAAGAGTCGACCTATGTCATTGGCATCCGAAATGGTGTATCCATTAAATCCCCACTGGTCTCTTAGAATATTGGTGAGCAATTGCTTGTTGGCATGGCAGGCTACTCCATTGAGGTCGCCGTGCGAGACCATGATGCCCAAGGTTTTCGCTTCTTGAACGGCAGCTTTGAAGGGAGGAAGGATTTGGTCGATGAGATCGCGCTCAGAGATTTGTACGGACGCAAAGTTGCGGCCGCCATCGACCTGACCGTATCCAGCAAAGTGTTTCGTCACGGCTCCAATGTGAGTGGAGTAGAGACCTTCATAGTCGCCTTGCACCCCTTTAACCGCGGCTACCACCATTTCCCTAACAAGGTGAGTGTCCTCGCCGAAAGCCTCGCTCATGCGTCCGAACCGAGGATCGCGAATCAAGTCGGCTTCCGGAGAATGGCACATGTGCATGCCGCGAGCTCTTGCCTCGCGACCAACCTTGTCCCACACTTTTCGCACAAGCGTAGAATTCCAGCTAGCAGCCATGTTGATGGGGCGACTGAAGTCTGTTGTGCCTGCTGCGTCGACTCCGTTGTATGATTCCGTGACAAATAATCCTGGAATGCCATGGCGGCTGTGTTGAACGAGATACTTTTGCAATAAATTGTTTTTGCGAGCCGCCTTTTCAGCGGAATCGTGTTCGCCCGGGTTTTTGATACCGGCGATGCCATACTTGACCTGCTCTTTGAATTGATCGCTGATTACGAGTTCTCCATTTTCGTCAAGATTCACGCCAAGGTTGGCATGAACGATGCGCATCTGAGCCGCTTTCTCCTCAAGGCTCATCTTACTTAGAAGGGCATCGATCTTACTTTGGATTGTTTCCTTTGAATCAGGGTTCTTTCTAGTGGAGAGAGATTCGATTATCTGCATTTGCGAAAGGCTTAAACTATCCCAAAACAAGGAATGGATGACTCAGCAAAAGGGATAGAGTCCCAGCGTGAACCTGTACCACAAAACGCCAAGATCGCTAACTGTAGGATCTCGCAGCTCCTTGATCGAGTCGCAAGCAGGCTGCTTCTCCTGTTTTTTGCTAATTGTAGGATTCATATCCTGCGTTCTTGAGATAATACTCAATTTGGGTTCTTGTTGTTCTATTCTCGTAGCGGACGCCAACGTTGGCCCAGACGCATTCCGGCATCCGATAATCTTCTTAGCCCAATGATTAAAAAGAAGCGTAGCAGATCCGAAGCAAGGCGAGTCACCATCCGCGACATAGCGAAGGAGGTAGGATTGCATTTCACGACGGTTGCTCGCGCCTTGAAAGAGTCTGATCTCGTTCGTCCGGAAACAAAGGAACGTGTACGCAAAGCTGCAGAAAGACTTGGTTATCAGGCAGATCCCTTTGTATCCGCATTTTGCAGCTACCGGAGTCGCCACCTCAAAAAGAGCTACCGAGGCAATATAAGTTGGATCAACGCTTTTCACTCCCCGGATTTCTTCGAAAATGAAGCAGTCGGTTACTACAAAGACTGTTACGAAGGGGCGAAAGCTCGCTGTGAGGAGATCGGCTACAAACTCGTCACGTTTTGGTACGGAGAACCCGGGATGTCAGCCAAGAGAGCCTCGCAAATCTTGCACAGCCGAGGTGAAGCAGGTCTCATTGTCGCTCCGATGCCTCCCAGTATCGACAAATTGAATATGAATTGGGACTTCTTCTGTTCCGTGAGAATTGGGTATTCGATACTGGATGTACCCCTTACCAACGTAGTCTCAGACCAATTTGGCAATATGAAGCTGCTCTGTGATCGGCTCGAAAGCCTAGGTTTTGAGAGAATCGGTTTTGCCACTCGTCAATGGATCGATGCTCGAGTCGAACATAAATGGTCAGGCGCTTTTCTGGTGAGGCGCTACGGCGAAGAGTCGCATCGCTATTTGCCGATCTATCTTGGAGAGAGCGGAGACGATTTTATTGAATTTAAAAATTGGATACTGACACACAAGCCTAGCGTCATGGTAATCGGCGGAAAAACTCCGTATCCCGAATACATAGAGCGATTGGGCATGAAGATGCCAGAGGACATACAAGTTGTCTCAGTCAGTTTGGAAACGAGTGACCAGAAAAATATTGCCGGGATCGATCAGGCAGCTCGCGCAGTAGGCGCCGTCGCGGTGGACCAGCTTTCTGGTATCATTGGGCGTTATCACATCGGTTTGGAGAGTTTTCCAAAAACCATCATGACGAGTGGCGAATGGCGATCTTGCGAGACATGCGATCCTGCCTTGCTCGTTTCTTAGGTTCTAAAGTCGATTATGCGTAAACTTAAGTCCTTATTTCTAATGTCTATCGTCGCGGCAATCTCACTACCCGCTAAAACGCCTGCTCCAACAGATTTGCGTTGCGAATTGCTAAAAGGGAATGCGCTTGTCTCGATTAGGAATCCCAAACCGAATTTCGCCTGGATTGTTCCTGTGACGACAGCTGGTGGAAACCAAAGCAGTTATCAGATTCAGGTTGCTCCTGCTGCCACTGGTTTTGGCGAGGGTGCTAGTCTTGTTTGGGATACCGGTTTTGTGGAGTCGCGACAGTCGTTGGGTATTGAATACGCTGGAGCGAGTTTGGTTGCTGCAGAGACCTACGAATGGCGAGTTCGTATTGGTCTTAACGGAGACGAAATCGGGCATTGGTCAGAACCCCAGCGCTTCACTATGTCTAGGCAGCTAAAAAATGCTCCCTCATCCCACCCAACTGTGGGTAGCCCGATTGCCCCGCGTTCAATCGTGGAACTAGAAACAGGTCGCTTCTTGATCGACTTCGGGCGTGTGGCCTTCGGTTTTCTGGAGCTCGACTTGATTGCTTCGGAAGCAGGGGAATTGACCATTCACTTTGGGGAACGCGGCAGTGAGACGGGCGCCTTGCGGGAGCTGCCGGAGAGGTCGAGCGTGCGCTACTACGAAGTCTCGCAGACGGTTTCGAAAGGAAATGGCGTTTACGGAGTTCACCCACCGAAGGACTTTCGGAATACTAAACCGGTAGCAATCGCCATTCCGGGAAGATTCGGGACGATCGCTCCGTTTCGATATGCGGAGATCGAGACGAATGGAATCAAGTTAGAGAAGTTGGGGGCAAATCAGATCGCGATCCATTATCCATGGGACGAATACGCTTCCTTTTTTCGCTCATCGAACGAAGATCTAAACGCTCTGTGGGAGCTTTGTAAATACAGCATGAAAGCAACCAGTTTCGCTGGAATTTATGTAGATGGCGATCGCGAGCGTATTCCCTATGAGGCGGATGCCTACATTAACATGTTGTCCCATTACGCAGTAGATAGCGAGTATTCGATCGGCAGGTACACACACGAATATCTGATGGATTTCGCGACTTGGCCCACCGAGTGGAAGCAACACTCCGTGATGCTGGCGGGAATGGATCTAATGTATACTGGGGACACCTCGTCGATTCGCCGAACCTACGAACGGTTAAAGAAGGAGAAGACGCTAGAATATCTTGCTCGCGAGGACGGATTGCTTGTTTCCCACCCGTATCCAAACCACACTATGCGTTCGGGAGATTCTGCGGACATCGTGGATTGGCCCCCAGTGGAGAGAGACAATTACGTATTCAAAGATGTGAATACTGTAGTGAACGCGTTTCATTATTTGAATCTCCTGCAAATGTCCGAGTTTGCCAGAACCCTCGGAAAGGAGGATGAAGCCAAGGATTACGCGGAGCGATCAGCGGTTTTCCATGAGGTCTTCAACAAGAAGCTCTTCAATGAGGAAACAGGTCTGTATGTCGATGGAATCGGTACTGAACATTCCGCTTTTCATGCCAACCTTTTTCCTTTGGCATTTGGATTGGTGCCGGAAGAACGGCGTGCGAAAGTGGCTGCTTTCATCGAATCCAAAGATCTCGCCTGCAGTGTTTACGCCGCCCAGTACTTGCTTGAAGCCCTCTACGAAGGAGGTCGAGAGGACGCTGCTCTGCGACTCATGACCATGAAGGGAGTCCGTAGTTGGCAGAACATGCTAGCAGTCGGTTCGACGATAACCATGGAAGCCTGGGATGATTCTTTTAAACCGAATCAGGACTGGAATCATGCATGGGGAGCTGCTCCAGGGAATGTGATCGCGCGCTTCATGCTTGGAGTTCGCCCTTTAACCCCCGGTTTTGGAGAAATGCTGATTGCTCCGCGCCCGGGTTCGCTGGAGTTTGTGGAGGGGCGGGTGCCAACGATTCGTGGTCCAGTCGATGTATCGGTACATCAAGTACAGGGGGTATCTATGTCGGTTTCAATACGGATACCTGGGAATACTGAGCCAAGGGTTTCTTTGAAAATTCCTGAGGAGCAGACGTTGCTTCGTTTACAGGTGAACGGAAAGGATTGGCCCTTTGATGAAAGCGCGGGAGTAATCGAGTTGAGCGGATTGGGCAGTGGTTCACACGAAATCGAATTAACATTCGACTGAGAATTTACTTCTCGACTAGATCTAGAAGAGGCCGTCTCGCCCCTCTTATGGTCGAATCTGCTCCCGCTTCGGAGATCATCTGTCCGCCTAGTCCTTAATCGCAGCGGATCCTAATCTTTTGCGGAAGGAGGAACGAAACTGGAGCAATCCTTCCATTCCCCCAAAATGGTTACCGTTTTGGGGCGCGTTTCGAGGCCCACTTTGAAGCCATGGATAATCCCAACGAGGTGATCGACGGCAACAATGCCGACGTTTTTGCCGTTTTGGCTGATTCCAGCTAAGCTCTCTCCATGGGAATCAGCGTGAAGGGAAACGACGCAAATCTCTCCAGGAACGGAGTATCCATTTTCAAGTAACAGTTGGTAGTAACGTAAACCGCCTCCGATCATAATCACATCGGGTCTCTGACTCTTAACCCAACTGAGAAATTTGGACGGGTCATGGTTTAAGTCCTGTTCGACGAAAGGAGCGAGACGCTGGTCTGACGGGAGAGATTCTTGGGCGGCAAGATAACCTCCGAGCCAGTGGTTATTGGTCCGATGATCTAATATTCGAGGACAACTAAAACCTATCCTTTGGAAACCGAAATTCAGAAGCTTCTCATGCAGCAGTCGAGCATTTCCGAATTGATCAGCTATGATTGTGGTCAGATCATATTTTTTAAGGGAGTAGCCAATGCGAACAGAGCACAAGGAATCCCAGTCCAGTTCGAGTTCTTCGAAGCCGAGTGGCATGGGTCCTACAATGACGCCGGAGGCTTTGCGGTCTTGGAGAATTTTTGAGGCTCGAGCGGGAGTCATACCCGGTTCAGACATCCAGAAAGGCTCAAGCTTGTATCCGAGTTCTGAACACCGTTTTTGAGCGCCTAGGTAGCACTCTGGATAAAACCCTGATCCTGTTGAAAAGAAGTCTTTCGAATCGAAACCGTTTATCCAGACAAGGATTCCCTGAATGACCGGATTCTGCTTCCGAGCGCGGTAGGTGGAAAGGGCAGAGAGCATCGGTTCCGCCTTGTAACCCATCCGCTCGGCCGCGTCTTTCACCCGTTTTTTTGTCGTATCCTTTACGCGTGGAGAATCGCGAAGGGCCTCGGCCACCGTAGTGAAGTGAATCCCCAGCTCAGCAGCGATGTCGCGGACGGTGACAAGCCGCTTGCTCTCGCCGTTTGGCTTGCTGGTTTTCCGAGGGGGCATCGTTCAAAGAGTAATCAGTGCAATTGGTTTGTAATTTGAATTTACGGAAACTCAGAAATGGAATCGCGGCAATCCTACAATTATCAAGCAGTCCATTCACTTTGTCGTAAAGAAGAGATTCGAACCGCGTAAGATCATTCCTACAATTGGAATCATTTAAAGGGACGTCACCTGAGTAGTGTTGTAGCAACAATGCGTTTTGGAGACTGGCCTTCTTCTCTTTAAATATTCTGACTCTATACTAGCATGTTGCCGTTCAAACCACCGTTGCTAGTCTAGAGCTTTAATTAATTGCGGCTATGATAAGAAGGGAATTAGTAGTCTTTAGCGAAAGCTTGACGTAGAGCAAGGCTGCATAAAGGTGATATAAGTGGAACCTGGTCATTCACGTACTAACCAAGCTGAAATTGCTCGGGCTCTAGGGTTGAGCCAATCCACAGTGTCTATCGCTCTCAAGGGAGACGCGCGTGTCGCAAAGAAGACGCGCGACGCTATCAAAAAGAAGGCCGAAGAGCTTGGCTATGTGCCTGACCCAAACCTATTCGCTCTCTCCCTCTATCGTTCTCAGTCCAAGGCTGAGAGAATCGTGGCCGGTTTGGCTTGGGTCACCAACTTTTCGACGAAGGATGGCTGGAAAGAGAATCCGATGAATCAGGCATACCGCAAAGGAGCTGCGGAGCAGGCCAAGAAGCTTGGTTACCAGCTTTATGATTTTTGGTTGGGCGATCCGGAAGTTACGCCACAAAGGTTTCGGCAGATATTGTTGGCTCGTGGCATTCGTGGGCTAATCTTTTCACCGCAGGAGGATTTTCACACCTCGATAGATTTCGATTTTACGGATTTTGCGGCAGTGACTCTTGGATACACTTTGCGAGAGCCGATCTTGCACCTCGTTTCCAATCACCAGCTTCGTTCCATTCGTTTGGCTTACAAGAGTCTGCAAAAGCTAGGCTACAAGAAAATCGGTTTGGCCATGAACACGGCCGTTGATGGCCGAGTGGCAGGATCCTTTTCCGGCGGATTCCTAAGCATGAATCCATCGCTTAAGGGAGAGGCGTTCGTCGCCCCGCACATGTATCATGATTTCAGCATTAAAGCTTTCGAGAAGTGGTTTGATCAGTGGAAACCTGATGCTCTGATGGCAAGTGGGGATTCCAGCGGGAGGCTGAAGGAATGGGCCAAAGAAAAGGGGCTAAAGGTTGGCAAGGACCTCGCGTTTGCCGAACTCAACTTGATGGAGTTCGACGGAAGCATGGCTGGAGTAAGCCAAAGGTCTGAATTGATTGGCAAGGCAGCAGCGAACAAGGTCGATTCCTTGCTAAGCCACTTTGAGTATGGAATTCCGGATACGCCGCTGCGTACTTTGGTGGAAGGCGTTTGGATCGATGGAAAGACAGCGCCGCCCAAGGTGTGAGTTTTTCTTAAACAGAGAAGACGCGAAATCAGCATCTAGACTAGCTATCAGCAAATGTATAAGGATGTGCTGATTCGTGCAATAGAATATACCATTGTAGGCTTGTTTCGTTTTTTGAAAATGGGATGATATGCGTCTCGCTCTTAAGTTCTTCGCGATATTTGAATGTTTCTTTCTCCGAGGCTAACCCAATCTTTCCCTCTGCGGAGAGTTAATGAACTATGTGTAACTTGCGGAAATGAGTGAGAACCGATTTTCCCAAGCGATTAAGATACCGATGACTACTATTAGAACTCTCTCAAGTTTTACTCTGCTTATTTTAACTACGGCCTTGCCAGCGTCTCCTGAAATAGGAGGGGACCTGCTAAAGTGGCACCGCGTGTCTCTGACATTTGATGGTCCGAAATCATCGGAGCAGGCCGAGTTAAATCCATTTCTCAACTACAGACTTGTCGTGACTTTCCGAAATGGGAATCGAGAAATGCGTGTCCCTGGGTTTTTCGCCGCCGATGGAAATGCGGGCGAAACAGGGGCTGACGCGGGAAACCAATGGCGCGTCTACTTCTCTCCTGACGAAGCTGGTGAATGGACCTATGAGGCATCGTTTCGACAAGGTGATGGGATCGCCATCTCTGAGGATCCTGAAGCCGGTGAGGCTGTTTCATTCGACGGGAGCGTCGGCACATTGCTGATTAGTGAAAGCGACAAGACATCACCCGATTTTCGGGCAAAGGGGCGTCTCGATTATGTGGGTGATCGCTATCTGCGCTTCGCTCAATCGAATGAAATCTTTCTCAAGGCAGGTCCCGACAGTCCAGAGAACTTTCTGGCCTTCGCTGACTTTGACGACACCTACTCGCACAATCCGAACAAACAGTTCTTAAAGGACTGGGCGCCCCACGTGCAGGATTGGCAAGAAGGCGATCCAACATGGCGAGGCGGGAAAGGCAAAGGGATCATTGGGGCGGTGAACTATCTATCGTCCAAGGGGATGAACGTGATTTATTTCCTGACTAAAAACATCATCGGCGATGGACAGGACGTTTGGCCTTATACGGATTACGACGAACGTTTTCGCTTCGACTGTAGCAAGTTGGACCAGTGGGAAATCGTCTTCGAGCATATGACACGCAAAGGCATTGTTCTCAACGTAGTGACCCAGGAACGAGAGAATGACCAGTTGCTTGATGGAGGTGAACTTGGTCCGGAACGTAAGATGTACTATCGCGAATTGATCGCTCGCTTTGCCCATAATCCAGCCATCGTTTGGAACCTGGGTGAGGAAAATACGAATACAGTCGAACAGGTGAAGGCATTTTGCGATTATTTCGCAGCCAACGATCCCTATGACCATCCGAAGGCTTTGCATACGGTTCCCTACGGATGGGATGTATTGTATCGGCCCATGCTGGGGCATCCGACCTTTGAAGTTCTCAGCGTACAGACTCGTGACGACTATGATGTTGTGTACTCGCAGACGCTAAAATGGATTGAGCGATCCCGGGCAGCCGGACGCGAATGGCCGGTTTTCATCGACGAAGTGGGTATGGCTTGGCAAGGGGTAGAGCCGGATGCGCAGCAGCCAAACAATCAAGGCGTGTTGCGTCGAGTCGCCTTGTATCCCAACCTGATAGCAGGCGGCTCTGGAGTTGAGTGGTATTTTGGATACGAGCAGCCGCACAATGACTTGACCTGTCAGGATTGGCGAACACGGGATCGTTTCTGGGATATCGCGCGTTACTCGATAAAGGTGTTCGGCGAGCTGCCTCTTGGCCAGATGTATCCAAACAACGAACTAATTAACGCGCCTGCCGCTCCTGCCTACTGCTTGGCAGCGGAGGGCGATACCTATGCGATTTACTTTGAGAAGTGGCAGGACGCGACAATTGATTTGCGGGAGTATTACGGAAAATACGAGGTTCGTTGGTTTAATCCTAGGACAGGAGAAGGTCCTTATACTGGAGATGAATGGGAGAAACTCTATCCGAAGCGTCGCGTGGTAAGTCTGAGCGAGATAGTCGTAGACGAGGCCTATGTGTCTCGTCTGGGCCTGCCCCCGTTCGATCGCCACCAGGATTGGTTGGTGATACTCAAACGTATCGAGATTGGGAAGCTCGTCCGTTAGCTAACAATTGGGAGCTTTACTCCCCTTTAGGTAAGAAAAGCCAAGAATACCTGCTGTTTCCACGCTTCTTTTGATTCCTGTAGCGTATTTTGAATACAACGCAATTGCTCGATGACTACTCGAATTGACGTTTACCTTGATCCGAACGCCTGGATTGAAGATCGGGTTTCCCGAATGACTCATGCGAAATCGCGATGAACCGAAGCTAAAGATGTACTATGGGCCTGGCGGCTTTGCGGAGAATATTTCTGTCAACGCGGTTGCCCAATTGGTAAATCCCATTTTCGCGATCGCCCTTGGCGTCGATCCCGTACTGGTAGGTTGGGCGATGGCGATCCCGCGCCTGGTTGACGCTTTCACCGATCCGCTTATGGGTTCTATCTCGGACAACTGGAAAGGGCGTTTCGGGCGGCGCAGACCCTTCATCGCCTTTGGGGCGATCTTTAGCGGTCTTTGCGTTGCAGGTCTCTGGTGGACTCCAGAAGAGGCGGCAAAGGACTTCCAGTTTTATTGGCTGGTTTCTTTCCTGCTAGTTTCGACGATTGGGACTACGAGCTTCTCAGTTCCCTATGTAGCGCTTGGAATGGAGAGCGCATCCTCAAAGAATGAACGAACGGCCTGGATGGCCTGGCGTTCTTTCTTTCACAAGCTCTCGGGTGTGGGCGTGCAATGGATGTATTATCTGGTGACGCTTTCGCTATTCGCGGGAACGATCTGGGGAGCTCGCGTTGTCGGGGCGGTCGTTGGTTTGATAATCGTAGGCACTGGTTTGCTTCCGGCTTTGTTCATCAAGGAAAAGGCGTATCCAGGTCAGACTGTAGATCGAGTGCCGCTTTTCAAAAGTTGGGGACTGACAC
Organism: Opitutaceae bacterium; assembly: GCA_028284385.1. Taxonomy (GTDB): domain Bacteria; phylum Verrucomicrobiota; class Verrucomicrobiia; order Opitutales; family Opitutaceae; genus JANQRT01. The sequence goes on along the minus strand of JANQRT010000022.1, from coordinate 89,386 downwards.
TACGGGATCGGAACTTCGTGGTCTTAGCAATCGCCACCGTGCTAATCTTTTCGAGTGTTTTACTAGTGGATACACTGGGATTCTTCCTGATGGTCTATAACGTTTTTGGCGGCGACGAGGCGAAGATGGGATTCTTTAAAGGAATAGGCGGCACGACTTTTCATCTTGTAGGTATCGTTTTCATTCCCTTGATGACTGCATTTGCGAAGAGGGTTGGAAAGCGTCGCGCTTTCGAGTTTTGCACTGCTTCGATTATCGTAGGTGGAATCGTGAAACTATTCGTCTATGTTCCCAATGCGGACTGGTTCGTTATCATTCCGAATTTTTTTCTCGCACCCGGATTAGTTGCCGTAATCGTCCTAGCGCCCTCGCTCATGGCGGATGTGGCGGCGTACGATGAGCGGCGGCATGGAGCTTCGCGACAGGGCATGTATGCGGCAAGCCTGGCTTGGGTGAACAAGCTAGCTCTCTCACTTACATCAGTAGGTTCTGGATACGTTCTCAAGGCCTCGGGATGGGTTCACGAGTCGGGGATCGATCAGTCTCCTGGAACGTTTGAAACGATGAGATGGGTTTTCAGCATGGGGACGGTCGCGCTTGCCGTTGCTGCTTCTCTCGTGCTTCGCCTCTACAATCTGGATACACTTTTAGACGAAAAAGAGAGGACTAACTAGTTTAGGGTATCGCAATCGTTCATCAATCAGAGACCAGGTGGATGGGACCTTGATTGGAGCGGAAAACGGTAGGCGATATTTTCAGATGCCTACGAAACAGTTTTGAGAAGTGGTAGGGATTCGAGATTCCCACAGCCTGACCGACTTCCGCGATAGAACGGGTGGTGCTAAGCAGGAGTTCGCATGCTTCATCAAGCTGGCGATTGATTATGTAGTGTTTAGCGGATACGCCCATATGATGACGGAAGAGTTTAAGCACTTGAGAGCGGCTACGGCCAATCATGCTAGCAAGTTCAGATACGGTAATAGATCTCATGTAGCGAGCCTCGACCTGCGCGATCATGCGTAACAGTTCCTCTGGGTAGTCTTGAACGTCAGCTTTATCTGCCCTTTTGAGCTGCATAAGCTCTCCGACAAGCAGACTGCCAAGCTGGCGGGCCTCGGCTTCATTGGACCCTTTACCGCGTAAATAGCTACGAATGATGTAGTCGATTAAGAGAGCGATGTTGTCTCCTGCTTTGATCTTGAAATGGACAACTCCCTCTAGCCCGGGCCAATGGTCATCAGCCCTATCGGGGGAATCGAAGGCGACATCGCTACGTCGATGGGGAACATTGGGGATCCACTTAGCGCCTTGGCGGTAATTCGGAACAAGATGGACGTGTCCAGTATACATCGGATCCTCTTTGTCCGGCTGATAACGAATATTGCGATTCCAGGGAAGGAGATAGAGGTCCTGAGCTTCGATTGGATACTCGGCGCCATTTACGACAAAGCTACCTTTTCCGCTTTTACACCAAAAGAAGCCTCTGCTCTGTACGCATGGGTTTGTGAAATTTCCGTTTCCGGAGAATTGTAGATACCCTGCTCTACAGACTACAGGATTTGCCATTTGCTCTGCCGAATGGAGGGAAGCGGACTCTTGTAGCATAGGTTCATTTGTAGATTTAGAGCCAATTCTGTCTAATCTTTTTGTTTGATACCTCTGTATTGGAACCACGCTAACGACAGTCTATTGGTGTAGGCTGTCTTGAAGCGTACTATCCTTTCGAATACACTTTTCTTTCGCCAGCATGTTCCGTTTCTTTAGGTGAAAAGTCTACTTCCGACAAACCGATCTTTATTCAAACGAATGTATGTATGAAAAAAGCCCTTACGCGGAGCCTACCATAGTTTTGCTTTCCTGATTCGATTTTTCCAGGTTTCTGAGTCTCGATAGCGCTTCGACGTAGTAGTAGTCTCCGTAGATTAGAGAGACGTCTATGCCGAGACCTTTGGGACAGTTGAAGGTGCCGCCATGAATGATGCCGTCGCTATCATTGTCCCAGTTGCCGTACATTTCGTAAAGAGACTTCATGATTGAATTAGCAGCTTCCATGTAGCGAACCCCATTCTCATCACATGAGCGCGAGGCAAGTTCAATAAGGCCGCAGGCCGCGCAAGCGCCAGCCGATGTGTCACGCGGTGTATCGCTGTTTCTCGGGACTCTGAAGTCCCAGTGAGGGACTGAGTCGTCCGGCAACTCTCCTATGAAGAAGTCGGCCACCTTTTGGGCGACTTCGAGATAACTGTCGTTTTGAGTGAAGGTATAGGCCAATGCCATACCGTGGAGAGCCCAAGACGTCCCTCGAGACCAGGCCGAGGTGTTGGAATGGCCTTGTCCGCTTTGCACCTTGATCTTTTCCCCCGTGAAAGGATCAAACTCAACCATGTGGTTCACGGATGCATCTTCTCGAATGAAGTTCTTTATAACAGTTTCCGTGTGAGCGATCGCAATATGACTAAATCGGGGATCGCCTATCTCTTCGCTCGCCCAATGCAGTAGAGGCAGGTTCATCATGCTATCAATAATACTTAATCCTCTGGCGTCGGAATCGTTTAGGCCGTTCTTGTTCCAGGCCGAAAGATAGTTGCCCACGATATTGAAGCGGCTAGCCAGGTGGCTTGCGGCGATAAGCCCTCGACGGCGCGCCTCCATGTCGCCCGTTATCTTGTAGCGTTTCACCGAAGTAAGCAGCCACATGAAGCCGACATCGTGGTGGAGATTTACATACTCATTGAGGGCTTGATCCATCTGCTTCTCGCAGCTTAAGGCGATGTCTGCGAAGGGCTTGCGCTCAGTGTCCTCGTAGATAAGCCAGAGCAGTCCGGGCCAGAAACCGGTAACCCAACGCCACAGATCTTCAGTGTAGATGTACTTGCCATCGTCGTCCGTCATCGACGGAAATCGGTCTCCAATGACGAGGCTCGTTTTTTCTACCTTATTGACCAATGCCTTCCATGCATCGTCCGTCCAGCTATTATCGATCATACAAATTCCTGATTTCTAAAAGAGTGGAAAATGGGCTTCCGCGTTGTTTTCCACGCAATCCGCCGCAGGGGCTTGATTAAAAGTTGTGCTTTCTAAGGGGTTAAGGGTCTATTTTTTTCAACTGTATGTAATTTTTTTCGGCAAACGGAAATCGGTGAACCGGAATTAAATGCCTTGACGTGGATTTGGTCATAAAAGTCGCAGGTCGAAGATGGCACCAAACTGCAATTGTGAAAATGGCTACCTGTCTAGTACGACCTGGCTTTAGATTTCGTTCTTCTAAGCTATTTGAGGTCCGAAATTGCGATACCATCCATGTCGTCGAAGCTCTGGTTTTCGCCTCCCATAGCCCAGATGAAGGAATAGGAGGATGTGCCCGCGCCAGAGTGGATCGACCAGTTTGGCGAGAGAACGGCTTGGCGGTTTTTCACCCAAATCATGCGAGTTTCCTGGGGGTGCCCCATGAGGTGGACCACTTGATTTTGATCATCTAAATCGAAGTAGAGATAGATCTCGGAGCGACGGAGGTGCGTGTGGCATGGCATTGTGTTCCAAGCGCTTCCTGTCTTCAGTTGAGTGTAACCCATCACGAGCTGACAGCTCTTGATGCCGTTCTCATGGATGTACTGGAAGATCGAACGCTCGTTGCAGGTCTCGCTTGAGCCTAAGTCCAAACGATTGGCGTCTTCTTTCTTCGCGAAGGTCGTCGGGTAATCTGTATGCGCGGGGTAGCTTAGGAAGTAGAATAAGGCAGGGTTCTCCTCATCAGCAGAAGAGAAACTCGCCTTCCTGGATCCTCGGCCGATGTAAAGGCATTCCCCCTTCTGAATGAAATACGTCCTACCGTCGACCGTGATTTCTCCAGCCCCTCCGATGTTGACTACACCGCCTTCGCGTCGCTCGAAGAAGTAGTCGCTGCGCAAAGCTTCAATGGTTTCCAACAATATGGGTTCGACGAGAGGCACAATGCCGCCTGCAATCGCTCGGTCCAAGTCAGTAGCCTGCAGGTTCGCCGCTCCAGGAACGAAAAGCCCATCGATCAAATATGAATCGCGCAACTCGTTCGTTGAAAGTTTTCCGTAAGTTTCCAAGCCCGCGGAGAAGCGGTAATTCAATTTCACTTTTTCAGATATGGACATGGCAGCTATATTTAAACAGGCACGTGTTTTGTTAAAGCTTCACGCCTTGTGGCGGAGGCGAAATCCTTCGATTCATATGAAATGGAGCCGTCCCAATCCGAAACGGGATCGGATTTAAAGCGGATGTGACGGAATACCTCGGCCCACAGGGCACTAGAGCCTATCCCAAAACCTCCAAGATCGCGGCCCATACAAATGAGATTTACAGAGCCTTCGCTTTATTGTATCTATTCAATACGAACCAGCACCGTCGCGAGGATCGGTAGCCGATTGGATGACTTTGAGGCGTTCGGCGAGATTCCGAACGGTTTCCGCTAGCTGGGGGCGTTCCGCGAGATTGACGTTTTCTAGCGGATCGACTTGGTGGTCATAAAGCATGCGGCCGAGATATTCGCCAGTTGCCTCGCTATGGTATTCACTATATCGATATCGATTAGTCCGTATGGAATCTCCAGTCCGAAAGCGACTGAATGAAGATCTGACCCATGGACGCTGGGGGAATTTGATAACGGGAACGAGGCTGACTCCCTCGACTGAATCGGGAATGGGAAGATCGGTCAGTTCGCAAAGAGTGGGATAGATGTCCACCGAATCGGCGAGGGCTACGGTCGTCAGACCACCGTCAATGCCTGGCGCCCGAATAATAAGCGGTATTCGTAGCGAAGATTCGAATACGGAATGCTTGCACCAGAGCAGATGGTCCCCGAGGTTCCAGCCGTGATCGCCCCAAACGACGACAATGGTGTTGTCGCTCAAACCAAGCGTTTCGAGAGCGTCCAGCACTTTTCCCGCCTGGGCGTCGATGTAGCTGACGCAGGCGTAGTAGCCGCGGATCAAATGACGGGCTTGATCCTCGCTGATGGGACCTTTGGCGGGCATGTCCTCGTAGTTTCGGAGTTCTCCGAACTGGTGCAGAGCTGCTTTGGGGGCGTTTTCAGGAGTCTGGTAATTATCAGGCAAGCGTATGTTTTCTAAGGGATACAGGTCCCAGTACTTCTGAGGAGCAACGAAGGGCAGATGTGGTTTGTAGAAACCCACCGCCATGAAGAATGGCTGATTGGGACGCTTCGCGAGTAGCTCCAATCGTTTAATCGCCTCAAGAGCCAGGGCGCCATCTCGGTAGAACGCATCGGGCACATCGGCTGCTTCGGTAGCGGGACCTCGCGGGTTGGCCTTTTGGATCTCGCGGTTGGCCTCGAGGGCAAATCTGGGAGCGTTTGGACCCCAAGGCTTTTCCGACCAGCCCGAAGCGTTGTCGTTTTTGTGGTGATAGATTTTACCAAGGGAAAGCGTATAGTAGCCGTGGTTCTTGAAATGGGTGTTCATCGCGACCGCCCAAGGCGCATCCTTGTTGGCATAGGTCTCTTGGGCGGTGACGAAGCGAGTAGGAGTTGGCCGTACGCCTGTGAATAAACTGGCCCGCGAGGCGCCACAAGTCGCGACGGAACAATAAGCTCTTTGGAAGAGGAGGCCTTGACTGGCTAGCTTATCAAGATTGGGAGTGACCATGTGCTCGGCTCCGTAGGCCTTGAGTTCTGGGCGCAAATCGTCGACAGCGATGAAGAGCACGTTAGGGCGTTTGCCGAGCTCGTTCTTGGAGAAGCTTTCATCCGTGAGACCGGACAGGCAAATCAACCCGGCAAGAACCGAGCGAGGAAAGGATTTGGTTCGAATTAGCCAGGTAAGGAGATCCCGTTTCCTACTACTTATTCCGAATACGATCATTGGGAGAGCATCAGTTTAATTTGCGTCGAAATTCATGAGAGCGAGTGACTAGGCTAGCTACTTGTGCTCTTCGAAAAGCTCGAAGAATTCTTGGTGAATCTCGGGATGCGAGTTGGATAGCTCCTCGCTCTCCTGCGGATCAGCTATTATGTCGTAAAGCTCGACTGGCGCTTCAAGTCCATAGCGGACCGCCTTCCAATTGCCGCGGCGCGCAGCTTGAAAAACTTCGCCGATAATGCCGGAGTTTGGATCACCAGCCTGCTTACCGAATTCCCAGTAGAGAATACGCCCCGGCATCTCTTCAGGATTGTCTCTAAGTCGTTGAATAATGGATACTCCGTTTACTTTTAGGCGAGGGATGATATTGATATCCACACCAGCGAGATCGGCAAAGGTTGGAAAAACGTCCGCGAAAGACCACGGGGTTTCGTCGACACGCGGTTGGCTGATACCGGCAGGCCAGTGAACGATCATGGGAACGTGGATACCGCCATCGTAGAGATCACGCTTCATACCCTTGTAGGGAGCGGATGCTTTAAAATAGTCTGGGCTTGCTCCTCCCTCGTCATGTGGACCGTTATCCGAAGAGAAGAAAATAATCGTATTCTCAGCGATTCCCTTGTCTTCAAGAACGCGCACGATTTGACCAACGTAATCGTCAAGGGCGGTTACCATCGCCGCAAGCGTAGCGTTTGGATTGGCAACGGGCGCGGGATAGTAAGCTCCATATTTTTCGACTTCTTTGCCAGTGGACATGCCTATATATGGGATTTCTTCAAATTTTCCCTCGTACATATCGACGTACTTTTGAGGAGCGGCGAGTTCGGCATGCGGCGACGAGTAAGAGAGGAAAACGAAGAATGGATTCCGACGCTCTTGTTTTATGTAGTCGATCGCCTCGTTGGTGAAAAGCTCCTGGGCGTAGGCTCCTTGCTTGCCTCCTTCGTTTTCTTCGATGCGGATTTTCCGCCCATCGCGCCAGAGAAAATGTGGGTACTGTCGGTGCCCCTCAAGGATCGTGTACATGCCGTACCAGGTGTCGAAGCCCATGGCGAGAGGATCCGTGACACCCATTTCGGGGCCAATAGAGTACTTTCCAAAGAGAGCAGTGTCGTACCCACCGTATTTGAGCACGTGGACGATTGTGTGGTCGTAGGCACTTAGCTTTACCGTGTTGGAATTGTTGTTCATCAGTCGCCCATCGCGTCCTGTAAAAAGGGATACGCGAGAGGGGGAACAGACCGTATTGCCTGCGTAGGCGTGGGTGAAACGCACTCCTTCGTTCGCAAGCCGATCGATGTTGGGAGTCTTTATGGGCGTGTCGCCGTAAGCTCCGATCTGATTAAAACCGAGGTCATCGGTGAGGATGAAGATGATATTGGGGGGATTGGAATGCAACGATTCTGTGGATACATTGATAAGGAACGCAATCCACGCGGTTAAGCATCCAATCGTTTTTCGTGGCAGGAGAGTTTTGGCATTCATCGGTGTTACATGAAACGGTTTCTGGCTAGTCCGCTTTTTTCCTAAGACGGTGCAGGTAAAGCGTGCTTGGCGGGAGAAGTTTGTCGCGGGCTTGACCTCGAAAAGGGGCTTGGGATTCCCAGGAGATATAATAGACTTCGTTAACCGCTTCTCCAAAGGCCTTTGACGAGAGCGTTTTTAGGATGAGCTCTGGTCCATTCGTTTCCTGAGCGTTGAGCAGCACTTGGTCTGAGGATGCGACCTGAGAGATGATGGGAGGGTAAGCGTGGGTATTGCTCGTTTCGTTTAGCTTTAAGGAAGACTCGTCGAGAACGAGGTCGAGCCATTGATCGAGTTTCTTGATTGGAATTTTAATCTTCCCGCCTGGAAGCTGTATTGGTTTACGGATACGCACGTCGAAAGATGAAAGGGATCCTGTTCCACCAAAAACCCAACGGAAGTTATCCCATTGTGTGACTTGGCGGGCAACCCATTGCACGGATTCACGTCTCGAGACAAAGATCTGAGTGTTTCCGTTTTCATCATATTTGTGGAATGCTATGATGGGACGGTGTTGCGAATCGAAGCTTAGCTTGTTATTTCCGTTGATGGCGCCTCCTCGCGAAGGGACGGGATCTACGATGTCGCTTTTTTCGAAAGTGATTGGGAGCGCAATCGGAACGCCTGCAGAATCCTCCCAGTTGATCAAGTCACTGCTACGGGCATAGCTGATGTCATGATTTGTGCCAGCGTCTGGGGTATCCCGCCATATCCAAACCATATGAAAGCGACCATCGGGACCAAGCACTGGGCCGTCGACGTAGGCGTTCATGAGACCTTGTCCGTCGATGAGAGGCGAGTCATGGAGGCGGTTCCACGTTTTGCTAGATGTATTGTAGACGAGATAGACTTCTATGCCGTTTCCGCTACTGCCGCTACGGTATTTCAGGATCAGTTCTCCGTTTTCGCGTTTGAGGAAGCGGGGATAGGTAAAGACGCGCTCCAGCTCTTCGTTTTCCAGAATCCTTATTCGTTCCAATGAACGCACGTCATGAGTGTGGCGCGTGCGAAAGTATTCTGGCCGATCTGCGTGCATGTTGCCCATGAGGTGAAGGTGCCCGTCCGAATCCAGCTCCATGGTGATATAGTTGTGGCTGTCCCAACCATACCAGCTGTCTACTTTGTAGTGTCTCCAAGGACGCTTAGTTCCTTGGCGGTAGACAATACTCATTTGGCGGTTTGCGTCATAGTAGGCAATGTATTGGTGCTTTCCTTCGGTCAGGAAGGCGAATCTCACGTAATTGCCTGACCATACACGATCAATAGCCTGCCGATTTACGAGCTGGTAGTCTTCGGCGTGAGATTTAAACGTGAAAACGCTAAGGAAGAAGATGGGAATTAGAAGACGTCCGATCATCGAAGACATTTCGGGGGTTAATGACATCTCGATTTTTTGAATTAATTGTCTCAGAGCGACTCAGAATTACATCCAAGAATTCTATACATATGAAGGCGCTTAGAAAATCGTTTAGATCGATATGAGACTCCTCCGGCTCAGAAGCTCGAAAAGTATACTTGGAGGAGAGTGGATCATCTATCCCTACCCTAGCGACGCACTTCGGGAGCTGTCGCGAGAGGCGCATTCGCGCATGAGGGCTCAGCCCTCACAGATCTTAAACTTATGCCTATTTCCTTCGCGCTGCGCTCGACTTGAGGACCCCTCAGAGAAGGCGTTAATTAGCAATTTTTTGATTTTCTCCGATCTTTACCTCGAGGTGATTGTCATTTTGAATGTAACGATCCTGCAACCTCAGGCTCGCCTACTACTCAGCTATGCAAAACAATAAAATTATCGTCGCGGTGGCAGCGATAGCGGTCCTCGTTATTGGCATTTTCTCATATCAAGCCTATCAAGGCAAAAAGGAACGGGAGACTGAGGAGAAGCGTCTGGCCGAGGAAGCGGCCATTGAAGAGCAACGACGCCAGGAGGCGGAAGAAGTGGCTAGGCAAGCAGCCATAGCTGCGGAAGCTCAGCGTCTAGCCGAAGAAAAGGCGCGTGAGGAAGCGGAGGAAGAAGCCAAGCGCCAGGCGGAAATCGCCGCGGCCAAAGCGGCCGAAGAAGCAAGAATTAAACGCGAGGCCGAATTGGCCAGGCAAGCGGAGGAGAAACGCCTAGCAGCTATTGCAGCTCAGAAAGCGGCGGAGGAAGAAGCCAAGCGATTACAAGAGCAACGCGAGCGCGAGGCGGCTGAAGCGGCCAGAAAACTAGCTGAAGCCCAAGAAGCCATGCGGCTTGCAGAAGAAAGAAAACGGATTGAAGAGGAGCGAGCCAGAGAGGAAGCTCGCCTCAAGGCTGTCGCCGAGATGGAAGAGAGAGAACGGCAAGCCCAAGCTGAAGCCCAAATGGCAGCGGCTACTGATATTTTGCCAACGAAAAACGAGATCGATCAAATCACCAGTTTCGTCTACACGGCCGACCAGAAGCGAGCCAATCACATGCGCATGTCGGCCATTCTAAGAGCTCGTCGGGATAGCGTTAGCAAGTAGAGCGACTCTCCAGATTAGGCCTGTAAACCGAATGGAGCAGGGATGGTTGGCTCTGCTAAAGATTTGTATCCATATACTGGATTTAAAATCCAAGGGCGAATCCGACCGAAGACAGAAAAGAGTTAACTCCTCCAAATTTGGAGCGATTAGCTTCGAGACTTGATGCGCAAGGAGAAGATTTTAAAGATTGCCAGCGTAGAAAATCATCATGCAGACAGACAACTTTGCCATAAGAAACTACAAAGAAGAGGATATTCCTCTTATCGTTGATCTCATCAAACAGGCCTTTGCCGAATATTCCGGCAAACTGGATCCACCTTCCAGCGCCGAGAGGAAATCAGTGCAAGTCGTCAAAGATGAATTAAGGGAAGCCAACGCTCTTGTAACCGAAACCGAAGGGACATTGGTTGGCTGTGTCTTTTACCATCCCAGAGAGGACAGCATTTATGTCGATCGATTGTCAGTATTGCCTGAATACCGGAAACGGGGAATCGCGACAGGACTTATCGCCGAAGTCGAGCATCGAGCGAGAGCAGATGGCTACACTCGGCTCGCTTTATCGGTGAGGCTCGCCCTGGAGAAACAGCAGGCATTCTACCAGCGTCAAGGATTCGAATTCCACACTTATGGCACCCATGAAGGGTACGAGAATCCGACATACATGAATATGGTCAAGTCTGTCAGGTAAGGTACCCGCCTTTCTGATTTCGCTAGCAACGATTCGTAATGCAGAATGACCGCCAAGCGTTTGATAACGAACCATTCGGTTCGGAGACCGCGATAATTGGGGTTTATAAAACAGCCCGAAAAGCTCATGAAGCGGGTTTAGCCGTTTTGGCCAGCGGTCAACCCTATTGGATTTACCCTGTAGAAGAAGGCGATTACGTATTGGTGGTTTCAAGACAACATGCAACGAGATTGCAAAGAGAGGTTGAAATAGCGGAAATCAGAAGTCGCTACTGGCCACCTCCATCTATAGAATTGCCTACCAAAAGGATCAGCAAGGCTCCAACGGGTATGGCCATCGTCATGCTTCTCATTGCCTTCATAGCCCAAAACGAAGCTCCATTTCTGAAAGAGTTAGGCATGAATAGCAGCCAGGGCGTTCTAGCAGAAGGCCAATGGTGGCGCATCGTGACAGCCATAACCTTGCATGCCGATGTGAGTCATCTTGCCGGAAACATTCTGAGCATAGCTATTTTTGCGTATCTGTGTTGTCGATACATGGGCAATGGATTAGCGTGGATTCTCATATTGCTGGCCGCAACCGCAGCCAATCTGACTAACGATTTGATAAACGCGGAGAGAGCCTTTTTCTCCTTGGGAGCGTCAACCGCCTGCTTCGCTGCGTTAGGCCTACTGACGGGCTTCCCGATTGGGACCTACTTCCGATCAAAGGAACCAATATCAACCAGAGATTGGCTGATTCCTTTCTCTGGCGGGTGCATTCTATTCGCTTGGCTGGGCGGAGGTGATTTTCCGACCGATGTCGCCGGCCACTTTTGGTCATTCCTCTACGGGCTTGGCCTGGCTATCCTAGCGGCCCATACAGCCATGCACGCGAAGCTTAGCCAATTTTGGCAAATGGTTTTACTCAGCTTGGCTTTGCTAATCCCCCTGATGTGTTGGGGAATGGCCTTAGCCCACTAATCGTCAGGGAGAGTCGTTAAAGCCGACTTGAGAAGAGAAGCATTACTCTACAGAGTGTCTCATGGCGAACCTGTCCTATTAACGCCTTTAGTCCTAGTGAGCAGCCAGGAGTCCCCAAAGGCGAGACGATCACTTTCAGATAGCTATTGAAAGTCCGCGTATTTTCAAATTCGTTTAGATCATGAGAAGTCTTACCCTTTTCCTTTTAGCAGTCGTCTTTCATTTCTCTGCAGGAGCCGTAGAACGACCTAATATTGTTTGGATCGTAGTAGAGGACATGTCGCCCCATTTCAGTTGCTATGGCGAGACGACCATTGAAACGCCCAATGTCGACCGGCTGGCTCGTGAAGGCGTCCTTTTCCGAAACGCCTTTGTCACCGCTCCCGTATGCTCTACGGCTAGATCAGCTATGATAACGGGCATGTATCAAACGAGCATTGGAGCTCATCATCATCGAAGCGGAAGAGGCGAAGTGAAAATTCAACTACCGAACCATATCCGACTCGTTCCGGAGTACTTTCGCGAAGCGGGCTACTATGTGACAAACAAGACCAAGACGGACTACAATTTCGAATGGGATCTATCTATCTATGACGGAAAGGAATGGACGGAGCGAAAACCGGACCAGCCCTTCTTCGCCCAGTATCAGCTTCGAGGCGGCAAGTTTCGAGGAAACGCCAATACCGATAAAAACAGGTTTCAGAGACTCGGAGAAAAAGTGGATACAAGCCTCGTGCAGCTCCCGCCCTACTATCCGGCTCACCCGGAGATCATTCAGGACTGGGCAGACTATCTGGAGACCGTTCTCGTAGTTGATCTGGAAGTAGGCGAGATCGTGCAGAAACTTAAAGATGAGGGCGTATTCGAAAACACCTACATTTTCTTTATTACTGATCACGGCATTAGTCATGCGCGAGGGAAGCAATTCTGCTATGAAGAAGGCATCCGTATTCCTTTCGTGGTTTTCGGACCCAACCTGCAAGAAGGAAGCATTCGAGACGACCTGATCCTCCACATTGACATGGCGGCCACTTCGATGGCCCTGGCCGGCATTGACATCCCAAGTCATCTGCAGGCCAAGGACCTCTTTTCCAACGGGTATCAAGCTCGGGACTACGTCGTATCAGCACGGGATCGCTGTGACGAAACCGTCGAAAGAATCAGATCCGTACGGACGGCCAACTATAAATACATTCGTAACTACTATCCACAACGACCTCATCTGCAGCCAAATCGCTACAAGGAAGCGAAAACGATCCTGAAAGCTATACGCGAGTGGGATGAGAAAGGAAAGCTCAACCCGATTCAGTCTAGCGTAACCGCATCCTCTAGACCCTATGAGGAGCTCTACGACCTTAACGCAGATCCCTGGGAAATAAGAAATCTCTCCAACGATCCGCAATACGCGACTCTGCTGCAATCTATGCGAGACAAGCTGTCAGAATGGATTGAGGAAACAAACGACCTTGGCCAGGCTCCAGAGGCAGATGAAATGTATGACAGCGACATGGAAGTCTACTTATCCAGCAGAACAAGCGAGCAACTTGTCGTTCTAAGACAAAATATCGCGACAATGAAGCGTTGGGCAAATGAGGGGAAATGACACGAGACGACTGCCAAGCGAGTGCCCTATAAAAGCGACGATATAAATTATTGAATCAAGCACGCGTCCAGAAGCTACGCGCCACCTCTTGATCCAGAGCGGATCTGACTAGAAGCGCAGGGTGGATCGCGACCTCCGGACGCGATTGGAGCTCATCAAAAGCTGACAATAAGGTTTATTGAATAGTCTTTGAGAGAGTATCTAGGCTGATTAACTCGAGCTTCTGTCCATCAGACTCAGGCCAGGCGATGAGGCAGTGCTCTTTGGATACGCTAACACTCAAATACCAGTCCGACTTTCCTGAGGCCGGGAAGCTGTAGCCCACACCCGTATTCAAGTCAAAATGACGTATTTGGGACTTCGTTACTTGCCACACGGAATTATAGTAAACCCCGATGAAGTAGGATTGTGGAAGCTTCCAGCGAGGAAGGAGGCTGGCATTTTGAGAATCGACCTCCCATAGCCACGCGCTCCTCGAATTATTCGAAACGACGTACAGTTTGTCCAAATGAATATCCTTCACAGTGTAAGTCCACAAGCCAGTCCAAGCATGTTCGATCGCTTTTCCATCGGATTCGATGAACCGCAAGCCCGTGGGATTAAAGTGTCGGGAAAGGGCCCAATGAATACGTCGGACGCTTCCCGACTCGCCTTGTGAGATAGGATTCCAAGTGGTTTCGAACAGATTGTCAGCATCCGTCACGAAACGACTTCGATTAGAGAAACCTTCGTTGTACCAATTTCTAATCTCGATCTTCTCCGAGCCCAATTCTCCTTCAAATACTACTGTCGCGCTTGAAGAACCATTAGTAGTTATCCTCCAACTACCTTGATTCGATTCCAGAATGGGGTTGCTAAAATCGATGAGACCTTCGACCTCAATCTCCCAAAGAGGGATATCAATCTGGTCCCAGGCGAAAAGCCGTAGAAAGCCTTTTCCATCCTCATTTATCAAAGCGAGCAATTCTCCATCGGAAGTCCAAGCGAGACGTACGGCTATCAGATGACGCGATTCTCCACTCCAGTCGAAAAGAGCGTATGCCTGCTGACCGTTGGAGCTGTAGGCGTCAGAATCGGAATCATGATAACTCGTATTCGCAATGAAATTCCGACCGGTAGGAGATACATTAAAATCCCAGTATTCATGACTTAGTGACAACGACTGAGAAACAGGAGTTTCATTTGTTGCAAATCGAGGTGAAGGAGCGGAAGTCGCCAGAGGGTCTTTGATATGATTTATCAGGAAATAGTCGGACCCGAAATAGGCTGGCGACGTTCCGATTAGCATAAAGGCAACTCCAAGTACTCGCTTCGAAATGCTTCTGCAGACAAACAGAGCACAACCGCCAAATAGAAAAGGGATGAACGGCGCATGAACATTCCGCGCAAGGTAGTATAGCATCAATCTGGTATCCTCGTGCAGCAGACTGAAAAAGGTAGGAAACGTAAACAGTCCCCCTATCAGGAAAACCATTAGAAAAACAGCCTTAGGAGAACCCGTATCCAATCGAAACTTACTAGGATTGTCTTCGGATTTTACCCAAGTTTGCCAAAGAGCGACAAATCCGGCAAAGGCGGCCAGACTAAGAGCAAGCCAGTTAGGCATTCCCCACCAAACATGGCCGGCAGAGAACAGAAGCTCGCGGAGAGCGTAAAAAAGGACGCCTCCACCTACAGCGGCCATCCAGGCGCGCTTGCAGGTGATCATGGCCGGGAGGACGCCCATCAGGACCAGCACCGCCGCTCCAAGTGTGGCCCCACCCTGCATGCTAGCTAGAAAAATGCAGATGCCAGCCACAAACACGCTTAGGCGCGCTATGGGATGCTGATGAGCTGAGAGTTTCTTGATTGGCGTCAATTGGTGATCGACGGTGTCGAGAAATCCTTGCAGACGTCCAATATCCTCCGCCCTAATCCTGGAGTCTCGAACCAAGCGAGGAGGCTCTACGGTCCTCAATAGCGCCTTCTTACCCTTAAGCACGAGTCTTAGCTCATGCAAACCGGAGTAGGTTGAGGTCGACTCCGCTGAAGCTTTGTTTCTGAACTCTTGTATCCATTTTTCGCGATCTTGGAAAGGCGCACTATCGAGATGATCCGTAAGCCAGTCCTCGTCGTCGAAAGAAAGCCTAGCGATCCGTTTATGATCAAGTATAAGAATTTCCGGTTGATCGCTTTCCAAATGGAAAACTTGCGCGTCTCTAACTCCATTAGACAGATTTCCTTCTCGATCTTCCTGAACTCCTATCTCAGAACTTCCATCTAAAATAGCAGCCTTGCGCCTGATTTCCTGGATACGCCTAGCCAAACTGGGATGCGAAGCAAGGCGATCTACTCCTGCGTCCACTCGTCGAGGCATTCGAAAATTCTGGTAGATCTTTTGAAGCCCGGAGATGAGAGGCTCGGGATTTCCAATCAGCTCCACGGCTCGACGATCGGCAAACACCTCTCGCTTCTGAAAGTCCTTAACTCTCAGTACCAGAAAAAACAATACAACGAGCATCCAGATAAAGGCTAGCCAGTTCGCGTCTTCCCCTCCTAAATGCATCAGGTAGGGAAGCCCCAGACACCCACAGAGGATCAACACCCTATCCATCCAGCCAGCTCTCTTCAGCCAAGTGTCGTCAAAGTCTTCGATATGGGCCAGTTCGTGGGCATAGATAGCAGCCACCTCATCCGGGTCCAATTTGCGGATAAGCGGGGCGCTGAGCAGAACTCGAGGCCGTTTCAGGGATGGCAAGGCAAGGGCATTGGTCCAAACGCCATTTTCGGGACCGCAAATTTCGACGATCGGCTTTCGCGCGTTCGATTTTCCGTCAATCAAACCAAGCCTGGACTTCAAATCAGGATCTTCAATCGGTTTTGATTTTAAAATTCGCGAAATGGCTTTTGGATAGTTCGCCGACCATCCGATTAACGCGAGGGCGCAAAGAACACCACCGATCCAGTAACCGCTATTTAGATACAGTATGACCGGAGGCAGAAGAGCGATCGCAAGCCAAAACCCAAAGAATGCCAGAGAGAATCGAATACTGAAATCGATGTATTCAATAATTTTTGACTGATCGCCTAGAAACTTTCGTCGGATCGGTCGATCGGCAAGCCCGACCGACAAGGAAACGGCCAATAGCCAAAATACGATTAGAGGCGTGGCAAGCAAATGGCTTAGCTGTTTCTCGAAAGGCGCGGAATAAAAGATGAAGAAAAGCGAAATTCCGATCAAGGTAGCGAAGACGACAACCGTGCCTAATGACTTTCGATACGTATCAAAGCGTTCCGCAAGAGCAGGATCGTCCAGAGAAAGGGCTTGGAACCCGCGCCCGACGATACGCGCTCCCAGCCATGCCATTAAGCAGCTGGCAAAGACAACGATTACGGGCGTTAAATACATAATGAAAGAGAACCTATGAAACGGCCATTCTGGCCTAAAATTTATCGAGTATCAGTCCAAACACGAGGAAGCGCGCTTGCTGGCCTCAAATAGCTTGATTTGCCGAGTTTCCACTAGAATTCTGCAGTCCGATGCAACTTGTAGCCTGCCAGTATGATATTCAGTGGGAAGACCCCGCTAGCAACTACCAGAAAGTCGAAGAGCTTCTGGAGAATACGGGCATCGAATCCGGAGCGTTGATAGCGCTGCCGGAAATGTTCTCCACCGGCTTCAGTATGAATATCGCAAAAGTCGCTGAAAACTCGCCGTCTGAATCAGAGCGATTTCTGTCGCGCACAGCCAAACGCTATGGAAGCTGGATTATGGGCGGACTGGTATTCGAGCAAGACAACGGCCATGGATGCAATGAACTAGCCGTTTTCGATCCGGCTGGCGGACTTGTCGGACGCTATCGGAAAAATTACAGCTTCAGTCTCGGTGGGGAGTCCGACCACTACGACGCAGGTAGCGAGTTCCTCATATTCGATTGGCAAGGTTTTCGCGTCTGTCCGACGATCTGCTACGACCTGCGCTTCCCTGAACTGTATCGGCGTGGCGTTAAGGAAGGAGCCAATCTGTTTGTGGATTGCGCGTGCTGGCCGGCAGCGAGGGTTGAACACTGGCGGACTCTTCTACAAGCCAGAGCGATTGAAAATCAGGCAGTCGTCATGGGTGTCAATCGAATCGGGAAGGATCCCAATTGGGCCTATGCCGGAAATTCGCTTATCATCGACCACAAAGGCAACGTTCTAGCGGACGCTGGCGAGCAGGAAAATTGTATTAAAGCATCCATTACACTCCAGTCAGTGCAAGCCTGGCGCGAGGCTTTTCCCGCTTTGAAGGATATGAAAAGACACCCAACCTCGTCTTGAAATCATTGAGAAGGGAAATGGGAACCGGCAAGATAAAGGATCAACTTTGTCTAAGCTCGTTGCGATAGGCATACGCCGCCTTGACGATCCTTCTTAAGTCGTCCACCTCATGTGGCTTAGCTAGGAAAGCCTGCATGCCTGCCTCTTTGCAAACTTGTCGATCAGTATCGGAAACGCAGGCTGTGAAAGCGACGATGTAAGGAGGAGGACTTCCAAAGGATTCACCGTGTTCCAGGATATCTCTGGTTGTTTCAAGACCATCCTGTTCAGGCATTTGCAGATCCATCAAAATGAGGTCGAAAGATTGCTTTCGAGCCAAAATGGAAGCGACTTTACCATCGAATGCCACCTTCGCGTCATAACCTAGTAATTCGAATGTCCTTTTCAGCAGTTTACGGCTCGTTTCGTTGTCATCTACGACGAGAATGGAAAGCGGATATTTCTCGCTGAGGTTTTTCGAACGGCTATTGGAAAACGCGGGCCTGTTCGAAATACGCGTATCCAAATCGCTATTATGCTTGAACTGGATCGAAAAAGAGAATTCCGAGCCTTTGCCGAATTCGCTAGAGAGCGTCATTTCTCCGCCAAGCATTTCCGTCAATCGCTTGCAAATCGTTAGTCCCAAACCAGTTCCCTGATGCTTTCTCTTGTAGGAGGAATCGACCTGAGTAAAGGCTTCGAATACAGCTTCCAAACGATCGGAAGGAATGCCAATTCCCGTATCCTTAATCGAGAAACGCAATTCGTTGGGAGCGGAGAGCGTGACAATCGTCTCTATTTTTCCTGTATCGGTAAACTTGATAGCGTTTCCGATAAGATTAAGCAGAATTTGGCGAATTCTTTTGGGATCCGATACAACCGGATCGGGAATCGATGCATCAATGGTCGAAGAAAGATTCAGATTCTTGCTCTTCGCGCTGAAGCTCATCGCTTGCTGTACAGACGAAACCAAATTATGGATACTAAATTTCTCGAAGCCCAATTCCAACTTTCCTGCCTCGATTTTACTAATGTCAAGCACGTCGCTAATCAGGGACAACTGGCTTTCGGCGCACTCTCGCATCATCTTTAATAGACCGCGAGCAATGCCTGAGACCTTCTCATCCTTCATCAAGTCCAACCCGCCAATGATCCCATTCATGGGCGTGCGAAACTCGTGGCTCATAACCGCAAGAAACTCGCTCTTTGCAAGCCTCGCGTTCTCGGCAACCTCCTTGGCTTCCTCCAGTTCGATCATCAAAAAATGCTTCTCGATCGAATAGAATATCGATCTTTCAAGAAGACGGTCATTGAGCTCGTCCTTCAACAGGTAGTCCTGAGCTCCAGCTTGCATTGCTTGAACAGCAACACTCTCATCACTCAAGCTGCTTAAAATAATAACCGGACAATCTACAATTTGCTTTATTTCCGTAAAGGTTCCTAAACCCTCCGAGTCTGGCAGATAAAGATCGAG
The DNA here is from genome assembly GCA_028284385.1 of Opitutaceae bacterium. Classification (GTDB taxonomy): domain Bacteria; phylum Verrucomicrobiota; class Verrucomicrobiia; order Opitutales; family Opitutaceae; genus JANQRT01. The sequence continues at coordinate 70,521 of JANQRT010000022.1, read as the reverse complement.
AAGAAGTACGTCGAACCTACCTAAACGCAATTCTTGCCCGGCCTCCGAAAGCGTCCGCTTTCTCTCGAAATGGTACTGTCTGCTCAGCACTGACTTATCCAAAAACGATTCAACAATATCGGCATCCGAATCGTTATCCTCGGCTATTAGAATACGAATAGCCCCCTGGGAAGGAGGCATAACGGTATTTGATCTCTCTAGTAAGTTGCCTCGATCCGTCGCTGGCGACATGGTAAGTGAGGTGGTTGAAGTGGCACGGCTAATACGTCGGCAGTACCCTATTTCCCGAGTAAACAAGATCAAGAAAGCCGATGGTTTTTACATATTTTAATTACACCAAATCTTATAAGTTCTACATGCTGTTAATGAGAGCAAAATGGATTCGATCTAAACAGCTCATTGATTTCCTTCCGTCTACAAATTATTGCTTCGCATCAGCAGACGGGAACTGGATATCCAAACGAAAATGCTCCCTTACGCGCTCCTACTCACCTGAAAAGAAAGTCGACCTAGCAACATCGGGAGCAAATCGTTCTTCCCTTTCCAAGCACTGGTGTAGTCGCTAGAGTAATACAACTAAGGCCACGAGGAGCTCGCATTTGATTAGCAAGAAATTAACGAACCCTGGGGTAGTCTAGCTTTCTTCCATCTACTGGGAAGAGGTAATATAGAGAGATAGTTAACAACTCTCTCGTCATGCTGATCATTGATTCTGTTCTCAAGAGGCTGCCGTTAAGGAATACATACTCGAGTGTTCGTTTCGCCTCAACGGCGGCCTTGCTTCTCCTCGCCGCTACTATTGCTCCGGATGTTCAAGCCCAGTCCTCGCCCACCCAATACGAGGCGTCGCGTTTCCTGATGCAAGCGACCCTCGGGGCAGACGAAACCGAAATCAATCGTGTCGTTTCCATGGGATTCGAGGCTTGGATCGATGAGCAGCTCACCATCGCTCCAGGACTCATGGAACCTGAAATCGACGACCGAATCGCTAATGACCTGAATACATACGGACAGCATCGGCATCACGCTTGGTGGCGCCAGGTCATGACTTCGGACGATCTTTTAAGACAGCGAATCGCCGTGGCGTTGAGCGAAATCCTGGTGGTTTCCGAACAATCGATTTTCGATGAGGAAGGGATGGCGAACTATCACGATATGCTATTGCGAAACGCCTTTGGCAACTATCGCGACCTTCTCAAGGAAGTAAGTCTTCATCCTATCATGGGACTGTATTTGAGCCACATGCAGAATCGGAAGGCGGATCCGTCGATCAACCGATTTCCAGACGAGAACTTCGCTCGAGAGATCATGCAGCTATTCAGCATCGGCCTTTTCGAGCTTAACTTAGATGGTACCCATGTTTTGGATTCAGAAGGAAACAGCATTCCTACCTACGACAACACCGACATCACCAATTTCGCTCGTGTCTTCACTGGCTTCGCCTTTGGCGGACCCAACAATGACATCAATGACCAGTGGGCCTTCTTCTGGGGAGACTGGGACACGGATGAGCCAATGAAAATCTGGGTAGAAGAACACGATACCGATGAAAAGACCCTACTGAGAGGAACCGTGTTGCCAGCCTTTGCCAATGATCCAGGGCGCACGCCGATGGACGACCTAGATGACACCATCGATAATCTTTTTAATCATCCGAATATTGCTCCATTTATTGGATACCGCCTTATTCAACGCCTGGTGACTTCGAACCCTTCGCCTGCCTACGTACAACGAGTATCGAACGTTTTCGAAGATAATGGATCAGGAGAGCGAGGCGATTTGGGAGCCGTCGTCAAAGCCATCCTCATGGATAGCGAGGCTCGAGTGATGCCAGGGTCCGGCAGCGAACTCGTGGGACGGTTGCGAGAACCCTATCTACGATACGTGCGCCTAATGCGAACCTTCAACGCCAGTTCGCCCAACGGCACTTATCAAATTCCGGAATGGGGAGCCTTCGACGATTTCAACCAATACATTTTCGCATCTCCCACCGTATTCAATTTCTTCCTTCCCGACTTCGTTCCCCTTGGAGAAATGGAAGCTGCAGGTCTGGTAGGTCCGGAATTTCAAATTCTCAATTCCACCACTGCCCTACGCTCGCTAAATGCCTACCGAGATCCGCTTAGCGATTACTTTATGAATCAAGAAGGGGATGATAGGGTATCGCTAGACTTGAGTGTCGAGTACTCGTTATCTGGCGACGTGGATACTCTGATTGAACGTGTCGATCTTCTACTCGCCTATGGAACCCTATCCGAGGAGACCAAAACGACAATGCGAACTGCCTACGAATCGATGCCAAACTGGTGGGACGACAATGAAAAGGTAAGAAGACTCATCCATCTGGCGATGATGAGCCCCGACTTCTCCGTATTTCAGTAACCGATAGATCATCTTTTGAAATGAATTCCGGAAATTCCAACAAGTATTCGCGACGCAAGTTTCTCGGGCAGCTTAGCTGCGCGGGAATAGGCTCAACCGCTTTGTATTCAACATTGCTCAGCTTGGCCATGACTGGCCGAGCTTCCGCTCAAAGCTCGCCTCCTACTTCGCCAACCAACTTGAATGTAAACAATGCCATTCCTGGCTCCGGCGACTACCGATGCCTGGTATGCCTTTTCCTGGCCGGAGGGAATGACTCCTTCAACATGGTCGTTCCTCGCGAAACAACGGAGTTCAACAACTACCGGTCGGCAAGAGCGGACCTTGCCTTGGCCGCTAGCGATGTGATCGACATTTCCAATCCGCTGAACGGCAAGGCCTACGGTATCCACAATAGCATGCCGGAATTGACTAATCTCTATAATAGCGGAGACCTCGCCTTTCTGGCCAATGTAGGGACGCTTCTCGAACCAACAACCGTCGCTGACTACGAGAACGAAACGGCTGCCCTCCCCTTGGGTCTCTTTTCGCACAACGATCAGCAGATGCACTGGCAGACATCGGTACCCGACCAGAGATCGGCCATTGGATGGGCCGGTAAAGCAGGTGAAATACTGCAGTCTCTAAACGAGGCGAGCGACGTCGGCATGAACATCTCCCTTGATGGGATGAACATCATGCAACAAGGAAACTCTACAGTTCCGTATTCAATAACGACACACGGCGTAACGCCAATCGATGGCTACAACGCTGATTGGCTTCCTTATATTCGCCCGGCTATCGACAGCCTGCTTTCCCAGGAATATGAAAGCATGCTGAAGCGAACGTTTGCCGATGTTACCCGTCGGTCCATTGACGCGGAACAGGAGTTTACCGCAGCCATTGACGCCGTTCCCGATTTTTCGGTCTCCTTTCCCGACAATCATCTCGCCAATCAATTGGAAATGGTTGCCAGATCGATTGGGGCTCGCGAAACACTGGGCATGCGTCGCCAAACCTTCTTTGTCAGTATGGGAGGCTACGATCTGCACGACGGCGTACTGGACGTTCATGGTCCCATGCTGGCGGAAGTCGATGCGGCGGTAAAAGCGTTTTGGGACGCGATCGGTGAGCTAGGTATTCAGAACGACGTTACGCTCTTCTCGACCTCGGAATTCGGCAGGACGCTTTCGAGCAATGGAGCGGGATCCGACCACGCCTGGGGAGGGAATCAGTTCATCCTTGGTGGAGCCGTACAAGGCGGCAATATCTACGGAGAGTATCCAGAGGATCTTTCACTTGACGGACCCTTGGACGTGGGAAGAGGGCGTATCGTCCCCACAACTTCCGTCGACGAGTACTTCGCGGATCTGGTAAAGTGGATGGGAGTATCGCAAAGCGACCTCGGAACAGTGCTTCCCAATCTAAATCGTTTCTACGATCTCAGTTCCTCGGCTGCTCCCGTCGGCATATTCGGGTAGCGATTAGTCTACTGTATTGAGTAATCCATTCATTCTAAAGTTCGATGAACGGAACAAGAATCGCCTATGCCCTAGCGGCAATCCTGCTCGTTTTTGGCATTCTATTCTATTCGATCAAGACCAATCCGCCGTCAGAGAAGCTTTCTGATGAAGAAGCTCCTAAGACCAACATTTCCTCTTCGGATCAAAAATCGCTACAATCCCAATCCCACACCCCTCCTCCGTCCTATTTTTCTCAATACGGAAGCAGTACCGGCTCGATCCAGAAGGATTTGGAAATTCTCAACAAGACTTTCAACGTCTATTGGAGACTTCTCAAGACCCCAGACGAAATTCGCTTAGATTCGAACGCTAGTATTGTGAAAACCCTTACAGGCGATAATCGCGAAAGCTTCGCATTCATCGATAAGGAGAGTCCATTCATTAACGATGAAGGGGAATTGCTAGATCGCTGGGGGACTCCCATCGCCTTCCACCCTATTTCCGTCACCAACATAGAAACGCGCTCCGCAGGGCCGGATCGAAAATTCTACACCGATGACGATAGCGTAAAGGCTATGAGAGGCGGGCAGATTCGCTAGCGATAAGCCAGCGTTTAAGCGCTGCTCAGAGTAGAGGAACTGTCAATATCACGCCGGCTTTCATGTCGGGCAAAAGCAATCTGCCTTTATCCTCTTCCAGATAGAAGTCCGCTGCCGACTGCAATCCCTCAATGAGAACGGTCACATTGTGATCCGCGGCGCCGATCTTCCAAACCTTGCCCTGAGCCCAGCTGGAAACGTAGTAGTTGCCTTTGGAATCTTGCTCAACGGCGTCCGCTCCACGCATGCCATGTCCAATCACTTTCAGTCCCAAATCAGTCTGCTCCAAAACATTTCCTCTGAAGAAAGCTCCCACCATCAACTGCCCATCTTTGCCAACCCCTACGCCGTTGGGATTGGTCATCAAGTTGTTGCTGTTGATGGAAATGCTTATCGTTCCGTTCAAGTGGATTTTATAGACGCGCCCAATAATGGGCATGTTCTTGTATTCATTACTTCCGATTGGCCAAAACACTCCCGGCTCTTTAAACATCTTAGTATTGGCTCCCATATCGGTGATGTAGATGGCATCGCCCTCGGGAGCGGCAGCGGCGTCATTCAAATAGGAAACAGGCAGTGGGAAATCGGATTCGTCTGCCAATATGGAGACATTTCCCTCGGCATCGATTTTTCGAACCTTATTGAGATCCGTGGTAAACAGGTGGTCTCCCACAAAGCAAATCCCCTTGGGCTCATCCAAACCGGTCGCGAAGACCGTCACCTTGCTGCCATGGATCCGCTTGATCACGCCATCGCCTTCTTCCTTGCCATTCATGACCGTAACGAAATAGTCCCCATCAAAACCTTTGGTTATACTTTCAGGGCGCTCGCCAACCTCCAGCCTGGCAGGCAATTTTGCTCCATGGTGAGCGGCGAAAAGCGAATTGAAAAATGCTCCAGCAAGCAGCAAAGACGAAACGAGAATCAATTTTGTATTTTTCATTTGAATACCTTTTATTAATCGATAGCCGATAAAACAGAACCATCCTTCCATGTCAACGATCCTTGTTTTCTATATCATTGGAGCCAGCGCCGTAGCCATGGCCGTGTTCGGATACGACAAGTTGATGGCTAAGTGGCAGAAGACGCGAATTCCTGAGAAACTTCTAATTCTTTTCGCCCTAGCCGGAGGCTCAGTGGGAGCCCTTTTCGGCATGGTGCTTTTCAATCATAAGACTTCCAAGCCGCTATTCCGTTACGGCGTGCCGATTATCATCGGCTTGCAAGTCGTGGCCTATTGGTGGTGGAAGATTCGGTAGAAGATAGAATCTTCTTTCTAGCGTCCCCTTCTTCTTCCTCATCCACGTTAAACCAAAGATTGAGATGGAGAAGCCGAAGAAGAGAGTAGAAGACGCTCGCGAGCGGGATTGTCACGTCCTCAAACCTTGACCAACCGTCCCACCCACCTAATCTCCTGCGACTTCCATGATTTCAATCATCGACCTTTCACTTCGGTACGGCCCGAAAGTCGTCTTCAACAAGATCTCCACCGTTATTGGAGCCCGAGATCGCATTGGCCTGGTAGGTTCGAATGGGTCGGGAAAATCGACCTTTCTCAAGCTGCTCCTGGAGAGAGAGGAGTTCGACAATGGAGAGATCGAAAAGCCCGACTATGTTAGTTTAGGATACCTGCCTCAAGATGGCATCGAGGCGAGCGGCAAGACACTCTATGAAGAGATTGAATCGGCTTTCGAAGACGCTCTGGATCTCCAAGCTAAAATCGATGCAGCCGATGCTGAGATGGCGGACATGGATACGTCATCAGAGGAATATTTCGATCTCATCGACCAGATTGGAGCTTGGGAACACAAGCTTGAAGAGCACGAGCCCGCCAAGATGAAATCGCGAATCGAGCGTATGGCTCTGGGCTTGGGTTTTTCCATGGAAGATCTGCAGCGAGACACGGGCGAGTTTTCGGGTGGCTGGCAAATGCGGATCGCTCTAGCTAAACTGCTTTTGCAAGAACCTTCCCTTCTACTCCTTGACGAGCCAACCAACCATCTGGATATCGTATCGCAAAACTGGCTCGAAGGCTACTTGCAACGCTATGAGGGGTCGATCATCGTCATCTCCCATGATCGCGCCTTTCTGAATACGATTACCAATCGTACCATTCACTTGAGCATGGGAAGCCTCACGTCATACAAAGGCAACTACGCCTTCTATATAAAAGAGGAAGCCGATCGCAAAGCTCAGCTGCGAAAAGCCTTCGATAACCAAAAGAAGGAAATCCAGCGACAAAAGGATTTCATCAATCGTTTTCGATCAAACGTGAAGAAAGCGGCCATGGTGCAAAGCCGTATCAAGGCTCTGGAGAAAATCGAGATCATCGAACTGCCGAAGGAGGAGAAGAAAATTTTCTTTCGCTTCCCTCCCCCGCCTCCCGGAAGCGCCAAGGTGATCGAACTGGAGGACGTGCACAAGTCCTATGGCGATCTAAAGGTTTACGAAGGCTTGAATTTTCGTATCGAGAAAGGCGACCGCCTGGCCATCGTTGGAGTCAATGGGGCGGGCAAGTCGACCCTAGCTCGCATCCTAGCTGGAGTAGAACCATTCCAGCAAGGCGAACGTACTGTTGGCGTGAATACCGTTATCGGCTATTTCGCCCAGCATCAGGCCGACGAACTTGACTCCGACCTTTCAGCCCTCGAGGAAGTGGAAAAAGCCTCTGCCGAAGCAGGCAACGAAGAATCGAATCCGCGCGGCATTCTGGGAGCCCTTCTTTTCCGCGGCGACGATGTATTCAAAAAATGCAGCGTTCTTTCGGGTGGGGAGCGAAATCGCTTGGCATTGGCCAAGATGTTGATTCGCAGTACCAACACCCTCATTCTCGACGAGCCAACCAATCATCTGGACATTCGCAGCAAGGAAATACTGCAAGACGCGATCAAGGAATTCACAGGAACCGTCATTCTAGTAAGCCACGACCGCGACTTTCTCGACCCCATTGTCAATAAAGTTCTGGAGGTCAGTAAAACCGGGACCCGCCTCCTTACCTGCAATGTCAGCGAATACATCGAGCGGATACAAACCGAAGCGGTTGTTGCCAACTGATCATGGATACGAAAAGCGGTTCCCGAAAACCAGGAACCGCTCTGTAAGAGTTTTACCGACGCCAGATTAGCGTATCAGAATTTAAACGTATTGGTCAGGATGAGATGGACCGGCGCTGGCACTCCGTAGCGAATGAAGATCGGATTGCCAGAACCGTCATCATTGGCTTTCATGGGGAAAAGGCCGTCATCATTGAAGGCATTCCTCACGTTGAGCTGCACCAACCAGTCGATCTTGTCGTTGAGAATCTTCCGTTTATACTTAAGCCAGAAATCGATATTCCAATTGTCTGCCCGATAGAATGGGTTTTCTGGATCATTGAGGCCAAGATCGTCCTGCACGTAACCGATGATGTTCTCATCACGCCAACGAGCCCCGGCCCCGATGCTGAATGGCTGGATCCAGCCATCGTGATTGCGGAAGCTGTAATTCGTGGTGAAATTCATGTTCCACAAAGGCTGGCGGCCATCCGTCACGCCATCGAGGCGCCTCGTATTCGCCAAGGCCTCCGTGGCTAGCGCGACCTCGTCCCCAACGGTCGTATCTCCGTCGGCCGTCTCTAGGGCGAGCAAATCCGGTCTCGAGCTTAAATAGTCCGAAAAGGTCTGCCAATATACGATCGCCCGAGGGCCAATATTGCTCAGAATGTTCTCCTGGTTGCTCAGCTTGAGCACCATGCGCCAAGATGGAGTCGGGTTAGCCGTTAGGCTGATCTCGACCCCGTCGGCATCTTGGTCTTGAGTGTCCTGCCACGTTCCTCGGATCTCGTCCGTCAGCCCCCCAGGCAAAGTAAGTCCCGTTTCCCGCAATACTTCCTGGGCCAGCGGGCTGACACTCTCGTCACCTTCTTCAAGGCCAAAATCGATGAACGTGTTCCAAATCGCATTGAGAGGCTCTGCAAACTGGCCAGTCTGCGGGCCGCCTCGAATCTGCGCCGTATTCCTATTGATTTCGCTCGTCTCGAACCAGTTCACGTTCACATGGACCTTTTGCTCGAATAAGGAGAAGCGGAAGCCCCAGTCCTTACCATCGCCAGATCTGGCTGGAAGGTCGTCGCCGTTAATATCGAATGGACCCGAACCGAGGTTGCCGCTTTTAGACTCGTTGTAGAAAAACGCCAAACCGCCAAACGGACCGATCTGATTGAACGGGCGAAATACGGCGCCTCGAGTCCACGTGCTGACTTCAGCGAAATCGTTTCGATCACCGAAATCACTGGAAGGATCGAAGGTTCCGATAGGCGATACAATCACCGGGTCTTCTGGCGTTCTTGTCACAGGATCGGGACCCACTAGATTGCCATCAAATCGTGTCGTGCGGTCATTGCGCCAGCCAACAGTAGCAATGATTCGATTATTCCAGAAACGGCTTTGAGTGACAAACATATCGTTTGTCGACTTGTCTTCGCGATTAGTCCCGTTTGCTCGGGGAGCAAAGGCAGGCACAATGCCATCGCCGTCTGTATCCGCCGGCAAGGGATCCCCTCGATGAACGATAGGAAAGCGCTCCAGCCAATCGGAAGTCGGACCATAAACTCCGTTGTCTGGATCGAGAAACCAGCGCACACGGATGCGATTGTTGTTATTCCGAATATCCGAAGGATAGCCGTCGAGCGGCGTAATGTTCAGCAGGCGCATGTTATTCGCATTGGTGAAGGAGTCCTCGACCTCGTACATGTAGGCCAGGCGATGATCCCCTAGCCACTTGAGCCAGCTGTCGGAACCAATATCGGAAAATTTGAGATCGTAGGAGACCGATGCTCGAGCGATTTGGAATCCACTGTAATTCTGCCGCAATTCGAGTTGGTCGGTTTCGAAAAAGTAGTTGGGATTATTGGGATCGAAAAGGTTCGGATTGGGCGTATCGCTGACCCTAGTTGCGTTATTGAAACCGGTACCGTCGGGCAGGAACTCGTTCACGTCTGCCCGTACGATATAGAACTGATTAGGTACGGTACGGAAGCTATCAATATGCTCAGCCTGCTTGTTATAAGCTAGCTGGACATCCAAATTCTCAAGCAGGCGCTGATCCCAGGTTACCAGGAAACGGTCGAAGTCATGGAACGCTTGATTGGCATCGCCCATGGGGCTGGCAGTGAACGGTAAAATGGATTCGTCCAGCAAAGCCGTGTTGCCACGTTGATCCGCGAACGGCTGTTGAGGCTCGGCGGTAGTTCCAAAACGCCGCCAATTCAAAATAGGCACGGAAGTCCCTGTGCCAGTTGCCTCGGTGTCGACGAGCAGCAGGTAGTTCTGATTATTCAAATTGGCGATGCCCGGAGGGCGATTGCCTGCCGCATTCAAATTGTTAGCGGCAACGGTGTTGCTACCTGCTTCTACCCAGGTCGAAACCCCGTCTGCAACAAGCCAAGAGCGAGCATTGGAGCGACGGATGTCTCCCTGTTCGTAGGAAAGGTGGAAAGACATATTCTCGTGCGGCCGATACGTAGCCGCGATATACTGTCTACTATTTCGACTGGTTTGAGGCTTGCGGTGAGTAGCCCCCTCGCCCTCGACCGCAGCGAAGCGAAGAGCCAGTTTATTCTCGATCAAGACGCGATTAATGTCCACCTCGGCGCGCTTGCTGCCAAATGTGTCGAAACGAAGCCTAAAGGCATTGGAATCTTTCATCTGAGCTCGCTTGGAGACCGTATTCACCGCTCCACCCGGATTGCCAATGCCGAAGAGAATGGCATTCGGACCCCGGTTAAACGTAATGCGCTCGGTGTTGTAGGTGTCGCCCGAGTGCAGAAGGGGAAAGAAATCCTGCTTTAGATTGCCCGTAGAGAAACCGCGAATACGAAGCTGACGACCTGTTGTACTGGCTACATTGCCTTCCGGATCAGAGACTAGACCACTCGTGTCTCGCTGAATGTTGCCTACCCAATCAGCCGCATCCAAGATGTTCGTCGAGGCGACATCATCAAGGAATTCCGTGGTCAGAATGTCGATCGAAGCACCGACGTCGGCCACGCTGGTATTGAGACGAGAGCCTGCCAAAGTATTGGTCGCTCGATAGCCTTCGTTTCCACTCTCATCGACTGTAAATGGCGATAGTTCGTATACTTCTTCTTCAGTGTCAGCGGATTGTCCGTATGCATAATCTAATGACAATGAACACAAGAAAGCCGTTGCCAGAAAACGGCCCTTGAGGAGTGGTCGCGTTAAGTTCCTAAAGGAATTCATGCTAGGGCAAGGGTTAGGGTTTACGTTTGTAGAAAAGCGAAGACCGGCCTCGCAATCGTCGCGACGCGAAATCTAGAAATAGCGACGATGGAGCCCACAGGCAATTGCCTTGCGGTAGCGGCGAAAACGAGAAACGAGCTTGCAGATTAAGTATGAGAAACAATAGCGACATGCTACTCTTTGTATAGAGTTTTTAGTAGCATAATTTCTTTGATTAAAGAGTATTTAGCCGATTTGAACTATTTTAAGGAATCCTAATTACGAAATAATTTACATTTTGGGGGATTTTACTCTTTACTCAAAGAGAAAATAAACTACACGAATTTACGGATACCGCCTCAATCTGGAGCTTAAGCACGCCTTGCTAAGCTTAAGCCAAATGCGATCTCAATGATGCCAGTCTTCCTTTCGCAACTAATCGCTTCAGCTTGTTTAGAGCTCTCCGCAGAAAGAAGAGGCAATGGCTAGAGATAGTTTAGAGGCAGCCAATCCCGAACGACGACATGACTAAAGACACAGCCGAACGAACGCTTAAGATCATAAAGCATTTGCACGAGAATAAGACGGCTACGTACTCAGAGCTGCAGAGCCATCTAGCCCCTATTTCGCACACCGGCCTCACAAATCTGCTGAAAGGACTGCAGGAAATCGGCGAGATCGAGCATTTCGATCGTGTCTACTCGCTAAGCTACTTCACCAAAGCGGAGTCGGCCTACATCTCGAGAACCTTGCTACCCCGACCTTTCAAAGAGGACATCAACGCTCTTATCGAGAATCTGGCCAACGAGTTGATGAGACCGGTAGCCCTTTTCGGATGGGTAGGCGAAAGCACAATGAAGATCATGGAACGTTTCAATCTGCCAAGCGCCCTTCCCTATTCGCATATCGGCAAGGAATGGCCGCTCATCCCCTTTCATGGATACGCTCAGATCTTTTTGGCCTATGCGGAACAGACTTTCATGATGCACACGTTTTTCCGATGGGACGCGTATTTGCGAGACGATCACACCTACGACTATAAGAAATATCAGGCTAAGCTCGAAAACATTCGAACCAATGGCTACACGATTGAAGATAAAGAAGAGCGTTCCGACCTTGTGAGAGTAGTGATCCCCGTGTTTCTGGAAAAAGAGAAAATGCCGCGCTATGCCCTTGGTGTGAATCTCAATTCCAATGATCGCCTAGCTCCAGAAAGCGTCGTTCCCGAACTTAGGAAAACCGCAGAGAAATTATCCGAACTCCTGCCTCCATTAGATTCGCCTCTCACTAGTCCGTATTTAACATAAGGATACGAAATTGATAAAGCAGCGATAGCTGATCGCAGAAGCCTAAGTTGAAAATCGCGGAAACAGATCGTCTCATCCTTCGGGAATTCGAATCGAAGCATGCGGAATCGCTTTATGATCTATTGGAAGACAAGGAAGTCATGCGATTTAGTACGGGCACTTTATCAAAAGAAGCGACAGATCGCTGGCTGGAGAGCCAAATCGAAAATTATAGCAAATTGGGCTTTGGGTTATGGGCGGTTATCAAAAAGGAAGATGCGAAGTTTATCGGCTATTGCGGATTAGTCGACTTCCCGAGTATAGAAGGAAAGCGCGAAATCGAATTAGCTTATAGGTTTTTAAGGCAATTCTGGAATTTTGGCTATGCCACTGAAGCCGCTATAGCGGTTCGAGGATATGCATTTGAAACGCTTCGCATAAATCGTCTCGTTTCTCTCATCGACCCAAACAATATTGCTTCGATTAACGTAGCCAATAAGACAGGGATGACGTACGAAAAAGATGTAATGCTGAAAGACTACGATTATCCGGATAGAATGTATTCAATGATCAAAGATTGAACTTGTCTGTTCAACAGCAACGCCAGCGAATAGATCGAACTAAAACAAATCGAAGCAGTCGGAATTTTGAGGTAGCGGCTAGCGTCCCGCTAGCCAATAATCATCAATAAAAATCTGGCCAGCGAGGACGCTGGCCGCTACCTTCTTCAAATGTCCAACTCATTTGTACGCAAAAAATTAGTACATACACCCCCATCATGGGTAAAGGGAGGCTCTCTTTTCTTTATCACGATAAACTGCCTCAAAAAACAAGAAAGCGATCTCGCAAATGTCAAAATCGCTTATCAAATCTTAGAATCAGTAGCCCATTATCATAAATTTGAAAAATGGTTCTGCCGCATTTTTCTTGTCATGCCGGATCACCTACACGCTCTGCTTTCCTTTCCAGCAGATCAAGGAATGGCAGCAACAATTAAAGCCTGGAAAAGCTACAACGCGAAAACACTGGGCATTCAATGGCAGCGTGACTTCTTCGATCATCGTATTCGCAACGATGAATCCTGGGGGATTACATACGAATGAACCCTGTCAGAAAGAGCTTAGTCTCCAAACCAGAAGACTGGCCCTACGTTATTAATTTCTGATAGTAGTTAAAGCCCTACTAACTAGCGAACTAGTCCGGCCAGCGAGGACGCTGGCCGCTACCTAATCGAAATATCTTTTTCGATGCTCCGCCAATAGCTTCGAATGATTGGCTACAACGTCGCTAAATTCCGGATACTCGGCTATATTCTCGTTTTCCCAAGGGTCTTTTTCGTGATCGTAAAGCATGCGGGCGACGATTTCTCCCTCATCCATCCATTCCGAATACATGTAGCGGTCTGTCCGAACTGTGTCGCCCGTCCGAAATCGGGAAAACACGGCATCTTTGCCAGGCTGGGCAGGGTCTTCGAGCATCGGCTTCATACTGTCCCCTTGTAGATGACCAGGCAGTTCCAACCCAGCCAAGTCGCAAAGCGTTGGATAGATATCGACGAATTCAACCAGACCCTCCGCCACTCCTCCTTGAGCGATTCCCGGAGCGCTAACAATGAGCGGAGCGTTGAGAGAGGTATTGTAGACACAGTGCTTAACCCACATGTCGTGTTCGCCCAGCTGCCAGCCATGGTCTCCCCAGAGAATGACGATCGTTTCCTCACGCATTTCGAGCCGATCCAGTTCATCCAGAATTCTTCCAACCATGGCATCCGAGAAAGAAACACAAGCATAGTATCCATGAACCAACTTCGGTAGAAGCTCCTGAGGAATGGGGCCCTTTTCGGGAACGTCCGTATAGAATAACCTGAGCTCCCGCGAATTGTGCAACGATATCTTGGGAGCGTTTTTAGGAGCGAAAGGATTCGGAGCCATCTTTATATCCTCCTTCGAATACAGATCCCAGTATTTCTTGGGAGCGATAAACGGAAGATGTGGCTTGGTCAGTCCGACGGTGATAAACGAGGGTTGGCCGCTCTCCTTGGCTTTGCGTAAATCTTCGATGACCTTATCCGCTATCTTTCCGCCTTGCAGGACGTTGTCCTCAACATCAGGAGCTTCCCAGCAAGCGGCTCCCCATTTGTTGTTTTTAGCAATCTCGATATTCTCAGGGGTCTGATATTGCATGTAGCCATTCGGGCGGAAAACTTCGTCCCAGGAGCTTTCGCGATCTTTAGGAGAATGGTGTATCTTTCCATTGGATACCGTATAATAGCCATGCTGCTTGAAATAGCCTGCCAAGTCTATCACGCCCCCTGCTTCCTCATCGACGCTGCTTTTAGCGGTAAGAAATCGTTTCGGAGTGGGTCGGAGACCCGAAAACAGGCTCGCCCGAGAAGCTCCGCAAGTCGGCACCTGACAATAGGCCCGCTTGAAAAGAACGCCTTCACTAGCCAGGCGATCAATATGCGGCGACTTGATTTGCGTCTTGCCGTAACAACCTAGTTCGGGACGCAAGTCGTCGATGGAAATAAAAAGGATATGGGGGAGCTTTCCGGAGGCCTGAAAGACCAATCCGATCAGGCTTGTAGCGAAAACCAGGAAAACGCGAAAAAACATAATCCTTAAACTAGCCGAGTATCGAGTAGAGAAGCGATCCATAATACAAAGCTGATTCCCAACGCCTAGAAACGAAGCTAATAAATCTAGACCTTCTCCTCCACAACTGGATTAGTCAGTTTTCCGATCCCTTCGATCTCGATCGTTATTTCGTCCCCAGATTTCAACCACACGGGCGGCTTCATGGCCATTCCCACTCCGTGAGGCGTTCCTGTCAGGATAACCGTACCAGGCAACAAGGTAGTGCTGCCGCTCAAATGAGCGATGAGCTCGCGTACGTTGAAAATCATGTCGCTAGTATTCCAGTCCTGCATGGTCTGTCCGTTCAGGATGGTCTTTATAGCCAGATTGTTGGGATCTGTAATTTCATCGGCAGTTGCCAAACAGGGACCTAGCGGAGCAAACGTATCGAAAGTCTTGGCGCGCGACCATTGCCCCCCACCCCATTCGATCTGCCAGTCGCGAGCGCTTACATCATTCGCGCAACTGTATCCAAGAACATAATCCAAGGCATTCTCCACGCTTGCGTTCTTGCATCTTTTCCCGATGACCACCGCCAATTCGCATTCATAATCCACCTTCTCGCTGGCCAGATGTCGCGGAAGCTCGATGGGATCGCCAGGATTTTGCACGGCCGCTCTCGATTTAACGAAAAGTACCGGATTTTTAGGAGCCGCTAATCCGCTCTCTTCCGCGTGTCTCTGATAATTCAAGCCGATGCAAAGAATAATCTCGGGATCTATCGGGGCCAGCAGCTTTGCCACGTCAGCAGCATCTTCAGTGACGGAATAATCTCCGAAAATATCTCCCTCGATTTTGCGAGGACCGGAATCGGTTTCAGCAGCGTATCCGATATTTCCAGAAGCGTCTTGGTAGCGAACGATTTTCATGAAGATGAGAAACTGAACCGCCTATGATCGCGAATCAACGCGAATTTTAGCCGAGTCGAAATGATTGAAAATCTCTCGACAGTTAAAACATGAGTTCCGCATTCCGAGCCGGAAGCAAGGCCCCTGTCTCCTGCAGCCAGATGTCGAGCTTGGCCGAAAGCCGGGAAACCACGGCGGGATGCTCGGAAGCTAGATTGCGAGTCTCTCCAATATCTTCACTCAGATTGTAGAGTTCATAGGCATGTTGACCGTCAGGCCCTCCTCCCCAAAGACGTATCAGTTTTAAATCTCCTTCCCTGACAAAGGATCCGCCGAATTCGCTGGCCGTCGTCTTGACGCGAGGAAAGTGGCAGTAGAGGTCGTTTCGAACACTAGCTTGCTCGCCAAACAGGACGGGCTTGAGGCTTTTCCCATCGAAAGCATGGCTTGTTCGCCGACCCATCTTAGCAAAGTCAAGAACAGTTGGATACAGATCGACGGCATGGGCAAGGGCATCGGTTTTCGATCCGGAAGCGATTTCTCCGGGATATCGAATAATCATCGGCACTCGAACGCCTCCCTCATAGAAACTAGCCTTTCCTCCCCGCAAAGGAGAATTGGAAGTAATGGGCATCTTGAACTCGAAACCAGGGCTGCCTTTTCTTTTCGCGGAATTGGCCCAATTGACGCCGCCGTTGTCAGACATGAAGATAAAGAGCGTATTCTTAGTAAGATCCAGCTCGTCTAGCTTGTCCAAAATCGTGCCCAGACTTTCGTCCATCGATTGAACCATAGCTCCCATTACAGGATGATGCTGTGGATAGGATGAATCCGATTTCGCCTTGTACTTGTCTATGAGCTCCTGCTTCGCCTGGTACGGCGAGTGCACATTGAAATGGGCTAGCATCATGAAGAAAGGCTTGTCCTTTCCGCTTCCTTCCAACAAGTCGCAGGCTTCCTGAGTCAGACGATCGCAAACGTATTCACCTTCTGGAGCATCTTCCAATCCTGGAATATTCTGATAAGGGGCGAAATAGCTTCGAGGTCCCGCTCCCCCCGCCGAGATTACTTTATCGAAACCCTGCTTTTCAGGAAAATAGGCGCGTCCACCCAAATGCCATTTCCCTAAAAACCAAGTTTGGTATCCATTTTCTTGTAGCGCTTCAGCAATGGTATGCTCTTCTAGCGGGAGATGGCTTCGACTTTCCGGCCATATCATGGCGTCGGCAGGCTTCTTGGGATTTGGTTTTATGGAGGGGCTAGCCACACTACCCCTGGTGATCGCTTTGTGGAGATGCAGTCGAGCGCCATATTTGCCGGACATGATGGCCGCTCGTGTCGGCGAGCACAAGGGCTGGGCATAGGCCTGAGTAAAGGTCATCCCACCGGCCGCCAAGCGGTCCATGCTAGGCGTCTCGTAAAACGCGCTTCCATAGGTCGAGCTGTCCCGCCAGCCCATGTCATCGACCAAAAATAGAACCACATTGGGCCGCTGCGAAGCCAGTAGATTCAACGATGAAATGAAAAACAGGATACAAGCGACTTTTGAGGCTTTCATAGGCGAGAGATAGCCAGAGCTAAACCATTTAGTCAACAAACTACTCTGCCAACAAAGTCGCATACCTCTCGACGGCTGCGCCCCAAATGTCTCCCTCTTCGGGCTCGAACGTCTCAGACGGAAAGGACTGGGCGACAATCTTCCTGCCCTCGGCGAGGCTTTCGATCTCTCCATCGGCCATCATTTGGCAGAGAATGTTGCCCAATCCCGTGGCTTCGGTCGGACCGGCTTGAACCGTCAAGCCTAGGGCATTGGCGGTAAATTGATTCAGCAGCTTATCCTGACTGCCGCCTCCCACAACGTGAAGGGCGTCTGGAACGGTCGGAGCGTACTTCAAGAGCTTGTCCCAAGTTAATCGATACGTGAGGGCCAGACTTTCATAAATGCACCGCATCGTTTCGGCAGGCTGGTCGGGTGTCGGCTGACCAGTTTCTCGACAAAACTCCGCTATCTTCTCCGGCATCCGTCCAGGCTGAGCAAAACGAGCATCGTCTGGATCGATCAAACTGCGAAAGGGCTTAGCCGTCTTGGCCAAAGTAGCGATCTCCCCGTAACGATAGTCCTTTCCACTTTCCTGCCAGTAACGCCGCGATTCCTGGATAAGCCAAAGGCCGCAAATGTTTTTCAGAAACCGAACCGTATTCCCGATGCCGATCTCGTTAGTGAAGCTGTCCGCAAAAGTCTCGTCATTAATGACAGGTTCCGGCAACTCCAGACCCATCAGCGACCAAGTGCCGCTACTTAGATAGGCTGGGTTCTTTGATTGGCTGGGCACAGCAGCAACCGCACTTGCCGTATCGTGTCCTGCAACGAGCACTACATCAACTCTCTCCAAACCGGTTTTGGCAATGACATCGGACCTTAGCTGTCCCAGTCGCTTTCCTGGATCGGAAATCTCTTTGAAAATCCGGTCTGGCAAGCCGAGGGCGGCGATCAAGTCTCGATCCCAGTCTCTGATTTTCGGGTTATAGAGCTGAGAGGTACTGGCAAAGGTCCGCTCCTGAACCTTGACCCCACAAAGCCAATACGCTAGCAGATCGGGTACGAACATCAGGTCTTCGGCGACCTCCAAAGCAGGATTCTTTTTCTCCACTTCCGAAAGCAGCTGAAAAATCGAGTTCAGCCCCATAAACTGGATACCCGTTCTCTCATAGATGTCCCGCTTGGCCACTTTCTCGAAAGCGACTTCCATCATGCCATCGGTACGGCTATCACGATACTGATAAGGCAGTCCAAGTAGTCGACCATCTCCGTCCACCAAAGCATAGTCCACCCCCCAGGTATCTATCCCGACGCTGACAGGCTGATCGCCAAATTCATCATGGGCCGCCTTGAGCCCTCCCAGTACGTTCTGATAGAGACTGGAGATATTCCAATGCCAGCCGTCCGGAAGCGCAACAGGCGTGTTATCGAATCGACTAAGCTCGCGAAGGTCGATTCGCGACCCGTCGTAAACGCCGGCTAGCACGCGGCCGCTACCCGCTCCAAGATCGACTGCTAAGTAAACTTTTGATTCAGACATGCGGCGCTTCCTTGCTCAACGAATTCCATAGGTTAAAACTGGATACAGAACAAGCCTCAATCCTCATCCAATCTCTTTCCATCGGCTACAACTACTTCGATTCCACTTCCTTTCAGTTTTTCGAGAAAATCCACATCCGCATCCTTGTCCGTAATCACGCATGAGATTTGCTCGGGCGCGGCGAAGAAATACTCGGATCGCTGTCCCATCTTGCTGGAATCGACGAGCAGGATCACTTCTTCGCAGGTCTGGAGCAGAACGTCCTTGAAAATCGCCTGGTCCTCAAACCCCTCGCTAGCGCCCTGCCGCAAATCCAAGCCGACGCAGGAAATAAAGGCCTTGTTCACGTTGTGTCGACGCAACGAGGCCTGGCTCTCGATTCCGATGAAGGTTTGCGTCTTAGGCTGATAACGCCCACCAGTTGAAATCAGCTCGATTTGCTCGTGACCAAGAAGCTGATGGATGACCGAGTGGGTGTTGGTTACAACGCGAACTGGACAATCGGGAAGCGCGCAAACCAACTCGAAGACAGTCGTACTGCTATCGAAAGCCACGGTCTCGCCAGGCTCGACGAACTTCAGAGCCGCTTGCCCGATGAGCTTTTTCTTTTCGACATTGATAGCTCGTCGCTCGATGAAGGATTGCAGCTTGGGACGGGCGCTAAGGCTGGTAGCTCCTCCGTGGATTTTATTGATCTGAAAATTCTCTGACAGAATCTGCAAATCCCTACGGATCGTCTCGTCCGTCACCTCGAACTCGTTCGCCAAGTCGATGGTGCGAACGGTTCCCTTCTCCTCGATGAGATTGAGGATTTGACGATGTCTTTCCTGGGCCAGCATCTGAAAAACGATTTTCGTGACATATTGGGAAAATTTGGGTTTTAGCAAGGTTTTATGTTGACTAATGTTGGAATTTTTGGGTTTTTGGTCGATAATTCTTGGATTTATATGGTTTCCTCTCCATCAACATCCTTTAGCCGAGCTGATATCGAACGCATCGTTCGCGAGAGCCTGGGGGCCCATTTGGCAACCAAAACACCCGTTTCAAGCTCGCCGAATCCTCTCATCGTCAACGTCAGCGCTCGCCATTGTCACCTCAATCAGGAGGCGGTTGAAACCTTGTTCGGTCCTGGCCATCAACTGACGCCAAAAAAATGGCTGTACCAAGAAGGCCAATACGCCGCAGAGGAATCCGTCACGCTTATCGGCCCACGCAG
The DNA here is from genome assembly GCA_028284385.1 of Opitutaceae bacterium. Classification (GTDB taxonomy): domain Bacteria; phylum Verrucomicrobiota; class Verrucomicrobiia; order Opitutales; family Opitutaceae; genus JANQRT01. The sequence continues at coordinate 50,814 of JANQRT010000022.1, read as the reverse complement.
CCGAGTCATATCCAACTTAAGGATACTGGGACCCTGTCGAGACTTCAATCAAGTCGAGCTTGCCGCGACCGACGCCATTTCGCTGGGCTTCAAGATCCCGACCCGGAATTCGGGAGACATTGCCGGCACTCCAGGATGTATGCTGATGGGGCCGAATGGTTTTCTGGAAATGAATGAAGGCGTCATTCGCGCGGCCCCTCATGTACACATGGCTCCGGAAGACGCCGCCCACTACGGCGTGGAAAACAAGAGTTTCATGAAACTGAGCGTCGGCGGGGAAACGGCCGTCACCTTCGACCGAATTTTCGTGCGTGTCGATCCCGCATTCAAACTGGAAGTTCACATTGATACAGACGAAGGAAATGCCTGCGGATTAAGACCGGACACTCCATGCGAACTCCGCAAGTAGCCAATTTTTAAATACTCGAAATCGAAACCAATTACCCAATACCAAAACAATGAGTGAATCAATCGGAATGGTAGAAACAAAGGGCCTCACCGGCTCCATCGAAGCGAGCGACGCCATGGTTAAGGCGGCATCCGTGAGCCTCGTCAAACAGATCCCCATTGGCGGCGGTTTTCTGACCGTTCTCGTCAAAGGCGATGTCGGCAGCGTGAAAGCGGCCGTCGAAGCGGGAGCGGAAGCGGCCAATCGCGTGGGCGAGTTGGTGGCATCCCACGTCATGGCTCGTCCTCATGACGACCTCCTCAAGTATTACGCCTAAAACAAAAGGAAAGAAAATGGCAAAACAAGCGATTGGAATGATCGAATGCAAAGGACTCGTCGGTCTCATGGAAGCAAGCGACGCCGCTCTTAAAGCGGCGGATGTAACCATGAACGGATGGGAGAAAATCGGCAGCGGTATCGTAACCGCCTTTTTCACGGGCGATGTTGCCGCCGTTAAGGCAGCCGTCGATGCTGGAGCCGAATCCGCCAATCAGATTGGCGAAGTGCTGGCCGTGCAAGTCATCCCTCGTCCACACGACGACCTCGACAAGCTCGGAAGCTGGATAGGCTAAAGTAAAAGGGTAAAACGAAGAAGTATCCACATAATTACTTCTTAAGTTTTCCTTCTTACTTCTAATCTTAATGAAAATCCTGGTCGCCAATCTCGGATCTACCTCCTTCAAGTATCGTCTTTTCGATATCGACGATACTCAGGCTTCTTTACTGGCCAATGGAGGCTTCGAGCGAGTGACCGACTACACGCAGTGCATCGAGTCTATGTTGCAAGGTCTATCCGATGATGGACATTTGGATACAGGCGAAGATCTGGACGCTGTAGGATTCAAGACGGTTTTAGGCAAGGATCTCAGTGGATGCGTAGAAGCGAACGATCGCGTCCTCGAAGCATTGGATGGCTTCAAGGAAGTCGCGCCTGCTCATAATCCAGCTTACGCCGAAGGCATACGCTGTTTCAGCGACAAACTGCCAAACGTAACCCGGGTAGCTCTCTTCGAAACCGCATTTTACCAGTGGGTCGAACCAGCCGCTCGCGAATACGCCATTCCCAAAAACTGGCGCGACATTGGCATTCGCCGCTACGGCTTTCATGGAGCCAGCCATAAATTCGTAGCCGAGCGCTCGGCGGAATTGCTGGGATCGGAAGCCATCGCCAAACGCGCTCGCGGACTCTACGTCGATGGACCGACCAGTTACCATGGCCCTCCCCTTCGCGTCATTTCCTGCCATCTGGGCGGAAGCAGCTCAGTGACCGGAATCAAGAACGGTGTGGCTATGGGCACTAGCATGGGATTCAGCCCTCAAAGCGGACTGCCGCAAAACAATCGCGTCGGCGATCTCGATTCCATGGCTATTCCTTACGTATCCAAAATTTTGGATATAGACATTGAGGAAGCCGAACGTCAGCTCAACAAGGAGAGCGGTCTGCTTGGTCTCTCAGGTGTCGGCAATGACATTCGAGATATCAGCAAGGCGGCCAGCGGGGGCAGCAAAGAGGCGCAATTAGCCATCGACCATCTGGTCGAGAGCATTCGCCATTGGGCGGGATCGTTCTTCTTCAAGATGGGAGGAGCTGAAGCGATCGTCTTTACAGCGGGTATTGGAGAAAATAATACCGAAGTAAGATCGAAGGTGTGCGCTGGCCTCGAAGAACTGGGCCTTGAACTGGATCAGGAGAAAAATGAAAAGACGCGGCTAGGAACGGAAGGTGTCATCAGCGCTGAAAGCTCCAGGATAAAAGTCCTCGTGATACCGGCCAATGAAGAATTGGTCATTGCTCGTGAGGTGTACCGATTTATGAATACAAGACAAATTTCCCTTAATAATTAACCGAAAATATCATGGCAAAACAAGCAATAGGAATTCTTGAAACCAGGGGCCTCATCGCTCTTGTGCAAGGCAGCGACGCAATGCTGAAAGCGGCCAACGTTCAACTGACTGGACCGATGAAAGGCGTCGGCAGCGGGCTGGTGAACGCCGTCGTCGCGGGAGACGTCGCCGCTGTTAAGGCTGCGATCGAAGCCGGGGCCGAGGCAGCCGGACGTCTAGGCGAAGTGGTAAGCGCTCACGTGATCGCTCGTCCGCACGAAGACACTGACAGCGTCATACCAAAATCGACCGCTAAACGCTCAGCGAAGTAGTACCGATGTATCTCGGGAAAGTCATTGGTTCGGTCGTCTCGACCAAGAAGGACGATAGCATGACCGGCCGCAAATTGTTGATGGTGCGGCCCATGCTGATCGATCCGGACGACACCAGCAAGTTCAAGCCTGGCGGCAACACCATCGTGGCTGTCGATACGCTTGGCGCTGGCGAGGGCGAGCTAGTGATGTTTGCCCAAGGCAGCTCGGCTCGACAAGCCGATGGGCTGAAATCGGCTCCGGTCGACGCGGCCATCGTAGGCATAGTCGACACGGTAAGTATCCAAGGCTACAATACGTATTCGGCTAGAGATAGCTAAGTAAAGAAAGGCATACAATGTCACAACTAAACGGGTTAAGCGAGCAGGCCATTCAAAGCGTAGTACGCGAGGTTCTCAGCAAATTGCAGGCCGGCTCCATTCAATCGGTCTCATCCCCTCGCCCATCACCGTATTCTAGAAACCGTTTTGGCGTATTCCAGGACGTCACCGAAGCAGCCAATGCTGCTCACGCCGCTTTCGAACAACTCAAAACCAAGGGTTGGACTGGACGCGCTAAAGTGGTAGAGATCATCAAGACGATGTGTTTCGACAACGCCGCTGAATGGGGGCGTATCGAATTTGAGGAGACGAAGATTGGTCGCCTCGAGCACAAGGTTGCCAAACTGAAGGGCATCAAAAACGTTCTTGGCGTGGAATGGCTGCAGCCTCTCGGCATGAGCGGCGACATGGGCATCACCATGGAAGAACATGCTCCCTGGGGCGTTATTGGAACCATCACTCCGGTTACTCACTCAGTTCCAACGATTGCCGGCAATATCATCAACATGGTAGCTGCCGGGAATGCGATTTTGATCAATCCTCACCCTGGCGGAGCCAAGTGCGCAGCCATTGCGGTTCGCGCCTTCAACGAGGCGATCAATGCTGAGCTAGGTATTGAGAACCTGGTGTGCATCATCGAGCAACCTACCCTGGATTCATTCAACGACATCTGCAACGCCGAGGAAGTGCAACTGCTTTGCATTACCGGTGGACCAGGGGTCGTCGATGCGGCCATGAAGACGGGCAAACGCGCCATTTGCGCTGGTCCTGGCAACCCGCCAGTGGTGGTCGACGATTGCATCGCTCTCGACTTCGACAAGGCGGCTCGCGACATCGTTACCGGCGGCGGATTCGACAATAATCTCCTGTGCATTGGGGAAAAGCAGATCTTCGCCGTGGGCAAAGCGTTCGATAAGATTATGAAAGCCCTCCAGCGAGCAGGCTGTGTCCAGCTAAACAGCGGTCAAGCCGATCGGATTCGCAAGGAAGTCTTCACTTTCAAGGAAGATGGGGGTGGATGCTCGCATGCCGTATTAAATCGCGAATACGTAGGAGCAGACGCTTCCGTTTTAGCTAAGATCGCCGGACTTTCAGTCAATCCGAAGACAGAGCTTCTCATCACCGAAACTGGCGAAGACGATCTGCTAGTCGTCGAAGAGCAGATGATGCCAGTCATTCCCGTGGTCCGTTGTCGTTCCTTCGAGGAGGCGGTCGAGAAAGCGAAAGTATCCGAACATGGATACAAGCATTCGGCCATGATCCATACCATGAACGTAGCCAACATGACTCACATGGGCAAGGAAATGGACACCACGATTTTCGTGAAAAACGGCCCCTGTATTGCCGGACTGGGACTGGGAGGAGAAGGCTACATAAGCTTCTCTGTCGCCACTACTACCGGAGAAGGCATCTCCACTCCCAAAACCTTCGCCCGCTTCCGCCGCTGCGCTCTGGTGGACCAGCTCAATATTGTATAGACTTTTAAGATACGTATGATCCACGCTCGCATAGAAGGCAACGCTACCTCCACAGTCTGCCATCCTAGTTTGAAGGGACAGAAGATCGTCCTGGCGACTCCGGTTGACGAGCAGGGAGAAGCGACGGGATATCCCATTGCCGCTATCGATCCTATTGGAGCGGGCTTGCATTCGACCGTATTCATTTCAACCGACGGCTCCTTCACGCAAAAAACGGTGGGCGATAACAGGTCCCCGCTGAGAAACGAAGTGGTAGGGATTATCGACGAAACGGAATGAAAGAGCATTTCAAAGAGAACCCCAAAGGTAGGGATGACTCGCTGAGTCATCCGCATCTACCAACGCCATTCGGACGACTTAGCAAGCCGTCCCTACCTTATTTGCCTACCATATGAAGCCTGGAAAAGTGATAGGAAACGTAACGCTAAGCTTAGGCGCCCGACAATTCAAGGGAGCCAGATGGCTAGTAATTAGTCCGCAGGGTCAGGAAGAAATGAGCGGGAAGAATAAGACGGGCGTTTCAAAAGCACCAACTCCTATCGTCTACGATGATCTAGGAGCAGGCATCGGCGAAGACATTCTATACGTGGAAGGCACCGAGGCTACCCAGCCTTTCAACGAACCCATACCTCTGGACGCCATAAATGTGGCGATTCTGGATACCATTAATTTCAAGGCGAAAAACTGATTTTTATCCGAACATGAGCAGGCTATACACGGCAAAAGATCTGGAGACCATGCTAAGCAATGGAGAAAGCTTAGCATCGCTTCCGTCAGATGCTAAGTTCACCCCAATGGGAAGAGATATTCTGCGACGCGAAAGCGTGGACCTGAAGAATTTAGGAGGCGGAAAACCGAAATCGATCGCGTCGGGAGGAAAATTGCCACGTATCCACGAACCAATACTTCCCAACTACGAATATTCCTGGAAGTCGGGAAGCGATCCGAAATCGGCTCAGGAATTGCAGCGGTTTTTCTACTCCAAGGAAATCCAGGAGTTAAAGGAGCGTATTTGCCACATCGGGCGCCGTATTTGGGAGAAAGGGTACGTCGACGGAAATGGTGGCAATATCACCATTCGCGTGGGCGACAATCTAGTACTCTGCACTCCGACTTTGATTTCAAAGGGTTTTATGACCCCTGACGATCTGTGTCTGGTGGATCTGGAAGGAAACCAAGTCGCCGGAACGCGTCCTCGTACTTCAGAAGTGAATACGCATCTCGGAATCATGCGACGGGTTCCAGAGGCGAAATCCTGCGTTCACGCTCATCCGGTCTACGCCACGGCCTTTGCCGTTTCCGGCGTCACTCCTCCGAGCTGTCTCATCCCCGAACCGGAAGTCTTTCTCGGCGAGATCGGACTAGCTAGCTACGAGACTCCAGGGACGCCCGAGATGTCGGATAAGGTTGGCGAAATGGCAGCTAAGCACCAATCCATCCTCATGCAGAACCACGGGGTGATCTGCTGGGGAAAAGACGTTGAAGACGCCTATTGGAAAATGGAAAACACTGACGCCTTCTGCCAAACCGTCGTGGTTTCTCGCTCGTTGGGCGGAGTCAAGCAGTACGGTCCTGACAAGCTGGTCGACCTCATCAAGATCCGCAAGACTCTCGGGATGCCGGACCATCGTATGGACGAGTTGAAGGAATGCGAGCTTTGCGACGCGGGAGAATTCACTGTTTCCAGCGCCCCTCAAGCAACCGATTGCGGATGTGGCGAGACGCCAGCCGCTTGCGGGTGCGAAACGGAAGATAACGCGACTAGTCCTGATGTACCCGAAGAATTGGTACAGAAGATAACGGATATCATAATGCAGAAACTGAGAGGGTAGAAGAGCGAGAGAAATTGAAAATCTTTTATAGCAAGAACTTGGTAGTGGCTAGCGTCCTCGCTGGCCATCAAAGACACAAGGACATGGTCAGCGAGACGCTGACCGCTACCTTTTAAGAATCAAATTATTTGACTAAGACTTTAGACCAATCATGAAAGTAACCATCATAGGCGGAGGCGGAAGAGTAGGATCCAATGCCGCATTCGCGCTGCAATGCGGAGGTCTAGTATCGGATATCCAGATACTTGACGCCAATTCTGAATTGGCGGAAGGCGAAGCCTTGGATCTTATGCATGGAGCGGCTACGTTGGCCGATACGCGTATCTATGCAGGAGATTACGGACGGGCGAAGGACACCGATATTTTCATCATCACGGCTGGACTGAGACGCAAACCTGACGAGAGCCGCCTCGATCTCATCAATCGCAACGTCTCGCTCTTTCGCCAGATCATGGACAGCATCAAATCCGCTGGATACAAGCGGGATGCCCAGATCTTTGTCGTATCCAATCCTGTGGATATCCTCACCCATCTCGCCACTGATTTTTTCGATCTCCCCAAAGGCCACGTCTATGGCTTAGGAACGATGCTCGACACCTCTCGCTTCCGTTCGCTCATCGCCGAAAAACTGAACGTTTCCGCCAGACAAGTGAGTGCTTTGATTCTGGGCGAGCATGGCGACTCCATGCTACCGGTCTGGTCCTCGGCCAGCATTGCCGGCCTTCCGGCTAGCGGCTACAAGGGCTTGGATCCTTCATCTCAACGACAGCTTTTTGAAAGAGCCAAGGGTAGCGGAGCGGAAGTGATTCGTCGGAAAGGCGGAGCAGGATGGGCCGTGGGGGCCACCATCGCCGATGTGGTTCATTCCGTCGCCCTTAACAAGCGACAGGTTCTTCCCGTGTCCTCGATGTTGGAAGGCTGCTATGGCATACGAAACATCTGCCTGAGCGTTCCCACCGAAGTCGGCCGCTCTGGCGTCATCGCCCACCACCAGATAGAACTCTGGCCTAAAGAACAGCAAGCCCTGCAAGCCTCCGCTCGAGCCCTGCAAGCCACTCTGAAAAACGTTAGCTGATGAATACCATTGCGTCCCAAGCAGTAATTATGCTACTTATCAGCACGATTCAGGCGAACTACCCTTAAGCCGCAACCCTGTAACGTATCCAAAAACTCGTGAACCAAGCTCCGAGCTCTCTTCGAAAACAATACATAAAAGTCACCCTGCCCTTCGAAGACCGACTACCTATAACGATCATCAGGCAGCAACCTCAGCTCAAGTGCGAATTCCATCAACATGAAGGCAGCATTGAGCTCGTGCTGATCACGAAGGGAACTGCCATCCACGAATGGAAAAACGCCGAGCGCGAAACGAAGCGTTGCGCGATCGAACCGGGCGACGTGTTCGTGATTCACCAAAAAGAGGCCCATCGGTATCAGGACGTTTCGAATCTCGAGTTGGTGAATCTCATATTCAAGCCGCTAGAACAGTGGCTGCCCGTTGGCGAGCTTTTCGCTATTCCTGGATATTACGCTCTATTCCACATAGAGCCTTATATTCAAAGAGCTTACCAGATACATCAGAACTTTCGTCTAGATTCGCAGCAATGTGCCAGGATGATGCGCTGGATTGCAGAACTCGAGGAGGAGATTACCGAATCGTCCATCGGCTACGAATTCGCTGCCAAAGGCATTCTCATGCAGATGTTCGCCTTTCTCTGCAGAGCCTATCCCAAGGCCCCCTGCCCTCCTCCGATCTCTCGCCAGTCGCGCGCTCTGAAAGGCGTGTCTCATGCTTTAAGCTACATTGAGGGCCACTACTCAGAGGAAATCTCCTTCGAGAAGCTTCGTTCGATTGCCAACATGTCCCATAGCGGACTCCTTCGGGCCTTTCGCCACTGCGTCGGCCAGTCGCCGATCGACTATCTAATTCACACTCGCATCACTAAAGCCAAACAGCTGTTGAGCAATTCCAGTTTAAATGTATCAGAAGTTTCGTTACGTGTCGGCTTTAACGATCCCAACTATTTCTCGCGCAAGTTCAAAGCCCTGACTAACACGACTCCTCGCCAGTATCGACAGGACGTGATCAGTCAGTACGACTTGGAGCAATCCGCCTGAATACTCTTTAGAACGACCTACTCAACCGAATGCCCGCCAACGAATCCTATTACGGTTCTCCGAGAACCGACACCCAGATCGAGCAGCAATACGAGCACGCCAAGGAAGCCTACGCGGCTTTAGACGTGGATACCGATGCCGCGATTAATCAAGCTTTGAATACGCCCATAAGCCTGCATTGCTGGCAGGCGGATGATGTAGGCGGTTTCGAAACTAAAGAAGAAGCGGTCGAAGGTGGAGGCATTATGGCCACGGGCAACTACCCAGGTAAGGCGAGGAATGGGGACGAGCTTCGCCAAGACTTGTCCAAGGCCCTTTCAATCCTGCCAGGCAAACATCGACTCAACCTGCACGCCTTCTACTGCGAGACGGGAGAAAAGATCATCGATCGCGACGCCATTGAAACGTCTCACTTCAGCAACTACATAGACTGGGCCAAGGAGGAGAAGATCGGGCTGGACTTCAATCCGACCTACTTTGCTCACCCCAAGGCCAATGACGGCTATACCTTGAGCCATGCAGATAAAGGCATCCGAGATTTCTGGATACAACATGGCATTGCTAGCCGTCGCATTGCCGAAGGAATGGCAAATGCCTTGGGCGACGTTTGCGTCAATAATCACTGGACACCCGACGGACATAAGGACAATCCAGCCGATCGGTCAGGGCCTCGACAGAGACTGGTCGAATCCTACGACGCGATTTTCGATGAATCCCATGGTATTGGCCCTAGCTGCGTGGACGCGGTCGAAGGCAAGCTCTTCGGACTGGCCTCCGAGGATTACGTGGTCGGATCTAACGACTTCTACGCCAACTACGCCTTGAGTCGCGAAAAGGTTCTTTGCTTGGACATGGGGCACTTCCATCCCACCGAGTCGATTGCGGATAAGATCTCGGCTCATCTTTGCTTCCACAAAAAGCTGCTTATCCACACTAGCCGTCCTATCCGCTGGGACTCCGATCATGTGGTTCTTTTCAACGATGATGTGAGAAATGTTTTCATCGAAATCGCCCGCCAAAGAGCTTTCGACAGGGTTTACGTGGCGCTCGATTTCTTCGACGCCAGCATCAACCGCATCATCGCCTACGTGACTGGAACCCGAGCCTCTCGCCAGGCAATCCTCTACGGCTTGCTCGATCCTGTCGAACGTCTCCAAAACTTGGAGGCGGAAGGCAAATCCGGGCAGAAACTGGCTCTCATGGAAGCAGCTAAGACCCTGCCCTTCAATGCAGTCTGGGATATGCTCTGCCTGAAAGGCGACACGCCCACCGGAGCCCTCTGGCTAGACGACGTCGAAGCCTACGAGGCAGAAGCTTTGCAAACGAGAGCCTAGTTCTCGTTTGCCGGTTTTTAGGTATTAGATATCTAGGATAACAGCCGACCTATTCCCTAACTATTCTTCGGTTTGGAGGTCGTAGAAGATACTGACCACTACCTTAAATAGCGATTTACGGATGAGTCAGCGACTCATCCCTACCTGATGAATTTGGTAGGGACGACTCGCCGAGTCGTCCTTCAGGAAATCAGGAGTATTTTGCGCCATTCAATGCAAGGAAACGAAATACTTAATCGAAAGTGGCTTCCGCAACCCGTTTTAGCGTCTCAAGGTCCAAGTCTTTCGAATCTTCAGGAAAATCATGGGGCACTAGCCACCATTCTTCGGTAAAGGTAGCTTGCTCGCCAGGCTGGAGGGTTTCCTTAGGACCGATAGGCTCGAGTTCACAGGTGGAAAGCCAGCCTCGCCAGTTTTCCACATACCAAATGGAAATGGTGAGACCTGCGATTTCGTTATAATTTCTTTCTGGATACGTAGGATATTTTTTGAGAAAAAGCAGATTGCTCGGCGTTAGATAGCCAAACCAGCCAGCGTAAGAATCCATTCCCAGCTTTGGACGCTTGGGGGCTCCATCGACAATAAGAAAATCGTCCCTTCGGTAGATGTGTTCATCAACCGGCCGATACATGATGGAACTGTCGGGGCCGTACATGACATAGTCATTTGGATACTTCGAAGGATCGGTCAGCGGAATGACGCAAATACCGCCACCCACGCTCAAGGTCCGACTCCAGTAGCACCAGTTGGTTTCGCGGTCCGATATATTAATCATAGTCTGCACGCAGACCAGGCGGGTACCGCTTTCGTCCAGAGTGAAATCACGCATGAGCTGCACACCGGTAGCCTCATGCTTCACACTGATCAGACGAGCCTGACGATCGCCGGTGATTTCCCCTTCCCAGGGACCATGAAAAAGTTCTGGTCGCCGAGGGACGATCTTCTCCGGGCCAATGTCGAAGCGTCCACCTGCCATGAAGGGCTGATCGCCTTTTTTTGGGTCATAGCGATAGCCTTTTTCGTCTTCGCGGGCATACAAAGCATTTTCGCCCTGTCTTGAATAAACCAATACACGTCCACCTGCAGCTGGACAGAGAATCACTTCGCAAATTTCGTTTTCAAGTCGGATGCAATCATCGTATCCGAAATAGGAAATGACGGATGCTCCTTTCTGGGCGAAAACAATAGGCAAATTCAGCCCGATCATTAGAATGGCGAGAGAGCGCATAGATCCACCCTAATGGATAATGAAGCCTGATCTATCCAAAAATATAGAAACTTCCCTTGCTCGAAGAAGCCAGTGACGTATCAATTGATATTGGATACCATCACTCGAACTCAACCTAACACACATCATGCAACTCGGCGCGTTTTCAGTCAGTCTATCCGTTAAGGACCTCGAAGCTTCGAAAACCTTCTACGAGAAGTTCGGCTTCACCGTGTTTGGCGGCGACGCCTCCCAAAATTGGCTCATTCTGAAAAACGGCGATCATGTAATCGGCCTCTTCCAAGGAATGTTCGAGAAGAATATGCTTACCTTCAATCCAGGCTGGGACAGCAATGCCAACAAGCTCGAATCCTTTACGGATGTAAGGGAACTACAAAGGCAATTAAAAGAGCAAGGGGTTCAATTGGCCACCGAAGCCGATCCTTCAAGCACTGGACCAGCCAGCTTCATGGCAATCGATCCCGATGGGAATCCCATCCTCGTAGACCAGCATGTATAGTGTAACTTGAATTTGGATACTGAATCAAGAATGGAGAATCCAATGGAAATCGAGATTATTACAAAACCTGTTGCCTTCATTCTCCACGGATTTTCGGAAAAGGTCGAAAACAACGATTGGGCTGGTATAGGCCGACGGCTGATGGACGAAATGTGGAATGAAATCGCCACCCGCCAATTGAAACATAAAGGAATAAACTACTGGGTTTACGAAGGGGAAGACTTGTTCGTCGGGGTCGAACTTGAAGAGAGCGAAAACAACGCGTCACTTCTAATCAAGCGAGAGGTTTCCCTAGCAAAATACGCTTACTGGAAGCACGTTGGAGCCTATTCTAAATTGGGAGAAGTTCACCGCGGAATGTGGGAAGCCCTGAAAAGCAGAGAGATGACCGCTACCAAGCCAAGCGTGGAAATCTATGGTCACTGGACTGAAGACGAATCCAAGCTCGAGACGGAAGTTCTTATTTCCGTGAAGTAGCCATCCAGCTCAGCTAGTAGCGATTCATATGTAGGAACTGGTTTCCTTTCCGGAAAGCCAGGCCGCGGAGTAAAAATATGTAACCCGACTGGAAATCGACGTGTAGAAGGGATTAATGGCTAGTAGTCGATTGGCCAAACAAAGCTAGCCCTCGCAGCCAAATCCTGAAATCAGCAACCACCATGTCTCCGCAAAAAACCAACGAATCGATACTAGACAGGCCGCTCCGTCTATGGCCGGGCATAGCAATTGTAGTTATTCAATGGATAACTAGATTCGTCGTGTCTGCTGTCTTTCCCGAAGCAACCATCATAGGAGTGCTAGTGGGGCTTGCCTGTGGTTTGCTAATCATACTTTGGTGGCTGTTTTTGAGCAGAGCGGCTTGGACTGATCGCGCTGGAGGAGCTGCCTTGTTGATCCTGGCCGTAATCGGGTCCTATCCACTGCTTGACGTTTCAATCGCCACGGGGGGAATGGGGATGCTGTTTCTCATCTACGTGATCCCTGTCTTAAGCTTGGCATTCGTGCTCTGGGCGGCGTTCAGCAGGAATCTATCGATAAACCACCGTCGTTTATCCATGGCTGCTACGGTCCTGCTAGTCTGTGGAGTCTTCACTCTGTTTCGAACCGATGGAATGAGTGGCGAAGGCAGTTCGGACTTCCAATGGCGCTGGTCGAAAACCAAGGAGGAAAGGCTTCTAGACCAAGCTAGCGAGAAATTAAGCGCAACTGGCGAAGCGCTCCTGGCAGACGACTCCAAAGCGGAATGGCCAGGTTTTCGCGGTCCTGATCGAAAAGGAATTGTAGAGGGAACGCGGATACAGACAGATTGGTCGACTTCACCTCCTGTTGAAATGTGGCGGCGCCCAGTTGGGCCAGGGTGGTCGTCCTTTGCAGTGAGGGGTGATCTTTTTTACACCCAGGAGCAAAGGGGTGAAGAAGAAGTGGTGGGCTGCTATCGAGTTTCCACCGGAGAACCGGTATGGAAACACAAGAATGCCACGCGCTTTTGGGAATCCAATGCGGGGGCTGGGCCAAGAGCGACGCCAACCCTGAAAGGAGATCGCGTTTACACTTTTGGAGCCACAGGGATTCTCAACGCCTTAGACGCTCGCGATGGAAGCGTAATCTGGTCCCGAAATGCGGCGGCTGAAACGGAAACCAAGACACCGGACTGGGGATTTTCCAGCTCGCCATTGGTTTTCGAAGACATGGTGGTAGTGGCCTTAATTGGAACGCCGGCGGCTTACGATTTGGATACAGGTGAACCGAGATGGATTGGGAAAAAAGGCGGCGGCAGTTATAGTTCGCCCCACTTGCTCGAGATCGAGGGCGAAGCTCAAATTCTGCAGATGATGGGAGCAGGCGCCAGGAGCGTCTCTCCTATCGACGGTTCATTGCTCTGGGAACACAATTGGCCAGGAGTAAGCATTGTCCAACCGTCCCTCATCGCGGAGGATGAACTTCTCATTAGCACAGGGGATAGAAGCGGGGTTCGTCGTATCAAAATAACTACCGAATCCAAGGGCTGGAAAACAGAAGAATTGTGGACCTCCAATAAATTGAAACCCTATTTCAACGACTTGGTGATCCACAAGGACCACGCCTACGGCTTTGACAGCGGGATCCTCGCCTGCATCGACCTGGCCGACGGAAAGCGAAAATGGAAGGGAGGTCGCTACGGACGTGGCCAGCTCGTGCTGCTGGCGGATCAGGAGTTGCTCATCGTGCTATCGGAAAAAGGAGAGGTCGCCTTGGTTTCCGCTACCAGCGATCAACTAGTTGAATACGCGAAAATCCCTGCCATCGAGGGAAAGACATGGAACCACCCGGTTGTAGTGGACGATGTTTTGCTGGTTAGAAATGATCACGAGATGGCAGCATTCCGACTGGAGCAGGAGCAAAGCTGATCGGCTAGAGCCAAACTTTAATGGAATATCCATAATTCGATTACAAAGCATCTTTCGCGAGAGAGTTTCAGATCCTGCCTCCACCAGCTTTAGGTTGGTCTAAGTAGAATATTCGATAGAAGGCGAATCAGACCTTGTGTTCGAAAGGAGGGTCATTTGAATGCCGGGTAACCTCTCGACAATGAGCTCAACTGATCGAATTCCACCTAAGAAACGAACCGACCCCAATGATCGCCGCCCCAATGTGCTGTGGATCTGCACAGATCAGCAAAGATGGGACACGATTGCCGCGCTAGGCAATCAACACATTCGCACCCCGAATATCGATCGACTCGTCCACGAGGGCGTGACCTGCCTGAACGCTTTTTGCCAAAGTCCGATTTGCACGCCGAGTCGGTCCAGCTTCCTGACTGGCATGTACGCCAGCACTGTCCATGGATGCGGCAACGGAAACGATCGCTGGGCGGAAGCGGCTCCCTTAGTAACGAAACTTCTGGCGGATGCTGGCTATTGTTGCGGATTGGCCGGAAAACTTCACTTGGCTGGATGTCATGGGCGTGTCGAACCACGACCACAGGATGATGGATACAGCGTCTTCCATTGGTCGCATAGCCATCGCGATCTCTGGCCGGAAGGTCACGCCTATGCGGAATGGGTTGAAGAAAAAGGAGAGAATCTTGGGCAATTGTACCGAAAAAACGGATATATGTCGCCCGAGCTACACCAAACGAAGTTCTGCGCCGACAAAACTATCGAGTTTATCGAAACCGACTGGGACCAGCCTTGGCTGATGAGCGTGAATTTCTTCGACCCTCACCATCCGATGGACGCTCCACCCGAATACGCGGACCGTTACCAAGCTGATGACTTGCCCGGACCCATCTACCGAGACAGCGACTTGCAGGCTCAGGCCAAATTGAGTGACATCGAATTCTACAGTAGCCCTCAAACTCCCGAGGAGTGCAAGGCAAAGGAAATGAAGGCCAACTACTACGCCATGATCGAACAGATCGACGATCATGTCGGCCGGCTTTTGGAAACTCTGGAAGCCACTGGTCAGCGAGAGAATACGCTGATCATTTTCATGAGCGATCATGGCGAAAGCCTAGGCGACCACGGGTTGATGTTCAAAGGCTGCCGTTTCTACGAAGGCCTAGTCCACGTTCCTCTCATCTTTTCCTGGCCGGGCTCACTGCCGCAGGGTGTTCAGACAGATGCTCTGGTCGAATTGCTCGACATAGCCCCCACGCTCCTAGATTACGCCAACGAACCCATTCCCAAAGCGATGACAGGACGATCCCTAAGACAATTGCTTGAAGGAAAAACCGACGTTCATCGCGAATCCGTGCGTTGCGAGTACTACAAAGCCTTGAGTCTTCTACGACCGGGCAGAGAGCATTGGAAAGGCAGTCGAGCTACCATGATTCGCGAAAAACGGTTCAAGCTGACAGTGTATCATGGATACGAACACGGCGAGCTCTTCGACCTGGAAAACGACCCGGATGAATTCGAAAATCTCTGGAATAGTCCTGAACATTCGGATACGAAATTTCGTTTAATGAAAGAGGCTTTCGACCAGACCGCTTTCGCCGTGGATCTAGGTCCTGAGGAAACCTGCTATTTTTAGCTCAATCTTCTTCTACCCCAATTTGAGAGAGGACAGAAGAAGGAGAAATAGAAGAAGACATTCGCTTATTTCTGAGCGTTAATCTTTTGAGCCATGCTTTTCATGCCTCCGATCAAGGCCCCACTATCGGAGCCTATGGCTATAACGGTATAACCTTCTTCAATACAATCTTCGACGGAGCCGGCTAGTAAAAGCAGAATACCTGCCGCTTTCCCAGCCTGCTTGGCCGCTTGGGCGATCCGCTTGCGAGCGGATACGAAATCGGGATGCTCGAATTGCTCGGTAATACTAAGATTCACTGACAGATCCATGGGTCCTAAGAAAAGCACATCAACCCCTTCAACCGCCGCAATCGCTTCAACATTCTCCAAGGCCTCCGGCGTTTCGATTTGGACGAAGGTAGTCAGCGTCTTATGGGCATTGCCAAAATAATTCTCGAAGTCGGCTCCGTATTCACTAGCTCGCGACAATCGCGAGACGCCCCTAATGCCTAGGGGCGGATAACGCATCGCTTGCACAGCTTCCTCTGCTTCCGAAGCTGTATTCACGAATGGAAACATGATTCCGGCGGCCCCCATGTCGAGTACACGTTTGACTCGCACCGGATCGTTCCAGGCGATGCGAACGATGGGTGAACATTCGGTTCGCGAGACAGCCTGAAGTTGGCTGACCATCGATTCGTGAGCGCCGTAGCCATGCTCAAGATCGATTAACATCCAATCGAATCCGCTCTGGGCGACGATTTCCGCTGCAGTAGCAGAGCCTAGGTTAACGAAAGTTCCCGAAAGCGTTTCGCCAGCTAGAACTTTATCTCGAATCGGAGTGTACAGCTTATGCATTTCTCAAGATTCTTGGCTACCTCACGTACAGAAGGCGACATCTTATTGGACAAATCCAGGCGCGGCGGTATCAGTCGAAGTTCGTCAACCAAATAGAAAGCGAATCCAGAGGTCTCGCTCCATCTGGCTTTCATGCTGAAAAGGTGGAACGTGTGCTCTGGACGCGTTCTTTTGAGGTTAATTTGAAAAAATGATTTAAGCGACTTAGCGGAAGGCAGCCGAATAACCCACATCCAGGCTTGCCGCCCGTTTTCTCCGTGAAATACAATACTCGCTTATGAAAAAAATCGTTGTCACCGGAGGAAGCGGCAAGGCAGGACGCGCCACCATCAATGAACTAATCGAGCACGACTACGAGGTGATCAATGCCGACGTCGTCCCGCCTCCGCAGACCAGTGGCGCGAAATTCCTGAAGACGGATCTGACGGACTTCGGTCAGACCATTGACATTCTGCGAATGGCCGACGCGGTTGTGCATCAAGCCGCCATTCCCAACAACATGGTCGTTCCTGAAAACGAGTGTTTTCGTATTAATAGTCTTAGTACGTACAATGTGTTCAGCGCGGCTATGAAGCTCAAGCTAGAGCGTGTGGTCTGGGCTTCGAGCGAGACCTGCCTTGGTCTGCCATTCGAGAAGGAAAAGCCGATCTACGCCCCATTAGACGAATCTCAGCCATTGTATCCGGAAAGCGTTTACTCGTTAACGAAAGTCATAGGCGAAGAAATGGCGCGCCAGTTCAATCGCTGGAGCGGCATTCCATTCATAGGATTAAGATATTCGAATATAATGGAGCCACATGACTACGCTCGTTTCGAGACATGGCAGGACAATCCTCGAGCTCGAAAATGGAACCTTTGGGGCTACATCGACGCTCGAGACGCTGGCTTAGCAGCTCGTTGCGCACTCGAGGCCGACTTTTCCGGAGCCGACTACTTCATCATCGCAGCCAACGATTCGGTCATGAAGATGCCCAATAAGGAGCTCATGCAGTCGGTCTTTCCGGAATCGCCCCTTAAAGAAGGCACTTCGGAAAACGAAACGCTTCTCAGCATTGGAAAGGCCAAGCGAGTCCTAGGCTTCGAGCCGAGATTTAGCTGGAAAGATGCTTAAGCAATCCAAAGTCCTCCTCCCGCGTTATTCTCGCAAATGCAGGAAATTTGGAACGGATTTGTAGACTGGTTTTTCGGACTTGGCGCTAAATACGGAGTGAATCCCATCATTTTCGGGAGCATCTATGTGGGCGCCATTCCGTTATTCACGCTTTCGGTGGGCTGGCTGATCGCCAATTTTCGTAAGGGAAAATCAATCACACTGCCTTCGCTCTCAGCCGGCTTTTGGTTTATTTCCGCTTATCTTTACCTGTTTATCGCAGGCGAAAATATTCCGCTTTGGGTCTATGCGATGATCATAGGAATCATCGGATTTGGAGCTTATTCTTCGATCAGGAAAATCCAGAAAACGGCCAAGGAAAACAAGGATGACTCCTAATCGGGAGTAGAGAGCCGTTATTTAAGAGGAAGCTTCAAACGGAAACGATTTCTCCCCGCTTCCGCGTCCACAAGGGAAAGCTCTCCTCCATGGGCTCGGGCGAACTCGCGGGCAAGGCTCAACCCCAAGCCTAAGCCATCGATCTCGCGATTACGGGCAGCATCCAAACGCGTAAAGCGATCGAAAAGGCTTTCCCTTTGTTCCGGAGGAATATCGTGACCACCATTCTCAACATCAATGATCATATGACCATCGTTTTCGCGAAGCTCGATAAGAATCGCCCCGCCATCCTCTCGACTATACTTAACTGCATTGCTAAGCAAATTCTGCAGAATCTGGGAAACCAGCGATACGTCAACTTTCGTCATCAATCCTGTATCCAGTTTCTTGTCGAACGAGACATTCGAGGACTGCAGTTCAAAGTCCTCTAAAAGTTCCTCGACCAACTGGCTCAAGTGAGCCTCCTCGAGTGTTGGCGTCAATTGTCCAGCGTCCGCGCGAGAGAGAACGAGAAGCTTTCGGGTGATGCTTTTAAGACGTTGCGTCTCCTCCAGTAATAAGCCGAGCTTTCTCTGCAAATCACTGCCATCCGGGGCATCATTCAAGGCCATTTCCAGGTGGCCTTGGAGAATGGTCAATGGCGTTTTAAGCTCGTGAGCGGCGTCTGCGCTGAAGCGAGAGGCCTGGTCGAAACTCCGCTCTAGGCGCGAGAGCATGTCGTTAAATCCGTCAATGAGATCGGTAAACTCTACATCCTCTCCCTCTTTTTCGATACGAGCGTCCAAGCTATGAGCCGAGATTGCTCCCACGCTGCTACTCAACTTGCGAATCGGCTTGATCGCTCGCGACGCGAAGAATCCGGCTCCCGAAGCAAGCAAAACCAGAGCGGCGGGAAGAGCCAGATAGAAGGCCTTTCGTATTTGCTCCATCTCCTGGAGCACGCTGTCGAGATCTACTCCAATAGCGATATTGTAGCCAGGATGCTTATACACGGCGAATCGCCAATCGGCGCCTTCGCCCTTTAAAGTCAGGAATTCTGGCTCAATTTGAGGAGCTCTAGGAAATCCAGGACCACCCCCTCCTACACGCTGACGGGAAGAAGGACGTCTTTGACGATCGAAGCGAGGGATCTCGAAATCCATCGGAAAATCCGGCTGGTTTAACGAAGCGTCCAGCTCGCCTTCAGGTGTGGGAAAGAAATCGATCGAGATAGACTCTGGCCAGCCGACCGATTTAAACGGTAAACTGCCTTCCCCATCATAGACGATCGCATGCATTTTCGCTCCAAAAGAACGCTCGATAATGTCTGCCATTCTATTCCAATTCCGCTCCCAGAAGGCATCATGCCGCGGTGGCGGAAAACGATGGACGGGAACCAGGCTCAGTCGTTCATCAACACTGTCGACTTTGATACGATAGAGCGCGTAGCCGCTAAAAATGCCAAAGGACAGCAACACGATTCCGGATACAAAGACGCTCCAGATGATAATGCGCCAGCGAAATGAATTTCGAAAAAAAGGCATCGAAAAAGGCTATAGTTTCTTCATACGGTACCCCACCCCTCTAACAGTCTCGATAAGAGGACTAGCGTCTTCGTCGATCTTCTTGCGTAGCCGGCGTATGCAGACATCCACGATATTGGTGCTCGGATCGAAGTCGTAGCCCCAAACGTGCTCCAAAATCTGGGTACGCGTATAGACACGCCCGGGGGAACGCATTAGATACTCGAGAAGATTGAATTCGCGGGACGTGAGCTCGATCTCCTTCTCGCCTCGAGTCGCCTCGCGCGTAGAAAGATTGATGACCAGGTCGTCAACTTGCTTGAGACTAAGCTGACTTCCGGTAGTCCTTCGATGGAGGGCATGTATCCGCGCCACCAATTCATCGATATAAAAGGGTTTGGTTAGATAGTCGTCGGCTCCTAAATTCAGACCTTCAAGCCGCTCGTCCAATTCGCCTCTGGCCGTCGCGGCAATCACTGGAACCGTGTTATTCTTCTGCCTCAGGCTTTTCAGGATGCTTAAACCGTCTTTCCCAGGGAGCATGATATCCAGCACGATGACATCATAGCTATGGGAAGTGGCCAGATAGAAGCCCTCGTTGCCGTCTCGAGCCACGTCAACCGTAAAGCCATGCTCCTTGAGACCTTTCTCAACGAAATCGGCAATCTTCTGTTCGTCTTCGACAAGTAGGATTTTCATGACGATCGGGTTAACTCATTAAAGCGAGGGGCATCTATACCTCTGAAATACAAGCTGTTAGTCTAATCATGTAAACGACGAAAGCCATGCGAAATTTGATTACAACTTTGTCATCTTACCGAACCCGATTTTGTCACCTAGGTTTGGTTTAATCATTACGTAACGCCGGATAGAGCAAATTTAAACAAGAATCACCAAATCGAATATGGAGGGATATGTAATGAATATGAAACTACTCGCTACCGTGGCCATGTCAGCCACCGTTGTTGGAGCGATTGCTCAAGAGGAGGAAACCGACCGACCTGAAAGACCCGATCCCGAGGAAATCGTGGTTGAGGTATTCACTCTTTATGATGCCAACGAAGACAATGCCTTGAATGCCACTGAACTGGGAAACGCCTTAGTGGGCATGCACGAGGCTCGGAAGGCTCGTCGTGAAGCTCGACGCGAAGAGC
This sequence comes from Opitutaceae bacterium, assembly GCA_028284385.1. Lineage (GTDB taxonomy): Bacteria > Verrucomicrobiota > Verrucomicrobiia > Opitutales > Opitutaceae > JANQRT01. The sequence continues at coordinate 30,403 of JANQRT010000022.1, read as the reverse complement.
TCGGTCTAGAACCACCTGAAATCCCGGAACGCGAGGAAAACCCAGACCGTCCCACGCCTGCCGATATCGCAGCCAGGATAATCGAAAACGTTGATACGAATGGCGATCAGCTCGTGGATACGGAAGAATTCCTAACCTTCCTGGAAAACCGAAAAGGCCCTCGTCGTGGCCCAGGCGGGAAGGGCGGATTTAAAGGTCCTGGTCGCGGAGCTCGGGGAATTGGAGCGCCTGGCAATGACACTGAAGCCTAGAAACCAAATTTGATCAGTAAACGGGGCTGGGAGGCACACAGTAGAACGCTCACATCACGCACACGATGTAACCCTGGACGGGCTTGCCTAAGCAAGCCCGTCTTTTTCTATCACGAATTTCATTAAGTCAGGGATTTCTAGATTCCAGACACTGATGGAGCAAAGGCGGCTATTTGATCCGTTCAAAGCCAACCTAAGGATTGGAACGCTTGTCAAAACAGCATCCAGTCGCAAGGCTGTCTGCCGACATGCTGAGCAATAAGGACTCGATTACCCTCCGCAAAGCCATCACCTACGCCAATGGCTATCGCGAGCTAGGCATGTTCAAAGACGCCCACCAGGAACTGGATGGTCTGCCCGACCGACTCCAGAATGAAGAAGACACTCGAAAGATGAGACTCAGTCTTTGCATGGAAGCGGGAAACTGGAAACAAGCCCTACCCTTTGCCGAATCGTTGGCGAAGGAAAATCTCGAAGAGTCCGGCTACTTGGTAAACCTGGCGTATGTGGTCCGACGCGCCTCTTCAATGAAAAAAGCGAAGGCCATCCTCTTGGAAGCATCCGATCGCTTTCCGGAAGAGGCGATTATCCACTATAATCTCGGCTGCTACGAATGCCAGGAAGACAATCTTACTATCGCGAAAACGCGGATTGCCAAAGCGATTTCCCTAGATCCCTCCTATCTCGATCTTGCGAAGAAAGACGAGGACCTCCAAGCGCTGAAGGAATGGATACAAGGCTTGGAAATCACTTGAGAGACATTCAGCATTTTTGGGTAATCGTATCCAAAAATATATTGCTTATTTTCTGAAAAATATAAATAGGCAATGGACAACCGGAATCATATAGACTTAACGATGCCTATTGAAAACCACTTTCGTTGGAAGGTGGATCGCAGGCTAACCTCTTCGTTTGAAAATGGAGATCCGTTTCAGGTCACCAAAATGGGCTGGGCGGTGCACGGTTTTACCCATATTGACGCTCCCAGACACATTGACTCCAGGGGACTCACAACCAGCTCGTTTACCTTCGAAGAATTGATTGGCGCAGCGTCGGTCATCGATCTTTCCGACATTCAGGATGAACAGGAAATATCAGGCGACATGCTGGAGGCTGCAGGCCATCACGTCCGACCGGAGGAAAGGATTCTCATTAAAACCGCATGGGATGAACGCTATTCGCCTAAGACTCCAGATTTCTGGAAACGGTCTCCGTATCTCTCAAGAAACGCCGTCGACTGGCTTTACGCCTTCAAACCTAAAGCCGTCGGTTTCGATTTTCCGCAGGATTATCCTATTCGGGGTTTATTGAACGGAGAGGAGCCTCAAATGAGCCAGATGGTTTCTCACGATCGGCTTCTTCGAAACGGAATTCTTCTTATAGAATACCTTTGCAACCTGGCAAAAGTGAATACAAAGCGTGTTGAGCTCATAGCTCTTCCCTTAAAAATTCTAGAAGCCGATGGAGCTCCCTTGAGAGTAGTGGTAAGAGAGATTTTCGACTAAGCGGCGATAGACTACCTACTTTATCTGACCAGGATCAATTCGTTTTACCTTTTCGAGACGAGCCCGAAAGAGTTCTTCCATGAGAGCCTTGGTCTTTTCAGGTATCAGTTTTTCAACTTCACTCAAGCTAGGAAGCGGCTTTTCCTGTTTCGAAGTTTCAGAAGCGCGATCAACAGGAGGTTCTTCAACCGTTCCAGGATCGGGATCCGTTTCTGGAGTTCGAGAAACCGGGTCTTCTCCTTGATCGATCTCTGTCTTAAGGATCGACGGCTCTGCATTTCGTTCGGCCACATCCGTTCCGGGCTGCTCTCGAACATCCGCAAGTTCGTTGTCAGATTGTCGAGAGACTAGGACTTTTTTTTTTCGCCCGAATCGTCCGGCAAGGAGGCAGCAATTCCGGAGAGTTCGCGAATCAAACCATCGATCGCTCTGGCTCTGCACTCGTCAGACGCTTTCAATAGAGCCACCTCGAAATTCACTTTTTCATTAAGCCCGAACTTCAGACCTGACTCGCCATCCCTTAAACTGTCGAGCAGGCGGGTGAGCGATTCCGTTGAGAGCGTAGCCCCAAAGCCATCGGACGATCCGCCTCCGCGAGCGGCTTTTAGCAACTCTTCACGCACCCGGGCTTGCAGATCGACGAGGACTCGGAAGAAGTCGCGACCTGAAGCGTCAAGCGTATCCACCATTTCAAGTACGGCCTGATGGTTGCCAGTCGCTATGGCCTCGGCCAGCTGGTCGATTTGCTCCGCTCCGGCGAGCCCATAAACCTGAAGCACATCCTCTTCCGAAATGGAACTGCCGCAAAACGCGATCATCTGATCGAGAATCGACTGCGAATCGCGCATACCGCCATCGGCCAAGCGGGCGATCGCTTTCAGAGCCGCATCCTCAGCCTGGATACCTTCAGCAGAGCAAATGTGCGCCAAATGATCTTGAATGAGATTTTCCGGAATGGGCTTAAGATCGAAACGTTGGCAGCGAGAAACAATGGTGGGGAGAACCTTTTGCGATTCGGTTGTGGCGAATATGAATTTCACATGGGAAGGCGGCTCTTCCAGGATCTTCAGCAGAGCGTTAAAAGCCGCTGTAGAGAGCATATGCACTTCGTCGATAATATAAATCTTGTAGCGTCCCTGACTGGGGGCGTACTGAGCATCCTCCCGCAGATCCCTAACTTGTTCCACGCCGTTGTTTGAAGCTCCATCTATCTCCAAAACATCCATACAGGAGCCATTCATGATCGACTTGCTAATCTCGGAATCCTCTGGAGGGTCCACCAGGGGTCCTCCTTCGCAATTTAGACATTTAGCGAAAAGTCTTGCGGTAGTCGTTTTTCCAGTACCGCGAGGGCCAACGAAGAGATAGGCATGCGCGATCCGATTCTGAGTGATGGCGTTCTTCAGCGTGCGGACCACGTGTTCCTGCCCGACTACGTCGTCGAACTTCTGAGGACGCCACTTGCGCGCGATAACCTGATAACCAACCGATGACATGAATTTCTGAAAAAAGCATTAACCGCCATGGCTACGGCGAAAGCAAAGAATTTCTTTGGATAATTTAGCCGACGCTACCCTAAAAAAGGTGGCCAGGCGACCTACGGCGCATGTGAAACGTGACTACCGTTGCTACCTTCCGGTCCTGGCGGAATTCGCCCGTCCATCATCGCATAGGACCTGGCCGACCACACGCTCGACGAGGATTTTGGAGGTTTCAAACTAAAAATGGACTAACCACAAAACTCACAAAAGACGCAAGAATGTGGGCATATCGCTAAATGAGCCGATCCGAGACCCGTTACCGGAAGCGCTGATCCCCTATTTTCCACATTTCTTCAATCCTGTGAATTTTGTGGGTTCTGTGGTTAGTTTTCTCAACTTCCCTCGGGTCGTAATCGATTCCGATTGGCGTGCACCCTCACTCGAAGGGACCCTGGTTCCAGGGGTGACTTGATGATAAAAAGGGTACCCAAAGAGGGATGGCTTTGAGATCGTGTTGAAAAAACGATTTCCCATTCGTCTCTCACTCGAGCAGCCAAAGCGATAGGAAAGGCAGAGCGGTCGGACGGATCATAACTCACCACGGGGCTGAATCCTGTCTCAACAACCGCGCTCTCAGTCCCTGCTCGCCAGTAAAGCGGGGCTCCGCTTAGATTAAGAAAGCGAAAGTCTCCTCCATTAAAGACCTCATCGCTTTCATCAGCTACGAGGATGGAATATGGCAAATCCGATTGCCGATCAGGCTTGTCCAGGAAAAGAATCAAAGCCCGTCTTTGAATTTCCGATACATCGGCAACCGCTACTTCGACTTCAATAGGCACACCCCTTTCATCAACATCATCACGAAAAAACCGTATCCGCTTTCCGATGATCGGGTGAACGTAGACTTTCGACCGACGATCAGGTCTGAATTCCAAAGTGAGAGGTCGCTCGTAGACGTCCACGAATTTTATCTCTTCGAAAAGATCGTTTCCATAAGCCATGACCGAGAAAAACAGCTTTTCTTCTTCAGCAACCTCTTCGAATTCCTCCTGAGCAGAGCAAGCCAAACACGTAGCTGCGCCTGTGAAAGCGCTGATCAACAACCTTAAACCCAAGGTAGGGAGGCTTATCCCTAAGCCTCCGTCTTTTATGCCTGTACCGGAGACTTGGGGACAAGTCTCCCTACCTTTCGAAATGTGCCTCATATCTCCTCCCCCGACATCCAGCGGAATGCTATGACTTGGAACTGCCTGCCAAAATCGACAACATCAGTACTTGTTGCCAGCATAGGCTGCGTGGGATTCCCGTCACTTGGATGCTTGTCTGGCAAGCGCTGTACAATTGCTTCGCAGTAGGCTCGAGCGATAATATCATTTTCATCACTTGGATTTCTCGAATCACCATATGCTCGAATAAGAAAAGTATCGCTACGAGTTGTTAGAAAGGGAGCCAAGGAGTTCAGGAGGGTTGCTTGGTTGAGGAATTGGGGCGAGCCAGGCAGAATAGTTATATCATTGAGACCTGCATTGAAGATAGCCGTATCCAAATCTCCCGAGTCGATAAATTCTGTGAGATTTGCGTAAGGTCCGTCATTATCTATTTTCGTGCGGATACTTTCAACAATTTCTATGGCCAACGCGTCAATCTGAGCATCAGTCAAAGAGCGCAATCCTCTCCGAAATGATTCTCGAATATTTTGCGATTCATCAACCTCCCAAGTTTCTTCGGCAGACTGCGAATAGTGAGCGAATTGAAATTCCGGAGCCGTACTGGCAAAATCGATACTATCCGTACCTCCTGATCCATCATGAAAGGTCCATGATTTGATACGTATGCTTTTCAAAACCGCTATCCAGGCTTCAATCGAAGTTGAATTCACGTTGAAAGCTCCTTGCAGCATCAGCATTGGAGCTGAGTTAAGTCCAGCATTTTGAAGGGTGGCTAGAGGGACACCTCTCTGTGGCTTCATGCGAGCATTGGCAAAAGGATCCCCATCGTTCCAACCGACACCAGGCTGGGGAATGGTTGATAGAAAATATTCGTCGAATAATCTATTGTAGTTTGTAGCCAATCCTAGATCAGCCACAGAACGTCCAATCTGGCGTCGTATTCCTGTTGATAGATCCGCATGCTGGAGCTCAGCCATCGATACAAGTTCTTGCCTTGGCAATTCAATAACAGGAACGTCATGAGAAACATTAAACGGATCCGAATAGCCAAGGATTCGCGTAGTGGAATCTTGGATAAAATGTGAAATATTGACTAGGCTACGAGGATCCGAATCAAAGGCATTGAGCTCGGTGGCGTCAATAGCTTCAATCCGAGGGTCGAAATCCGACCAATCTGCGCCACCCAGCAGGGGATCTTCTCTTTCCCAAGTGTATCCGAAAGTGGCCGACGCATCTCCGATAGGACTCACCGATTCGAAAACGCCCGCTGGAAAAGCATCATAGGTGTCTTGAATGGTATACCGAGCGATCTCCTCACCATTAGAGTTACGGATAACGATGGTTGGATCAAAAGTTTCGGTCACCCTAAACTCGAATGAATCATCAGCCGTATTGCTTGGGGTCGGATCGTTGAAGGAAATGTCGGAACTGATATCAAGCACCCTGGTATCCGTCCCTATCCCGTCGATCACTATGGTATCGGCTCCCGAATAGGATCGCGTTTGACCAGCTCGTAGCGGCGTAGCCATGGAAAGCGAAAATGCATTCGTATTAACATGACTGGAAAGGTCTGCCGTCCCTGAATCTGAAAAATCGGGATCCGGATCAGTAGCCAAGTAGTTTGCTGTTATCGATGGAAAGCCGATGATATCAACCGTGAAGGATCCATCATTGGGATCCGCAAGAGAGCCGGTATAAGGATTCCAAAGCTCGATACTTCCATTGTATTCAAGCCTTCCATTCAAGTTTGCACCAGTCCTGTCGAGATAGATGGCGAAGTTGATATGAAATTCGGTCACTACAGGACCAATACGAGGCCTCCTTTCATTGATCAAGGTCGTCACAACATTGTCAGGAAAAACATCAACTGCGTCATAAATCCTTCGTTGAGGAATGGGTTCGGTTGACGACGCATAAGCAATATTTAGATGAGGTAGAATTTCCGTATCAATCACCGGATCGAGATCCAGAGTAAAGAAGCGTGGTGTAAGATCACGCTTCAAGCCTCCATTCAAGCTATCAATAAGAACACCACGCGAAAGGGTCGTGTAGTCGTGGAAGCCTTGGCGGATGCGCGGCAAAGAATATTGGAATGGGGTTGCCGCTTCATAGTCAGTAAACTGCGTCAGAAAAGAGGCTCCTGGCACACTGTTTCGTAACTGAAAATCAGATACAAGTAGCGGAATGTTTATCGCATTAGGCGGAAGCTCTGGCGCGATTTCCAAAATGGTCTGTGTTTGACCGATCATCTGGGCCAGTCTGGTTTGTGAACCGTTGGTAAGGTTATTCGCGTAATCATCGTGGCCGATGTCGGTCAATCGGTGGGGAACGGCATAACTTGCTTTAGTACCTAAATCGCCAATCCAGTATCCATATTTTCCTGTCGTCGCATTTCCAGCTATACCGAGAGCAGAGTCAGTTTGAAAACTTTCTAGAGGTACCGCCACATTGAAATCCGCCTGGCTCCCCAAGCCACCAGCAAACTCCGCTGTCGCAGGACCAACGAGAGCGACATACTCCGTAGTCAATCCCGCATCGTTTGGATCCACAAACGGATCCGCCAAGTCCCCTCCTACTCCAGGACTGAAGTCCATTCCTGTTCGCTGCGGTCGTGTAACAAGCCAAACGGGATCATCTCCAGTGAGAGGATCATTGTCCCAGACTCCTGTCCAAAAGGGTTGATAGATTCGATTGTTCAAGGCGTCCTCGGGAGCGCTATTGGCATTAGAATCCTCGTCCCTTGGAGAACGGAATCCGTCTGCCAAAGCGGTAGCGGTCTGATCTCGCCCGGCGAACATCTGCAAGTCGCCAAGCGCAAGATTGAGCGAGGCTCTAGCATTATCCTTAGCGGTTCTCAGATGCGTCTTGTAGCGATTGGAGGCGGATTCTACTTGGGAAAGAGAGACCAGCGAAGCTGCTAGCAAGGCGATGATTCCTGCCAACGCCACCACGAGGATCAAGGCGAATCCCTTTTTCGACTTCCAATATCGAATCATCCTCATCCCGCAAAAGGTCTCGCTCTCATGTCGACAAAACGTCGATACACAGTCGAATTCTCATCCACTATTCGCTGCCATTCAGCAGCCGTTCCGCCCTGCTCTTCTAGGAGCTCAAGCTGCTCCCAGCCGCTTTCACCCAAGACGCGAATGATCACTTCAGCTGCTTCCGGAAAACGCGAACCGTAAGCAAGTCCAAGTCCCGTGTTGGCCAAGTGCTCATCATCAGCAGCATCGAGCTGATTCACGCCATCCGCAGGGAAAATGATGCGCAGTCCTGGCGGGGCATCACCAGGTTCTTCGGCCGATTCATCATAAATGTAGAGTCGTATCCCAAAATCGATGACGTTGCTCAGAATAATGTTCTCGACTCGGGGCGACACCACTTCGACAGGATTTCCAAGAGTAGGAGTACCGGCAGTTGAATAATCATTTAAGGTGATACCATAGCCGGTATTTAGAGTATGATCCATACGAACAACACCGCGGTACAGATTGTAGCGGATCGTGCTAGAGGAACCAACGACTGGACTACGTATCAATTGATAGCCGACAGCATTCAACCCGGGAGCAGCCGTGAAAAAGCGAATCCAGCTTCCCGCCCAACCGTACTGATCGTCGGTGGGATTAAAGGGATCCGGCGTTGACGGTCTGGCTAAGCTCGATGCGTCTACCCATCTACCCGAATTCGAACCGTCCTCAAGGGCGGTAACGGCAAACATAGTAAGGCCCTGTTCGGAAAAGAAAGCAGACTCGAGATCCTGGGCAATGGTGTCCAAGGCGAATTGGGCTTCGGCGCTCTCAGCTGATCGTTCTTCTGCCACACTCCATACATCGGCGACGCCTATGGCGATGCTAACGGCAAAGAAGCCCATGGCCGCTGTAATTCCCAGGGCTACGATAAGCTCGATAAGCGTGAAACCTTTACCGCTTTTTGTCATGGCTGATTGATGACGATCGGAACAATAATCTGCTCAATCCCCGTTACGTTCGCTCGATTGTCAACCCACGTTCCTCCACTCTCGATATAGGCAGGCCAGCGTATATCCAATAACACGATACGGTAAATGTTGTCGACATCAGCAACAATGTCCACCGGGTCACGCACATCGACAAAGAAGTATTTGAACTGATCGGCAAAAGTCGCATCGGAAGAAAAGGCGATTTGCTCCAGATCTTCATTTGCAAACAAGGCTACAGCAGAGGCATCGAAATCCCAAGCAAGGGTAAGATCGTCCACCGCGGCTACCAGCTCGTTAGAAATGATTCGCTTCAGCTCCTCGGCATTAACCGCTTTGGCTTGTTGGTCTCCGCTTCTTGCGGTTAGGGCTAATAAGCCAACCACCGGACCTGCAATGACTAGGAAAACGGCAAGAGAGAGGACCACTTCAAGGAGAGTAAAACCTCTTACAGATCTATATCCGAAGTGCCTAATCATAGATCGAGAGGGTCATTCACCGCGACCGATACTCCGTTCTGGCGAAGTCGGATACCCAGAATGTTTTCACTGTCATTAAATTCGACATCGTCATTAGCATTCCGTATAGCCGGAGCTAATACAATCTGATTATCAACTGCAGCAGCTCCAAGCGGGCATCCAGGCGCATCGGAAGCATCCAGGCTCCCGTCAGGAGAAAACTGGTACACAATCCATTGAGGATCACCCCCAGCGTTATCGGTCACCGAGTCAATCAAAGGATAGTCTACATTGGCAATGGCTAAGGCGTTGGGATTCGAATTGATACACTTGTAAACGCTCTTTCGATTGGTGACGCTAACATCCCAATCTCCGTAGGCAACACCGTCTCCGAATCCCTCATGAGGAACGACATAAATTCCTTCCGGCAGGACCAGCCCACCGTGCGTAGCCTTCCACAAAGCCGGGTTGTTTTCATCGCGCACGATCACCCCGGCATATCGTAGAAAGCGGTTGGAGTCGTCTTCGTCGATATTGATAATCAGGCGAGCGTCACGACCATCGAGAATAGCCTGAGAGCGAGCAGTCCTAAGAAGCATATGCAAATCGGTGGCCGCTCTCTGCAACGCTCGACTCTCAGATCCGTAGTCCCCACCAAAATACACGAAACTTCCTAAAACAACGATAATGGAAAGCGTGATCACGACCTCTAGCAAAGTGAAAGCTTTCTTACGACGGATCCGATAGTTAGATATAATGGTAGGGAGGCCTGTCCCCAAGCCTCCGAAATCCGGAATCTTGACGGAGGCTTGGGGACAAGCCTCCCTACCATAAGAAATCTTTTCCGACCTACTCCGCATAAATATTATCCTCGTTCTTCGAAGTCTCTGGATCATAGAAGCCTTCGTTCGAAACATCGTCGGAATCGCCATCGGGTCCTTCAGAGAAAAGCGCGTAGCGAAAGTTGTTCCAGTTGGCATAGCTCGTTTTGTCGGGATCAAATCGATACAAATAAGGATTTCCCCAAGGATCGACAACACGATTGGCCACCCAGGAATCCGATGTGTTGTCGTTGAAATCAGGATAGTTATCGTTTTGCAGATCGAGAACACTCAAGTTAAGCATGGCTTCGACTTGCGTAGCATTTCCATCAGGGGTGACTTTACCGTTTAAAGAATTAAATATGTGAACCTCCATATCAGTATCAGCAGCAAGCCTTTTTGGATACATCCCGAATCGGGTCTTGTATTGCTCGAGAGCCGCTTGAAGTACAGCGATGTCCGCTTTAGCTCGATTCTGTCTTTGAGAATCCATGACACTTGGATAAAGGGCAATGCCAAGACCCGTAAGAACGGCGATCACCGACATGGCGATAAAAAGCTCAAGCAGAGAGAATCCGCCTCGAAGCCAAAACCCGCACTTTTTTGAACCTCTTAGCATCTAAATTACATATCACTTCAATCGCCGTTTTGGCACCCCTAAAAAATCCAGATTTTTCGGCCGGGTAAAAAAGATAAGCGTCGTAGGAGCGGCATTAGACAGTCTCTTGAGCCGCGATAGTATCACGGATCTATGATCTTACGATCATTGCTAGTAGCCTAACTACCTACAACCTAATAACCTATGAACTAACCTTGGGCCTGCAACTGCTTGACGACGGAAAGGTCTTCCAGGGTAGTAGTATCCTGTTTGATTTCCTTGCCGGCTGCGATGTCCTTCAGCAGACGACGCATAATCTTACCGCTGCGGGTCTTGGGCAAGGCGCTTGCGAAACGAATCTCGTCAGGCTTCGCCAGGGCTCCAATTTCCTTGCCGACATGATTTCTGAGGGTCGTCTTCAAATCGTCATTACCATTTTGACCTTCCTTCAGCGTAACAAAGGCCACAACCGCGCTTCCCTTAATGTCATGCGGTCGCCCAACCACTGCCGATTCAGCCACAGCCGTGTGGCTCACCAAAGCGCTTTCAATTTCAGCAGTTCCAAGACGATGTCCTGAAACATTCAATACATCATCAATTCGACCGACAATCCACCAGTAGCCATCCTTGTCCTGACGGCATCCATCGCCGCAGAAATAAACGTCCTTGTACTCGCTCCAGTACTGATCCTTGTAGCGCTTGTCGTCACCATAAAGAGTGCGCAGCATCGAGGGCCAAGGCTCAGTAAGCACGAGCTTGCCGCCATGTCCCTTGGGGACTTCCTTGCCATTGTCGTCAAACACCTTGGGAACGACGCCAAAGAAAGGAAGCCCAGCAGAGCCTGGTTTAGAAGCAGCCGCTCCCGGCAGTGTGGTAATCATGATAGCGCCCGTCTCGGTCTGCCACCATGTATCCACAATAGGACAACGCCCACCACCAATGCGCTTATGGTACCACTTCCATGCCTCGGGGTTGATAGGTTCACCGACGGTTCCTAGCAATCGCAACGAGCTGAGATCATGCTTTTTAATATGCTCGCTACCCCACTTCATAAACGCTCGAATCGCTGTAGGAGCGGTGTAGAAAATGGTTACTTTGTGCCGATCAACCATAGACCAGAAGCGATCCGGCCCTGGGTGATTGGGAGCTCCTTCGTAGATGACGTTCGTTCCACCATTGCTGAGAATACCATAAACGACGTAGCTATGACCCGTGATCCAACCAATATCCGCCGTACACCAATACGTATCCGATTCCTTGAGATCAAAAACGTATTTCGAAGTCATGGTCGTTCCTAACAAGTAGCCGCCACTGGTGTGTAAAACGCCCTTCGGCTTGCCCGTACTTCCGCTGGTATAGAGTACAAAGAGAGGCGTCTCAGCATCGAAAGCCTTGGCCTTGTGCACATGGCTAGCAGTCTCCATCAGATCATGCCACCACAGGTCACGATCCTTCTTCATGGTGACGCGATTCCCGGCTCGTTTTAGCACTAAAACATGCTCCACCGAAGGACAGCTTTTCAAGGCGGCGTTCACATTCTTCTTGAGGTCGACCACCTTTCCGCGACGCCATCCCCCATCGGCAGTGATAACGAGTTTCGCCTGGCAATCATGGATCCGATCCTTGATCGACTCGGAACTAAATCCTCCAAAAATAACGGTATGAATCGCTCCGATGCGAGCGCTGGCCAGCATGGCGACAACCGCTTCGGCGACCATGGGCATGTAGATTGTGATCCGATCGCCTTTTCTGATGCCAATCCCTTCCAAGACATTGGCCAACTTGCATATCTGCACATGCAACTGCTTGTACGTTAAGGTCTTCTGGTCGCCAGGCTCCCCTTCGAAGATCAGCGCGGCCTTATTCTCGCGAGGAGTTCCCAGGTGGCGGTCGACGCAATTTTCGCAAACATTAAGCTTGCCACCCACAAACCATTTGGCATGAGGTACTTTCCACTTGAGCGTCTGCTTCCATGGTTTGCGCCAGAGAAGCAATTCCTTCGCTTGAGTATTCCAAAACTTTTCCGGATTGTTTACGGACTCCGAGTAAAGCCTCTTATATTCGGCTAAACTACTAACGGTAGCCTGTTTCTTGAACTCGGGAGATGGCGGGATCTTTTCGCCATCACGCGCTACTGAAGTAATTTTGTCTGCCACAATCTCTCCTTGAATATAGGTTGGGTTGAAGTCAATGAGTAGACCAATTCAGCCGAAAAGGGTCAAGACTTGGATTGCGTTAAATGATTCTCCTCAAAGGAATTACTGGATACAGATTAGTTTCGCTTATCACCTCTAATAGGCGCCCTTGTATCCGATTTTCCACTCATGTTTCACTCCTGATTTTAAGCTCCCTGTTATGGATAACGAGCAAGATAAAAACAATACAGTAACGGTAGAAGGCGTTCTCGAAATCACCAAGAAGAAGACCGGCCAGCTATTGGATGTAGAGAAGAATGGTCGGCAACGTCCGACAGACCCCTTCGTACCCAAAGAGCTGATCCGCCGCTTCAAGCTAAAGGACGGCAGCTACATCGTAGCTCAAGCCACAGCGGATCCCAGATTTCAGAATCCAAAGGTTCGATACATCGATACAGTCGACGGCCTGACTGTTGACGAACGCCGCAAGAAGCTGCAGTACACTCAGCTCACCACTATAACGCCCAACGAGCAAATAAAGCTGGAGACCGACAAGAAGATCCTGACCACGCGCGCCATGGATCTCTTCTGTCCGATCGGCAAAGGCCAGCGCGGACTGATCGTCGCTCCTCCGCGCACTGGCAAAACCACCCTACTCACTCACATTGCGCAAGGCACTGCGGCCAATCATCCTGAAGTGCTTCTCATGGTCCTGCTCATCGACGAGCGCCCTGAAGAAGTAACCGATTTTCGGCGCAACATAAATGGTGAAGTGTGGGCTTCTTCTAACGACGAGAACTTGCAGAATCATATTCGCATCGCGGACCTCGCCATCGAGCGGGCAAAACGGCAAGTCGAAGTAGGCAAGGACGTGGTGATTCTGATGGACTCGATAACTCGTCTAGCCAGAGCCCACAATTCCGCCAAGAAATCGGGGCGTACCATGTCGGGCGGACTTGACATTCGAGCCTTGGAGAAACCTCGACAGATTTTCGCCGCCGCTCGCAATACCGAAGAGGAAGGAAGCCTGACCATCATCGCCTCGGCTCTGATCGAGACCGGAAGCCGAATGGACGAAATGATTTTCCAGGAATTCAAAGGAACGGGCAACATGGAGATGGTGCTCGATCGAAAGGTTGCCGACATGCGCATCTACCCTGCCATGAACATAGCTTCCTCCGGAACGCGTCGCGAAGAATTGCTGATCAAGGAAGACGTTTTGGAAGGCATCCATTTTCTACGCAGAGCCTTGGTGCAGCAAAAAATCGAGGACGCAGCGGAAACGATGATCACCCGGCTCTCGAAGACAGACGGCAATCAGGAACTGCTGGACCTGATAAATCGTTAGTGGCCATCTCAATCACCGAGTCCGCTCAAAAAGCAGAGGCTTCGACCTCAACTCGGTCAGCAAAGCAAATTAAATGCTCAAGCGACGAATTATCGCTTGAACTGATGAGAACTGATGCCAGAAAGGACAGTTTCCTCCATTCCTCGCGTTAACGGGGATTTTACAAGATAGCGTTCTCTATGGAAAGTTTCTCGGAACAGTGCCTCGACATGGCTCGCTCCATGCTCAGCCACAACCTGGATTCCATCAATCAAGATGGGACCGTTACGCCGGTTGCCGGCGAAGAATCACGACTTGACGAGCCGGGTCACGCAGCCTTGGCCATAGGCGAGTTCTACCGAGCGACGGGGGAAAGCGAGCTAGACGGGAAAGATCTCATCGATCTAGCAGCTAGATGCATAACGGCACAGGCATTTCGGGATCCGCCACAGGAAAATGGTCTAGCCTACGCCGCCCTCGGGCTTCTCTCTTTCGGACCTTCGAAAGAGCGCAATGCCGTGTGGGAACGCCTTGTCGATGAAACGCGCGAACGCCTCGACAAGCTGCTATTGAACCGTAGCGACTACGACAACCACTGGCAGGCATTCAATATCGCCAAGGCCGTCTGCCGCTTCAGCTTGGGACTTTCCAAGAAGGACGAAACCGGTCGTCTTATCGAACGCTATTTATCTCGTATCCAAGATCGTAGCGCGACGGGCTATTTCGATGACGTATCCGAAGGCATTGGGGGATCCTTTTCGCTGTACGGCGTCATGGGTTTTGTATTCATCCGACAAGCGCTGCAGCTTCATTCGAATCCCGGCTTAAGCGAGCGAAAGCTGCCAAGCCTCCGTACCTTTGCCGAAAAGTATATCAAGCTGCTGCCTGATCTGGTTCGAGAAGACGGATTGGGATGGGCCTTTTCAAAGACCGCTGGAGCCTACGGCCAAATGCACTGCATCAGCCTGCTCCTACAAGGCTTTCGCGATGGCTGGGTGCCCGAGGATCGCAAATCGAAGTATTTCGATTTGCTGAGACGTCTTTTCTATTTCTTCTATGTCACCTTCCTGGATCAGGAACATGGCTACCTGGTCGTGCGCGATGGAGAACGAACCGCTTTCGCAAACCACACGACGCGTTTGGCAAACTTCGATGGAGCTCGCTATCTGAGCCAATGGGCTCGTCTTTCCAAGCAGATCAAATCGCCCAGCAACGCGATGCCTGAGCCTTTCAAGTCAGGCTGTCGCTTCGTGATCTTCGATAAGTCGAACAAGAAGGAGCAAGGACTTCTGCTTTATCGTCATTCCGAATCCGGATTGCAACTACAGATGCCGTTGGTCTCCTGTGGAGGAAAGACCACCTCGGACTGTCTCAGCTTCCCCCACTCGCCAGGCGTTTTCGACTGGCCCAACAACGAGTACCTACCGGTCCTCCTGCCGGAACTCACTTTCCGAGGGCAGACCTTTATCCCCGCTTTCTACGGCAAGAAGTGCACGACCGGGCTCGGTTTTAAACGGTCATTCTATTTTCGATACGAGCAACCGGACCTTATCAACACCGACGAGAAGATCGTCTCCGACATTGGATCTGTAAAAGTCAATTGGACCTTTGCTGGAAACAAGATCACCAGCGAATTCATTTACACCGTGAAGAGCCAAATCAAGCTGGATCGCTTTCGCTACGTTCTCGCCATTGGGGCTCCCCACTCTACCTACCGAGTCGATTCATCGCCAATGTTGGGACCAGAAGGGCTTCGCTGCGTTGTCCAGAAAGACGACTTTCAAGGAATCTGGAAAGAGACCGAAGTCGTGACCAACGACGTTTCCTATCGCACCAATTACGGCAATCTGCACTACCTGCAAATCCTCGAACGCGATCATCCTCTCATCATGCGACCGGGACAAACCTACCGTCTCTCGGTATCGTTTGAGCCAGATATCATCGCGGTCGGCGAGGCGGAATGATCTGAGAGCAAAGGTAAAAACGAAAAAGGAAGAAGGCATTTAGTCGAAAATTTACCACTTCTTCGATCTTACTTTTTACCTCTTACCTTAATCTCATGTTGGCCAAACGGATCATTCCCTGCCTCGATGTCCATGCGGGACGCGTGGTTAAAGGCGTGAAATTCAAGGAGCTGCGCGACGCCGGCGATCCCGTCGCCTGCGCCAAGGCCTACGACGAACAGGGAGCGGACGAGCTGGTCTTTCTCGATATCACCGCATCGAGCGACGAGCGCGAAATCATGCACAAGGTGGTCGAGGCCACCGCTTCCGAATGCTTCATGCCACTCACAGTGGGAGGTGGTATCCGAAATTTGGATAACATTCGCCACATGCTCCATTCGGGAGCTGATAAGGTGAGTTTGAACACGGCGGCCATCAATAATCCAAAGCTGATTGAAGACGCGGCTATCAAGTTCGGCAACCAATGTATCGTCTTGGCGATCGACGCCAAACGCGATGGCGATAGCTGGCGCGTCTACACGCATGGCGGACGTAATCCAACGGAACTCGATGCCATCGAATGGGCCGTAAAGGGCGTTGCCCTAGGAGCCGGAGAAATACTGCTGACCAGCATGGATCAGGATGGCACCAAAGCTGGCTACGACAACAAACTGACTCGACGCATCTCCGAAGCCGTCGAAGTGCCGGTCATCGCGTCCGGAGGAGCTGGAAACTTGGACCACTTGGTAGACGTTTTGGAAAACGGGAAGGCCGATGCCGTTCTCGCGGCATCCATCTTCCACTTTGGAGAATACACCATCCACGAGGCTAAAGAAAGCCTTCAAGAGGCCGGAGTCCCGGTTCGAATTTAAAGGGAAACGGCACAGGGCCTTTCTTGGGGATTCCATCCTGAATTGGGATGAATGGTTTTCAAGAATCCCAAAAGAAAGATTTCTAGAACGAAAGCAATAACAGCTTCGAGCAGCGCTCTGGATTGAGCAAGTAGTCTAGAATGTATTAGAAATTCGATTACAATTGATCACTGTACGTAGCATTTCCGTTTTGCAGAGCGATGGCGCGGACGTTGCTGAGGTTAGAATCGTTTAGAAACCTTCCCAACAGCCTGGCATTTGAATTTGAGTTACACCTAAGACGAACGCGGCGACGCGGCGAGATTCGGACGCCGCGTCGTCCTCGTGTTGGATTTAAATCAGCTCCAGGCTTGGCAAGCTGTTTCCGCTCGCTTTAGCTAGCAGGCCTTATGATCAAATTTCTACACACACGAATTCGCGTGAGCGATCTGGAGAAGTCTATCGACTGGTACTGCAAGAATGTCGGCTTTCAAGTGAAGAAGCGCAACGATAAGTCGCCTTCGGGCAACCAGATCGTCCACATGGAAATCCCAGGCAATGCGCACACCCTCGAATTAACCTATTCACCCGATTTCAAGGTAGAGTTTCCCGAAGACCTGATGCACACCTGCATTGGCGTCGACGACATCGTCGAATACTGTCAGATGCTGGAAAACAACGGAGAAGAAGTCTGGCCAGGAGACTGGAAGGAGAAATTCACTTCAGGGGGCTTGAAGATGGCTTTCATCACCGATCCCGATGGCTACGAAGTGGAGATTCTGGAAAATTGATTTCCAACAACGAAACACACGGAAATCACGAAAAGTTAATCCTGCCTGCTGATTTTCGCGTATTTCGCTCTAAATCTCCTCAGTCTATCATCTCAATCAGTTCGCCGTCGACGAAGTCGGCGGAGATCGACTTGAGCTTCACCAGACCACATCGGTTGGCCCAATCTTCCTTTTGCTCCGAATCTCGAGGTACGACGACGCGGATGTAGTTGTCTGTGTAGGACGGCCAGAGACCAGGTTTTGGATTTTCGAAAAGCACTCTCATTGAACGACCAAGGTGGCTTTGGTATTGGTCGTATCGTTTTTTCGATGACAAACGACGCAAATGGGCGCTACGGCGTTGGCGTTCTAAAATCGGAACTTGATCGGAGCGACGAGCAGCTACCGTTCCTTCCCTCTCTGAAAATGAGAAGACGTGGCAAAAATCGAAAGGATTATCCAAAAATACACGACACGTTTCCTGGAACTCTTCTTCCGTTTCACCTGGGAAACCCACCATGATGTCGGTTCCCAGATACAAATCCTCGACACGGTCATGGGCTAGATGGAGAAAATCGAGATACTCGGAAATCGAATAGCGTCGTCTCATTTCTCCTAAAATCCGATCGCAACCTGATTGAAGCGGAATATGAAAAAAGGGAAGCAAGGCGTGCTGAGGATCGTTCATTAGATCAAACAGCTCGATTGGAATGGTAGTTGGTTCGATACTACTGATACGAATGCGATCGATTCCAGGAATGGAGTTCAAGTCATCAACCACTTTAAGCAGGTCGCCTTGATCGGATCGGTAGGTTCCGATGTTCACCCCTGTAATGATGATTTCCCTGACGCCCGATTGGGCTTTGCTGCGAGCCTCATCGAGAAGATTGTCAAGATCTCGCGAACGGGAGGCTCCACGAGCGAAAGGGATGATGCAAAAACTGCAAACGAAGCTGCAGCCGTCTTGAATCTTCAAGTTCGCCCGCTGATTGAAAGGCGAATCGCCAATAAAGCTGACAGAGAAATCCTCTTGGCTGATACGATCGCGGATAATGACCGGCCTCTCGTTTTTCTCCTGTCCAATATAGTCTAAGACACTCATCTTATCCTGATTGCCGATGATGAGATCGACCCCCTCGATCGAGGCGATTTCCTTGGCGCCCATCTGCGAGTAGCAGCCAATGACGGCCGTGAAGGCATGCGGATTCGTGCGAGTGAACTGGCGAATGGATTGGCGACACTTGGCATCCGCTAGATTCGTGACCGTACAGGTGTTTATGATTCCAAGGTCGACGGGCTCGCCAAACGGAACGATTTCATAGCCATCGTCCTGCAATCGTTGTTGAATGAGCAAGGTCTCCGACTGGTTCAAACGACAGCCGAGGGTATGCAAAGAAGCGCGTTTCTTGGAAATCGATACCATTGCGAGGGAGGCGAAACACATAGACAGATAACGCCAATTGTCATGCAAAAAGTGATGTGCACGAATTCCAAGAGAACGCTTGAAACGTTTTTCGACTCGCTACCGAAGATCCATCGCAAATGATCACCTTTATTCTATGAAGAAATGGGGATTTCTCGATCAGCCATCGCGCCTGGAAAAGTGGCCAATCAAGCTCACGGACATTGCCATATTCCTATGCTTCGCTCTCGGCATGGTGGTTGTTCTGGCAGGCATATTGGTCAGAGGATACGAGAAATTCAGCGGAGACGTTTATAATGAAGAATCGATCGCTTTCGGAGTCGCTTCCGGCCTAGGGCTGCATGTCGGGAGTTTCTTGGCCTGGCTGTTTCTGAGGACTATTACCCCAAAGATCCAGAGCCTGGAGAAACAAGGAGCTCTCCGATCGATAATGGTGGGCACGGGTTACTTCATATTGGCCTACTTCATGCTCATCCCAATAACCTTGGCCTGGAAAGCGCTGCTAGACGTTCTTCAGATCGAGTACGAACTGCAGGCCACCGTCCTGCTGATAAAAAATGGAGGGACCCTGCTCGAATTGGTCTCGATGCTGATTCTGGGAGTGATCATTGCTCCGATCAGCGAGGAGCTTGTCTACCGTGGCGTGTTTTATCGCTATTTCCACAAACGGATTCCTGAATACGCCGCTATTTTGATTCCTACGGTCCTGTGGTCTTTTATCCACCAAAGTCTCTACAGTTTTGTGCCGCTCATATTTCTCGGCTACGCCATAACCCTGGCGTATCGAAATACTGGAAACATCATCTCCAGCATCACATTCCACATTCTATTCAATGCGGTAAATTTCAGCGCCCTTTTTTATGAGATGGGAACGCAATAATGTTCTATCCCTTTTCAGAAGACGAATCCGAAACGATTAAGCCCCTTGGTGAAATCGGTTTGATAAATCGAATTCGCGATTGGCTGGGAGACGCTTCACCGGAATCGCCAGCCGGTATTGGAGACGATTCCGCGGCTTTAGAGTTGCCCTCAGGCGCCGCCAAATTTCTGATAACAGCCGATCCAGTCATTTATGGTCGCCACTTCGAAGACAGCTTGGCTCCCGATCAAGTGGCAGCCAAACTAGCTAAACGCAACTTGAGCGATATCGCCGCAATGGGGGGCCAGCCCTTAGCTTCAGTAGTATCTTTATCGATACCGGGAAACTTGAAAACGGATTGGCTGGAAAGATTTTATTTAGGTCTAAAAGAACAAGCGAACGCGTATAATTTTTCGGTGGCCGGAGGAGACGTCTCTCAAACCGATTCCTTTCTTGGCATATTCATGACCATGACGGGCGTGAGCCAAAATCGCATTCTAGAAAGAGGTAGAGCGAATGAGGGCAGTCTGATTTACGTAACAGGAGAATTGGGGGGCAGCATTCTGTCTCGTCACTATGCTTTCGAACCAAGACTAGCAGAGGGCAAATGGCTTGCTCAGCAATCCGAGGTTCTGGGCTGTCTAGATTTGAGTGACGGCCTAGGGAAGGATTGCGCATCATTGCTGTCAGCCAACTGCATCGCTTGCTTAGATTGCGAAAAGCTGCCCATCAGCAAAGACGCGATTTCTCTAAGCGAACGTTCGGGAAAAACTCCTCTGTATCATTCCATCAATGACGGCGAGGATTTCGAACTGCTTTTCGCTATTAAACCGAGAGAGCCCTTTCAGGATTTCGAAGAAAGGTGGAGATCGGCTTTCGATACGCCGCTGTCTCGAATTGGAGTCGTCGAAACCCCTGGAAAACATGGCGATTCCCTTATCAGGCTAGTCAATACAAGTGAAAAGATTGATTTCTCTGGCTATGAACATTTTCGAAAAACTTGAAGCAGGCATTTCGTCTCTGAGCGCGGAGGAAACGGAGTCGATAGCGGCAGAGATAGCGGCAAGCCTGCCTGAGGAAGCGATTCTGGAGCTCAATGGAGACCTGGGCTCCGGTAAAACGACCTTCGTCAAGGGACTAGCTAAAGCTTGGAATATCCAGGAATTGGTTACGAGCCCTACGTTCAATATCTTTAATGTCTACGACGGCTCTCGACGCTTGCTCCATATGGATGCTTATCGACTGACTTCAAAAGAAAGCGTCCTTGAAGAATTGATGCTTGAGGATTTTGCTTCTCCTCCATTCTGCCTGGCGATTGAATGGCCGGAAAATTCGCCTGCTATTCCCTGGCCAACAACCTGCGCATTGCGTTTCTCGATACAGGCAGACCATTCTCGTACCATACAATTGGAATCCGAGAAAAGCTAATGTCGAAACGCGTCAGGCTTCAGTCTTCGCTTTTTCCTTCTCTTCGATTTCCTCAGAATCAACAGAGTCCGACTCAGCCACTTCAACTGACTCGACAACAACCGGATCGGATCCGTTGGCCGAATCTTCTGTATCTGATGAATCATTACTTGACATTGCTAGAGCAATTGGTTCGCCAGCTTCGACGTCCGTAGTCGCATTTTCGCTACTCTGAGATTCCAAAGTCGATTCTGGAGCGGAGGCTTCTTCCGTTTTCTCGTCTTGGGCTTCTTCACCAGACTCCGGAGACTCAGCGACAACGACCGCTTCCTCCGCCGGATTTTCCGGATCCGGAGCAGCCTCAGCAGTTTCAACGGCTGGGGCCGAAGATTCTACATCCGATTCGCTTGAAAGGGTTGTGGGCTCAGATGAAGCTTCGGATTCTTCAACGGGTTTCGCTTCCGCCTCACTCGGTTTTGCTTTAGGCTCAGCTTCCAAATTGGTCGGAGCAGCAACAGCTTCAGACGAAGGCTGCGCTTCCGTTTCCTGGGCTTCTGGGTTTAGCTCAGAAGCAGCTACAGCAGACGGCGGAGATGAGTCTTTGGAGTCCTCTGAATCCGGCTTTTTCTCCTTAGGTTTAGGAGTGTTATCCAGCACGGGTTGGGCAAACAAAGTGTCATCGCCAAAGTGCGAGATATACCCGTCGGCAATCAGCCAATGGAGATCGGTAATCAGCTGCTTTTCATCGAATTTAGCTTCAGGATCATCTTCCTTGAGCCACGCTTCAAACTTCGGAGGCAACTCCTTAGCTTTGGCGGATGGATTGGCCTCGACGAAACGGATGATGCGATCGAGGGGTTTGGACATCACCTGACCCGCTGAGCGGAAATTGCGCTTGGTTGAGCAAACGAAGGTAACTCCCTTCGAGCCTTTCTTGTAGATGCTGAACTTCTCGCGACGCAACCGACCTCGTATAGCGTTGGCCGTCTCCAGCGGAAATCGCTGTTGCCTGGCCAATTCCCCAAAGACAGCCTTGTGGCCTTCGGTATCCTTGTAATTCTCGAGGGTCTTCCCGTCGACACGAGCGTAGTTGACTTCTTTGACCAGCTTCGCCCGGTGCGATGTCTTCAAATAGGTCAAAGCGTCATCGAAAGAGTCGAAAGATTGGGTCTCTTCTCCTTCAACAGGTTTGGTGGCATAGCGGGTCGTCTTCTTCATCGACTCGAGCCATTCGTCAATGACCTCCTGCTCCCGAACCGTCTCAACCGAAGCCTTGACCTTCTCTAACGACATATTCGCCAATCGTGAGCGATGATGATGTTTGAGAGTCTCCTCGTAACGATGATAGTTGGGAGGTCCAAGCAAGGTCTTGGTAATCGAACAGCGATTCACAAACTGGAAATTGCCGCTAGGCGGATCGACTTCCACTTCCTCAGTATCGAAAAAGGTTTCGATGTGATGCGTAGCCGCATGCAGAATCGCCTCGTCTTCAGAGGCAAAGGGCATGCTGTCAGGCAAGGAAATGAAGACCTTTTCCGCCTTATCTCCTCCCTGAGACTTCCTCTTTACGCTGGCGATGAAGCGTTCGGGCTTCAGAAGGAAGGTCTTGGCGATTTCAAATAATTCGTAGGTCAGATGATTGGCCCTCATGGCCTTGATGACCGTGCTGAAAGCGTTGTCTTCGGGGTAAAAGCCAACCTCGAAAATCTCGCTTTCGTAAGGGATCTCCTGGAACGGTCGCTGAGGTCGATCTCCTCCTTGCCGACGATAACCGCCACTACGCTCGCCACGGTCTCCCCCTCCTCTAGAGTAGCTATCTCGCCGATCATGGGAATGCTGGGCGCGGGAGTCGGATCGAGATGCGGCCGGTCGCTTCGGGCGACGATCTCTTCTAGGAGGGCCTCCTCCCGGGCGTCGATCCTGCCTTTGGCCACGTCTTGGCTCTCGAGAGCCTGGTTTCGCCTCCCCTTTGGAGGATTGTCCGGCATCGGACCATTGCGTTCCAAAGCTAAAGCTTTGCAGGTCGGATAGATCGATAGGATTAGATAAAGGCTGATCCTTCGGGTCCTGAGAACTAGGTTCGCTCATAGCGTATGGTAAAAAAGGATGCCGGAAGGGGCGTCCCGATGTTTATAGTTTGAAGATAAGTCGCGTAGAAAATTGGTAAAGCAAGTAAGGTAATAACCGAGGAATGTTCAAGGAATCAATTCAATAGCAGCAAATAGGCGAAATGTTTATTTTGGCTCTTTACATCCCTGGGATTATTTTCCTTTTTAACGGCCTTTCCGAGCTCAGGTGGTGGAATTGGTAGACACGTACGCTTGAGGGGCGTATGGCGCAAGCCGTGCGGGTTCGAGTCCCGCCCTGAGCACCAGCCTTCGCCGAGGCTTCGGCTGGCAAGCCAGAAAGCAGAAATCTTCTGAGTTAGACTTGAGAGGGACGAGAACGAAGTTCGACGAAGCGACTTTAGGAGCGGAGAAGGGATAACGCTAAGCGTTAGTCCGGAGGACTTGAACCGTCTTAGGTTCAATCCAATCCCGCCCTGAGCACCACGCTTCGCCAAAGCGAAGTGTTGGCGAAACGTGCCCTGCATAGCTTGGAAAGCGACGCACGGGCAAAAAACATCTAAGTAAGCTACGCGCGGCTTCCGCCAGCCTTCGCCAAGGCTTCGGATGGCAAGCTAGAGGAGAAGCATTAAATTTCCTGGGTCAGATAATCGCTTGTCTATAGGAACGGAAGCCACCCAAAGGAGATGTTGGAAACCGCTTTCCTGGAAAATTTAAACGTGGATTCTACAGGCTTGCAGATCATCCTTCCCATCTTCCGAATCCGACGGCCTGCTCCCCTACTTTCCTGGTAGTTCTGATAGCCGGAATTCAAAGTCTCGTACTTGCCATATCCCGACATTCCTTGTTCATAGCTCTCGAAAGGAGAAAAGCTTCCCTTTTCCCGAGACGAAGATGGTTCCTGGTAGTTTTCGAAAGCAAACGAAGAACTGCCAAAATCTTGAGAACGATTCGGTCTCGTAGGTTCATACCGCTTCGTTTGGGAAATCGCAGGAGCCGAGCGATCATCGAAAGTGGTTTTCGGCCGCGTAGGCTCATAGCGTTTGCTCAAACGATTCCGAGTTGCTTGAGGACCGAGACGATCAGCGCCTCCCCATCTCGATACATTCCGGGTTTGCGAATAGCTTGGTCTTGTGGGTTCGAAACGCTGCCTCTGAAAGGAACTGCTACTCGATTGCCTAACGTATCGAAAATCGGAGGTAGGCACAACATTGCTCACATCCAAATGTCCACTACAGAAAGCTGGCGATCCCGCGCTTGAAAAAGTAATGCCGATCAACAGAAGCGACCTGAAGGAAAGCATGATGCAACCGGTACGCCAGTCAGTCGATAAAGCAAGCCGAACCCAACATTCCAGTCTTTTCTAAATACGGATTTACAATTTCTAAAGACCGCCGAGAAAACCTGACAGCTTCTCATAGGCTGCCTGCTGGTCCGCGTTCAAAGAACCGGAAAGCAGATTGACCTGCTCGCTGGGATCAGAAGCGACATCGTAGAATTCGTCAGCCGAGTCATCCAATCTTACTAGCTTGTAAGGACCTTCCCGAATGGCTTTGCCGATTCTTCCGGCATTCGATCCAAAAGACTCGCAAAGGACGTATTCACGAATTGGAGAAGCGTTTCCGAGGACATCAAGTAGTGAAACCGAATCAATGACGGTCTCGGCCGGCAGATGGTCCTCGTATTGGATACCAGCCATACCCAGAACCGTCGCAAAGATATCAACGCAATGGACCAACGATTCTTCCATTCCAGGCTGCGTGATGGAAGGACCAGCGAGAATCATCGGCACATGGGTACCTCCCTCGTAGAGCGAACCCTTAGCTCGGGAATTGGTAAAAGGCGGTTGAACAACGGCGTTGGGAGTTCCATTGTCACCCAAAAGGATAACGTAGGTTTCGCTGAGATCAACCGATTCAAGCAGTCGCCCAATCTCCGTATCCAAAGCTTCCAGACTGGCTTCATAAGCGCGCCGTCGTTGAGCTCCCATAGGCTCGTCTGGAATGCCTTCATAGCCATGCAATGAATCAGGAGGATTATGGAAAGGCGCATGAGCCGCATTAAAGGCGACCCAGGCGAACCAAGGATTGCCTTGATTGGCATCGATCCAGTTCGAAGCATCGTTTACAGTCTCGGTAGTGGCATACGTCTGCACTCCGGTAGTGGCAGATCCATTTACGACTTTACGCCAACTCTGGTAGTTGCCGACTCCCCCTCCAATGCTTCCCGAATAATGAGGCCAGCCCCCAATCGTATTCGGTGTATCATCTATCGTTCCCGCCTGACCTTGTGTCTGATGCCATTTTCCAAAGGCCGCCACCGAATAAGGGCTATTGGCCAAGGCGAAGACTTCCGGCAGGGTCGTCTCCGATTCGGATAAAGACTCATTCTGGGACACAGGGGCTCCAACGCCATGGCGAAAAGCGAAGCGTCCTGTGATCATGGTAGCTCGCGTTGGCGAACAAGTGGGTTGAGCGTAGGCGTTTTCAAATAGAATCCCGGATGCCGCTAGCTGATCAAGATTGGGCATAGGGGGTAGCGAAGCGGAGGCATCCTGGTTATAAAGCGGAATCGAATCGATACCCCAGTCATCGACAATCAGTAGTAGAATATTGGGCACGTTATCCGATAGGCGAAAGAAAGCCGTTTGCTCCAGTTTTTCAAAGTAGGGAGATTGAGCAGCAACCAGGACAGATTCCTGAAAGCCGACCTCAGTGGAACGATAGAGCTGCTCGTTTCCAATCCAGCTGATAGAGACTCCAGTATCAACACGTTCGATACTGAGTTCATTGCTCGAGTACGCGGCCTGCAAATGCAAACCGACCCCAATTAAAAACAGGGAAGCTCTAAATCTAGACATGAATTGAAAAACCTGAATCGGAAAAGGATATGCCATTTCTAGATTAGCAACGACAAGCGATCTCGTTTAGTTACTCTCTCAGAGGCAATTAAGGGCACCCATTATCGCTTCACTATAGAAAAACCGACGCAGACCAGCCTGAGATTCTTACTTAAGAATCCTCTCACACTGGCCAAAGGCGGGAAGATCTCGATTCCTCGAGGACGGAAATCCTTGAGCTAATTCGCATTTCGTTGTTGGCGTTTGGGAACTTTCCCGCCTAGATCAAGGAAAGAAACATTATGAGTATTCTGGATACACTAGCAGTGCAGAGTTTCTGCTTTCGAAACTTCAAGGAAAACGCCGAAGTCGCTAGCAAAGTGAGGGAGATTGGCCTTGAACGCGTGGAAGTGTGTCGGGTCCATGCGGATTTCCACGATGTGGGGAAATGGAAAGAAGCGGTCACGATTTACGAAGACGCGGGGATCTCAATCGTCTCCATTGGAGTCGAGACTTTCGACGGCGACGCGAACGACGAAGCGATCTTCGAAAGCGCGGCTGCAGCGGGAGCCAAACACGTATCCTGCCATTTTAAAGTCGGCACTTTTTCCAAAGCCATTGCCCAAGTAAAAGGATGGAGCGACGCTTATGGCATACAAGTGGGAATTCACTCGCACGGCGGCTACATGTTCGGAGGAAGCCCTGATGTTATGCAGCTGCTTATCGATTTAGGAATGCCGCAGATAGGGCTTTGCATGGATACGGCATGGGTTATGCAAATCGGACCTCGCCATGGAGATCCAGTGCAGTGGGCCAAAGACTACTCAGGAAAGATTAAAGGGATGCATTTCAAGGATTTCACGTTCTCGCCCAATGGCCAATGGAATGACACGGTGGTAGGAGAAGGTACGCTCGACCTGCCAGCCCTTTTGGCCGAACTTGAAAATCAGGATTTCAACGGCGTATCTATTCTTGAATATGAAGCCGACCCGGAAGATCCCGTTCCCGCCCTCAAATCATGCGTGGAAAAAATGCGAGCGCTAGCAACATGAGTTTAGAACTGGAAATCGCTTGGGAAAGAACGTCTACTCTAGGCGAGGGACCAATTTGGTATCAGGATTCTCTTTACTGGGTGGATATTCGAGAAGGCAAAGTTCTTCGATATACTCCCTCCACGGGGGAAAAGGAAATCTGGGAAATCGGCATACAAGTCGGAACTGTCGTTCCAAGAAGCTCAGGTGGATTGATTCTCGCCACGGAAAACGGATTCATGGCGTTCGACCCTCGGACGGGGTCGCAAGAGGTCCTGGATTCGCCGTCAAAGGATTCCATGAACGGACGTTTCAATGACGGGAAGTGCGATCCGCTTGGAAATCTGCTAGCAGGCACAATAGGATCCGATAAAAACGGCGGATTCTTTCGCCTGAACAAAAAGGGTAAATGCGAACAGCTTTTCGACGGAGTCGGCTGTTCCAATGGTCTCACTTGGTGGGAAAACGCTTTCTACTACATCGATTCAGGAAACAAGAGAGTAGATAAATTCGACTACCATCAAGAAACGGGAGACATTTCAAATCGACGCATGGCCTTCTCCACCGAATCGCTTCCGGGCGTTCCGGACGGCATGGCCATCGATACTCAGGGCAATCTCTGGATAGCTTTCTTCAACGGAAATCGCGTCGTATGCTTCGATCGAGACACAGGGGAGATTCTCGAAGAGATACCGCTTCCGGTTCCCAGAGTGACGGCTTGCGCCTTTGGAGGGGACGACTTAGGCGACCTTTACATTACTACCGCCAGTGTCGGTATGAGCGAGGAGGAATTAGGCAGGCATCCGCAAAGCGGCAATCTATTCGTTTGTCGCCCCGGAGCGGTCGGTATTCCGGCTAACGCCTTCGAAGGCTAGAGAGACTCTCACGGACAAGTTTAAGAACGCGTTACGATTCGTCGCTTTTCGAGTTCTGCTTTGAATCTCATCACCGCAGCAGCACTATCGAGACCATGAAATCCATCCTTTTCATCAGCTTCTCGATTTTCCTGTCTTTTCAAGTATGGGCTGGTCCGGCTCTTCTAAATGGTCCGATGCCTACTACCAGCACCATGAAAACCGTGACCATCTGGACTCAAACTTCAGAGCCGGCCGAAGTGAGAATCGAGTACTGGAAATCGGATTCGAGTGGGGCGGAAAGACACAAAAGTCCTACAGTCAAAACGACTGCCAACAACGCGAATGTCGCGAAAGTGACGCTTACAAAAGGACTAGTACCCGGTCAACATTATGAATACGAAGTCTTCGTAAACGACGATCTTCAGGAAACGTATTTTCGCGAAGAATACAAAGCCAACATCAAAGTCCCTAGACGTTTCCAGGTAAAACCACGTTGGCGATTTATTCCCGATGGCGATTCGCGCCACTCCATCTTCGACTTTCGCGTAGCCGCAGGAAGCTGCGCCTTCATCAACGAAGAAGGCTACGATCGCGAGGGAGGAGATCCGTATGGCGGAGACTACTACATTTTCGAATCGATCTACGAGAAAAGGCCTGACCTCATGCTTTGGCTGGGCGACAATGTCTACTATCGGGAGAACGATTTCGAAAGTCGCGAAGGAATGATTCATCGATGGACTCACGATAGAGCCATCCCCGAGTTGAGAGGCCTCCTAGCCAACGCCCACCATTTCGCTATTTGGGACGACCACGATTACGGACCTAACGATATTGGCAGCAGCTTCCCCCTCAAAGGGATCGCGAAGGAAGTATTCGATCTGTTTTGGGCGAATCCCAGCTCGGGTCTGCCAGAGACCCCTGGTATTTTCACTTTCTTCAACTGGGGAGACGCCAATTTCTATTTGCTGGACAATCGAAATTATCTGACCAGCGCCACCTCGAATCCAAAGCCCTTTGGAAAAGAGAAACACAAGATCGGCAAGGGCCAGATGGAATGGCTCGTCAATCAGCTAGTCTGGGCTCAAAGCCAGATGTCTAGCGATTTCAGGAGCTATCCTGCCCGCTTCAATATCATATGCATTGGGAACCAAGTATTGGATAGCTACGAGTATCAGAATCTTAATGACGAGTGGAAGTACCTCGTCGATCGCATCGTCGAGGAAGGCATCGATGGAGTAGTCTTTCTGTCAGGAGACGTCCATTTCGGTGAAGTGAACAAAATTGAATACGTTGGTGGCGGCGCGCCGGGGATACCTGGCAGAGCAGGCATTAAGGGAGAACGGTACACACTTCACGAGATCACCACCTCTCCTTTAACCTCGGGCTCATGGGAGGGTCGAAGAAACAATCAAAGCCGATACGACATTTTTGATGAGCCGGATGTTGATCGCGTTGGTCAAAGAAACTTTTTGGTTCTGGATTTCAAAGGCCCTCTCGACAATCGACGGATGGAGATCCGCTATTACGACTCCAATGGCAAATTGCTGAATCGTAAATCAGGAGGTTCGCCTGATCAGATCACCGACGCATCGATCCTTTACGCAAACGCGTTGAAAGCTCCACGAGAAAAGAAATAGGAACAGGCGGCGTATTGATAAACTCATTTCAAAAACGACGAGACCTTTCTGATTTCAGTAAGAGAAAAGGCATCAAGTAAATGGATCCACCCGATACCGGGAAATTGAAATTATTCGGTTACAAAACGATTTTCACGCCTGAAACGCTTTTTTATTAGAAAAATATCACAACAGTCTTAACCTGCGGGATATGACTACCCCACTCCGCAATTCAATCAGTCTGGCTGTTTGGCTTCTGTTTTCGCTAGGCTCGACAGCGACGGCTTCAGACCAGCTGTTTTTGCTTAGAAACATTTCCCTCATTAAACCGCAGGCGGACGACTTAACGGAGGGAACGGAAACGGCCTACTATAAACCGATTTTCGGGAAAGGCGACAAACAGGGAAAACTGCTCAATGGCGTTGTTCGTTTTGGTGAACTGACGGTCTACAAGGATGGCTCCAGCAACGTGGTCAGCTATCCAGACGAGGAACAAATATACTATGTAACAGCTGGGCAAGGAACCTTGATTTATGGAGACAAGGAAGCAGAGATAAAGGAAAATGACTTCATGTATCTACCAGTAGGCGTGAACCATGGAATTAGAAACGGGAACGAAGACCCGATTCAGATCCTTGTCATGGGATATTCGATACCCAAAGAAGTCGAAGTAAAGCCTACGGACGAACTGCAGCTGGCTAGCGCAGACGAAGTAAAGCTTCTGGTGCTCGGCAGTCACGGCCCAACCACCAAATACAAGCTCCTTATGGGTACCACTGAAAGCGCTCGGGACAGGCTTGCTGCGGCCTACCAAATGGTGAGCCTGTTCCTGATGGATTTCTCTCCTGGAGGGACCAACAAGCCTCATCGCCACCCGACGCAAGAGGAAATGTACTACGTCTTGAGAGGCTACGGCTACATGGTCGCCGGGCTCGACAAATGGGGCAACGTTCAAAGGCACCCCTGCCAGGCCGGAGACGCGTTTTACTTCGCGGCAGGAACCGAAGTAGGCTTTTACAGTAGCGGCAAGGAAGGAGAGGA
>JANQRT010000019.1 GCA_028284385.1 Opitutaceae bacterium | reverse complement strand
ACCCCCGCTCGCGCGGCGGCCCGGCAATCTCGATCAACGGAAACGGTTCGACGGGCATGACGGAACCTCATCAAGGAACGGAGGGAAATGGGACCGGCCGAAACGCGGACGCGACCGGCCACCGGGACAGTTCACGACAATCGGGCGGGGATTACAAGGCGGGGGGACTTCCATTGGATCCTGCAGCTGGTATCGCTTCGCCAGCTGCGCCGGACCTACGGTAGCTGCAGCGATCGAGGGAACTGGATTAGATTCAGCAATCGAATTGCCGATTGATCACTCACAATAGTTAGAAAGACCTATTGATAGGTCGTTTCGCTCTCTACGTAGCCTCATTGTGGTGAATAATGGTCTAACACAGCTACAATCCGACCAAGCAGCGGATCAAAGCCCGAAAAGTCGATCTTTTCCGCATTCGGTTTGACCACCGAATTTGCAAAAACCTCTTTACTGTATTCGGTCTGAGGATCGATTTTCGCTTTGATGCTTAACTTCTTCCCATTGAGGAGCGTATCTCTTAGCTCTTGCGAGAACATATCTTCAATACAGCTCTGCCCTCTAGTTTCGAGCGTTTTGACCAGATACAGGTTCTCTGTGATGTGATAGAAATCAGCGGTCGAATTGAGGGTGATTGATACACCAAAGACTTTCTTCACCGTACTCGCAATCGGCTTGAGGCCATCATCATTGTCGATAACGAGAATAACCGGATACGCCATAGGTTTGTTCTTAAATGGCTTCCGACCTTTTTTCGTTGCGTCTAGATTCCGCAAATAGTCCAGTGGGACAGATTTCAAATCGCCCGATCCGCCTCCAAGGTCCATGATTTCGTGCGCCTGTCCTCGATAGTTGAAGAACCGAACAGCAAACTCGAAACCGTCCGATCCTGGCTTGCCAAGCCGAGGGTGATTGCCAGTCCTGTGCCTGATCGCTTCTCTCAGATAGACCGGATCGGTCTTCCCTTCAGTAATAATGAGCGGAAATCTTGGCGCTACGCAGTATTTGTAGAACAGGAAACGCCGATAGAGCACCCTGATAGCCCTCGGCTCCTCGCGCTGTTTAGCAACGCACCTACGCTCTTCGCTTTGGGTCACATCATAAATGTGACTTAGAATGCCTTCGAGCGGATTGAGATTGTCTGTCAGGTCAGGCTTCGGTTCTTCATCGGAGCAGTCTGGAGAAATAACGGTTTTGAAATACGATCCTGTTTGAAACAGGGAGTCACACATTGCCCTGGCCTTGCGATAATATTCACTTCTGATATTGACCTTCTCGTTAACAACGAGGCCAGTCACCATCTGGCGGCTACCCCTGCAATGCATACGGGTCTTGCTTGCATTAATCTTAAATCCAGCGCGCTCGATTGCTTGCACCAGTTCGACGCCTAATGTCCACTTCGATAGATTGGAAGAGTCTTGGCGCGCGAGAGCAGGCGGAAATTTCTTCTGGTTCGTCGAAAAGGTTATGTCGTCCGCGTAGCGCGAATATCTTACACCGTGCTTTCTTGCGAACCTGAGAAGCCGTAGATCAAGAATCTGTCCGATTAACTCGGAAATGACAGGAGAGCACGGGCTACCTTGAGGAAGAGCTTTTCCATCGCAAGCAATCTGAGCAATGGTGGTGGCGACCTCTTCCTCCAGCTCAAATGACTTGTCCTTGAGAAAGAAGCCCCGCACTCGACCAAAATTAAAGGTAGGGAAGAAATCTTCGAGGTCGAGATTCAGAACATAGCGCCGCCGCTTGTGACGTTTCGCGTTCGCGGCAATCGTTCCTTCTTTTCTGAAACCATAGGAGACAGGTGTGGCATCGCGTTCTTCTTCGATTTCAGCAAGACAGGCGTAGAGCCAATGAGCGAGATGAGTCTGTAGTTTCTTCAGCCTTGGATTTGGGGCTTTGATTATCCTTTCGCCGCCGCTTTTCTTGGGAATCCTGAAGGTAGTGTATTTTGCTTCGAGAGGT
>JANQRT010000061.1 GCA_028284385.1 Opitutaceae bacterium | reverse complement strand
AGGGAGTAAAGGCCAATCCTCTGGCAAGGCAGGTGAAAATCGCCGATATGCTCGCGAATCTCTCGGATGATCCTTCAGAACAGCAGATCAAAAAGTACTCGAAAGGCTTGCTATTCTTGCTGGATTGAGAGCTTTATTGGGGTGTTCGATTCACCTTTCTTAACGGAAATTTAAAATTTCCTAAGAATTTTTGAATGCTTAGCAGAGTTTTGTGTCTAAAAACACCGATGCGAAAGACCGATCGCAAATTCACGTTAGATGAGCTCCTGAGCGCGAAGCGCGAAGAGAAGCCTTCTCCTGAATTTTGGACTAAATTTGAGCAAGAGCTGAAGCGTAAGGAACGCCTTACTCTCCAGACTCAGCCGGTGGACGAATCATTGACCCAGTCGACCTTCGGATCTCGATTCAAGTTATTTTCGGCCGTTTGCTGTGCTGCAGCGTCTTGTGGCGTTCTTGGTTTCGTGGCCATTCAGCACTACAGCGCTTCGCCTGAAGCGAAGGTGGTGGCTCTGCAGGAAGATCCTGCAAGAGCGATTCAAAATGTGCCGACAGTCATGGAGCAGCCTGTATTTGAGGTTGCGGAATACGTTGATGAGGCTCCTGCCTACATTCCCGCTCGCGAAGTTGTTCGTGAAAGAGCGGTAGTGGAGTCCCCAGTGACCCTGGCGAGCTCGGTTGCGCCTCAGCAAGCGCAAATGGTTCCCGTAGCGACTCTCGACGAGTCAATCACTGTCGTGCCGGAAACGAACTATACCCTTGAAATCGAGACTCCTTTTGAGGGATTCGATCCAAGTCAGATGATTGCCTTCAGCGGGGATCAAGGAGTTACGGATTCCTTGATGAGAAAGTATCAGCATCCTCTAAGTGATCTTGGCTTCAAGTACGACACCGTCGCTGTCAGCTTCCCTGGCCAGAGCAAATCCGTCAGGCGAGCCTTGCATGAATCCGTCCTTAGTTCGAGTTTGCCAGCTGACTTGGATTCTGATTGGGATGCGATTACGCTTCGCTTCTAGTTAGTCGGAACTAACGATTTGATTTTCGCCCGCTAGTTTAGCGGGCTTTTTTTGCGCCTTCTCGAGAAAATGGATCTTACGGGAATCTAGGGCGAATACTTCGGGGATTCAAAGCCTTGAGATTCGAGAATATAGTTTGATTTGAAATCGTAGGCTCTGTTTTTTGGGCTCGTGGATTTCGGATTTGCTGATCGAGTAGACAACCTGCAGCCAGAAGGGGCCTATCGAGTGATGGCTCTCGCTAATGAGCTCGAGCGAAAAGGGCGGGACATCGTGCACCTTGAGATCGGGCAGCCGGATTTTCCGACATTTCCGGCAATTTGCGAGGCTGGCAAACAAGCTATTGATGATGGGTTCACTCGCTA
>JANQRT010000056.1 GCA_028284385.1 Opitutaceae bacterium | reverse complement strand
AGGGAGTTCCTGAAAACCGAGATAAACCATGGGACTTCATGAACTCTTGGATCGTGAAGAGTTAAATTTTGTTGAACTGAATTGTCCTAAATGTGCAGGTTGTACCAGACCCCGCTGCAACAGGATAAACTCCGATTCGTTCTTATCCAGAAACGAACAAAAAGCCAAAAAACCGTTTCTCAAGCCGGAGCAAGAGCACACCAGTTCATTCTATTTCAAGCACCTGTTCTTCATTCAAAACATGAAAGGAGACGCAACCACCATGGATGAAGAAGAGAAGGGTTTGACGTGCGACGAATGCCAACGCCCAATCCAATATGGCGGCGACTTGTTGACCGTAGAAAAAGGCGTCAGCGGCCCCAGGGGTGTGATCACCCTAGATGACACGCTCACCTTCTGCCAAGAAGAGTGCCTGAGCAAGTATTTTAATGGGGCAAGCGTGAACGGCCTGCCACAAGTGCCGCCGCGGATTCCGTAATCAGACCGAGGTCAATACTGCACGATTGCCATCTTGTAATTTGGCTCAAGGGCGGTATGCTGGCGGCATCTATGTTCTGGATTTGTTCACGGAGTAAGTGCAAAACATGGGAGACTCTGCAAGAAAGAAGTTACTCGATTCCGCACTGAAGTCTTTATTGGTCGGATTCGAGCTATCGCCATGGGTCAAAGTTCCAGCAACTTTTGCGTCTGAAGTTGCTTCTCGCTTTCGTAGTCTACCTGAGTCGAATAAGAAGGCCGTCAATGATACTACGGAGCATGATTTGCGAAAAGCGCTCGCAAACATCCCGTGCGATAATCACGAGCAACTCTACATCGTATTTCAGGACGCTACCTATCGAGCCCAAGTCCTCGACTATCTTTTTGGGCTCTCTCCTCCGGCCGTTGATGAGATCGTGACTCGCGTCGGGGCGTTGAAGTACGTCACCAAAGATGCACCAGTCGCCAGACGCATTTCTGAATTGATCGACTTCGTGGAGAGTATGCAAGGTCCAGGCCTAGAAGCCATTGTTGATTTCTAGAACTGTGCTGGATTAGTTCACAGAACTACGCATCATGTTTCTGACATAGGTACACCTCAAGCTGGAACCGATAAGTAATCGGTCAACGCTGTTAATCATAGCAGAGATGTCGCTGAGTGTGTTACGCGCATCCCAATTTACGTTCCTTTCAACTTCATAACCGTCAATGTGCAAATCGCGTAATGCTCCATAGTCAATGTATCCCCACTTTATTTTATCTACAGCGTACTCCGGCATATAAAACCCAAATGCTGTCCCATCTACATGACTGTATTCGATTAAGTGCCATTGTGAACTGAGGAAAGTAAGGTTCATCGCGATCGCCTTCTCGCTCCTAGGCAAATGACCTGTTGCTCCTAACTTTGGTATTCTTGCCAGTTCTTCTGGGGTTGGTTCGTGAATCATATAGTTCTACTGCGGCGGCCCATAGTTAAAAGCCTTTCTACTGAATAACCACTGGTGCAAAATGAACAACGAGCTGCCCGAAACACGCAAGCGGGAGCCGCCTAATACTCACCAAGATCACATCCCTGATGACGACACAAAACGAACTCAACTGCTCGACTGTTTGTACGGACTGACCTCCTCTAGCATTGATGAACTCGTAAGCCGTATTCCTGAGGCATCGAAATACGTAACCCAGCGTGCAGCAGTCATGAGCAGGGTGTCGGAACTCGTGGAGTTCTTAGAGAGCTCGACTGGTCCTGGGCTGGAATCAGTCGTCCCTCTCTTGAAATGCCCGCAGGTACATGATTTTCCATCGGCGAGCACCCGCCTGATTTTTGATGTCCCGTATCGGGAAAACATATTCTTCCGAGGGCGTAGTGCAGTCCTTGCGAAACTTCGCAATAGCCTCTCCGAGAAGAATGCGGTGGGTCTTGGTCAGTGCATCCGTGGACTGGGAGGTATCGGAAAGACTGAAACTGCAGTTACATACGCCTATAAGTATCGCGACCAGTACAGAGCAATTTTCTGGGTTAGGGCGGACAAAGAAGAAGACCTTGCTAAAGGCTTCGTCGCCATTTTCCACCAACTCTGGCCTCGCTACGGAACTATCACACCCGAGGATGCTCGCATTGCAGTCTTAGAGTGGTTATCGAACGAATCAAATTGGCTATTGATCTTTGACAATGCCGACATGCCAAGCGTTCTTAGCAAATACGTTCCCCAGAATGTAATCGGGCACATACTTGTAACCTCCCGCGCGAATGTTATTCCGGTACTTGGATTGTCCCGCAACGATGTCGTTGAATTGAGTGCCTTGAGCGAGACAGATTCACTTAGCTTTCTACTGGCTAGGTCAGGCCGCAAGGATGTCGGTGGCGAAGAGCTGGCCCAAGCAAAGAACATTGTCAAACTTCTCGCTGGCCTACCGCTCGCGCTTGAGCAAGCAGGCTCCTACCTTGCTGGATCAACATCTACATTTTCAGATTATTTGACACACTACCACAACCATTCGACGGCACTACTTGAGCGAGGAGATGCGACAGCACGCGATTACGAAGACTCGGTCGCAACGACGTGGTCGCTAAACGTCGAGACGGTACAGAAGGAGAGTCCTGCAAGTGCCGACCTCCTGCGTTGTTCTGCTTTTCTAAATCAGGACGATATTCCCTTTGAGCTCATAACAATGGGCGGGGCCAAATTGGGAGCAGCGATTGCTAACGCACTCCAGGGCGTAAAAGATGACCCATTCTTACTCCACAGAGTTCTTGAGCCACTTGACCGGTCATCTCTGATACGAATTAAGGAGAACAACACCTTTGCCGTGCATCGCCTCCTCCAGCAAATAAGCATGGATGTTCTGCCCAAAGAGGAAAGGCGAGTGTGGTTACAACGAGTCGTCCGTGCAGCGGTTGCTGCTTTGCCGGTCGATGCAGTCGAGGATGAACGAACTTTTTTTCGGCTTTCATCCCATATCAGAAGAGTGTTGGAGTTTGTAGACAAACACGACTTTGTTTTTGCGGAGGCGATGACTTTAGCCAATGATTTTGGGGTGTGTCTCCAAGACCTCGGATTCTTGGAGGAAGCTTCGCTGTATTATATGAAGTCTCTCAAGATTGCCAGTAAGGCCGTCAGCGAAAATGATTTGGAATTAGTCGCGCCAATCAACAACCTCGCGTTAGTCTATCATCGCATAGAATATTGGGCTCACGCCGAGCAGCTTTACGAGCAAACCCTCAGAATCCTGCGAAGAACACTTGGCGAAGAACATTCACAGTTCGCCATGCAACTCAGCAACCTTGCGTCTCTGTACGAGTCAATGGGACGATTTTCTAAAGCTGAGGACTTATACAAGCAGGCTCAGGGGATTTTTCTCGGGACTCTTGGAGAAGATGAGCCCAATTACACCGTCCTCCTCAATAATCTCACGAAGCTTTACCTGTCAATGGGCCGTTACAGTGAAGCCGAGCTAGTCTGCAAAGAGTCAATGGCAATTATCCGCAGGACGCACGGCGGCGACCATATCAGTCTAGCTTGGCCTCTCAATAATCTGGCGTCGCTCTTCTTGTTTGTGGGCCGTTACGCAGAAGCCGAATCGCATTTTGAGCACGCCTTGGAGATTGTCAGCAATTCGCCATCTGGAAGGAATCCAGTCACCAAGAGAATCCGTGAGAATTACGAGGAACTTCTCGCAAGAAGGAAATTCTTTCAGGACAGGGACCATTCTTGAGTCGCAATATACCCCGAAGCTATCTAATCCAGTTCCTTCTTTTTATACACCGCATCCCCTGACCGGGGATGAGCAACGAATCGGGCAGCGCAAGAAACCTCTTCAAGCGGCGGCTGGGAAAAGAGAAGGCCATTTCAGAAGAGGAGATCGCTGCTCGAATGCGCTGGGACTTGCCCGTCCTCTCTACCAATCAGAAGTGCTCGATATCACTCGATCTTCCATTTCTCAACTGTGCCCCGACAGATATCTGTGCCCAGGTGTGCTACGCCGCACAAGGTAGACAGTATTACCGTAAATCGGTTGTAAAGGCACTAGCCATCGATCGATTGATTCAACTTGACCCCGAGCATGTTGCCCGCAAGATGGTCGACGAAGCCGCCGGTCGCAATATTCGCATCGCCGGGTCGGGAGAAGCCCTTCCAAACACACTGAGCTTCTTTCCGATGTCAATCAGTTCGGTGGCTCCTACTGGGGAATCACGCGCGCAAGTAGATACCCATCAGGCGATTCCGTCATTCATGTATTCATTGGATGCCAGCACGCCTGCATATGCATTGTAATACGTGCAGGATGACGTACCCATTGATCGACGAACGTATCTGCGGTGCCCAAACGATCCGCCCGCTCCGCTCGAAGTTGCCGTGACGTTTCCCGTTCACGGTCACCTCACCAACTACTCCGCCCAAGTCCCGCGCCACGAAACCGACTGTCCGGCGGATCGCAAAGAAGTCGAAGGCTGCTGGAATTGCCGGCGGTGTTATTAGCATCGTGCTTTGCGAACGTGATGACCTGCACTCCAAAGTGACCGAAAGAGTTAAATAGGAGAGTGCTTTTGGAAGAGTACAAAAGAATGCCGCTGGCGAAATGGGGGGATTCTTTGCATTTTGGTACCGTCCCGGCGGGAGCGTTTAACTTCTTGCAAAGAACCCCCTCTTCGCAACACTTCAGTTGAAGACTTAAATGGCTTGGCATTCTTGTCGATCCCATGAAGCAGCACTACCCACGATACAACAAAAAACAAGTCGCGATTGAATCCAGTTTGACGGCCCGTGACCGAGAACTCCTGGCTAGCTACCTGCAATTCTGCGGAATGACTGCGGGGCCAAGTCGGCTGGCCAAGTATCGCAGATATCTGTTGCATTTTCGTGACATTGTCGAAAAGCCACTCGATTCGATTTCACAGGCCGATGCGATTGCGTTTTGGGGGTTGGTGAAAAATGCGCCCTATGAAGAGCACACGAAAATAGAAATCCGCAAAGTGGTGAGACGATTCTTGAAATGGCATTACCGTGACCTCGATATGCTCGAACCCTTGAAGGTGCCATCGAACTACTTGGTCAACAAGCGGCGTGTCAACAAGTCTGTTCTGTTGACTGAGCAAGAGATTCAGAACATGCTTCACGGTGCCGAACGGCTGCGGGACAAAGCACTTTTGGTCTTGTTGTACGAGACGGCTGGACGCCCCCAAGAAATTCGCGACCTGCGATGGGGCGACATTAGTTGGCAACAAAAAGAAATCCATCTCTATTCCAAGAAAACAAATGACGATCGGGACTTGCCCGTCCATGAGGCAATCAAGCATTTGAAGCGTTGGAAGTCCGAATGGGCATATTCCGACCCACAGGAGTCCGACTATATCTTCCCATCGATCATCGGCTCACGGCCCAATCGAGCGAAATCGATTTCGGTATCGTATATCAATCGGATCATTAAGAGCCTAGCCCGCAAGGCCGGTATCGAACGAAATGTGTATCCCTATCTTCTTCGGCACACCCGACTAACCGAACTTCGATGCCGTGGCGTCCAGGGTATCGAGTTCAACAAATTCGCTGGCCATCAGCCGGGCAGCAAACATGAAAATGTCTACATCCATCTCGACAATAACGACATGAAGCAATCGATCATCCAAAAGGTCTACGGCGTTCATGACCTTCCTGAAAGCGAACGAGACCAGTACGAAAAACGAATCCGGCAACTGGAGCAACAAGCAGAGCATACGAAGCAAGAATTCGCAGCGCTCAAAGAAATGAATGCACGGATTCTTAAACTGGCGCGGGACGGTTTGCTCGAAACGGCACGTTCCCCTGAAGTCGCAGAAATCGGTTGATTCCTTTTAAGGGCAGAATGCGCCATCTACTGAATGGAAACACCTGATGCGACTCCCGACACGACTGGTTCGCTACTCGCAGAGATCGCCTCTATTGCGGCGGACATTGATACGAGAATCACTGCAATGCTCGATAATCCCGAGGTAGTGGACTCCGCTAGACAATCCTGAACTACCGAAAAACATAAATACCAGTGCCGCCTCTCGTTCACCATGAAAAGAGGGGTATACAGCGGCCTAGAAACAAGTGTCCAAGATTACGGTATTCAATTTCGTAGCCCGGCTGACAAAGCCACTGCGAGCGCCTCGTCACCCTATCGTTCACAGAGCGAAGCGGTGGTCGCAGACATTCTTGAGAGTAACGGCATCCGATTCGGCTATGAAGACGATCTGCACGTTCCAAAGAAATACACGAGTGAGCGAACCGACCGAATCTGGCACCCTGATTTTCATCTCTACGACTCGGGAATCATCGTCGAATACGTCGGGCGAACCGACGATCCAGAGTACATGAAGGGCATCGACAAAAAGAGGATAGTCTACGAGAAAATGGGGCTCACCGTTGTGTGGCTCTACCCTGACGATTTATGGGAGCGAACGGGCGACAACCCGTACGGCAAGCTGCGTGATGATGTTGAAGAACAAGTAATCAGTAAGATTGACAAAGTGGTGAAGG
>JANQRT010000052.1 GCA_028284385.1 Opitutaceae bacterium | reverse complement strand
GTGTCCCCAGTTCGATTCTGGGTCTCGCCACCATTCTTCGCCGGAGCGAAGTGCAGGCGAAGAATGACCTGCGT
The DNA here is from genome assembly GCA_028284385.1 of Opitutaceae bacterium. Taxonomy (GTDB): domain Bacteria; phylum Verrucomicrobiota; class Verrucomicrobiia; order Opitutales; family Opitutaceae; genus JANQRT01. The sequence goes on along the minus strand of JANQRT010000052.1, from coordinate 263,922 downwards.
AGCTTTTATGCGAAGCACGGTCTTTATCATCTAAAAAGGCTTCTCATGGCTGACGCCACATACTCTCAATTTATCACACAGAGATCCTGTCAGTCACATCCTTTATTATCCGGAAGTGAAAATGTGCCACAGCATGGTTTTGCTGGTACGCAAACCGAAGACGGGCATCCCACGGAATTCGCTCCGCTCTAGAAGATATCATGGACGCCTATGCTCCCACGGTCTTGGGCAAATGTGGAAAATCACCGTGAGCCTCAACGAGGAACTACACTAATAAGAAAACTTCCCTAGGATGGTTTACAGCTTAGCCTCCACTTCCTCCAGCGAAGCTCCCTTGGTCTCAGGGACGAATACTTTTACCCAAATCAGCTGAAGCATCATCATGAAGCAGAAGAATCCGAAGACCACGCTAGCCGGGAAAGCTTCAACCATGGAAGGGAAGAACAGAGTTAGCAGGGCAGCGAAGACCCAGTGTGTAGAGCAACCCAGAGAAGTCCCCTGAGCCCGGTGCAGATTAGGAAAGATCTCCGAGATGAACACCCAGATGACAGCGCCCTGCCCAACGGCATGGGACGCTATGAATGCGAAAATGCAAACGGGAACAATGGCGAAGCTCTCGGAGGCAAACGCCCAGGAACAAAGTCCTAGAGAGGCGATATAGCCGGCAGAGCCGATAAACAGCAGAGTGCGCCTGCCTACGCGATCAATCAGCCAAAGTCCTACGAAAGTGAATACGAGATTGGCGAGTCCGATTCCTACTGATTGCAAGAGAGCCGCTTTCTCCTCCAAGCCCGTCATCTCGAATATCCGCGGCGCAAAGTAAAGAACAGCGTTGATTCCCGAGAGCTGGTTGAAAAAGGCGATAAAGAAAGCCAATAGAATCGGAATTCTCAACTGCCTTGTCCAAAAGCCTCCCGTACTGGTTGGCTTGTGGGAAGCATTCGCTATTTCATCCACCTTGGCTGCTATCTCCTCTTCGCTGCTTTCCGGATGAATCACTCGCAGCACCGCCGAACCTCCTTCACGATCGTCTTTTCGGCCGATCAGCCAGCGAGGGCTTTCCGGTAGTCCCAAACACATTACACTGTAGAGAATCGCGGGAATCGCCTCGACCCCCAGCATCCAGCGCCAGGCATTCTCGCCTACGCCGCCCAGCAAGGCATTGGAGACGAAAGCGATCAAAATGCCGAATACAATATTGAACTGAAACATCCCCGCCAGTCGGCCCCTGTATTTCGCCGGAGCGATTTCCGAGATGAACAAGGGAGCCGTCACCGTAGAGACGCCTACCCCCAAGCCGCCGATGAAGCGCGCGACGATGAATGAATACACGTCCGTCGCCATCGCCGACCAGACTGCCGACACGAAGTAGAGCATGCCGATCGAGAGCAGCGTCCGCTTTCTCCCCAGTTTGTCGGCTGGCCAAGCGGCGACTAAAGATCCCAAAACCGTACCCCAAAGAGCGGCGCTCATGGCCCAGCCATGAAGACCCGCGCTCAGACCCCACAAATCTTGAATCGCCTGCTCCGCCCCGGAGATGACCACGGTATCGAAACCGAAAAGAAAGCCCGCCAACGCCGCGGTTATCGACCAAAGAAAAAGTCTAGCGCTGCTCATCATTTCAACTTCGAAGAAGGAGTTTGTTACTCCCTCGGGCTTCTTCATTCATTTTTATCGATTCGTTTTCAGCGGTTTTCACGGTTCAGCGCTTGTTCGATCGCCAATCCAACTCTTTCTTCATCTTCTCCACGATTTCCGGATGTTCGTTAGCAACATTTCGCGACTCCTTTTGAGGCGAATGATGATCGTAGAGTTCAACGTATCCATCTTCGTGTTCGATATAGCGAAAACGGGCGTAGCGCAAAGTCTCTGCAGCGCCAAAGTAGCTGAATGCTTGACCTTGCGTTCCTCCCGGACTGTCAAGGGCGTAGCGCAGCGATTCGCCGGGCAGATCATCGGGAGGGACAATACTTGTCAAGTCACATAATGTTGGATACAGGTCGACTGTTTCTACGATATGTTCGGTTGCGGCGCCCGCATGGGCCATGTCCGGAGTGGAGATCAGGAGCGGCGATCGCAAAGATTCCTCGAAAAGACAATGCTTGCCCCAAATCCCTCTCTCGCCCAGATGCCAGCCGTGATCGCCCCACAACACGATGATGGTATTTTCAGCCAAACCAAGCTCTTCCAGGCGTTCAAGCACCAGGCCAATTTGAGCATCGGCATAGGAAACGCTGGCAGCATAATATCGCTTAAGCTCCATCGCGAAATCCAAATCCACTAGCGGATCCTTACCCCATCGATTGTATCGCTTGAATTCTCCGGACCCATGCCAGGTGGTTCTCCAGTCTGGCTTAGCTGGATACGGAATTTCGGGCAATGCTTCCACTTCATAAAGGTCCACATAGCGAGCTGGAGCGCCGAAAGGCAAATGGGGCCGCAACCAGCCCACGGCAAGAAAGAAGGGCTCTTCATTCTTCGATAGTTCCTCAAGCTCCTTTAAAGCGATCTCCGTCGTGATTCCATCCGGGTAGCCGCTATCAGGACCATCGTATGACTGATAAACATCCATCGTCTGACGCTGAGGACCACGGACCTCGCCTTCCGCCAATCCGTGCATGAATCCACGAGGATCGAGCCACTTTCTCGATTCAAACGGCTGCCTGCTCCAAGCCTCAGGCATTTCAATAATAGAAGTATCATTCCATCGCTCGCCGCCCATGCCGCCAGGATGATGCGAGACTTTTCCCACCGCCACCGTCGTGTATCCATTGGATCGAAACAAAGCAGGCAAACTCGGGCTATAATCAGAGGAATTCGTATCCAATCCTTCAGCGCGACGAAAAAGAGCCTGATTATCCGATGGCCCATACCGGCCGGTAAGCATTGCGAAGCGAGACGCTCCACAAGTGGGCGCCTGCACATAATGCGCATTAAAGATACGGCTCCTAGTTGCGAGTTTATCAATGTTCGGGGACTTAATATACTCCGCCCCGTAACAAGCGAGCTCCGGACGCAGGTCATCCACGCAAAGCAGGAGAACATTAGGTTGAACTTTCGTTTCGGAGCAAGCCGCGCTCAAAAACAGCATAGCTGCCAGCAAAATAGAAGCGATTCTTAGCATTGAATAAATTTTTAAGATGATACTTTGCTCTGCGAGCTGCGAAAGACAAGTCGCTGAAGTTCGCAGAGACTAAAAGTTTTTCAAACAACTCACTCCCCGTCTACACCTTGGGAAAATCATCTATTGGAAAATCTCCAAGTTTTCAGGAATTCCTTCAATAGGTTGGATCGCGATGTCCCGATAAAAAACTTCCGCTCCCTCGGACTGGATTTGGATCTTTCCTTTCGTCAACGCCACGAGCTCGCCGTTCACGAACTGGCCAATATCGGTAAGATGCATGTTCTTTCGCCCATTGACAACATGAATGCTCTCTCTGCGGTAAGCGTAGACATCCAATCGATTCCACTCCCCGTTTTCCTTCTCGAAGTCTTCGGATTTCTGGCAATAGCGGCTGTTGCCGAATTGCTGTATACCCTTAAACTCGGCTTGAGGATTATATTGAAACTTCCCATTCTCCAGCTGAACGGCCCTAACATTGGCAGCGGTCAAGTCCACACACCATAAATCGCCGGTATCTCCTTCCTGAACTTGTATTTCCACTGATCGCATCCACACGCGTCCGGCCGCTCCCTCCTTTCCAACGGAGTGGTAGAGAACACCGCTATCCCGTTTCTTATCCTCACGAGGCGGGTATCTCTTTTCTCCCCACTTGAACTCCATACTCAGATGGAAATTCTCGAATTCTTGTTCCGTGACGAGGATACCAAATACTTCACCGGAAATACGAATGGCGGGCTCCCCATCTTCTTCTACTACAGTAAAGACATTCAAAGGATCTTTATTCAATCCAATAGGCTCTATATATTTTCCATCTTCTTTTTTCAGACCCTCTACCTCCGAGCTAGGTTCTGGCTCTCGCTGGTAGGTATACCAACCGCTCAGGTCTTTTCCATTAAACAAAGAGACAGCATGGTCCGCATGTTTAGTATCTATAGCTGCATTGGGAATTGATTCCTCTTTTGCCGCATCGCAGGACAACAGTCCTGTCACCAGAATTATGGCCAAAACTCTAATGAAAGGCATTTTAATCTTATCTTCATAGTCTTTCACTTTTCTAAACTAAATACGCCTTTCGCTCTAATATCCTCTGAACTGGAACCTATCAGGACTTCAAAATCGCCGGGTTCCACCACCCAGTTCATAGCTTTGTCCAATAGCTGCAGGTCCTCCGGCTGAAGTTTGAACGTCACCGTTGCGCTCTGCCCCGGCTCGAGCGTCACCCTTTCAAAACCTCTTAGCTGAGTTTCATAAACCGTCACGCTGCTAACGACATCTTTTATATATAACTGCACCACTTCATCCCCCTTCATCTTGCCGGTATTGGTCACATCCACCGAAACCTTGATTTCTTGGCGAGTCTTGCCTTCTTCGGGAGTGATTTTGAGATTCGTGTATTCAAAAATTGTATAGCTCAACCCAAAACCGAATGGAAAGAGGGGACCTAGTACGGAGGTATTGCCTACTCCATTCGGGCCAGTTGCTGGCTGTCCGGCGTGCGAGCCTGGCTTAAAGGGGAAGCTCAGCTGCACTTGTCCGATCGACTTGGGGAAGGTCACCGGAAGTTTGCCCCCAGGATTGGAATCTCCGAATAGGGTCTGCGCGATCGCTTCGGGACCTCTCACATTCGGAAACCAAGCCTCGAGTATGGCGGGAATGTATCGGTTCTCCCAATTGATCGTAAGCGGCCTTCCGTTGATGAGGACCAGCACGATTGGCTTTCCGGTCGCCCTAAGGGCTTGCAGCAATTGCAGTTGCCTTCCGGGAAGCCCCAGAGCAGTCCTCGACCTGCTTTCCCCACAGCGCTTTTCATCCTCTCCCATGACGGCAATCACAACGTCCGACTTTTTGGCTTTCGTCACCGCTTCATCTATGAGCTTCTGCTCCTCATTCTTAAGCGGCGTGGGAATGATTTCGCTCTCAGGCCAGTTCTCATCCACGACTTCGCTGCCAAGGGCGAAGTCTACTTTAGCGCGATTGCCGACGTAGCCTTGAATGCCTTCCAGCACGCTGGTAACGTCCATGTTTTGCGGTCCGTACCTGCTTACGTAAACCGTCTTATCGACTGCCAATGGTCCCGTCACGAGGATCTTGTCCAACGACTTCAAATTCAACGGAAGCGTATTGTCCTCGTTCTTGAGCAGAACCAACGACTGTCTTGCCATCTCCAATACAAAGTTTTCCGTTCCCTGCGACACTATCCTGTCTGCGGCTTTCGTATCCTTCACGTAAGGCTGATCGAATAGCCCCAATTCGAATTTCACCCGGAGCACGTCTCGCACGTTTCTATCCAGGGTGCTCATGGAGAGCTTCCCCTCATTTACCAGTTCCCGAAGAGGAAGGATATAGTCTTCGGGCGGCGTAAAATGCGTCCGCACATTCAGACCCGCTTCGGCAACTTGCCTAACCGCTTCCTTGTAATCGCCTGCTACACGGTGTTTAGACTCTACAAATTCTACAGCTTCACTGTCGGAGACTACATAGCCTCGAAATCCAAACTTCTGACGCAGGATCTCCGTGAGGAAATAGTAGCTGGCGCTAACCGGCACACCGTCCCAATCGTTGTAGCTACTCATAACTCCTTTCGGATGGGCGGCGCCAATGACCTTCTCGTATGGATACAGGTGCATCTGGAAAAGTTCGCGCGGCGCTATGTGCGGATCCGTCCGGGTATCTCCATCCCTACCGCCTTTGGGGACGCTGTAAGCCGCATAGTGCTTCAACGTGGAACCCACCCCCTGAGATTGTACGCCCAAAGCCATCTGCGTGCCCAGTTCGGCCACCAGAAACGGATCCTCGCTATAGCATTCCACAACCCTTCCCCATCGAGGATCTCGAGCCAAATCCAAAATGGGCGCATAGATGTTGGTGTAGCCCAAAGCTTTGCCTTCTCTTCCAACGATTTCCCCAGCTTTCCAAACCAACTCTCTGTTCCAGGTGCTGCCGATCCCTATAGGAGCGGGAAGCGGCGTCGCCCTATCGTGATTGAGCCCGTGGATGCCTTCATTGGTGAAGTCGACCGGAATACCTAGTCTCGTCTCCTCCACGAACCATTTCTGGATGGTATTGATCGCCTCCGCGTGCTTGCTGTACGGATACGAATACTGAGTGGGTCTCAAGCCATTCAACTGCTCGTCGATGTTGGCGATCCCATCCTTCCATACCTCGTTCTTCCAATCCGGCGTGGGCAACTCGTCCTTCAGAACGCGCCGGTAGCCGTACAAGGTAGCGCATTGAGCCGTCTTCTCATTGACGGTCATCTGGCTTAATAAGTCATCGATCCTCGAATCGATCACGGCCTCGGGATCTTCGAAAACATCCTTCACACCGTTCTTATTGAAATCGATCCAATCAGCTTTATATATACCGACTCCCTGTCCATACAACATGCTGCCCGCCAAAAAGGCGGCCGTAAGCACTGTCGATTTTAGACTATATGATTCGATGACTTTCATATATCGTAATCAGTCTTTCAACCCTGTAAGATCAGAATCTATTTTTACTGTGCCTTTTCTTTCGATAACTTTCGCCGAAAAATCGTCACTCACTTCAATGTTATTCGCGGTCATTAGATGGACCACTTTACCCGGCACATGATTATCGATAAGGATCATCTCCCCCTCGGCATTGAACATGCTGTTAGTGATATTGATTTTAGTGGTCAAGTAATCAGACAACACGTTCTTCTGGGCATCTAATCGGATTCCCGAATTTCCGAAACTCGAGTTAGTGATAGTGAAGGCGTCTATCGGGGTGTTGACTCTTACAACAGAAGCGTCCTCCTTATGCAAAACGCGGATGTTGTCGAAAAAAAGCTGTTTTTGGATAGGCACCTCCGCCCCAGGGTAATACGAGCGACTCCACCAACTCTGATCGAAATGTATAGAAAAGCCCATACGCGGCTTCTCCAAGTAGATGTTTCTGAATGTCACGTTTTTTACTCCAGCAGTATATACCGCCTCCTCTTGGATCATCACCCATTTGATGCCATCAAGCATTCGCATTCCTTTTTCATGAGTCGGAGCAATTTTCGTAGTGTAGACTTTTTTATCGGGGCGTCCTTCTGCATTTAGCGCGTCTACGCGATAGATCCTGCCGTTTACGACCACCGAATCGCCGTTTTGCACTTTCATTCCCTCCTCCCAGTCTTTCCAGCCACCAGCTAATATGCGGCAAAAATAGCCTATAATTTTCTGCTCGGGAGCAGCCATGTCGTAGCAATTTTCTACGAGTCCATCTTCGATCCAACCGATTTCGGGATTGCCTGTAGAGTAGTCATGAGCATTCAGCGCCAGCGCGTCATCCTGAGTTTGAAAAACGCAATTAGAGACCGTGAAACGTTTGCCCTTCCCGAAATGGATTCCGTCCTTTTCTCCTTTAAGCACCGCATTGTCGATAACAACGTCTTCAAACGTACAGATATGGACGCTGTACTGCACCCCTTCGATATCATGGGATTTAAATCCTTCAATCCTTAGGTCCTTAACGTAGAAAAAAGCCAACTGTCCCCTTAATCCAAATACATCATCCATTCTTTTGACCACGCCATTGACGCTGATGTGCAAACCCTTGATCGCTATATGTTCGTCATAGGTTTTCGTGAGAGCTCCCTTATTTAAGATAACATGAGCAAAGGGACCGGTCTCATCCACTTTCTGCAAGATGACGCCATTGCCAAATTCCAAGGTCGTATTACTCCCCACATAGGTGGTGTCTGCGATTTTATATATGCCAGGTTCACTCACAATAATAGTGCCCGTTTGGTCCACGGCTTTTTGCAATGCCGCGACATTATCCACGCCACTAGCTTCTGGGGAGAAACCGAAATCCGCCGCATTCGTGAATCCCCTACTCTGAGCTTCCGCGAACTGGGTCATCAAACAAAATATCCCTAAAACAAGAAATTTATTCATTAAATCAGATTTCATTTTCATTTAATCGGTTGTAGTCATTTTACTTATATTTTTCATACACTTGGGCATTCAAAAGGCTGTAAATTCCTCGTATATATTATACTCTCTAAAGAGCGAGTCATTGAACTAAAAGTTTCGGAGAAACGTGGGTAGTCAACATTCAGTATCAATAAAATAAATACTTTATTAGCTAATCGTTTTAGCGAGATCTTTAGAAAAAAGAACGACAGTCGATCTTAGGATAGTAGGTTTAGAGTTGTCCCACGTTGGTGATTTTCAGAACTACCGGGTTCGGCCACGTTCGGTCATTATATATGCGCTGGGCTCTCATTGCCGTTATTTCGAGCTGGCCGTTTCGCATCTCCCATCGCGTTTGCGGGATGATCTCCGGCTTGTATTCAAGAACCTGATCGTTCTGCCCAAGCACAGTAACCTTGCTCTTTTCCGTAGTCTTGATGGAATTGAGCCGGAACGTCCGCCATTCGCCATAGCGCCATTCCAGATTAGTTACAAAAACATATACCGCATCACCCTTCTTCGAGCGAGTAAACCATAGGTCGCCTTCGCGAAAGACATCCCATGGTCGCACGTCGTAAATCGCCTCACGGTTGATCGCCATCCAGGCCGCAATCTCACGCAGTATGGACTCCTGCTCGATCGGTATCTCGCCATTGGGCTTGGGCCCTATATTAAGCAGCATCGTCCCGCCCTTCGCTCTGGTCTCTATAAGCGAATGGATCCACTGCGTTCCGTCGCGATAATGCTCATTGGTCGGCTTGTAGTGCCACGATGTACCCATCGTGAAGTTTGCTTCCCAGGGCTCGTTCTTCATGGCCTCCGGGAGGGATTGGCCAGTGGACGGCGCAATTTCGGGAGTTGAAATGGCTCCGCGCGTTACGAGGCAATGAGGCTGCAATTCCCATATATACTCCTTCAGTCCGCCATCTCGCAACCCTCGAATGCCGTCTATAAAGAAAACATCGATGTCGCCATAGTTGGTCAGAAGTTCGCGAACCTGAGCCTTATTCAATTTCATCAATTCGGGATTGCTGGTCGGCACAGCCTCGTCGCGGACCCTGCTGATCAGCATGCCTTGACGATAGAACTCCGAGAAATCGTCGGGAGAGAAATAAAAGCCAATCTTAAGTCCCTGCGCTCGAAACGCGTCTACCAGCTCCCTGGTGATATCCCCACGATAGGGCGTATTCGCAATGTCGAAGTCCGTCGTATTCGTTTCGAACATACAAAATCCCGAATGGTGCTTTACTGTGAAAACCACGTACTTGAAGCCCGCTACCCTAGCCAGCCGAGCCCACTGATCCGGATCGTACTTCTTGGGATTGAAGGTCTGCGGGAGTTCCTTGAAGAAAAACTCGTTGTACGCATCATCCGCTCCGACCAACGAATGGCTTATCACCGTGCCGATTTGACTATCGACACTCCAATGTATAAACAACCCGAATCCGGCGTCTTTGAGCCATTCCAATTTTTCGGGTTTGTTTTCAGCGCTGGCGGTATGAAGATTCGTTAGAATCGCTATAATCAATACGACGAGAATCCGTCTATTGAATTTGATCTTAACCATTGAGAACATCGTGAAGAAACTATCCATATATATAATATTAGAATTACAAAAATGAGCGATTGAACATCGAATATAGGTTAACGGAATCCCACCTAGTTTCGCTTTTCATTATTATATTTTATACTTTAGGAATAAAAAATCTGCTGGGTTATCTATCTGAAAAGACGCATACCCACTATCATTTACTTTAAGAATAGAAGACCTCTCCTTGCGCAGGTCAACAACCTCAAGGTCCATACCCTTCAGGAATTTGAGCTGTAGAGAGAATTCGGTTTTCGCGCAGTGCAACTCGCGAAAAATCAACAAGTACCCTTCATTGGAATCTGGATTATAAAACTGAAATCCGCTCACGCCAGCATTGGTAGGCTGCTCCCCAATCGGGAAAACGTAGCTATCCACCATGGCATCCTGATGGGGCTTATAAATAGAGACCATACGGCTAACCGCATCCCTCGTGCTAGAAGAAAAGCTTTTCGTACTATCAAACAGCATCGGTATGCCCACCATACTAATCGCAAAGGCATATTCCATAGGGTGCAAGCTAGCATCGCTTATGGAAGGCACTTGATCGACATCCACGCTAACGATCTGAAACTTATTCGTGTTAAGGTTTCGAGCGAGATCCCAAACTACCTTAAGCATAGGAGCAGGCTGATAACTTACGTGCGGAAAACCCCCACCCTTTCGACGATTCGCCAGCCATATATATCCATATTCACGAGCCCAGAATAAGCCATAGCGGGGAGTGCTCTCGGTCAGGTCCCATTCCGCGCTCACCTTAAAATCGTATTCTTTAATGAATTCGCGAGCGCGCGTCTCGACTAGATTTTTCGTGTCGTAATCCCGCACGTTTACGAAATCGAATTTCCAGTGTTTGAACGGGACTCGATCTTGATTCCATCGCAAATCCTCATCAGAAATTCGCTGGATCGCTGTCCACAAAGCAAGATCCACCCCCGTTTTTCGCGAGGCCTCCAACACCTTTTCCCAATCTCCGTTGGTATAGCGCTCGACATTTGGCTTCCAGCCGCGCTCGCTATCAGGCAACGAATTGGTTTCATGTGGAGCGAGCTGCCACCCGTCATCAATCAACAAGGTTTCCACTCCTAAATCCGCAAGGGAGTTCAGTTCTGCTATAACGTTGGACTCGCTCGCCAATGCGCGATTGGTTGCCGGTGAACTACCTCCACCCCAAGTACATGCGTTTACACTTCGGTGGCCAGGCAGTTTCGTGGGAAAACGGGCGCGGTCGAACTTCTTAAGAGCCAACGAACGAACGTCTTTATCTCCTGAATACAGAATGATCCAGTTCGCCCACGACTCCCGAAACTCATCCCTCAATTCCGATTCGCGCAAGCCTAGACCGGTCATCGAAACCCCGCGCGAGTCCACCTGATAATCGCCGGTGAAGTGACCCGGTTCAATGGCGGTCTTGTGAGATTCCTTAACTAGCAACAATCCATTCCCATCGGAATCGGTGAAGTCCATCATGTTCACCCAATCCCAAACCTCCTGCTCCCCTATAGATGAGGAGGTTTCGACTTCGCGATAGTACTCCGCATCGACGTAGTTGCGGAACTGCATATCCATGAAGTATCCCATTCCTCGACGCGTAAGCTGATCGGGGCTTTCTAGCGGCAAATAATCCGTTCTGCGGCTGGTATACGCTTCATATGGATATTCTTTTGTGTATACGTTGATTTCCGCCAGACTCGTCGACCAGTTGTTGGTATTCACATGCGAAGTCTGAGGCATAACCAGCTTGAGATATCTGGCTTCCGCTCCATCGACGCTGGCGACGAACTCTCGATTAGAACGTTTGACAGGTATGACGGCGACGGGCCTGCTCCAAGCCTGTCGGTCATCGCTCAGCAGAACTATCACGGTTTCTGGAGCCCCATGCCTGCGGTAACTCAACGGAGGCCAGACTCCTATCGCGTCCAAATCCTGGGAACTTCCAAGATCAATGACGATTTCATGCGGCTTCCCAGTCCTCACCTCCGACGCCGTGCTCAGCCACAATGTCCCGAGCTGATTATCTATCAAGTATTCAGGTTTCAGGTACTGTTTCTTCGGCGTTCCGCCAGTAGTCGGAGCATCGTCATATAGCGTAGGCGGATTGGACAGCACAGCCCATTTATCCTTGGGCATTCCGAAACGCGTTTCACGCGGAGCAGCTTTAAAGCCCTCGCCTACGCGATAGAAAATCTGGGTTCGCATTCCCGAAAGGCCTGGAAATACCCAGATGCGATACTTCACATCCAACAAGCTTTCGGGATAGGAAACGGTAGCCACTACCTCCAAGTGCTCGTCGACGAATCCCTCGTCGTCGCTTGCCTGCGCGTCGACCGATATCAGCTTGGCCTCAGTCAATTCTCGATCGCCTGGCAGTTCCCAATCGGCCTCAAACTTGGAAGCTGAGCTCCAGGATTTTCCATTGGCCTTATCGATCAGAGACTGGGTGGCAAAGCCCTTGCCCGTCCATCGCCATGAACGCTCGATACCCTGATTGCCAACAATCAAAACATCGTTCTCGAAAGTGGCATAACAGTCTTCGAAGGTCGTTATTTCGGCAGCGCTTACAGATTTAGCAAAAATCCCGAAGGTCAGTACAAATAGATTTAAATGTAGTTTATACATAAAAGATCCGCGCCTATGATAATCGTAATTCCTAGGAATTAACCCCATTCCGATTCGAAAAATAGGTGCCCAATTATTAATTTTGGGCACCTATTAAATAAAACTCGAAATGGGAAAGCTCGATCAGAGATCAAACTTTACAGAAAACATCCACTCGAGCGGAACTCCAAATGCGTCGCGCTGCAAGCGATACAGCTTATCTTCAATGTTGCGAATATTCAAACCAAACTTGGTTGGAGTATTGCGGATTGTAGTTTCATATCCGATACGACCATCTAGTCGATAGTATCCCGGAGATTCACGCGAACTGCTATCCTCTAGTCGATCATCGACTCCTGTAAGTCCCAAACCTAGTGAAAATCCGTTCTCGAACTTGTAATTACCCCAAACGTTGCCTTGGTGCTCAGCCGCCCAGTTCACCGGAACACCTGGACGAGCCGTCACTTGCTCTGTATCAGCATAAGTATAGCCACCAACGACCTGAAATCTACCTTCCAGTAAATTGAGGTGAAAATCGATATCGACACCTTTAGAAGTTTCAGTGCCCGAAAGCTCACTAAACCCGACCGACGCGAGAACAAGATCCGAATTGGTACGAAGGATATCTTGTTTTTCGATATCATACAAGGCGATGGTAAAGCCGAATTTGTTATTGTCTGGCGCGTACCTGAAGCCTAGCTCGAGTCCTTCACCCGTTTCGGGATCATATAGCTCTCCCCAAGGGAGAGTATCGGGATCGGGGGGAGCAACTCCCAAATCCAACGCCGCATCGATCAAGCTCAACTCCGCGTTTTCATTACGAACCGGATTCAAACCGAATCTCGGATTTACAGACCTGCTGTAGAGACCATACAATATCCAATTGTCCGTAACCGCATAGCTGATACCCGCTTGCGGAGAAAAGTGATCGGCTTCACCGGTCTGTCGGCTTGAAATGGCGTCCGTCGCCCGAACATTGCCCAAAACAGGGTCTCCTTCAGTAACGAAAACAAAGCGATCATGCACTATGTCATCAAAGCGACCACCCAAGAGAATTCTACCTTTCTCCTCATTCCAAGTGATTTGCCAGTTGGCGAAGAAAGCAGTGGTGCGGAAATCATTGTTGCGGGTGCCATTGGGGCGTATCGGCAAATCGAATGCGCTTTTGGGCATGTATTGGCGAACGAATTCGTCGCGTCTTTGAGTCGATTGAGCGTCAAACACATCGTAGACGTACCGCACGAATACTCCCCCCGTTGAAAAACTTAGCTCAGGGTAGTCATCCGGATTGATGCCATACATCTCGGCGGTGCCCGCCCACCAACGATTTTGCTGCCATTGGTTCTCCTCGTTCCTTTCGAAACCCAACACTAGTTGATTAGACAATTGACCGGTATCGAAGGTCAAAGCCAGGTCAGCCTGAAAGTTCTCGCGATTCTGATCCCGAATATTGCCAGGCCAAGCGCTATTGCGAAGCCCAGTTACTCCAGGAACGTAGCTACCGCCGACTAGTCCAGTCCCTCCCTCTCGAATACTATCTCTCTCACGATTCATGTTGGAATAATTCAAACGCAAATCGACGCCTTCGGCAAAATTGTGCCTTAATTGCGCTTCATAGATCGTCGTATCCATATTTCGGGAACTGTAAGGCGAATCCTTGGTATGGTCGAACCCTAGCTCCGTTACCCAGTGAGTTTTCGGATTGACACGAAACGGGCCTGGCTTGAGAGGAAGCCCGCCCGATGGAACATTGGTTTCGTCCTGCTTATTGAAAGAGAGTATCAGATCGGTCTTTTCGGAGAATCTCATCGAGAACATCGGAGAAATCGAATACCGCTGCATGTCCTGGAAGTACTCATACCTTCCCTGCTCATGGTAAGTGGCATCGACGCGATAGGCGAAACGCTCGCTATCTCCAATCGGTCCCGTCGAGCTGAGAGAAGTCCGGAATAGTCCATTGTTTCCGACCGCAAAGGAAATTGATTGGCTAGGCGTAAAATGCGGTTGTTTCGTGATGTAGTTGAGAACTCCACCAGGCTGCGATTGTCCATAGAGAAGAGCGGCCGGCCCTTTTACGGCTTCGACGCGAGATATCTGACTAGCATCAGGTTTATTGAGCGACCGTACTCCATTGCGCATCGCTGCCGAGGACACAAAACCTCGTATTGAATACAAGGGCACGAACTCGTTAAAGACGAGCGATACTCCTGGCATGTAATCCATTGCGTTGTCCACATTATAGGAAGCGGTATCCTCAATTAATTCAGCCGCCAGAACGTTAATCTGAAAAGGCAGATCCTTGAGCGCAGTATTTGTCCGCGTTGCTCCGAGAGTATTTCCAGACAAATAGCCGATATCCGAATCGTCCTCTACGACAAACGGCGACAATGTGTATATATCATTTTCGTTATCCTGAGCAACGACCTGTGGAGCGCTTGCAAGCGCAAACGAAAGCAATCCTTTAATAAAGGAATTAAGCTTGGATTTTTTCTTAGGGGGCAAATTCATTTCAGTTTGATATTTTGTAGTTGATATATTCTGACGAGAGCTTTCAGAGCGACTAGGACTTGTACCTCCTTTCTTCGCTCGCTTCATTATTCCAAATGCCTCGCCTCCGCTAACCGGGACGGCCACGAGTGGGGTGTCCTGCAAAAGGCCATCTAGAGCCTCTTGCGGCAAATAAAGACCTTTTATCAGATTCGTTTGGCAGCCAGTCACTGTGTCGCTTGCAAATACCAGTTCGAATTGCCCCTGCTCCGCGACTAGCTTGAGCGACTCTGTCGCTAAACTTGCAGGCACATCGTATTCGCGCCGCTCTCCCACCGAGCCTTGGACCCAGACACAGAATACCCATGCGCTTATGCACATTGCTAGCGCCTTGGAGCTTCGGGACAAAAGCCTCATAGGTCTCGCATGGATGTAGTTTACCTGGGGAAAGCATCATTGGAATCAGGATGGGGCGCACCGACTCCAATGACACCTCGGGGTGTTAATATTATGAAAAGAAAATCAACTTTTTCGAAAAACTCAAAGACAAACCGGCTAGGCGAATCGGAAAGGAGATAAAAATGTGGACTGTATCCAAAGTTTGGTTTTCAATGTACTATCAAACAGATACGACAAAAGTCCCGCTATAAAAAGCGAGATATATATAAAAGTTTTAGACTATGTAGTATCTAATTTCTCGATCGAAGCACGACAACGGAATCGTCTATTCTCTCCACCTCGATATTCATCGTGATTTCCAATACACTGACAAAGCTCTCAATGTTCTTTGGCCGAATCGTGGCGCTCATCGCTAGATCCTCAATCGCCTTATCTTCAATCACAATCTTTCGCTTGTTGCGGCGATTGAATTCCATCACGATTTCGGAAAGCGGTGTATCCGTGAAATCGAATACTTCGTTCAACCATAAGAGCTGCTCGTCAATCACCTCTTTGGATACCGATATAATGGGCGTCAATTCCGTCGACTCTCTCGGGTCGATTACGGTTCGCTGACCCGCTATCAATTCTTGGACCGACTTTCCGATATCGCTCGCATCCAGATCAGGCTCATCCATCGAGCCGGGGCCAACCATGACACGACCCTCGGTTACGATCACGTCGACCGCATCGCCGTCGATCTGCACATTGAACATGGTTCCAACTGCCTCCACGGCCACGCCATTGGCAATGACAATGAAGGGCTTTTCGGGATCCTTTTCCACGGTGAAGTGGGCCTCGCCTCGCTCCAGAGTTATTTCTCTCCGATCGCTGGAATACGCTATGGTCGCCTGGGCTCCACGATTGAGCTCCACAACGGACCCATCCCTTAATTCATGCCTCTCATAAAGCTTCGCATAGTCTCCCTCTGCCAGCTGGTACGGCCTAGCTTGGGCATGATAACGCCAGACGCCAAACGAGATCGCAATGGCAGCGGCAGCCAATCCAAAAAAATTAATGAAGCGTACAATGCGGTTCTTCTGCCTCGGTTTCGCCGTATCCAATAAATTGGGATTCGGTCTAAGGCTGTGCTCGGGGCGCCAATCGGCCAAAACGTCCAAGTGTTTCCACGTCTTCTGCGCGTTCGCATAGGCTTCCGAATGATAAGGGTCCTCGGCCAGCCAATCGAAAAATTCATCCTGCTCCCCGGCGGACAAACCATAGCTTTGCCTGACTGCCCACTCGGAAGCTTCTCGCTTGATGCGCGACCAATTCGCGTCACCCGTCTCTCTTGTTTCCCTATTCATAACGTTTTCATGTTGCAGCAGCTCAACACATATTTTGAACACTTATCCACACCGATCGCGAGCTGAGCATAAACGGTTGGAAGCGAGATGCCTAGCTCCGTTGCTATGTCTTTTGGAGACATCCCGTAAACTTTGCACAAAGTGAAAATCTGACGACATTTTTTCGGCAAGGACTGGATGGCCATGGTCAGCGTTTCCAGCTCCTGATTGCGAGCCACGTTTTCCTGGATGTCCTCTTCTTCATCCAAGATCTCCAAGTCTTCGAAACGAGCAGCCTCCTGGAGCCCTCTCACCTTGGATGCTCGCATCATATTTAGGGCGATGTTCCGCGCAGTCGCGAAGAGAAACGCCTTCGGAGCTCGCACCTCCTTTTTCTCATGGGCTTTGAAGACTCGGAGGTAGGCTTCTTGGATCACGTCGTCCAGATCCAGCTCGTAAAAGCGGCTTTTCAGCCAGGCTCGAAGCATGTCCTCGTGGGGCTGGAGATTCTCTACAAACCAGCGGCTCTGATCTGAAAATTCGGGGGGCATCGGCGGAAAATGACACTTTGTCTTATAAGTGACACCGACACCACCTGTTTCTATGAAAAGAATTTTCGGTTTTTCGCGTTTTCCAGGTAGGCGAATATCGAAACGTTAGGTTTTCCCCAAGGGTCTACAGCAGAATCTCCTCCTTGTTGCAGCGGCAGTCGTCTTCGACAGGATAGGTTTTGAGGGGGTAGCGGTAGAGGTTGCCCTCGAAGTTTTTGAAATGGATGGCTTCCTCGTCGAGCTTGGTAATGTACTGAGGATTCATGGGCACCTTGCCGCCGCCGCCGGGAGCGTCGATAACGAATTGGGGCACAGCATAGCCGGTAGTATGGCCACGTAGCTGCTTCATAATCTCAATGCCCTTGCAGACATTGGCTCGGAGATGGGAGCTACCAGTGATCAGGTCGCATTGATAAAGATAGTAAGGACGCACTCGCATGCGGAGCAGACGATGTATGAGCGCTTTCATCACTTCCACATCGTCGTTCACGCCTTTGAGGAGAACGGATTGGTTTCCTAGGGGCACTCCTGAAAAAGAAAGCCTTTCACAAGCGTCCTTGAGTTCTTGAGTACACTCCCGCGGATGATTGACATGGATACTCATCCAGAGTGGTCCGTGTTTTCTGAATACATCGCAAAGACCCTCGGTGATCCGCTGTGGCATGAAAACCGGGATACGCGAACCGATGCGGATGAACTCGACGTGATCGATCTCCCGCAAACGGCCCAGCAAGTAATCCAGTTTACTATCCGATAGCAGGAGCGGATCACCGCCACTAAGCAGCACGTCCCGCACCTCGGGATGCTCCTCGATATACTTCAAGCCCGCCTCGTATTGCGGATGGAAATTGTAGTCCTGAGCATTGCTTACCAGGCGGCTGCGTGTGCAGTAGCGACAATAAGCCGCGCAACGATCCGTCACCAGAAAGAGAACACGATCCGGATAGCGGTGTACGATCCCAGGAACTGGCGAATGAGAGTCCTCTCCCACCGGATCGAGCATTTCCTCGGCATTGGTCGTCATCTCGCAAACGCGTGGAATGACCTGCTTGCGGATCGGACAATTCGGATCGTTCCGATCGATCAGATTGAAAAAGTAAGGCGTTATCGCTAACGCGAGTTTCTTGTTTGCGAAAAGGCAGCCCTCCCGTTCGTCAGGCGTGAGCTCCATGTATTGCTCGAGTTGCTCGAGCGAGGTGATTCGATTTCTCAGTTGCCAGGTCCAGCTCTTCCAGTCGTCTTCCGGGACATGATCCCATAAGCCTTGGCCGTCATACCAGTATTTCCGATCCTCTTCGTAGGGCATAATGCGTTGTAATATTTCTTGGGAATAAAGCGGGCGAAATCATCTTTTGGCTGCGCCATAATTTCGCATAACATTCTTTATTAGCGAAAGACACAAAAAGGGATTGGCGCGAAACAGTAAACTACCTTTTGTGCAAAAGCTAATGAAGCAGACTCAATCCGGCATTTTAGCGCTAGAGGATGGATCGGTCTTCCGCGGCAAGGCTTTCGGAGCGGAAACAACAGTGGTTGGCGAGGCGGTCTTCAACACCAGCATGACCGGCTACCAAGAGATCCTGACCGATCCCTCCTACTACGGACAAATCATCACCATGACCGCTCCCATGATTGGGAACTACGGCGTAAACGAGCAAGACCTGGAAGCCGAGAGGCCAATGTGCATGGGCTTCGTCGTCAGGGAACTGAGTCCTGTATCAAGCAACTGGAGAAGCACCGACACGCTGGACAATTACCTACTCAAAAATGGGATTCCCGGGCTTGAGGGAGTCGACACGCGAGCGATCACCAAGAGAATACGCGTTCACGGAGCGCTGAAAGCGTGTCTCAGCACCGAAGATATTTCTGACGAAGAAGCGGTCAAAAAAGCCAAGGAGTGGGAAGGGATTCTGGGGGCCGACTACGTAAAGGAGGTCACCTGCAAAGAAAAATTCGTCTATACGCCCAGCGATGCCGAACACTGGCCTTACAATCCCGTTGGATCCGTTTTTAGACATCCCATAGCGAGGGACCGAATTTTTCGCATAGCCGCTCTGGATCTGGGAGCCAAGAAATCAATCTTTCGCGAGCTGGCATGGCATGGCTTCGAAGTACACGTCTTTCCTGCTACAGCATCAATAGAGGAAATCGAATCGATCAAGCCGGACGGGATTTTCCTTTCAAACGGACCTGGCGATCCGGAACCGGTCACCTACGTGCACGAAACGGTTCGATCGCTCATCGAAACGTATCCAGTTTTTGGAATTTGCCTGGGGCACCAGATCATCACTCACGCGATCGGGGCGAAAACCTACAAGTTGAAATTCGGTCATAGAGGCGGCAATCAGCCGGTCAAAAATCTGGAATCCGACAGCATTCTTATCACCGCCCATAATCATGGGTTCGCGACGGAGGAAGCGTCGCTCGAACCGTGCGGAGCAGTTCTCACGGAGATCAATTTAAACGACCAGACCGTTTCGGGAATTCGCTTGAAGGATAAACCGGTTTTCTCCGTTCAATACCATCCAGAAGCCGGACCTGGACCCAGCGACGCGAATCCGAATTTCGAGAAATTCTACGAAATGGTGGCGGCCCACGCCTCGTGAAAGCCTAAGCCGGAACGTTCTAAACGTCTCGCTACGCTGATAGTTGTAGCGGCATGCCTAAGACATGCCGATCTTCTTTCTTACGGCTCCGGTGGATTCTGCGTTCTCAGCAGAACGGTTCCCATCGGCTCGTCACCAACGAATCCCGTATCCTCCACCGTGATCACCAACTCGGCATCAGCCGACGTCTGCTCGGGAAGTTGAGCGGCAATATCGCCTGACGCGCCATGGAGCTCTCTGGGCAAGGTTCCAATGGAAACGAAAGTATCCAGCTCTCGATCACGGGTCCAGAGATGCATTTCTTCAGCACGCGAGAGTTCAGGCAGATTACCCAAGGTGAGAATGGTTTGATTCGCCTCGGCATTCTGGAAAGCCAAAGCGTAAGGATCGAGCGACGTCTCCGGCTCGTTAAGCCTTTCGGACCCAACAATGCCAAACCCGTCGCCAAACTCTGGAGGAACGCTACCTTCTCGAGTTCCAACGCTCAAAACAGCGATATCCGTTAGAGCCAGCAACTCTCCCACCCGATCCCAGATACCGTTAACCGTCGAAGAATCGTCGTTTTGCAAAACGGATACATACTCTCGCGCCACCCCCACTCTGGAATCGATTTCGTTCGAGAGAACCGGCGATGCCATGTCGAGAAGCGCCAGGTAGTTTTGCTCGAGGTTGTCGATCTGCTGAACAAGAGCTTCCCTCTCCTCTTCAAGATTCGTCAGACGAACATCGCGGCTTTCCAGCTCTAGCTCTTTCGCTTGCATACTTTGATTAAGTCCGGTCAAGCTTTCCTGAAGGACGGCGATTTCGTCGCGGAGGGTTTGTAGTTGCTCTTCGCTCACAGCCGTGTCTCGAACGATTAGAGTTTCCGTCACCGAATCTTGAACACCGTTCTCAGCCACTAGGCCTGGTCCATCGAAACCAGACCTAGGCCAAAAGAACTGCAGGAGGTTCAGAGCCAACAAAATGCCAGCCGCTGCTGGCCAAATGACAAACCAGGGCAGTCCTCTCCTAGTTCGATGGGCCTTGTCCGCGGGGAAATCGATAGTATTGTTTCGGATATCGGCGGAAATCGCCTTCCAAACATCGCCACTTGGCTTCTGCAAGGGCGCTGATCCCTCAGCGAAACGAGTCAAGTCGTCGGTGCAGGAAAGAAGCGTCGAGGCCAGCTTGTCGTCCTCATCGACAGAGCGTTCGAATCGTTTCCTCTCTTTGGGTTCCATATGGTCGAGAAGGTAGTCGAAGCAAACTTGGCTGTTAGATCTTTGGTTCATGCGGAATTAAAAAGCTGTCTCAGTTTTTGTAGTCCCCTTCTAACGTACGTCTTGGCCGTTCCTTCGGGTAAATTCATGGCGGCCGCGATCTCCTTTTGCGAATAGCCCTTGAAATAGGCTAGTTCTAGGCAGGTTCGGTACTCAGGCCGAAGGCTTTCAAGCTTCTCCCGAACAAGAGCCGCAGCCTTCGTGAATGCCGGCGATTTTTGATCATAAACATCTTGTAGTGGATAATCGAATACATCGTAAGTATGCCGATTATCCGTATCGGGTCGACGACTGCGTTTGCGTAGCTTATCGATACTGGCCGATCTCGCCATCATGACGATCCAGCTCTTGACCGAAGCCTTCCTCTTGTCGTATCGCGAAGCGAGACGCCATACTTTTGTGAATACGTCCTGAGTAATCTCCTCCGCCTCACGTCGATCGTTTAGGACGCGAAGAGCTATGGTATAAACAAGCGGACTAAACTCGGCATAAAGGCGTCGTAAAGCCGGCTCCGAACCGTTGGCGACTTGCGAAAGAGTCGCCTCCCATTCGAGTTTTGGATCCTTGTCTTCCAAGATCTGGCCCACTAGTTTTTCCGGCTTTGGTGAATAAAATGAAGGTCGCCGCATTTCGGCATATCCTTCATTATACGTACCGGCAAACCGAAAAGAGTCAGCCTACCCAATACAAAGGAGAATTTCCTCTATTCGTCCTGAAGCAGAGCCTCAAACCGCTCAGCATCAGCTGGCGTGTCCACTCCAATGGAAGCCTCATCAGTAATCCCCACCTGAATTCGATAGCCCTGCTCCAACGCTCGCAGCTGCTCCAATCGCTCGATGGATTCCAGCCTTCCAACAGGCAGCGAACAAAACGTTTTCAGGAAATCAGCGCGATAGGCGTACATTCCCAAATGACGATAGACCGGTGAGGCAATTACCCATTCATCATCGAAGGCATCAAAGTCGTCCCGATTATGGGGGATGGGAGATCGTGAAAAATAGAGGGCCTCGCCGCTCCTAGATACGACCACCTTGACTTGATTGGGATCGAGAAAGTCAACTCGCGTCTGAAACGGAGTAGCTAGAGTTCCCATCTTCGCGTCCGCTTCAATTAAATCGATTAGGGACTGAATTTGGGAAGCCGTTACCAAAGGTTCGTCAGCCTGGACGTTGATCACGACATCGGCACCAACCTTTTCGTTCGCTTCAGCCA
The DNA here is from genome assembly GCA_028284385.1 of Opitutaceae bacterium. GTDB lineage: Bacteria > Verrucomicrobiota > Verrucomicrobiia > Opitutales > Opitutaceae > JANQRT01. The sequence goes on along the minus strand of JANQRT010000052.1, from coordinate 241,845 downwards.
AGCGGTCCGTTCCGCTGGCATGGTCGTCCCTAGTCATCACCGTCTCGAACCCTTCCGCTTTCAGGACGCTTCCTAGCTTGTCGCTATCCACGGCAAAGAAGAGAGGGATGTTAGGCGCTTGAGATCTCAAACGCTGGGCAACCCACAGAATGAGAGGTCGACCTTTGATGGGATGAAGAAGCTTTTCGGGAAAACGCGTGGAGGCCAATCGGGCTGGCGCGATGATCGCTATCATATTTAGGTAAACAAAAATTCTTTGGTTGAGATTCCGCTATGAGTGAAATAACAACAAGCATCAAATATCTCTTGTTTTACCCCGCAAAAGTCTATTTGTAGCCCCACATGGATTCCGTAAACACGCAATCAGGCGATCAAACGGTGGAGCGCAACCTGGTGGTAGAGAACCAGATGGGCATCCACGCCCGTCCCGCTGCCATGATTGTTCGGGTTTCCAACAAGTATCAAAGCGACATACTGTTCGAGAAGGACGGAGATCAGGTGAATGGAAAATCGATCATGGGTCTGATGATGCTCGCAGCCGGTCGTGGCACCACGATCAAAGCCATCGCGTGCGGAAGCGACGCTAGTGATGTTCTCGACGACCTCGAACGGCTCTTCGCTAGCAAATTCGACGAGAAGTAGATCCTATCTTCATCCACTTCTACTTCATCATCTGCTTCTTGTTTGTTTAAAGATGAGGCAGGAGAAGCAGAAGTAGATTACCGGGCTCTAGCTCAGCCCGTATACTTCTGTGGCCGTACGCGTCGTTCGCTCAGCGAGTTCGTCCAAGGAAACGCCAAACAGCTGAGCGCAAAATTCAGCCGTAAATCGGACATAGGCGGGTTCGTTGGGCTTTCCGCGATGCGGCATCGGCGCGAGATACGGGGCGTCCGTTTCGACCATAAGCCGATCCAGTCCCTGAAGCAGAGCAGCGTCGCGGATGCTTTCGGCATTCTTGAAAGTGATGATTCCGGTAAAGCTGCCATACCCTCCACGATCCATCAGCTGCTTGATCTCGCCCGGTCCTTCGGAAAAGCAGTGAAAAACGACTTTGCTCCAATCAACACCAGACCGATCGATCACCTCGACGCATTCCGCAAAGGCTCCCCGGGAATGAACAACGACAGGGCAAGCCAGTTCTCGAGCCAACCTCAACTGAGCTTCAAAGGCGGCTTGCTGTCGAGCTAGCATTTCCTCGGCTACAGATGGGTCTTTTGGCAAATGAAATTTGTCCAAGCCAATCTCACCGATTGCAACCGGCATTGTTTCTTCACTGAAATATCCGCTAAGCGGTTCGACGGAGCTTTCCCAATCATCATCAACGGAGCAGGGATGAAGACCCACCGTGTATTCGATCTGCTTAGGATGCAGTTGGGCTAATTCCAGATAGAGCTTCCAGTCATCCGGATCGGTACCCACGGTTATCATACGCGAAACGTCCGCATTCGAAGCGGCCGCAAGCGCGTTCTCCAGTCGCCCCTTGCGATAGAAGCTATCCAGATGGGTATGAGTATCGACAATGCCGTTCACAGAACGAGGCAACTAAAACATGGAATGGATAACTTAAAGCAATCTTTTGAACTCAGTGGACAGAGATCGCTTTACAAACAGTTTTCCATATTGCCTTCTCCTAACACTGGATCGTTTTTCTAATCACCTTTTGCAGCATGTCATCGGAAACTGAAAATGTCATCATCGTAGGAACGGGATGCGCCGGTCTAACAGCCGCCATCTACACTTCTCGAGCCAATCTCTCGCCACTCGTGATCGAGGGCAACCTTCCTGGAGGTCAGCTTACCCAGACTAGCGAAGTGGAAAACTTTCCCGGGTTTCCGGAAGGCATCGACGGCTTCATGCTGATGGACCATTTACGGAAACAAGCCGCCAAATTTGGAACACGCTTCGAACAGGCTTACATCGATTCGGTGGACTTCTCGGGTTCTCCCTACAAGTTGAAAACCGCTTCGAAGGAATACACAGCCAAGTCGATCATCATTTCAACCGGAGCCTCGCCCCGACTGCTAGACATCCCAGGCGAAAAAGAGATGTTTGGGGGCAAAGGCGTGACGACCTGCGCCACTTGCGATGGAGCTTTCTATCGCGACATGGAGGTGGTGGTCATCGGCGGGGGTGACACAGCTTGCGAAGAGGCTCTTTTTTTAACGCGATTCTGCAGCAAAGTCACACTTATCCATCGCCGGGATGAGCTAAGAGCCTCGAAGATCATGGCCGAGCGCACTGTGAATCACGAGAAAATCGAAATGGCCTGGGATACCGTTGTGGAGGAAGTCCTGGCCGACGAAACCGGAAACGCCTCGGGAGTGAGAGTCAAAAACGTGAATTCCGGGGACGTGCGGGAGATTCCCTGCAAAGGCGTATTCATCGCTATTGGCCACATCCCCAATACGGCTCCCTTCAAAGACTTCATCGACACCGACGAGGAAGGATACTTTCAGCCAACCAAGGGCAGCCAGATACAAACGAAAGTTCCCGGCGTGTACGTAGCCGGCGATTGCGCGGACCACGTTTATCGCCAGGCCATCACGGCGGCTGGCATGGGCTGCCAAGCAGCCATCGAAGCCGAACGCTGGCTGGCCGAGCAGTAAACCGAATTCGGTTTATTTTCTAAAAGTAAACCTTCTTTGGTTTACCAAAAGTTCCGCAGGCCAACTCTGAACAAATTTATTTGGAATTATTCTAATTCGTTCTTGATATTTAGAATTATTCCAGTTTTTAGTTGATATTGAGATTGATTCTTATTTTCAATTTCTCCGTTAACGCCCTAAACGCTATGCTAAACCAAAACGCTACCGAAGAACTGAACCGCAAATTGGCAAGAGCCGGCCTGCGGTCGACGCGCCAGAGAGAAGTGGTTTACGGCGCGATTCTCGCCAAACGAGACCATCCCAGCGCCGACGATATTTTCGCCCGGGTCAAGCAGGAGATGCCTACCATCTCGCTAGCAACCGTCTACAACTGCTTGGACACCCTCGTTCATTGCGGCCTGGTCAAACAGGTCAACCTCGAGCGCGAATCGACGCGCTATTGCCCTAACCTTACGCAACACGCCCATTTTCACGATAACGAATCGGGCAGAATCTACGACGTGCAACTCGATTCGGAAACCATCGACAAGCTTCAGGATCTGCTTCCAAGCGAATTCGATATTAGCTCCATAGACATCACTTTCCGCGGAAAAGCGGCCGCCACCCTTGAAGCATGATCGCCTTTTTAGACAAAATGACAGCCACACTCGATATAAAGAATCTCAATGTAAGCATCGGAGATAAGCCGATCCTAAAGGACTTCAGTCTGACCGTTCCGAAGGGGGAAGTGCATGCCATCATGGGTCCGAATGGGACTGGCAAGAGCACGCTGGCCAAAGCCTTAGCCGGGCATCCCGACTACGAAATCACCAGTGGAGACGCCTTGATGGATGGCCAATCCATATTGGAGATGGAGCCGGACGAGCGCTCGCGAGAAGGCCTTTTTATGGCCTTTCAATATCCGATGGAAATACCTGGAGTGACCATCGCCAACTTCATCCGAGCGGCTCTGAACGCCCGCCAACCTGAAGGCGAAGAACTTAACGCTCCTGCGTATTATAAATCTCTATACGAGAAGATGGATATGCTAAAGATCGATCGCAAGTTCACTTCCCGCTCGGTCAACGACGGGTTTTCTGGAGGCGAAAAGAAGCGATGCGAGATTCTGCAAATGGCCATGCTAGATCCGAAATACGCTATACTCGACGAAACGGACTCCGGCCTGGACATCGACGCCTTAAAGGTGGTGGCCGATGGAGTGAACTCATTACGAGGCGATAACATGGGGGCTTTGGTCATCACCCACTACCAAAGACTGCTCGAATACATCGTGCCCGATCATGTGCACGTGTTGTTCGACGGCCGAATCGTTAAAAGCGGCGACAAGAATCTGGCTCTCGAATTGGAAGAAAAAGGCTACGACTGGGTTAAGCAGCTAGCCGAAACCGCAGCATAACAACGTATTGAAACTATGACGACAGCGCCAACTCAAATTGAGATCGATCGCGACAAGGGCGATTTCCAGTACCCGGAGCAGCACAAGTTCGATGCCGGAACGGGACTGAGCGAAAAGACGATTGACTATATTTGCGACGTCAAAGGGGAGGATGACTGGGTCCGCTCCTATCGCAAACGCGCGCTCAAGGTTTTCGAAAGCAAGCCTATGCCGACGCATTGGGCGACCAAGGATCTTGAAAACATCGACTTTGACAAAATTCGCTACTACCTGGCAGACGGGCAGAGAGCCTCTCGCAGCTGGGAGGACGTACCCGACGATGTAAAGGAGACTTTCGAAAGGCTGGGCATCCCGGAAAACGAACGCAAGTTTCTGGCAGGTGTCGAAGCGCAATTCGACAGCGAAGCCGCGTATTCGAATATTAAAGACGCTGTTGCCAAAGACGGAGTGATCTTTGTGGGAAGCACTGAAGGCCTACTCAAGCATCCTGAGATTTTCCGCAAATGGTTCGGGAAAGTCATCCCGACTGGCGATAACAAATTCTCGGCTCTGAACAGCGCCGTCTTCTCCGGGGGCTCCTTTATCTATGTGCCGCCGGGCGTGAAGGTAAGCCATCCACTGCAAGCCTACTTCCGCATAAACGCCGAGAATTTCGGCCAGTTCGAACGAACCCTCATCATTGCGGACGAGGGATCGGAAGTCACCTACATGGAGGGTTGTACGGCTCCCAAATTCGATACCGCCACATTGCATAGCGCGGTAGTCGAACTCGTAGCCATGCCGGGAGCTAAAATCGAATACATCACCGTCCAGAACTGGTCTAGCAACGTCTACAACCTAGTGACCAAGCGAGCTCTGGCTCATGAAAACTCGGTCGTTAAATGGATCGATTGCAACATCGGCTCTCGCCTTACCATGAAATATCCAGGCGTAGTTCTGAAGGGGCGCAAGGCTCGGGGCGAAGTCCTCAGCATCGCATTGGCAAACGATGGCCAGCATCAGGATACTGGGGCCAAGATGATCCACGCGGCCGATGAGACGACCAGCAACGTCATTTCAAAATCGATCAGCGTGGGCGATGGTCGATCCACCTATCGCGGACAAGTGCACATGCCCAAAAATCTGAAAGGCTGCAAGAACAACACCGAATGCGACGCCTTGCTGATCAACACGAATTCGCGCACCGACACCTACCCTGCGATCACGGTTCGCGGGGACAGCAATTCCGTGCAGCATGAAGCTTCGGTAAGCAAGGTTTCAGCCGAGCAGATCTTCTACATGCAGCAACGGGGATTGAGCGAGGGCGAAGCCATGAGTCTGAGCGTAAACGGATTCGTTAACGACCTGACGCGACAATTTCCTATGGAATACAGCGTGGAGCTAAAACGCTTAATCGAGCTGGAGATGGAAGGCTCGGTAGGATAAGACTTAAACCAAAGAGAGTATCAGAAAAGTGAATTCAATCACCGAAGACGTGCCTAAGAAAACGGAAAGCAAATCCGTTACGACCTTTAAGGAAACCTTCAACCAGCATATCGAGGATATCGATACAACGCCTGGCTGGTGGCGAAGGATGAAACGCGAAGCGTTCGAAGCGTTTCTGGAGACTCCCATGCCCAAGCGAAAGGACGAAAGCTGGCGCTTCGCTTCGCTCAGCAATCTGTCGTTCGCGGAATTCGATTACGGCAAGCCGCCGTCGATCGCCAACGCGCAGGAACTCGTCGAGAAATCGAATGTGCTAGAGCATCAGTCAGGCAGTTTCATTTTCGCCGACAACCAGACCATCGATGCTGAAAAGGCCTCCTTCGAGCTCCAGCAAAAAGGCGTTATCTGGACGAGCCTGAGAGAAGCGACAAGCAAGCACGGCGAATTGCTGAAAGACTACTTCATGAAACAGGAAGTGCACCTAGGCTCGGAAAAATTCGCCTTGCTGCACTCGGCCTTCGTTGAAAATGGAGTTCTCCTGTACGTTCCCAAGGGAGTCGAGATCGAGTATCCGTTTCTTTCGTACAATTGGATAACGAGGAATAATGCGGCAGCGTTTCCACACACTTTGATCATCGCCGAGGAATTCTCGAAAGTAAGCCTAGTCGAAGCTCATTTCTCGACTACCGAAGAAGCCCCTGCCCTTTCCTGTGGCGTGACTCACCTGTTCGCCGGCGTCGGAGCGAAGATCGACTACACGCTCCTGCAGGACTATAATGAGGAGACTCTTGGGTTTCAGATCAATTCGAACATCGCCGGCAAAGACTCCACGGTGAAAAGCTTGAGCGTCAATGTGGGTTGTCGCAACTATCGGAGCGAAACGCATGGACAGATCAAGGGAGATGGAGCCCAGGTAGAGATGCTCTCTCTAGCCGTTGCCGACGAGGACCAGGAAATCGACCAACGCACTTTGCAGACGCACTCCGCAGCCAACGCCAATTCCAATCTTCTTTTCAAGAACGCGCTGAAGGACAAAGCGAAGACGATTTTCTCAGGCTTGATCAAGGTGGACGACGGAGCCCAGCATACGGACGCTTATCAGACCAATCGAAACCTGCTTCTCAGTAACACGGCGGAAGCGAACTCCTTGCCTGGACTGGAAATCGAAGCCAACGACGTCAAGTGCAGCCACGGGGCCACCACCAGCCAAATTGAAGAAGACGAAATCTTCTACATGCTCGCCAGAGGCATCCCCAAAGAGAAGGCTCAAGAGCTGATTGTATATGGCTTTTTCGAGGAAATTCTCGAACGCATTGAAGACGAAAAGCTGACGGAAGTGGCAAGATCCATCATCCAAACGAAATTCAGCAGCAAGTAGTTCGCGTTTAGTATGCCAGGCATGCACCAAGAAGAAACCAAAGAGCGAAGTCTCACGCGCGAGGTGGAAGCAGTTCAAATTCCTAGCGGGGAACGAATCGAACTGCCGGCCATGACCAACGTTCATATCACCCAGCAGCTAGGAGGCAGCTATACGGTAATGACGCCTTATGGTCTGGCTCGCATAGACGGGAAGGACGCCGACGCCCTAGGCTCAGACCTAGCGGAAGAGCAGGCAAAGCGCATACAGGACGCCCAATCAGCCGCTTCTGCCGAACCTTCTGGAGAAGACCCAGACGAGGAAGCTCTTTGGCAGCAGCTTAAAAACGTCTACGACCCCGAGATTCCCGTTAACATTGTGGATCTTGGATTGGTGTACTCACTCAATGTGGAGAAATTGGAAAACGGGGGAAACAAGATTAAAATCCAGATGACCTTAACCGCTCCAGGTTGCGGCATGGGTCCCGCCATTGCTGAAGACGCCAAGAGCAACATCCTGCTGGTACCAGGAGTGGATCAGGCCGAAGTGAATCTCGTTTGGGAGCCAGCTTGGGAGCAAACGATGATCAGCGAAGAAGGCCGCATGATTTTGGGGCTCGTTTAAGTCAGCAGGAGTCCAATACAACCGCCAATGTCTTCGGACCAGAAGTCTCTTTATCAGACTTCTTACAACTAGCTACATTTGGCTCGAAGAATTCATTTGAATTACTTGCCAATCCGTTCTTGTTACGTAGCTACTTCAACTAACCGGAATTTCATATGCCAAAGAAAGACGACGATAAGAATCAGGATCCTCCCGTAAGTTCCTTGATCCAGAAAAAGTTTCTGGAGGAAAGAAAAGTATTTCTCTGGGGAGAAGTCATGGATGAATCCGCGAAGGAAATCACCGAAAAGCTGCACTACCTGGAAGCGGTTGATCCTGGCAAGCCGATCAATCTCTATATCAATACCCCAGGAGGCTCGGTAACTGCCGGATACGCGATCTACGATACGATCAAACTCATCAGTTCAGAGGTGAACGTTATCGTAACCGGTTTAGCCGCAAGCTGGGGAGCCGTCCTGCTGGCCGCTCCTAAAAAGGGGAATCGCTATGTGTATCCACATGCCACTGTCATGATGCATCAGCCTCTCATCTCGGGTCAATATCGAGGCCATGCGGTAGACATCAATATCTTTGCGGAAAACATGGAGAAGACCAAAGAGGAGATAAATCAGATTTTCGCCGAAGCGACAGGACAGCCCATCGAAAAGATTCGCGAAGACACGGATCGAGATTTCTATCTCAATGCTCAAGGAGCGGTGGACTACGGTCTAGCAGACCATATCGTAGACAAAATTTGACTACTGGCACTAGCCCTCTCATTCATAAAGGCCGTTAGTTAAATACAGCGTCTCCCAAACGTAATCCCAGAAAAACGGATACGACACAGCAAACGACGCTGGCCAAGGCATTCATAAACGCCAGCCACCAGTGGCCGTCTTGAGCAAGCCGCAGAGTTTGCAGGCTGAAGGTTGAAAAGGTAGTGAAACCTCCGAATACGCCTACCGAAATGAAAAGAGGCATAGCGGAATCCTTTGTCCAACCGTACTGATTCAGAAGTGGAGCCGTAAACCCGATTAGGAACGATCCTAAAGCATTTATGAAGAGGATGCTCCAGGGAAACTCTCCGGTAAGCTTTCGATCTATCAAATAAGTGGATACGTAGCGCAGGCTTCCACCCAGAAAGCTCCCTAGGCCAACATAAAGAATGGATTTGAATTCCATGGGAAGACCGATGCCCTATTCGGAGTCTACTGGCTCTGCTTGCGATTCCTTAGGCGATGCCTCGGGACCGTACTCTTGCATAAAACGGTCGATGGTACGACTGAGGCTGGTGGCTAGTTTTTCCCGATAAACAGGAGTCCGAACCAGCAAAGCCTCGTCAGGATTCGTCAAGAACCCGCATTCGACAAGAACTCCTGGGCACTCTAGTTCTTTAAGAGCAGCGAATCTCGCCTTTTTAAAGCCGCGATCCGTTCGCTGCAGATCGCTTACCAGATTACGCTGAATCGAGATCCCTAGCTGGAAATTCAACAGGTCCTGCTTATTTCCTGGCCATTCGATTCCATCTTCTCCGGGGGACTCGCTGCCAGTGGAAGGTTGGCCGGCGGGAGTCAACGCAAAGGTTTCCAACCCCAAGGCCTCCGTATTCAAAGAACCATTAAAGTGAATGCTTAGAAAAAGACCTGCATCCGCTCGATTCGCGATTTGGGCTCGATCCGCCAGAGGCACCAGTCGGTCATCGTAACGGGTGAGAATCGTCTCGTAGCCGAGATCCTCCAGCTTTTTCTGCAACCGAACTGACACTTCCAAAGCCAGGTCTTTTTCGAGAAGATCCAAATCCTTGTTCTTGGCTCCATCTTCGCTACCCCCATGACCAGGATCGATTACGATAACACGCGAAGGCAAGGACTCATCGACCTTTTCGAAGGCAGGCCTAAGAAACAGCTCGAAGTCTCGCTTTGAAAGAGCGAACGCCCCTTTTCTCTTCTCGAAAGGCTCCCCCAGAAAAATGAGCAAATCGTTCAGATAGGCTTTTCGACTGTTTTCGATAAGCCGAACCGTCATTTCATCCTTGGACACAATCCATTCTCCGGACACAGGATCCCTTTTAGCTTCTCCTCCAAAAGACTTGGCTTGGGACGATAGGGATGCCCGTGGCTTTACAACGGGTTTAGGCTTGGCAGCTAAACGTTTCGCCTCCTCTTCTGCCGCCTTTCGAGCAGCCTCTTCCGCCGCTTCTTTTTCAAGATCCTTTTCCGGCTCAAGAGGAGCAGGCTCTGGCGGAGCAGGTTTTTCGACAACCTTTTGCGGCGTTTCGCATCCCCAAAAAGCGAAAGCCAGGAAAATGAATACAGCGAGCGTAGAAAAAGGCTTTCTGAAAGCGAAACGCATTGGGGCCAAATCTTACGCTACTCTTTCGAATCAGGAAACTGGCGACTCGACATCCTCCTTTTCAGAATCCTCAAGCAAATGGGGGCTGAATTTAGGCTTTCGTTTATTCGCCGGTAGTGGGGATATCATTACATTTATATTTCTTCCGACAAGCTTCGGCTCGTTATCCGCATGCCCCATGTCCTCAAGGTCCGTGATAGCGCGATTGATCGTATCGAATCCTACATCGGTATGAGCCATTTCGCGGCCTCTAAAGGAAAGCGTTAGCTTAACCTTATTTCCCTTGTCTAGAAATTCCTCAGCACGGCGTAGCTTGGTCATGTAGTCATGCTGCTCAACCCTCGGACGAAATTTGACTTCCTTGGTCTTGCTCGAGGTGCCCTTGCTGTCCTTCCCCTTCTTCTGTTGCTCATAGACGTATTTGCCAAAGTCCATGATACGGCAGACGGGCGGTCTAGCGGAGGCAGCCACTTCAACTAAATCCAGACCAGCCTCCAGAGCAATGTCCAGAGCCTCTTTGGTGTCCATGATACCAAACTGATGTCCATCAGGCCCTACAACTCGAATCTTTGGGACGCGTATCCGGTGATTGCGTCTAATACTAGCGAATGGATCTATTCGTCGTTGAGGCCTTCGTTTACCCGATCTTGGTTTTGGCATTCAGTAGGTTTTGTTCTTCTTATATTGGACAATAAAACAGGATCTTATCGCCCATTACACAGTGATATTCAACTCTTTTTATTGAGGACGAGTATGGGATCAGACACTGAAGCTTTCTCCACAAGAGCAACTTGCCGTAGCGTTAGGATTGCTGAACTTAAACCCTCCCGAGATGAGAGCATTGGAATAGTCCAACTCAGTACCCCTTAAATAAAGGGCGCTCTTACTGTCGATAATGACCTTAGCTTCCCCATTGCTAACCATGATATCGCCTTTGCGCGGCTGCGAAATGAATCTCATTTTATAGCTCAATCCATTACAGCCCCCTCCAGAAATACCCACGCGGAGAAAGGATCCCGCTCCATCGCGATCGCGAAGCTGGAGAATTTTGTCCCTAGCGCTGGTTGTCACCTTTAGCAGACGCTCGTCGCCTTCTCTTACCCCTTCGGGCAATGCCGTTTTCCCATTTCTATCCACCTTGGCTGAAGTATCACCCATGTTTCTCCGAAATCAAGCCTACGTGGCCAAACCACATCAAATCGAAGCTCGAGACCCTTTCCTAGCTAAACGACAAGCCAATGAGATGGCATTAGAAAAACTTCGAGACGAGGCGATTCCCCGGCCGGCAATATCGAAAGCAGTACCATGGTCTGGGCTGGTCCTGACAAAGGGCAAACCCAGGGTCACATTAACCGCGGAATCGAAATCGATCGTTTTCAACGGAGCGAGGCCCTGGTCGTGATAGAGAGCAACCACAACATCGAATTCACCCTTGAGAGCTCTACCGAAAACCGTGTCTCCAGGCACACAATCACTGACTCCAGGAAACTCAGACCGCATTTCGGCCAAAAAAGGATTAATCCAATCCTCCTCCTCACGGCCAAGGATTCCCCCTTCACCGGCATGCGGATTGAGACCGGCAACTCCAATTTTAGGAGAAGCGATGGAAAGCCGCTTACAAAGATCGTCAGCCCTTTCAACGGCCAGAAGGAGAGCTTTCTTAGTAAGAACAGAGCCGACCTCCATGAGCGGCACATGCCAGGTAGCCAAAACGACCTTTAGACGGTCGCCTACAAAACCCATGGTTGGAGCGCCCCCCCAAGCCTCGGCGAAAAACTCGGTCTGGCCCGGAAAGGAAAATCCGGCTTCCACACACCAGGCCTTTGAAATGGGCCCCGTAACCACGGCATCGAATTGTCCTGTCTTGCATCCATTAGCCGCCGTATCCAAAGCTTGGATCGCGATGCCAGCCCCCTTCTTGGTCGGCTTTCCAGGCAAAGAGCTGAAGGAGTGATCTCCTACCTCCAGAGTCTCGAAAGCGTCACCCTTTAACTCGTTCAGGAAACAATGGGGCCCAACTACCGTAATATCCCCATCGAACTGATCCAAATCAGCCAGACACTTTTGTATCAACTCAGGCCCGACGCCAGCAGGGTCGCCGCAGGTAACCGCTAAACGAAGATTCTTCACAGCATCACGGGTTAGCGAGTCTTTCGCTGCCGGGCAAAGCCTCGCTTGCCTTCCTTGATGAAGGTTAGAAATTTGCGAGTTTCCTCGTATTCACCATGCTCCGAAGCGAGAAGAGCATCAACAACCGTATTCACTTTTTCAGCATCCATGACCTCCTGATAGCAGCGCTTCAAAGCGCTGATCGCCTCCTTCGAGTGACCTCGGCGTTTGAGTCCAACCAAATTGAGCCCGAAGAGAGCATTGCGTTCCGCCAGGATAGTGTAAGGAGGTACATCGAGCGTAGCAGTGGAATCCCCGCCAAACATGACGCCTTCTCCAATTCTGCAAAACTGATGAATCCCAGAATCTCCACCCAGAAACGCATCGTCGCCCACGCTAACGAAACCGCCCAGCAAGCTATTGTTGCCAATGACCACTCGATCTCCAATAACACAGTCATGCCCGAGATGGGTAACGGCCATTAGAAAGCAGTTTTCTCCGACGACGGTAGCCTCCCCTTCGGTGGTTGCTCGATTAATAGTCGATCCCTCTCGAATCGTGGTGGAATCGCCAATACGGACATAGGTCGGCGTCGACGCATCGAATTTCAAATCTTGCGGCAGACCAGCAATCGTTGAAAAACTGTCGATCGTCACATGCTTTCCAACACGAGACCCATCACGAAGTATGGCATGAGCGGCAATCCGGCTCCCTTCTTCGATCTCGACATCGTCTTCAACAATGGCGTATGGGCCGATATCAACATTCTCAGCAACGTTGGCTTTTTTGGATACAATGGCAGTCGAATGGATCATTGGAAAGCGGAAAAGCCTAGAACGTCATCTGAGAATTTTTAATCAGGTCGAACGTTTTTAAAGTGCGAATAAACTGCAGAAGGTCGGATTTCAGGTAGACTTGCTTGGTATCCACTCTGTCGATCAAATCAAGAACCATCGACTTGTATGACAAGATGCCATCCACCCCCTTCTCGGCTAACGCGTCGATGCATTGCTTGCGGAATGGTTCTTGAGCAGGAAAAACCGGAGCTACCAGAATCTTCTTCGGCAATTCCTTCTCGCCCAGCTCTCGAAAGGAATCGAACTGAAACCATTGCTCCACCTTCTTAAGGACATGGGTTTCCAGATAGCGAAGCATCTCCGCGCCAGAGCTCGCCGCCGCCAAGGCAGCCTTTTGACTATGCCAGCCTCTGACGCAAACCACCGCGCTTTGCAATTTGCCGAGCTCGCTTGAAAAGAGCATGAAAGTCGGTTCGCGACCCGAAGCGGGCTTGGCATTTCGTATGTATAGATCGCAGCCTTCGCTTTGAAGACCTCTCTTCGACTGCAAACGCGATTTTCTCAGCGGCCTGACAAGAAAGCCGTTGTTCTCGAAATATTCGCTGACGATCTGCTCATCGACGGAACTCATTGAACTCAGAGTCAACGAACTATGGATCGAGCGGCGTCCTAGTCAATCGCTCCGACGGTCCTCCAAATTTCTCGAACCAACTCCGCATCAGCGCTTTCAATGGTGGCTGCTTGACCTATGCTTTTCATGACCACAAAGCGGATTACGCCCGCCTTGACCTTCTTGTCCCGAGTCATGGCCTGGTAGAGATCGTCAATTCGAAGCGGGTTTCGAAGATGGGTAGGAAGCCGAAGACCTTCGATCGCAGAGATCGCTAAACCGACATCGGCTGATTCGATAAATCCCAGCCGCTGGCTTAAATGGCTAGCGGCCACCAGGCCAATTCCAATGGCTTCCCCATGCAGGTATTCGCCATAGCCAGCCACGTTTTCGATAGCATGACCAAAAGTATGACCGAGATTCAGCAAAGCTCTACCTCCCGATCCCGCCAACTCCTTTTCGTCCGCCTTGACGACGGCTGCCTTTATTTCGCAATTCCACTTGATGATATCCCCAAGGCGATCGTCACGGGAATTTTCAATCGGAGTCTCAGCCAGCAGGTCGAAGAGCTTCCGATCCGCCAACATACCATGTTTGATAATTTCGGCTAAGCCGGAAATGAATTCCCGTTCGGGAAGCGTATGCAGAAAATCGATATCAATATAGACCGCAATCGGTTGATGAAACGAGCCGACGAGGTTTTTCCCCGCCGCGATATTGATTCCCGTCTTACCTCCAATCGAGCTATCTACCATGGAGACTATGGTAGTGGGAATCTGGATAAATCGTATTCCTCGCATGTAAGTGGCGGCCGCAAAACCGCCAAGATCGCCAACAACGCCACCTCCAATGGCTAAAACGACGCCTCCCCTATCCAGATTAGCAGAGGCCAGGAAATCCAAGACACGTCCGTAGCGCTCGAGGCTTTTACTTTTTTCCCCCGAGGGAATGATCAAGGACGGAAAGCGGGAAAGCGAATCCTCAAAAACGCTTGGGATTGCGGTCTGGGCCCCTTCATCGATAAGGGTAACAAGCTTGGATCCTTTCGCTTCCAATTCTTCGAGTTGCACCAACAGCTCGCGACGCAGCCCATTTCCAATTCTAATTGGATAGGAGGAACCAGCGGTTTCCACCGTTACGGTGTTGATTAAGGACACGATGAGGAAGGTTTAATTGCTAACGAATCAGTTCAACTGGACCAGATTCATTAGTTCGGTGTCGCGATCTCCAAGTCCTAGCTGTTCCGAATAGGCAAGGATCTTCAACTCCTGGGGTAGCGGCGCAAACCCATTTTCTCGACGATGGCGATTGATGCGCTCCCTCATAACCGAATCGAGAAGGACCGGATTGTCTGAAAGCAGAATCGAAGGCTCGGAAACCGTGTAGAGCGAATTGAAAATAGGTCCGCCCACGTATTGGAACCGTTCGAGGCTGGCGATGTTAAGAGCCCAGGTTTCGCGAAGCTCGGGTATCGCTCCCATCTCGGCAACCGCTACCGGAGCCGTGGCGGGGCTACGAAGAAAACGCAAGGTGTTGCTGGCATTCCAGAGCGTCGCATTCATCAAGGCTCCATTGATGCCCAAAGTCGGGTGATCGGAATAGCAGGGAAGGTTAACCCAAAAATCCACTTCATGCATCAGCGGCATGGGAAGATAGCTCTTCCGTTGTCTAGCATCCTCTTCGTCTTGTTTTCCCACAGCGTTCTCTCTTTCGATATCGATCCAGTATTCAGAAGTCTGGGCCGGCAAGGGACTGTCGTAGAACCAATTCTCGTGATAATAGCTGCCGGAATCCAAAGAACGGACAAAAACCTGATTAAACTGAACCGAGCGATGGCTAAGAGGAGGCAGAAAGCCGGAAGACCTTAGGGTGCGGCTGCTTAAACCTATGATGAAGATGTCAGATCTGCGGAAACCACGTTTGGTAAGCGATTGCACAACCGCCTCGACCAAGGCTTCGGGGGTGCTCAAACCAGGTCCAGAGTCGCTGTAGACTTTCAATCCAACTCTCCCTTTGGTTCCCGGCTTAAACGAAACGCCATGCGAATTCTCGTAGGCGCGAAGCAGGTTTTCAACGCCCACAAGATATTTCTCCAACGAGAAATTAGGCAATTCGTAGTGGTAAACTCGATTAGTCGGTTCGCTTTGATTGAAATAGGGATCAATCGATTGAGATTTGGCGAAGGCCGAAAAAACGAAGAAAAGCGCACAAATGAAAACGATTTGCGTGCGCCTTTGAAAACGAGGATTAGACATGGAAATTCTCACTAGTTAAACTGGAGAAAATGGTAAGCTGAACGACTTGACCAACGATTGTAAGCTTATCGATTTTTAAGGATAACGATCAGGAAAAAGCAAGAAATGAGTCTTTCGTCAATTTGATGACAACTACCCTAATTAAAAGTTGTCATAATCTTCACATTAACGCTAAAAGATGTTTGCGCCTAACTTAGGAACAGTCTCATCAATTGAGGCCGAACGCGTCTCCGTTTCCATCTTCCGAATGCTTTGCCACAATCGTTTCTCTCAACGGATTTCCATTTTCGCTTTGCTTCTCGTCGCTTTGGGAATGCTAGTCGGCTGCTCGAGCCGTGAAGAACGCATCGCCTCCGCTCTTCGAAAAGCCGATGCCGCCATCGATGAGGAGGATTTTGAAGAGGCAGCTAAGCTTCTGGAAAAGGCCGCTATCAAATACGAGGATAGCTCGAGCGTCCACGAGTCGCTGGCCAACGTTTACGAAAGTCTAGGCGATCTTGGAAAAGCGGCCGAGACCTTCAAGGAAGTCATCGAGCTGGATTCTAAAAAGGGTCATCTTTGGGTAAGGGTTGGCGAAATCTACACCCGTCTCGAACGCAATGCGGAAGCGATTGAAAGTTTTAAATCGTATCTAGAATCCCATTCCAACGATTTCCTGGCCTGGAAAAACATCACCCTCCTGCACGAGAGAGAGGGCGAAATTTCCGCCGCCATCAACGCTGCCCTGAAATGGAATAATCTTCGGCCATCCAGTTCGCCCGCGCTAAAGTTGGGTTCTCTTTTTCAGATAAGCGATAACATCCCCCAGGCCCGATCCTGGTATTCACAGGGAGCGGCCTACAAGGGGGATCCCGATGCGAGGGAATCGTTGACGCGCCTAATCGATCTTGAGATTCGCCTACAGCAATACCTCCCGGCCGAAACCTGGCTGAAGGCTTACCAGCAGCGATACGCGAACGAAATGCCGGATGGTCGTATCGAAAATGCCAAAACAATGCTGGCTAAATGGAAACAGGCACAGGAAGATATCGCCCTGGCTGCGAAACGACTCGAGCAACAGAGGCGCGATCTCGAGCGGCGTCGAGAAGAGGCCGCCCAGAGAGAGGAAGAAGCTAGAAAGCAAAGAGAAGCCTATCTGGCTGAACAAAAGAATTTGGCCGAGCAGCAGCAAGGCGACGGAATCGAAAAAGCCCCTACGGCTTTATCAAACGATGGCTCCGGACTAGATGTAAACTCGGATTCCACCAGTAATTCAAAGGTGGATACGCTCTTGCAAACCGCCAAAGCCTCCTACGATGCTGGCGATTTTCAAGCGGCCATCGGAACATTCTGGCTAGCCTTGGGAGAAGATGCCAACGACCCGGAAATCTGGCACATGCTAGCCAATGCCTACATGGAAAACGAAAGCTGGTCGGACGCGGAAGCCTGCCTCCTGGAAGCCAAACGGCGCGCTCCTCGATCCGCTGACATAGCGGCCGACTATTTATCAACCATCTCCCATACGCAGTCGGCATCCAAATGGTCGAGCGAAGCCCAGGCTTTGCAAAGACTGTTTCCGCAGGACGCCCGTATTTCCCTTTTACTCGCTCAATCGCTAAGAAAAGCGAATGCATCGCGCTCGAAAATTTTGAGAGCCTACAACGATTTTCTGCAACTGGCGTCCCCCGATATGGATGGATACCAGGAAGCCACCTCTTACCTGAATCGAGGCATATAGTTGATACCGCTTCACTGCCGATAGATGCCCGCGATCAAGTCCAGCAGCATTCGCGATCTCAAAGACCGAATCAACATCGCCGATGTGGTTTCGCGCGAAGTCACTCTAAAAAGAGCTGGATCGAACTTCAAGGGTCTCAGTCCCTTCAATCAGGAAAAGACGCCATCCTTTTTCGTCTCTCCCGACAAAGGCCTCTACAAATGCTTTTCTAGCGGCAAGGCGGGAGATATCATCTCGTTTGTCATGGAGACCGAGCGCCTTTCCTTCACCGAAGCGGTGGAAACGCTGGCCAAACGACATGGCTTCGAGCTGGAGTACGAAGCGGGTGGAAGACCGAAAGAAGATCGATCGCTACGACAGGAACTGTTCGATCTCCATCAATTCGTGGCCGACTACTATCACGAACAATTTCATGCGAAAAACGACGGTGGGAAATGGATACGCGATTACTGGACTCAATCTCGCAAGTTCGAACTGTCGGTGGCGGATGAATACAAAATTGGCTTTGCTCCCGTTTCGGGAGTGGAATTGGGAACACGTGTTCTAGAAAAGAAATTCTCCAAAGAGGCGATTGAAGCGAGCGGGCTATTCTACACGCGTCGAGGGCTGAACCCGAACACTATGGGATATCGTTTTCGCGGAAGGCTGATGATTCCCATCCGCGACCATCAAGGAAGAATCACCGCCTTCACCGCAAGGCAGTTGGAGTTAACGCCGCAAGACGATCCCAGCCGCGAAGCGAAATACGTGAACTCGCCAGAGACCCCGATCTTCAACAAAGGCAGCCTACTCTTCAATCTGGACCGAGCACGAATGGAGGTTGGTCCTGAAGATCCGTTCATCATGGTAGAAGGCCAGTTAGATGCTATCCGCTGCCAGAATATTGGTTTGAAAGGCGTGGTCGCTCCGCAAGGCACCGGCATCACCGAAAACCAACTACGACTGATGAAGCGCTACGAACCTCGTGTTCGCTGTTTTCTGGATGGCGATGCGGCTGGCCAGCAAGCAGCCTTGCGTATGCTTCCGCTCGCTTTGCAGCAAGGAGTCGAAACATCCTTCATACCACTCGAACCTGGTCAGGATCCGGACGATATTTTTAGCGAACAAGGGATCGAGGCGATGAATCAGCTTCTAGAAAAGGAGATTGATTGCGTGGCATTCGCAACGAGTTCTATAGCGCCAGATCCTGCTAGCCTGACACCGCAGGCCAAAGCCAAAAACGCTCGAGAGCTTTTCGCCATTTTCCAAAAGGCCGACTCCCAAGCGGCTCAACAGGAATTCATAAAACAGGTAGCCTTTCACTTGGACTTGGATGCCGCCGCATTGCTTTCAGACTTCGGTCGTTACCTTAGGGGGGTTAGCGCTCCACGCGAAACCAGGAAAAAATCCGAGGAACAAGAACATAAGCCCAAAGAACCGGTCTACTCCGTGGAACGGGACTTGGTGAGCTTGTGTCTCCACGAGCCGGAATTGGGGAAAGAAATCGCTCATATAGTTGAAGAAGCGTGGATTGACACTACCTTACCCGAAGGGGAACTGCTCAACACGGTCCTGAACGAATTCCTCCACGACATGTGGAATGGGCCTGATTCTCTAAACGAACACCTGGAAGAGGCCGAATTAAAGTCACTCGCAGCCAACATCTTGTTTGAAAAGCCAGACCTCGACGACGCTCCCAGATTGGCCAATCAGGCAATAAAAAAGCTGGTTATCAATTTCGCTAATAAAAAATATGATAAATTAAGACTTGAATTAGCTCAAAAAGAGGGAACTTATGACGCATCCTATTCTGTTTTGATGGAGAAATGGGGAGAAATTGATGCTTTGAAACTAAATCCGCCTCAGATAGGAACGCCTGCCTCTTAACCCAATCCCGCCTACGCGGCATCCCAATACACTTATGCCAAGGAAGAAAAAAAGCGACGCCACTAAAAAGCCC
Source organism: Opitutaceae bacterium (assembly GCA_028284385.1). Taxonomy (GTDB): domain Bacteria; phylum Verrucomicrobiota; class Verrucomicrobiia; order Opitutales; family Opitutaceae; genus JANQRT01. Next base: position 222,679 of record JANQRT010000052.1, on the reverse strand, counting down.
GGACTGACCAAAAACCAGATCAACGAACGCATTCGGTATCTTATTCGGCTTTCCAAGGAACAAGGCTATCTAACCTATAGCGACATCAACGACGCTCTTCCGGAAGGCATCGATAATCAGGATGATATAGATAATGTGATCTCCATCCTGCAAAATCTGGAGATCGACATCCTCGATCCTGCGGAAGTTGACTCCTACAAGCAGAAGCAGGAGCAAGCCGAAGAAGAGCAAACCAAGGCCAATCAGCACGATATTCTGGACGATCCTGTCCGCATGTACCTAAAGCAGATGGGACAGGTGCCCCTGCTAACCAGGGAACAGGAAGTCGAAATTTCAAAGCGTATTGAAAGCGCTGAACTCAAAGCTCAGGAAGCCCTTTTCTCAGTAGGACTAGTAGCCGACCTGACCATAGATCTAGCGGAGAAACTGCTAAATCGGGAAGAGCGATTCGATCGAATCGTAATCGACAAGAAAATCGAAAATCGGGAAACCTACTTCCAGGAGCTGCCCGGCCTACTTGAAAAGACTCGCAAGGCCTACGAGCGAATCCAGAAGACCTGGAACGAACTTCGCGAAGAGGAAGACGCGGATGCCAAAAAGAAAATGCGTTCCAAATTCCGCAAGCAGGAGAACGCTCTGAGGGGAAATTTCCCGAAATTCTTTTTCAAACTGAAAGTCTATGAGGAGCATCTAGACGAGTCGATTGGCAAAGACCTTTCAAGAATCAGCAAAATCTATCGACTACTCGATCGAGCGAAAAAGCCAAAGACTCAGAGGGATGCCATGATCAAGACGGACGCCCTCAACCAGGAACTCGACGATCTGCACGACAAGCACCGCATAGACCCTGATAAATTGACCCGACTGATTTCCGAAGTTCGCAAATTTCTAAAGCAGGCTCATCAGGCGAAAACGGAAATGGTGGAAGCGAATCTTCGCCTCGTCATCTCCATTGCCAAAAAATACACCAATCGCGGCCTGTCTTTCCTCGATCTGATTCAGGAGGGCAACATGGGGCTGATGAAAGCGGTGGAAAAATTCGAATACCGTCGAGGCTATAAATTTTCGACCTATGCTACTTGGTGGATTCGCCAAGCCATTACTCGCTCTATAGCCGACCAGGCTAGAACCATTCGTATCCCTGTGCACATGATCGAGACCTTGAACAAGGTCATGCAGGTGCAGAAGCAGCTGCTTCAGGAATACGGCCACGAACCCACTCCGGAAGAAGTGGCGGAAGAAATGGCTCTACCAGTCGAACGGGTGCAGACCATCATGAAAATGGCTCAGCAACCCATCAGCCTGCAAAGTCCGGTTGGCGATGGAGACGACACCAATTTCGGCGATTTCATTGAAGACAAGTCGGCGGAAAATCCTTACGACCAGACCGCATTCAGCCTTCTGCGAGAGAAGATTATCGACGTTCTCGATAGTTTGACGGAGCGTGAAAGGCGGGTGCTTTCACTTCGATTTGGCCTCGTTGACGGCTACAGCCGTACGCTGGAAGAAGTTGGAAAACAATTTAAAGTCACCCGGGAGCGCATTCGTCAGATTGAAGCCAAAGCGCTTCGCAAAATGCGTCATCCAACCCGTATTCGCCAGTTGCACGGCTTCTTCGAAAACGAGCAATTCGACGGCCCAAATACGTTTCTATCTCAAAATCAGAAGAACCTTCAGTAGTTCAAGCCCCCTGACCAGCTTGCATTTAAGAGCCGAAAACAAGAGCAATTTAAAACTGTCAAAGCCTTAAGAGGCATAGTACAATGAACGTCATGCAACCTTACTTCGCATTACTGCCAAATTTTGGCTGGCCGGAAATCGTGGTCATTCTCGTGATTTTCATTCTTCTCTTCGGAGCCAAGAAACTTCCGGAACTAGCCAGAAGCATGGGCAAATCCATCAAGGAATTTAAAAAGGCCACGTCGTCAGTAGAGCAGGATATCCGTACGGCCATGGAAGAAGAACCGGAGCCGCAGCAGAAGAAAACGATCGACGACAAACAAAAGACCGTGGTTAACGACTAGTTGTCTTTACAATTTCATTACAACTTTAGGCAAAGCCTGCGCTCTCTGTAGAGACGCAGGTTTTTTCGTATCCGCTCTAGGATGGCGTCTCGCGCTTGCAGATTTCTACAATTAGTGTATTCAAATTTGCGTTTTAAGAATGAGCCGTTTAAACGCTTGATTCAAAACGTCCTTTTATTGAACATCTTAGGCATTCATGTGGCGCAACCTCCTCGGACTCTTCTCTAACGATATCGGTATCGATCTGGGAACGGCTAACACGCTAGTCTATTCCAAAGATAAAGGCATCGTTTTGCGCGAACCAAGTGTGGTTGCGATTCATAGCGGAACGAGAAAAGTTCTAGCCGTTGGAGACGAGGCAAAGAAGATGCTTGGGCGAACCCCCGGAAACATCACCGCCATCCGTCCAATGAAGGATGGCGTCATCGCGGACTTCGATATCACGGAGGCCATGCTACGCTACTTCATCAAACGCGTCCAAACCGCCAAGATCATTCCTCCTCGCGTGGTGATAGCCATTCCGTCAGGCATAACGGAAGTCGAGAAGCGAGCAGTGAAAGAATCGGCCACCCATGCGGGAGCCAGAGACGTGATGCTTCTGGAAGAGCCCATGGCCGCCGCCATCGGCGTCGGTCTTCCGGTTGAAGAGCCAGCTGCCAACATGATCGTGGACATTGGAGGGGGCACTACAGAGGTTGCCATCATTTCCCTAGCCGGCGTAGTCTATGCGAAAAGCATTCGAGTTGGCGGAGACGAGCTCGACGCCGCGATTATCAACTACATGAAGCGAGCCTACAACCTGCTAGTTGGCGAAAGAACCGGGGAGGAGATCAAGCTTCGTATCGGCTCGGCCTACGCGTTGGATGAAGAAATGACACTCGAAGTTAAGGGGCGCGATTCAGTAGCAGGGCTTCCCAAAACGATTCACGTGACCTCGCAGGAAATTCGCGAAGCGTTAAACGATACCGTCAACGCGATTGTGGAAGCCGTGCGTAACGCGCTGGAACGCTGTCCGCCAGAACTTTCGGCCGACTTGGTGGATCGCGGTTTCGTTCTAGCTGGAGGAGGCGCTCTTCTGCGTGGCATCGACCGACTGCTCTGCGACCGGACCGGACTCCCCGTTACCATTGCAGACGATCCTCTCAGCGCTGTGGCCAATGGATCTGGAGCCGTGCTGGCAGAACTAAACGCTCTTCTGCCCTACGTGGCTAGCGATTCCAAAGACTAAGGGCCTAAAGCTATGGAGTAGCTGAGTTTTGTTTAGAAAACAACTCATCCAATTTCGTCCTTTTATCGCTCTTATCAGCGTAGTTGTTTTCTGGCTTCTCGCGCCTGTCTTCATAAAATCACTACTCAAGACGACGTTCTATGAATTCCAGGCTCCGGTCTCAGTGACCGCATCGTACATAAGAGAGCTTCAGGATTTCTGGGCGGGACGCCTGCAATCCAAAGACGAAATCTACGAAGCCGGTAAGGATTTGGCTCGTTTGAATTCCGTCTACGAACTTAAGGTCGTGGAAAACCAGTCGCTAGCGGAAGAAGTCGCCAGGCTCGAGGAACTACTGCAACTGCCTTCGCGCCCCGGCTATCGCTATGAAATCGCCCGCGTGGTTGAAAGAGATTTCAATTCCTGGTGGCGCCAGCTGATCATCCGCAAGGGAAGTATCCATAATGTTAGGCCAGGGGCTCCTGTGGTCTTTACAGGCGGAGTGGTCGGAAGAGTTCAGGAAGTCAGAAAGTATACGTCCGTCGTAAACCTGATCAGCAATATCGATATTCGCTTGGCAGTGGTACTGGAAGGCGACAATCGAGTCATCAGCTATACTGGAACGCAATCCAGCGCCTTTGGCAAACCGAGAGGCATTGCCGAATACGTTCCTACGGATATTAAAGTGGTCGATCCCAACAACCTGCCTCGACTTCTGACTTCTGGCTTGGGTGGCGTTTTTCCTCCAGGGCTTCCGGTGGGCTATATTAAAAACCTCCGTCAAGGAGCAGGAGGAATGTTCCTGGACGGCGATGTGGAGCTCGATAGCCGTCTGACCCACCTGAACGAAGTCGCGGTATTAATCCCAATCCTGGACTCGCAACCGTAATGATCTCGATCGCCAATAACCGATGGCTAGTGGTTTCAATGGGACATTTCATGGCCCTATTCATCATAACTCAGTTGAATTTCTATTTGGCCACTGTATCCATAAACGTGATCATCACTGGCATGCTCATCTCGTACAGCGCGTTAATGCTGAACTATTCGCAAGGACTACTGTCGCTGATTCCCATAGCGTTTTACCTGGACAGCAAATCGCCTCTCCCATTCGGCTCCACGTTGGCCATTATGGTCGCTTTACATAGCTTAGTGGTCGGCTTTAGAAATCGACTCCGACGCGAATCCATCCCTCTAGCCTTTTTCGTTTCACAGCTGATCAACATTCTTATCTTTCTGGCATACACTTTATTCGTTGCTGGCAGCTCGTTTAGTCAGGGAGTTAACTATTTCCATACGGGACTGAACATGATAGCGAGCTTGATTGTCATAGCGATTGTGAATCAGTCCTTTTTCGTCCTCCAAACTGAAGCCCTAGCCTTCTTCGGAATAAGGCTGGCAGAAGAGCAAAGGGAAGCTCGATGACTCCTGAAGAGCATCAAAAATATCAAGCGCGACTATGGATTTTCTACGCCATTCTTGGCGCAGTTCTAATGAGTCTGGCGGGCGGGCTCGGCTATCGTCAGATCATCGAGTCGAGCGAATATCTTGAGCAAGGAAAACGGCAAATCCAGAGACGCATCCTCACTCCAGGGCCGCGTGGGAATATGTTCGATAGAGATGGCCGACTCGTTGTTGCCAACCGTCCGCAGTTTTCCGCCGTCGTACATTTATCCGATAAATCGATACAAAAAGCATTCAGAGCGGAGTGGCTCAGCTTGGTCAGAGACTATCGCGAAAAACAGAATCGACCAAGCAATCGACAACTCACCATCCAAGCCAGGGCCAACGTAATACAGAGTTATCTTGATAACATCAATCTGATGCTTGGCAGAGACGAGAAAGTCGACGCGAAGTCACTGACAAGGCATTATGAAACGAATACATACTTGCCGTTTAAACTGATCGACGATCTGACCCGCGAGGAATTCGCCATTCTTTTGGAATCCGAGCCCATAAACTCGGCAGTTGATGTATACGTGTCATCAGTTCGCCACTACCCTTATGAGTCAGCCGCTGCCCATGCAATTGGATACGTTTCGACAAGCCTGCTAGAGCCGGAAGAAGGACTGCCAGGCGGAGATTTAAGAACCTTTCAGTCGAAAGGCATTTTCGGAAGAGACGGCATCGAAAAGTACTACGATGAACCTCTCCAAGGGAGCATGGGGACAGAGATCTGGATCATCGACGTCGCTGGAAACCAATACAAGGATCCTGTTCAGCGAAAATTTCCGCAAAAAGGAACCGACCTTCATTTGTCTATCGATATGGACCTCCAGCTGGTGGCCGAAGAGCAGTTCGACAAATACGAAAGCGAAGGGGCCCTTGTAGCCATAGATTTGGATACGGTTGAAATACTGGCAATGGTCAGCAAGCCGGACTTCGACTTAAACGATACCTCGCCTCGCATTTCCAGCGAGACATTCAAAACCATCGAAGAAAAAGGCGGCTGGGAAAATAAGGCGATCAGAAGACCCTACCCGCCCGGCTCGCCATTCAAGCTAGTTACCGCCATCGCTGGATTGAAATCGGAAATGATAGACGAACACACAGTCTTCGAGTGTAAGAATCACATGATGGTAGCGGGCACTAAGTTCGTTTGCCATAGCGGTAATCACCACGGACCTATCGCGTTGCGGGACGCGATTAAGAAAAGCTGCAATATCTTCTTTTATAATGCCGCGCTTCGAACGGGGGTGGATCTTTTAAGCCAAGAAGCCATCTTCTTGGGGCTCGATAAACCGTCAGGAATAAATCTGCCCAACGAGACCCGGCACATGATTGTTCCTACCAAGGCCTACAAGAAAAAGAGACACGGGATGGTGTGGTTTCCTGGCGACACGGCCAATATGGCAATCGGACAGGGCTTTCTTTTCATAACGCCTTTGCAAATGGCCTTGCTTACCGGTTCCATTGCAAGGAATGAAGTCATCACTCAGCCGAGCATCATAAAGCAATCTCCAAAGCAGCTCGGCAACCGACCCGCTCCAAGGCCCCTTGGGCTTCCCGAAGAGCTCCACAGGGCGATCGTAGAAGGGATGGAAAAGGTTGTTCAGGATGGGGATGGCACTGGCCGGTTCGCCAATCTGCGTGACGTTAACGGCTCTCGTATCGCAGGGAAGACTGGAACGGCTCAAGTTAGAAGAAAAGAAGGCACTCTGGAGCACGCCTGGTTTGTGGCCTTCGCTCCTGCCAACGATCCTAAGATTGCCCTAGCGCTTATCGTAGAAGGGAAGAATCTGGACGAAGGTCATGGAGGGGGAACGAATGCCGCGCCTATTGCTCACTACGTTCTAAGAAAGTATTTCGAAAAGCACCCGGAGGACTTGCGGCCAGAGAATCCGGTCATAGCAGACGTCTCGCTTCCCTAAAGACGATTCGAGGATTCGGCCATGATTCTTTTGGACCGAACCGGAGACGTCGCAAGCGAGCAATCACTTCGTTCCAATCGAGGGGCTTTTCACTCTCTTCGCCTTGAAAAGAGGTCTCGATTTTACGCAAAAGCTTGCCAGCTTTTCTCCGAATTGGATCCCCGCGTCGAAAAGGGGCGACTATTAGCTCCCTGAAATTCAAGGCAAGATTTCGCTGTATTAATAAAGCGGATATCAAAATAATTCCAAGCGTCACCATATAAAGAATACGCCAAATATTCCAAGGAGACCTAGCCCATTCATATAGGTAGAAAACAACGTGAGTCGCCCACAGTTCTGCTACATTGATGTAAGCGGTAATGAATTCCTTGAGCTGAACGGCAGCCTCCTTTTGAGCGTCTTCATCGAAATTCACGATGCGACGGTACCAAAGCATCCTAAGACTATCCATGTAGGCAGCAGAACCGGATTCCGCAGGCTGATGCTCAATAGAAACCAATGACGGTCTTGTCGTTGGCGATGGGGAGCCAGGCGTGGGGTCCACTCTTATCCAGGAACCGTTTCCATCATAAATCTCCGCCCAGGCGTGAGCGTCCGCATTGCGAACCATAAAATACTGCTCAAAGGCATTCCAGGAACCGCCTTTGAATCCAACCGCCGCTCGCGCGGGATACCCTGCCGCGCGAGCGAGAAGGATAAACGAGGAGGCGAAAAATTCACAATGCCCCGGCAAATCGCTTTGCATCCAACGAATAACGGGATCGCTTATATCCTCATTCTTAGGCAATGAAATTTGCATCGAATAGCGATGCCCATCGCTGAGATGGCGAACAGCTCTCTCTGCAAACTCGGTCGCCGAAAGCTCGTCGTCACCGATAAGCTGGAAAGCGATTTCCCGAAGGTATCGAGTAGAATTTCTTTCTTCGGGAAGCTGCAACAGCGTATTGGGATACTGGTTACTATTTGATGCGTCTCCATTTATGGCCAATTCCGTGAAAAATGCCGAGAGATCATCGAATGAGCTAGCGGGAATGGATCCCTGAAAATCAACATTCTCCAGCTGATAGGAGATCATCTTGGAGGCCGGCTTTTTCAGGGCGAAAATATGCATTTGCGGACCCACCGAAAGATCTTCCAGCTCAGAAATAGTCAACTGGCTAAAACCACCTACAATTGGCAAATAGCGACTGACTCCAGGCTCAAGGAAAAATGTCCAACGGTCCTTCGCCGAATCGCTGGGAATCGTCGAAAACTCCTTTTTCTGCCAATAGCGGCGAGCGTGGCGCGGAGCAGCGGATCCCCCCTTGAGATAGTCCTTCAATCCGCGTGAAAGAGAAAACTTCCCGTTGTCGTATTCATCCAAAGCCAGCATTCGCCAATAAGGAACGCTTGGGGTCATCCCTTCGCTGGCCACGTCCACTCGAAGAGCGATTCCGTTGTTCTTCTTGATATCCGTGACTTCGCCCAATGAAATCGTATCCGAAAATCCAGTCTGCGTGGAACGTGGAGCCATCTCGAATAGAGTGACCTTATTCTCTATGTCGATACGAGGGATGACGAGAAAACCAGCTCCCGAAAGACCAATTAGGCCTAGAAACAGACACGCTCCTAGAGCCGCTGATCTGAACCGTATCGCTTTCGATAATTCAAACCAGGAGAAGGACTTCAACCAATCCTTAAGACGATGAGCCGATTCGGAGCTCCCCTCGTTTTTACATTCGAGTATCGATCCCGTTACAAGGAATGCGGCAGCTAGGCCAGCAAAGATAAGTAGTTGCAATCCAAATACTACAGTCGATGTTAGAATCCCGACCATTACCATCAGAAAAAGGCACAGCAGGATAAGCTGCATTTCCTCTCTTCGACTATTATGATTTACCGAGCGATAAATGATAAGCCAGGTATTTAGATTCATCATCGCGGTAGCCGTTTCCTTCGCCAGGATATCGATTGCCAAAAGGGGAATGATACTGAACGCGTAGACCTTCCAACCCCAAGTCGGAATGCTCACATAGAGCTTTGGAAAGAGCAGACACGAACCAATGAAAATCAAAGCCACTCTCGCAGGAAGAAGATTGTGGCCTTCCAAATTGAATAAAGTGGATACAGCGACAAGCCCTGTTAGGGAACCTATCAGCCACTTGAGCATGTGGAGCTCTTCAGTACTAGGCTTGCGCGACCTTGAATCCATTGATAAACGCTCCAACAGCGCCTCCGTCCAACGGACTGAAGACGATTGTATTCTTCGAGTTGAGCTCGCTTGTCGAAGCGGCAGCGTCAACCGGTTCAATTACAGCGAGCTCGTCGAAAAAGGTTTCCAGATCAGCCACCCGATTAACCTTGATCGATGTCCCTCCAGCGACACCGCAACTGTCTAATTTACCACTAAGGAACAGATCTTCCGCAAGGGTGGCTACGAATGAACACATCCTTTCGAAGCTCGCCTCATTCTGCCACAGATAGCTTGATGTATCGACTAGAATTGAATACAGGGACTGGCTTTCGGCGGCATTCTGTTTGACAACTAAGCGTCCTTGTTTAGCGGATACTTTCCAATGAATCGATCTAGGCGCATCGCCTTTCACGTAATTGCGCAAACCCACTAGCTCGCCTGTGGCCCCTTTTAGCTTAGTGCTTAGCCCCTGGTAGGAAAATCCACCTCCACTCGCGCGGAATTCCTGATAGGGGATACGCGCAGGCCATATCTTTATTTCGTTTTCGCATTCTCCAGCAATATGCTTGCGAAGAAAACCGAAGGGGAAAACGGATACGGCGTCACGGATTCGAATGATTTCCCTGCATCGTTTTTTAGGCTGGAATTTCCATAACAGCCTAGTGGACTCACCGGGTTCTAGACCATCCTTCAAATAAAGCGTTCGCTCGGTGGCATTCTGCAGACAATCAATATCGAATTGAATACAGAACATCGGAAATCTGCGCTTCGCGTTCTCGACGACGATCGAAATATCGCCCGTTTCACCTACCCGAAAGATCGAGCTGGATTCGAGGCGCCAACGAGCGCTTTGAAAGTTGGACCAACAGACAATGCCACTCAAAATAATCGTGGAAAGAAGCAGCGAGAGGGCAGCGAAAAGAATATTGTTCTCCGTGTTGTAGGCAGCGAGACCGAGACACAGTCCAATAATGATGAGCATCATGCCTGATGAAGTCGGAACGACGCGGTGTCCTTTTGGAGGAATGAAAAGCTCGCCGAACAGCCTTAGAAGCGAGAGTCTCCGTAGACGCGCAGCCGGACCCCTCCAGTCGAATTGATCCTCTGCCAATCCCGTTCTCATAAAGCCAGGATGCCAAAGCCTACTTTGGCAATGGAACAATCGCTTGGATACGTGATAGAATGCCCTCAACCATGCGACGTTCTTCCAAGGCGTCGGATGACGGTCGGCGTAAATTAAGACGATGCCCTAAAACCGCTACAGAAACCGCTTGAACGTCTTCCGGGAGGACGAAATCGCGACCTAGGTAAATAGCTCTCGCTTGGGAAGCGGTCTTCAGAGCCAGACTGCCGCGTACGCTAATGCCAGCCTTGAACTCGGTTTCAGTTCGAGTGGCAGTGACGAGATTAAGCATGTATTCAAGTACGCTTTGCTCGACATATACATTTGTAACCGTTTTTCTAATACTAGCAATTTCTAAAGGACTGATGCGATCCTCAAAGGATATGTTGTCGTAACCGTCCAGATCGCCCTTTAGAATATGCAATTCATCCTCAGGATTCGGATACCCCATATGAAGCCGCATGAGAAAACGGTCCATCTGGCTTTCGGGGAGAGGAAACGTACCCTCGTAGTCCACTGGATTCTGAGTCGCTAGAACGATAAACGGATCCCCAACCTCATGAGTCTGACCATCGATCGTCACCTTTCCATGATCCATTACCTCAAGGAGACTGGACTGCGTTTTGGGCGTGGCGCGATTAATCTCGTCGGCCAGAACGATATTGGAAAAAATCGGTCCTGGTTTGAAGACGAACCTCTTGCTCGGCTCGTCGTAGATAGATACGCCGGTAACATCGGTAGGAAGCAAATCGCTGGTAAACTGGATCCGCTTGAATTCCGAATCCATTGCTTTGGCAAGGCAGTAGGCTAGCGTTGTTTTTCCAACTCCGGGGAGGTCTTCAAGGAGAATATGCCCGCCCGCCGCCAGGCAGATCAGCACGTTATCAAGGACTTCATCCTTTCCTTTTATTCGGGTTCCAATTGCCGTCTTCAAACGGCGAAAGACATCTTGTGTGGAACTGATTTCTTCTGTCGGCAGGAATTCGCTCATTATGTGAATCAAACCAAGGCAATTTGTAGGATAAAACGGACCCTTTAATATCGGCCGCTTCCCAAGAGAATTTACCTTTCCAAACCCATAAATCAGGCAAATTCCTTAGAAAGGAAAGATCCAAGCGAGATCAAGAACGCAACTCCTGCACTAGAATATCGAGCAGATTATCGACTTTCGCTTGATTGGCAGAAACCATTGCTCGAAAATCTTCCAAGCTAAGCTGTTGTCTTCCAAGACCATGCGCAAGATTGTCGATCATGCAAAGAGATGTTATGCCGATTTCCTTCTCGAGAAGGAGGTCCGCTTCGTTAGCGAAAGTCATCCCCACTACATCGCAACCCCAAGACTGGAGGATCTTCACTTCGGCCTTGGTTTCAAAACGGGGGCCTCGTGTCTGGGCATAGATTTTCCCAGTCTTGATGGGATGCGGACTCACGCTTCGTATCCATTTGAGGAGCGAATTATCGACAACCGGAGCAAACCCGCTTAGCTCGTCATCGAAGAAAGTCATTGGGGCAAAGCTCACGTAGTCTTCGCAAGATACAAAAGAGCCCGGTCCGAGGCTTTCCTTCAGAGAGCCAACAGAACTCAAACATATAGCGTTTTCCACTTTGAGCTTTTTCAAAGCGTCTACGTAAGCTCGATAATTGATGGCATGGGGCGGCAGAGGATTTTCAAATCCATGTCGATTCACGACGATCACGTCCCCCGAAAGCCTGAAGACAACATCTCCGTAAGGCGTTTTAACTTCCTTGGACTTCCATCCTTGAAATACGCGAGACCGAGCAATGCTGGTTCCACTAATAATCGCGATCTTTCCGCTCATCCGCGTATCGATAAAGATTCTAACTTCAGGTTCAAATTCAATGTCGCGCCATTGTCGCAAAATCGCGCTTTGCCTTCTTGCTTTTCGCTATGCAGGCGTCATAAGGGTCCCCTCAACTAGGAAAGTCCTAGCAGAGAACACCAAAAGATCATGACGACTGATATCATTGACATCAATGCTCGCGAAATACTCGACTCGCGCGGAAATCCTACCGTGGAAGTCGACGTTGTCCTTGCCAGCGGTATCGTAGGCCGGGCGGCCGTTCCTTCCGGAGCGAGCACAGGCGAAAATGAAGCTCTCGAGCTCCGTGACGGCGCGCTCCCCGCCAAGCAAGCTCCCAAGGGAGCCAAGAAGCGCTATCTGGGCAAAGGTGTGCTGAAGGCAGTCGATAACATCCACAAAAGCATTCTCCCAGAACTGGAGGGACTCGATGCTTGCGATCAAGTAATGATCGATCGCGCCATGCTGGACCTCGATGGAACGCCAAACAAAAGCAAGCTTGGAGCCAATGCGATTCTCGGAGTTTCTCTGGCCACTGCCAAAGCGGCAGCTCAAGCCTGTGGACTTGAATTATACAAGTACTTGGGTGGACCAAACGCCAAAGTTCTTCCCGTCCCGATGATGAACATCCTGAATGGCGGGGCCCACTCGGACGCTCCCATCGATATCCAGGAATTCATGATCATGCCCAAAGGGGCCAACACGTTTCGCGAAGCTCTTCGCATGGGGACGGAAGTTTTCCACGCTCTGAAAGGGGTTTTGAAGTCAAAGGGCCTATCAACGGCAATCGGAGACGAAGGCGGTTTCGCTCCTGCCTTGGACTCTAACGAACACGCTCTCGAGGTCATTGCCGAAGCGACTAAGAAAGCTGGATACAAACTTGGAAAGGACGTATTCATCGCCCTAGACGTCGCTTCCAGCGAATTCTACAAAAACGGCAAATACGTCTTCTCTAAATCGGATGGCTCCAAGAAAAGCAGCTCGCAGATGGTCGCCTTCCTAAAAGACCTCCAAAGCCGTTACCCAATCATCTCGATCGAAGACGGCCTAGCTGAAAACGACTGGAAAGGCTGGAAGACGTTGACCGACGAGATGGGAGAAAATACGCAGCTGGTCGGCGACGACCTGTTTGTCACCAACACTGAATTCCTGAAGAAGGGAATCGATATGGGCGTGGGGAATTCAATCCTGGTGAAGGTAAATCAAATCGGCTCCCTCACCGAAACGCTCGACGCCATTGAAATGGCCAAGGAAGCGAAATACACCTCTGTTATTTCCCACCGTTCAGGTGAGACGGAGGACGTTACCATCGCCGACATCGCCGTCGCCACTAACGCGGGGCAAATAAAAACAGGCTCTCTCTGTCGTAGCGATCGCGTAGCGAAATACAACCAGTTGCTTCGCATCGAAGAGGAGCTAGGAGCGAACGCGATTTACGGCGGAAAACTGTAATCGAATTTAGAATACCTATTTCAAACCCGAGGTTCTGCGAGGAACTTCGGGTTTTTTATTCTTCAGTATTCCCAGCTTCTACTTCATGCTGGCGAAATGCCCCTCAAAGATCCGCTTTGGCTAGCAGAAAAGGCCAAGCTTAGACTTACGGCCAGTCCCCTTCTCTATCATTGCGAACCCATTTGGAGCTGGAAGGCGGAATCGCTCGAGAATTACGCGATCTGGGGCGTGCTAGAAGGGTCAGGGAAACTAACTCTGAACGGAAAGACTTCGTCCTTGAGTCCTGGAGTCTGCTTTCTCTTTCAACCTCGAGACGCGATTGAAGCCAGCCAGAATCCCCTCAATCCGCTATCGATTTTCGTCACAAGGTTTGAAATTCTGGATACGGACAACGAGATCGTTCCAAATGAGCAACTCGAGTTACCTAGAGGCGCCATACGCCCGATGGCTCCTAGCAGTTTGGAGAATCTAGCAAATCTATCTCTATCATGGAATGCGGAAAATCCAACTCAGCAGGGGATTCAGAATCATGCTCTTCGAATGCTTCTCCTGCTGATCGCCGACGCCTCGCATGGCGAGTTCGACGAGCGGGCACTTAAAGCATTAAATGCCATGGAAGCCGATTCTGGTCGGAAATGGACCGTGGAGGAACTTAGCCGGATTGCAGGTCTTTCATCTTCGCAATTCAGTCGCGTATTCCATAGGTTAACGGGAGAACCGCCAATCCAGCATTTGATTACCCTGCGCATGAGCAAGGCGAAAAAGATGTTTCTCGAGACCTCGTTGTCTATTGAGGAAATAGCAGAAAGCCTTGGCTATTCGAATGTGAGCTTTTTCGAGCAGCAGTTCATCCAGCGAACGGGTCACGACCCCGAGTCTCTGAGACGAAATAGAGCGATTTAACGGAAAGGATTATCGTTACGCTGCACAGGTTTTGCCACGACCTAAAGGCGATTTCCTGCTCCAGACATTTGACAGACAGCAAGATGCGGTTAACAGCATTCATGAATGTCCGACAAAGCCGTCTTGCTCGTCAATCTAGGTTCGCCCGATTCCACGTCGGCGCAGGATGTTCGTCGCTACTTGGAAGAGTTTCTTTCCGACGATCGCGTTATCGATTCTCCGAAGTTGATTCAGCAATTCGTACTGAGATGCTTCATACTTCCAAAACGTCCCAAACAATCGGCAGAAGCCTATAAACGAGTTTGGACAGAAGACGGATCTCCCCTGCTTGTCATAAGTCGGAATCTGAAGCGACTCTTGCAGGATCAGGTCGAACCGCACGTGGAGCTTGCCATGCGCTATGGCTCGCCATCTATCGCAAGCGCTATTGGCAATCTGAAACGAAAAGGAATCACCAAAGTCGTTCTTATCCCGCTTTACCCACACTACGCCATGTCCAGCTACGAAACGGTTGTGGCAAAGGTGTGGGAGGAGGTCGGGAAGCAGGCTCCTGAAATGAAGGTGGAAACGCTGCAACCCTTTTACGACGATCCGGAATACATCGATGCTCTGATTGATAAGGCTGGACCGTATCTAGAAAAAGGTTACGACCATCTCCTATTCTCGTACCACAGCATCCCTGTTCGCCATTTGAAAAAGGCGGATTCCTCCAAAGCTCACTGCCAAATAACGCCTGACTGCTGTAATATTTGCAGTCCAGTCCATAGCACTTGCTATAAAGCTCAAACGGTGGCTACGACAGAGGCGTTCGTAGAGAAAGCCAGCATTCCGAGAGACAAGTTTTCCATCTCCTATCAGTCTCGCCTTGGCCGAGAACCTTGGATACAGCCTTACACGGACAACGTGCTTGAAGAACTGCCTTCGAAAGGAGTAAAAAAGCTTTTGGTAATGACGCCCGCATTTGTTTCAGACTGCCTAGAGACACTGGAAGAAATAGCGATGGAGGGAAAAGATATCTTTCTGGAAGCGGGAGGCGAATCGTTTGAGATGATTCCCTGTCTCAACGAACATCCGAAACTGGTAGCTTTTCTCGCGAATAGAACCAAGGAACTGGCTTGGAAGCTCTAAAAACAGCCGTATTAAAGACGACAATCCGATTGGTTCGAACCAATCTTTTTTACGGGTAATATTCACTGAGCCCTCAGAAGTGTTGCTCGTCAATCCGCGCTGCGGCTTACTGATGCTCGCACGAGGGCTTTTTCCAAACGATACATTTATTCTCGTTGGAACGCTTGCTAAAGGGTTCAGCCCATCGATTCCGTTCACCTACCTACCATCAAAATCCCCTAAGCGCCTAAACTCGATAAAATGAGAAGCGATTGGACACCTGAAGCTGAAGCTCGACTCAAAACTGTATATCCCCAAATGGTGGACTGCCCCCTGCCAACGATACACTCTAAAATCGAGTTCTTCGGAAAAACCTATACGACAACCGATCTTTCAAACGAGATAGGCAACGAAAACCCCACTTTCAAGGGACATCAGCGAACCGTTGTCTGGCAGCATCTTACTCACGAGGAAACACAGAAATTCGGTCTTACCAATCCGCCCTACTCCTATGAAGTCATGGCCTTCACGATGTGCGGCCATACCTCCACTCACTGCGACAGCATCAGTCATGTGGTGCCAGAGGACGGAGCTCGGCCCATCGACCAAACGCCTATCAATTGGCACATGACTCCCGGAATATGGCTAGATTTTCGTAATAAGGAATCAAATACATATATAACCAAGGCCGAGATCGAAGCTCAGATGGATAAAGAGGGTCTAAGCATAAAGCCTAGTTCTGTATTTCTCTTCTGCAGCGGGCAATACAAGAAATACGACTCTCCCTTCGGTTATATAAAAGACTATCCCGGGATCGACGAAGAGGCTAGTCATTGGCTGGCGGACAGCGGAGTCATAGCAATCGGAGCGGATGCCTTCAGTATAGATTCGTACTACGAAGTATCCACACGAATGGTACAACCAGCTCATATCATGTGCCGAGAACGAGGGATTCTGAATATCGAGAGCTTAAGAAATATTGATCTGATTCCCAAGCGGGAATTCTTTTTCGTCGGCCTTCCGCTGAAAATCAAGAATGGATGCGGTTCGCCGATCAGAGCGGTCGCCATAACGGAAAACGACTAGCATAGCTTTCTTTCACTCTTCACAATGCGTTGTTCACTCTTCGAATGAAAGCTCTCGTTCTCAAAGCTCCGAACGAATTCGAGATCGAGGAAGTACCAGTTCCGGAGAAGCTGGAAACTGAAGAGGTCCTTTGCCGCGTCGATACGACGTTTATTTGCGGAACGGACCCTCATATTATAGCAGGAGACTTCCCGGGATTCTGGCCCAAGAGTTATCCTTTCGTTCCTGGTCACGAGTGGTCAGGCGTCGTTGTCAAAACCGGCGAACGCGCTTCAAGCCTTGGCTGGAAAGAAGGCGACCGGGTTTGCGCCATTTCTCACTGCGGTTGCGGCGTGTGCCGCAACTGCATGAAAGGGCGATACAACTTGTGCTTGAATTATGGACACGATGAGCGAGGCCACAGGCAGTATGGACACTATACGCCAGGAGCTTACGCCGAGTACATGAGGATTTCTATCAAGAGTATCTATAAGATCCCCGGCAACATGGATTTAGAATACTCGGCTTGCGTCGACCCGCTCAGTATCGCTCTTTACACCGTTAAGAGAACCCGTCTCGAGCCTGGAGAGACTATTCTCATAATCGGTACGGGACCCCAAGGCTTAATGGCACAACTATGCGCCTTAGCCATGGGAGCGGGTCGTGTACTGGTCGCAGGCAGTGGAGAGCGACTGGCAAGAGCCGTAGAGCTTGGAGCTGAAGGAATCGACTATCGCAGCGAAGACGTCGTTGAGCGAGTCAAAGAATTAACGGAAAACTATGGAGTTCCTCGAGTTTGCGAATGCGCGGGAACGGCATTATCCATCAAGCAAGCCTGCTTGGCTGCCGCTCGAGGAGGGGTCGTATCCGTAATTGGAATACATCATGAGGATCCAACGCTTCCGATGAAGCGGATCGTTCTTGATGAAGTGGAAATCATAGGGGATAGAGCCAATCCGAATACAGCCGAAGAAGCTCTTTCTCTGTTGGCCAATGATCGAATCGATCTTCGTCCGCTTATGACCCACCGCTTCCCTCTTGATGATTTCGCAACCGCTCTCGACACCTTCAATCAAAGGAAAGAAGGAGCCATCAAAGTAGCTATCAAGCCCAATCCTTGAACCGATAGTCTTTTCCAACATGCACGTTTTAAACCGCGACGAAATTGAGCCTTTAGATCTGCCGGGACGAAAGATGTGGATGATGGCCTCCCCCAAACAAGGGAATGCGCAGAAGCTATCCATGTGCGTAATTAGGATACAGCCAGGAGAAACGGTGAACCCCGCTCATTGTCATCCTGAAACAGAAGAGCTGGTCTACGTCTTGAATGGAGAAGTCGAATTCTACGCTCTCAACGACGGGAAAAAGAATATCCAGAGACTCAAGCAAGGAGACGCTGTCGTCTTTCAAGAATGTGATGTTCATATGACTCGAAATGTTAGCGAGAAACCCGTTGAGCTAGCTTGCTTCTTCTCTCCCGCTTCGACTCCAGACACTTATAGAGTGTACGAAAATGTTCAATACGGAGATGACAGTTTAAAGAAATGAGCGAGAGTTTCCAATTGAAAAAAGCGCTGCTGCGACTTCTGGGAGTAAAGGATTCCGACATAAGATTGGATACGCTCGAGCAGTGCAAATACGCTGTAGATCGTGGCTTGCATGTCGGCGGAGCCTTTTCCGCAATCATTCCGTTGAACACCCTATTCTATGGAGGCTTTATAGATATCGATGTAGAAAATCCGACTCGAATTGGACAAGACATGTTTGTCTTGAGCAAAGGTCATGCAGTAGCGGCCATGGCCTCGATTTACGCAGATCTCGGCTATTTCGATCGAAAAATTCTTAAAAACTCGCGGTCGGCTAGCAGCATATTGAACGGCCATCCTGGTCCTGTTCTCCCAGGAGCTCATATCGCGACCGGTCCTATGGGGCAGGGTCTAGGAGTCGCTCAGGGGTTCGCGATAGCGGGACAAGGTTCCCCTCACTTCGATGTGTATTCAATGACTGGTGATGGAGAGTTGCAAGAAGGTCCCATCTGGGAAGCCGTCATGTATTCCGGATACAAAAAGCTGGATAATCTATGCGTTCTTGTCGACTACAATGGTGGCCAGCTAGATATAACGGACCGTCTCCTTTTCCCTTATCATAATATCGTAGCGGCCTTTGAATCTTTCGGTTGGAAGACAAGATTCGTCGATGCGACCAAATACGACGAGATCTACGATCCGCTTGCCGAATTCAAGTTCGGCACTCGCGATGGTCGTCCCACGGCCATTATCTGCCAATCAACTAAAGGTTATGGAGGGTTCTCCTCCTTCATGAACAAACACAAGGTTGCCATTACCGATGATGCCCTGCTGGCTCGAGAAAACGATTTGCAGCTGAAGAGACGCGAATCAAGAGTCCAGGACTTTTGCAAAACACTAGACGAACTGGAGGAGGAAACCAAAGAGGAATTGATTCGCATCGCATCAGAACGCTTCAATCTCACAATTGTTACTGACAGAAATTCTATATCCATAGATAGAATACAAATAGATTCTAAAACGCAACGCGCGCCTCTTCGCCATAAAAAGGTCACTGCGAATCAAGCAGCACTCCCAGTCATAGAAAAAGGGGAAAGCCATGCCACGGCAGATGTGGTGTGCGCCGCGATGAAAGCGTATACGGCATCGGGTCAAGTGGCCTCAATCGACTCGGATTTATCTTCAACAAGTGGCCTTTTCGACGGAGTGAGCTGGGTCGATCAAAACAAAGCGCTGAATGTCGGCGTGGCGGAAGCGAACATGATGCTGATCGGCGAGGGGCTAGCAGCCTTGGGCATGAACACATGGGTGAGTACCTTCTGTCCGTTTTTCGACTGGAAAGTACTGAGGCGCATTGCAATCGGACATCAAGAGCGACTTGAAGCGATTGCAGCAGAAGACGGCTGGCTAAATGAAGGGCACGGACTAGATCTCACTTTTCTAGCAACGGCTTCCAACTTCGAGACACAAACCAATGGAGCCACGCATATGGGAAATGACGATGCTCACGTGTTCGGTTCCTTAGCACAAGTGAAAATCATCGACTGTTCCTGCCCGAGACAATTGCTTGCGATTATCGAATGGATTATGGAGGGCAATCGAGGAATCGTCTATCTTCGCGTTCTGAGAGCAGCCGCTCCCGCGCTTTTTGATAGCGATTATAAATTTGAATACGGAAAAGCTTATTTCTTAAAGCAGTCCACAGAGGATCAAGCTGTGGTTATCAGTAGTGGACGTGGAGTTCATGAAGCTGTTTCCGTTTCTTCCAAACTAGAGGCGGAAGGTATATCCGTTGGCGTTGTGGATATGCCTTCGTTCGACAGGAATGCTCTTCTGAAAATTTATGACGATGGACACTCACTCGTCTTTGCGGAGCAGAATAATGGATTTATTTGGGACGCCTTTAAGAAGATGCTGATTGAAGAAAGAGAATCAATAGATACTAAACGCATCCATGCATTCAATACACGAAACGCGAATGGAGAATTGAGTTATATCCATTCAGGAACGTATGCCGAGCTTACTAGACAGTACAAGCTGGACAGTGAAGGAATCGTAAACTCCATCAAGAACCTAATCGGGTAGACTAGTTTGCTATCCATCGAGTCGAAACATGAAAGCCGAAATCGAAACTAACCTTAAAACTGCTCGTAATTACGTATCCGGAAAATGGATTGATCCTGAACATCATTCCATGCTGGCTGTTGAAAATCCAAGCACTGGCGAGGTTTTCGCTCAAGTCCCGCTATCGATAGAAACCGAAGCGAATCGAGCTGTTGATGTCGCTCACGAAGCATTCAAGTCCTGGAGCGTAGTCGCCGCATCGAGACGAGTGCAGCCGCTTTTCAAGCTCGCTCACCTCATAAACGAGAATGAAAATCGGATCGCCAGAGCGATTGCCGAGGAGCTAGGAAAATCCCTCCCCGACTCGATGGCTGAGGTCAAGCGTATGCATGAGAACTGTCAAGCGGCATGCGGCATGCCTATTCTGCAACAAGGGGACAAATTGATCGGAGCAGGAGGAGGAATTGACGGTGAAGTCCTGCACCTTCCGCTAGGCGTCTTCTGCATGATTGCCCCATTCAATTTCCCGGGGATGGTTCCGTTCTGGTTCCTTCCTTACGCATTGGCTTCTGGCAACACCTTCGTGATCAAGCCATCTGAACAAGTTCCTATGACTATGCAAATGGTGGCCGAATTGATCGACGAGTCGGGGTTCCCTCCGGGAGTTTTTAATCTAGTAAACGGAGACAGAGTCGTAGGTGAAGCTTTCATGGCTCATCCGAAAGTGGTCGGAGTTTCCATCGTTGGTTCATCGACTACAGCAAGGCATGTTGCATCGACCTGCGCCACCAACGGGAAACGATTCCAGGCTCTGGGAGGCGCTAAGAATCATCTTGTTGCCATGCCGGATGCGAATATCGACGCTATGATTGCCAACATGCTTACCTCTTGTTTCGGTTGCGCCGGCCAGCGATGCATGGCGTCATCTGTGCTAGTAGGGGTTGGCGAGGAGACTTACAACCTTGTAACCGAAAAGTTCGTACAAGCAGCCACAGAAGTGCGAATGGGAGACCCGCTGGATCCCCAATTCGCAAACGACCCTCTCGTAATGGGACCGGTCGTATCGGCAAAAGCAAAACAGCGTATCCTCGATCTCATAGAGCAGGGTGTAAACGAAGGAGCCAATTTGCTGGTGGATGGCCGAAATCTTGAAAGTCCGGATCGTTGCTCGAACGGCCACTTTATTGCTCCGACCATCTTCAATGAGGTGACTCCGAATATGACGATTCATAAAACGGAGATATTCGGTCCAGTAGTATGTATCATGAAAGCGGATTCGATCGAAGAAGCGATTGAAATTGTAAACGATCATGAATACGGAAACGGAGCTTCCATTTACACGCAAAACGGATACCATGCCCGGAAATTCAAACTGGAAGCGCAGGCCGGAATGATAGGTATCAATGTGGGGATTCCAGCTCCGGTGGCCCATCTTCCCTTTGGAGGCATGAAAGGATCGATTTTCAGCGATGTCAAAGTCCAGGGAAAGGAAGTCGTTAACTTTTATACCGAAAAGAAAATCATCACGGAACGCTATTG
Source organism: Opitutaceae bacterium (assembly GCA_028284385.1). Taxonomy (GTDB): domain Bacteria; phylum Verrucomicrobiota; class Verrucomicrobiia; order Opitutales; family Opitutaceae; genus JANQRT01. Next base: position 201,305 of record JANQRT010000052.1, on the reverse strand, counting down.
GGATCCCAGCGAAATCTGAATCAATTTTCGAATACGTATCCAAATATAAACTTACAAGAAATGTAGAATTATGAGACTCGAAAATAAAATATCATTGGTGACGGGAGCGGGAAACGGAATAGGGAAAGCCACTGCCGAGCTCTTCGCCAAGGAGGGGTCCAGTGTTGCAGTGGTCGATCTTGATGGAGATGCCGCGCAGAGCGTCGCGGATTCTATCAACGACTCTGGAGGGAGAGCAATTGCTATCAAAGTGGATGTGACGATCGAGCAGGAAGTGGTTCACGCGGTCGAGACTTCTACGAAGGAACTCGGAGAAATAAACGTTCTGCATAACCACGCCGGCATACTTCCGCCGGGCGATGCCTCTATATTGGACATCGAAGAAAAAACGATCGATGCTGCCCTAGCGGTAAACATCAAGGGTATGATGCTGATGGGAAAACATGTAGGGAGAGCCATGCGAGACTCAGGCAAGGGAGGGGCGATCGTTAATACGGCTTCCGATCTTTCCATAATCGCTTTGGCCGGACTTTGTTCGTACGTTACCAGTAAAACAGCTATCCCCGGCCTTACACGTTCAATGGCGACGGACCTAGCTGAATTCGGCATCCGAGTTAACGCCGTGTCACCAGGCTTTACCTACACGAATATGACCGCCGGAATCGCAGGCAACGAAGAGATTATGGGAGCGATGAAAGAGACCTATTTACTCAAACAACTAGGCCAACCAATCGACATTGCGCAGTGCGTTCTTTTTCTAGCGAGCGATGACGCGGCCTTCGTCACAGGAGCCGCCTTAACTGTAGATGGTGGACATGTAGTTACTTAATGGTTACAAAATTTAATTAGAAATAACTTAAAATGAGCGAAGTTAATCTAAAACGACTTAAAATACTCGACCTCGACAGCCCTGAATTCTCTAAGGTTGCTCGAAAAATCGAATGGCCGGAGCGAGATCCAGATCGTCAAGCGCAATTCTGGCCAGCAATGGAGATCTTCAATATTCCAAAAAGCGATATTGTTGAACTATCCTATCTGGAATCGACGCGCCGCTCACCCCTAAACCGATTCGACCGGCATCTGAAGACGGAAGAAATGTTTGTGTGCCTAGAAGGCGAATACGTCATGCCCATGGCCCTCTGCAGGGAGCCCGGCAATCCTGACGAAGTGCCTAGATTAGAGGACGTGAATGGATTTCATGTAAAGGCTGGCCAAGCCTATATCCTAAAACCGAATACTTGGCATAATGGAGGATGGGTCGGTCCCGGATGTGATAAGATGAGATACATAATGGTCCTATCTGGTCATAGGGCGGGCGAAGGAGCTCAGGGAAAAGAAGACCATATTCTCAAACCGCTACCTGAAAACCACGCCATTTTGCCTGAAGGAGAATGGTACCAAGCGGAAGGAGAAGCAGGGGCCGATTAACGGAACGCTCACTAAAGCGTACCGTCGTAAACTTCGACCAAGGTAGTGCCCGATTCCCCATCGCGACCAGTCGCTACCGCTCCATAGACACCTGGCTCGAGCCAAATAGTGATAGCGGAACTTTTCGATCCAAGATCCAGTGGGAAAGCTCCCACTCGAGAAGAAACCGAAGAAATATCGCCCCCAAGACTATTCCAGTTGTCTACGCTGGCTACAAGATCTCCGTATCGATAGATTTGGAGCATGGGATTCGCATTGAAATCATCAACCCCCGTAGTCAATAGTTCGGGACCGACCGCTCGCACAAGGAAACGTTTTGGCTCGTCGCCCGAAACGACGAAACCTGCGATAACGGCATTGGACTCTCCCTGAACATCGCTTCGTATTGAAAAATTAGATATGCTACAAGTATTTGGGAGTCCTACACTTTCGCTTACATCGTACAGCTCCACTAGAACCTGGCCTGTAGAATTTTCGCCACACGTGACTTGAGCTCCATAGGTCCCGGGCAAAAGATTGACAAGGACTGCAGAGTCCTTCGCACCCTCGACAAGCGGAAAAGCTCCGGAAACTACTGTGGCATCGATGACGTCATCAGACAGCCAATCGTCATTCTGGGCAACGGCAAAAAACGATCCACTGACATCTAGACGGTAGATAGTCAAAAGCGGATCCAAGATAGACTCGTTTAGTCCTTGATCTCCTAGACCCGGCCCAATAGCTCGAATGAGAGCCGTCTTAGATCCACTCCCAGTGATCACGAATCCAGCCATGATTGATTCGCTTGCCTCGTCTATAGCAGCTCGTATTGAAATATTGGTTAAGCAGGATTCGTTGCTTCTGAGTATTAAGTTAGCCGTTTCACTATCAACAAACACGAAACCTTCGTCCACCAACTGACTCTTTTTGGAGACTCGAACCCAATAGCTGGAGTCGGTTTCGATGCTTCGTATCTCGAGTCGCGATCCAACAGCACCAACAACAGGGGAAGAAATATCTCCTTTCACCCCCTGATACCATTGATAATCGAGCGACTCTCCTAAGGCAACAACCGATAGTTCGACCGTCTGCTTGTACTTGGCGTCCTGGCTCTCTGGTTGAACGGTAATCTCTATTGGATCCATCAAGTCTAAAATGATGTCGCGACTAAATGCTTCTCCAAACTCGTTAGATATTTTAGCTTTATAAACACCTACATTTTTAGCTGCAGAATTTGGGATCGCAAATATCGAACGAATTGCTCCAGCAAGAGGAGAACCATTAAAATACCATTGGTATTCAAGTGACGGAGATCCCTCGACATCTATCGACAATGAAACGGCGTCCCCAATGAAAGCGACAACATCATTAGGTTCTGCAAGTATGGATGGAGGAGCGTTCACAGAAAGAATCGCAATGGAACTTTCAACTACTCCAAATTCATTGCTAACAACTACTTTGTATTCGCCAGCGTGATCCTCGTTAACGTCATCAATTCTGTATTCAGATGATCGAGCTTCGCTTATCGGCTCGTCCCCCTTGTGCCACTGATAAACAACGTCGGGTAAACCTGAAGCCTCGACAAACAAGATCGCCTCCTCGTTTATTAAAACATTCGTATCCAGTGGCTGGACCAGTATATGTGGTGGCGATTCAGTCTGATTTACAAGCAGCTTGAAGTCTTCTTCCACTTCTTTTTCTCCATCGCTGACCAGAACTGTAATGACAGTCTCTCCATTTCTACCAGGAACAGGAGTGATTTGCAGCTTTCGATTCGAAAAATTTCCAATGAGATCTATGGAATCGTTGGGGACCAATTGGGTGTCCGACGACCAAGCGCCGACAACAAGATCTCTTGAGGATGTAGCGTCGTCCCAGATAGTGAAACCAATGAGGTCGCTCGATTCGCCCTGATCGATTTGAACATCACTAAGTGAGGTAATGGTAGGGGCCCGATTCACGGGAGCCGCACCTCCGCCAGAGCTCCCACCGCCTGATCCACCGCCACCTGACGATGATCCGCCTCCCGAACCTGAACCACCACCTGATGGAGGCGGTGGTGGTGATGGTGGCGGATTATCGCTTGGCGGAGGGGTGGCAGAAGCTTCCTCTGTTGATGCGTTCGCTAAATTCGTGAATCCTGAATTTCCAGCGCTATTGAATGCCCTAACACGATACCAGTATTGGGTCGACGGCGACAAACCAGTATCTACAAACTCGGTAACATTCGGTCCGACTTGCGCGATTTGGCTGAAATTCGATGCATCAACCGAACGCTCGATCCTAAAGCCAGATTCGTTTGACGAATTATCCTTCCAGCTCAAGCGAAGCGTTTCAGAACGTGCAAGAACTGGGAACAGTTGCACAATCACTCCAGTAAGGATTATCCATTTAAGACTAAAGCGAGACGTCTTTGCTGATCCGCTTCTCAGTGAGGATAATTGAGAGACAAAGGTGCAAACTAAGAAATTAGTAATTATATATCGAATACAGTTTCCGAAAGCAATTACTGCCATCTGTAGTCGTTGAGGCCATTTGGGTTTGCAAAGTCCAAAAGAACCCGAAGGCGTGAAAGTTCAAATCTTGCAACAGATTAGAAAACGACACGGTTTTCAGAGAAATGAACTAATAAAGTCTGATTGAAGCTCCTTCTGACGCGAATTGAGTTATCAATTGCATCTTCCAAGCAGGGAACATGGGCCAAAATTTCTGCCGAAGTTCCAAGTATCGCAACGCGGGAGCGCATCCATGCTCCAAAACTCGGTTTCTCGCGCTGACGGAAAAAAATTAGCATGCAGCAGTCCTAGCAATGGGTATGCCCACTTTGGCCTATCTGCTCTTACCTCTTCTTAATCATTAACTTAAAAAAGAGAAATTTTCTCGAAATTGAAGAAACGGTTTTGGAAGGAAAAATTTGCCGAGTGACGATCTAGGCGTTCTTCCAAAAGGGAAAGCCCCCTTGTGGCAGCCTTTCGGCGCGCACAAGAAGGCTATAGTGTTCGTTCGTTTAATACGTGACTTAAAAAAGAGCTATCTAGGGAGCCTCGTAAACCTCAACAAGCGCTTCGCCCGTCGAGCCACTGGCACTTGCAGCAACGGCACCATAAATGCCTGGCTCAAGCCACAACACCATTGCAGAGCTTTTCGACCTAGGAGTCATTGGAAACGCTCCAACCTCCTCTGAAACGGTAGCAATCGTGTCGGTAAAATGATTCCAGTTATTGTTATTGGAAATCAGCACGCCATTTTTATAGATGTCGATTACCGGATCATCCAAGAAATTGGCTACGCCTTGGTCCGCCAATTCTGGGCCAACCGCGCGAACTAGAAAACGTTTAGATTCAGTACCCGTCACTACAAAGCCGGCGATAACGACATTGTTTCCTTGGCCCACTAGTCCTCGGGTTGAAATATTTGAGAGAACATTACTAGGAACTGACAATACAGTGGAATCGACATCATAGATTTCCACGAGGGCCGTGCCTAAAGCGCCACTGACACCACTGATCTGAGCTCCGTAATTACCTGCCGGAAGGTCTATAAGAATTGCTGCATCCTTACTGCCTGGTTGTAGTGGAAATGCTCCTACTTGCGCACTGCTTGATTCCACAAGAGCTGCATTTTCCGCATCGGACCAATCATCATTCTGACCTGCGACTTCGAACTGTCCTTGATTGAGAGCAAATAGAGTGATGGCAGGATCCTCCAATTTCTGTTGAATATTGGGATCCGGAATCGAGGGTCCGATGCCGCGAACAAGAATGCGCTTACTCCCCTCTCCCTTAATTACGAATCCTGCGATCAGCGAATTGGTTGATGGAGCAAGTTCGGCTCTAATAGAAGTATTACTCAGGAGTTCAAGTTGCTCGCCTATCGATATCGTGGCAGCATCGCTGTCCAGCGTTCTTTCAACCGACAAGACTTGACCATTGTCTGAAGCCACTTGTACCCAAAAACTGGTGGTTTCAGTGAGAGGGGGCGTAGTGTATGTCGACGAAATAGCGCCATCAATTGGCGAGCTCGTGTCTCCAGTCTCACCAATGTACCACTGATAGGTAAGATTGTCTCCCATTGCCTCAACAGATAGTCTTGCGGTGCCATCCTCGAAGATACTCACGCTTACAGGCTGTTGCAGAATAACGAGAGTGTCCACAAACAGCTCCGCATCAGAGCTAGTAATAGTCCCTTCGGAGTTAGATACGATAACACTGTAAAGACCCTCATCCTCGGTAAGCGTAGTGCCGATAATATACGTCTGGGAAGTCGCTCCCGCGATATCAGCCCCGTTTTTCTGCCACTGGTAAGTAGGTTCTGGATACCCAGACGCTACAACTGTAAACAAGGCTTCTTCGCCCTCTAGGACACTGGCTCCAATTGGTTGAACGACAATGACCGGCGCAACCGCTTCTTTTGTTACGGTCAGAAGAAAGGTCTCGGCAACACTGTCTTCTCCGTCACTTACAGTTACCGAAATCGTGGCGCTGCCGCTCTCTCCAGGAGCCGGAGTAACGTGGATCTTACGGTTAGAAGAAATTCCAGAGAACACCATGTTCTGCTGTGGAACAAGAACTTCGTTGGAAGAAGTCGCTGTTAAAATGAGCTCCTTTGAAGCGGTCTCGGCATCCCATATAGTGAATCCTAAATCACCCGTCGATGTATCCTGGAGGATCGTTATATTTTCAATTTCCGTGATAGTTGGAACACGATTTTCGATTGGAGCTCCGCCACCGCCGGAGCCACCACCACCGGAACCGCCTCCTCCAGATGGAGGCGCATCTGTATCAGTAACCGTAAGCGTGAAAGTGTCACTGGTATCATCGGTACCGTCGTTAACCGTAATAGTTATCGTCGCCGTTCCATCGGTATCTGGAAGCGGCGTCACCGTTACTGTCCGACTCGCTCCACTACCGCCGAAAACGATGTTTCCATTTGGAACGAGGGAGGTGTTTGATGAGGTTCCCGAAAGCGTGAGACTGCCAGCCGCCGTCTCGGCATCCCCAACCGTGAAATTCAAAGCACCAGTATTGGAATCCTCATCGATGGTTTGATTGCTAATGTCGCTGATCGTTGGTGCATTGTTACCCCCGCCAACTGCGTTAACCGTTACTGTGAAAGTATCATTAGACGTATCGGTGCCGTCATTAACCGTTACTGTGATCGTAGTTGTGCCTGTAGCTCCGGCCTGAGGAGTAACCGTCACCGTGCGACTCGCTCCGCTGCCTCCAAAAACTATGTTTCCATTAGGAACGAGAGAGGTGTTCGATGAGGTTCCCGAAAGCGTGAGGCTGCCAACCGCCGTCTCGGCATCCCCAATCGTGAAATTCAAGGCGCCGGTGTTCGCGTCCTGGTCGATCGTCTGGTTACTAATGTCGCTGATCGTTGGCAGGCTATTGGTAGCGGTTGTGGTGGCATTGGCTATGTTCGTGTAACCAGAATCGCCAGCGCCATTGTAGGCTCTCACTCGATACCAATACTGAGTGGAATCTGAAAGCCCTGTATCCGAATAGTTGGTAATGTTGGCACTCACCGATGTGATTTCGGAGAAATTGGTTCCATCGGTTGAGCGCTCGATCTTAAAACCTGACTCGTCGCTCGAATTATCAGTCCAACTTAAATCAAGAGTCGCCGCCCTGGTCTGCGAAGCAATACCGAGAAACAAAACCGAAAATAGAACCCTTGAATAGGATGACCAGAGAAAGAGCCTAGAAGCTGAGAATCGATTTCCTCCACGCTTGTTTTCTTTCGCATATGGAAATGCCTTTGATAGTAATCGACCTATGCGACCACAGGTCTTTTGGGAAGCCACGTACATCATAACAAGCACATGTCTTCGCCTGGCTGAGGACCGACTGAAGAGGTCCAAAGCAAATTGAATTCAATCCGTAGGCCATTAGGTAAAGCCCTCCAATAACCACTATGAAGCTATCCGGTAATACAATGCGGATACTTGTTATGACCAAGATAAGTGATTTCAATTCTCGAAAGGAAACCGATATGTCGCATCGATCCTGTAAATGGGGAAACCGTACTTCAGAATTGTTGATCAATGGCGGAACCAACCATCAACTACGTAGGTAAATTAATCCAGTTCCAAGTCCGTGAGCAAAGTAGAACAACCTATCTCGCTTTAGGCTTCATAGACTAATATAGATGGTACCGTAACTAATTATTCAATACACATTTAGTCCATGTATCCAGCGTTCCATTCCAAGGAAACCTCAAAACGGTAAACCGAAACTCTGTTTTTCGCCGTACGATTTCCCGACAAAACTGGCACGCGGCAAGGGAGTCGAACCCCTAACCTCCTGATCCGTAGTCAGGTGCTCTATCCAATTGAGCTAGCCGCGCAGACCAATCCGATCGCCTGAGGCGATTAGAGGGTCAGGAGAAAAGAAACAAAGCTGTTTCATTTCAAGGATTTTCTCGCTCCCAGCCAAAAAAGAAGACTGCCAGGCAAGAACCTGGCAGCCCCAAATAACTGTTCTAAATGAGCCTTAAACTTTCGGCAAATTGGCTGGGATTTCCACTTCATGCTTATCCTTGCGCTTCACTCTCTTCAGCCGGGAGCGACGTCGCAACATTCGATCGAGCTTGTCGACTAGAAGATCGACGGCCTTATGGCAGTCGGAATTCCTTACCGAGACATTCAAGTCAGGACCGTTGATAACGATATGGCCTTTAGCTATGAATTCGTGCTCCTTGCCACCTTTACTGTGGTCGCATTCCAAATCAACCTTGACCCTAATAATTCGCTCCTCGTGTCTAAAGAGCTTCTCCACCTTATCATGAACCATCTGCTTTAGCGCATCAGTCAATTCCATGTGGATGCCGGTGATAATCAGGTCGTGGCTGTTGGTTTCTGTATGCATTTTACTCCTTTTCTTTTGGGTTTCGAGTATGTTCAAAATCTCCAGAAATCAGACCAAATCGTAAGGTCTCTGAGTTCAGTCTTCGAAATCTCCTCGAAGACTTCTCTGGGATAGGTAGAACCTTCATTGAACGTATAAGAGAATAGATGCCAAATGACGCCATTGCAATCTTTCTAGGCGTTATCCGGACACTTTTTCCACGACATAAAATAGCAAAATCTTTAGCCAACGAGCTCTAAAATCCATCCAGGAACTCAGCTTCTCGATATTGATTCCAAAGGCAATTGGCCGAAACCATTGACATCTTAAGTCAATCTTGAATGCCTTCCGTAAATGGCGAATATGTGGATCATCGATAATGCCGTAAAAATTGCAAAATAGAGCCGCCAAAATTTAAAGCAATGCCGGAAACGGAATGGGGATGGGAAATTAGCCCCCAAGAGCTAAAGGAATGGATCCAGGAAGACAGCGAGGAGCACACGCTGATCAACAAGCCTGCGTTGGTCGTTTGCCATCCTTCCAAACACGGCCCTTGGTCTTCAGTTGCAGGGGCCTACAAAGAGCATTTGGGACATCCCAAAGCCCACCTCATATCGCGACTAGACCGAGAGACGAGTGGGATCATTCTTTTCGCTAAAAAGCCGAGAATCTCGCGGATCTATCAAATGGCTCTGCAAAAGCGCAAAGTTGCCAAGAGCTACCTAGCCATTCTAGAAGGCAAACTGGATAGCGAAATGCTCGTTGAGACAGGGATTGGACGCGACAAACGAAGTGAAGTGTATTCAAAAAATTGCACGAAAACCGATGGCCATAGCAAAGAAGCGCAAACACACATCCATCCTTTGCAATCGAAAAATGGATACACGCTAGCCCATATTCGTCCTCACACAGGGAGAAAGCATCAAATCCGGGTCCACGCTCAGCACATCGGACATTCAATCATTGGAGACAAGCTCTATGGACCCGATGAAAAGCTATTCCTAGACTTTATCGAGAATGGATGGAACGAGCGACTGGCAGCGAAATTGCCTCTAGATCGGCAAGCTCTCCATGCATACCGGATGGAGTTCGATTTGGAAGAAGGCAAAAAAAGCTTTATCGCGCCGCTTGCGGAAGATCTCATTTCCTTTTGTGAATCCCGAATGGATCTCAAGCGGATCGAAATCGATAAGCTTTTAGAGAAAATCTGAGACGGTTTGATCCGCTCAGCAGAAAACAGTTTTCCAAATGGAATTAAAAACTAATTCCATTTTAGCCATTGTCTATTAAATGCTTAGGGAAAATTAAAACAAGAATCTTGGCATATTATCCCACCCTATCTCAGCTCTAGGCGTTTCCCCGATTCGTAAATCATTTGCTAATTAGCGCTTTATTTAAGAATCGAAGGCCCTAAATTAAGAAGGTATGCGATTCAGCGCCTTCACCATAGTCGTCATGATGATTTCCGCCATTTTTATTTGGATATACGTGGTGAACGCCATCTGGGCCCTTGCACAGCACGTGGCGGCTATTCTGTAGCGAGAAGCACTAGCTTCTGAAAATCCAAACAGGAAGCGATCTACCAAGAACCGCGTTAGGCGGAACCCTGAAGGCTCTTCAGGTTCAGTCGATTCAAACCGGGTGTCTGCAAAAGGAAATTTCGGCTTTGCCTAGCTGGTTTGGATGCTGTTTTAAACAACATCGTGACTAGATCAAACGAGCCAAACCCATTGTCGCTTCCCAACATTCGCCGCTTCATTGGCTTCCGGGTTTTGTTCAACGCTCGATTCTATTACCCCGTATTCACTATCATCTTCTTAGATTTCGGGCTATCTCTGGAGCAATTCGCTATCCTGAACGTCGTTTGGGCGGCAAGCATTGTACTTCTTGAAGTTCCATCAGGGGCATTGGCTGACACGATTGGAAGGCGAAATCTAGTCGTGATTGCAGCGGCCATCATGATCATTGAAATGATTCTGCTTTGCTTCGCGCCTATCGGAAATAGTCAGGTCGTATTTTATCTTTTCATGGTTAACCGAATTCTGAGCGGCGCGGCGGAAGCTGCTGCCAGTGGAGCGGACGAAGCTCTGGCTTACGATACCATGAAGGAGGCCGGAATGGAGAAGCAGTGGGGGCGTGTATTGGAAATTCAAATGCGTAGGCAATCGATCGCCTTTGTTGTAGCCATGAGCCTTGGCGCTATTCTCTACGATCATCAGCGTTTGAACGACTTCTTCGCATTCGCCAATATTCCCTGGTCCGTCTCGAAGGAGCTGGCGATGCGGATACCGCTTTTTCTGACCCTCTTTCTCGGAATCGCCGCGTTTCTCGTAACGCTCGGGATGAAAGAGACCAATAAGGCGAAAACTCGAGAAGGGAAATTGACCTTTAGCTCCTGTACTAGCGTGGCCTTTGACGCATTTAAAAAAACCTTTTCAACAGGCGGCTGGATTTTGAGAACGCCAGCCGCTCTTATTGTCATCCTAGCCGGATTCCTATTCGATCATATTGCTCGAATGATTCTGACATTGAATAGTCAATACTATCGATTGATCGATTTACCGGAAGCGAGCTTTGGATTCATTGGCTCTGGTCTAGCCCTCCTAGGAATATTCATCCCACGCGTAGGAAGATGGCTGGTCGAGAACAGATCAAAAGGTTTTAACTTCATTCTGATTGGCGTGCTCACATTCATTGGCTTGTGGTTTATGAGCTTCTTCATTCCCATTTGGGGAGCTATGCCAATGCTGGCGATCTACGTGGGCATCTTCCTCACCGGATTCTTCGTAAGCCACTACTTGAATGAAGCGACCGATTCGGAGATCAGAGCGACCGCGCTAAGCTTCAAAGGACTTTCTTTCAACCTGGCATACGGAGCTATAGGCATTCTCTATTCCTGGCATGTAAACCGCATGCGAAACAGCGAACAAATGAGCGGGCTGACTGGAGACGAGCTGGAAAACGAGCTCTTTATCGAAGCTCTGTCATGGTTTCCAGGATACTTCGTAGTAGTCTTCGTCGTTATTTTTCTTTTTGGCTTAAGCAAGCGCAAATCGATTTAGCAGCATTGGCTAGTTCGTATCTGAACTCTGGTTACTTTCACTCTCTTCAGTTTCGGAATCTCCTAGTTCTGGAAACCAGTCTGGGGCATGCGCGAGAATGCTCATTATCACACTGCCGAAAATAATCTGATTGAAAGCGGCGTCGGGCTCCCCTACTTCCTGCATATTGGAATCCACTCTCTCCGAAAGACGGCTCATGGTCTCAATCGTATTCTTGAATCGCACGAATCGATCACGCAAGTCGGTATCCTTTAATGAAGCGCCCTGCTCTCCTTTTTCACGAATCTTCGCGATAATCTGGAAGAGACAATCGTTGACCCAGTCTTTCACGCAGGAATTATAGTAGTGTTTAAAGGGATCAACCGCCTCTAAGGATTCCATTTGGAACCGCCCCATCCGCTCGCTGGGCAAGGAGGTTTGAAGCAATAGAATTTCCTGAGCTCGCGACATGGAAGGAGTCATCTCGATGTCTTCTTCATTGTCCTGGACCTGAAATTGATCGGCCATGGCCTGACAACTCAGGATCATACGAATATGCGGCTCGATATCGTTGTAGCTAATATAACCCAGCTCGCTCTTGAAAAAACTCCACTGAGTTTCGCAAACGCGAATATACCTTTTCACCAAGGAATCGATATGGACGTTTTCCGTATTTCGAGCCGTCCTGGCGTAGCTAATCGATATGTTCCTAAGCGAAGATCTCGCATGAGTGACCAGCTCTCCAAGATTCGCTTTGGCAGTATTGATAGCCTCTTCATACAATTCCGAACACTCTTCCTCTATTTTCCTAACCTCCTCATCAAAGAGCTCCTTTGGATCTTTGATGACTTTCTCCGGAATCTGAGTCTCGTCAAATTCCTGAGCGGCGAGCACGGTTTGCTTTTTGGAGGCGTCTTTAAGATAGGTTACAAGGATCCAGGAAGCCACCAATCCAAATGCCAGGATGGCGGAAATACCAAGCAGACTGGTAAAGCGAGTCCCGTCAATCTGTAGAGAGGCTAGTTGGATGCCAAAGCTCATAGTAAATCGAACCTCCGAAGGGAGGCCGTCGAACTACCAACTACTACGGCTAACTCCCTTCTCGTATTAAAGATATACTACGTAATATTGCCTATTAAATACCTTAGCAAGAGAACTACTCGGGTATTTACTTAGGCTTTACAGAATCTGGGGATCATTCGCTAACGCTTAACGTTTAGCAAAGAACCGATCATCTCGTCTTGAGCTCTGATAACCGAAAGGTTTGCCTCGAACATACGCTCGCTTTCGATTAACTCCACCATACGAGAGGAGGTAATGTCTCCCTTAGCGATCTTTTCAGCGGCTTCTTCAAATTTAGCAGTAGCTCGCCTCGCGCCCTCAACCGAGCGACTGAAATCCGTAAAGGATGTCGAAGAAACTGAAGGGATAGACATACCAGCATAATAACCCGATCAGGCAATTTCACGCTATCCCGGATCGCCTTCAAAGTTTCAACAAATTCACTCTAAAGATCGAAATCAAGGTAAGCTCTAAGCACTAGCGAATGAGATGGAGCGTCTATCGGTTCGATAGAGAATGCGCACAGAAAGTCGTAATGATTATCGCCATTCATGCTTCGGGTAGCGGCCACTCAACTCTTTCTTAATCGCCGTATACGAATCGTTCCAAAAAGCGGTCAAATCATCCGTAGTTTGAACAGGTCGAGAGTTGGGAGCTAGTAGCTCGACAAGAGGCTTAACGCGGCCCTGGCAAATTCTGATTTCATCGTTAACGTCGTAAAGATCCTGAATCTTGGCCGAAAAAACGGGCTTTCCTCCTCTCTGATATCTCAAGCGTCCAAATCGACCATTGGGTAGCCGTAGTTTGATCGGAACTTCAGATTCCATCAGACTTAAGACCTCACGGCCAATCCATGCTTTGATTTCCGGCAAAACTTCTTTTCGCTTCAAATCCTTTAAGCTACGAGCTCCGTGACAGCATTGCTCTATAATCAATGACTTAGCCTCCGTATCTATCGAATCAATACCATATTCAGGAAAGGCTTCGGCTAGTAGATTCACTCTGTCAATGAACTCCTCTACTTCGGCATTCCAGCTTTCAAGACGAGCTTTCCCCTCGACAACGAGGCGCGAAAGTACGGAAGCCGCTTGATCAAGATCGACCTCAAGGTCTTCTTCCCTCTCTATTTCCAGATCCAAATAGGTCGCGAATTTTCTGTGGACGACCCGTTTTCTTTTCTCGTCGAACACCACGTTGTCTCCAGATTTGAATGAATCTGGATACAAAGCCTCCAGCCATTCCTTTTCAATGGCGGAACAGAAACTCAAAACCGTCGTAACCTCCCCTCTTTGATTGCCTATTTCACTAGCCTCGCAGGCTACGAAAAACGCAGTGGTTCCGATCCGACTCTCTCGCGAAAGCATTGCCCTTCTTCCGCCTACCATATCACAGCGATATGTTCCTCGATCCAAACGACGGCATACTCGATCGGGAAATCCTACGAGTAGGCAATTCTTGAATACGATTTCGTCTGAAAACGAATCAGTAATCGCAGAGCTACCATCAGGTCGAAGCTTCAAAAGTTGATCGACAATCCTTCCCGCTTGGGAAGCCGTTTGCGAATGAATACCAAGCGTACGACAAAACCGGATATCGAAGTTCTTCTCCCTAGCCGCATTCCATAAATTGATCTGAAACCTTATATCGCACTGAATGGATTCATCGTAGTATCGCTCTCGCCATTGCTCAGTCTCCTTATCCACCTTTTTCAAGAGAAAGCCACGCGTTTGAGACAGAGCTGCCAACAGGCAGACTTCATCAAAACAACCCAAATCAAGAGATGCTAAAAGCATGGCAGCATAGCGAGGGTGGACTGGAAAGGAATTCATAAGCTTTCCCTTCTCAGTCAAAGACCCTCCCTCATCAATAGCTCCTAGGCGAAGCAAAAGGGTCGTAGCGTCTTCAAGTCTCCGTTTATCTGGCGGGTCAATCCATGGAAACGTATTGAAATCTTCAACACCGGACGACAAAAGTCCAAGCAAAGATTCGGCAAGATCCAGCCGAGCGATTTCAGGTTCATGAGCAGCCGGTCTCTGATGATGCTCTTTTTCAGTCCATAGCCGAACGCAAAGTCCACTCGCGGTTCTACCGGCCCTACCAGCGCGCTGTTTAGCCGAAGCGTCGCTAATCTTCTCAATCCAGAGCGTATTGATCGCTCTGCCGGGATCGTATCTCGCTATCCGAGCCTGGCCACTATCAACCACCACCCGTACATCTGCGATGGTCAATGAGGTCTCAGCAACATTCGTCGCGACGATTATTTTTCTTCGCTTGCTTAGCTCCATCGCCAAGTCCTGATCTTTTGGGCTCAGTTCGCCATGCAAAGGGAGCAACTGGAATTCGCTCGCAGACAATCGAGAGCCAAGAGAACTGATAGTTCGTCCGATCTCATAAGCTCCAGGCATGAAAATCAGGACATGGCCCTCGTCAATTTCCTGCACTGCTTGAACAGTCACTTGAGTAGCTAACTCCCAAATCGGAGCCTTCGACCTGGCCAGTTGATTATCAATGAAACGTATTTCAACGGGAAATACACGGCCCTCCGTCTTAATTGACAAACAGGGATCAAGATAACGCTGCAAGCTATCCGTATCCAAAGTTGCAGACATCACGACTAGCTTAAGATCAGGCCTTTGGGTTTTCTGAAGCATCATCGCTCTGGCCAGAGCGATATCCGCCTGGGCGCTCCGCTCATGAAATTCGTCGAAAACGATCGTCGAGATTTTCGACAGGATCGGATCGTTTATCATCTTGCGCAGAAATACTCCCTCAGTCGCGAAGAGCAGCTTGGTTCGTTGGGAAGACAGATTCTGATGGCGAATCTGATAACCGACTAGATCGCCCAGTCTTTCTCCCATCTCGAAGGCAACACGCTTTGCGAGCATTCTAGCGGCAATTCGACGAGGTTGAAGAATCATGGCGCCGCCAGAGTCGAGGTGGCCATGCCTGAAGAGGATCTGCGGCACTTGGGTGGATTTTCCTGAACCGGTCGGGGCCTCGAGAATCAGACGATTAGATCGTTCGAGAGCCGACGCGAATTCCGATTCGATTTCCAGGATGGGCAATTTCACCGCCAACAGGAGGCGCAATCCCGAATATCCTGTCAATTTCTTGCCGTTCGCAGCCAAGTTCAGTCTCCACGCTTGCCAAACCGGGAACCTAGCGCCATTCCCATCGCTTTTCCTGCTTCAAGGAGCCTCAGATGAAACGAAACGAAAACATCCGCAACATAGCCATTATCGCCCACGTAGACCATGGGAAGACTACTTTAGTCGATTGCCTCATGAGAGAAGGAGGCGTTTACCGGGAAAATCAGGAAGTTGCGGAGCGAGCAATGGATTCGATGGACCTCGAACGGGAGAAGGGCATCACCATTAAAGCTAAAAACACTTCGGTCCATTGGAGAGACAAGACGATCAACATCGTCGATACGCCCGGTCACGCGGATTTCGGGGGCGAGGTGGAACGCGTTATGAAGATGGTCGACGGGGTCTTGCTTTTGGTAGATGCCAAAGATGGTCCCCAGGCCCAAACTCGATTTGTTCTGCGAAAGGCTTTGGCCCATGGACTAAAGCCGATTGTACTGGTCAATAAGCTGGACAGGGAGCACACCGATCCCGAACGAGCCCATGATCTGGTACTCGAGCTCTTTCTTGAACTCGATGCCGATGAAGACCAATTCAACGCCCCGTTTATCTACGGATCGGCCAAGAACGCCTTTGCAGTGCGTAGTCTGGAAGAGGAAAAGAAGGATATGACACCTCTTTTCGAAACGATTCTCGAACACATCCCTGCCCCAGAGGCCGATACGGAGGGAGAGTTTCGAATGCTGGTCAGCAACATCGATTGGGATGATTACGTAGGAAGAGTAGCCATTGGAAAAGTGCTGAGCGGCAGTATCCAAACAGGGGATACCATTTTTCGAGTCATGAAAGACGGCTCTCGCCAGCGATGCAAGATAACCAAGGTTTTCGAATACGCGGGACTGAAAAGCAACGAATCCATCAAAGGCGAAGCGGGAAACATCGTTGGCATTTCCGGTTTCGAGGAAGTGGATATTGGCGAAACGCTCTGCGCCACCGAAGAACAGGAAGCCCTTCCTTTCATAGACATCGACCCACCGACGATTCAGATGCAGTTCGCGGTGAACGATGGTCCACTCGCTGGCAGGGACGGCAAGCTCGTCACTTCTCGCCAGATCAGAGAGCGATTGTTTCGCGAAATGAAAACCAACGTGTCGATTCAAGTAGAGGATTCGGAAACGAGCGGCGTATTCAATGTTTCCGCGCGAGGAGCCATGCAGATAGCTGTATTGGTGGAAACGATGCGTAGAGAAGGATACGAAGTGCTCGTTTCAAGACCGACTGTAATCACGAAAGAGGTCGATGGAAAAACGATGGAGCCGTTCGAGACGCTTTGGATAGAATTGCCGGAAGACTGCATGGGAGGCCTCATGGAGAATCTTTCCAATCGACGAGGACATATGACCAATATGGATACTCGCAATGGAACGGTTTTTCTCGAAGCTGAGATTCCCACGCGTGGCTTGATAGGACTGGAGATAGACCTTGTAAACGCGACTAGCGGCCACGGGATCATGTCCCACCTCTTCAAAGAGTACCGCCCTCAAGCTGGCGAAATCGTGACCCGGCAAACGGGAACCCTGGTTTCCATGGACAACGGCAAAACGACGGCCTATTCGCTTTCCGCTTTGGAGGACAGAGGCAAGCTCTTCGTCGGAGCGGGAGCGGAAGTCTACGAAGGAATGATCGTTGGGGAAAATCCGAGAAAAAGCGACATGCCAGTCAATCCGACCAAAGCCAAGCAGCTGACAAATTTCCGAAGTCAAGGCGAGGGAAAGGGAATTCAATTATCTCCTCCGGTAAGCTTTAGTTTGGAACGCTCCATCGAATACATTTCCTCGGACGAATTCGTGGAAGCGACGCCGAATCATCTACGACTTAGAAAACGCATTCTCAATAGCACCCTGCGAAAGAGAGCATCGCGATAGTTTGTATCCATTTTAGGATACAGGTAGTCTCAAGAATGCGGTCACGCCTGGGCCATCTTGAATTCCTATTGCCAATTTCGGGTTGAGATTCGAAATTCTGGTAGATACGTTTCGCTTACGATATAAGCTATTGGCGATCGATTAGCCCCTTCGAACTAACTGTCCTTAGATCGTACTTTCTGCCCCATGCACTCTAAAAAAGACGAGATTTCAGAATTTCAAGAAAACGGAGACGCCTGTAGCAGGCGCTCATTTATAAGAAAATCAGCATTGGGAGGAATATCGCTGGGCGGCATGGCGATGGCTTCCGTTGAAGATACGGTAGCTCACGTCACCTCGAATGTGAACCGCTACTCAAGCCCATCGGATCTGAAGATCACCGACCTACGCTATGCTATCGTTGATCATCTAGATCGCATCACTCCGATCATAAAGATAGACACCAACCAAGGCATTTATGGCTTAGGCGAAGTGAGGGAGGACGGCGACAAGCGGAACGCTCTGCGACTAAAAAGCCACATTCTAGGAAAGAACCCCTGCAACGTGGAAAGCATTTTTAGAGCCCTCAAACGTTTTGGGGGACAAAGGAAACTCGGAAGCGGAGTGAGCGCTATCGAGATGGCGTTGTGGGACCTGACGGGAAAGGCCTACGGAGTACCTTGCTGGCAACTTCTCGGAGGAAAGTATCGCGACAAGATTCGACTGTACACCGACTTCATGGGGGAAACCGACTTCAGCAAGCTGGTTCCTCGCATTAAGCACCGCACGCAGATCGAGAAGTTTAGTTGGATCAAGATGACGCGATGCTTCCGCATTGTGAACGCTACGCCTGGAGGTTATATTAAAACCACCACAGACACGCTGAGCGAGAAAGGCATCCAAGCGCTGGTCGAATACTTTTCCAAAGTCCGAGACCTCGTCGGCTATGATCTGCCAGTCTCGGCAGATCACTTTGGAGCGTCGCGAGATCTGAATTCGATGATTCGTTTAGGAAAGGCATTGGAGCCATTCCGGCTGGCTTGGATAGAGGACCCCTTGAATTGGAGAATGACCCATCAACTGAAAACGCTTTCAGATACCATCGAAACTCCAGTGCTCACGGGTGAGAATATCTATTTGAAGGAGCCCTTCATGAAGCTCTGCGATGCGGCGGCCATCGACATAG
Source organism: Opitutaceae bacterium (assembly GCA_028284385.1). Lineage (GTDB taxonomy): Bacteria > Verrucomicrobiota > Verrucomicrobiia > Opitutales > Opitutaceae > JANQRT01. The sequence goes on along the minus strand of JANQRT010000052.1, from coordinate 182,771 downwards.
TTCACCCCGATCAAGCATCAGCCGGCGGACTATTGGAAACGAAGAAGATCGGCGACTACGCTCAGGAAAGAGGCATTGGCATGGCGCAGCACTTCACGGGAACTGCCATTTCATTCATGGCCAACGTTCATATCGCGGCAGCGACAGAAAATGCAGCTGTTTTGGAATTCCATCAGGAAGGCGAAGAAATCGCCCAATTCGAAAGCATGGTCAACAAGACAGGCGATTTCTCGATGGTGAAAGATGGATACGCCGATGTGCCTATTGACGCTCCTGGTCTCGGTATAGAAATCAATGAGGAAGGCTTGAAGGAGAACTTGCATCCCATGGATAAAAGCTATTTCGCCCCCACCCTCGAGTGGAATACCTGGATCGAATAATCTAGTTTAACATTTAGTATCCAAAATTTAAAAACAACTACCCTATGACAAACCCTATCCACAGAAGAAAATTCCTGCAGAACACGCTCATCGGAGGACTGGGCGCCTCTTGGCTCATGTTAGGAAACGCGACGAAGTCGCTGGCTCAATCAACCACCCCCTCACTCGGAAAGCACGAACCCTTTAAAGGCGTATTTCCCATCATGCAGACCCCCTATTTGGATGATGACAGCATCGATATGGAATCGATGGCCAAGCAAGTCGACTTCGTGGTGAAAGGCAATGGAGGCGGCATGGTCTGGCCGCAGCTTGCCAGCGAATTCTACGTGCTGACTAACGAAGAGCGGATGAAGACCGCGGAGCTTATCGTAAACAAATCCAATGGCCGTCTACCCGTCATCATTGGGGTTCAGTCGACGAATTACTGGAAGGCGTCGCTAAAGCTAGCCAAGCATGCCGAATCAATTGGAGCCGATGGGATCATTTCATTGCCTCCTTATACCAGCCGAGCAAAAGTGGATGTCGCGGCGGATTATTATCGAGCTCTGGCGGAAGCCGTCGAAATACCGATTTTCATTCAAAACAGCGGAGGCAATTATGGTCCGGCCATGCCTACCGAAAAGATAATCGATTTGGCTAAAGAGTATCCATCGATCGCCTACATAAAAGAGGAATCGAAACCTGTCACTCATAGGATAGGAGCGATGGTTAAGCAAGGGGAAGGAGTCCTGAAAGGCGTCTTCTCAGGCGGCTGGGGCTCCACTCTCCTTAACGAACTCAGACGAGGATGTGTCGGTACCATGCCTGGCTCGTCGATAGTTGATATTTATGCGAAAATAATCGATCTCTTCCTCGGAGGCAAACAAGACGAAGCCCAGACGATTTTCGATCAAGTCGTTTCCCTAGTTCGCTTCAAAGGAAACTTCTCTATCGCCATGGAGAAAGAAATCCTACGTAGACGCGGCATCTTTAAAAACACGCGCCTACGCATCGCTCCCTACAAGATCACTTGGGATGAAATCGATCAGGAGGAGTTTGAAGTGCTCTTCAATAACCTGAAACCCCACTTCACAGTTTAGAATTATCCTGAATTGCGACCCAACGAGAAACGCAAACAATCTTCAATATTTGGATACGTGAAGCTAAATCGGGAATCGATTAGCTTCCGCGGCTCCATACGACAACTTGAAAGCAAGGTTTCTTCGGCCATTTCACCGAATAGGATTTTCAAGACCGCTTCAGGAACGGGAAAGACGGTGGGACGTTTCAGAACCTTTCCCAGCGCTTTCGTAAAAGTCGCGTTTGTAATAGGATTTGGAGAACAAGCGTTAACGGCTCCTTCAAGATTTTGGTTCACGACAGCCCCGTGAACGCCAAACATCCAATCCTCGAGAGCGATCCACGACATCCATTGCCTGCCACTTCCCAGGCGCCCGCCAAGCCCCATGAGAAAAGCGGGTAGCATTTTAGCAAGCGCCCCTCCACCAGGATCAAGCACTACACCCATCCGCAGACACACGACTCGATCGGAGATTCTCTCCGCGCGAGAGGCCTCTCTTTCCCACGCCTCGCAAAGTGAAGCCAGAAAGCCAGCACCTACAGGGGATTTCTCGTCGAACGTATCCTCAAAGCTATTACCATAGAATCCAGAACCCGAAGCACAAATAAAGACATCTAGCTTGGCTCCTGCACTTTCAAGCGAATCAATTAGAAAACGGGTTCCGGCAACACGGCTATCCCATACGATCCGCTTCCGTTTGCTGCTCCATCTCCGATCGGCAATTCCCGCTCCAGCCAAATTCACTACAACTTCGACATCCCTCAGCTTCTCCTTTTCAATAAACCCGGTAGTTGGATTCCAGCCAATTTGATCGGCTTTACGAGGATGTCTCGTAAGAACGGATACAGAATGTCCCTGGGCTTTCAGAAAATCGACAAGCCTCCTACCAATGAATCCAGCGCCCCCCACAACGCAGATGGACTTCCTCGGTTTTTCTTTGAATCGCTCGTAGCAGGAACAGTCTGTTTGCGTGACCCTATGGCGATAAGTGAAAAGTCGATTCAATTGCCGCTGGACATACTTTTCACCAAGTCGCTTGCCTAGCTTTCCACCTGGAAGCTCGTATTCAATTTTATCTGCCAGCGTGCATTTATTTTCATCAGTCGGGGTGAATGAATGAGTATGTTTCCAGCGACGAAAAGGTCCTTCTACTTGAATATCGCTGAAGAGCTTTCCGGCTTCGTGCTCATCGTGCTCCGCTATCCAGCGTTTACTAAAAGGCCCTAGCTTGAGTTTGATTTCCGTTTTCGCTCCTGTTTCCAAGCCGCCTTGTCGGGAAATGATTTCCGCATCCACCCAAGGAGGCTGAAGTCTAGCAAAAGCGCCCTCTCGAGCATGCCATTCGTAAACATCTCTTGATGGGGCGTCGATCTGAGAATGGAATTTGAAGAAACCCATACGACAATGGCGAAGTCTAGCAGCCAACCCGTTAGACAGCTAGAATATAGGCTATAAATTACGCTTCAGAATTAATCCAGCCGAGAAACCAGGGAATAAGTCATAATAGAACCACCGTATCCAGAAATCAAATAGAGTCGGAATAAAGTTCTTCGTACTGGCGAGCTACTTTCTTCCATGAAAAATCGCGCTCCATGCCATTTTTTTGAGCTTTCGCGTAGGCCTCTTTATCATCAAATAATTTCAATGACTGATTCAGAGCTCCCTTCAATCCTTCGTCCGTCGGTTCAAAAGAAATTCCAGCTCCCTTTTCCGGATCGTCCAAGATACTGACGACCGTATCTTTCAAACCACCTACAGCCGACACGATGGGTACCGCCCCGTAGCGCTGGCTGTACATCTGATTCAGCCCACACGGCTCGAAGATGGAGGGCATTAAATAAAAATCTGATCCCGCCTCAACAAGGTGCGACATATTCTCGTCAAGCCTGAGGGACACTGAAATGTGATTCGGGTGAGCCTTTACCCAGCGTTTCAACGCTCGCTCGTAGCTCTGATCACCCATTCCGAGAATGATGAGACGGCAGTCGTTTTTAACGAAGAAGTTCATTTGGCGAAGAAGCAGATCCAGCCCTTTCTGCTCGGTGAGGCGGCAAATCATTCCATAGACAGGCTTTTCCGTTTGCGGCAGGTGAACTTCATCCAACAGCAAAGAACGACAGGCTTTCTTTCCAGCCAGATTGCCCTTCGAATAGAAAGCGGGTAGGGCGTCATCGGAACTGGGATCCCAAACCTCAGTATCGATGCCGTTCGCCACCCCAATGAGATCATCCTCTCTGACTTGGAGAGCTCCCTCCAATCCGCAACCAAAGTCGGGAGTTAGAATCTCCTTAGCGTAGTTGGGACTTACCGTCATGATCTTGTCAGCAAAGAAAATCCCGCCTTTGATCATGCTCATCTGTTCGTAGAACTCGATTCCGTCAACAGCGTTGAACTCTTCGGGAAGATTGGTGAAGCGGAAAGAGCGGCTTGGAAACAGTCCCTGAAAGGCGAGGTTGTGTATGGAAAAGAAAGTCTTTAGAGCTAGAGAAATCCCCGATTCCTGCTCTTCCATCCGAAGCATGAGGGGAGCTAGTCCCGTTTGCCAGTCATGGCAGTGAAGGATGTCCGCCTTGATATCGAGAAGATGCATCGTCTCCACAATCGCCTTACAAAAGTAGATGTAGCGGCGATCATTATCGTCGTAGTCTCTTCCAGGATTTCCATAGGGATAGGTCCTATCGAAAAATTCGTCACGTCGAACCACGTACAAAGTCTGACGTTTCCCCAAAGAGAGGGCGTATACCTCGCCGCGCAGAAAGTCCTGATCTAGCTCGATTTGCAGAACGACTTTCAGTTTCGCTTTTTTAAAGGCCTCGGATTCGAGGATCTGGCGATAGGCGGGAAGGATGAATGAGACTTCATGCCCAAAGCCGGCTAGGCTTTTGCTCAAAGCGGCGCAAACATCTGCCAAGCCGCCTGTTTTTACGAAGGGAAATAACTCGCTTGCCGCATGAACGATTTTCATAACTGAGTGAACAAGCACTAGAGATTGGAGAACGGAATCCAATCAAAAACCTGCCATTACACCTAAATGAAACTCAGAGAGCGTTTAATCTCCTTAATGCAGTCAGAGCAATACGTTCCGATGGATAAAAAGGAGATTCTGAGCAATCTCGATCTGAGCAAGAAGGATAGTCGCAAATTGGACTACGAGTTGCGACTCCTCCTCAGCAGCGGAGATGTCATAAGAATAAAGGGAGATCGCTTCTGTATGACACGAGACGCCGATCTCGTAACCGGAAAGATACTCTTCAGGCAAACGGGTAGCGCTATGGTAATCCCAGGCGGCGCCAGCAATGAGAAACAGCCCATTAAAATCGACGCGGAGGACACAAGCGTGGCCATGCATGGCGACGAAGTGGTGGTGAGGCTCTACGACGAGTTCCACAAGCCGAGGGAGCGCAGACGAAAACGGCGACGTCCGGGAGAAAAAATAGAGCCGGACGGACCATTCGGAAGAGTGATTCGCATCAAGGAGAGGGCCCGCACAACCATAGTCGGCAATTTGCAGAAAACCCGTTTCTTCTACTACGTGGTTCCCGATGACCCCCGAATCATCAACGATATTTATGTGCCGGATCCCAAGAAGTCGGATCTCCAGCCAAAACCGAAAATCGGCTGCAAAGTCGTAGTCAAACTTCATGAATGGGAGCAGAAACACGTAAATCCCGAAGGTGAAATTATAGAAAACCTCGGAAAAACTCATGAGCCACAAGCGGAGCTCATGGCCATTCTTCATAAGTATGACCTTGATCTGAAATTTCCTCAGGCGGTCGTTTCCGAAGCGAAGGCGATCAACCAGAACATCAGCAAAGAACAGCTTAAAGGACGACTCGATCTGCGTGATGTTTTTACCATTACAATCGATCCAGACGACGCGAAAGATTTTGACGACGCTCTATCGGTGCAACGCCTCGATTCCAAACTCATTAAAGTCGGTATCCATATTGCGGATGTAGGCACCTATGTAAAACATGGTACTCAAATGGACAAGGAGGCTCAAGCTCGTGGAAATTCGACTTACCTGGTGGGAACCGTCATTCCCATGCTTCCTCACGAGCTTTCCAACGGAATTTGCAGCTTGAAGGAAGGAGTCGACCGACTCGTCAAGTCAGTATTCATAACTTTCACACGCGGAGGGAAAGCAAAGGACTTCGAATTTTATAATTCGGTTATCAAAAGCGATAAGCGGCTGACCTATAAGCAGGCTTATGGAATAATGCGATGCGAACAGCTTCAGGAAATTCGAGAACTGAAGCTGCCACCCGCCCATCAGACTGGCTTTACCGGTAGGGCATTGAACGAGCTTAGCGATGCTAAACTGGATGAGTTGAGAGAAAATCTAAAACAGCTATGGGTCATTGCTGCTAAGCTAAGAAGCGATCGAATGCGTAAAGGGAGCTTGGATCTGGACATGCCGGAAACCAAGATCTTTGTGGACGAAAATGGATATGCCGATCGCTTGGAGAAAATCATCAATGACGAGAGCCATCAACTTATCGAAGAGTTTATGCTGGCAGCCAATGAAGCGGTTGCCAAAGCTTTGAATACAGCTGGCTTGCCCTGCATTTACCGTTCCCATGATGATCCGGAGGAGGAGCGCCTTGAAGAACTGAAGGAATTCCTAGGCACGTTCGGCGTCGAGGCGAAAAATCTTTTGGAACGCAAAGAAATGATGAGAGTAATAAAGGCGCTCGAAGCGCATCCGCAGGCCCATCTTCTTAAAACCCAAGTATTGCGCTCTCTCAAAAAAGCCGCCTACACCTCGTCCGCAGATGGCCACTACGGTCTCTACAAACGGTTTTATTGTCATTTCACGTCTCCGATAAGGCGATACGCCGATCTCGTTGTTCATCGAGTGTTCGAATTCTATCTGGTCAAGTTTGCCGGCAGAGAACCTTTACATGGAGACGGTTCGCGCTACTACGCTTCGCGGATCGCTTCTCTAGCCGAGCATTTAAGCCGAACGGAAGTCAATAGCATCGAAGCGGAACGCGAATCAGTAAAAGTAAAGCTATTGGAGTTCTTCGAACGAGAGCTAGAAAAGAAAGCTAAGACGCAATTCACGGCAGTCATTACGGAAGTCAGGAACCATGGCATGTTTGTGGAGCTAACTGAGTCCGGAGCGTTTGGCATGATCCATATTTCGACACTTACGGACGATCTTTACCGGGTTGAAGCGGACGGATCGTCCATTGTAGGACGAAAAAACCATCGGCAATTTCGAGTTGGACAGAAAATCAACGTGCTCGTCCATCGCGTGGACCGCTTTAAACGGCAGGTGGATTTTAGGCTACCGCTAGGCAAAAATCGAAAGTAGGGACGCAACCAGGCGAAGATCACTGCAACTCGCCACAGCCAACGCTTGATTCCTAGAGGCGACTCTTTTAGTGGTCAATGCATGGAACACTATAACTACCAAGACGAGTTTAAGCGTTTATACAATCGAGCAGTAAGTTTATACGGAGAAGGCAATCACGACAAAGCCAGCTACTTTAGCGAAGAGGATCAGGCATTTCTGAAAGCGAACGGATGGAGGATCCAGGATTTCTATGACTACGCTGAAGATATGATCCAAGGCGAACAGCCATCCTATGAGATTGCTCAATCCATAGAACAAGTTCGTCGGGACTACTTCCTTCACATTCAGAAGAGTCAAGCATCGTCGCATCGCATTACGGTTGAGGAACTTCCAGCCAAATCGGATTCGATACAAGGAATCGAGTGGCTGCCACGCATTCTACCCAAGGCTAGAGCTAAAATAAAGGGAGAACTCCCCGAAGAGATCATGTATTGCTGTGGTGGAGACCGGAAGTTCCTGAAAACGCATGATATCCATCCCGCAGAATTCCTTCGCGTAGTGTGGGCCAACATGGATGACGACCAGGGCATTATCGACTTTGTGCAACAAAGAAGCCCGGCTGCAGCCACTGAGGGCGTGGCATAATAAAGCAAAGAATCCTTGGGAATCCACCATTCCCAAGGATCGAAATCAGTTTAGCTATTTAACGACGCTTCGAATCGCTATTCGACAATTATCGCCAGAATTCGATAGATGCCTCGATTGTAGACGAAGAAGACGTTTCTGCCCTCCTTTAAGTTGTCTTTAGCTTCGGATACGGAAGAGATTCTTTCGCCGTTCACTTTTTCAATCACCATTCCTTGAGGAATACGACCCGCGTAAGGACTATCTGGGGACACTTCCGTGATGATAATCCCTTCCATCTCATTGTCTAGGTCGTTTTGACTACGAAGCTCCGCTGTTAGGGATTCGGCTTTCACGCCCTCCAAAAACTCGCCCCGACTACGCGATCCAACTACTATTTCATCTCCATCCTTCTCTACCAAGGTAGCATAGAGTGTCTTGGGTCTTGAATCCCGCATAATATCCAATTTGACCTTCGCCCCTGGCTTCTTGCCCGCGATCTTCAGGCTTAGATCCCGATAGGACTCGATCACTTCGTCGTCCACTCCAATAATAACGTCTTCCTGCTGTATTCCTGCTAGATCGGCAGGAGAATCGGGACTGACGGTTACCACGGCAGCTCCATAAGGTCGATCTAAACCGAAATATTCGGCAAGGTCGTTATCCACAGGCTGGATACCAACGCCGAGAAAGCCTCGGGTGACTTTGCCCTTCTCGACAAGGTTAGTCATCACGAAATAAGCCAGATTCGAAGGAACGGAAAATCCGATTCCAATGTTTCCAGAGCTTCGGCCATCCGTAATGATCATCGTATTGATTCCAATGAGACGGCCGTAAGCATCCACTAGGGCTCCGCCAGAGTTTCCTTGGTTAATCGAGGCGTCAGTCTGAATGAAATCCTGATAGCCCACATCGATCTGGTTTAGATTGTTTCGGCCTTTCGCAGACACGATACCCATCGTAGCGGACTGGCCCACTCCCAAAGGATTGCCGATAGCGAACACGACATCTCCAATCTCGATCGAATCGCTATCGGTTATGGTAGCATAGGGAAGATCATCCGCATCAACCTTCAGCACGGCGATATCCGTCTGAGGATCCGTCCCGACAACTTCGGCTTCATAGACGGATCCCGTATTCAAGGTGATGGAAACCTTATCCGCTCCATCCACTACATGGTTGTTGGTGAGTACGTATCCATTCTTGGATACTATCACTCCAGATCCTAGTCCTTCGAGTTCTCGATTTCGAGGGGCTCCGCCGCCTCCAAAGAACCGCCAAAGGGGATCCTGGGAATAGCGACTCAGATCCACGACTTTCTTCGAAGACACGCTGACAACGGCGGGCGTGATGCGATTAAGGGAATCAGCGTAGCTAACGACACCGCCATTCAACGAACGGTCCAAGGGGCTTTCATCGAACTCGACTAGCTCTCCAACAATAGGCCCTTCATGATCCTTTGCTGACAAAGCCCAAGACGAAAGGATCCCCAACGAGAAAGCGGCAAAAGTTAATCTAATGTATTTTGTTGTCATCTGAAGTAGGTAAGACACAAGCGTTAACGCAAAGTTTCCAAAGTTGATTGCTTATAGGGAGACTCAAGAAAAATCGGCTGGAAGGTTTTTCCAGTGGAGAAAGACATGGAACAAAATTTAACCACTGTCGCGAAAAGTTCCATACAATCGAGTTTCACTTTTCAAGACCGACACTCTTCTCCAAAGCGTTAAGCCGAGAAAACAGGTCAGGCAGCTTTCGGGTCAGCACGGTCAATCGCTGGTAGGCATTTAACGCTATGGCTGGCGTCCCTCCATATTTTCCTCCGGGATCGAGATCGGAAAAAGCCACCGAGCAGCCAGCGAGCTGAGCTCCTTTTCCGATTGTCAGGTGGTTGGAAGCTCCCGCTCTTCCTCCGAGCACAGCGTAATCCTCGATAGTGGCGCTTCCAGCTATACCTACTTGAGCGCAGAGGATGCAGTGCTTGCCGATTCTCACGTTGTGCCCGATTTGCACTTGATTGTCGATTTTAGTGCCCGAGCCAATCCGGGTAGCTCCTAAACGCCCTCGATCGATGGTGGTGTTCGCTCCAATTTCCACATCATCGCCAATTTCCACATTCCCCAGTTGAGGAATTTTCCGGTGGCAACCATCAATAAACTCGTAGCCGTAACCGTCGGTCCCCAAGACAACGCCAGAATGAATCGTCACACGATTTCCAATACAAGTATTTTTCTGGAGAACGACTTTTGGCTTAAGCAGACAATTCTCCCCTACACCAACGCCATTTCCGAGAAAGCAGCCGGCCTCAATTACGGAACCAGCTCCTACAGTTGCACCATCCTCAACAATGCAGCCGGGGCCGATTGAAGCCTCTTTGCTGATCTTTGCGGAATCGGCAATGATAGCGGAAGCATGGATACCGGGTGAAACGGGAATCGATTGCTCGCGAGCAATGTCCTCGCAAATAAGAGCCATCGCCATGGAAGGCTTTGAAGTCCTAAGGAAAAGCTGATTTTCCTTAGGCTCGAGATCGAAATCTTCAGGAACCAGAACCACTGAAGCCCTAGTCGATTTCATCTGATCTCGATATTTATCTATATGCAGGAACGAGAGGTCTCCAGGTTCGGCCTCGCGAAGCGTTGCCACGCCCGAAATCGAACTCTCGGAATAGGCGCCCTTTTCAGACAAAGGTTCAGCGCGCTTTCGAATCGTCTCGATTGAATAATCCAACTGCATTTACCCGTCTGACTCTGAGCTTGTGTTCGTTCGTTTCCAGATCGGCAACAGAAAAATAAAAAGCCCCGCTTTATCAGCTAGGGCTTTCGAGAAAATCGATGAGGAAAATGCTATTCAGCAGCTTCTTCCTGGCCTTTGGTAGCATTGATCCGCTCAACCACCTGATCGGTGATTTCATACGCGGAAGACGAATAGATGACAGTCGGCATGCCATTACGAGAGGCGCCTGACAAGTCGAATACTAAAGTAGCTCCACGCTCCTCGGCAATGGCGTCGATGACGTCCTTTATGTCCTTAGTGTATAGACTCATCTGGGTGCGATTACGAGCCTCGATGGAGCGTTGCATGTTATTCACGAAATTCTCGATTTCAGCCTGCTTCTGCTGAATCTCGGCCGCCTTGGCCTTCGCGTCTTCAGTCGCCTCTTCACGAGCTTCGGTAGTTAGAATATCACTACCAGCTTGCTCGACGAGTTCCTGATACTCTTGCATCAAGGCCTGACCTTCTTCGTTCATCTGGCCTATTTTCTCACGACCTTGCTCCTGAGTCGTCTTCATCTCTTCGGCGAATTCTTGAACCTTGTAGTACTCCGTGGCCGCGCGAGCGACATCAACCGTAAGTACCACTGGCTGCTGGGCCATGAGGGAAGAGAAACTGGCTGCGGCGAGGAGGCCGAAAGCAGAAATTGCGATTTTCATCGGGTTCATAGTATACTATTTGAGGTTAACAGGGTAATCTAGAATCTTCCTCCAAAATTGAATTCGAAGCCGCCCCCGTCATCATTGCGACCATCTGTAGTCAAGGGAATCGCGTAGTCAAGACGCAGTGGCGTACCCATAACGGAAATTCGAATACCTACACCATAGTTATCGTTCCAGCCACTGTGATTGTAGCCTCTGAAAGAACCATCGGGGTGAAAAAGATCGACGCGATCGAGGCTGAAATCGCCAGCCGCTTTGTTTACGAAACCGCCGTCGTAGAAAATCGCTCCGCGGAATCCTTCAGTAAAACCAATGCTGTATTCCGCGCTAAACATGCCTCTCGTTTTGCCACCCGTACGGAAGAATTGATCGGGGTTAAGGGGATTCGCTTCAATAGGCCCAACATCGCGAAACTCGAAACCGCGCACATCATTTGGACCGCCGAGGAAAAAGCGTTGCTCGAACGGAACGTCACTAGAGCCGGCTGTTTCCTTAACGACGCCAAGTCTTAGCAGAAATTCAATGGTCTGGGTGTGCCACCTGGAGATTGGCAGATAAAAGGCGTTACGACTATCGACTCGATAGAAGTTGAAATCGCCACCAAAGACGTCTCCAGCGTAATTCAAGTCCAACTCGATCCGAGCCCCCTTGAATGTATTCAATATTCTATCACGAGTGTCTCTCAGAAGCAGAAGTCCGCCGGCGGAAGTCGTTCCAATACTGCTGGCCAAACGGTCCCGTTCAGTAATGTCGCGGAAATTCTTGAAGTCCTGTTCAACAAGGCTGTACGAGAGCCTGGCTTCGATAAGCTCGATTAGACGCTTTCGGATATGCACCTCGAAACCATTGCTGAAGGAATCGAAGTCATCGCTTACGAAATCGCTTTCCGACTGGAAGATCTGAAACCCGAAACCGAGCCGTCTCTCAAATAAATAAGGCTCGTCGAAAGCGAGCGTAAGCTGGCTGGATTCAGAACCTAACTGGGCTCGCAAGCGGAACTTCTGACCATCGCCCTGAAACGCTCCGCGCCAATTCCAGATATCGAAATTCGATTGCGTAAGCTCTATAAAAAAGACGCCGCCTTCTAGCGAACTGAAGCCTGCTCCAAAGGAGAAATTGCCGGTGCGTCCCTCGCGAAACGTGATTTTCAAGTCGCGTCGCCCAGGAATATGAGTCGTTTGTGGCGTCACATTTACATCTTCGAAATAGCGCGTATTCTCTAGACGCATACGACTCGCATCCATTCTGACGCTGTCGAATGTCGAGCCCGGGCTTAAAGCGAGCTCGCGAATGACGACGGTGCTCTTCGTCTTGGTATTGCCTTCGATATCGATCGATTCCACGAGAAACTTTTCGCTCTCGTAAATCTGATAGACGAGATCGATGTCCCCGCTGGTGATATTCGGAACGCGCTGCAGTCGCACCCGCGTTTCCATGTATCCAAATTGTCCATAGAAATCCTCGATTCGCGTAACATCCTCATCGAGCATTTCGGGGCGATATTTCGAACCCGGCTTTACAGTGAGAAGGAAGCTCAGGATATCGTCTTTATAAAGGTCGTTACCCTCGAAACTGATTTTGCCCACTTGATACTGCTTGCCTTCATCGACATCGATTTCGACAACCATCCGCTTTTTCGAGGGATAGGAAAACTTAACACGCGAGGGATCGATCTCGATATCCAGAAAACCGTCTTCACGATAAATATCCCGCAAGGTCTCCAGATCGTCTTCGAATTTATCCGAATCAAACTTGCCGGAACCGGTGAAAACCGAGAGCCAGCTCCATTTTTTCGTGTCAATGCGACGCCGAAGCTTGCGAGACTTCATGTCGTCGTTGCCGGTAAACCTGACCTTCGAAATCTTGTACTTGCCACCTTCCCTGATGCGGAAAATCACATTGCCGAATCCTGTCCCTGGCTGGCGGTCGATCTCATAGGTGATGCGAACTTGAGAATAACCCTTCTTTAAATAGTACTCTTTCAGCAGCAGAACGTTGTCGTTCACCTTCCGCTCGTTGAGCACCTCGTTGACGAAAATAGTCAGTTCCCTTTCAAGCCGACGGTCTTTGATTTTCTGATTTCCATCAAAAATAATCGCGGCGATACGAAACTTAGGCCGGATATCGAATACGACATCAATCTCGGTCTCGGTAATGGGCTGCAAACGAATATCCACATCCTCGAACAGTCCAGTACGCATTAAAGACCGAATGTCCCGGTCCGCGGTGACCTGATCGTATTCCTCACCCTCTCGTAAAGACATGTTCGCCCGAGCAACTTCCTCGTTTACATTTGAAAGCCCAGTGAAGTTCACAATCAGCTCCCGAATGATGATGGGCTCTGGGGCTTGGGGTTGATCCTGTCCGGAAAGGGAGCTGACAGTGATGAGAGCTGCGAAAAAAGCGGGAAGCGAGAACCTGCGATGTGGGCTATTCAGTGTAATTTTCAAAGCGGGTAATGTCTCGAAGGAAGGTTAACTTGATTTCGCCAACAGGACCGTTTCGTTGCTTAGCTACAATTAGGTCAGCCTTGTCGGCTGCAACGGAAAAATCGTCTGTGGCGTCTTTTGGTCGCGCCAAGATAAGAACGACGTCAGCATCTTGCTCAATAGAGCCTGATTCACGGAGATCTGAGAGTTTGGGCTGTCGTTTTTCCTTTTCCGAGTCACGATTTAGCTGACTTAGTACAATCACGGGAACGGCGAGTTCCTTGGCTAGCGATTTTATTCCACGAGAGATTTCGGCAATCTGCTGCTCGCGCGGCATTTTCGGATCAGTACCGGTAACCAATTGAAGGTAATCGATAACGATGAGACCCATGTCGGAGTTACGGGAAAAGAGCCTCCGAGCCTTTGCTCGTATCTGATTTATGGTTATCTGACCGGAGTCATCGATCCAGATTTTAGCATCCTTGAGCTCTTTGGCCGAGCTAGCTAGCCGTTGCTGCTCCTCTTTGTTTACAAATCCCTCGCGTAATCGCTGCGAACTGACACGGGCTCGACTGGTCAGTAGACGCATAGCCAATTGTTCGGCGCTCATTTCCAGACTGAAGAACATGACGCCAGAACCGCTTCTACCCGCTTTTCGCGGTAGAGCTACGGCCTCGGCAATGTTCAAACCCAAGCTGGTCTTCCCCATTGAAGGTCGCGCCGCAAGAACAATCATTTCCTGAGGATGAAGACCGAAGGTCAGCTTATCCAAATCCACGAATCCGGAGGAAAGGCCGCTCAACTCCCCTCGCCCGTCGATCAGCTTCTTAACCAGGTTTACCGCGTCGTCGACCGATTTGCTGACAGGTTGCGAGGTATCGGCGATACGGTCATCGCTGATCGCGAAGATCTCCTTCTCGATGTCGTCGACGAATATTTCAATCCCTCCATCCTGGATAGGCTCGAAGCAGCGCTGGACCGTGTTGGTCGCGGTGCTGATCAAGCGGCGTAAGAGATACTTGTCGCGCACTTGATCGATGAAGTAGTTGGCGTGAGCCGTGGTTTCGATCTGCGAGGTTAGGTCTGCAATATAGAGTGGTCCTCCGACTTCCTGGAGCCGACCTCGATTGTTTAGCTCCTCGGCAAGGATCTTGGCATCCAGCATCGAATGCGTTTCGAACACTTCGACCGCCACCTCGAAGATAGCCTGATTCGCAGGACTGTAAAAAGCGGCGGCTGGAAGCTTCTGAGCTAGACAGCGAGAGATGATTTCGGATGGATCCAGCAAGCAACAAGCTAACAAGCCCTTCTCAGACTCGGGACTTTGCGGCAAAGCGCGACCGGCCAAGGACAAGGAAGTCGTCCCGACTGGTTGATTAACCGATTCTTCTACTGTCAGCGGCCTGGCCGGCATGTATCAGCATCAAGCCTTTGAATTGCTACTAATCTTCCGCTTCCTCGGCGTCGGATTCTTCGACGATCGGATTTTCGGAAACTACATCGAACTTAAGTTCGGCCTCTACTTCAGAATGGATTTTGATGGTGATCGAGTGCTGACCGAGCTCCTTGATCGGAGCCGGCAAGTGCACTTTCTTGCGATCAATCTCAAAGCCAGCCTCGGAGAGCTTTTCGTGTATGTTAGCCGCGGTGACAGCTCCAAACATTTTACCGGAATCGCCCGTTTTCACAGCAATCGCGAAATGGGTTTCACCAATGCGAGCGGCCTGGGCTTTCGCGTCTTCGAGGTTCTTGGCCTCGCGTTCAGCTCTTCGAACCTTGAGAGCCTCGATCTGCTTACGGTTCGAACGCGTTACGGGAACCGCCTTGCGATTTGGAAATAGGAAATTACGAGCATAGCCTGCTTTCACAGTAACTTGATCGCCTTCCGAGCCCAGTCCATCGACCGGCTCAATGAGTAGAATGTCGCTTGTTGCCATGATTTGCGAATCGTTGATTGATAAGATCTTAAAAGTCTAGAAGCCGTTAGAAAGGAACGTCCTCCTCGATGTTTTCCCCTTGGGAAGCTGGAGGAGTAGCGGAACGAGGCTGAGGCTCGCTAGATTGGGACGACGAATAGCCGCCACTTTCGCCAGAACCTCCGCGACCGCCAATGAGCTGCATGTTCTCCAGCACCACCTTCATTTTGCTCCGTTTTTCGCCTTCCTTGTTTTCCCATGAATCGAGCTTAAGCCGACCTTCGACGAAAAGCGGATTCCCCTTGGTGACATATTTTGAAATCGTTTCCGCCTGGCGACCCCATGCTTCCACATCGACAAAAGTGGTTTCCTCCTGCGTATCCCCATTTTCAAGACGGAACACTCGATTAACGGCGAGACCGAATTGGCAAACGGAAGTACCTTTCGGGGTCACACGCAATTCGGGATCGCGTGTCAGATTACCCATCAGAAGGACTTTGTTGAAGTTTGGCATGAAGCGAGGGAAGAGAAGATCCGGTAGGCAAATTAAGCCTTTTGAATCATCTTGTGAGAAACCAATTTATTCAAGCGAAGTTTTTCGTGAATTTTACTTGGCGTGGAAGAATCGCCCGAAAAATCGATCTGAGCATAGACGCCGGACAAATAACGCTTGTCAGCAGCCTGGGCGAAATCCTGTCGGCCTAGATTCTCGACACTGGAAACCTCTCCACCCACTTCAGCGATTTCGCCTTTGAGGCTGTCGATAAGCTCGTCAACAGACTCTTCGCGATCGCGTGTGTCGAGAATGAATGTGGCCTTATAATTGGCTTTGGTCTCTGTCATTGTTTTTTGGTTTTCTATTAATATGCATCATCGCTTTTTCGGCGCCGTCCTTTATCAGCCTTTCAAGGCATTCAAGATAGCGGTCCATCGAAGCGTTAATCGAATTCTGGTCTTCTACGCTGAATTTTCCCAGCACGAAATCGGCAAGATCCATTTCCTTGTGGGGCTTTTGACCGATGCCGATGCGTAGGCGCGTAAAGCTGGGATGTATCCGTTTTAAAATGTCATCCATCCCATTGTGGCCTCCGGCGCTTCCTTTAACGCTGATCTTTACCTCGGCAACCGGAAGATTGATTTCATCGTAAACGATAATCAGATCTTCAGGCGGTATCTTATAATAGCTGCATACTTTTTGAATACAGCTACCGCTGTCGTTCATAAAAGTAGTCGGCTTTAGCAGATGGATCTTGCCGCCATCGGAATCGAGGATTTCGGAAAGATCTCCCCTGAAGTTGCGATTGGGCTTCCACTCCCCTGCTCCGCATCGAGTAGCAAAGGCGTCAACTACTTGGAAGCCAACGTTATGGCGCGTCGCTTCGTAATCCTTGCCAGGATTTCCAAGTCCGACGATCAGCCGATAGCTCATTGGAGGTTGGCTGGGATTGATTTTAGAAAGAACAAAAAGACGAGCCAACCCCGGATTGAGGAGGCGTGCTCGCTGAGGAAATTTACTGGATAATCGCGATTACCGGCTGATCTCCGTGATCAAGATAATCGACGCCTTCAATAGAAGGAAGCTCGTTGACGTGGATCAGATCGCCAACTTTGAGTTCCTCCACATCAACTTCAATAAAGTCTGGTGCATCCTTGGGCAGACAGCGCACATGCACCGTATGGAGAACTAGCTCCATGGTGCCATTCTCATTTTTCACCCCAAAAGACTCGCCCTTCGTATGAATTGGGACCGAAATGGAAATGGTTTCATTTTCGGCTACTTCATGAAAGTCGACGTGAAGGTAGCCGTCCGAGATGGGATGACGCTGAACCTCTTGAATAATAGATGTCTTGGCCTCACTATCACCCTCTTTAAGCTGAACGATCGGGGTGTTGTTGCCAATCTCTCTCAATGCGATACGCAAATCGCTAGCGTCAATTGAGAGATTTACGGGCTCCTTTGTCTTTCCATACACCACCGCAGGAACTTGACCGGCGCGGCGCAAACGGCCGGAGGCGGCAGAGCCAGCCTCTTCTCTGGTGGAAGCGTTAATCGTAAGCTGTTTCATGTTGATCCAAATTAAGTTCTCAGCCTCGCTCCGAGACGAGAGAAGCGAAGAACGGTAAGAGGGGGGCGCCGGAAATCAATCAAAAGTTTCGGCCAAAGGGAAAAAAGAATCTCCAAATGACACGATCAATGGAATTGAGGTCGGACTTGCCATGAGCGAAGGTCGAAGACCGAAGTCGAATGGCTGCCCCGGCTGGATTCGAACCAGCGACCAAGTGGTTAACAGCCACCTGCTCTACCACTGAGCTACAGGGCAATTTAATGGGGCACGAAAAAGGCCTTTTGTATTGGCGATGTCAACTCTTAGATGCCCACAATTTAAAAATCGAGCAAGGTAGAGTTCGAAGCTAGATAACCGGAAAGCTCTGATTGGTTACAGCGTCATCCATTTCGAAGAGACCTACCCGTGTTGCCGGACCCGTCATGGTGATCTGGAAGTCGTCCGAGACCCTGATTCCAATCTGTCCGCCAGGGCAATGAACGGTAATATCCTCATCGCAAGCGCCAATCTTTCTAGCTACCGCCGCAGCCGCGCTACTGGAACTCCCGGAAGCCAGAGTGTAGCCGGCTCCCCGCTCCCAAATCTCAATCTGGATATTGTTGCGATCCAGAACCTTGAGTAGCTGAACGTTGGTTCGGTTCGGAAAGAGAGAGGTCATGTTTTCAATAACCGGACCGATCGATTCCGCCAATTCCTTGCTGGGATCATCCATTGGCAAAACGACGTGGGGATTGCCGATGGTTGCCGAGGAATAACCGTAGCTCTTGCCGTTAACCTCTATCTCTTCATCGACCACTTCGCGAGGCTCTCCCGTCACGGGTATGTCTTCGCTATGGAAACTCACTCTGCCCATCTCCACCTCGATGCGATCACCGCTTTCGAAAACTTGGCAAACAACATTGCCACCAAGCGTCGAAACGGAAAAGGGATCCGCTCCAACGCGATTTTGATCACGTAAATAGCGAGCAAAGATCCGTAAACCATTCCCGCTCTTCTCAGCCTCGCTGCCATCCGGATTTAGAATGCGTAAACCGAAATCGGCGTCTTCTGTATCCATAGGTCCATACAAAATGCCATCCGATCCGAGACCAAAATTTCGATGGCAGATGGCCTGAGTCTGAATCGGCGTCGGCGCTGGACCGTCTTTGGGATCAAGGACCAGATAGTCGTTACCAAGAGCGTGGTACTTGTGGAATCTCATCGGTTTCGGAAGGTGAAGGCCGCATTAGAAAGCGGCCGATTGAAAAGGCAAGCCACATAACCTGCAGAGCCCAAAGGTATTATCAAACGGATGATGAGGGCCGACCGAGCTAGATCCGCATCAGGCGTGGAATGACTTGCAGAATGAAGGCTCGAACCTTTTGCTGGCCCAATCCCACTGCCGATGGACGATTTTCTATCAGAGCTTAAGTCCCTTTTCCCAGACGATCGCTTTTACACCGACGGTCCTCGCATGGTCCCTTACGAGTCAGATGGATTGACCGCCTTTCGAGCTCGCCCCAAAGCGGTGGTCATTCCGGAAAACGAAGATGAGATTGTCGCGACCGTTAAGCTATGTCACGAATACGAGGTGCCATTCGTCGCCCGCGGCAGCGGCACTAGCCTTTCAGGAGGATCTTTGCCGATTGAAGAAGGAATCGTCATTGGCCTCAATCGGCTCAATCGCATCCTAGAAGTGAATACAGATGACCGAGTGGCGATTGTGCAGACAGGGGTAATAAACCAGCAAGTCAGCGCAACCGCTGCTTGCCATGGGCTTTACTTCGCTCCGGATCCATCCAGCCAGACGGTTTGCACCATTGGCGGCAATGTGGCTTTCAATTCGGGTGGAGCTCATTGCCTGAAATACGGCATGACTTCCAGCCATATTCTTGGCCTCAAAGTAGTGCTGCCAGACGGCGAAGTCATGTTTCTCGGAAACGATAGTCTCGAATTCGTGGGTCCCGACATAGTCGGGCTTTATGTCGGCAACGAAGGCCTCTTTGGCATCGCCACAGAAATTCATCTCAGACTGCTTCCTCTGCCGGAAACTTATCGCACGGTACTGGCCTCGTACAGTTCCTTGCAGGCTGCAGGCGATGCCGTGACTGACGTTGTATCCAGCGGAATACTACCAGCGGCTATGGAAATAATGGATCGCCTAGCCATGGATGCAGCGGACGCGGCAGTCCATGCGGGCTATCCGAAGGATGCGAAAGCCGCCCTGATTGTCGAGCTGGATGGCGAAGCGGCAGCGGTTAACGCGGAATTCGACAGCATCATCGAAATAATCGAAAAGTCTGGGGCGGATCATATACATATCGCTCAAAGCGCGGAGGAACGAATGCTTATCTGGAAAGGAAGGAAAAGCGCTTTCTCGGCCGTGGGTCGTCTAGCTCCTGATTTTCTGGTACAGGATGGCGTGGTTCCCAGAGGGAAACTCGGCGAAGCGCTTCAGTCGATCGAAGAGATCGGGAGGAAATTCAAGATGCGAGTGGCCAATGTATTCCACGCCGGCGATGGCAATCTCCATCCTCTCATTCTCTTCGATGGTTCGATTCCCGGAGAGCTGGAAAAAGCCGAGGAGTTAGCTGGGGAAGTGCTCAGACTTTGTCTGCGTCTTGGCGGATCCATTACAGGCGAACATGGCGTAGGGGTCGAGAAGAAGGAATACATGGCCGAGATGTTCACTAAAGACGATTTGGACGCCTTCCATCGCATTCGTAAATCCCTAGACTCCAAAGAAATTTCCAATCGCGGCAAAATGTTTCCGAGTGGCGAGGCTCAGTCTTTAAGTCAACACGGCTTGCATCCTTTGGAAAAAGCGGGAGTCATCTCAAGAGAGTGAGCAGTCAAGGAAGTAATCTGTAAACGATTTCGTATCCTCATAGAAAATACTAAGGATGCCTTCAGCGAAAGAAACACTAAAGCCAAGCTCGATCGAAGAATTGATCAAAATAGTCGCGAGCGAGGAAAACCTCGTGGCTCTCGGTGGACAATCGATTCGGAAGGCAGAGCACTACGATGCGACGGTGATCGACATGCAAGGATTCGACCAGATCCTCGAGTACCAGCCGAATGAATACACGATTACAATACAATCTGGAGCTTCACTCAAAGAAGTCGCAGCAACGCTTGAAAAAGAAGGCCAATACTTTCCTTTCGACCCACCATTGGCCGACGAAGGAGCGACCATTGGAGGCATGGTTGCTTCCGGCCTTAGTGGACCGGGAAGCCAGCGATTCGGCTCGCTGCGAGACTTTATCATAGGAGTAAAACTGATAGACGGATGCGGCAGGCTCATTCAAGGAGGAGGGAAAGTAGTAAAGAATGCAGCTGGATTCGATTTGCCGAAATTGATGGTGGGGAGCCTTGGCAGCCTGGGAGTTCTTACGGAAGCCAGTTTCAAAGTCTTTCCGAAACCGGAAACCTTTGTTACTTTGATTTTTCAATACGAGCGCATAGATCAGGCTCACGCGCAACTGCTTCGCTTGAATACGTCGAAGTATGTTCTTGACGCGCTCGACGTCGACGATTCAGGAGGGCTTGTCATTAGAATTGGCGGGAAGCCGGAAGCCCTTGATGAGCGCATCCAGAATTTGAATTCGTTTCTCGGTCGCGAGGCGGAACTCATTCGAGATAAAGAAGAATCTCGCTATTGGGATAGGATCCGAGACTTCAAAACGCTAAATAGCGATGGATTCCTTGTTAAGATTTCGCTTTCTCCAAGCAAGCTTCTCGACCTTGATGGCATCCTTGCCCCTCAAAATGCCCCTCGCCACTACAGCTACGGCGGATCATGCGCATGGATTCGATGGGAGAACGAGATTCAAGAATTGGATACGCTTCTTTCAAAGCAGGAATTGGCAGGATTTATCATAAAAGGTGAAACACGTCAGCCCCTGGTTGGACACCTTCCGCAACGGGCATTCATTCAGCGAATAAAGCAAGCTCTCGATCCCCATAGCAAGTTTCCTCTTTTGACGTAGGCAGACTCGAGCAGCGGTTGCAGAAAAGGAATTTACTAGATGCTTCATCAAATAAAAAAAGACAAGATAGGTCCTCAAGCCGAACCGATGGCCAAAGCCGTGGAGACCTGCGTCCATTGCGGATTCTGTCTTCCAACCTGTCCGACTTACGCGACGATGGGCGAGGAAATGGATTCGCCGCGAGGGCGTATCTTTCTGATGAAAGAGGTATTGGAAGGGAAGATGAAGCCGGAGGAAATCGAATCCTATACCGACAATTGCCTTGGATGCCTAGCCTGCGTCACTTCATGTCCTTCAGGCGTCGAGTACGGCGAACTTATTTCTCCCTATCGAGCCTGGGCAGAGCCAGACCGTGAACGCAGTATATCTAGTCAAATACAGCGTACCATACTCCTGAATACGCTTCCCTACCCTAATCGATTCCGAACGGCTGCAAAAATTGGCAGATATGTCAAGCCGCTCACCAAGCTCATGCCATCGTTTATGAAGCCCATGATGGATATGACCCCCGCAAGCTTACCTCCGCAGGAATCGCTAAACGAATACTATCCAGCCAAATCGAAGCGGAAAGGTCGGGTGGCCCTCGTTGCGGGATGCGCCCAGCAGGTTCTTGCTCCACGAATCAACAGAGCTGCCATCAACGTACTCACGCGTAGCGGAATTGATGTCCTGGTACCGAAAGATCAAGGCTGCTGCGGAGCCTTGGCCATGCATATCGGGGCAAGCGATGAAGCGAAGAAAAGCGCACAAAGGAATTTTTCGGCCTTCCCCAAGGACGTCGATGCCATCATTTCAACAGCTGCCGGTTGCGGATCGGGCATGAAGGAATATGGTCTACTTTTCCACGGCTCAGAAGAACAAGAAGAAGCTGAGTCCTTTGCCGACAAGGTGATTGATATCAGCGTTTTTCTTGAAGACATCGGATTTGAGCCATCCGAAAACTGCTTGGGAGCAAACAAGCGAGTCGCCTACCATGACGCTTGTCATCTAGCCCATGCTCAAGGCGTACGCAATCCTCCGCGCAACCTACTGAAAGCCATCCCCAATCTCACCCTCCTAGAGCCGGCAGAATGGGAGCTCTGCTGCGGCTCCGCAGGAACCTACAATATTGAACATCCGGATACAGCGGAGGAGCTTGGAAAACGCAAAACGGCCAATCTTCTGGCTACCGAACCAGATGCCATTGCCATGGGAAACATTGGCTGCATGGCTCAAATCGAAAGGCATCTCAGAGATGGGAAATCAGATATTCCCATTTATCACACTATCGAACTTCTTGACGATGTAGATAGTTGAACCATTGGAGGCCATTAAGGCGAAGTTTGAAAACGGAGAAGCGGATCGTACTGTGAAAGCCATTACACTTAGTCGATATGGACCTTCATCCTTATTAAGGCTTGAGGAAGTTCCAAAACCAATCCCAGGCGACGATGAAATCCTGATTAGAGTTCGAGCTGCATCGGTCAACGATTGGGATTGGGGCCTGATGCGAGGAAAGCCTTTCTACATCCGTTTGCTATGTGGATTGAGGAAACCCAAAATACGGATACCGGGAGTCGATGTAGCGGGCGAAGTGGAGACCGTTGGGAGAAATGTGACGAAATTCCGCCCAGGCGATGAGGTCTATGGCGACATTTCCGAAAGCGGGTTCGGAGGCTTTGCAACGTATGTATGCGCTCATGAAAGCGCTTTGGCGCCAAAGCCTAGGACGATGCCCTTCATAGAAGCAGCGGCGATACCTCATGCAGCTACACTCGCTTTGCAAGGTTTCCAGAAAATGGAGGATTTGGGCGCCCGACATAAGCTCTTAATTAATGGAGCAGGAGGCGGTGTCGGTACCCTGGGGATACAAATAGCCAGGTCTTTGGGAATCGAGGATGTGGATGGAGTCGATAGTGAGTCCAAACTGGAGATGTTGCGGTCTTTAGGCTTCAACAATGTAATCGACTATACAAAAACGGATTTCACTAGAGCCGGGAAGCAATATGATTTGATTCTGGATACGAGAACCAATCGCTCAGTGTTCGACTACTTGCGAGCCCTTACTCCCAACGGGATCTACGTGACGGTTGGAGGAAGCACAGCAAGGCTCCTGCAAGCTTTTCTACTCGGACCGCTCATCCATCGGTTGAGCAAGAAGCGGATTCAAATCGTTGCCTTAAAGCCAAACCAAGGATTGGATTACATTAACGAGCTATTCGAAGCTGAAAAACTCAAAGCAGTGATAGACGGTCCCTATAAATTGAGCGAAGCTCCGCAGGCGATTGACCATTTTGGGAACGGTGGTCATAAAGGCAAGGTGATCATATCAATGGATCAGGAAAACTAGGAATAGTAAGATCCTATGGATCGTTTCCAATCGATTTGCAAAATTCTCAGAGATCGCTCATAACCTCATTTTAGGAATTCGAATATGCGCTACGAAATGCTGGTAGGTCTCCACGTAGAAGATCACGAAGGATACGAAAACTATCGAAAGGAAATGAAACCGATTCTTTCCCGATATGGGGGAAGATTTGGCTATGACTTCATCGTTTCCGAAGTGCTCAAGTCGGAAACGGAAAAACCCATCAATCGCGTATTCACAATTTCCTTTCAAGATGAGGCTTCGAAAGATGGCTTTTTCGCTGACGAAAGTTACCTTGATGTGAGGAAACGTTTCTTAGAAAAGAGCGTGACAGACACTACGATCATCGCAGCTTATCATCAATAAATCCTATTCTTAAACCAATGTCGGGCAACAAGGAAGACCTGGAGCTAAAAAAGCTGGAGCTAGAAATAAAAGAACTGGCTCGCCCGATATGGTTGCGTCCCGCCTTTCTCGGAGCCTTCGTTCCGATCGTGCTGGCGATATTAGCTCTGGCCTCGACAATGTTGACAGGCCTATTCGATAAACGGATGGCCGAGCTACGAGACCAGCGTGAAAAACTCGAGGAGGAAGTTGCAGGGATGATTGCCGGTATCCAAGAAAAGGAAGCACGAATAGAGGACCTGATATACGAAATCGAAGACAAGGAAGACGAGCTGCGATCGATTGAAGACGAACGGATGGACGACTACGATCAGGTCAAGATATCAGCCGAAGAGAGGGAGATAGGAAGACTGCTTTTTGAAATCCAGGACTTCTATGAAGAATGCGGTCGACTGCATCCTCTCGACTTGGAATCGAGCGCCATCGAAAAACTAAAGCAGCGAAGAGATTTTTATAATTGCCTTATAGCGAAATTGGAAGCTCAAGAGTGAGCTCTATGTTAGCTATTTTCGATAACGATGGGACTATCTGCGACTCGCAGGAGGCTGAGACTATTTGCTATATCAAGGCGATGGAGAAAATCTTGGGGAAGGCTTTACCAACAAACAATTGGACGGACTACGAAGAGCCGACCAGCACTGGTATCATAAGAGAAATTTTAGCGGATGATCCAGAAATCAACGACAAGGAGGAGGCCATTGAAAAAGCGTTTCTGGAACTCCTGGAAGAAGCGAAACCTAAATATCCTAACGAATTTAAACCAATAGCAGGAGCGGTCGAATTTATTCAAAGACTCTCGGAAAAAGAAGATGTTACGGTTGCTATAGCAACGGGATGTTTCGAAAGCACCGCCGCCTTTAAACTGGATTGTTGCGGAGTCGAAATGAAATCTTTTCCATTCGCCACTTCTAGTGACACGCCCTGCCGCAGAGACATCATTCCTTTAGCCGCCCAACGAGCTGACGCAGACCTGTCTTCTGCCATCTTCTTTGGAGACGGACAATGGGATGTGAAAGTAAGTCGCGAGCTGGGGATTCCGATGATCGGGATAGGACGTGGAATCGATAAGCTCGAAAAGCAAGGGATCGAGTATGTATTTCGCGACTACACGGACCAAGACTTGATATTGGATACAATGGATCGGCTAGTCCCAAAACGACAAGTCTAGTATTGAGTAAAGCCAAGCAAGACCAAAGGGTTGAACCATGACACAAGGCGTTGAACTAAAGGACATCGAAGGAAAATCGATTAACGAAGTCCGGAAAATAGCAGAGGAAAAAATCCAAGCGGCCCAAAAGGGACTGCTGGAAGCTGCGCAGATCTACGCCATCTGCGCGAAACAGAAAGTGGATGCCTACGCCAGAGGCCAGTTGATTCAGAGACATTGGGAAATCGAACACCTGCGCGGCAATCAGCCCTTGTTTATGTCGCAGGCAGGACAGGATAAGTTTATTTACGAGCGTTTCTTCGGGAACAAACGACACGGAGTCTTCGTGGAAATCGGAGGCTTCAACGGTTGGCAAGGCAGCAACTGCTATTTCTTCGAAAAACTACTGGGATGGACCGGCGTTATCGTTGAGGCTTCGCCGTCTAAAGTGAGGGAGATCAGTCGATTTCGCAACTGCCAGGTCATTCACGCGGCCATCGCAGATCAGGATGGAGAGGCCGATTTTCTTGATGTAATTTCTGGATACACCCAAACGGGAGGACTGCTCAGCAGCTATCCGGAGGCAATCCTAAAGCAAGTGAGGGCCAATCCA
Source organism: Opitutaceae bacterium (assembly GCA_028284385.1). GTDB lineage: Bacteria > Verrucomicrobiota > Verrucomicrobiia > Opitutales > Opitutaceae > JANQRT01. The sequence continues at coordinate 157,080 of JANQRT010000052.1, read as the reverse complement.
AATCACAAGGAAGAGATTGTGAAAGTTCCCACCCTGCGATTCGACAGTTTGTTAGAACGTAGTGGAATTTCCAGGATCGATTACTGTTCGATCGACGTTGAAGGAGGGGAAAAAGCAATTCTACAGACGATCGATTTTCAAAAGGTGGATATTTCCGTAATTTCTCTGGAAAACGGCTCCGGGAAGGAAAGCGAGGGCTACAGATCGATGCTAGAACCTTTTGGATACAAGTTGATCGACGTCATAGGAGTCGATGAAATCTATTCGAAGATCTAATTCAGTACGCTCCCTGAGGTCGTTGCGGCCTCTCGCCTTTGTAGATAGGAAATCGAGCGGAATAGGTCCTGGCGCTTTGCATAATTCCAGCCATTTCCGCGACCACCTCTGGATGACTAGCCGCAATATCCTTCGTTTCGCCAATATCGGTTGAAAGATCGTAAAGCTCGATAGGAGCGGAAGGATTGTTTCTCGCATTGAGACGAACCGCTTTCCAGTCTCCTTTTCGCACAGCCACTTTGCCTCCTCGACTACTAAATTCCCAGTAAAGGTATTCGTGCTCCTCTTGCTCGCCTCCAATTAGCGTGGGAACAAAGGATATGCCGTCGATGCCGGCTGGAGCTTTTGAACCAGCGAGCTCAGCGAAGGTCGGGAGCACATCCCATTGAGCTGAAATGTGATCCGCTGTCGTGCCCGCTTGGATACGTCCAGGCCAAGAGGCGATCATCGGCACTCTAATACCCCCTTCGTACATGTCTCGCTTCAGACCACGAAAAGGTCCATTGCTATCGAAATACTCCGGGTCCGCTCCGCCCTCATTGTGGGCTCCATTGTCGGAAGAGAATACGATGAGCGTATTATCGATAATGCCAAGCCCTTCCAGTTTCGCCACGATTTCGCCTACTTGCTTATCCAGGATCTCTATCATAGCGGCAAAAGCGGCATGACCCTCCGGCTGGGTAACGTAAATGCCTCTCAGGTAGTCTTCGTAGGGATTACGGCTTGGAGTGTGACTCTTTTCGGGTAGAAACTTGCCGCGATACTTGGCCAGATATTCCTCCGGGGCTTCCATCGAAGCATGGGGAATGATAGAGGGAATGTAGGCGAAGAAAGGGCGATCCTTATTTTCCTCTAGGAAGGCCAGGGTTTTCTCGTGGATGACATCTGGAGCGTAGGTTTGTTGAGAATTCGAAGAGTTCCCTTCAAGCACGATCATTTTGTCATTCTCCCACAAATACAATGGGTAGTAGTAGTGAGCCACATGCTGACAGTAGAACCCCACGAACTGATCGAAACCCTGTTTCAAAGGCGAGCCTTCCGTATCCACATTTCCCAGCCCCCATTTGCCGAAACAGCCGGTCGCATAGCCTTGGGCCTTTAGAACCTCGGCAACGGTCACGTCTTTCGCCGGCAGCGGTTCCTGACCGAAGGGCAAGGTCCGGGTATTGTTGCGTATCGAGACATGCCCTGTGTGAAAGCCGGTCATCAGGACGCTACGGGTAGGAGCGCAGACCGTTGATCCTGAATAATGCTGCGTGAAACGCATCCCGCTGGAAGCAAGCCGATCGATATGCGGCGTTTTCAGAAGTTTTTGTCCGTAGCAACCCAGATCCCCAATCCCAAGATCGTCCGCTAGAATGTAGATGATGTTTGGAGGTCTGCCAGAAGCGTCTTCAGCCCGGACCCCAAAGGAAAGCAGCCCAATGAGCAGAAAGTAGAATAGAATAATCCGCTGCGATGTCATTTGCTGAACTGAAAACGATTAGAAGGCTTTATCGAGAAAAATCAGGAGGTCTCGGGAGCATGAATTCATTCAACCGCACAGAATTGATTGATATTGCCCTCTTCAGCAGATTCGTTTTCCAAGCGGCTTAAGCGACAAGGACCAATCAGAGGGCGAGAGGTATCGAGTTTAGCGTTTAAAGGTCAGCTCGGCTATTCCTGACTTATCAAGTTCGCCGAGACCTTTTGAAATCATTTCGCGGTATTGGGATTCAGTGGCAATCGAAAGCGGCAAGCTTAAACCCTCCTTCTCAGCTAACTGGTTGGCAATCCCACTGTCTTTGGCAGCGTGAGCGGCCGAGAAATAGCAGTCGAAGTCTCGATTTACCATGTCTTCGGAGTCGGTTTCGAGAACACGACTATTAGCTCCCGTTTGGGCGAAAACTTCTCGCAGCATAGTCAGATCAAGACCCAGTGCGTGACCGAGAGCCAATCCCTCTGCCAGCGCAGCCGTATTGATATTCATCACCATATTGACCAAGGCCTTGACTTTAGCCGCTTCCCCCGAAGGTCCGATGTATCGAAGGCTTGAAGACAGATTCTCCAAAATCGGCTTTGCCCGGTCAAAGGCATCCGGTTGGCCTCCGCACATCAGATAAAGAGAGCCTTCTCTAGCCTGCGTAATGGAAGACGCCATACACGCTTCCAAAGTCGAGGCATCAACTTTTTTGGCTCTTTTTTCAACATCGATATGCGTCTGAGGCGATAGCGTGGCGCAATTGATGAACAGCTTCCCAGAAGCGTTCTCGCTGAGAAGACTTGAATTTTCCGTATCGAAAATTTCATACATTGACGCATCGTCGGTCACGACAGTGATGACGATATCTGAAATAGAGGTCACTTCAGGCAGCGAGCCAGGGGCCTCGCAGCCGAGCTCTTTCGCGAGAGCGGCAGCCGATTCGGAATTCGTGTCGAAAACAGCGACTACATCATGGCCGACTTCCTTCAGACGACGCGCTATGTTTCCTCCCATTCGACCGACACCGACTATTGCAATACGTTCGCTCATACCTTTTGATTCTTTTTGTAGTAGAAAATTTTATACGCTAAGAAAACAATTCATCTTCATTTCTTCGCCAACAGTTGTTAGCGGTCCGTGACCGGGCACGAGAACGGTTTCAGCTCCTAGTTTGAGTATTTCACGACCGGTTTCCAAAGATCTCTCATAGGAGACATTCGCTCCTCCAATCGAACCGGCAAAGAGGGCATCACCAACGGCAGCTACACGTCTCGCGAGACCGTCCACAATATAGGTAGTGCCACCCGCAGTATGACCGATCGTCTCAATGGCGCTAACTTTCAGACTTCCGTGAGCCGCCTGGTAACCTTCGCGAATGCCAATCGCTCCATCAGGAAGACTCGATTCAAGCTTATTGACCACCACTGAGCAATCGAACTCCTTACGAATGGCATCCAGTCCAGCAACATGGTCCCCATGCATGTGGGTAATGTAAACGGTATCGAGCTTAAGGTTTTTTGATTTTATCAAATCAATAGTAGGAGAAGCGTCCGTTCCGGTGTCGATTACGATAGCCAAGGAAGTTTCGGGATCCCAAATCACGCACGAGTTAACAAAATAGCCGTCGCTAAAAGGAGTGGAAATGAACTCGAATCCATCAAATGGCTCCGGCTGAGCCGGATACCAACGCTCTTGGCCAATAGCGACGAGCGCATCGCCATTCAAATTAAGAGTGCCCGCCAGAGCCCGAGCTACGGCTTCATCGAAATTCCCTTTCCGAGCCTCCCTAACTTGAGTCTCAGTTACCTCGGCCTTCAAAGCCAAATCCTCTGTCGATAGCAACAAGCCTTTCTGAGCTTTGCCAACAATGTCGCAATATTCGTCTTCAACAACCAGTTTCATGCTATGCAAATTTTAGGGATAGAATTCTCAAACGCACTTTCGGTTCAATCTTTCTTCAAAGCGAGAGCAATACGGCTCTTTTTCTAATTGTCACGATCCTTGGCAAATTCACGAGAATTTGGAGCGAGTCTTGCTTTTTGGCTTATAGACCTCACTTCTTGTCCCTTCGTCCAAACTGCTTGCCAAAACAATGATTCCCATCGAGATCAAACCGCTGCCCAAAGAGGATCTTAAGAAAATCTACACGATCGACCGATCGGAAGAAATCGACCGCATGTACCGCCAAGTCGGCGAAGACCTGGAAGTCTACGAAAGAAGTATCAGCGTTCAGCGCGACGATTCCTTCTGGGATACGTTCTATGATAAATGGATAACCTCAATGGAGAATGGAGCGGAGGCTTTGGGAGCGGTGGACGACGGGAAACTGGCAGGCTTCACCATTGTGAGGTACGATCTCGAGCCGAACCTGGCTCAAATCCTAGCCTTGTATGTGAGCGCTGAATACAGATTGAGCGGCATTGCCAAATCTCTATTTTTGGAGGCGCAGGATGCGGCCGCAAGAAGAGACGCGAAATCGATCTACGTGTCAGCTACGCCAACCCATTCCGCAGTCAACTTCTATCTAAGCCAGGGCTTCGTACCGACCGCCAAGCCCGATCCCGACTTGCTTGAAAAAGAGCCTGAAGACATTCATATGATCAAGTCCCTGTAGCCAGTACAGAGAAGGCGTCAAATCTCGACTAAAAGGTCCTGGGCGTAAAGCAACTTGACCAATTCGACATCGGCAAAATGGCTCCCTTTGTAGTCGGTTATCTTTCCCACGAAACGACCCTCCTCAATCAAAGCGAGCGCCGCTAGAAGGTCTAAAACGGCCCTATGCCAGGCGGCCTCGAGCGACTTCCCATTGTGCATGAGACGAGGTTCGTTCGCGTAGCGGCGCTTGCCGGCAATCAAAACGTTTCGCTTATTGTATCCAAGATTCCGCATATTCGCGAAAAGCTTGCCAATGGTGGTAACGAAAAACTTCTGCCTCGCCGTGGTATTGGTTCGAGCTGTTGCTCCGTACTTGAAAGACTTATTGCTAAGGGAAAATTGGATACGCTGCTGGCCAATGGCGTCTCGAAAATCGCGAGCGCAGTCGATTACGAGATCCCTGCGAGTGTCTTCGCAAGGCTCGATCGTAATGAAGCCGTTGTAAGGCGTGGCCATGGAAACGGTCTCTCTCACCGTAAAATACCTTACTGACGCATCCAATTCTTGGCGACCCGCGCTTTCAATGGATTCGACTAGCTCCTGGCTTCCGTGATCGAATAAAGGAGGATCCCCAGATTGCGTGCGTATCAGCAAACTGTCTACATCCATCCCAGCCTTAAGGGCAATGATATGCTCAACGAGACGGACATAGTTATGCTTCGATCCGGAACGGAGAACGATATTGCTGACCACATCTCCTGTCGTCCAAACGTTTCGAGCCGAAACCTTGATGGGAAGCGAATCCGGAAGATCGCTACGGTCGAACCACCAGCCAAGCTTGTCGTAAGGCTCAAGCTTAAGATCTCGAATCTCGTTCTTCTGATAGGTGCCCGGCGCGCTGACGCTCGTTTTTCGACCTATCGTTTTGGCCTGCAGGTGGGAAGGATGGGCGGCCTCGCCGTTTCTAGTTTCGTCGACTGGAATCCGGCTAAAGGAAGCATAGCTTTGCTTCAGCGTTTCCAGACTGCCGTCAAGAATAGTTCCAAAGTTGAAATCGGATGACATGTAGAAGATTCGCCAATAACAATGACCCACCCAAAGGGCGTTCGGAAGGGCCACACCCATTACACGATTCAAGCTGAAGGCAAGGACTGTTTTCGAAGTTCGGCAGTCTATATTGAAGCCCATTTCTCGAGGGAACAGCCTAATACCATCTGCCAATGGGGCTTAGCTACTTTCAAGAAGAGTGAACAGACAACAATTAGGGGAATTAACAACTGTTAGCGGAATCGCTTCTAAGAAAACTAAGATACTATCAATCAATTATTTAGAAAAGAAAAAGCCAGGAGTTTTCCGAGCTGCCAACCAACAGCCTAACACGCCTTTTGGTTAGATCTTGCCAAGCTTGAGCCAGTTTAGTGGGATCATAAGAGTCGTCTATTGACTGCAGCCCTCGAAACTCGCGAGAATCCACAATCGCCATAGTTGGTTGCGCTCTTTTGCAAAACATAGTACACATTCGACTAACCCAAACAGGTCCCCTTTGTAGGGAAATCAAAAGCGCTTCGCCGAGGTCGGTTCAAGAAGCCGAAAACCAGACCCACTTACTACTTCATTCCAACACTAACAACACCCCTTTATGATCGCTTCGAAACCTAAATACCCAGGTATTCGCATTACAACTAACGGTAATCAGCTCGTCTCGCTTTACACGGAGGCTCGTATCACGGAAGCCGGCGTTTTCTATCCGATAACTCCATCCACAGAAATGGGGGAAATGTACGAATTCGCTCGAGCGAAGGGCCAGCTGAACGTTTTTGGTCGTCCAACGCTCGCAGTCGAGTGCGAGGGGGAACATGCCGCCCAAGGAGGAGCGATCGCTCAAGCCGTAACCGGAAAACGCGTGGTGAATTTCACTTCCGGGCAAGGAATCGTATACGGAGTAGAACAGTACTACCATGCTCCGGGCAAACTCTGTACCATGGTGCTCGAAGTAGCTGCCAGAGCGCTTACCAAGCATGCTCTAAACGTGCATTGCGGACACGACGACATCAATGCGGCTCTCGATACCGGTTGGATCATGCTTTTCGCGAAAGACGCTCAGCAGGCGGCCGACCAGGCGGTCATTCTGCGTAAGGTTACGGAAAAAGCGCTCACCCCTGGAATGAATATTCAGGACGGCTTCCTGACCTCGCATCTGGAAAGAACTTTTCTCAAACACGAATCCGGCCTTCTACGGGAATTTCTGGGCTCTCCAGACGACACAATAGAATGCCCCACCGAAGCCCAGAAAACGCTTTTCGGTCCAACTCGACGCCGAGTGCCAAAGACCATAGACCTGACTAATCCGGCCCTCATAGGACCCGTCCAAAATCAGGAACACTACATGAACGGGGTGGCCGCCCGCAGAGACAATTTCGTCGAGCCGATTCTCGATTTTCTACAGGAAGCCTACGTTGAATGGGGCCAACTCACAGGTCGTCACTACAATTTCGTTACGGAATACAACACGGATAATGCGGATACCGTTTTTGTGTCGCTAGGCTCGGCAGCGGAGAATATCGAAGCCGCCATTGATCACATCAAGGAGACACGGGGCGAAGAGCTAGGCAGCGTACACATAAACGTGATACGTCCGTTTCCGGAAGCGGCTGTCGTCGAAGCGTTGGCAGGAAAAAAGAACATCATCATCATCGAGCGTACGGACGAACCTATGGCTGGCGACAACCCCCTCGCCAGGGACGTTCGTACGGCTTTGACCAAGGCCTTGGCCAATCACTCCGACAAGGCATACGCCGGAATTCCTTCCATTTCGCCAGATGAAATGCCTCGCGTTTATTCCGGCATTTATGGTTTGGGGTCACGGGATTTTCGTCCAGAAGACATTCTAGGAGCCTATGAATATACTCAGGGCAAAATAAAGCGCCAGGACGGCAGGCATAAAGATGATGGCGAGTCCTATTTCACCCTCGGCATCAACCATCCTTACAATGTTCGTTCGGAAGAAACGCCATCGCTCCTACCCAAGGATGCTATCGCCGTAAGGCTCCACTCCATCGGCGGATGGGGCATGATCACTACTGGTAAGAATTTGGCTGAAATCATCGGCGAGCTAGGCACCTATGTTGCCGAAAGAGACAATGTTGTGGATGAGGAAGGAAACCCGAAAGAAGTCGTCCACGTGTCAGCGAATCCCAAATACGGATCCGAAAAGAAAGGTGCGCCAACCGAGTATTTCATGACCGCCGCTCCTGAACGCGTGCGCGTCAATTGCGATCTGCGCCACGTGAACGTCGTGCTGTGTTGCGATCCAAAGGCCTTCACCCACATCAATCCCATCGAGGGTCTCGTCGAAGGAGGGGCATTCGTCTGGGAATCAGCAGAGAAGCCTGAAGAGGCCTGGCAACGCATACCTCAAAAGTACCGTCAGGAAATCATCGATAAGAAAATCCGCGTATTCATCCTGCCAGGATTCAACATTGCGAAAAACGCGACCAATCGGCCAGACCTGCAGCTTCGCATGCAAGGAAACTCCTTCCTAGGAGCCTTCTTCAAAGTATCGCCTTTCCTGAATACGTTTGGAATTGACGAGGACCACTTCAAGGAAGTGGTGCGAGCCCAATACAACAAGAAGTTCGGCAAATTTGGCGAAGCCGTTGTCGAGTCGAATATGCAGGTGATGACTCAAGGCGGATCTTTAATACAAGAAGTGCCTTACGGAGATGTTGAAGCCCCGGACCTATCGGCCATGCGAGGCGAAATGCTTCTTCCAACCAATACCGATTGTGGCGGAAAGTGTGGTTGCACGCCGCATGAAGATCAGGAGGACGGGCTTCCCATGTACAAAATGGAGAGCTTCGACAATGAATACCGATCGGGATACGGCTACAACCAGCCTGCTTCTCCGCTCGCCGCAGTGGGAGTCATGGCATCGGCTTCGGGCGCCACGGCATCTAAGTACGGCTCCCGCCGCGAAACGCCGAAGTACTACCCCGAAAATTGCACCCAATGCATGGAGTGCATCACATCCTGCCCCGACACGGCGCTGCCCAACATGGCTCACGATTTGCAGACGATACTGCAAACCGCCGTAGAAAACTATATTTCCGACCAGGATCAGCGCGAAGTATTGAAAAATGCGATACCGGATGTTGACGCTGCCATACGGGACACCATGGCCGCTAACGCCAAGAAAAAGGAAGGGGAAAATATCCGCGAATTGGTAATGGGAATTGTGAGACAGGATGAATCGGTTTCTTCTCAGGCCGCAGACGAACTTGACAACATCCTTGAAATACTTCCCCTCTCCTACTTGAAAGTCCCAGCAGTCTTCTTCTCTCTCGAAAGGAAGGAGAAGGGAGCAGGAGGCATTTTCTCGATTTTCGTTTCCGACCTTTGCAAGGGTTGCGGACTTTGTGTTGAAGAATGCGGCGACCACAACGCCCTCAAGATGGTCGAGGATACGGAAGAATATAATGCGGAAATTCTTTCGGCCACTGAATTCATGAGGCTTCTTCCGGATACGGACCAGAAGTATTTGGGTAAGTATGATACGGATACGCCCGAGGAATCGCGACCGGCCGCCTGGAGAAATCACCTGATGGTCAACAGGAACTACGACGCCCTTACCTCTGGCGACGGAGCCTGTGCAGGCTGTGGAGAAAAACCGGTACTGCATGCCATCGCTTCGGTAACAGAAGCCTACATGCGACCCGTCTTCCACAAGAAGGCAGATCGGTTAACATCGAAAATCGCTGACCTCAGAAAGGATGGAGTCGCTCTTCTCGAGAAGCTGGCAGAAGAGGATTCCAAGACCTACGCCACCTGGAAAAGGATCGTCGCCCACATCATCATGGGTCTTGGAGGAGACTCGAGCGAAGATACAGATGAACGTCTGGAAGAAAACGGCGAGATCTCTGACTCCCAGGCAATTGAAGCCATCTGCCTCGTTCTTGAGCAAGAAGCCTTCAATCACAAGCATCTGCAATCGCTGGATGGTCGTCTAGCCAACGGCATGTCCGTCATGGCCATGGGAGCTCACACCGGATGCAACACTGTCTACGGTTCTACTCCTCCAAACAATCCACACCCCTATCCGTGGCTGAATTCGCTGTTCCAAGACGGAGCGACCATCTCCTGGATGATGGGCGAGAGCTTCATGATGGATAACGCCCGACGCACAATCATTCCCGAGCGTATGATTGATCACCTGTCAAACGGGGACGCGCTGGACGAGGCGATCTATTTCAACTACACTCACTTTACCGACGCCTTGATGACAGATCAGGAAATCAAGGAGTTGCCAAAGGTCTGGTGTGTAGGAGGAGATGGCGGCATGGGAGACATCGGCTTCCAGAATGTATCCAAAGTTATTTTACAGAATAGACCAAACGTAAAGTTGTTGATGCTAGACACGCAAGTGTACTCCAACACGGGCGGGCAAAATTCGGATCATAGCCCAATGACCGGCGGATTCGATATGAACCAGGCAGGAGCGGCTAGCCAAGGAAAACTGAGCGAAATGAAAAACGTCGCCGAGTGTTTCCTTAATGGCCACGGCTCTCCTTACATTGCCCAAGTATCGATGGCGGATTCCGCTAAACTCTACACGAGTCTACTGGAAGGCCTCGAGTACCGGGGTACGGCTTACTTCCAGTCCTACACGACCTGTCAACCGGAGCATGGAGTGGCTGACAACATGGCTACCACTCAAGCCACACGAGTGCGCGAAAGTCGCTGCCTGCCAGAATTCGTATTCAATCCTCAACTCGGCGAGTCCTACACCGAAGCCCTCAGTCTTAAGGGCAACAAGAATCCTGATCGCGACTGGTGGCAGGCTAAAATGAGCGAAACGAAGGAAGCCTATTCCTACACCACGGCCCACTGGTGTGCGACCGAAGCGAGATTTCGCCAGCATATTAAAAAGGCCACTACAGAGGAGATCGAACACATGGAGCACTTGGAGAACGTTTTGCTGCGGGTGACACAGCAGGACATCGTCTACCGTCGCTATGTCGATCCACGCAGTAGAGCCTACATTCCCGATTTCGGCTCCTACATCATTTACGACGCCGGGAACGGTAAACACATTCCGATGAAGCTTTCGCGCCAGATGGTCCTATTTAACGTTGAGAGACGCAAAGCCTGGCGTATGCTGCAAAGTCATGCTGGCCAGGTGAACAAAGACTACGAAGCTCAGAAAACTCTCCTGGCGAAAGTCGACAAAGGAGAAATTTCGATAGCCGACTTAAAAGCGGAAGGTCCTGAAGTCTTAGAAGAAGAGGCTGTGGAAACCTGAATCTCGATTTAGCACCTAGGCCGCCGAAAGCCCCGGCATTAATCTCCGACTCAATCGCCAGAGGTAAGGTCCGGCTCAAGGTTTTCCTTGAATGTATCCATATCTTTCGAGGATCCGTCCTCAAAAAAATCGACTATGCTCTTGGCCAGCCTAAGTGGCGTAATGGGCATTTCCAATCGGTGCTGATCTTTGGGCAGGGCGAGCTTGCCACCTATCCTACTAAAGCCCTCGAAAATCGCGATCCTATTCATAGCGTAACGCCCGCTACTGTAAAAGGAATCCAAACCTCTAACGTCAGCCGCTTCAAATCCAAAATCAACAGGATCCGCTCCATTCCGCGAGGAGACGTCAAGAGGGCTCACGGCCTCCCAGGACCCATTCCAGTGTCGTATCCATGAACCAATTTCATTCGCAATGTGCGAATCATTGCCAAGATATAAGAATGTTTTGCCAGCAAGATCGCAATCCAGAGTCAAATCCTTCTTGGATTCATCCTCCAGAGGTTCGATAGGAAAAGTGACTTTAAATTCCGATCCTTTGCCTTCATCGCTTTTAAGATCAAGCTTGCCGGACATGAGAGTTATAAGCTTATGGACGATGGCTAATCCGATGCCCATTCCTTCATAGGTCCGGGTTAGCGAGGAATCAACCTGTTCGAACATTTCAAATACGTTATGCTGACGCGTTTTGGGAATGCCGATCCCTGTATCGACCACCTTGACAACGAGATTCGCCTCGGTGTCACCGGAATCCACTTCTGTAACGATTTCAACATAGCCCTCAGGAGTGAACTTCAAGGCATTGGAGATCAGATTCATCAAAATCTGGCGGACACGTCCCTCGTCGCCATGGAAAAACAAAGGCGTTCTCGGATCCACTCTGAATCGAAAAGACAAGCTCTTATCGCAGGCTTCCTTCTTAAAGAAGTCGGAAATATGGCTTAGCATTTCATGCCAATTGAAATCGCGGCATTCGAGATTGAAGCGATCGGTTTCGATACGCGAGACGTCAAGAACGTCGTTCACAATGCCTAGCAAATGTTTTGAACTGCTTCGAATTGTATCAATATATTGATTACGAACTTCCAGTTCTTCATCAACCCCAAGCTTGAGAATCTCACTCATGCCCATAATCGCATTGAGAGGCGTTCTAATCTCATGACTCATGTTTGCCAGAAATTGGCTCTTCGCCTTGCTAGCGACTTCCGCCTCTTCCTTCGCCAAAATCAGGTCCTTCTCGGTCTGCTTCCTTTTTTCTATCTGCTCTAAGAGCGAGGCGTTGACTTGATAAAGCGCTTCGTTGCGTTGCCGCATATTGACGGTTATCACATTGTGAATCATCACAATCAGACCGAAGATTGAAAGAAGAACCAGTCCTCTAAACCAATTCGTAGCCCAGAATGGAGACGTGATTCGTATTCCAATATTCGCTACATTGCTCCATCGTCCATAGGAGCTTTTCCCCTTCGCCTTAAAAACGTAATCCCCTGGCTTGAGACTGGAATAGGCTACATGGGAACGATCTCTCGACTGTATCCAATCCTCGTCCAGCCCTTCCATCATGTAAGCATAGCTATTGTCCTTAGTGTTGATGAAGTCAAGTAACGCAAAATCGAATACGAGCATATTCTGGTTGTATTTAAGCTCCATTCTTTCATTGCCATACAGATATTGGCCAAAGGCCAATGGAGTATCGAATACGCTGACATTCGTAATACTGAATTTAGGCGTAGGGGAGTTCATTTTTCTCTCGACCGGATCTTGAGCGGTGTAGCTAAGCAGACGATTAGACGTGGTCATGAGAATCTTCCCCGAAGGCATCGGATGCGCATTTATGATCGTTCCATTGGTGGTTAGGTTGATGTCAGGAACGTCGTCAAACTTGTCGAGTTCCTCATCATAGCGAACAACACCGTTCTCGGTAACGAGCCATATTTGACCATAGCGATCTTCAAGGATCTTTCTCGCAATGTTGCCTGGAAGGCCGTCTTTAGAATAATACTTTCTGAAGGTAAGTCCATCCTCCTGGAAGCGGTTTAGCCCATATGAGGTCGTGATCCAGACGCGTGATCGCGTGTCGGAGTAAATCTGGTTTACTTTCATGGCGCTGAGGTCATCTGGTCTTCCTGAATTTCCTTCGTAGCGCGCCAACAGACTTCCGTCTGGATTATATAGAAATATGCCTTTTGCAGTCCCTAGCCAAAACCGGCCCTGGGCATCTCCAAGAATCCCGTGAATCCTTAAGTTCATCGGTTCTTCGTAGGAGGCGCTTAGATCCTCCACCTGTTTGAATTCCGCGTCGTATTTATACAATCGCTTATCTGTCGACCACCAAACATTGCCTTGGTTATCAACGCCCATAGCCCTTGTCAGAAGATCTCTTGGATGGGTTATCTCATCATAATTCAGCTCCATCCTCTCAAAGCTGCCAGTCTCTTCATTGTATCGACAAACGCCAGCCCCTGTTCCAATCCACATAGCCCCCCTACTATCAAGAAGCAGGTAGTTGATAAAATCATGTGGAAGGGATCCAGGCCTGTCCGGATCGTGAAGATATCTTCCGACGAGCTTTCTCTCTTTATCTACGACATAAAGCCCTTCGAGACGAGAACCCAGCCAGGCGTTTCCATGTCTGTCTGAAAGAACGTACCGGATAGACCTTAACTCCGTCTCGCCACCATCTCCTTGGGAAACATAAAGCGACTCTGGCCCATGATTTAATCTCGTTATTTTAATCAGACCCTGCTGACGCGTACCCACCCATAGGATATCATTATAGTCTTCGTAAATATCGCGAATTGTTAAACTGTCCGGCTTCAACCCTGGAATCTCAATATTAAGCGGTATGAATTGCTGCCGCTCTTCATCGAAAAAAAGCAGACCGTGACGCAAGGCTCCCAGCCACAGAACGCCCTGCGAATCGACAAACAATTTCATCGTACGATATTCATACAGTTCCGTTGAGCTCTCGTCCAAATAGATTGGATATCTACTACAAGTCCCGGTTTCGGAATCGATCATGATCACTCCTTCGTCAAAAGAGCCGATCCACATATTCCCAAAACGATCTTCTACAACCGAGGACACGTCCTTCGATTGTATTAAATCTTCCCCTACTTTATATTCCGTAAAGTTCTTAAGTCGATCCGAAGCGGGATCGTAGCAAAACGTTCCATTATATGCCGTTGAAAACCAGACTCTCGAACTCGAATCAATATATAGATCCTTAGCCGCTATCACGTTGTCGAGCTGGGCCGAGTCCTTATTGGGCCAAACAGTCGTAATCCGCTGTTCCGATGGATTATACTTCTGCAAACCCGCCTGCCCAGCTAGCCATATCGTTCCTTCGTCATCCTCCAAAAGCCTCATTATGCTCAAGTGCCGTTCCGAATCGTCAACGACAGGCAAGTGCTCGTAGCTTTCGAATTCCCCCGACATCTTGTTATAGCGTTTCAAAAACTGGATACGAGAATTATAAGGAGCAAGCCAGAGCGAACCTTTGCTGTCTCTAGAAAGGCTCCCGATAGCTCCCAGTTCGGGCTCGAAACTGTAGCTGAGATTTTCGTAGAATTTCTTGAACCCCTTTCCGTCGTAGCGATTCAATCCGTCAGAGGCGCTCACCCAGATGAAGCCATCGTCATCTTGAATAATCGAAAACACGCTATTCATCGAAAGACCATCTTCTACAGACAGCTTATCGAAGATATAATGCGAACGAGATTGCTTTTGCGACCAGGCGATTCCTGGAAGAAGCACCGTGAATGCAACCAACCCTAACAGGTTGCCCAAGCAATTCCTCGCGCTCGGCATAGCAGCAAACAGCATGGGGGGTTCAGAGACTAAATGAGATGCGGGAGCAAATAGTATTTTAAAAAGGAATAGCAAAATTGTAGTGACGATTGTTTGAATTGCAAGAGGCTCAAACTCTTAAATACCTAACCTTACCAAATGTATTTTGACTGATTTTGCAGTCAGCATAATAATTAGAGTTTGACAAGAATTTCCCTTAAGGAAATCGGTTTTTAGATTATTTTCGTAATCAGAAAACAACTACAAAATCAATGTGTCGTATAGATCCGCTAGCCGCTCCCGGGAACCGAGTCCATAGCCTGAAGCGATAATCCTTTGATGCGCTGCCGAGAAATAAAGGCGCTACAGCGCCTTTGGATTGACCTGAGGAGCTCGATTGCTTCCCTCGTCATGCCCCTAGTTATCAAACTGAGACACGCAAGCCCCTCATAATCAACTCCCATATTTATGTCTGACCGCTCAATCGACCTAACGGTAGTAGTCATTTACCTCATATCCATCACGGTTTTCGGACTCTGGATCGGCCGAAAGCATGCCAAAACCAAAGAAGGCTATTTTCTCGGAGATCGTAACTTCAACTGGATACTGATCGGGTTCTCTCTTTTCGCGACAAATATTAGCATGGGCTTCTTCGTTGGCGGCACAGGGAAGGCTTCCAAGGCTGGTTTTGCGGCCTTCAATCCGGAATTGCTGGGCGGCTTCATGCTCACCATTTCCGCTATCATTTTCATACCCATGTACTTGAGGACGCGGATTTTCACCATTCCGCAATTCCTTGAGATGCGTTTCAACAAGACCTCCAAGCTCCTTTACGGAGGACTGTTTTCCGTTACCCAATTCTTCAGCGCCCCTCTCGGCCTCTACACGGCATCCACAGCGGTTTTAGTGCTTTTCCAATTCGAGATCAACTCGACCAACGTTGTCATCTGCAGCCTCATGATCGCCTGCACGGTGGGCCTCTATGCAATTCTGGGAGGGCTTACTTCAGTAGTGGTGACTGACTTCATCCAGGTCGTGATCATGATCGTCGGCAGCCTGATTGTAGCGATTATCGCCGTTCATCAGGTAGGAGGGCTTGACGCGCTTTTCGCTTCGGTTGACAAGGACATGCTAACCCTGCTTAGACCAGCTTCAGACAAGGAATTCCCTTGGACAGCTGCCTTTCCAGGCCAATCGCTACACTCCGCTTTCTACGCCTTTTGCAGCATCGCTATTCTGCAAAGGGCTCTCGGAGCCAAAAACGTGGATCACGCTCAAAAAGGACTGCTCCTGGGAGGATTTCTTAAAATCTTCGGCCTGGTTCTCTTCGTAATACCCGGCATAGCAGGAAGTCTGCTTTTCCCAGAAATTCCAGGGGACACGATCTACGCGACAATGGTGCGAGACTTTTTGCCGGCAGGCATTTCGGGTCTGATTCTCGCAGGCATGCTAGCCGCGCTCATGTCGAGCCAAGACTCCAGCATCAATGCGACTGCAGGCGTCGTGGCGCTGGATATCTATCCTGTCTTCAAGCCACAGGCTTCCGAAAGAGAAGCCGTAATCGTGGGCAAGGTTTTCGCCGCGACTCAAATCAGCTTCGGAGTCATTGCCGCCCCCGTATTCCTCGTCATCGAGCAAGGGATCTTCGACCTCGTTTTGAAGATAAGCGGATTCATGCTACTGCCAGCGGGCGTGTGCTATCTTTGGGGTAGACTGGTGCCACGTGTTAATGGAGCTGGAGCATCGGCAACTCTGCTTTGCGGACTCGTCCTCGGAGTCTACTATATTCTAACTAGCTCGCTGCCAGGGCTGAGATCGTTCCTGCCGGAATTTGTGCACGAAGCCCATTACTATCACGTTTATCCCGTATTCGTGCTAATCCTAACTGGCATCTTTTTCGCGGTCAGCTTTATGACCGACGCACCGACGCCCGATAAACTTGAGTTCCTCAAGGCCCATGCCGATGACCGGGCTCATCTTAAATCCGAGCAGCCCTGGTATCGGAAATTCTATTTCTGGTGGGGAGTTTACGTGGTCGTCGTACTAGGACTGTACATCGTCTTCTAGCCTAGCCGAAACAAAGTCCTTTTCCCTCTAACTCGAAGTGGTGGCGTAAGGATCTGCAGCGTCTCGCAGTCCATCGCCCAGGAAATTGAAGGAGAGTACCGTCAAGGCAATAAAGAGAACCGGGGTAAGCAACCAAGGGTAGTTAACCACCACTTGAGGATTGATAGCGTCCTGAAGCATAACACCCCAGCTTACAATGGGCGGCCTTAGGCCAAGTCCAAGGAAACTCAATGCCGTCTCGCCCAAGATCATTCCCGGAACACTCAAGGTGAGGGTTACGATGATGTGACTCGTGAATCCGGGCATGAGATGCTTGAAAATAATTCTCCCGTGACTGGCACCAATCAGTCGAGCTGCTATCGCATAATCTTCTTCACGTAGAGATAGGATCTTGCCACGCACGACGCGAGCCAGCCCCGTCCAGCCAAGAAAGCTGATGACTATGGTTATCGCGAAATAGGCAGTCAGAGGAGACCAGGTCAGCGGAAAAATGGCCCCCAGGGCCATCCATAAAGGCAAACTGGGAAAGGAGTTAATAATTTCGATCATTCGCTGTATGAAATTATCGATACGTCCACCGGCATAGCCCGAAACGCCTCCAATGATGGCCCCGAGAAGAAACGTGATAAAAATGGATACAAGCCCTATCGATAAACTCACGCGAGAACCGAAAATGATGCGACTGAAAATGTCGTGGCCAAATCGATCAGTGCCAAAGAAGGCGACAAAGGGCTTTTCTGCCGCGTCCTTGTAATAGCTCGACTTGACGCCGAAAAATCGCCTCTCCATCGGCACCAGGCCCCACAGCTTGTAGGGCTCGCCCTTGACGAAGAACCCTAATCGTATTGGATCGCCACCAGTTTTCAAATACGAGGACTTTAGGGTAATCGGATTTCGATAAGCCTCGATACGCTCCGCGCTCAGGCCGGATTTGAAGCTAAAGCCAGGCAGCATTGGTGGAGCGCTTAACATGTCTTCCTGTCGCGTCACTCGCCCATAGGGAGCAAAGAATTCGGCAAATACGGCTATGAAATAGAGAAGGCCCAGAAAATATAGCGAAAACATAGCCACTTTGTGTTTACTGAACTTCAGACGAATCAGTTGCCACTGGGACAATACGGACTCGTCGCGAGTTTCTATTGCAGCGGAGCCAGGGGTCGAATCGCTATTTTTTGATAACGCGGAGGAATCGCTCATAATAATAAATAATCTAACTCGATATAAAGTATATGCAGTGAATTGTCCGTCCTTTTAGGACAGTAATTTGGCTAGGTCTAAACATCTTCATCTTCCTCTAGCCTCCATTCGTATCCGAGGATCTAATACCATTAATAGTAAATCGCTAACCAGAGTGCCCATCACGCCAAGGGAGCTGAGAATAATCAGCATGGAACCCGCCAGGAACAGATCCTCGAGCATGAGCGCCTGAAGCATCAGGGAGCCGGTAGTTGGAAGGCTTAACACAACCGCAACGATAGCGGAGCCGGAGATGAGTTGAGGGAAAATTCCGCCGATACTGGATATGAAGGGGTTTAGAGCTAATCTAACGGGATATTTGAAAAGCAGCCTCATCGGTCGGACGCCTTTGGCTCGAGCCGTCGTTACATAAGGTTTGCTGAGCTCGTCTAGGAGGTTCCCGCGCATCACGCGAATCATTCCAGCGAGTCCCCCCACAGCGATAACGACAATGGGCAGCCAGATGTGCTGCAAAAGGTCGAGCGCTTTGCCCATGCTCCAGTTAGGCGTTGCCAGATACTCTGCAGAGAAAAGCCCCGAAGCGTCGACGCCGAAGAGTTTCTTGGCCAGAACCATGAGTATAACAGCCAGCAGAAAGTTCGGGATGCACATTCCTATGAATCCAAGAAAGGAGATAACGTAGTCTCCGAACGAATACTGTCGAATTGCGGAATAGATTCCTATGGGCAAAGCGAAAAGCCAGGTGAATAGAATCGTGCCAAAAGAGATCAGGAACGTCATCAGAATCCTGTCCCCGACGAGATCGTTTACCGGCCGCTCGCTTCCCATAGCCATTCCTAAATCGCCTTGCAACAGGCCCATGTCGGCGACATCGAAAGTCACGAACCAGAGGAGCCCGGACCAACGGAGGTATTGAACCACAGGAGGATCAGCCAATCCATACATCTCCTTGTATTCCTCTATTTGCTCTAACGCGTTGGGAGTTCCTTCAGCTTCAAGTTCTATTAGTTTCGAAGTGAGAAAATCGCCGGCCGGCAGCTTAAGTATAATGAATGTGGCTATCGAAATCACGAAAAGCGTCGGAATCATGATCAGAAGCCGTCTTCCGATAAAGGGATGTCGCAATCCAAGCAACAAGAGGCAGCAAATGAATGAGAGAATTAGAATCCTGCTAAAAATCCACTCCACTGAAATACCGCTGTCCTCGCCAGTAACGTTCGCAGCGGCTGTGAATTTCCCGTACTCAGGCTCGAGAACGAGGGACCTTAGATTGTCAACCACCTCGGAAGGGCTGTCAGGGTTTTCGAAAAAGAATGTTTCGATTCCCGTATTCCCGGGAGATTGATACATTCCTGACTGGATAGCGACTTCCGGAACATTTCGTAGTTGATTGCTGGCGACGCTTAGCCGAGGAACCGGTGTCGATATGCTGATCGTGTATACGTTTTCTTTCGCGACATCGGTGACCTCCTTGAAAACGGCTATCTGGTCCTGAAGCGTGGTCTGCAAAGTGGCTTTTTCCCAAGCCATTAAGGATTTACGCATTGGGTGACCCAAAGGTATAGGCTTACCTCGCTCGGTCAGTTCGCCAGCCGGTTTAAACAGACCTCCTTGCTCATACCATTGCGAATACTCGTAGGCATAGTCGGAGGAAGAACTCCCTGGAGCCAACATGCGAGGAAGCAGCAGTGGATTGAATTCGTTGAAACCGCTTCCAACGCTGAAATCATGCTGGAGTCCACGCACCTCTGTCCTCCAAAGCTTTTCCGAACGAGGACGAATGCTGGTACGCACTCCGACGCGATTCCAATCGTCAGCCACAAGCTGGAGGGCTTGCGGATCCACATTCTTAAGCGTGTTGTTGAAATGAATGAAAAACTGGGCTCGAGTCCCGTCTGGAAAAAGACGGTAGCCTTCACTATCTCGCTCATTCAAGCCAATGGAATCCAGCAAGACGCTAGCACTTTCAGGATCGAATTCCGTAAACGAGGAATACAGTTCTGGAGAATGGAAAGGACTATCCCTGCCCGGATCGACTTGGGCGGGCTCGCCAAGACCGCTGAATTGCGACTCTATAATCTGCTGACGATTGATAGCCAGCGACAAGGCCTTCCGAAATTCTTTCTTATTCAGGTATTCATATTTCCACTTCGTGGATACATCATCCTCTTCAACGCGTCGATTGATGTTCGGCATGATGATTAGATCAGACCGGTCGACGGAAAACCAGTGCAGGAGCCGGTAATCGCCATTTTGACGTTCGGACATGAGAAGGCTGTAGAGCTTGAAGTCCAAACCTTCCAACTGAAAGGTCGCGCTCCCCCCGGCGGCTGCCACTCCAATGATATTAGGCGTCTTCTCCTGCAAGACCAGCCGGTCGATATAGGGAAGCTGGTTACCCTCCGAATCGACCGCGAAGTAGTAGGGATTTCGCGAAAAACTGTAAGGAGAGTTCAAATCCATGCTGCGAGGAATCCAGGGCCACAATCGAGGATGGTCGACATTCATCAGAGCGATGGCCGATTCCTCTATCAGCTTTCGGTACGCGAATTTGTCAGAAGAAATTCCATACAGCTTTTTCAATTCGGCTCGCTTCTCGGGATCGCCTATCACCGGGTGATATTGTCGCCGGTAGTGCTCAGGAGAACCAAGAAGATAACGCCCTAGGCTGCTAGCAGCCTTATCCAGAAAAGTGCCGTGAGGATCTTCAAAAGTAATCGTGATAGTGTGGTCATCAAGAGCCCGAATAACTCCCGACTTCCCCTGATGCCGCATGATTTCCCTTATATGGTAACTCAGGACAGGGTTGGCATGCTCGTGAGTGAACCAGTACATTATGTCTTGAGCGTTCCAGTCTTCGCCATCCGACCATTTGATTCCTCGTCTCAAATGAAAAGTGTACTCCCGTTTGTCCTCGCTAGTCTCCCAGCTCTTAGCGAGGTGCGGTACAATGGGCTCTCCCTGAGGCGAGTAGCGAACCAGGTGCTGATAGGACATATGATTCGCGACAATCATCAACCGAGCTTCGCTAGGTATAAATGTGACCAATGAGCCTCCGTAGTTGCCCACGCCATCAGGCCCTTCCAGGACAACTGGTTCCGGACCAATTCTATCTGCAACAGGGAAAAGCTTACCCTCTTCGACGAGTGGGGCTAGTAGAGGCGGCTCTCCCTTCGGATACCAAGCAGCCTGAGATCCTTCCTCGTAATCGACATATTGATACAACGACGGCTTATCGTTAGACGAAAGCTCGACGTTGCGTAAACGTTCGGCTTCTTGACGTTTTTCTTCATCATACTGAGGTTTTTCGTCGGGCAGATTCGGGCGAACGAGAAGAAGAAAAAGCAGGACAACAACTCCACATGATCCTACAACGAATGAAAACCGAAGGAAATGGAGCAGCAACCGTCGAAACATCTACAAGCCTTAAGAAAATCGATGTTCGCCCTTAAGGAAAGAGCAATATCGGAAAGCTGCAGCTTCTTGAAGCGCGAGGACAGCAATACGAACTGAAACGCCTTTTCCTTCAAAGGAAGGTCGAAGTCTAGGAGATGGAGGCAGCAAGCTAGTTAAACGAAGTCGTTTAATTGGTCATTTGAGAGGCAGCCATTTTCACCTGGCTATACAGATCGCTCAACTGATCGGTTGGAGATAGCTTAACAGCTCTTTCAAGCAATGGCAGCGTGTCTTTGACGCGTTTGGCTTCGATGAGAAGCTTGGTTTGAAACACCAAAGCGGCCAATTCGTATTTAGAATCTTTCTGAGCCCGTTCGAGAAGGTAGTGCGACTTCTCAGGCTGAGAGTTATCCGCATAAAGTCGGGCAAGCTTGATGAGCGTCGCTCCATTAAATGGATCGGATTCAAGCGCTTTCTCAAAGGCGGAAATAGCGGTCTCGTCCTCTCCATCCGTCAAAGCGAATTCAGCGACTGCAAGGCTATGCATCGTTTTCGTATCCGAATCCCAATCATCGGAGAAGGATCCAACACGCTCGAAGAGGGAGCGCGCATGATCATACTGGTCCTCGGCAATCAAATACCTGATGGCCTTCAAAGCGGCGATATCCTTATCGGCATCGTCTCTACCCATGGCCTCAGCTAAGACGGTAAAGGCCTGATCGAAAATGCTGTGCTTTAGGTATATGTTCCCCAAAAGAAACAGAGCGTTGCCATCCACATCCCCGAAACTGCGAGCGATTTCTATGCTCCGAGCCGTCTTCAAGGGTTGATCGAGAGAAAGCCAAGCGTTTCCAAGCAAAAGCCAGTAGTTCACGTTTTCAGGCTGCTGACGCAAAAGCTGGCCGAAAAGACGCCTAGCATCATCATAACGCTCCGTTTCCATATAAATCTGAGCAACACCCTCCGACCACTCTGTGCTATCAGGATCGTTCAGTATCGCCAGATTATAAGCGACTTCGGCGGATTTATGATGACCTAATTGCAAGTGGCAGTAGCCCAAGACCCCATAAGTGAGGGAATCGCTCGCCCCAAGCCTGATGCTTTCCGAGAGGGCTTTGAGAGCTCCTTCGTAGTCATTTAGCTGGAAACGAGTCAGTCCAAGACCATTCCAAGCTCGTTGGAAATCGTTGTGCTTTTCGATAGCCGCCAAATAGTCGATCTCGGCTTTCAGGAAATCGCCGCTCTCATAATAGAGATTGCCAAGCGCATGATTGAAAGCGGCGCTGACGGGTTTTCCTTCGGAAAGAAGATCCTGCAACATGCTTTTAGCATGATCGGGGCTATTCTGAATCATAGGAGACACTTTCTCGAGAATCGCCTTTTCCAGCTCCGTCACTTCCGGCTCACGAGTGGATACGGCAAAGTAACTCTCTTTGAATCGCTTGTCGAATTCCGCTCCGCTCAAAACCGGCCGGCCTCGATTAAAGACATTTGCGGATTGATCCTGCGATTGAGCGAAAGGTAGCGGAAATATAACTACAGAAAGTAAAACGAAAATATGGTTTTTCATAATGTTCCGAAATTCAATTCAAGGAGAATGGACTTCCCGATCCTTTCTCGAACGAAAAAGTGTGCTGCACCCAAGAGTTAACGGGCTCTCCAGCCTTCAGCGCGGGTTTGAATCGCCAACGCTTGATAGCGGATTTGGCAATATCGTTGAATTCCTCATGCGAGGAATCCAGGACATGGATGTTTTCGGCCCTTCCCTTTTTGGTAACAATGTAGAGAACGATCAGCTTGGCTCCCAGCTTCTGTAGGCTGTAAGGAACACGAGGCTCCGGAGCGAACATTCGATAGGGGATTTCATCCACCTGACCCTTTTCGAAAATTACCAGACCATCGAACTGGCTGGCAGTTGGCTTCACAGCCATGAACTTCCTATCGAGATCCAGGCCAAGAGCCATCCTGCTTTTCAAATCGCTCTGCAAAGGGATATCGAGCAGATCTAAAGAAATTTCAGCCGGTTCGTCGTCAAAGGCGAACTCGATAGAGGGTGAATCCGAAGACTTCGAAGACATTGGTTGAGGCGAGATGTTTTCCGAAGGCGGAGCTGGAGGCGGAACGTAATAAAGCGGCGCCTCGCTCTCCTCTTCCGTATCAAGGTAGCTCAGAGAAATGCGGGTCGAAGCGATTGCCAGGAAAAGACCGGCCGTCACCGCCACTGATCCTAGAAAGGCCTTCGCCATGCTTCCTTTGTTACTGTAGTCCTGCTCCAATGACGCCATCGTTCAGCCTTCGATAGGATTAAGCACATTGTCAGTCGAAAAATGGACTCGTTTGGCCCCAGCCGCTTTGGCTTCTCCGTAAACTTTGGAGAAAATTCCATGGCTCGCATTCTTGTCGGCCTGAATCACAACCGAAACATCCTCCGAAAGCACGATGCGATGCACGGTCGGACGAACCCCTGAAAGGCCTATCTCCTGTCCGCCGTAGAAAATACGTTCATCACCCGTAATGCCGATGAGGATACTGTCCTCCTCCAAAGGGACGGAACCTGCGGCTTCAGGCTTATCAACCTCAATACCCGTTTCCTGCACAAACACTGTGGTCAGAATAAAGAAAATCAACAGAATGAAGATACAGTCGATCATCGGCGAGAGGTTGATATCCACTCTATCTTCAAGCTCTTCTCTAATTACTTCCTTAAGCATAATTATGATCCCGTTTCCTTCCCATATGAGAGAACCTTGACCTGCAGCAGCTCGAGTTCCCGCTTATTGGTTACACGTTTAATCCAGTAGATGAAAAACAAAGCCGGAATGGCGATGATAAGACCCGTTTCAGTGGTGATAAGGGCTCGACGAACGCCATCGGCAACCATGGTCGCCGTTTCATAACCCGACTGAAGAGACAGTCCTCTAAACGTATCCAGCATCCCAATAACCGTTCCCAGCAAACCAAGAAGCGGAGCGGCTATCAGCAAGGCATTCGCGAATCTGAGACGACTCTGCATAAATTGACGGAAATGCCATAGAACGTCCTCATACTTCGCCAAAAGAATTTCCCACTCGATTTGATTCGGATCCTCGATTCGAGATCCAGCGTAATCTTCGATTGAAAAGCGATCCCGAGCTTCGAAATCGCGCAACCTCACCCTTGCCGCGAATAGCAGCAGCCTTATCAGGCTTGTGTATAGAATAACCGAAAGAATCGATAAGGCGATCATCACCGGACCACCGCTCATGATGGCCTTGATAAGATGATCCGCAATAGATTCGTTCATAGATTATTGATTCTCGTTTTTGCTCGAAGCCATTTTCACGAAATCGAATGCTATCTGCTCCATCATGCCGACGCGGCTTTTAACCATTCGCGTAAAAAGACCATGTAGCACGAGCGTTGGAATCGCAACAATCAATCCCAGTTCGGTGGTAACCAATGCTTCCGATATGCCGGATGAAAGCGCTTTGGGATCGCCGGTTCCGAATACCGTGATCAAAGCGAAAGTCTTGATCATACCAACGACCGTTCCCAGAAGGCCCAGCAAAGGAGCGGACGCTGCGGTTATAGCCAAGAACGGGAGAAAACGCTCCATGTCCGGCCGGTTTTTCAAGATAACGCTGAGCATCATCTCTTCAAGAAGAACGGCATTGGCCGATATGTTTCTGACGCCCATTTGTATCATTTCTCCAACTACACCTGGAATTTCAGAAGCCTTGGCCAGTCCTTGTTCCACGCCTTCAGAGGAGGCTGTATCAGTAACTTCCTGCAGATCGCTCGGGCTGGTCAGAGCGAATCGATTCAAGTCGCCGAGCTTAATCAAGCTCAACAACAACGCCACACCGCCAAGAGCTAGGATAAAATAGCCAACCACTCCGCCCTGCTTTATATGATCAAGAGTACTTAGGTCAGCGTCATCCAAAGACAACGCGTTTCCGAGAGAGGAATCCAAAGGAACCAGACCCTCCTTGCTGGTAATCAGACCGCTCAAGTCGCTTGCTTGAGAACCTGAGAAAGCGACGACCTGCGGCTCAATAGTGCCTGAATGAAAACGCAGCATTCCGCTGACGTCGCTTCCAGAAGAATTGAAATAGGCAGTGGGACCGAAAACGGCAATATCGCCTTCAAGTAAATCCCCTTCCTGGTTAATCGCCCTTCCGGGAAAGGAATAGCCTCCTATTATTTCCTCCTGTCGAGCCATTCCGAGATCGATGGCCCTCGTATAGAGGCCCAAGATCTCTTCGATATTCGATCCTCCTTCATCTATGCTGGTGCGAATTTCAGTAAGCTGCGCTTTAAATTTCTGGTCCTCGGCAAGCTGGATACGGCTTTCGAACTTCAAGAGGTACTCTTCAAGAATCCGATGGATGTAGTCGGATTGGGCTTCCAGCTCCTGCAAATCGGCAGAGAGCCTA
Organism: Opitutaceae bacterium; assembly: GCA_028284385.1. GTDB lineage: Bacteria > Verrucomicrobiota > Verrucomicrobiia > Opitutales > Opitutaceae > JANQRT01. The sequence continues at coordinate 131,586 of JANQRT010000052.1, read as the reverse complement.
TCGATCTCATCCTTTCCCTCAGTCGAAATTCGTTTGTATTCATTCAGTTGCGACCGATATCCAATGTTGGCGTTTTCCAGCTCTCCCACTTTTCGCACCAACGGGGCTTTTTCTTCGGCGATTCTGGCAACGGTTCGATTATATTCCTCGAGGCTTTTCGCAACTCGAGCTTGCATCTCGCCAGCGACTTGATCGGGTGAAGCGGCGAAAGCGGCTTGAACGATGCAAGCCAAGGCAACACCTAAAGCAAAGAATCCTCTTCTTTTGAGGCCAAAGCGGTTTGAATAGTTTCTCGTCTTCATTCGCATCATTGCCTCTAGTTGAGATTAGCGGGAAGAGAGATCAGCCTAGGCGATTCTCTTTTTTCATAAACGTTCATGAGGTCCACAACATCAGGGGCCATTTCGTTAGCCGCGCTCCAAGTCCAGCCAGATTCTCCCGGTCTCAGAATCCAAGCCTGCTCGCCGCGTCCGTCGACCGCATAGCCTACGGACAGCCCCCAGTAGAGCACGCGCACGTTGATTGACTTCCCGTCCGAATTTTCCCGAATCTGATGGGTCAAGTTTAGGGCATTGTTAAACTGGTCAATCGAAGTGAGAACTGAAATGAGACTCTGAATACGAGCAGCTACAGACAAAGGCTCATAATCGATCTCCGCCGGTATCTTCTTCATTAACGATGCCACATCCTTTTTCAAAGGCTCCGGCAAACGAGCGTAGATGGAGGCGATCTTCTCCTCATACTCGTTCATTTTGTCGATCATCGCTCCGAGAGCCGCCCCGTTCATTTCCAATCTCGAAGTAACCCTGTCTCTGTTTTTCTGGTACAGGTCGCTGGCGATCTTGTTGGACTCCAGACTCTCCTTCAGGGAATTCTGCTCCGTAGTTAAAACGAGAATACTGCTTTCCAGCAATTCCTTCTCGGCTTTCCATTTAGCGTTTTCTTCAGCGATTCGCGTTTGAAGTTCGATCCACTTTTCAGCATCGCTTTCGATTGCATCAACATTGGCAAACGCGGATAAAGCGAAGCCAACCATCATCGATATTAGCAAGCAGCCAAGCGAAGCGACGCGAAAGCCTCCAGCCTTCTTAGCAGTCATGGGCGTCATATCTTCGTAGGTGATCTATTGTTTTGGGGGGAGAATAAAAGTGTTAGGAGCTAACGGGGATTGTAAAAAAAATACGATAAGGAGGTGAAGCAATCCTTAGATTCCACCTTAGCCCAATTCAACCCTATTTTTACCTAAACGGTCAAAATTCAATGGTTCAGAAGCTTGCTGCCGACCTTCCGTCTCGGTGAGAAAGTGAAGCTTTTGACGAGCGATTCCCTCGAAGAGGTCGACCAAAACGGCGAAACGAACCCGCCTATAAACAGGGGAGAGAAATTCGACTAGCCAAAATTGGAATTCCTCGTTTTGTTCCCATTCATGTCGGTAAAGAGGGAAAGCCCAATCAAGATCCTAATTGCTGATGATCAGGACGATATTCTGACTGCGGCTCGATTGCTATTGAAAGGCGAAGGCATTCGTGCGGACACGACGACACGACCGGAGGGAGTGTTGGAGAAACTGAAATCGGAAAGCTACGACGTAGTCATTATAGATCTGAACTACACCAAGGACACGACTTCCGGCGCCGAGGGACTCGATTTGCTCAAACACATTACGGAGAAGCAGCCAGGCTTGCCCGTAATCGTGATGACGGCTTGGGCCACGATCAATCTAGCGGTCGAAGCAATGCGTCAGGGAGCCCAGGATTTCGTTACCAAACCATGGGACAACGAGCGGATGCTACATGCCATCCGCACTCAGACTGAATTGTACCGATCTCGACAGCGCGAACTCCGCCTGGAAGGCGAAAACCGGATACTGAGAAATCAGCAGCAAAACAAGCTTATCGGCGAATCGCCTCCCGTTAAGGAAATGATGGATACAATCAGCCGTGTCGCTCCTTCCGACGCCTGTATTCTCATAACAGGAGAAAATGGCACTGGAAAGAGCATGATCGCTCGTATTATCCACGATCTCTCGTCGCGGGGCGAATTTCCATTCATTTCGGTCAATATGGGCGGCTTGCCGGAAGCCCTCTTCGAAAGCGAGTTGTTCGGCCATGTGAAAGGAGCTTTCACGGATGCAAAATCAGATCGTATGGGTCGCTATGAATTAGCGGATACCGGAACATTGTTCCTCGATGAAATAGGCAATCTTCCAGAAAATCAGCAAACCAGCCTCCTGCGCCTCCTGGAAACCGGCGAGTTCGAAAGAGTGGGCTCTTCGAAAACGCGAAAAGCGGATGCCCGAATCATCAGCGCCACCAATGCGAATCTTGAAGAAAAAGTGGCAAACGCGACCTTTAGGCAGGATTTGTACTTTCGATTAAATACCGTAACTATTGAAATCCCACCGCTTCGAGAACGGGGCGAAGACATTCTCCTTCTTGCTGAAAGCTTCCTGGAACGCTATAAGGAAAAGTATAGAAAGCCATTGTCTAGTTTTTCGAGCAAGGCAAAGGATCTACTGCTTTCATATGAATGGCCGGGAAACGTCAGAGAACTAGACCATGCCGTGGAAAAAGCCGTGCTTCTTTCGGAGGAGGGGGAAGTCCAGCCTTCCCGTCTCGGATTAAGCAACGCCAAAACAGGGTCCTACAGTCTGGATGAAATGAGCTTGGACGATGTCGAGAAATACTACATCCAGCGAGCTCTAAAGCGCTATGGCGGCAACGCGACGGATGCAGCTAAAGCGCTTGGCTTGAGTCGCAGCGCGTTTTATCGCCGTTTACAGCGTCACGATTTGTAGTCACATTCTCGTTACGTCATTATGAACGTCAATATTCGGCAGCTTCTTTTATATGGATTCTTGAGCATGTTGCCAGGAATCCTGTTCACCTTGTGGTTTCTCTTCATAGGGGACTATGGAGCGCTGGAATGGTACACGACGCTCTTTCTTCTGGTAGCCCTTTCGGGAGCCCTGTATGCCCAATTCGCCTCGAAGGTCGCTCAACCCTGGAATGGCATCGCCAATATGATACAGTCGCTCCGCGAGGAAGACTATTCGCTGCGACTTCGAAAGCAGGACGGGAAAGACCCCATTGGAGCGGCCTTCGAGGAAATAAACCTCCTTAGCGACATGCTTCAAAAAGGTCGTATGAACTTCGTGGAGACACATGAGCTCTTCTTGCAAGTCGTGAAGCGGATCAATGCGGCCATCTTTTGTTTCGATCCGGAAAACGACTTGGTGTTGGCGAATCCTAAAGGAATGGAGCTTCTGGGCAACGAAATCGAGAAGCCCGAAGGACAATCAGCGGAATCGCTTGGGCTGCAGTCTCTGTTTGAAGCCGAACCGGATAAAGCGGTTTCATTCGATTTTCCTGCAAAATCAGGCAGATGGCTCATTAGTCGTGGAGCCTACCGCCAAGAAGGAAAGCCATACACCCTAGTGATAGTAAACGATGTAGGACGGCCTCTGAGAGAAGAAGAGCTGATCGCATGGCATCGCCTGATACGAGTGCTTGGCCACGAAATCAACAACTCCATGACTCCGCTCATCTCCCTCACCGATAGTCTATCAAAGCTGGTGAATAAGGATGAGCTGCCGGAAGGTTGGCAAACAGATCTTAAGGAAGGATTGAGTATCGTTTCACGCAGAGTGAAGAATTTGAGCCAATTCATTAAAGGCTACTCGCAGCTAGCGAAGCTCCCCTTGCCAAATAAGGGGCAAGTTAACCTGAAGAATCTCATGCAACGGGTGTTTAGCTTGAATGCGCTTCCAAACGTGTCCCTAGAGGATGGCGAGGATTGCGTATTGAACGCCGACGAAGCCCAGATCGAACAGCTGATTATCAATGTCTTGAAAAACGCCATTGAGGCCTCGAATGAAACCAAAGGTTCGGTACAAGGCGGATGGCTAGCGAATAAGGATAACGTGACTATCTGGATACAGGACGAAGGTACCGGATTGGCTAACACCGAAAACGTATTCGTTCCTTTCTTTACCACGAAGTCCACGGGGACCGGGATTGGATTAGCCATAAGCAGGCAAATTGTGGAAGCCCATCTGGGGTCGATCAAAATCGAAAACCGAGAAGATCGATCCGGCTGCAAAGTCACGGTTAGACTTCCTATCGCTTAAGCCGGCATGAACAGTCCCAGATATGGGATTTTCCTTGTTTCGAATCTGGGACTTTGAAGATTGGATACAGAGCACAAAAATTTGTTATAAATTTTAAACTGCTCTCTATCTGATAGTTATGTAAATAATTAATCAACTGGCACAGCAAGTGCATAAGTTTTGAACGACGATTGATAAATGGATGTAGAAAGACCAGATTTAGCCAGAAAGGCGAAGTTCAAGAAACGTTTGTACGCGGGTTTGGGAGTTAGCGTACTGAGCGTTCTACTGGTCTTTCTATTCCTTTATAATCCAGGACCTCCACAGGTGAAAAAAGAGACCATTTGGCCAGCAACTGTGGAGAGAGGCTCAATGCTAAGGCAGGTAATGGGGGTCGGTTCTCTCGTTCCAAACGAGATCCGATGGGTATCCGCTCGAACCAGCGGCCGGATAGAGCGCATCTTTGTGCTCCCCGGCACTTTGGTCGAGCCGGATACGATTTTAATGGAGCTCAGCAATCCGGACATAGTCCAGCAAACCCAGAATGCAGACCTCCAATTGAGGGCAGAGGAAGCGAACTTCACCAGCTTCGAAGTTCAGCTTAGAAGCGACTTGCTACAAATGGAGTCGACCCTCGCCCAACTGGAAGCGGACTTGAAAACGGCCGACCTTCGCGCCGGCATCGACGAGGAGCTCTACAAGGAAGGCATTGAATCCGAGCTGACCATGAAGTTATCCAGGCTTCGGGCAGATCAGTTGAAGGTTCGCTATGAAAAGGAGCAGCAACGGCTGGCCTATCGCCAAGAGTCATTCGATCGTCAAATTTCCGCTCGCCAAGCTCAGGTAGATCAATCGCGAGCTCGATACGAACTGCTCAAAGGCCAAATGGATGGCTTGAAAGTGAGAGCGGGCGTTTCAGGAGTGCTGCAGCGACAAACGGTTGAAGAAGGCCAGCAGGTAAATCCTGGAGCTAGTCTCGCCCAGGTAACGAATCCGCTTAATTTGAAGGCAGTCATCCGCGTGTCGGAACTTCAGGCCAAGGAAGTCGAAAGAGGCCAATTCGCAGAGATTAGCACCTATGGCGACGATACCGTTCCCGGGGTCGTCTCTCGCGTGGATCCCAACGTCGATCAAGGCACAGTCACGGTGGACATCGAATTGACTGGGGCGCTTCCCGACGGAGCTCGACCCGATCTTACTGTGCAGGGCTACATTGAAATCGAAAACCTCGAAGACATCATCTACGTGACACGTCCTAACTACGTGCGTCCCAACTCTAGCTCGGGCGTATTCAAATTTATACAGGATTCCGACATAGCCGAAAGATCGATTGTCGAATTCGGTCGTACTTCTGTGAATACAATAGAAGTCGTAAGCGGTCTTGTCCCTGGCGACAGGATCATCATTTCTGACACTTCGGATTGGGAGCAATTCGATCAAATCCGCATCAACTAACCCACCTACCTCTATGGATACATTGGAAGCAGACACTAACCTCTCAACGGATGCCAGACACGTGATTCAAATGGACGGCATCAAAAAGGTCTTTTACACCGACGAAATCGAAACTCACGCCCTAGCAGGCGTACATCTCCATGTCGAAGATGGAGACTTTCTCTCGATTGCAGGTCCATCAGGCTGCGGAAAGTCAACCTTGCTTTCCATTATGGGACTTTTGGATACGCCAACAGAAGGCAAGTACCTTCTCAATAACGAGCCCGTTGAAGATCTTACGGCCAATCAGAGAGCCAAAATACGAAATCGCGAGGTTGGATTCATCTTCCAAAGCTTTAACCTGATTGGCGATCTTTCGGTTTACGAAAACGTCGAGCTGCCTCTCGTGTATCGAGGAATGCCGACTAAGGAACGCAAACAGCGCGTGCACGACGCTCTTGAAAAAGTCCAGATGGCTCATCGTCTAAAGCACCTGCCCAGCCAGCTTTCTGGCGGTCAGCAACAGCGCGTTGCCGTAGCAAGAGCTTTGGCTGGAAGTCCTCGCATCCTTCTGGCCGACGAGCCAACGGGAAACCTCGATTCGAAGAACGGAGAGCGCGTGATGGAGCTATTGAAGCAGCTGCACGAAGAGGGAGCCACCATATGCATGGTTACGCACGACGAGCGACATAACGAATACGCTTCCAGAGTCATCCACCTCTTCGACGGGAAAGTAGTAAAGGAAGTTAGTAACAGCGGTTCTTCCTGATATTCATTATCGCAGCGATCCCCAGGCTGCCATGAATCTTAGAAGATCTAAATTTTGGATACAATCGAGCGACGTTGGAAATTTCAATGAGACGCTTTGTCTTTATAGTACAAGTAGTAGGTGTGCTAACCGCTCAGGGAGTCTTAGGCTATGGGGAGGTTGCCAATGATGGGCTTCCTGAGCGGCTTAACCTGCGCCAGACCATTTCCCTGGCTCTGGCTAGGAACTTCAACGTCCAGCTAGAGCGTCAGGACTACCTTATCGCTAAGGAAAATCTGAACGCGGCGAAAGGGAAGTACGATCCTTCGCTATCCAGCTCTTATTCGGAAGGCGAAAGCGATATCCCAGGACTAGACAACACCCCAATCAATCGTTCACGAAACGAATCGGCTTCGATATCTATAGGTGGCACTCTGTCACCAGGAACTGCATACTCGTTTGAAGTTTTCTCTAACAACAGTACGAGCCGAAACGAGGGATTTCTGGGAGACTTCTCTTCTTTTTCCGGCATAAGCATTACCCAGCCTCTGCTGAAGGATTTTGGAACCGGAGCCAACAACTTCAGCATCAAAGTGGCTCGCAAGAATTTCGAGATTTCCGATTGGGCCTTCAAACAGCAGGTCATCAATTCGGTGAGCAATGCCATCGACGCCTACTACGCCCTTTACTTCGCGGAGAGGAATCTGGAAGTGGCCATCCAGACCCGAGACATTACACAACAGCTGGTTGAGAACAACCGAAAGCGCGTGGATGTCGGTCGCATGGCTCCATCGGATGTAGTCCTGGCTGAAGCGATCCTAGCTCGCCGAGAGGTTTCGATCCTAATTGCAGAGCAGAGCCTCCGCTTCCAGCAGAATCGGTTCAAATCGATCATATCCGATTCGGTAGAATCCATTCTGGATTGGGATATAAAACTGGAACCCTTGGAAGATCCCCTGTATCAAGAAATCAATGTCGATTCCGACTTCGAGGTGGCTCTGAACAATCGTCCCGATTTCCATCAAGCTCAACTTGATCGCGACATAAGGGCTATGACCGCTCGTCGTAATCGGAACCAGAGACTGCCTGAACTTGATCTTGTCACAAGTTATGGATACGCCTCGAGAGATGATGGCTTCAGCAGCAGCTTGAAAGCGTTGAACGATGGTCGAAACGAGGCCTACACCATTGGAGCCGTATTCAGATATCCGCTAGGAAATAAAAATGCTAGGGCTCAGCTGCAAATCGCCAGATCGCGACTTCTTCAATCAGACATCAATATAGAGCAACTTAAACAGGACATTCTCCTTCAACTCGACAACGCGGCTTTCAGCCTGGAGAAAAGCTGGGAACGTATCCAAGCTTCCATTAACTCCAGCGAACTTGCAGAGAAAAGTCTCACTGCAGATCGACGAAGACTTGAAACGGGTGTGGGAAACACTCGATTCGTCATCAATCGACAAACTGAGCTTGGCAACGCGCAGGTATCCGTTTTCAGAGCCATTACAGACTATTACCGAGACCTCACGGACTATGATCGCGTTCTCGGAATCACCCTCGAAAAACACGGCATTTCCATTCCTTCTCTGGACTAGTTTCGGAGAATCCAAGCTTTCACCTCTATAAAGAGTGGAATTTCCGCTATTGCCTGGTTCGCCTCAATAGCTTTTCTTCGCTTTTTAATCGCTTTAGAAAAGCATGCCCACCGTTTTTATTACAGGAGCCAACCGAGGTCTAGGTCTCGAATTTGCCAAACAATACGCCGCCGAAGGATGGGAAGTCATTGCGACTTGCCGCAATCCGAACACCGCAGACCAACTCAAGTCTCTGCCACTAGAGGTAAGAGAGCTTGATGTAAGCGACCCGAACACCATCGAGTCCATGAAAGAAGCCCTTCGTGATCGAGCCATAGATGTACTGATCAACAATGCGGGCGTGCATGGCAAGGATGTCGAAGGCATTTTTCCTGTTGAATCCGAGGAATGGATACAAGCATTCAAGATAAATGTCATGGCTCCTGTTTATCTCACCTATGCCTTGATGGACAATCTCGCCGCTGCGGAGAAGCCTATCGCTCTAACCATGGGCAGTCAGGGAGGAATATTAAGTCTCTATAACAAGGGTGGCCTTTATCTTTACCGAACGACCAAGGCAGCTGCCCATGCTGCAGGCGTTTGCCTGGCCCATGACTGCAAAGAAAAAGGCATCATCTATCTCATCGTTCGCCCCGGTCGCACCAAAACAGATATGGCTGGAAGTGATGCTCCCTACGACGTTGACGACACCATTCTATGCCTTCGCAACGTCATCGCTAATGCAAGCATGGATCAATCGGGAAAGTTCATCGATCGCTCCGGGGAAGTCCTGCCCTGGCTGATGGAGAAAAACGCGAATCCTGGAAACTAGAACCCGCTAGGAAATAGAGAAATGAACTTCGGCGAATTCGCATTCAGCATTATCTCCAATGGAGCCTACGGCTTGCTGGTACTTGTCATCACATATATGATACGTTTACTGGGAATGCGACAACGATTTTCCCCGTCAGTCGGGCTTGCCAATGGGTATTATGAAAATTTTCTAAAGCATGTCATCGAAGGCTTCGTCAGGGATGAGGAAATCACAGCCGAATTTGGAGGAGAAAACGTATCGATATCCAATAAGAAAATCTATATCTATCTAACGGATACAGCGGCCGATTCCTCATCTGAAAGTCTCCTGGCAGACAAACAGCAAATAAAGGAAGACCGAGGATTGGAAATCGTTCCCGCCAAGCTTCAGATAAAGCCAAGAGCTAAAACCCTCGACTGCCTTCCAAAGCCGGGCGACCTGAAAAACTCGATACTTTTCGACTACCCCACCACGGTGGCGGTTATACCTGAAATCATTCGACGACGCTACCGAGGCACTCCTTTTTTGAATCGCGAAAAAGCGCTGAGGAAAATAGAGGTCGAAGAGCTAAAGCAGTTTCGTCGAACCATCGAGGAGCTCGTTTCCAGCCGTCACCAACGTTTTGTAGAATTCACCAACCAGGACATAAGCCTGCTGAATAGATAGCCATTCACGCGACCAGCGTCGTAAAATACTTTCTTAACTTATCCCAATTTGCCCTTTTTCTAGAATCTTTAGCTGAAGATGACCATCGGCATACCAGAGAGGCGTCAGGCAAGCCGGGATTTCTTGACCAAATTCGAACAGGACCAATGCGGTCATTCTCCCCAGACCAAAGCGTCTTGCTTGCGACGCAATTTCAATAACTCCGAATTTTCGTCGATTTCCACCATGTCATAAGTTATTGGCGACAGCTTGTTGATATCCTGTTTAAGCCTTACGTTGCTGGCGAACGCGAGCGGGAGAAGATTCTGATTGCGGGCAATATCCGCCTTTTCACAAAGTCCGTTGACCGTATAACCTCCACCGCCATCCAGCATCTCTCCTTTACTAAGATCGCGCTTGGCAACGGTGATCAATTCCGCGGTAGGGTTGGGCAGCGTTAAGCCGGTTGCCTCGCCTCGAAAAACTGCAGATGCAATCGACATGGGAGCCTCCACAGCGACCAGATGATAAGGGCGATAGAGCAGATAATTGTATCCATTTCCTCCTGCATGAACGAAATAGCTTACTAGGTCCTCCTGGATATGAGGGTGTTCAGCCCGAATGACGACAAATACACCCATATTGAGCGGATTGCTAAGAGACGTTTTGCCGTCTGCTTCAATGCTGTTGGCCAGTTCGACTACTCCATGCTGGCTGAGCAAGCCACCTTCGGTTTTCAAACTGAACTTTTTAGGAATGTCTTCAAGATTCACCGACGGCTCATGCATACCCCGAATATCGGGAACCAGTCCGGCCGCGTTAGCCAAGGCGGTCATCTCCGTTTGCGCTTTCGTTCCATCACGGAAGGAGTTAAACATTCGAAGGTTCACATGACGCCGCTCCATCATTTCCTCACTAAATCCAAAACGCTCGGGAACTGTCTCGGGCGTACCTTCGAAATCGCCATCCTGATAGATCGTACCCCTACCCGCCGCTACAATTTCAAACCCGAGAGCTCGAGCCCAGTTAACCATATTCATGATACAGCCTGGCTGATCTCCATCGACCAAAGAATAGACTACGCCTTTCTCGTCAGCCAGACGTCGCAAATAAGGGCCAATACACACATCAGCCTCGACATTTACCATAATGAGGTGCTTGCCATGAGAAATCGCGCTGATTCCAAGGACTGCTCCGGCTTGAGGGGATCCCGTCGTGTCCACGACAACGTCAATCAATTCGGACTGGCAGACTAAAGTTGCGTCCGAAGTGATAGCCGGAGCTCCAGCTCGAATAGCATCGCACACTTCAGTTTCCGTAACCGTTTTTCGAATACTGTTAGTTTCAAACCCATTGGCCGTATAACCTCGGCGAGCCACTTCTTCATCCAAGTCGGCCACGAGAGCGACTCGCATTCCTTTCATCTGGGAAATCTGTGTGCAGAGACCTCCTCCAAATTTACCCGCTCCAATGATACCTACCTGGATTGGTCTACCTTCTTCTTCTCGTTGGGTTAGCTCATTCAGAAACATTTAGGGAAGCTATGCGAAGCCAGTCGGATAACTCCAGGAAAAGGCCTTTCAAAGTACGGAAAAGTTTGCAGCCAGTCAGCCTGCATTCAAATCAATCGAAAAAGCTAGACCGCACTAAGACCTAAAAGCAAAAGAGATAGGGGCATAACCCCTCTACCTTAGGTAAGATTCTTGCAGCCCATGCGGATAGAATTAATTTACTTTTGCAGGTAGCTAACGATTCTCTAATTGTTAGTGAAACAGGTCCTATTCATTCTCCTATTTTCAGCTTCGGCGCTCTTTGGCCAGGAACATCCGGTCATAAATCCTCCTACCCTGCAGCCCCAGACCGAGCCAATTGAAACTCCACCTGGAGGATATAAACTTTATGCGGCTCCCACGACGGAGTGGGTTTTTCATAAAACGGCAGATGGCTCTCATCCCAATGGGAATGAACAGGAGATGGTCTGGCTCACCAACCGAGCGCGTACCGATCCGACTCAAGAAGGTATCTATCTTGCCAATACAGGCAACTTCAACGTAGAGTCTGCTGTTTCCTATTTCGGCGTCAATAAAACGGCGCTGCAGCAGGAGTTTGCCGCCATTGATCCGAAACCGCCATGCGCTTTCGACAGGCGAATTTACGAGGGGTCTCGAGTCCACTCGGAGGATCTCATAGCTCGAGATTCCCAAGATCATAACAACCAGTTTAGCCGTATCGCGGATGCTGGCTTTTTTCTCAATGGAGGAGCCGCCAGCGTATTCGCCTACGCCATTTCGCCAGAATATGCGCATGCCGGATTCAACATCGATTGGGGACCGGACGGAGGTGACGGAACAGGAATGCAGCCCGGACGCGGACACCGACAGGGCCTCATGGCGACGTCGCTCACATCGACTAATTTCGGTATCGCCATGGTTGAAGAATCCAATTCGGCTACTCAAGTTGGCCCCTTAGTAACATCCATCGTTTATGCTCGCGCTTCTACGTCATTCGCCGATCACTACAATCAATTTCTGGTAGGAACGGTTTGGACCGATTCCAATAACAATGACCGATATGATAGCGGAGAGGGTCATAGCGGAGTGACGGTGATGCCGGATTCCGGCACATTCTACGCCATTACTGGCACAGCGGGCGGCTGGGCCATTCCCATTAGTTCAGGAAGCTACACGATATCCTTTTCAGGCGGCGCCATCATCGGCACCGAGTTTCGCAATGCCACGGTATCCGGAAATCAAAGTACGCTTGTCATATGGAATGCTGCGGACAGCTATGTAAGCCCTCCGCCACCTCCCACCGCGCCAACAGGACTGGTCGTTGTTCCAGGCATAAACTAAAGCATGACCTAGGAGGGCCAGGTCTCCCCTCGAATTCCATTGCTAAAAAACGCTTTGCTGAAAGCGGCATATCAGCTATGAGGATTCATGGAATGGAAAAAGGGCGATTTCTCTATAAACAACGAAAAATCCGCATTGGACTTGGATGCCATCGGCGACTATCTCAAACAGTCCTATTGGGCGTCAGATAGGAGCAGGGCAAAGATCGAAGCGTCGATCGAAAACTCCCTCTGCTTTGGCGTTTTCAGAGAATCCAGACAGGTTGGCTTTGCTAGGGTTGTCACCGATGGCTCAACGTTTTCCTGGCTGTGCGATGTATTCATATTGCCAGAACATCAAAATAACGGACTGGGCAAATGGCTGATGGAATGCGTTGTATCCCATCCAGATATCGCCAATACGCTATGCCTCCTGGGAACCAGAGACGCTCATGGACTGTATGAGAAATATGGATTCACACGGAGAGAAATGATGACGCGACGGCCGGACTAAGGGATTCTAAAGAAAGATGCAGATAGAAATCAAAGTGCTTGAGAAGGGAGACGAAGCGGCGCTTCAAAACGTGGCGGAAGGCGTGTTCGACAACCCAATCGATCCCGAACTGGCAACCGAGTTCCTAGCGGACTCAAGACATCATTTAGTGGTAGCCATTGAAGGCAACATAGTCGTCGGCATGGTCTCAGGTGTTCATTACATTCATCCAGACAAGCCGCCGGAACTTTGGATCAACGAAACAGGACTAGCCTCAACACATCGGAGAAAAGGTATCGGGAAAAGATTGCTCGACGCGCTTCTTCTACTAGCTCACGAGCTGGGCTGCAAGGAAGCTTGGGTATTAACGGACCGCTCTAACAACGCCGCCATGAAGCTCTATTCCTCCGCGGGCGGTGTTCGAGAAAAGGAAGAGACGGTTATGTTCACCTACAAATTGTCGTCAGACTAGAAACAAATCCTCAGTGGCAACCGCAACCCCCGCCATTTTGACCGCCACAGCAGCCTCCAGCAGAATGAGCTTGCCCATGATTCAGTTCTTCCTCGGTCGCTTCACGCTTGCCAACAATCTCCACCGAGAAAAATAGATCAACGCCTGCCAGTGGGTGATTGGCATCAAGAGTGATCTGGTCTCCATCCACCTTTACTACTTTCACGACTGGAGAATGGGCATCGCTTCCTGCCTGGAAAAAGTCGCCAACGGAAATGTCATCAACCGGCAATTGCGAACGAGAAACAACGTCGATCTGGGACTCGTCGCGGAAACCATAGCCATTTTCAGGACGGACAACGATTTCGTCAGTGTCGCCCTCCTTCAGACTGGCAAGGCCGTTTTCCAGCCCTTGAATAATGGTGTTACTGCCTTCGAGAAAAGTCAGTGGCTGGTCCGGCTGGGACTGGTCGATAATCTCTCCCGTCTTGTCCTTGAGCGTGTAGTTGAAGCTGATTACGTTTCTCGACATACGAGCGAAACTGGAAGCCTCGTTTGTAGAAAGCAATTACTCTTTGTAGGTCCATCTGCTAGAAATTCGAATTTACCGATTCGTTACGCTAAAGGATTTTAGTGATCTCAAAACTCTTAGCGAAGTGAAACTTTATCGATAAATTAAAGCGTTTCTTTATCCTAGGCACGAAAAACGTGATATCGACCTAGTCCTGCCCCCAGTTTTTGATCCTATCTACGGCTTTTCGCCACTTTACCAAATTCCGTTTTCGATCAGGCTCTTCCAGCAGCGGCTCGAATTCGCGGTCCGGCTCTATGAGGTTTAAAAGCTCGTCTTTCGAACTCCAGAATCCAACCCCAAGTCCTGCAAGAAAAGCGGCTCCCAATGCTGTCGTTTCAACCACCTTTGGTCGGACGACTCGGGCATTGAGCAGATCAGCCTGAGTCTGCATAAGAATACTGTTTGCCGAAGCTCCACCGTCGGCTTGGAGCGACTCGATTTTATTCTCCGAATCCTTTTCCATGGCCTCCGCCACATCAGCTACTTGATAAGCGATCCCTTCCAGTGTCGCTCGAGCGATGTGAGCTTGAGAACTTCCCCGGGTTAGACCCAGCACGGCTCCCCGCGCGTGCGGATCCCAATATGGAGCTCCCAGACCCGTGAATGCCGGAATCACCACCACCCCTCCGCTATCCTCGACCTGCGAAGCCAATGCTTCAACGTCAGGCGAATTTTCGATTATCTTCAATTCGTCTCTCAGCCATTGAACTGCCGCCCCTCCAACGAAAACACTTCCTTCAAGAGCGTATTCAGTTTTTCCATTCATCCTCCAAGCGACAGTGGAAAGGAGCCTATTTCGCGAAGCCACGAGCGCATCCCCAACCTGCAGGAGAATAAAGCAACCCGTACCGTAGGTGCATTTCAGCATTCCCGGTTCAAAGCATAATTGGCCAAACAAAGCAGCCTGCTGGTCGCCCGCGATTCCAGCAATGGAAACATCACGACTGGCAATGCTTTGAGAAACCATAGCCAGCTCGCCACTGGAATCGACGATGTCCGGCAACGCGTCGCGAGGGATTTGGAAAAGATTCAGCAGCTCGTCGTCCCACTGACAGCTTTCGAGATTCATCAGCAGCGTCCGGCTCGCGTTCGAAACGTCCGTTACATGAGAAGCGCCTTCGGACAGATTCCAAATAAGCCAGCTATCCATAGTTCCAATAGCCAGGCGATTGGCATCGGCAAGCTCCCTCGCCCTGGGATTGTTTTCAAGCAGCCATTTGATCTTGGTCGCCGAAAAGTAGGGATCCAGCAGCAAGCCCGTAGTTTCCTGTATCCAATCTTCCCTGCCATCTTCTTTCAATTGAGAGCAAATATCGGCGGTCCGTCGATCCTGCCAAACGATAGCGTTCCCAACAGGCTTTCCGGTTTCCTTATCCCACAAGGCGATCGTTTCTCGCTGATTGGTGATGCCGACTCCAGCAACATCCTCCCAAGAAGCCTTGGCCTTTTGCAGGGCTCCATCGATAGACTTGCTTTGAGTCTGCCAGATTTCCTGGGGATCGTGCTCCACCCAGCCAGGCTTGGGATACATCTGTTTGAATTCGTATTGGTCAGAAGCGACAATGCTTCCGTTTTTATCGAAAAGGATCGAGCGCGAGCTGGTCGTTCCTTGATCCAGGGAGAGGATGTATTTCACGCAGTGAAGGATGGGCGATGTAAAATGAACAGGCAAGACCCGAGGCCAAGGAACTCGAAACACAAGGAACCCTCGTTATTTGAGCGTGGCGCTTCATGTCAGCAGATTGTCCTTGCGCGATCTCGAGGCTATCGAATGATGGCCCCTTCAAACCTCTTCGTTTCCAAAAAATATGTCTAGCGAGCAACCATTTGTAGGGATCATCATGGGGAGCAATTCCGATTGGCCGACCCTTTCGAATGCCGCCGAGGTCCTTGAGTCTTTTGACATCGCTTTCGAGTCGAAGGTAGTTAGCGCCCACCGAACCCCCGACAAAATGTACAGCTATGCGAAGTCCGCCAAGGAGCGCGGTTTGCAGTGCATTATTGCGGGAGCAGGCGGAGCGGCTCATTTGCCCGGCATGGTATCGGCTTTGACAACCCTGCCCGTTCTCGGCGTACCGGTGGAATCGAAGGCTCTGAAAGGAATGGACTCCCTTCTATCGATTGCCCAAATGCCCGGCGGCATCCCGACTGCCACGTTCGCCATAGGCAACTCGGGAGCTAAGAACGCGGCCCTGTTCGCCGTATCCATTTTAGCCCTATCCAATGAATCGCTAGCGGTAAAGTTGGCTGATTTCCGCAAAGACCAAGAGGCCAAAGTCGAAGCGATGGAACTCGAATGATTCCTCCGGGAAAGACCATCGGCATACTAGGCGGAGGCCAACTAGGCAGAATGACGGGTCAAGCGGCTCGAGCTTTGGGCTATCACTTCGTCGTTTTCGAACCACAGGAAAATTGTCCAGCCGGACAGGTGGCCGATTTCGAGATCAATGCCAGCTATGAAGACGAAGCGGCCCTTAAGCGATTCGCTGACAGCGTGGACATCATCAGCTACGAATTCGAGAATGTGCCAGCGTCGGCACTACGATTCCTCGAAGACCATAAACCCATTCATCCAAAACCAGAGTGTCTCTACATCTGTCAAAATAGAGAACGGGAAAAGAATTTCCTCAAAGAAAACGGCTTTCCCTGTGCTCCATTCGCGATTATCGAGTCGGCAAACCAGCTGGCAAGCGCCTTGGAGCACATTGGTCGCGCTTCCGTATTGAAGACTGCAGATTTTGGATACGACGGAAAAGGACAAGTCAGGATTCGAGAAGATCAAGCCCAACCGGAATACATCTGGAGCTCCTTCGATGGCGAAAGAGCTGTATTGGAAAAATGGATGGATTTCGAAATGGAAATCTCGGTCATCGTGGCGGCAAACTCCAACGGGGAAACGAGCTGTTTTCCGGTGGCGGAGAATATCCACACCAATCACATACTCGACTATTCGATAGCCCCAGCTCGTATCGAGCCGCACATTGCCGAAGCCGCCCAAGACCTGGCTAAAGAGATCGCTTCAAAGCTCGGAATAGTAGGCCTGCTAGGCGTGGAGTTATTCCTCCTAAGAGATGGAACGCTTGCCGTGAACGAATTGGCTCCTAGACCGCACAATTCGGGTCACTACACGATCGATGCCTGTATAACCAGTCAGTTCGAACAGTTCGTTCGAGCGATCTGTGGCCTTCCCTTAGGACTGGTGGATTTAGTAAAGCCAGTGACGATGGTTAATATTCTAGGCGACGCCTGGAGCGAAGGGGAGCCAGAATTTTCCAAACTGCTTCAAACCCCTGACGCGAAGCTGCATCTCTACGGAAAAAGCCAGGCTCGACCCGGTCGAAAAATGGGCCATTTCTGCATTTTTGGCCCAGATGCGAATGAAGCGTTTCAGAGGGCTCAAGAGCTTAAAGCAAAACTCTGAGCGGTCGAAGCTAGGGATTTTAGATGTATTCTTGCCTTTTCGGCAAGGAAGCTATTTGTTCTAAGGGTTAATCGAAATGCATCAGACTCGAAGTAGCCTAGCAAAAGGCTCAATCCATCTTTCCGGCAGAAGCAAGAAGCCGGGATTCCTGTCGCGAGCAGCGAGGAGACAGGATTCAAACAAGCTATGCGGATCTATCGCCGCGCAAAGAAAGGCTAGAGCGTCTCTCCTCGGACCTCGCCCATGTTAACGGCATTTATCGGCGCCATCGCCTTCACCATAGGAGCCTCGTTCTTTTGTTCGCTAATGGAGGCTTTCATATTAAGCACCACTGTAGCGGAAATCGAAGCTCTCAAGAAATCGAAGCCTAAGAAAGGCTTAATCCTGGAAAAGCTTCAGTCGGATCTGCCGAACACGATTTCGTCTATCCTGACTTTGAATACGATCGCCAACAGCGCAGGAGCAACGATAGTAGGCGGACTCGCTTCGAGCATATGGTTCGGAAAAAGCATCGCCCTTTGGATTGTCTCATCCGGACTGGTGGTCAGCATCCTCATTTTCTCGGAAATCATTCCAAAGAACCTAGGCGTCGTCTATCGCGTTCCGCTTCAAGGATGGATCGTTGGTCCATTGAGCATTCTGAAAACCATTCTAGCTCCCGTCGTATACTTCACCAATCTCTCCGTTAAGCTGGTCATCAAGGAAAGCAGCGAAGAACAAGACGGTTCTGCAAACGAAGACGAAATCATTCTGCTTGCCGAGAAAGGAGCTAAGGAAGGAAAAATCACTTCAAGCGAATCGGACATGGTGACCAACGCGCTTAAAATCGACGATCTGATGGTGAGTGAAATCATGACTCCCCGCGTCGTCGTCACCGCTATTGAAAAGCGTCTAACGGTGGAGGCGGTTTTTCATGAAACGCCGAATATTCCCTTTGCCCGCATACCGGTTTACGATGAGGACATCGATCATGTAGTGGGATTGGTGCGACGACGTGATTTGCTGAAGCAAAAAGCGGAAGACCATGACAAGCTAGAGATTTCAGAATTCATGGACGAAGTTCACTTCATCCCTGAAACGGTCACCGTTCACTCGGCGCTTCAAACTGTCCTAAAGACACACCAACAGCTGCTCGTCGTGGTCGACGAGTTTGGCTCCATGGCAGGAGTCGTCACCATGGAGGATATCATGGAATATATTCTCGGAAGGGAGATCTTCGAGAAAGACGATGTCGCCATCGACATGAGAGAACTGGCTCGCCACGAGAGCCGCAAAGCGGCCAATGCGCTCTCGCAACAGGACCCGGAAAACTGACAATCGCCCTTGAGTGTAATCTTGAAAAAGATCTTTCCAAGGCTTGCCAAAACCGATGGATTGAGTTGTTAGTGAAAATATGGATACGCCAGAACCTCGATCCTACTGGACCCATGATCTGTCCCCGTTCCTGATCGAATTTAGCGAAGGGTTCGGAATTCGCTACTATGGGTTGGCCTACGTTCTCGGGTTCCTGTGCGGACTGTGGTTGCTGAACCGATACTATAAAAAGGGTCTTTCTCCGCTAGGTCCAGACCAACAGACTGATCTGTTTTTCGCTCTAATGGTTGGCGTGATGGTGGGAGGAAGGCTCGGCTATTTCCTTTTCTACACTCCAGGCGAACTCATTCGCGATCCGCTTTCGCTTTTAAAAGTCTGGAAAGGCGGAATGGCCAGCCATGGAGGGTTCCTCGGAGTGGCAGGGGCCATTTGGTATATGTCAAGAAAGGCCAAACAGCCATTCTGGAAAATCGCCGATATCGTGTGCACGCTGGCTCCTGCCGGCATCCTTTTCGGAAGAATTGCCAATTTCATTAATGGAGAGCTTTGGGGAAAGCCGGGTAGTGTGACTTGGGCCGTTCTGTTCCCTGACGCTCCCGATGGAGGAACCATTCCCAGGCATCCCTCTCAGCTTTATGAGGCCGCATTGGAAGGGATGCTGTTACTTTTTTATACGCAATGGCGTATTTGGAAAACTTCCTGCCTGAAAAACCGACCAGGACAGTTGGCTGGAGAATTTCTACTTGGCTATGCCGTAGTGCGAATTCTTGGGGAACAGTTTAGGGAGCCCGACTCCTTTGTATCGCTAACCTTCGGTATGAGTCGAGGCACAGCCCTCTCTCTATTGCTAGCCGTATTTGCTATTTTGATACTATTCTTAGTCAATAAATCGAACGCCAGCAAGCCTTAGGCCACGATAATTCGCATTCCCACATTCATTAGCAGGCAAGTGGCCAAGGCCGCAGCAACATCGTCGATAACCACTCCGAATCCTCCATAGTAACGTTGCAAGCGTTTGATGCCAAACGGCTTGAGGATATCGAAGACCCGGAAAAGAGCGAAAGCAGCCAGGATGACGAAAAACGAGTAGTGCTGGCCCAAATACGGCTTTAGGCCGAAAAGGCAAAAAGGCATGGCAATGAATTCGTCGAAGATAACCTCTCCTGGATCGACCTTCTTCAATCTCTTCTCGGCCTCGCCGCAAATGCCG
The DNA here is from genome assembly GCA_028284385.1 of Opitutaceae bacterium. Classification (GTDB taxonomy): domain Bacteria; phylum Verrucomicrobiota; class Verrucomicrobiia; order Opitutales; family Opitutaceae; genus JANQRT01. Next base: position 111,970 of record JANQRT010000052.1, on the reverse strand, counting down.
ATAGCTACATAGCAAGAAGCCAAAGCAAGCAATACGCCGCTAAAGAGGCTAATCTGATGATATACGACTACATAAAGCAACAAGCCGGCCAAAGAGCCCCAAGTGCCAGGAGCTTTAAGTTTTCCGAGACTACCAAGCGTGGCCAGGCGAACCACAATATGAGTCGGCCAGTATTTTGGCCACTGAGGATTTCTAATCATTGGCCCTCGTTTTCCTCAAGAAAGACAAGCTCCCCATATTTACGAAAGTATTTTATTCCCGAATACAAAGTCATAACAACGCACACCCAAAAGAGAATAGTTCCAATCCAATTCACGTAATTCGCAAGCGTATTCATCATGCTGTCATTAAGGCTGGCCAAGTCCTGGCGAAAGGAATCTTCAAGCAGGAACGCTCCAACAGCCAGTATCTGAGTAACCGTTTTCTGTTTCCCAGCGCTTTCCGCAGACATGACAACTCCCTTTGTGGCTGCCACCAGCCTTAGGCCGGTGATCATGAATTCGCGCCCTAAGATAAGGAGAACGAGAAAGATGGGCACCTTCTCCTCTGCCACTAATGCTACCATTAGGCCGAGCATCAGAATCTTATCGGTCAACGCGTCCATAAGGATGCCGAAATTCGAAACAATGCCGCGCTTTCTTGCGAAATAGCCGTCAAGCCAATCCGTAATGCCTGCTACGACGAAAAACACAAAGGCGCCCGAAGCCGCTCCCGAAAAATCTACTCGCATCAGCCAAACGATGAGAAACATTAGCGGAATGCGTGATAGCGTAAGGAGGTTCGGCAGATTCATCGGCGGCACTCAAAGGATTTAGAGACTCAAAGTAAAGACCCGGAAACCATATTTTCGCTCCACTGAATTGTAACACTAGGACTTGAAACAATGAATGCCCTATGTATTTAATGAAATCGTCATTGCTTAAGTCGACCTGCGCTATCTATATGCCAAATAAAGACTTATGAGCGTCTGTATTTACCCAGGCACATTCGATCCAATCACTAACGGACATTTGGACGTTCTTGAGAGAGCTTGTCGCATGTTCGAACATGTCATAGTCGCGATTGCCGACAGTAAGGAGAAACGTCCCTGCTTCTCAATTGAAGAGCGTCTCGCTCTTGTAGAGAAGAATACGGCAATCAATGAAAAAGTCTCCGTAACCCATTTTGACGGTTTGCTGATCGACTTCGTCAAAAGCCAAAACGCTAACGTAATTATTAGAGGACTACGCGCAGTGTCGGATTTCGAGTTCGAATTCCAGATGGCTCTCATGAATCGACAGCTTGGGCCGGAAATCGAAACGATATTGGTGATGACGAAAGAGGGATACAACTATACCAGCTCGAGTCTCGTTAAACAGGTCGCTCAATTCGGAGGCGACGTATCGAAATTCGTGCCGAAGAATGTCGTGGAAGCCTTAAAAACGAAATTCACAGAGAAGCCGTCCTAGGACTATATTTTATCGGCTTTCGTCGCCACATACGTATCCATATACTTGTTTAGAGGAGTTGCCTCATTCGACCAATTATCTTCGTAAAAACCGGTGATGGCAAATCCGGCTGCGATCTGACCACCGATTTGCGATTGAAGCGAATGGCTGAATTCGAAGGCGACTTTTTCCTCAATCAGCTTCCGCCTCCTCTCTTCACTAAGATCTTCAGTATCAGCAAAAGGAAGGCGATAGCGGACAACCGGAGGTAATCCGTTTCCCAACTCTTCATGATCGAAAAGGAAAAAGGCTGGGTTCATAAAGCCCGCAAGCAGCCTTCCTCGAGATCGCAAAACTCGACTGCATTCTTTCCAAACAGGGATTACATCCTGCACGAAGACATTGGATACAGGATGGAATATCAAGTCGAACGATCCGTCTTCAAAAGTAGAAAGATCAGCCATATCGCCCTGAACAAGCCGTATTTCAAGACCCTCTCTTCTGGCAACCAAGCCATCTTTTTCCAATTGAACCTCGGAGTTGTCGAAACTTGTAACATTAGCTCCTGTTGCCGCCAGAATAGGAACTTGCTGTCCCCCGCCCGAGGCCAGACAGAGAACGTCGCGTCCTTGCAACTCTCCAAACCATTCCCGTGGAACGGGTCTATTCGGAGTGAGAATCAGTTCCCAATCATCGATTCTCGCCTTTTGGATGACCTCACTTGAAACTGGAGTGGTCCAACGACTTCCTTCGGTAGACTGGTGATTCCAAGACTGACGACTATGCTTTACAACATCCATAGTAAAACTCCCTTCAAACCTGAAAATTGAACAAAAGCTAACTACGATAGAAGCGAGATGATCTACGACTTGCTCCTATTACGTCTTAATTGACTCGGCTGCCTGATCTTCCGATTCGTAGTTGAATTTCTGATTCTTCAGATGACTGGGAGGATTTTCCGCATACCATAAAGCCGCCTCTCTGATACCTTCGTAGTAGTCGAATGTATCCACATACTCAAGTTCGGCTCGAATTCGACTCGTGTCATAGATGATGTTCTGACGAAAATCCCCAGGAGTCCTCAAATGGGGAGGAAGATCATCGTCTGGCATCACAAGCACTTTGCCATCCCATTCAAGCATTGTAGCCAAATGCTCCATACGTTCTTTTACCGTAGGAACGCTTTGCTCTCCTAAATTGAAAAGACGATGTTTTTTGCCTGGATTGAGGGCGCAAACCGCAATCCCATGCGCGATATTTGCCACATAGCCATGAGTCCATCTCCAGACGGACTGTTGCTCGCCGACTAGAATAAACGGTCGCTTCTCAAGCATTCGCATAATCATCGGGTAAAAACGCGTCTTAGGATCCTGAGGGCCGTATATGGGTGGGACACGAAGGATGGTAGTCGGCAGTTCTGATGTAACCAAGGTCTTCTCGACTGCCGCTTTTTCCGTCTTTTCGTCTTCCTTAAGAGCGACTTTCCTGAGAGGAGCATCCTCAGCAATCGGGCATGCCTCCAACGAACCTTCCTCTAGCATGTGAAAACGGGAGTGAGCCTTGTAAAGATTAGCGCTGCTAAGTACAACCGCGTTCGAAGCAACGCCCGTAAAGGCTTCCGCAAAAACTGCAGCTTCGCTTTCCGTGTTCGCCATCATATGGATGACCACATCAAGCTTCAGATCCTTAAACTGCTCCTTGTATTCGACCAGCTCCGATTTATCCCCCTTAATCACATTGACCCCACTGGGTACTTTATCGCTATTGTTTCCCCGGTTGAAGAGCGTGACTTGGCACTCCTTGTCTATCAATTCGTTTACTAATAACGGTCCGATGAAATTCGTTCCACCTATAATCAAACAATTCATAGACAGTGCTTTGGGGCCAGGCGAGAGAGTGAGGTCAGCTAGAGCAAGCAGACTCATCCAAGCCAATCGAGATCCTGTAGCACGTCAAGCGGTTTTCCATAGTGCGGCGCAGTCCGGCAGCGAGCTCTCTCTTCGATCTTAGAAGATCGGACTAAGAAACAGCGCGTCATATGATTGCCATCATAAACAATCGTATCCAAATTTCAAATATATTTTGGGGCTCTATCGAGACTGAAGCCGAATATTGTTCAGTCCATTCAATCGGCAGGCGTCCCATACTTTTGTCACCGTTTCGAGTGGCGTCATATTATGGGCCTTCAACAGAATGGGGACGTCGTTCGTGACATCGGATATCGTTTTGAGGGCCTCCTCGAGGAGGTCGATGCTGATGGGCTTGTTTTCGAGATAGATAACACCTTCTTCATCGATCCCGATTCGCACCTGCTCAGGGAATTCGTTACGCCCTGCCGATTCGATTTTAGGCAAGGTCAGGTTCAGAGTGGTCATCTCCCTGAACTGCATGCTAACAAGAAAAAAGAATATCAGAATCGTCAATACATCCATCAATGGAATGATATTGATCGAGGGCTTGTTCCGCTTGCGAACCAGCAAACTCATATGTTCTTCAAGCCAAGCTGTTCAAGAAGCGTCTCGAATTGCACGGCATAAGTCTCAACCCGTCGCTGCAGATAGCTATTGGCGATCAGACAGGGAATCGCCACGGCCAAGCCAATAATCGTAGTGGAAAGAGCCAAAGCGATTCCTTGAGTGAAGGCAGACGGATCAGGCAATCCCGTATCCGTAGAAATATTACCAAACACTTTAACAAGCCCTGTTACAGTCCCGAGCAGACCAAGCAATGGGGCTGCTCCAATAATGATTTCAAGAAACACGAATCCGCGCTCCATTCGGTTCACCTCGAGCCGGGCATAGGCTTTCACCGCTCCTTCATCCTTCTGATGCTTGTGCCAATAGGCCACGATACGATCCAGAGCTGAGGACTCGCCTCCTTTAATCGGATCCCCTTCGACAATGTACTCGACGAGGTTCGCAGGCAGAATGGCCGATCTTCTCAGAGCGAACAAGCGTTCGAAGATTATAAATCCGCCCACTACTGAACAAACTGCGAGCGGATAGATAAAAATGCCGGCGCCTTTTAAAAATTCTTCCATATCTATATTTCTAGAGACTAAAGACCATTACGCTTGGCCATGATAAACGGTTTAAATTATTTAACTCGAGGAAGTATGAAAAGGCCCGTCCTCCAAGAAGACGAGCCTTTGAAATCAATTAATTCCGACCTGCAGAAATCAGCTTTGAGCCATGTAAGGCAATTTGGCGGCTACTGCCTCAATGGCAGACTTGGCCTCTTGGAGATCGCCGATAGGATCCCAACGCCCCTCTGAAAGGGCTTTGCGAGCCGTTTCTCTGACAACCGCTGTAACGGATTCATCGCCAAAATGGATCCGCTCGTTTTCAACATCCAAAGTGATTTCCAAGCCTGGATCAGCTTCAATCCGATCAGCAATGGTCTGGATATCCTCCTTAGTCGCACAGAAGCAGGGGATGCCAAGCGTAGTGCAGTTGCCAAAGAATATTTCAGCAAAGCTTTCAGCGACAATGCCTCGGAAGCCGTATCGGTACAATGCTTGAGGAGCGTGTTCCCGTGAGCTTCCGCAACCGAAATTTACTCCAGAAAAAAGGATCGTCGCCCCTTCAAAGCGCTTGTCGTTGAGCGGATGCTCTTTATCGCTGCCGTCCTCGTTTTTACGAACGTCGTAAAAGAGATACTCTCCAAGCCCATCGAAGGTAACACATTTCATGAATCGCGCTGGAATAATGCGATCTGTATCGATCTCATCTCCAGGAACGGAGATGCCTTGACCAGTGATTTTAGTGATTTTTTCAAGTGCCATGGTAATAATTCGATTCGATTATGCCTCAATGGTTTCCATCACGCCAAAGACTTCTCTGGCGTCGCTTATCTCACCCGTGACCGCTGCAGCCGCCACCATAAGCGGACTCATCAAAACGGTGCGTCCGGTCGGACTACCTTGTCTTCCTTTGAAGTTTCGATTGCTCGAGCTAGCACTAAGCTGATCCCCAATTAGCTTGTCAGGATTCATGGCCAAGCACATCGAGCATCCTGCTTCACGCCATTCGAAACCGGCTTCGGAAAAAACCTTGTCCAGACCCTTCTCCTTGCAAATCGCGTCAACGACCTGCGAACCGGGAACCGCGATCGCTTTGACGCCTTCCTTAACCCGATGGCCTTTAAGATGCTTAGCGGTTTCCTCAAAATCGGAAAGACGCCCATTAGTGCAACTTCCGATAAAGCATACGTCAACTGGAGTTCCCTTGATCGGCTCGCCAGCAGGCAATTTCATGTATTCGAGGGCTTCCGCAACATTCGCTTTCTCGGATTCCGGAGAGCCTTCAACGGTCGGAACATTCTCAAGCACTGAGATAGCCTGACCAGGATTAATGCCCCAGGTCACCGTTGGAGCAATATCAGAAGCATCGATGTTTACGATATCATCGTATTGACAATCTGGATCGCTGGCAAGAGATCTCCATCTCTCGACGGCTTCGTCCCATTTGTCTCCACTTGGAGAATACGGACGGCCTTTCAAATAAGCGTAGGTCTTTTCATCCGGATTCACGTAGCCAACCCGAGCCCCTCCTTCGATGGACATGTTGCAGACCGTCATTCGTTCCTCCATCGTGAAGTTGTCGAAGACACTGCCTCCATATTCGTAGGCGAAACCAGTTCCGCCTTTAACTCCAAGCTTACGAATAATATGAAGTATCACATCCTTTGCGTAGACGCCCGGCCTCAACTCGCCATCCACATTTATCCGTCTGACTTTGAGCTTGCCTAGGGCCATCGTTTGCGTCGCTAGCAGATCGCGAATCTGAGTGGTGCCAATGCCGAACGCGATCGCTCCAAAAGCTCCATGAGTTGAGGTATGGGAGTCTCCACAAGCAATGGTTGTACCCGGTTGCGTGATACCCTGCTCGGGACCGACGACATGCACTATGCCCTGTTTTCCAGAAGGGAGATCGAAGAAAGTCAGACCGAAATCTTCGCAATTCTTACGCAATTCCCTGATCATCGCATCCGCTAAGGGATCGGCAAAGGGCTCTTGTCGCTGATCCGTGGGTACAATATGATCGACTGTCGCGAAAGTGCGGTGCGGGTAAACGACCTTAAGGCCGAGATCCCGAAGCATCCCAAACGCTTGCGGACTGGTCACTTCATGGATAAGGTGGGTGCCAATAAGCAGCTGCGTCTGGCCATTTGCCAATTCGCGAACGGAATGAGCGTCCCATACTTTTTCAAATAAAGATTTTTGCATAGAAACAAACGGTTCGAAGTTCGAAAATCGACTTGGGAGAAATGGACCGCAATAAGAAAGCGGAAATTCCACAAGAATTAACCCTACGGTTCCAGAGGCTCCAAATCCGCCGATTTCCGGTACGAGGAAGGAGTCGATCCAAGCCTTTTAAGAAACTGGCGATTGAAGGCGCTTTGATTCCGAAAACCACAAGCGTTAGCAACTTCAATGATCGATAATCCTCGGCGATCGACGAGTAGTTTAACCGCTTTTTGGATACGAATATTTGCAAGGTAATCTACAAAGGATTGACCACATGCCCGATGGAAAAAACGGGAGAACGCGTTTTCCTCCATGCCAATAAATTTGGCAGCATCTCGTCTGTTTATAGGTCGATGACTATTCAGTCTAAGGAATCGGGTCACAGAGGCGAGTCGGGCATCTTTAACTTCTATCCTTTTAGTCTTATGTCCTTTATGTTCAAAAACTTGACGATTTGGCTGCATTGCTAGCAATTCGAGAAACACATGCAATCTTGCAAGTCTAAGCATACCACGAGACTCTGCTAGCGATCGCATTCTGGCTCGAATACGATCTCTATCTCTGGCCTGAAAATGGAGTCCATTTTCGGCATCGGAAATAAATGCCTTCAGTTGGTTCGCTTCAGGCAAATCAAGAAGGGCCTTGGGGATAACGCGTCTTGAAAAATGGAGTACAAAGCCCTCGAGACTTTGCGATTCCTTCCCACTTCGTGAACTTTCCCATAAATGAAGAAGGCCAGGACCCATACAGGCCATCAATCCGGAGCGAACTGGTACATCAGAGGTTCCCATTTGAAGATAGCCCTCCCCTCTCTCAATGAAAACGAGCTCAAAGTGGTCATGCCTTTTCAATTCATCCTCAATCGATTGGCTATCAATGATATATGAATCAAATGATTGCCTCGACTCAGAATAGAATACACCTTTTTCCCTCAAACGCATTTCGAAAACGAATTTGCGCTATTTTTCTATTCTGCACTATCAATAGCAATAAATATATTGATCTAATCTATCCAATAGGACGCAAATGCCATCATTATAGCTTCGATGCAATCAGAGCTAGCAGCAATAAACCTTTCTCACTGAAAGGCTTCCCAAGTCAAAACGAGCCCTAGGCAGTGGCTGTCGCTACCTCCATCCGAGCTTTCTCTCCCAGAGGAGTACTGATGTATCGCTCGCCACAGCTCGCCGCCACTGTGACGATCCGTTTGCCCGCCATTTCAGGGCGTTTTGCCAGCTCAAGAGCTGCCCAAATGGTCGCCCCCGAAGAGATTCCAACACTCATGCCTTCTCTCGTAGCGGCAGCTTGGGCCGTCTCGAAAGCATCTTCGTTGGTAACGGTAATCACATCGTCGATGATATCGGTATTACAATTTTTGGGGATGAAACCCGCTCCAATCCCCTGGATCTTATGGGGTCCTGGCTGACCGCCGGAAATGACCGGACTATTGGTTGGCTCAACCGCAACCGTCAGCAATTCGCGACGACTTTTGATAACCTCGGAAACTCCCGTAACTGTCCCGCCAGTCCCAACCCCAGTTACAAAAGCATCGATATTTCCTTCCATTCCTTCCCAGATTTCCTCCGCGGTGGTACGACGATGAATTTCTGGATTGGCGCTATTCTCGAATTGCTGCGGCATGAATGCCTGGTTTCCGTGCTCTTCCATCAACTCGTTGGCCCTCGCGATAGCTCCCGGCATACCCTTGGGACCCGGCGTCAGAACGATTTCAGCTCCCAACATATTCAACAGAATACGACGCTCTACGGACATCGTTTCCGGCATGGTCAAAATCAGCTGATATCCCTTCGCGGCGCAGACGAATGCGAGCGCGATACCCGTATTTCCAGAGGTAGGCTCAATCACAACGCTTCCCGACTTAAGGCGACCATCCTTTTCCGCGGATTCGATCATGGCCTTGCCGATTCGATCTTTCACGCTCGAAAGGGGATTGAAAAATTCGCATTTCACAAAAACTTCGGCACCAACGTCTTGAGCTAGATGATTAAGTTTTACGAGTGGCGTATTGCCAATAGTTGCAGTGATGTCAGCAAATGCTTTAGCCATGATATTATTCGAGTTTCAGTTTGGAAATGATTGCTTTGCGAAAAGACGAAAATGACTGGTCGGCAATCCGCAAGCTGCCAACCAGCAGGGTTATTGATACCTCGATGACCCATACGCATAAGATTTTCAAATAGATTCGAGAGTAAGAAGAATTCCGTACGGAGTGGGAAATTGCGCTTACTAGAAATGAGCATTTGCCGCTTCATCAGAGGAGGATCAGGTCGATAATTTCGGTTAAAGATCATACATGAAACGTTAACGAAGATCCGCATTGGACGATCTATGACCGAAAAATGTCGGAAATGGTTGAAACCTATATCTCGGCAGAGTGGCTAAAGCCTCTCGAGGAAAGCCTGCGTAAATCCAAGAAGCAGGGCGTTTCTCAGGGCACAGAGATAAGCTCGTTCTTGAGAGATCCTGAATCGTTTCTGCGTCATTACGTTGAACCGCGCTGCCGTTACCACGACCATACCGGAAACGAGGGCCAGGCCCCTTGCTTGGCATTCGATGCCATAAATCTCTTTTTGGGGAATGGAGTCGACCCATCCAAGCTAGGCGGAAGACAGATGCTGGTTCTTGGAGACTCGGGAACAGGCAAGACCTCGCTTATGGCGATGCTGAAACTGGCTCACAGCATGGAATACCGACCAGTGGAGTATCGCTGCGAGTTCATCAGGCTCGACAAAGACTCCTTGGAGCGAATCGAAAGTATTCAAAAACCGATGGAGACCGTCGTGCTACTTGACGGTCTGGACGAGGATCCGACAGCAAAGGAAAACGCGAGACAGAGGCTGTTGGACTTGCTTCAGGCAACACGAGGTTTTCTTAGAGTGTTCATAACCTGCCAGAATCGTTATTTCATGCAGAACATTCAAGATCTCCAGTCTGGAGATCAAGGACGACGGATTGGCGATTTCGACTGTCCCATGATGATGCTTTTGGACTTTGATGACGACCAAGTCGCCGCGTATTTAGAAAAGCGCTTCACTCGTAACTGGAAAGATAAAATCGTCAAAAGAGCGGAACGCGACCAGGCGCGCGCTCGCGCCGATTCTCTGGGCAAACTGAAATATAGACCGCAAATACTGTCTTTGATTGAAGACTTGATGTTAAGCGAAGACTCTATCCCAGACGAGTACAGCGCCATTGAAGCTTCCACAATTCAATGGCTGATTAGAGAAGAGGAAGCTCACAAGGAAGCTGGAAATACGAACGTATCCATCGAATCACTATACGAAATAGTTAAGCGAATCGCGCTTTCCATGGTAAAACAAAAACTGGAAGCCCTACCTGAAAGCATTGCCCAGGAATCCATTTCTTCACTACAAAGCAATCTGAATCTATCAACTCTGGCCTTTCTTCCCAACGCTCTCATACACGGATTCCGCGACCCAGCCGGCCAGCCTTGCTATCGCTTCATCCACAGCGCTTTTAGAGAGTTTCTCGCCGTTCAAGGCATCTTCGACTCAAGCGATGGAGATCAGATCGTAGTTCCAGACTTTGCGACGAATCGCATGATCGATTTTATCGTCAAAGGACGTAGCAAGGATGAGGACTTGCAAAACAAGAAACTGATCATGCGTGATTTAAAGCTGTCGACCTTCGGCTTCGAGTCAGCCGATCTGCATGGAGCCGTGATCGAAGGAGCGGATCTCCGCAACGCTAACTTTCAGGATGCCGACCTGAGAGAAGTCAATTTCACAAAGTGCTGTCTCGAAGGAGCCCGCTTCGATCAGGCGATTACCACAGGGGCGATCCCCGACACGCCTACCGTTGGCTTGCCCGTCTCGTTCGGGATCGAGGAAGACGTGTTTCTAGACATGCTCTGGGTTGAACCGGGAAACTTCACAATAGGCCACCGGAAATCTCCAATCGTAGTGGAGATCAAAGAAGGCTATTGGCTGGCCCAATTTCCAACAACCCAAAGGCTCTATAAGACGATAATGGAAAGCAACCCGAGCTTCTTCAAGTCTGACGAGCTTGATCTACCCGTGGAACAGGTCACTTGGTACGACGCTCAAAGATTCTGCCAGGAACTCAACAGTCTCATTCCAGAAGATTTGGACGACGATTATCAGTTTAGGTTGCCAGGAGAAATCGAATGGGTCTATGCTTGTAGGGCAGGTTCCAATACAACATTTAGCTATGGTGATGGCGAGGAAGAGCTAGGTAAATACGGCTGGTACTCGGCCAACAGCGGCAGCAAGACCCACAAAGTTGGCATGAGGAAGCCGAACCCTTGGGGATTCTACGATATGCATGGAAACGTCTGGGAGTGGTGCAAGGACCGAAACGACGACTTCTTCGCTAGTATCCTGACAGATATGACAGGTTCGGACTCAAAGCAAGTACGAGCGGTTCGAGGTGGCTGTTGGAGTAATAATCCATGGGCTTGCCGCACTGCGAATCGCAACTGGTACAGCCCGGAGGCGAATAGCAGCAGCATCGGATTCAGGGTCGCTCTCTTTCGTCAGCCTAAAAGCAAAAAAAAGGAAGATTCGAAAGAAGAGCCAAAGCGGATGGGCCTCTAGGCTCTCTATCCGATCTGGAAATTGGTCTCGTAATAAGGGGCTAGACCTACCGTTTGGCAACCAAGGCCTGCAAGCGATCCCATTCATCCAGGTACCTTTCAAAATGCTTCTTTCCCTTTTCGCACTCCTGTTTAGCCAGCCCCCTTACCAAAGCCTGCTCGTGGGCATAGGCTTGGTCGCCAAGGAGGCCCGAGAAATGCGCGATGCGAGCCCAAAGGAGATGCGTCGTCAAGGCGTCGAACTCGTTATAATTCACGATAGCCTGAAGATTGCCTTGCAGCCAGAGATTAGGCACACTTCCTCCATCCGTATCCACTTTTCCAGGTATTCCTGACAAACTGGCGATTTCATGCAATTTCGGAGTCTGAGCATACCTGCCCACCATAGGAGCTAAGTCGACATTAAAATCGCTTGATGTACTAAAGTAATCGATACCTTCCCAAGGCTTTCCAGGCCGCTCGCCCATTCCTTCTCCAAACAAGCCATGCGCAATAGAGCGTTGCACGATAATGGGAACGTCGGCATTGTGGGAATTGTATCCGACGAGCTGAGGCTTGCGCGTGCCAATGGACTTAAGCAAGGCATGCAGAATAACTGCCTCTCGACACTTTTCCGAATCGCTCGGATCCGAGGGAAGCGAGACTAGCTTAAGACTGACTTCACCAGCAACTACCTCTCGAAAAATACCGGCTACCGATACAATGCGGCAAAGAACTGTTTTCAAGTAAGGCTGTGGCTGTTCCTCGGTCGCCCCAGCTTCTCGCCAAAGTCGTTGCATGGCCGCTTCGAACCCTTGGGGACCATCAAGAGAGACTCCAAAAAGAATTTCAGCCGAAGCGGGATCTGGAATCCACTCAAGGTCGAAAGAGAAAAGGCAAGGTTCAATTGTCTTAAACACGTTGATACACTATTCGGCTAGCGCTATTGATGTTAAGAAGAAATTTCTGTGGAAACGGAATTCGAAAAGAATCAAGGATTTCAAATGAAAGCTTGCTCTAAGAAAATAACGAATAATCTCTATCAGAATGATTCTGGAAAAAGAACTCGCCGTGGCTAAAGAAGCGGTAGATCAAGCAAGTCGGCTTTGCGTTGCGGCCCAAGCTAGTTTGACCTCCAACGAAAAGCTAGACAAGAGCGATAAATCTCCCGTCACGGTGGCCGACTTCGGAGCCCAAGCCATCGTGTTCAACTATTTGGCTGAACGTTTTCCAAACGATGCTGCGGTAGGCGAAGAGGACGCTGAAGATCTGTTGAAGCCGGAGAACGCTCAGCTCCTGGATAGAATTGTAAGCCATGTCCAGAAAGTGAATGTCAATCTCGACAATGAAGGCGTCATCGCCTCGATAAATCGAGGAAGCCATAAAGGAGGCAATGAGGGAAGATTCTGGACCCTTGATCCAATCGATGGGACAAAAGGATTTTTGCGAGGCGATCAATATGCAATAGCCCTGGCGCTGATTGTCGATGGAGAGGTCGAGCTCGGAGTCCTGGGCTGTCCAAACCTTCCGATTGACAAGGCAAATCCAGATTCCCCAAAGGGCAGTCTGTTTTTCGCCACCAGAGGCAAAGGGGCGTTTCAGGCTCCGCTAGGCGAAATAGAGACATTTCAATCCATCCAAACGGACCAGGTCTCCGATCCATCTATGGCATCATTCTGCGAATCGGTAGAATCGGGGCACACAAAACATGATCGAGCGAAGCGAATTGGAGAGATACTCGGTACCCAAGTAGAGCCATTCAGAATGGATAGCCAGTGTAAATACGCCGCGGTTTCAAGAGGCCAGGCATCCGTTTATTTAAGGTTGCCCACCAGACCTGGGTACGAAGAGAAAATTTGGGATCACGCGGCCGGATGTCTATTGCTCACCGAAGCGGGCGGGCGGGTTTCTGACACTTTTGGCAAGCCATTGGATTTCTCGCTCGGTCGCACTCTTCAGGCAAACAAGGGGATTGTAGCCACCTCCGCATCGATACACGACAAAGTTGTACGAGCGGTAATTGAATCTTCCTGATTCGGTTTCACCGCGACAAAATGAGTGGTCTTTAGGCAGTTTCCCTCATATTTAAATGAATTAAAATCTCAAACGCCGTCAGAGATTTAAGTTCAGCGGGTTCAATGCGATATTAGTGATTATCGCCTAATTTTGAACAACGCTGAAGACTCAAAAACATAGATCCTCCCTATTCTGGATTTCCACAATCGCGCAGGGCCGCTTTTGTGTATGCTGCGTTATGTGCCTCTGGGCGGGCATTTCGAAAATCAGCGCCCAATCGCTGGAAGAAGCGATCACGGAGATGCTAAACCATCATCCCAGATTGCACAGCCAGGCATCGCGAACGGAGGCCGACCTGAATACGATCACTCTGGAAAAGAGTCGGTTAAGACCAAATTTCTCGTTGAGCGCTAGGGGTGGCGAAGAACATTTCAACAATTTTGGGATATCCGGGAAACAGCTCGGCGAGCTCGGAAACGCTTCAGTCCTAGCAAATCAGCTTGTCTTCGACGGAGGCTCAACACGCAACCGCATTCGCGAAGCCGAATACAGCTACCAGTCTAGCATCCAAGCTTTGGAGGAATCAAAGCAAAGCCTGGCTCTTAATCTGGCTACCACCTACGTCGACATCATCCGCTATCAGGAACTCATCAACTACGCTAGCGAGAATGTGATGGGCCACGAAGACGCGTTGACGAAAATGAACCAGAAATTTCGGAGCGGAGCAGGTCCGAAGGCGGACGTCGACCTCGTGCAGGCAAGACTAGCTATGGCCGAAGCTACCTTAGAAAATCGAGAGCGGCAACTCAAGCAGGCCATCATCCTGTACCAAGAGCTAACGGGTCAAGAACCCGTATCGCTTTCCGAACCCCAATTTCCCGATTGGGCTCTTCCCATTTCGATAGACGAAGTGGATTTGAGCCGTAATCCTGCGATCAGCGTCGCAGCTGCGAATCTTGCCGCTTCAAACGCTAAGCGAGATGTCTCTCGTAGCGCCTTTTCACCTACATTCAGTTTACTTGCCCAGGGTGACGCTAGCGACTCGAAAAGATTGGGTCCTCGAGAAGAAGCCGCAGCCTATGTCGTTTTTTCGATGGATTTATTCGATGGCGGGAGCCGTCGAGCGGAAGTCCGAAAGGCCGATTCGCTTTATCGCAAAGCTCAATTCGATCTGAATTACGCTAAACTGGTGGCTCAGTCTGATTTCATGAGCGCCATCAGCAATCTTCAGGCTGCGGAGGAAAGAATGTATCAGTTAGAAGCCTACATGAATTCCATGGAATCCGTCGTGTCGGCTTACCGCAAGCAATTTGAACTCGGTCAAAGAGCTTTGATCAACGTTCTCGATGTCGAGAACGAGCTTCTTACAGCAAAATCGTCTGTAGCGGAAGAAAGACTGAACCGCTTGCAGGCAGCCTATCGAGCCCTGGCTGCCTCAGGAGAGCTTCTCCAAACCCTGCAAATCCAATAATTGAATCCAACGAAGGTATACGAAATGGAAAATCCCAGCTACAGCGACTCCAATCAGGAAATGCGGGAACTTAAAGTCCTCATTGTCGAAGACTCTAAAATCGAGGCTAAGTTTATAGCGAATCTGTTAAAGAAAAATGGATACAATGTTATCCATGAGAGAGTCGAGACTTCCGACGAAATGCAGAAGGCCTTAGTGGAGAGGAAGTGGGACATCATCATCTCGGATTACCAGATGCCCGATTTTGATGGCATGCGGGCTCTTAAGCTGTTCCAGGAATACGATCTAGATATTCCGTTCATTTTGGTATCAGGAAAGATTGGAGAGGAAATGGCAGTGGATCTCATGAAAATGGGAGCCCACGACTACATCATGAAGGGCAACACGGCTCGCCTGGTACCTGCGATAAAAGCTCACCTCGAAGAAGCAGCTAACCGACGCGAGAACAAGCGATTGGAAAGCGCTTTAAAGGAAAGCGAAGCGCAATACCGAGGATTTTTCGAGCATGCGCACATTGGCATTTTCCGCTGTTCGGAAAGCGGCGCCCTGCTTGACGCCAATCAGCGCCTGGCCATGGCATTCGGATTCGAGAACCCTAGCGAATTCATGAAGTCAGTCGAAATTCTAAAGCCAGAGATCCACGATCCAAATACACGCCAAGCTCGATCGGTAGAGCTCAACGATATGGCGAAGGAGAGCGAACATTTTGAGGCTGTTTTTCACCGCACGGATGGCTCGATTTTGGAAGCGGACATGAACGTATGGATCATCCAAGACGATCCCGATAAACCCGTATACCTTGAGGGCACTGTTCAAGACATTACGGAACGTAAGGAAATGGAACGGAAGCTCCGTGAAATGGAAGAGCTTCACGAGAATATCATCGATCTCACAAGCAATCTCTAATGACGACCAATTCACAGACCAAGGCTCAGCCTCAATCAAGGTTGCCAGCCGACTTGCTCGAATCGACTCCCGCCAATCGATTGAGTTCTGACTCGCAAGACTCCAATTTTCATCAGGACGATCCGCTGCTCAATTGTCTGGTCTTGGTCGGAAAACTACATGATCGGCAACTGTCCAGCGACATGCTGATCGAAGGCCTCCCCTTGGTCGAAAATCGGCTAACACCAAGGCTGTTTTTAAGAGCCGCGACAAATGCCGGATTCTCTGCCAAAATCGTCAAGCGACCACTCAATAGGATTCCTTCCTTGGTATTCCCTTGCGTCCTTCTCCTAAAGGGCAATCAGGCGGCTCTTCTAGTTGGAAAGGCGGAAAACAACCAATTTCGTATCGTACTTCCGGAGACAGGAACGGGAGAAAAGATAGTAGGAGCCGAGGAACTTTCAAAAGACTATGAGGGCCATGCGATTTTCATCAAGCCCGAGTTCAATTTCGACGATCGAGCTAAGACATCGTCTGACTCTATCAAGTCTAAAAACTGGTTCTGGGGCACGCTTTGGAAGTACAAGAAAATTTACGCCAATGTAATCCTAGCTGCCGTATTCATAAATATATTCGCGGTCGCCGGTACTTTGTTCATCATGAACGTCTATGATCGCGTTATCCCTAACAACGCGACCGACACGCTATGGATTCTAGCGACTGGAATTAGCGTGGTCTACTTTTTCGACTTCATTCTGAAATCGTTGCGAGGGACCTTGATCGACAAAGCGGGAAAGAACGCGGACGTTCTCATGTCGAGCTTCATCTTTCAGCGAATCCTTGGAATCAAGATGAAAAATAAGCCCGGCTCCGCTGGTAGTTTCGCCAACCAGGTGAAGGGCTACGAAAGTCTTCGCGAGTTTTTCACTTCGGCTTCGATGACCACTATCATCGATCTCCCCTTCGTCGTCCTATTCCTGTGCTTCATGAGTTTCATTGCCGGATGGGTTGCGCTAATCCCCTGTGCATCCATTCTTTTGATACTTGTAATCGGAGCATTGATGCGACTCCCCTTAAAAAAGGCTGCTGAAACGGCCCATGGATCGTCTGCTCAAAAACATGCTGTTCTGGTAGAGGCTCTTAACGGTCTGGAGGTGATCCGAGGGCTTTCGGCATCAGGGCAATTTCAAAGGCGAATGGAAGAGTGCCTAGGTAAAATGGCTCGAAGCGAAGTTCAATCGCGCCGCTACTCGTCTCTTGCTGCGAATTTCACGATGTACGTCACACAAATGACCACCGTCGTGATCGTCGTTGTTTCCGTATATCGGATACAAGCCGGCGAAATGAGTATGGGAGCTCTGATAGGATGCACCATTCTGACAGGAAGAGCCATGGCTCCGATCGGTCAAGTGGCGTCTTTGTTGTCCCGCCTCCAACAATCGCTTGTTTCTCTCAAGGGTCTGAACGAAATGATCAGTCTGCCCCAGGAAAGGGAGGAAAATCGAAACTACATTCGCAAGTCGCAATTCGAGCCGAGAATCGAATTCAAGGAAGTCGCTTTCTCCTACAACAAAGAATCGTCCCCTGCCCTCCGCAATGCGAATTTCAGTATCGAACCAGGGGAACGCGTAGCCGTTCTAGGACGAGTAGGTTCTGGAAAGAGCACCATGCTCAGGCTGGCCCTTGGTTTCTACCAGCCATCCGATGGAATGGTGCTTATCAACGGGACCGACATTCGCCAGCTCGATCCTGCTGAACTGCGCCGAAGAATTGGATACATCGGACAGGAGAACGTTCTTTTCTACGGAAATTTGAAGGACAACATCATGATGGGCGCTCCCTGGCTTGACGAGGAATCCATGATTGAAGCCTCAAACCGTGGTGGCGTTGAACGCTTCGCATCGAAGCATCCACTCGGATACGACGCGCCTGTTGGAGAACGAGGGGAACTGCTTTCAGGAGGCCAAAGGCAGGCGGTGAACATATCGCGAGCCCTGCTAGCCAAACCGCCCTTGCTGGTCATGGACGAGCCTACTAGCTCAATGGACGCCAATGCGGAACGAGAGTTTATCAACCAGATCGATGACTATGCTAAAGACGGCACCCGCACCCTCATCATCTCAACTCACAAGCCATCCATGCTTAAGCTGGTGGATCGAATCATTGTAATGGACCAAGGCAAGATTGCGGCAGACGGGCCTAAAACAGATGTAATGCGCCAGCTTTCAGGCGCTGGAGCTGGTAAAAACTAATGAGCGACTTAGATAAAAACGATTTCCAGGAAGCGAACGAGGAAAAAAACAAAGTCCAAGCGGAAGACCTTGATTTCATAGCTGATTGCAAATCGGCTTTTCTCGAAGAGAAGATGCCCTACGCCAATACGCTTCTCTTCGCCATCACCGCCTTTGTAATCACTTTCATCATCTGGGCCGCAAACGCCAACGTAAATGAAGTTACTCGTGGTCAAGGAAAAGTAATCCCTTCCGGCTCGACACAGATCGTCCAAAGTCTAGAGGGAGGAATTCTCTCCGAAATCTACGTCAAAGAAGGCCAAAAGGTAAAAAAGGACCAGGTTCTTTTACTGATCGACGACACCGCCTTTTCAGCGAACTTCAGGGAGAGCAAGGCGGGATACGAGAATCTTCTGGCAAAGGTGGCAAGGCTCAACGCCGAGGCAAGCAATAGCGAAAGTATCGATTTCCCTGCGACAATTCTCGAGAATAGAAAAGACTTGGTGGAAAGCGAGACGACCCTCTTCAAAACGCGACGCGCTAATTTACTGAGTAATGAGGAATATCTCTCCCGCAGTCTAGAACTGAAGCGACGCGAACTCGATATTACCAAACCGCTTGCCGAAACGGGGGTGGTTTCTCAAGTGGAATTGCTCCGACTGGAAACGGCGGTCAACGACTTGGAGGGGGAATTGCTTAAGAAGCGAGCGGACTACATGAACGAAGTCATGGCCAACAGGAATGAAAGTAGCTCGAAATTAGAGCAGATTGAGGAAACTATTCATGCCTACGAAGATAAGGTCAAACGAGCGACGCTTCGTTCTCCAGTCTACGGGACCATAAACAAGATTCACATCAATACAAAAGGAGGCGTCATCCAACCCGGAGCTCCTATTGTAGAGATCGTTCCACTCGATGGATCACTTCTGGTCGAGGCCAACATTAACCCGTCCGACATCGCATTCATAAGACCGAAACAGCAGGCTACAGTAAAATTGACCGCTTACGATTTTTCGATCTACGGAGGTTTGGATGGTACTGTGGAACAAATTAGCGCAGATACCTTCACTAACGAGCAAGGCGAAAGCTTCTATCAAATAAAAGTACGTACCGGCGACCGCTCCCTACGTACAAATGAAGAGGAGCTTTCGATCATTCCTGGAATGGTCGTCGAAGTAGACATCCTGACTGGAAAGAAATCCATCCTCGATTACTTGCTCAAGCCTTTGCTGCGAGCGAAGATGAACGCCTTCTCAGAACGGTAGGAAAGCGAAGAACTGTAAGTTTTTCTTACAATTATCGCTCGGTTGTAATTCGTTGATTTGCAAACACTTGAGGAGAAATACTCATTCTGCCATAACGAAATGTTAGGATATGATACAATTATCATATAGTGTAGGGGTGTTAGTTTAGAGGTCGAAATAGAAAATTTCTCAAATTTAGATCGGTTTAAGATACTGATTACCAATTATTTATTTGGGGCTTAAACGAGACGGCTTAAACTTCTCAAGCTAATGGTACAGCTTGTGCTAGAGTTGATTGTGTAACGTAATCTCTACGGAATTATTCGAATGAAAAAACTAATATCACTAATACTTGTTATCTCGTTCGCATCTTATTCTTCAGCAGCGATGTTCACTTTCGATTTCTTTACTGATAGCGATGGTGACGGTCCTGCAGGAGAAATTGAAGGATTCGATGTAGAATGGTATGATACGACCAACACGATATCGTTAATCGCTTCGGGAACCACATCCTCAGGCGCTAGAGCTGTCGACATCGACAGGTTTGGCATTGGGGTCGATGGTGGCTCATTCGACAACGACGACATCGATGGATCTGGCCCAGACGAGACCTTATGGCTAGACTTCGGAATGGATGTTCGCGTACTCAGCATCACTCTCGAGAACGTCACAAGCAACGATGACGGATTCATTAATCTAGATGCAACGTCTCTACTTAGCGGCGATTTGCCAAATAGTGAATTCCTCGATTTCACGGGTGACAACTATGTTGGATCGGTTCTCTCCTTCGGCGTTCTTGAAAGCAATGACGACTATAAGGTAAGAAAGGTAAAAATCTACAAGCAGATACCAGACTCTGGTTCGACCTTCATTCTTATGGGACTCGGCCTCACAGCCTTGGCTTTCGTAGCCAGAAGAAAGATTGCCTAAGTCAACTTAACAACAAATTTCAAAAGAGAGAAGCTCTATAGCTTCTCTCTTTTTTATTGTTTTGAAGATAGCCGAAAGTCGATGAATGTTGTCAATGATCATTCTTTTTCCACTACCCGCTTTAGATTCTCCAAACCCTTTTCGAACATAGGACCTGCATTGGAACCGATCATTAGGGCGAAATAGGGTCCGACGATTGGCAGTTTCAAATCTCCATTCATCGTCCACATAACGATTGTCCCGTCGTCAGTTTTTCGATACGTGATCGATCCAGTGGTCTTGTCGACCTCGTTGTTGAATTGCATTTCGAAAACTACCCCTTCATCGACATCACTTTTCGTGAACAGCAATCTACCCGATCCGTCCCTCCCCGTCCAAGAATGGGACGCTCCAACACCTGTTGATTTCGAACCCGGCGTAATGACCAAAGACGGATCCTCCTCCTTCCAGGGAGTCCATTTATCCCATTGGGAAAGATCTCCAACCACTTTATGGATATCAGCAGTCGGAGCGTTGATTAAGATCTCCCTCTTGATCTCGTATTCACTCGGTAGAATGAGACCGAAACCGACCAACAATGCTAGGAGAAGTCCGAACAAGCTAAAACTCCACGTCAATATGCTCTTTGGGTTCATAGGAGGGCTTTAGGAGATCCGACGGGGATCTCTTTGGCAAGGCTATCAGTAGCACAACGGGAAACCCGAAGAGCGAGAAATCTATATCCCGGGACCGAAGATAATCGATGGGCCGGTGGGCCTTCTTGGCGGAGGTCTAGGAAATCTATCTCGATTCTCTTTCTCGATTTCCATCAAGGACTGACGCTCCAGAGCGACGAAAGCCCCATCGTTTTCGAAAGTCAGACGACGCATGAGCGAGGCGAAACGCAAGCCTGACTGGCTTAGCGAAAGGGCCTGCCGAATCATGTTGGGAAACCCGATAGCGTTAATTCGCACAATACGGTCGCCATCCTTATTCTTATTAATCCTGTCGATCGTATTCAAAATGGCATCTGAATTCCGCCCGGCAAACTCGTCGCCAAAAATATAGATGCCCATTTTCATTTCCTCGTTTTCAGGCTCGGAAAGCGTTCTGATCGCCCGCACGACACCCGGCATGGGATTACTGTCGCTCTCGTAAGGATAGAGTCTTACGGAACGGATCATCAGACTGCGCGTTTCCGCGGAATCGTCCATCCACTTGCGCCGCATTCCTCTACCCATGATAAAATGTCCATCCGCATCCAATAATTGGATACCTTTGACTTCTGGATAGGAAGTAACCGTCTCTTCGAACTTCTGCACGACATAGCTCCATATCATTCCTGTACTGGAGTCACGCATACTGCCGGAAGTATCGATGACAAAGGCGATATAGTTGCTTTCTACCGGCACTCCCACTGGCGTTGGCTCGATCTGCTTTTGTTCAATATCAATGTCGACCTGCATGACGGCCAACTCCTTTTTCAGCTCATCAAGATCCACCAGCAGCTTGTCTTCGCTAAATTTCTTGTCCTGGATCTGCTGCTTGAGCTTGGCGATCATAGCCTCCAGCGTGGAAATCTCATCCTCAACTTTTTTCCGCTTTTCGGTTTCGATTGCCAATAGAATGGAAAGCTCCTCGGTCTGCATCTCGAATTCGCTGACTTGGAGCAAGCGCTGTTGAATGATTCGTTCAAGAGCCTCTCGCAATTCGCCGATCTCTTTGGCCTTTACACCCATAGAAACGATGAACAACAAGATAATCGCCCCGAAACCGCAGCAAATGCAATCCAGGAAGGAAAGACTGAATACACTATTCTTTCGCTTGTTCTTCTTCATCTCAAATATCCGGCCAGGTACGAGAAGGGCACACCATCGCGCCTCCATTTTCATCGGACAGACGCCAATAGTGAACCGCGGCTGCCGGATCGCCTTTCATAGGAAATAGTAGTGTATTTATGGGCACATTAGTGGTAAGCGCCTTTCGAGCTATGCGAAACATATTCATCCTATCATGATCTTCGAGCACCGAAGGAGCGTCATAGGAATCGGCCTGAGTAGGCAGGCCATCCACAATAAGAATGACGCGATCCGGCTCGATAGGCATGTCGTTAACCATCATGAAAGCTCGTTCGAGATTAGCGCCATCGCCTGGCACAACCTTGTCGATTTCCTCAAGCACCTCCTCGATCTGATCTCGATCAGAAGGATCGAACCAATCCAAACCTGATCTGATTTCCAATGGATTGATCTCGTTGTTGAAGAAGACGATCTTGTACTGGGATTCCATTTTAAGATTTCCAATCAGCCATTGCAGAGCCTTCTTAACCCGGGACCACTTGGGGGCTTCGCGCTTTGCGTCGTCCTCATCGTCAATGTGGGCCTGAGCCTCAGTTTGCGTATCATAGGTCATACCGCCTGAGGCTTCCACCAGGAAAAGAACATGATCCCCAAGCATATCGAAACCGGTCAGATACTGGCGCTTTTCTTCGTTGGGAATGGGAATGGGCGGCTCCTCCTCCTGAGTCGGCATATCATCCTTATCCTTCATCAGCTTACCAAGGGCCTCCTCAAGCGACATCAGTTTTGCCAGGAGCAGCGATAGTTCGTCGTCCAGCTCGGTTTTCAGCTTATTCTTTTCGGTCAGCGTAATAATGGAATCCTGATTTCGTTTCCGCTCGATGGTGAGAGATCTTCGAAGGTTAGTGATGGTGAGATTCTTCTTGTCGATCTCGTCCTCCATCTGACCAATGATAATGTCGATCTGCGCCCGCAACTCCAGCTGCGTATCCGCTTTTCGACTCGCAGTGATTACGAAAAGCAGAAGAACAGCCCCAAAGCCGCAGCAAACGCAGTCCAGAAAGGACAGACTGAAAATTTCAGTATCTTTTCGTTTGAATTTCAATGGCTAGAAAAACGTACTTAAATTTTTGCTACACAAGGCAGTGAACGAATAAAAGATTCTTCACCTGCCCGAGAAGGGTGACCTCCAAAGCGTCCCCAGCTTTGATTCCAGACCGCGAACTGGCGTGGATCGTTCCCTCCTTGGAATCGGATAGCACCCAACGGTCCTCGATTTTAATGATACGACAGAGCTCGAAGGAAGCGCTGCCCTCATGACGATCGACCATTAAATCATAGTCCTCGCTTTCTCCGACGCCTAATACGAATTCCTCCTTGGATAAATCGTAGGCCAGACCATCGCAAACAATATGAGTAGGGTTCAAGGAACGACCCTCTTGTATCAAACGAATGGATCCGAGATGGGGAGGCGTTGCATCGCTATCGCTTCCAGGAAGTTGATCAAGATCGATTCCCGTTTCGACGCGAATCTCTTCGACGTTGTTAACGGCCTCCCAGCCTTTCCCGTAGTTTGCCGCTCCAAAAGCGGCGCTCTCCAAAGGCAACTCATTCACTTGGCCAATTCCTTGCGAGATAATGGACTCCTTAAGCCCTTGAATGGCAGCGGCTCTCTCGGAAAGGCATATTTGAATCGATTCGTTCTTTCCTGCGAAATCATTGACCGCGCGAAGAAGCATTTGGGTAAGGATCTTCACTTGAGGAGCTAAATCGATAGCCACGATTTCCTTTGAAATCGTCATCTGACGCGATTTTTCGCGCGTCGACACTTCCAGACTCGCCTCGCCCACACGCCCCAAATGAAGCAGCATCTCTCTCGTTTGAGCATGGAACGCCCGCTCAATTCGACGATCCTCCTTCACGTCGAATGCGGTTTGCTGCAAAAAGCGATTAGCTAGGGCTCCGGAAAAGCGCTCTTGCATCTTTCCAAAGCCGTGTTGCGGCAGACGAGCGAAATAAACGCGCTTAAGCCCAGCCTGCTTGTGGAAAACCGAGATGTGCGTGGCATGAAGAAGAAGATCGACATGGAATATGCATTCGCCTTCAGGCACATGCCAAAGCCCTTCGCTGTAAAGGGAAGCCGCCGCCATGTCCAATATCCCGGCAATAGGAATATCCAAATCATTGAAAATGCCTAAAAGCAACCCGAGTCGTTCTTCCGACTTCTCGTTCGATTCCAAATAGTGTCCGGGCACTGCCAATACGGCGTGATCGATGTTGTCGACTTCCTCTTGAATTCGTCCAACCAACTCCTGAAAAAAACTGTAGGCAATCTGCGAATACGTGAGACGACCTCTATGGCCTTCTAAGACGGTTGCCTGGAATGAAAGATCGTCGATGAACTCGGAACAGGCCCGTCTTGGGTAAACCATTGACAGCTCCTGGGCTTCAGGACCGAACACTAGACTCCCCTCCTTCACGCAAGCGAAAGCAGGATACCGCTCCGAGTCTTTCCCTAGGTTCAATGAGCGAGAGGAACCGTCCTCATTAATCACGACGGCATGGATACCTACATCGCTTAGTTCAATTCCTAACGTCGTCATTTATTTAAGGATACTCAGGTAAATGAAATTTTACTTTCTTCGCTTTCAGGCTTTTTCATCATTCCTACCACTTTCTTGGTCGCGAAGTCCTCCAAATCGATCAGCAGATGCTCCTGCTTGGACTGCAACAGATGAACGAAAAACATCAGGACAATACTCAGTACCAAAGCGATCAAGGTAGAGTTGAAGGCCAAACCCAGGCTCGCCGTTACATCGCTGATGTCACCCAGTTTGATGGCTTTGTCCGCATGGGAAAGCGCTTCGCCAATACCGCGAACGGTTCCGATGAAGCCGACAGATGGAATTGCCCAGGCTATGTAGCGAACAAGAGAAAGGTCGGATTCCAATTGCTCGTAAGCCATTGCCGTCCTCTCTTGAACAGCATGCGAAGCATCCTGAATCGAGCGCGTCGAATCGAATCGATGTAGAGCAGCTAAAATGACGTCAGGGAGAATCTTGTTTCGCAATCGTCCATTTCGCCGGATCTGCCCCTCAACGTCCTTGTGATGGATAAGGGCTTCTTCGGGAATGATGCGTTCGCCGCGAGAGATATTTAAAAATTGATGGCCCTCCATTGATTGTTCCCCACGCAGGCGGACAAACTTGTAACCAATAATAATGGAAGCCCAGAGCATCAGCATAAGACAGAACATTTGCTCGTGATTCTTCAAAATAACCGCGATGGAACGATTCGTCTCGATAGGAGCGTCCGGATTTTGACTGGCCTGCAATCGAGTCGTGATCTCTATGTTCCTAGCCTTGGGCCAGATGTAATTGCTGTACACGGAATAGACGAAAACGATTGAAAAAATCAGGCCTACTACTTGGACAATAAAATCTTGGGAGAAAAACCCTTTGTTCTTCATGTTGTATCTGTTACGTTATTGCGGAAGACGGGGATTCACTTAAAGTACGCGCTACAGCCTTTTAGATCCAGTCTTCGATTGTTAAATGTGAAGTCTCGGCGAAAGCCATTTTCGACATTGCAAAATTGCAGAAACAAAGCAAATTTTCAACGGTCAGCAAAAAAGTTAGTATGACGGTCTTTACAACGAATCCAATCACAATGGCGATTGCGTAGTTAATAAGGGTATGAACAGGGCTATACTATTTAGAAACACGGCAGCGGCAACCGTTTCCGTCCTGATTTTGGTCTTCCAATGGGGTTGCGCAGGCCCTGCAACTTCCAAGACCGTCAAGGGTGGAGGTACGGGAGCTCTAGTGGGAGCCGGAGCCGGAGCTTTGGCAGGAGGCGACACAGGTACGATCGCGGCAGCTGGCGCAGCGGGAGCCATAGTGGGAGCGACGATTGGCGCTATTCAGCAAAACAAGGAGGCGCGTCGTCAGAACGAGCTAGCTCAGCAAAGAGCTTATAGCCAGGCGATCGCAGTGCAGAAGCGCAATCAGGACAAGGAAAAGGCCCAGATTCAGGAAGAGCTGGACATAGCGGAAGGATTTAGAATTTCCGACGCCGAATTAGACGAAATGACCGCAAGGGCTGAGAGCGCTGAAGAGGAGTTGAAGGCCCTTCAAGCAAAGCGAACGGCAGCCCTTGAGCGCAAAAAGACTCTCGACGAAATGGAGCAGCGCGAACGCGACGCTTTGGCCGAAGCCGAAAGACTTCGCCGCGAATTGGAAGAGCTCGAAGGCAATGCAAATTCCGACTTGAGCCTGTCTAGCGAAATTTGAAGAGACCTCGCACCCCCCGTTCAATGATAGACCGCCCCAAAACTTATCTTAAACTGCTTCTTTTTCCCGTCCTTGGTCTATTTCTTTTCGGTTGCACTACGACCTATGAAATGGAGGTGGATGCCGTTAAAAATCCGCAAGCGGGCGAAGCGGATTCCTACGTGATCGTTCCAAGGGACCCAGACACTGACGTCACCGATTTAAGACACCAGGAAACCATTGAATGGGTTAAGACAGCCCTTTCGGGAAAAGGCATGTACGAAGCCCATGATCCAACCGAAGCCGACATGGTCATTGAGGTGGACTATGGAATGGAGCCTCCCAGAAGAGAATTTAAAGTGGTTGAAGAACCAGTGTTCGCGACCGTCCAAGAGCCTGATCGGATCCAGACTGTATCGACTCGCGATCCCAAAACCGGCCAGGTGGTCACTTATCAGATTCGTGTTCCTGGACAAAGACATAGAGAGCTTATTGGTTACGAGGAACGCTTGATATCCGTCATCGTAAACGAGAAATATCTCGAACTCACGGCGAAGGAAAACGTCCTCGAAGAAACCGGAGACAGACCTCCACAGGAAATCTGGAGCGTAAGCGTGAGAAATGGGGACGAAAACGACGACCTAAGAGAATACCTTCCCATTATGGCAGCATCGGTAACCGATTACATTGGTGAAGATACACCGCCAAAAAAGAAAGTTAGACTTAAGTCTGACGACGAAGCGGTGAGGTTTGTCAAGAACGGCTTGGACGGAGCGCAGCAGGCTCAGCTCGATCTTGAATCTCGTTCTTCTTACGAAACGGGAATTTAACGATTCCTGAAATTTTTTCGGATCAGCCGTTTCATCGGATCACGCTTTGTTTCCGGGAAACAATGGCAGGGAAATCGCTCGCCCTTGACTATTGAGGAACGAAAACCAATTTTAGACCAACAGGATTAAAAAGACCTAGAAACGATAAATGAAATCAAACCAAACAGCTGTAGCAGCGATTCTGTTGATCGTTCTCCTGGCTGTCGGTTTAGGAGGGTGCAACTCCACCTACGAAATGAAGGTGGACGCCATCAATAATCCCAAAACGCTAGGCGAATCCGACTCGTACGTGATCGTGCCTAGTGATCCTGATACGGATACAACCGATCTAAGATATCAAGAGACAGTGGAATGGATAAAGACGGCTCTATCTGGGAAAGGAATGTACGAAGCGGTCGATCCGATCGACGCCGACATGATGATAGAAGTAGATTTCGGCATGAAAGCGCCTCGCCAAGAAGCTGAAATCGTAGATCGCCCAACCAACATCGGGCTAAATGGAAGCGGCCTTGGAAGCCGTTCAGGTATCGGCTTGTCAGGGGGTAGCCGTGTAACCGACATCAGTACCTACGAATCGAAAGTAGTCACCAAGACTGTAGTCGAAAAATACCTCGAGCTTACGGCAAGGGAAAACATCGTCAATCAGGCAGGAGACGCTCAACCTCAACAGATTTGGAATGTACGAGTGATAAACGAGGACAAAGGGGACAATTTGCGCGAATACATGCCGATCCTCATCGCATCGGCTACGGACTACATTGGCGAAGACACTGGGTCCAGTACAGAGATCGAACTAAAAAGCGACGATGAAGTTGTGAAATTCGTTAAGCGTGGCTTGAAGAACGCTCCAGCCAGGAATACTCCTCTTCAAGAGTCGGCATCAACGGAGCAGAATTAAACTGAAATTCTGAATTTGTATCTATAAAATGGTTATATGCCAAGGGCGTCAGTTTGTCCGTCAATCGATTTCGCGGCGTTTCAAGTAGAGCGTATCAGGTTCAAGAAAACCACTGTTCGCCCTGTCGAAGTATTCAAATTTCACCTCTTTCGGCTCAACCGTTATCGCTGAAACGCAGTGAGTCTCTGCATCAGGTCTAGACATAAGAGGATTGAAAGCGGGATCTGGATGAGATTCATCGAAATGATATTCGAGAAATGGCCTGGAAGAATTCCATGAATTGTATAAATTTTCTCGATACGATTGAATGGCAGCCGTGTTAAAGGAAGACGTTGTGATGAAATTCGTAGCCATCTCTCTTTCTAGGAGAGAGAATCCATCCCACGAAAATGATCGCGCTGCCCCAAGGCCATCCACAATCCCCAGAATAAAGGGGCGAAAGGCAGCAAGATCCATTTTTTTCAGGAAATCGATGGCCTCTTCTAGACCCTTACATTGACCCAGCTTCAACGGCAACTCTCCACGACTGGCTGTCTTGTTGGGAAGGGGAAAATCCTTTAACGCCGCATAATAGTTGAGCACGAAAACGCTTAATCCCAATTCATTTACGACCAGCCAAGTTCCGCCCGCTTGCGTATCAATGGGGGCCAGACACGTCACTTGGTCAAGCGTCTGTATTTCCGGCGGACGAGCTCTCGATCGTTCCTTCCGTTCGTCTCGATTGAAGATCAAACGATAGCCGTTCTCGAGGGAACGCCAGCTAGCCGTGCACATCAGGAGCCGGTTGCTTGCAAATATTTCAGCGTGGACGGGGCAACCCCAAATGTAGATTTGGGCATCACTCCCTGCATTCGACTGGCAATTGCAATCAGGGCGTAGTGGTGAACCGTATGCGAAACCAGAAACTGAAGTTCCCTGCCAAACGAGGAGTTTGATTTCTCCTCCTCATCCTTGGCCGATGCGCTGACCATCACCCCAACCGGCAAGTCAGCCATTTCCTCAAGATCCCTTAAACCGCCGATGATCTCCCGAATCCGTGATATAGCTGCCATGACGTTGCTTTCAACGAGGGTGTCGCGAACGCGATCATCGTAGTCGATAACCCCCTCTGAAACGCCATTCAAGAACGATCCGTAATGGTCCAAAACGTGTCTCATGTGAGCGCCAATACTAGATCCGAATGTAGACGGATTGGAGTTAGCGTAAGACGAGTTCTGGTGCTTTTCTAAAAGCTCGATTCCCTGTTGAAGGAATTCGCAATTGGCGCGAATCAAGGCTATCATAGTCGCGATAAAAAGGATATTTGATAGGTATTGGAGAAAAATCGCATCGAAGCCCATTCTTTTTTTTGGGCGATTTCACCTAAATGTTGGAATAGCATAAGCAGAAATGGCCACTGAATCATCGAATCACAGGCCATTACCATCAAAAACGATCTAAGCTCTATCTCGCATGCACAGATAACAGTCGATTTCATCAAGGAAATTTACGATATCCAGCAAGGGCGGATTGAAGAAAAGTCCATTTGCCACTATGTTGGACAAACTATAATGTTTGGATAATTTTAACCTTGGCCAATGGCTTCGAATGCAACGGCCTATAGTTCGGCAATTTCTTGAGTTCCAGTAAATCCAAATCTAGAAACGCCCAAAGAACTTCTGATTCGAAAGAGGAGGAATTGCAACTCGCACAACGAATCGATCGATCGAAATTGGCCTTAATCGGATTTCCTCAAAAAGAGGGGAGCGATTTACAAATGGCTCTGGAAAAGCGGGACCTGGCAGTTCAGCACTTCAAGAATTACGGTCGATTTTCGGTCTTCCATGATGAGTTTCCGAAAGACTTTTCACTGGCTTGTTTTTACCGGGATTCGAAAAAGACCCCGAAAGAAAATCTAGTTCACACACCATTACTAATTGTCTCAAG
Source organism: Opitutaceae bacterium (assembly GCA_028284385.1). Classification (GTDB taxonomy): domain Bacteria; phylum Verrucomicrobiota; class Verrucomicrobiia; order Opitutales; family Opitutaceae; genus JANQRT01. The sequence goes on along the minus strand of JANQRT010000052.1, from coordinate 82,239 downwards.
TGGATTGGAAATAGATGAACTGGAAGGTTGGATACAATACGGAGCCCAAGCGATTTACGACCGCTCTCAATATACCGTTGATCAAACGGCAAGACTGATCGCAGCTCATTCCAAAAGACTCCGTCCCACGAGCATCAAACAAGCTTATAATTATAGCCAGCAAACGGTCGAAAATTCGAAAACCGGTATCGCATGGATCGATCTCGAGGGTCGGATCATTTATGCGAACAATGCTTTTGAAAGCATTACTGGATACACAGCTTCGGAGCTTTCCCAACTCGATACTGATGTAATCGATAAGGAAATTGGAACGCTCGCAGCAAGCTCGGCTAGACCAAGTCATCTCCGTGAGAAAATCTATCTTCGAAAGACGGGGGATCTTATCGACGTAGAAGTGGATTTCAGATGGATAAATTCCGATAATAAACGCGTATTGGCAATCTACCTACGAGACATTACGCATCGGAAAGCTGTAGAACGAGAGGTACGGAACTTGAATCGTCAACTCGAGGAACTGATCGACAAACGAACCAGACAGCTTACGGATGCCAATAGCCACCTGATGCAGGAGATGCTAAAGCGAGGAGAAGCGGAACGCCTCGTTGGCGCCCAGAAACGATTTCTCGCAAGCATTCTAGAGAAAATGCCGGTAGGCATCTATGTGATGGAAGCCGACAAGGAGTTCGCCGTCAGCGTATGGAATGCTGAAATGGAGAGCATGTTTAAAACCTCCAAAGAGGAGGCGATCGGCAGTCGTATCGAAACGCTGTTTAAAGATGCTGGATTGCAACACGCGCTAGGCGAACTAAGAAAGGAGGATTTCAGCAGTAAAGTAGTTGTGCCAGATAACCAGAAAGGAACCGATCAGGACACGTTCATTATAGATGTAACGAAAACTTCGATACTTGATAACAAGGGTGATATCATTGCATATGTTGGCATTGTCCAGGATGTAACCGATCGCATCAATTCCGAAAACAGGCTTATAGAAGCCTTTGATGAACTCGAAGATTCGAAAAGCAGACTGGAAGAATCGAATATGGAGATTCGCAAAGGAATTGAAACTGCCAGGAAATTGGCCCTCGATGCGCAAGCGTCAAATCAGGCCAAAACGCTCTTCATGTCTAAAATCAGTCACGAGCTGAAAACTCCTTTGAATTCCATTATCGGCATGACTCAGGTTTTACTTGAAAAAACGTATGGAAAAATCAATCACAAACAAAGTGAATTTCTTACGATTATTGACGAGAGCGGCAAGCATCTGCAATCCTTGATAACCGACATCCTAGATCTTTCCCGGATAGAGCAAGGAAAAGTGAATTTGAATTTCACGCCCACTTCCCCCAATGAGATAGCCAATGTCGCCATCAAAATGCTACAACAGCAAGCTATACAGGGGAATGTGAAATGCAAGATTGAGAAGGGAGCGAAAAACCGCAAAATAGAAGCAGATCCCAAACGATTAAGACAGATACTCTTGAACTTGCTTAGCAATGCGATAAAGTTCACGAAATCGAATACCACAGTGTCCTTGTCAATAAACTACTCTAAAGACGAAGAGCGTGTCGAATTTCAAGTCAAAGACTATGGAATTGGTATCCAAAATCAGGATATAGACCAGTTATTCAAACCATTTTCCCAACTAGACAACAGTCTTTCCCGGAAATACGAAGGCACAGGGCTCGGGCTTGCAATCGTATTCAGACTGGTAGGACTCCATGGAGGAAGCCTTTCAGTCCAGAGCAAGCTTGGAAAAGGATCCACTTTCGGATTCACCCTTCCCGTGAGTCGAAAGATAAGTAGGGGCAAAAAAAGCCGTACTACTCTTGCGGACCTCTCGGCATCCCAATCGAAGGCGAATCTAGCCATCGTGATAGACGAGAATGAAACGATCGCTATGATGGAATCCGATATCACGTTTCGCTATGGGTTTTCGAATTCGGTAGTCGCTTTACCCAATGAGCTCAGCGCCTACTCTGATAGGCTGGAGCCTGATATCGTAATTGTCGACTTAGCAACCGTAAGGAATCAAGGCCTCGAATGGATCCAGCAAACAATGAGAAATAAGACCTGGAAAAACGCGACTTGGGTCGCAACGACGAGTCTAGACATTCCATCGGAAAAGAATTTCGCAAAGAGCCTGGGCATTGCCAACCTGTTTCCAAAACCACTTACGATTACCGACATAAAGCGATCGATAAATAGAAGCTCTCAAACCAATGAGCGAAGCATACACAGCGACCATTCTCATCGTTGATGACAACATCGGGGCTCGTCGGTCTATGGAAGGCCTACTTGCCTCCGAAGGCTATGAACTTCTTTTGGCCGAAAATGGTATTCAAGCTTTAGACATAGCTCGATCAGAGCATCCAGACCTAATACTTCTTGATGTAATGATGCCGGGAAAAAACGGGTTCGAAGTCTGTAATGAAATCAGGAAGGACAAGGAAATTGAAGAAATTCCGATTATACTAATAACGGCTCTCGAAGACGACGAGTCCATGATAAAGGGAATAGAAGCAGGCGCCGACGATTTTCTCACCAAGCCGATCAATAAACTCGAACTCAGATCGAGAGTCAGAGGAATCTCACGACTAAATCGCTATCGCAAGCTTTGCGGAGAAAGACTTAAATTCGAATGGGTAGTCAAGAATTCGCAATTTGGATACGTTCTTCTTGATGAAAAGGATCGTATAACGTTCTCCAACCCGAAGGCTCGAGAAATGCTCCAGCTCTCTGAAGAAGCGATCAACGCGAATCCAATCTTCTTCGACACGGTAAAAGATAAATACATTTGCAAGCCGGATAAAATCAAAGAGCTTTGGAGCAGCCCGCCTCGACCGGAAATCCAGGAATTCGATCCTTTCATTCTAATACAGGCGCAAACGGAGAATGACCCTGTCCACTGGGTGAAGGTAACGATTCTCGGCCTCGAGCAAATGGCTTTGGACACAAAGCTGGTCAGAATGGAAGATATAACGGAAAGCATGCTTTCATTTCAGGAAAAGCACACCTTTTCACGTATGATGTCGCATAAGCTACTCACTCCTCTGAATGCGCTAAAAGCTGCCCAGCAAATGATGGGAGCCTCCGCCGAGGCGGAGATAAGCGGTCTATTTAAACGCGTCAGCAATCTGCAAAAAAAGGGTATCGATCGATTGGAGTACGACATCGAGTCCATACTGAGATTTCTGGAATCGAATACTTCGAATGGCACGGCCGAGACCACCACCTTAAAACAGCTCGAGGATCAGCTTAGATCTATTGGAGAAGAAGACGGAATGCCATTCTGCCTCCTGGCAGACCTCGGGGAAAAAGAGTCTTGGAGAACGAATATCTCGAACTTTAAATTCGAGGCGTGCGTACGGGAAATTCTTGAGAACTCGGTAAAATTCCACTCGAATGGATCTCCAACAATACTTTGCAGCATTCAAGTATTGAATACAGAGAACAAAGCTATCTTTACCTTCGAGAATGACGGCGAACCGATTTCGCAAGCAGAGCTCGAAAACGCCTGGAAACCTTATTGGCAAGCGGACAGATTCCTTACGGGAGAAGTCCATGGCATGGGCTTAGGACTTCCTCTCATAGCAACGAATATATGGGGAGCTGGAGGCACTTGCTCCCTAGCTAACCGAGAGGATACTCAGGGAGCGATTTTAACTCTGACCCTGCCGATATTCGAGTAGCTTCCTCTACGAAGCAGGCTTCGCTTAAAGAGGGATTTTCACTCCTCTGCGAAAATAGGTGGGCGTATCCAAATCTTGGCCTTCGAAAATAGTGCCAACGCTATTCTCGAATTCGCCCTTCGGCTCGCTATGGTTGAAAGCGAACTCATCCTGACACGTTTTACGAGAGCGAACATGGGTTTTCTTTTTTATCTTTTCCACCCTATCTTCAACCGATCCCTTACTGGAAGGAACTTCGGTTTTCACTTTCTTGGGAATGGAGGAGCGTCGGGAAATAAAAGGCGAACCAGCTCGAAGATCGCTCGTGCCTATAACGCAAATTTCGACACGGTCCTTCAGACAATCATCCACCACGGATCCCATTATGACGTTGGCGTCCTTCCCAAACTCGTCTGTAATGTTATCCATGATACGCTGGACATCCGAGATGCCTAAAGCAGGTCCACCAACGATGTTCACCAGCAAATGCTCCGCTTTTTTGGAGAATTCAGGAGTATGAAGGAGCGGACATAGCTTAAGACTTTCCAGAACCCTATTAATAGCATCCTCGCCCTCCCCTTCTCCCAAGCCGAACAAGGTTTTTCCGGCTCGTTTTGAGAAAGCCTGCCTAAGTTGAGAAAAGTCCAGATTAATGAGGCCCGTCTTGTGCATCATAGCCCAGATGGACTTGATGGCTTTTTCAACCCATGCATCAGCCTGCGAAAACGCATCGAGCAATGAAGCGCCTGGCTCGCTTTCCTGGATCAGCAAGTCGTTCGGCAAAGGTATCACCGCATTGCATACATCTCTCAATTGCTCAAGACCATCTTGGGCGATTTTAGATCTTCTGGCTCTTTCAACCGTAAAGGGAAGCGTAACAAAGGAAATCACTAAGGCGCCCGACTTTGCGGCGATGTCAGCCAACACCGGAGCGACACCGGTTCCCGTGCCACCTCCTAATCCAGCCGAAATGAAAAGAAGGTCCACGTCGTTGCATAGTTCCTCAAGCAGCGCGCGATCCGCCAATGCAGCCTCTCGCCCAACATCAGGCTCACCTCCTGCTCCCAAGCCTCCCGTAATCGACTTCCCGATACAATGTTTGTCCAACACAGGAGAATTCGCCAAAGCCTGGTGATCTGTATTCAGAACGGATAGATGCACTTCCGGAGGATTGGATAGCATCAGCCTGTCCACCATGTTCGAACCTGCCCCTCCCAGGCCAATCACCTTCATGCGGATTTTCCCCTCTTCCCGTTCAAATAACTCCGGTTCCTCAATCATTGCAGCTAAACCTTTTGAAACATTCCCTTAAGTTTTCCCATGAAACCTCTATTTCTTTGCGTAACGTGATCGTGCTCATTCTGGTAACGCAACCCGTAATGCAAAAGCCCAAGAGCCACGCTGTATTGGGAATCCCTCAACTCTTCGGAAGCCATGGCTCCGTTATCGCCAATGCGTGCCCGCGTTTCGAATACATCGGCCGTGCAGATTTCAATATTTCTCAAATGCGAAGTGCCTCCGCACAAAACAACACCGGCAGGCAACCTTTCCGGCCGAGCAAGAGCTCCCAGCTTCTTGCGAACCACGTTAAACAACTCTCGAACGCGCAGCTCGACAATCTTTTCGATACTCCAAAGCGGCACCAGCCTATCGCCGATTTCCAAATCGTTGTTGAGCCAGACTTTTTCGGTTTTGTCCTTGTGCTCCACGATAGCAGATCCGTAGCGATGTTTAAGACTATCCGCCTGTTTAAGTCGTATTCGCAATCCAATACTAAGGTCATTCGAAATATGGTCGCCGCCAATTGGAATGCAACCGGCAGACATGCAGCGCCCATTCATAAACACCGCATAATCCGTCGACCCTCGCCCGATATCGATAACCAGTACTCCATTCTTTTTCTCTTCCAAGGTTGCTACCGCCACACTCGAAGCCAAGCCGGATAGCACGACATCGTCTACGTGAAGATTGAAACCATTAATGATATGAATCGCATCGCTAATGATCCGATCATCGCCATAAACTGTCCAGTAGTTGGCTTCCAAGCGCTCGCCCTCCATCGCAATCGGCTGCTCCACCATCCGCCCATCGAGAGCGTAAGGCCTTCTTAAATGGTGAATGACGGCGCAATTTTCCGGCAGGTCCCGCTCTTTGGCCATAGCCGAGACATGCTCGATATCTTCCCTCGTCACGCGGCCATCAGTGGAAGTGATGTTTACCGAAGCTTCGCTTGATCTACCCCGAATGTGCCCGCCACTGAGAGCTAGATAAACTCCATCAATCTTTACCTTCGCTTGATTTTCAGCCGCTAGAATGGCCGCATGGGCGCAATCGCTCGCCTCATAGAAATCGATAATCTCTCCCTTGAGAACCCCTCTGGAAGAGCAATGGCCAAAACCAATGACATTCAAGCTTTTGCCTTCCTGTATTTCCCCCAGCAAGACAGCTACTTTATTGGTCCCAATTTCAACCCCGGCAATGACTTTAGATTTATGCACGCTAATTCTAGTTGATCGATAACTCCAGTTTCGAAAAAATCATTGAGTGAAAACAGTAGCCTTGACCGGAACTTGAGCTCCAAGAGTCAAATCCACCTTAGCAACTTGGCCCATCATTCGGCTACGGTTATAATCGATTATGTAGTCTAGCTTCGCCAACTGCCTTCGATAATTCTTGGGCTCGAAACGAGCCTCTTTCACTGTACGGCTCCTGACGATAATATGAGGCGAATCTTTCAGAGAAACGACTTTCCAGCTTCGGTAGAGATGAGGCGCGATCGATTTAGCCTCGCTCAACAGTTTGCCGACTTCATCTAGCCCTTCGATTTTAAGAAATCTTCCATCTTCCTTCTTCAGACCTTTAATGTCCAAATAGGGCAGCACATTGATCAAGGACGAGTCGTAGTGAACACCCTCATACACGACGCCTTCGCCATCAACGAGAAGTCGAAGACGCTCTCCGCTCGCGTTTCTCGCTACAATTCTGGCTATAGGTTCCCTTTCCTGAATCGAAATAAACAACGTATCCGGGTACTGCTTCTCGATCTGAGCTCGTTTTACTTGAGGAATGGCCTCAAATTCCTGCTGTACCGAGGCCACGTCTATCTTTAGTAGATTATTGCCAAGGGCATCCAAGTCCAACTGGTTTAGTATCCATTCTTTACCCAACACGCCATCGCTTACGACTTCCACGTGACGAACAGGCAATTCCTTCCCGGCCGTGTTGAGTAGTCTAGGACCATGATTCACATTGGTCGCAAACCGAAGCGCTCCAATCGCAACGATTGCGACCACCAAGGCGAGTCCAATTCTCTTAAGGCGCCCGACCTGCAAGCGCTTCCACGCAGTCGAGCTCATCGCCTTCGGTTTCACTTCCTGGGATATGTCTTTCCAGCTTCTGCTGGAGCTTCCCTTTTTGCTGGCCGCGTTTCTAGGCATCTTAGCAAACTGAATACAACTGATGAAAACGCTCGAAGGCAGGCTCCACAAGCCGTCTCAAGAGATTCTCGAAATCGATACCAGCCGCTTTAGCCGACATGGGCAAAAGGCTTGTTTCCTTCAAGCCTGGCAAGGTGTTGATTTCAAGAACGCTAGGATGTTCGTTTTGATCAATCATAAAATCCACTCTGACAAAATCCCTGCATCCGCAAGCCTGATACGAAGTTCGAGCTATCTCCTTAATCCTGGATGAAAGGGCAGGGCTCAATGGAGCAGGAGCGAGATAGTCCGTCAAGCCTTTCGTATATTTACTTTCGTAGTCGAATTCTCCTGACTTGGGTCGTATTTCGACAATCTCTAGCGGCTCGCCTTGCAGCACGCCAACCGTCACTTCTCGACCCTCGACTCTCGGCTCCATGAGCCAATCATTGTACTCCAAATTAGAAAGGCGCTCCGATAACACGGCTTCGTTATCAAGAATAGACAGGCCTAAGCTACTTCCCTGAGCGCGTGGCTTCAAGACCACGTTTCCTCCAAAGACACGCAAGGCATCGCCCGCGTTCGGAACGCAGCTTTTATCGAAAACGATCTGTTCGAGGACCGGCATGCCAAGATCGGCGAGTATTCGTTTCGTCCTTACCTTGTCGAAAGTCAATTCACTACTGGCGGCATCGCATCCGGCATAGGCGATTCCAGCGGCGTCCATAAGGCGCTGGACCTGTCCGTCTTCGCCGAATACGCCGTGAAGCGTCGAAAAAACGACGTGCTTCTCAGGTTCGAGGCCAAGCGGCAGTCTCTCGTCATTCACCTCGAAAAGATCGACCTCGAAAATACGGGAAAAGGCCTCCTTTGCAGCCAGACCAGAGCCCAGGGAAACCTCGCGTTCTCCGGAAACGCCCCCACACAAGACAGCGATTCTAGCAAGATTTTTCATCTCAGGGCATCCGTCCATTCCATACCATACAATAGGGCTTCCGGCTCAAGTTCAACTTGCATTCGATCAAGAGCCTCCCTGCGTACAAGTTTTACCAATTCTATTACATCTTGGCTATTCGCTCCACCCTTGTTGACGATAAAATTTCCATGAGCCGAGCTGATTTCAGCTCCGCCAATGGCAGCGCCTTTCAGGCCAAGGGCCTCGATAATGCGGCCTGCCGAGTCCTGGTCCGGATTCTTGAAAATGCAACCCGCGCTGGGATCGCGGGGCTGAGTTTCCTTTCGCTTTTTCTGATACACATCGATAGAGCGACGTATGTCGTTCTCATCGTAGCCAGACTCGACGGAGCGTAGAACAGCTTCTATGGCAATCGCGTCGACAAGCTCGTCACAGCGTCTGTATCCAATAGTCAACTCCGAAGACAAGCGAGTAACCATTTCGCCGTCACTGGTTAAAAACGTCACACTTTCAACAACGTCGAACATCCATCCTCCCATAGCGCCCGCATTCATTCTCAGGGCTCCTCCAATGCTTCCCGGAATGCCCTCTAGAAACTCGAAACCCTTCAATCCATTACGAGCGGCATAACCACAGAGCTCTTTGATACGGACACCCGCCCCAACGCGAACTCTTTCAGCGTCAAGACCCTCACATTGCTTCCAAATAGGATGCGATAGGCGAATCACTAACCCCTCAACACCTTGGTCGGGAACAACGAGATTGGATCCCCTACCCAATGAGAAAATCGGCAAACTTTTCTGTCGACAGATTTTAAATACGGCTTGCAATTCCCTTCGACTACTTGGTTCGAAAAACAGCTCGGCTGAACCGCCTACTCTCAATGTCGTTTTGGCAGCCAGCGGTTCCTGGGAAACGATACGAGAATGGATTTCCGCAACCTTGCCTAGACCGCGATAAAGCGGTCCCCATTTACCGTCTCGCTTGGCGAAACGATCGGAAAACTCGCTGGCCAACTGATGAGTATCGCCAGCCCCAAGAAACAGGAGAAGAACTTCTGACGTTTCAGACTTTGCCGCTAAATCCGTGACAAGAGAGTCAATACCTGCAAATCGTCCACATTCGATGCCTTTCGATGAGCAGGTCTCGAAAAACGATTGATCCAAATCGGGGTCATGGGATTCTTCGCCGGCCGCGTAGATGTCTAGCAAGTACAGAACACCAGCCTTGGAAAGGCTGGCGGCAAATGCCTCCTTGAGAATGGCGGTTCGCGAAAAGCGGTGAGGCTGGAAAACGACAACGAGCTCTTCATTCTCTTCTATTTCCAGGCTTTCGAACAGCGCATCGATCTCGGTAGGATGATGCGCATAGTCATCGACAACACGTAGTTTGGGAGAAAGGTAGTTGCACGATTGTCTGCGCTTTAAATCCGAAAATTCAATACAGTTGGGCAAATTGTTGATTCCCGCTAATTCAGCAGTTGCCGTGATCGCGAAAACGGCGTTGGCGAGATTAAAACGACCGGAGCGATTTAAAACTCGTTCCCAGGAACCATCCTCAAAAAGCATGCGCAATGATGAAAAGGATGCGGCAAGCCCCTTGCTTTGCCAATCCCGTCCAGGGAAGTCCTCCAGCCAAATAGCCTTGGTAGATTCGTCAACCTCATGACCAAGCGAGTCCCGGAGCGATTCCGGACCAATAAATAAACTTCCCGTTCGGCGCGCTAGCCTTTCGAATACAGCGAGGTACTCATCGGGATTCGAATAACGACTATGGTGATCGAGGTCAGCGTTAAGGACGACAGCCACTTCCGGATGGAAGTTTTCAATGGTGCCATCGCTCTCGTCAATTTCGGCAATAAGCCATGGACTTTCATCCCATCTTCCGGGGGGGCGCTTCCGATCGAATACCGCGCCCAGAACATAGCTCGCCTCCATCTTCAAATACGAGAACAGATCGATCATCATTCCGCAGGTGGTGGACTTGCCATGCGAACCGGCAATGGCAATCAATCGCTTCTCTTTCGCGAGAATGGAAAGGCATTCTCCACGAAGAAGTATAGGCCAGCCAGAAGCGTTTGCCATTTTCAAGGAAGGATGATCTTCCCCTACAGCCGAAGACTTGATCACCACACCACCTCCTTTATCAAAGTCTGGCGTATCCAGTATTCGGACTCCGTATTCGTTTAAATACTTCCGAGCCTCCCCAGTTAGATTGTTGTCTTCCGCGGTGACGCAGTGTCCCTTTTGACTAAGACAGATGGCAAGCGGCAGCATCCCTGCCCCGGCGACACCGACACAATGCGCTTTCTCGGGAATGGTGTCCATTTCTACGACAGCGATTCCCCTTTTCTAGCCTGAGTCTGGAGAGCTCGCGCCTCCATTTCGAGTATCAGCTCTTCAAGATCCTTTACGATTTTCGTCTGAGCATGGAAGTCATCAAGTCTTGAAAGGTTTTCTCGAAAGCGCTGCAAGAGCCAGTCGTTGTAAATGGTGTCCTTCACTTCATCAAGCAGATTGCCAATGTATTCCTGTTCTATGAGAATACCGCATCCGTGCATTTCGAAGTGACGGGCATTGTAGTATTGATGATTGTCAGCGGCAAACGGATACGGAATAGTAATGGTGGGAGCTCGGCAGCGAGCAATCTCGGTTAGGCTGCCTGTTCCAGCGCGAGAAACCACCAGATCGGCTGCTGAAAGAACAACACCCATTTCATCACTGAACTGGCGGAAGATAGATTTGATCAGCGTCCCTTTGCGCGAGCGATAGCTTAACTCAGAATTGCTGCCCCCGGTTATTCCCATCAAGCAGTAGACCTGAATCTCTTCCTGAGCCAGCGAATCGATATTCGACTTGACCCATTCGTTGAGAGCGGAAGCTCCTTGACTGCCTCCGAAAACCACCAGGAGTTTCATGCTCGGATTTAGACCTAGATGACGCTTTGCCCTGTTTTTCGATATGGGATGAATTTCACGTCTGATAGGCACGCCAATCGGCCGTATACGACTGGAGTGGGCAGTCTTTATCCTCACTCCCTCTGGAAGGTAAATCCTATGAGCGAATAGGCTAACCGTTCGGGTAACCCTTCCAGCAATACGATTTGAATCGTGAATAGCGACCGGCAGGCCAGAAACCCTTCCTGCAAACAAGGCCGCCATGGACAGAAACCCGCCAAACCCGATAACCACATCCGGTTTATTTTGGCGAATGATGACCATGCATTGCAAAAATCCTTGGACCAGATTATAGGCAAAACGCGCGAATCGCACAGGATTCAAAGACGGAGGACTTCCCGGAATCGACGTGTAGTCTAACGACGAATACTTTCTGACCAATCTTGAATCCACTTGTTTGGTACTGATCAGCAATTCGCATTCCCAACCGCGAGAAATCATTTCCTCAGCCAAGGCAATTCCTGGGGAGAGGTGTCCGCCAGTCCCGCCGCATGCGATCAAGGCTCGCCTCATTAGCTTAGCTCTCTGAGTTTGCGTTTCGAATCCTTTAGAGCTGGCCTGCCCCAAGCTAGGCTCGTGTTGATCAGAATGGCGACGCAAATGCCCATCACCAGAAAATTCGAACCCCCATAGCTGATGAAAGGCAGAGGCAATCCCGTAGTCGGCAAAAGCCCCGTAACCACTCCAAGATTAACAATAGCCTGGATGCTAATCGTCAACAGACAGCCAGCCGCAAGAAGATACTGGTAAGTATTCGGGGCAAAGCGAAGATGCATGAAACCAGCTACAAAAAGTATCGAAAAAACAACCACAATCACTAAGGTAGCGATCAATCCTAACTCTTCACCCACGACGGCGAAAATAAAATCATTGTGGGCTTCCGGTAGAAAACGAAGCTGTTGACGGCCGTTGCCCAATCCAACTCCATTCACGCCACCTGCTCCGAAAGCGATGATCGCCTGCCAAATCTGGTAAGCATCGCCCGATTTCTGCCCTTCCATATCAAGAAAGGCAGTAAGTCGACTCCAACGTTCTACATCGTACCTGACAAAGGCTATGGCTCCAAGAATTCCCAGCAGAGCGGAAGGCAAGAGGAAAACTATTCGAGAACCGGCCAGGAAAAGGATGCAAAGGCTGGCGAGAGAGATGATGAGAGCCGTACCCAAGTCGGTCTGGAGCAGAATCAAGCCGACAACCATCCCGATGAACAGGCAGGGAGCGATAAAGCCTTTCCAAAAAGTTCTGGTGTCCGACCGTATCAGGCTGAAATAATGGGCTAAGGCGAATACCAGACCAATCTTGGCAAACTCCGCGACCTGAACTCCAATGACGCCGAAACGTATCCAGCTTTTACTGCCATTGACCTCCGTTCCAATTCCGTCAACAAGCACGAGCCCCAAACCCGCCAAACATGCTCCATAGCCAAGCCAGATAAATTTCCGAGCCCATTCCAAATCAAGTTTCAGTATCGCAAGCCCAACTACGAGAGTGATACCTATCCAACTGATTTGCTTTTCGATAAATCGATAAGGAGCTCCGTCGTCGAGGGGAAGGCTGGCGCTCAACAGAACGATCGCCCCCAAAACGGAAAGAACCGTAGCGCAGACCAGCACCCCCATCGCTGGGGTCAGAAACGTTAGTCCCGTTGACTGTCTCTGCGCTGCGCGTCGACTCATTTCCTTTACTCTTCGATGGGAATCACGGGTTCTTCGATGGCATCATCGTCTTCGACTACATCGATTGTATCCAGAGGCTGTTGTATAGCAGGATCGAGAGATTCAGGTTGACTCGCTGTCTGCGGCGGAGGTCTTGTCGGAACTGGATTTGTCACTGGCTCCTGCGCTGTTGGTCGCGAGGGCTGATTGGGTATCAGAATCGTCTGGCCAATACGGATACGATTGGCATTTTCAATTCGATTAAGAACAAGTATGTCTCTCACGCTCACATCGTAGCGCATAGCGATTTTCTGGAGATTATCACCCGCTTGCACGACGATGCGAAGTCCCTGAAATTGATTGCCGCTGATTTTGGGACGCGAACCGGATTGAGGTATTTTAAGTTTCTGACCGACCCGGATCATATCGTTGCTCAAGCTATTGGCTATCTTGAGGGCCGTAACCGTCACTCCCTGTCTTGCCGCAATCCTCGAAAGCGAATCTCCCTTCTTTACCACATAAATTGAACTATCTAACCCACTTTGACCAGACTCTGCGCTTATATTCACGTTCGCATCGAGATAATCCTTGCGTCTCGGAATGTTCAATACCTTTCCAATTTGAAGAGAACTCGCTCTAAGACCAGGGTTCGCTGATTGTATTTCCTTTGTAGATACGCCAAATCGGCGCGAAATTCCCCAGAGACTATCACCACTTCTCACAGTGTACTGAATGACTTCGGGTACGGGTTTCATCGGCTCTGACAACGAAGGAGCAAGAGGCTCGGTACGGATCGGCTGCAAAACAGTTTCGTCCGCTTCCCCTGTAGAATCCCCAGAGCCCGAAACCGGCCTTGTCGGATCAAAGCGCTGTCCGCTTGTCATATTCATAGTTGGAGACGGCTCCGAGACCATGACAGGATCCCCCGCATTGTAGCCGGTGAGATTTCCAGCTCGCTCATCAAAAGGCTGTCCAGCTTGCCCTGTTACTGTCGGCTTGTTGGCGTCCGGATCCTGATTGGACCAGGTGACGAGCCCATTAGCTCCAGCCATCGAGTTAGCATTGTCTCCTCTTTTGCCAATTCCGCTCAGCAAGTAGATGCCGCCAAGAATAACAACATGGACAAGAGCGATGATTCCGAATCGGATGAAATTCATTCTATACCTTCCTCTTACCTAAATTTAGTTTCGGCGAATTTCCTTACTACTCAAGTTGTTAACCGCCTTCTTAAAAACCTCTCCTCTATGAATGTACCCTTCAAACATATCGTGACTGGCGAAGCCAGGACTAAGTAATATATTATCCCCGGTCGAAGCGTTTGCAAATGCGACCTGCGTCGCTTCCTCGATGGTATCATGCGGATGGGTTTTAATTCCTTTCGCTTTCAAATCGTCGCAAAGAGCCTCTTTCGTTTCGCCAATCACATGGGCCTCGCTTACGTTGCCGGCCAAGCCTTCGGCAAATGGCTGAACATCGCAGCCTTTGCTCTTGCCGCCTCCAATCCAAATAACCGGCTGGGAAAATCGATCCAAACCCCCGAGAACGGCATGATAGTTTGTCGCTTTGGAATCGTCCCAGAAGGAGATGCCATCAACGCTTTTGACAAGCTCCATGCGATGCGGGCTTTTCCGAAAGGAATGGGCCGCTTCGATAATCTCCGCTTCTTCCAGTCCCATTCGGAGCCACAAGGCTCTCGCCATCAAGTAGTTCTTTCTTTCTGGAAGCGAGGCGAATCCCGTGCTGGCAATGCCCAGACTTTCTGGTAAAATGTGGTCTGAAACGAGCCCGGACTCAGGCAATCTTAGTCCGAAACGAAGGCCGTATCGGTGAACGCTCTCCCCGTATTGAAAGATGTCGCCTCTCATCTGCTCGAAAAGCCTGTACTTGCTTTTGAAGTAGGTCTCAAGCGACCGATGTCTATCGAGATGATCCTCAGCGAAGTTGGTCCAAAGGACGTAGTCCGGCTTCAACCTGCGAGAGCTTGCAGCTTGAAAAGAACTGACTTCGCAAATCGAAATGGCCTCGCGATTGAAATCGTCGGCAATGAGCTTCGAAAGAGGAATTCCAATGTTTCCAGCCACATACGCTTCAATCCCTCCACAGCGAAAGGCTACGCTGAGGAATTCCACCAGAGTCGTTTTACCATTGGTTCCCGTTACTGCAACCAGAGGTCCTCTCCAAAGGCTGGCTCCCAAATCGAATTCAGTGCACAGCGAACAGCCTTCGCTCCTAGCGACCTCCAGCCACTGATGATCTTCAGCAAAACCGGGACTATGAACGATTAGCCTGTGCCCCTTGGCTTCTTGCGACCCAAAAGTTGTGGAAATTCCGTTGCCACCCTTTTCATCGTAGAGAACCACCGTCCCTCCTAGTTTGCGGATAAGTTGACTCGCAGCCTTTCCACTAATCCCATTGCCAAGCACCGCCACAGGAAAAGAAAGGCCTTCATCCAACCACTGGGGAATCTGAAGATCGCGCTTCCTCATCTCAGTTTCAAGGTCCCCAGCCCGGCAATAGCGAAGATAAGCGACAATATCCAAAATCTGATGACGACCTTCGATTCCGGCCATCCTTTCAATTCGAAGTGATGGTGTATGGGAGCCATGCGAAAAATGCGTTTGCCACGCAATTTGTAGGAAGCGACTTGCATAATCACCGACATGGTTTCCATCACGAAGATCCCTCCAACGATAATCAACGTGAAAGGCTGATGCACCATAAAGGCGATGATTCCCACCAGCCCTCCAAGAGCTAGCGAACCGGTGTCTCCCATAAATACTTCGGCCGGATGACAATTGAACCAGAGGAAGGCGAGGCTTGCGCCCACCAACGCCGAGCAGACAACGGTCAATTCTCCGACGCCAGACACATAGGAAATCAGTAGATAGTCGGAAAAAATGACATTGCCCGTCGTGTATGCCATAATCGCATACACAAGAGCAACGGAGAGTGAACAGCCAATCGCCAAACCATCGACCCCATCGGTAAGATTCATTCCATTGCTCGAACCAAGTAAAACCAGCAGAAGGAAGCCGAACAGAAACCACAGTGGCATTTGCTGAATTACCGGCTCCTTTACAAAGGGAACCCATAGTTCCCGAACTTCAGAGGCGCTCTGCGGATGGGTTAGGAGAATCACAAGCGTCAAGACGGCCGTGCCTCCTTGCCAGGCAAGCTTCATGCGAGAAGAGACGCCCTTACTGTTTTTCTTGGACACTTTAAGAAAGTCGTCGAGAAAGCCGAGCATGGTGAGGCTCAAGTAGACGAACATTGCGGTGAGCGTCCAGACGTTGAATTGAGCCCAAAGCAGGACGCTTGTCGTGAGAGATACGCAAATCAGCACGCCGCCCATCGTAGGGGTATTCTTCTTACCTGAATGCAGGTCAGCCAGCTTGCCGACTTCAGATTTGTCGCGGAAGCTTTGCTGGAAACTCAGTTGTCTCAGCTTAGCAATTACCCAGGGACCGAGGACATAGCCGATGAACAAAGCGGTTCCCGCAGCCAATATCGCCCTCAAGGTAATGAAGCGCAACAGTCGGAGCGGTCCGAAAACTTCTTCGTATTCAGCAAGATAGCTTAGCATTTCTCCTCCTTGGCAACAGACCAGTTTTCCACGTAGCTAAGAACGTCTTCTAGATGATGCTTGCGGCTTCCTTTCACGAAAATATCGCCTTCGAATACCAATTCGCGATCCTCCAGCTCATCTATGGAGTGAAGCATGGTTGTATTCGACAAACTGTTACCAGACTCCTGGATTCCCTGATAAATGGAATCCGCATGCTCTCCAACCAGAAAGACGATGTCTTCCGGTCGAGCTGTCAGCTCTCGACCCAAGCGCTGATGCCATAACGGAGCGGCCCCGCCCAACTCCTCCATACTTCCGAGGATGTATAGGCGAGGCCGATCTCCAACTGACATGACAATGAAAGACTCCAAAGCGTCCCGCATGGACACGGGATTGGCATTATAGCAATCGAGAAAGATTCGAGATGGTCCAATCTCCACCCACTCTCCCCGCATCCCGCCGGGCACCCAATTGGAAATTCGATCCTGTATCGAAGAGGTCGTCACACCCAGGTCCTTCGCAACGGCAATGGAAAGGGATACATTGCAAGCCAATCCATTTCCATAGCCTCGATAACGGAAGCTCTCAACACCCTCAGTTGTCCTGAGAGACAGTTGAGTGTATCCGTTATCGTACGTCGTGCTGTAGCTCCATTCCGTTTCTAATTCATCAGAAGGTTGGAGCAAAACCCGGGAGCCCTCGAAAAGATGGTCAGCATAAACCTGGCAGGAATCGCCTAGAAAAGCCTTTCGAGTCGAACCCGTTTGAGCCAGCAAGCCCTTTTCTCGAGCTACTGTATCTTCATCTAAAAGCCCCTCCAAGTGAGATGGTCCTATGGCAGTGAATACAGCTAGGGAAGGCTTAATACAGTGAGCCATGAGCTCCATCTCGCCAATTTCGCTAATGCCGGCTTCAATGATAGCATATCTGCATCGTTCTGCTTCAGCTCCAAGCAGGGTAAGAGGAACCCCTATCGTGTTATTCAGATTTCCAAGCGTCGCATGCACTTCGGGCTCCTCTCCGAGGAGAAGAGAAAGCAAATCCTTCGTAGTTGTTTTTCCACAACTGCCCGTAATGCCGATCACTTCGGCATCCCAAGTTTCACGATAGGCTGCTGCGCAATCCCGCAGAGCCTGAAGCGTATCCACAACCTTTAGCTGCGGGAGAGAGCAATCCGGTCTGGTTTCGGATACCAGAGCTCCCGCCGCTCCGTTTTCCCGAGCATTGCTCAGAAAATCGTGCCCATCCCTTTCCTGAGTTTTGATGGCAATAAAAAGATCGCCGGCTTTCACTTTGCGAGAGTCATGGCAAAAGCCGGTCACAGGAACTTGAGGAACGGCATCAACCCATTCTCCGCTACTCCAAACCGCTAGTTGCTCGCTGTTGAAACTAGGCATCCCCTTTATCCGTGTTGGCCCAGCTTGATGAGTTCCAGGAGCTCTTTGGCCACCAGACGATCGTCGAAGGGAACCACGGTGTCTCCAAATTCCTGAAACGATTCGTGTCCTTTGCCCGCAATAAGAATGCAGTCCCCTTCGCCAGAGCTTTTAATGGCCAGTTCGATGGCCCTACGTCGATCGACTACGAAGTCGATTTTGCTAAAATCGTCCACTCCCTTCTCCATATCCTTGAAGATGCTTTCCTGAGATTCGCTTCTAGGATTGTCGGCCGTAGCCCAACAGTGATCGGCTAATTCCAACGCCGCCTGAGTCATCGTAACGCGTTTCCCGCGATCGCGATCGCCACCGCAACCGAAAACGAGCTTCAACTTTCCTGGAGTGATCTCGCGCAGCATGGTCAACGCATGCCGCAAAGCGTCGTCCGTATGAGCGTAGTCAACTACGATCATAAACGACTGACCTGCATCCACTTTCTCCATACGTCCAGGAATGCCTTGGAAGGATTCCAGACTTTCCGCGCATTCTTCGATGTCCTCTCCGAGAGCCACGCAAGCAGCTAAAGCTGCGAGGAGGTTGCTAACGTTGTAGCTGCCAATCAGTGGGGAAACGACTTGGAGGGACCTTCCAGCCAGATGAACCTTGAAGGTGGATTTTCCTTGTTCGAGCCGCAAATCGCTGAAACGCAAATCCGCCATCTCGTCTCCGCCAAAGGTCGTTACTCCTTGATCGTTCGAGAATTCATGAGCCAGTCGTTTTCCATAAGGATCGTCTACATTAATGATCCTCGTCTTCGGAACAGGAACAATATCGCCCGTGAAAAAGCGCCGTTTCACATTAAAATAGGACTCCATGTCTCCATGATAATCCAAATGGTCTCGAGTGAGATTCAGAAAAAGAGCGGCATCGAATTCAAGTCCGGCAAGACGTAGCTGATCTATCCCATGAGAACTGACCTCCATGATAGCTCGCTCGCAGTCGTATTCACACATTTGCGACAATAATTCACATAGATCATGAGCCTCAGGAGTGGTTCGAAACGAAGGTAGAGCTCGATTTACCAAATCGTATCCGATCGTACCCAAACAACCAGTACGCTTTCCGTTCAGTGAAAGAAAATGTTTAAGAAGATAGGATACGGTCGTCTTTCCATTGGTCCCAGTCACTCCGACAAGCTCCAGCCTCTTATCCGGACTGTCGTAAAAGACTCTCGCCACTTGGGCTAGGGCCAGTCGCGGATCATCGACACTAGCGAAGACGGCCCTAGGCATACCAAGCCGTTTGGCCTTCTTGGACACTACGGCCACTGCTCCTCGAGAGAGAGCTTCATCGATAAAGGAACTTCCGTCTCGCTTATGCCCTGGAAGAGCGAAAAACAGACACCCAGGCGTAACACGCCGACTGTCGATGGCGAGCCGCGTGATGAGCGGATCCACCCCGCTTTTCTCGATCTTGGCTCCAGTCCCCTTCAACAATCCACTCAGCTTTTTCCCTTCAGAACTCATCACGTTAAAACCGCTTTGTCCAACTCGACCGACAGTACGCTTAGTTGATTGGTTTCGTAAAACAGCAAGCATCTGATCGTCCTAATCAATTCCTCTGATTAAGGTTAATGTGATCCCTTCCCAAAGCGTAGCCCTGAGACTCGTCAGCGATGGCAATTCCATAGTAAGGGATGAGCTTTTCGGCGACGCGTTTGAAAGAAGGAGCAGCCACTCGGCTTCCGTAAGCGACGCCGGGCACCTGAGCCTCGTCGACCACAACAGTGATCACCAGCTGAGGATCATGAGCGGGAAAGAATCCGGAAAAGGACCCCACGTGGCGCGTGTGGGAAAACGCTCCGTCTATGAATTTCTGCGAAGTGCCGGTCTTGCCCGCAATCCGATAACCTGAGATGGAAGCGCTTTCGGCAGTGCCATCAGGCGATGCAGTCCTCTCCAGCAATTCGGACATGGTTCGCGCCGTATCGTAGGAAATAACACGACGTTTCGCTATAGGACCGTACTCGATATCGGATTCTCCATTCGAATCGAAAACCCGAAGCACGGTTTGCGGTCTCATCAACATTCCGCCATTGGCTACGGCAGCCATGGCATAATGGATTTGCAGGGGTGTAGCCGCAATTTCATGACCCATGGGCATTTGAGTGATCGTGAGGCCGCTCCAACGATTAACAGGCTGAAGCATGCCCCGAGACTCCTGGCCAATGTTCAATCCGGCTATCTCGCCAAAACCGAATTTCTTGACGTATCCATAAAACGCGTCCTCTCCTAAAGTCACCCCTAGATGAGCAGCTCCCCTGTTTGACGATTTCGCGACGATCTCCTCCACAGAGAGGACTCCGTTGTGATGCGAATCGCCTGGCAGTCTAGCCACATAGCCGCTTGGAGTTCTGATCCTATCAGCAGCGCAATCAAAGGTAGACCAGGTTTCGACAAGTCGTTCTTCAAGAGCTCCGCTAGCCGCGACGATTTTAAAGGTGGAGCCTGGCTCTACGGGATCCGTTATGGCTCGGTTTCTCAAATTG
Source organism: Opitutaceae bacterium (assembly GCA_028284385.1). Lineage (GTDB taxonomy): Bacteria > Verrucomicrobiota > Verrucomicrobiia > Opitutales > Opitutaceae > JANQRT01. The sequence goes on along the minus strand of JANQRT010000052.1, from coordinate 62,139 downwards.
CCAATATCGTATTCAGAATACTGATTCGGATTATATGAAGGGTAATTCGCCATCGCTAGGAGAAAGCCCGAATGAGGTTCGGACACGATGATCGAGGCCCACTTCGCCTTTAGCGTTTGGCCTATCCAGGCTAACTCTTCCTCAATGGCCTTCTGGACAAATGAATCGATGGAAAGCGCCACGTTCAAACCGTCCTGAGCGGGCGCCTCCCTTCGACGGAATTGCGCCATCTCCCGACCCCCGCGCAATTCAACCTCCTTCCAGCCTTTCTGGCCTCGAAGGAAAAAATCGAAATTGTTTTCCACTCCCGACACAGCCAATCCATCGTTTCTCGTCAATCCCACTACGTGTGACGCAAGCTGATCCTTTGGATAGACTCGCGTGTAACTGCTATTCCCATACAATCCGTCGACCTTCAGAGCCATAAGCCTCTCATAAGTGGCCTCGTCGACTCGCTTTTTCAGAAGCTTCCAACGGTCCCCCAGCTTCGTAGTTCTTCTAAAGATACGTCCATCTTGAATTCCAAAACTCGATTCCACTTTCGAAAGAGGCACACCAAGTAGCGATGCCACCTTCGGTAGCCTACCCATGTCGTTGAAGTCGATAAGAGCGGGATCCACTCCTACTTCATAATACATATGGCTTGTGGCAACGAGCTCCATCGTGTCCGAATCCAAGCCGTTCTTCGACAGGAAGATATCCCCTCGACGCGGTTCCAGTTCAATAGTCCGATAACGACCTCGCTGAATCTCTTCAACAACGGCGAGACGTCGATCGACATGGAGTTCTACAAGCCGAACGCCTACAGCTCCGTAGCCTAAAAGGATGCAAAAGCCGAGTATCCAAACTCTAATACCTGGGACAAAGCCTTTCGCCATTATCGCCTAGTCGCCTGGAGAGTTATAGACAGTCAAATATGCGGTAAACGAACCTTGAGAAGACTTGTTCAGCAGTCGAGTCTCCGCTTGCTCTTCCGAAACCCTTACAATTTGAGCATAACTTGGCTTTTCGAGCTTCAGTCCGAAAACGTCATTCTTATGCATCAGGTAGTCTTGCGACATGGTCTTGGATAGCTCGATTCCAAGAGAGGCAAGCTCACGGTGTTCGGCCGAAATCTCTTCTTCCAGAATCTTGATGCTATTGGCAACTTGCGACTTCTGGTGCCGCAGCTTCACGACCCCGGCGCCAAAGGCGGCAAAGAGGAAAAGGAGCGTCAACGACAACGCGATGATGCGGTTAAGAATGCGACTTGCGGCGCTATGTTTGGCCTTTCGTTTCATTTAGTCTCTACGGGGATCGAGTCGATGTCCTTCATTAGCGGATACGTATGTTCGAATGGCTTGAAAGATATCGTGCTCGAAGCAGACCCTAGGGCCTCTTCGCGACGGCAATCGAAAAGGCCGTTTTTGAGAGGCATGTAGGTTCCGAGGGATACGAATTGGCGATTCAAGATCGATTTAAGCGTACTGCGATTTTTCATTTTCCTGCTACTCCTTGTCCAATGTGTATTTATCATTTTGCTACGCGACCTTCCTTAGTCCTCTAAGTTTCGCGGAGCGGCTCCGCGGATTGTCAGCGACCTCCCTGTCGCTGGCCGTTATGGGTCGTCGGTTTAGGAGCTCGGCCTTCACTTCCCGCATGTCCTGCGGTCGGTGATCGCCTGCTCCCTCAGGTCTTCCCGCCCATTTCCTAAACAGCCTCTTTGCGATTCGATCTTCCAGCGAATGGAAGCTGATCACGCAAAGAACGCCACCTAGCTTGAGCTTTTCGAAGGCTGAGGGAAGCCCCTCTTCAATGGCGGAGAGCTCTTCGTTCACCGCTATGCGAATGCCCTGAAAGGCCTTCGTAGCTGGGTGAATTTTCGAGCCGAAACGCATCCTAGCTGGAGTACAGGATAGGATTAGGTCGGATAGGTCAGCTGTGGTGCTGAGCTGGGATGCGCCGCGAGCGTCAATGATGGCATTGACGATTCTTCGCCAGTTCTTTTCTTCTCCAAAATCCCGGATGGCCTGGCAAAGCTGGTCGCGACTTGCGGTAGCGAGCCAGTCCCTTGCCGAGAGTCCGGAATGGGGATTCATTCTCATGTCGAGAGGCCCTGATCCTTTGAAGGAAAAGCCCCTCTCCAGTTGATCCAATTGAAAGGAAGATACTCCGAAATCGAACAGAATGCCGTCGAAGGGTCCTTCTTCCATTTGGCCGAGATTCGAAAAATTCATGTGGCGAAAAGCAAACTGATCGCCGTAACGAGATTTCAATGACGCCGCTCGATGCTCGGCGGCCGGATCGCGATCCAAGGCGACGACTCTAGTATGAGCCGATTCAAGGAGCTTGGCAGTATGACCTCCGCCTCCAAAGGTCGCATCAAGATATAGTCCGCCGTCTTGCGGCTGAAGCAGCTCTAAGGCTTCCTCGGCAAGAACTGGGGCGTGTCCACTCATTAGCGAGACACCTAGCAGACTAGCGACGTATAATATCATTTAGTTGGCCTTTTTTCTCAGGCGACCACTTGAGGCTCGATTCTTGGCGACGCACCTGGACGACTTCGCTGATGTCCTGTCGCTCGACTGCATGGCTCGGGGTGGATTCGCCAATATCCCAAGTCGAGCAGTGGCGGATCTCTCCACGACCGATAGTACCGCTCATGCCGAATAGCGAAAGCCGATGAAGCGGATCACGGCGACGGCGTTTAAAACCGGCCGCTCTCATGATGGCTGAGATGAGGGATGGTTTTGGTTTTTCGGGGGTGTTCATGACGATAACTAGAAGATGGCTCGATTGATCACTTGCCCGAGAAGCGCCTTGTTAGAGGCCTCAACCTCAGCCCAGCGCTTAGGGCTCCAAATTCGATAATTAGTAAGGCTGCCCACCAGAACGGCGTCCTTCTTGATCTCCACCAATTCCAGAAAATACTGAGGAAGCATGATGCGGCCTTGCTTGTCGCAACCGATTTCCGCCGCCTGAGGAAGTAGAACATCTCGATACTGACGGATTTCCTCCTCGGGAATCGATCGATTGGTAATGTCGTCGTAGATCTTGGAAACCTGGAAAGGAGGCAGAACGACAATACAGCCTTTGGGGTCCGGAATGGCCAGAGTCTTGAGTCCCGTCTCGGAACCACTCTCTTTGGTGTCGCCATCAAACCGCCAGATCGAAGGAATCGTGAGACGATTCTTCGAATCCAGGCTTCGTCGGTGGTTTCCAACGAACTGAGGCTTGCTGGCTGGGCTCATGAGCGATTTCCCGAAAATTCACAAAAAGGTTCGTTGCTCCAAAACTTCCCACTTTCTCCCACTTGTCAACCCTTTCCACCATTCTAAGGCTCCCATCCACCCACTGAATCAAAGCGGAGCTCATACTTTAGCTTTCGTTTTACATGGGAGGATCCGGATCAGAAGAGATGATGGCCACTCGTAGGGGATCTGGGCATCGACAATTCGAAGAGTCCTGCCGGGGAAACGACTTGAAGAGAGCGTAGCGTTTATCCTTCTCTCTGGAGAAGGGTTTGCTAGGTTTGCCGTCGATGCTAAGGCCAAAAGAGGTACAATTGATTGGAGAGGAGATCGCCCTTTCATGGGAGGATGGAAGCGAAGGCTATATCAAGGGGTCCGCCTTGAGAGCCGCATCCCCCAGCGCATCGACGAAGGGAGAGAGAGACATTTTCGGAAATCAGTACGGAGGAGAAACGAATCCCGACTACTCAGGAGTGACGGTCACGAGCTGGGAATTCGTAGGGAACTACGCCATACGGTTTCATTTCAGCGATGGACACAGCACAGGCATCTATGGATACGAGCTCTTGAAGGAACTCGGCGATGGCTAAGACGGGTTGAATATCGAAAAAAGAACAAGAAACCGCAGAGGGCTGAAGTTGTTGAGTTGGAACTCTATGTAAGTAGAAATTAGTCTACTTAGTGTTTTCCAACTCTTGAAAATGAAAGAATCAAAAATCTATGACCTTGAAGATCGACTGGTTGAATTTGCCGGTCAGGTAATTTCAATAGTCGAAGGCTTACCTGAGAATCGAGCAGGAAGGCATATTGCCGGACAACTAATCAGATCAGGAACATCACCAGCTCCCAACTACGGCGAGGCTCAAAGCGCAGAGTCGAGAAAAGACTTCATTCATAAAATGAAGATCGCTCTAAAAGAACTTCGCGAAACGAATATCTGGCTTCGTCTCATCGAAAGGCAGTCTTATCTAGCTGGAGACATTATCGAGCAGCTCCGCTGCGAATGTAATGAATTGATCTCGATCTTCGTAAAGAGCATCAAAACAGCGGAGAGAAATCTGAAAGCCCAGAAAGACTGATTTGCAGAAAAAACTTCAACATTCGAAAATCCATAATCGATATTCGATGTTCAAATGAGAGCTAATACTGCATGAACCTTTACTCTATCCAGGCGATCACTTTCGACGCCGGTCACACGCTGTTCCAGCCGAGTCCGTCCGTAGGCTCGGTTTATCGTGAAGTCATGCTCAGGCATGGTCTGGATAATTCCGAAAACGCACTTGAGTTGGGCTTCAGAAAAGCGTTTTCCCATGTATCCAAAAATAGCGAGATCCTTGATGGAGAAAAGAGGGAGAAGGACTACTGGCGACGTATCGTCAAAGAAACGCTAAAGGGATTGGAATCTCCTGGAGAGGGTTTCGATTCTCTGTTTGAAGAGCTTTGGACCGAGTTTGGCCATGGCCGACGATGGCGAACTGAAGCGGGAACAACCGCGACTCTCAAAGCGTTGAAGGAAGCTAGGTATCGCCTTTCGATTCTATCCAATTGGGATAAGCGGTTGCGAATAGTAGTATCGGATTTCGGATACGAAAATCTTTTTGAACATCTTTTCATTTCAAGCGAAATCGGTTTCGAGAAGCCTCATGCAGGAATCTTTAAGCACGCAGCTAAAAGACTGGAACTCGAGCCTTCTCGAATGCTACATGTTGGAGATAGTTTGAAGGAGGACTTAATCGGAGCTCGAAACGCCGGCTTCCAAGCTGCCCTTCTCAGCCAAGAAAATGTTGAAGTCCCATCGGGAACGATTCGCATTGCCAAGCTTTCAGAGCTGATTCCATTGCTGGAACGGAAGGTAAACGCCTTAGAAGATCAGCCGCAATAGAACTCGGTAAATCCTCTTTACAAGGAAGCTCCTCTCGCCTTGATTCTCCCGACTATGCCAAAGAGCTGCATAATGGAACGCGCTTCTGATAAGGCGGAAATCGAAAAAGGCCTGAGTCTTCAGCCAAAGTTTGACGACAAAGGACTCATTCCGTGTATCACGACCGATATACATACCAATGAAGTTCTGATGTTCGCTTTTATGAACCAGGAGGCCCTGGAACACACTATTGAAAGCGGTAAGGTCACCTACTACAGCCGTTCTCGAGGTAAACTCTGGGTAAAAGGAGAATCGTCCGGGCAAGTCCAGTGGCTTAAGGAACTTCGAACCGATTGCGATCAAGACGTCATTCTGGTCAAAGCCGAAATCGGCGAAAAAGGGGCGTCATGCCACAACGGATACAGATCCTGCTTCTATAGAAAACTGGACCGCGACACAGGGGAGCTTGTTTTCGATGGTGGCGAACCGCTCTTCGATCCTGAAGAAGTCTACGGGAAATAGGAAAATGCTCGGTTTGCAGGGTATCCAAATCTTCGGCGCTCCAAATTATTAACCGTAACTGAAAATTCAAAACCATCCCTACTACTTAGGTTGCCCCGCTTGGGCCTATAGCGATTGGATTGGCCCCGTTTTTTCCGCGAAAACGGATCCCAAAAACCTCCTTACGGAATATTCGAAAGTCTTTTCTACGGTTGAAGCCAATACGCTTTTCTACGCGCTGCCTCCACTATCAACAGTCGAAAGGTGGATGGCAGAATCAAGCGAGGGTTTTCGTTTCGCTCCTAAATTCCCAAAAGAAATCTCGCACGAAAGGCGATTAAAGGAGTGCGGGGAAGAAACGAAGGCCTTCCTTAAGATTCTAGACTCGCTGCAGCATGGAGACAAACTAGGACCAGCCTACCTTCAACTTCCACCATCCTTCAATATCAATAATTTCGATACGCTTAAGCAGTATCTGCAAAGCCTTCCATCGGATTTCGAATATGCCTTAGAACCACGACACATTAGCTGGTTCGATAGAGGAGAGGGCGAAGAGAAACTCGACGAGCTTCTATCGAGTATCGGAATGGATAAAGTGATATTCGATAGCCGACCCCTATTTTCAAGAGAAGCCCAGGATGCGGATGAAGAAAGAGCTCACTCGCGCAAACCGCAGATGCCGGTTCGCAAAACGGCAAAAGGCAAACGGCCGTTCCTAAGACTTGTTTGCGGTAACGACATGGAGCAAAATCTGCCTTGGATTAAGGAATGGGCTCCAATCATTAATAAATGGATACTTGAAAACAAGCAGCCCTACATCTTCGCCCATGCGGCGAATAAAACCCTCGCTCCTTTTGTCGGCAAGGCTTTGCACGAACAGCTTAGAAAGTTGAACCCGCTTCTGCCGGAATTTCCTAAACTCGCGAGCGATGGTGTTCCAAGAGTAGAAAAAGAGGAACAGCTCGATCTATTTTAATAGAACAAGGATTAGCTTCGCTCCGTAGGGTAAAAAAGAGTCCGCCAGCTTTTAACAGTTCCGAATTCCACGTACCGGTAGCTAAGCGTCGAGAGCGCTCCCACGAGCAGGAGATAGATAGCGATTCTCTCCAACGTGAATTGCCCCTGGATGATCCAGGCTATGGCAACTCCATGCCAGACGTAAAGAGAATACGACATCGCTCCAGGCCACGTAAGTATTCGATTTTCGAATATGCTTGTTTTCAAAAAATTCCGCATCCGATGGAGGGACATGATTGCGAGGAAAATCGAGAAGTTCAGCAAGAGGCTAATGTAAGCCCTCCAGGAGAGACCAAGCTTTTCGAGAAGCACGTAGTCCCACAGCATTGAGGAGATCCAAAAAAGAAGAATCGCCAAACCGAGAAAAGCCACAGCGTTTCTCCCGGAAATGAAATTAGCTCGATTATGAAACGCAAGCCAGGCGCAAAGAATTCCCGTCATGAAGTCATCGAGTCGACCGATAAAGCTGTCCTTGGCCGGATTTATGTAGAGGTTGCCAAGATAGCTGAAAGATTCGTCGTTTCCCAAAATACGTACGACAAGAGCAACTACAAAAACTCCTATTGCTATCCAAGTGATACCCAGCTTTCTAATTCCAAGTAGTAGAAAAGGAAATACCGCGCTGAACCAAACTTCGAGAGCCAGCGACCAGAGGACCCAATTATACACAGGGCCAAACATCTCGATGGTGAATACGAAGGTAAAGGTTCCCATGAGTAGCAAGTCCCGCCAAGGATCTTCAGCATTCACAATCGGAGAAACCCATATCATACAAATCGCCACGCTGAAAAAATACAGTGGAAACAGCCTTCGACAGCGGCGTTGGTAGAAAAATTTGGCATCGCCAAGGGACTCCATAGAACGACTCCCCGAAAAATAGGGATAGGCTAATACGAAACCGGAAAGAGCGAAGAACAGATTCACACCCATCCAACCGTTGGACAGAAAACTAAGTGGAAGCAGATCTAATCCGCCAATCGATACTTGGCCAAATCCAGGCGAGGTGAATCGGTAGAAGAGATGATGGTAGACTACGCTAAGAATCGCGATTCCTCTTAAGCCGCTGATGTATTCAAAGCGCATCGACGAATTAGGCCAACAGAGCTCCTCTCGTGTCAAGACCGGGAACGATGAGCATAGAGCGTGCTAAACACTCACTACTCACCTACATTCCTGACAGCAAACCGACGTTCAACTCGGCCAATCTGACCAAGCTCAACGGATAATTCTAATCAGACCAGTACATATTCTATGAGAGCTGAGGATTCTCGCTCAATGCATGAGCCCCCAGATACTCCATGAATTTCGTGTTGACAATTATATTTCGAATATCGAAATATCGAATAACTAGATATTTAAGCGAAATATGGGAAATAAATCAAACAACCTGCTACTCGGAGCCTTGGAAATGCTGATTCTAAAGGCTCTTGCTATAGAAGATCGTCACGGCTGGGGTATCGCCAAAAGGCTTAAGCAAATCTCCAACGGCACCTTTAGCCTGAACGTCGGCTCGCTCTACCCTGCGCTTTATCGTCTAGAAAAAAAAGGATTCGTGAAGAGTTACGAAGCCATTTCTGAAAAAGGACGCGACGCGAGGTTCTACAAGCTGCTTTCCAAAGGTCGCAAACAATTGGAGGACCAACAAGCCAACTGGAAAGAGTTCTCGGCCGCTGTGGAAGCAGTCATGCTATCAGATGGGTAGCCTGTAGGATTTAAAATATGGGCGCGTGTAAAACATTCGCATCCATTGAATCCTATTCGTGATTCAATCAAAGGGAAGGAAATTGTCATGAAAAATCGGTTACATTCAACCAGCTTTGAAAAACGCATGAACACGGAAATGCGTTTCCATCTCGAGGCTCATATCGAAGAGCTGATCTCACAAGGCGTACCTCCCGAGGAAGCTAGAAAAGCCGCCCTAAAGGAATTCGGCAATCTCGAGTTCCACAAAGAGGAATGTCGCGACGCATGGCATACACGATTCCTCGAAAATCTCGTTCGTCACTTGCGATTGGCCGGGAAGCAGATGCTCAGGAATAAAGGATTCACTCTCATCGCCGCAATGACACTCGCCTTGGGGATTGGAGCTAACACGGCTATTTATTCACTGGCGAATTCCGTACTATTCAGACCACTCGCCTTCCCCGACTCTCAGAAGATTGTATTCATTAAAGAATGGCATGAGCGTTTTACCGATTTTTCGGTCTCATACCTGAACTTCCGAGACTGGCATGATCAGCAGAGCAGCTTTACATCCTTCGCTCTGTATCGAGGCCAGGGCTACAATTTAATCGATCAGGGAGAAGCCCATCGTTTGCGTGGATATTCTGTCACCCACGAATATTTTGAAGCGTTTCAAGCAGATCCCATCATCGGTCGCTTGTTTACTCCTGAAGACGACCAGCCCAGCGCAAAGCCCACGGCAGTGATCGGAGAGCAACTGTGGAGAAACCGATTCAACGCTAGAGAAACGATTATCGGCGAAACGATAAATCTCACGGGAGAGCTTTTCACCGTGATCGGAGTAGCCCCCGGAATCTATCCAATCGATAGTCGAGACGTATTCACTCCTCTAGGACTACTTACCGGAGAAGGGCAATTCACCAACCGTGGAAGTCATCCCGGATTCGTTGTCATCGCCAGGTTAAAGCCAGACGTTAGTCTAGATCAAGCTCGAGTCGATATGCAAAGCATAGCCTCGCGACTGGAAGTCGAGTATCCAGATTCAAATACAGGATGGGGAGTATATATGAAATTGCTAGAGGATCAGCTCTTCAGCAACTCCAAACCAGCTCTATTCGCTTTGCTCGCGGCATCAAGCTTCCTGCTTCTCATCGCATGCGTGAACGTGGCCAATATGCTGCTGGTAAGAGCGCAAGGACGGAGAGAGGAATTTGGCGTTCGATCGGCTCTTGGAGCCAACAAGTCCCAGATACTGGGACAGCTCACGGTAGAGAGTCTGTCACTTGGCGTTTTAGGAGGAGCGATCGGCATCCTTCTCGCGGGCATTTCAACGCGCTGGCTGAAGGAAATCTTCGGTACAGCTTTGCCACGAATCAACGAAGTTCAAATCGACACATCAGCGCTTCTCTACCTCACGATTATGAGCGTGATTACCAGCTTTATTTTTGGACTCGCGCCTTTCCGGCAAACAACGCAAATCTCGCAACGAGAAGCCTTAAGCTCGGGATTGAGAACAAGCGAGTCGTCGCAAGGACGAAGGTGGAAGTCAGCCTTGATTGTGACCGAATTCGCCCTTACAGCGACTTTACTTGTCGGAGCAGGACTAATGCTAAGAACCACGGCTAAGCTTTACCAATCGGATCCAGGGCTAGAATATGATCAACGAATAATGTTTTCGTGGAGTCTCTATAGCTCCGAGTACAACGAAGCGCTTAAGCGTATCCAGATTACGGAGCAGGCCAAGCAAAGTCTGAAAAGCATCCCGGGCGTTGGCGAGGTAGGGATTATCAATCCACTCCCTCTTTCGGGTAGCGACACCTTTAGTTCATATTATGTTGAAGGTACACCTATGCCAAAGACAGGCGAAATCGTGACGGTTTCGCGATTCTGGGCTAATAACGATTTTGCCACAGCAGTCGGCTTGAAGCTTAGGGCAGGACGATTTTTCACAGAATTCGATACTCGAGAAAGTCAACCCGTGGCAGTAATCGACAGCAAGTTCGCCCGACAAGTTTTTCTAGACACTGACCCTATAGGCAGGCGTATTAACATCGACGGAGGGCCTCCCTCGGACCCAAACGACTGGAAGACAATCATAGGCGTTGTCGAACACGTTTCTCAGTACGGGCTGACTAGAGAAGCCCACAAGCAAATCTATGTGCCCATTACGCAAGAATCGCCTCGCTTCGTATCCTTCATCATGGAAACAAACGTGGAACCTATGACGCTTGCCAAGGCTATTCGAAAAACCATGAGTAATATTGACCCCAATCTTCCAATACAGCGACTACAACCATACGATTCCCTCTTCGAAAGAACCATCTCTAATGAGCGGCTTCTCATGCAATTGCTGGCCATCCTATCGGCTCTGGCCCTCACTTTAGCCGCCGTTGGACTGTATGGAGTTCTTAGTTACACCGTAAGACAAAGAACCCAGGAAATCGGGATACGCATGGCCATCGGAGCATTGCCTCAAACAGTCCGAAACCTGATTCTTTCTAGTGGCTTGAGACTAGCTGGCATTGGTCTATTCATTGGACTTTTAGCTTCGCTAGGCCTGTCGCGATTCCTCAGCAAAATGCTCTACGACGTATCGGAGTTCGATGCCGTCTCATTTGTAATGGTCGCGTTCGTATTGGGAATGGTAGGACTTTTCGCTTGCTGGGCTCCAGCCTACCGGGCGACGCGCATCGCGCCTTCGCTAGCCTTAAGAGGGGAATAGGATAGTTCAAAACAAAGCTGGGATTAGGCCAACAGAGCTCCTCTCGTGTCAAGACCGGGAACGATGAGCACAGAGCGTGCTAAACGCCGACTACTCAACCAAATTGCCGCCAAAGGCGATCCGACCAGAGCCCTCGGGCTCGTATTTAATATGCACGTTCTTCGAGGGTCGGTCGAGAATCTCAGCAAAGGCTCGCGTCAAATCGGCAACTTCCCGCTTAAGCGCTTCGCGGCTTGGAAGCTTGGCCTTTAGAATGGTGACCATTACGGGACGAACACTCTCTTCCAGCTGACAATCGTTCTCCGCGTATTGAGAAATTGGTAGATCACGAACCTTGACCCAGGTACGTCCGACCGATGTATCCAAAATCCTACCAGCCGCATCCGCCAATTCCTGGACAGTCGCTTTGCTCAAACTATCCTCCGGGCTTCGTTTCAAGATCTCTATTTCCAAGATGGGCATGGTCACTAAAGGGCGCTGAGATATTCTCTCTCCTGTTTTCTAATGTATTCCACGATCGCTTTGATCTGCTCTTCTGCCAGAAAGCTTCCCATTGGAGGCATGCTCGTTCCTGGTATTCCTTTTTCAATGACTCGTGCGATATCCTGATCCGACTTAACTTTCTGCCATTCACCATCAATCAGACTTGGACCAACCACGCCTTTAAGTCCCGAACCATGGCAGTTCTGGCAATGAATGGCAACCAGAGCCTCAACATCATTCTCAATTGAGATTTCATTGCCTCTCTGCAATTCGCGCTGCCGAATCAACTCGTACTTTTGCCGATTAGCCATGATCATCGAATTCCCGTATTCCAAAAAGACACCTTCTTTCTCCAATTGATCGTAGTGGGCTACGTTGTCACGCACGTTGACCAGCTTAGTTAAGCGACCAGGATTATTGAATACAACATACAAGGCTCCATCAGGGCCCGAGAGAACATCCCTGACCCTACCCTGCCATTTGAACAGCGTCTCCTGATGAAGAACACGGCCGTTCACAACGGTCAGGCGCCGCAATTCCTCGGCAGCCAAAGTGGCCACAAAAAGATCTCCCTTCCACTTAGGGAAATGGTTTCCCTCGTAAAAATCGATACCGCAAATCGCAAGCGAAGGATTCCAAAAAACGACGGGACTGCTAAATCCAGCTCGTTCCTCTACTGCGGCAACGGATGTGAGATTGTAATTGAAGCCGTAGCTTGCCACCGGCCAACCATAGTTGGCGCCACGTTCGATGATATTCAGCTCGTCGCCGCCTCTCGGACCATGCTCAGAGCTGAACAATTGGCCAGAACCAGGATGGAAATCCAAGCCTTGGGGATTTCGATGGCCTAGCGACCAGGCGGCTTGAATCGCGCCTTCTACGCCTACGAACGGATTGTCTGCCGGTATCGAACCATCGTCATGCAATCGCATGATCTTGCCATGAGGCATGTCGATTCGCTGTACCATGTCTTGATCCGCCCGATCTCCAACAGAGAAATAAACGTATCCATCCTTGAATACAATTCTAGAGCCATATTGCCGCGGATCAATAGAAGCATGAGTATCCGAAAACCAAAGATTCTCTAAACCCATCAATCGATCGTTTCCCTTCAACCGAGCCCTTGCCAAAGCCGTAAAGCCACCTACTTCGCCGTCCTCCATCGGCACAGGCTTCGAGTAAATGAAATAAAGAAAGCGGTTCGAAGCGAAATCGGGATGCGGCTCGACATCAAAAAGACCAGGCCCTGCACCCTTTAAAATCTCGGGGAACCCCTCCTTCACCATACCCAATAACTCCCCTGCTTGATCATAGACAGAGAGATAGCCATTCTTATCGCTCAATAGAATCCTGCCATCTGGCAAGAACGAGACCGACCAAGGATGTTCCAGGTCTTTCACCAAAGTTTCGATACGGAACTGATAGTCAAGGGAATCGAAAACATGATCCTCGGATTCAATAAGACTTGAGCTTGAAATGCTAGCCGCTGCGGAACCGATCGAAAACGCGAAAAGCGGAGACGCCAGAAGAAGCCTAAAAGCATTCGAAACCAGCCCAAACCTGGCAAACCTTGTTCGACATCTGGAAAGACGACTAGCGATCATAGCTTTGGTATAGTTCCGTTTCCCGACAGGAATCAAGAGCTTCTTTAGAAAGGACCAAATCGTACTTAACTCCATTCAAACGACAAAGATATGGCAGCAAATGCGATCAGAAAGGTCGATTTTTAGACACCGTACTGACAAAGGTAACGGACCGGCCGTATCCAAAATTTTGCTAACTTAAGGCAGGGAGACCTGTCTTCAATCCTCCGAACATGGCCCTGCGGGAAGGAGGAATAAGGACATGTTCCCGTACCGTTTCCATAGAGCCTTTTCCAAACCCTGATTGCTGGCCACTCTCAAAGACATGAAAACTTTGTAACGGGATAATTGGTAGACATATTTTTGGTGAACTCGCTCAATTCAGTCTGAACGAATAATTTCAATATGATGAACCGAGTATCCGGTAGGGTGGATCGAATACAGTTCCTCTAAAGTTCAGAAGCTTCTTATCACTGTATATTCTTCACATCAATCCGAGTGGTTTCGCCCCTGGAAACCGGATAGCCCAAAGAGACCCATCCACCAACGCCTTCCCACAGCACTGCGGTATTGCTGAAACCGAGCTCTCGAATCTTCTTATTCATAGATTCGGCCGCCGCTCTCGGACACTCGCAATAAGTCACAATCATCGTTCCATCATTCGGCAAGTCTTTCGCCAGTGTCTCCACTTCCTGATTATAGTAGGGAACAGGCACAGAACCCTCAATATGCATAAGCTGCCAACGCGAAAGCGCCCGTGTATCAAGCAGAATCACTCTCCTCTTCTCCTCGAGCGCCTTGAGTAGTTGGGCAGAGGATACATAAAGACCGTCCGTCAGCTCAAACTCAGCCGCGAGGGAATCTGGATTTATCACGTAGTCTCCAGCAGTTGGGGGCACTCGGAAAACGGGTTTTTCAATAGCCCATCCCGACGCTCGACTACGCAAGAACGCAGTGACGCCATTGATCTCTTCGGATGACAGTATTTCCCCAAACGCAAGCATGGCGGTACCATCGCGTCCATGCTCAATAGCATGCCGCAGAAACTTGTCCGTCGTGAGCGACAGCATCGCCTGATTGCCAAGCGCCGTACCTGTACCGCCCTCTCCGTTCGCTCCATGACATGAGGCACAGTGTTGGGCATAAACCTCCTCCCCGATTTCGATGTTGCCCGCAACAGCATCGTAGCTGAACTCGAACGAATCCACCTCTACTTGACTCCTCAACCAACGCACGAGATTGCGAATCTCATCCGCATTCATTGGCCCTCCCAGCTCATCAAGAAAACCAGCCATTGGAGTGCCGAATCTACCGTAAGCGGTTGCTTTGAACATCTCTCGCTCTCCTGACGTCATCAACGATTTCGACCGGAGAGACGGAGCGTGATCGTTAACGTGACCCTGCCGTTCGCCACCGTGGCACAAGGCGCAGTACTGTTGGTAGTTCAAAGCTGCGACGGCCATCGGCTCATCGGCTCGAACTACTTCAATTTCTTCGATCGCAAAGATGGCGGTAAGCAGAAACAGCGTTTTTGACACGGCAGTCCTTACAATCCAAATACAGGTCCTTCCAGTCATCCGAAATTTTATATTCCAATTTATAGGGCAAACTCTCAGACTGCTTTGCTACAACTCGAATCTAACACCCACTCCTCCGCTCCAACCCACCGTTCTATGCCTGATAGGCCGGCTTTCCTCCGCCTCGAAACTATTGTTGTCCGATTCACTCTTGATATTATCCAGCTTTAGGAACAAACGTACCTTGTCTCGAATCCTGTAATTGATATCCAAGCCCAAATGGGTGAAAGGGTGACGGAAACGATCTTCGCTAGCATCCTCGGCCACACTTAGGATTACTTGATCCTCATACTCGTATTTGAGCTGGGCAAAAAAGCGATCCGACTCGTAGTTTAGAGTCAGGTTCACTTCTCGGTCAGGCCACTCAGTCAATGGTAGTAATTCATCCGGTCTGGCAGGGTATCTTATCTCGGTGCTTTGCTCCGTAAGCTTGGCGTTGAAAGAAAAACCTTCAGGAATCCCAAAAAAAATCAACGGCTGCTTCCAAGTTGCTGATACGCCCCTCAAACCAGCGCTGGAACTGTTTTCCGGACGAGTTGATTCAAACCCATCGTAGATACCGCCAACAACTTTACTCGTGCGATTGAAAAGAAAGTCTTCGACATCCCTGTCGAAAAGCTCGACCGATAGTAACGCTTGATCTGAAAGACTATAATCGAAGGACAGATCCCAATTCGCGTACAGGGTCGGCTTCAGATCGGGATTGCCTTCGTTTATTTCTCGCAATTCCAAATTGACTCGCCGGAAAGGGACCACCGAGCCGTATCTTGGCCGCTCGATTGTTTCACTATACGATCCGATTAGGGAAAGCCTGTCGTTAAATCGATAGCGAAAATGGGCATTGGGAAAGTCATTGCCATAGCTTGATTTTCCAATCGTTGGATTAGTCGCTATATATATAGTTTCCCCCAACTCGTCTTCTCCCAGGATCACCTCATTTCCAATAAAAGACACTTTGGTTTCCTCATGTCGCCATCCAAAAATCGCCCGCCAGTTTTTCCGCTCCCAGCTATACATTGCATAATAGGAATACACGTCTTCATCAGCGAAGTATGAATACGGATCAGATCGTTCACGCGTCCTGCGTAAATTGAGGTCGAAGTTCTCGATATTTTCCTCCGCAAATGATCGCGCTCCAATGCTATCGGGGATCGTATCCAGAATGTATCGACCATCGGAATGCCGATCAAACGCCAGATCGGAGAGAAAGTCCTGCAAGACGAAAGAACTGTCATAGCGATCATATATACTTCCCCTCGAGACAAGCTCCCTTTCTCTTGCCCGGCTCTTGGCGCCCGCTTTGAAGAAGGCTCCCTCCTGTCCGAATGGAGCAGTTAGCTTCCAGTCGACTGCTCCAATCAAGTCGCTCTCTAGAAAATCCCAAGTCTGAAAATTGAGATCTTCGAATTCGTACAGGACAGGATTCGAAAATTCGTGATCGCCCCTAGGTTCAACCACCATCTCGAGAGGACCGTTGAATTGGTAGTTCAGGTCGACTTCCCTTTGAGTAAAGTCCACGAGAAACGTCCTAGGCTCCTCAAAGACTTCGTCTTTGTAGGTCAACTTGAAATCGATCTCCGATTTTCCGTTTTCATAAGCTCCACCCAAAACTGCTTCAATCTCGTCTGTGGAAGAATCCCAAGAGATTATTCCACGACGCAAAAGCGCCCCGTCGACAGCAGCGCCTCCTTCTCCGGCGTCAAGATATTCGCCTTCGCCAAAAACATATTCAGACCTAGGTCTCGTTCCGTGACTATCTTTCCTTGTGTAGTTGCCCCTCCAAAACAATGACCAATACTCACTCAATTTGTAATCGAGGGCCGCCCCAATTTCCTTGGAAATCGGATTCCATTGTAGAACGTGCAGGCTAAAGTCGTCCAAAACGAATTGGCTTTCGCCATCGTTCTCCACTGATTTCCAATCAAATTGCGCAGTCTCCTGAGCTGTAATACTATCCGTCACTCTGAAAGAGAGACGTCCCCCGAGACTGTCACTTTCACCAATACGTCCCCCAATGGAAAAACTGGCATCGTACCCATTAATTCCATACAGAGAATCATGAGTCCACTCCAAGCTTCCCTTGCGAATGACAGCTTCCTGTTGATAGGCCGGTTTATACTTCAGAATGACGGAGCCGCCACGCGAGTCGGCATCAAGGTCCGGAGTGACAGCCTTCATAACTTCGACTGACTCCACAGAATCCGCCGAAATGCTATCGAGGGAAACATTTGAGCCCTCTCCATCTATTGTCACATTTGAAAAGTCTAGATCCGGCCGACGCTGTATTGCCTCGCCGACAGACGAATCCTCAACCAAATCCACCGCATCCTTTTCGCTTATGATGGCTTCGCCTTCCGAAATCGTCTCGCTTATAATAGGATTTTGGTCATCAGGCACTTGGGCGTAATGGGCGGTAACCACGCCCAGAGAAACGAACACAATCACACTTGACTTCATCGCTGCCTATTTTCGCAAAATAGCGAGAATAGCGTAGTTCATTTACGCGAACCGTTTCCTCCGAAGTTCGAAGTGTTCGATTCGATGTTGTTTCATTTGGCATGGTCGCGCTCGTAATGGGAATGGTAGACCTTTTCGATTGCTAGGCACCCGCCGCGCATCGCGACTTTGCTAGCCCTATGAGGGAAATAGGACAGCTCAAAACAAAGTCAGGATTTAGCAACTAAGCCTCTTTCCAATAAAGATCGTTCAGTTCAAGGGCGTTCGAAACATTCTTAAATTGCTTGACTCATATTAGGTTAGATATCTTACCAGTAAGACATCTAACCTATGAAGAAGGCAAAGAAAAAGGATTTACTATTGGGGACTTTGGATCTGCTGATTCTGCGCGTTCTCAACAGCGGCGAGAAGTACGGGTACGGCATAGCCAAAAGCATCCAGGTGCTCAGTAGCGATGCGCTCAGCGTGCAGAAAGGTTCTCTCTACCCCGCCCTGCACCGACTGGAAAACGAAGGCTTCATCAAAGCCAAATGGAAGACTGGCGACTCCGACAAGCCGATGAAGGTCTACGCGCTCACTTCGGCAGGGAAGAAGCAAATGGAAGCGGAAATCGCTCACTGGGAGGCCGCTTCCAGCGCCATCAATCTAGTGATCAAGAAAACGTAATACAATCTTAGATACAAAGAGAGGGAGGACAATAAATGAGATTGCTTTATAAATGGCGTAGCCGACTTGCAACTCTGTTTTCCAGGAACAGAAAGAATTCCGATCTATCTCGGGAATTTGAACAAAATATCGAAATGGAGATCGCGGATCTTACTTCGACTGGAATGGATCCCCATGAAGCTCGCAAAAAAGTCCTACGCGAATTCGGTAATGTCGAATGCCTCAAGGAGGAATGTCGCGACACTTGGGGTATCTGGTTTTTAAACACATTGATTCGAGATATCCGCTTCGCTTTTCGCCAAATGGCGCGCCAGAAACTTTTCACTTTCGCAGTAATAGCGACTCTAGCAATAGGAATCGGGATAAACTCCAGCGTATTCAGTCTAGTGCATACAATTCTGTACAAACCCTTTCCTGTACCCAATGGAGAACGCCTTGTGGTGATATCATCCCAGAATCTCGCGAGCGGAAGTCGACTTGCAGGGGTTTCCTACCCTGACTTTCTGGAATTCAAGGAAGGCAACCAATCGTTCGAGAGCATTCAAGCTTTCGAAAGGACGAGGGTTATCCTTACCGAGGCTGGGATACCTGCAGAGCGACTGAGAATGGGACTCATCTCGCCTGAAATGTTCGATATGCTATCCGTTTCCACAGTAGTCGGACGGAACTTCGCCCGGGGAGAAGATTCTCTAGATTCCGCAAACGTAGCGATAATCAGCTATCGACTTTGGACCAATAGATATAATGAAAATATAGATACAATCGGTCGCAGAATTCAAATAAATGGAAATCTTGCGACCATTGTCGGAGTCATGCCCGAAGGCTTCCACTTTTCTAACAACGAGGAAATCTGGATGCCCCTAAAGCCACAAAGTCAAAGATTAGATCGTCAGAACCGAGAGCAGATTCTATATGGCATTCTTAAACGAGGCATTTCGAAAGAAAGAGCGAACGCGGATCTGGCAACGATCGCTCTTCGCCAAGAATCGAATTATCCGGATACGAACAAGAACATTGGCGTAGTCGTTCAGACCTTTCATGAAAACGCAAATGGCGGTCCAGTGCGTCACGCATTTATGGTAATGCTAGTAGCCGTCGGCCTGGTACTTCTCATCTCTTGCGCAAACGTTTCCAATTTATTCTTGGGGCGATCGATTTCGAGGAGCTACGAACTGACCATGAGGGCCGCTATGGGAGCCAGTCGCTCGCGGATCATCAGACAGCTCCTCACGGAATGCGTCATGCTTAGTTGTATCGGAGGCATGATGGGACTTTCCATCGCCTGGTTAGGCATAAATGCCTTCGACAAAGCCACACAGGACGTAGGAAAGCCCTATTGGGTGCTTTTCGAAATGGACTTTACATCCTTCGTTTATGTAACAGCTATTTCGATACTTAGCGGTCTGATATTCGGACTCATGCCCGCTTTGCGCTCGTCGCGAATCAATCTAAATGCATCAATCAAAGACGGAGCTCGTTCCTCGACGAATCGCGCCGGAGGAAAGCTGATGGGGATCTTGGTCATCGCTCAATTCACCTTCACCTTCCTACTGCTCACCGTGGCCGGGCTGTTGCTGAAAGGCTACCACGAAAATCGCAGCCTAAATCCGTTTGTACCCGAAAATGAAATACTGACGGCCAATCTAAGCATTCCAATGGAAAGCAATGCGCGCTACACAGAAAATAGCTCTCTCACTAGACTATATGATCGATTGACAGAAAGGATGTCCGAGATACATGGCGTTTCGCATGCCGCTGTCGTATCGAATATCCCGGGTGGCGGCTATTCCCGAGGCAGGATTGAGGTGGAAGGTCATGAACTTGAGGAGTCCAGAAGAGCTCCCCGAACCAGCTATATCATCCAAAGCCAAGAAGGGCTGAAGGCGATAAACCTCCCAATTCTAGACGATAGTCGAATCGAAGAATTCGAGCGCAAAGAGAATCCGGAACCTGTGGCCATCGCTACGCGTCGTTTCGCTGCCAAGCATTGGCCAAACCAAAGCCCCATTGGAAAGCGATTCAGATTGCTCTATAATAACGCAAGCAAGACAGGACCTTGGCACACGGTGGTCGGCGTTACCGGAGACATCGACCAATCGATCGGCAATAGCAATCCTATGCCCCCGCTTTTCTTCATCCCCCATCATCAAGAACCGAGAAGAACTATGATCCTTTTACTGCGGACGAGGATCGCGCCGCTAAGCCTTTCCAAAGAGCTGAGAGAAGCGGTCCAGGATGTAGATAGCGACTTGGCTCTGTATGAGGTAAGCGACGTGGAAACAAGACTGGGGAGAGGAACATGGGTACTAAGAATTTTCGGCAAAGCGTTTACCATTTTCGCTGTAGCGGGGCTCATAATGGCTTCAATTGGCCTGTATGCGGTGGTTGTGCAAACCAATACTCGACGAACTAAGGAAATTGGAATTCGCATGGCTCTAGGAGCCACCTCGAAAGGCATATTAAAATTCGCGCTTAAAAGAGGAACCAGCCAATTGGCTATCGGACTGACCATCGGCATTGCAGGAGCGTTTGCCGCTACAAACATTCTGCAGGGCGTGTTACCATCTAGTGTCTCTACGCGAGATCCATGGGTGTTCGGCTTCGTGTTCACTTTACTGGCAGCCATAGGAATGCTAGCCTGCTGGCTCCCAGCCCAAAGGGCCGCTAGTTTGAAACCAGCCACCGTAATACAACAGAACTGAAACTAGCAGCAGTCTCTCAAAGGAGATCAATTTTATATTCAGATTTTAAATACAAATCACATGGAAATAGCGAGCAATTGAGTAGATACCCAATCTATGAAGAAAGATTCGCCTGCTGGGGTCTCCCGCCTAACAAGAGACAAGGATAGCCCCATCACGCGCCCTGCGGGGAGAATAGGATTGTGAGAGCAAGGAGCTCAATTCTTATAATCTCAAGGGAGCTACCATAAGCAGCACGATGGCTCAGCCATATTCTCTTTCGCTTGCTTTAGGAAATCCACCACCTCTTTATATTTTTCCTGTTTAAAGAGTGATCCTGCAAAACCTAATGGAACGACTGAACTGTTAGAGTAGATTTTTCAGCTGGAATCTGGGTTTCCCGATTGCAAAAGGCCTTTCGAATCTGCAACGATCTAGCCTAGCATCGGAATGAGAAGGATCTACCCCCAGCCAATCAAAGTTCGAGCGATCCTCGTCGGAACAGCGGATTGTATCCGATTTCCGCTGTCATTCTTTGTTGCGAGCTCCATCTTCCACATCGCATGGGCCAAGGATGATCTGTTCAGCTCGTTTCGAAGCGAAATTGAACCCATCTTGGATCGCTATTGCTACGATTGCCATGGTTACGGAATGAACGAAGGTGGGGTGGTTTTCGACGAATTCGAAGAAGGGAAAGATATACACAACCAAGAGCTGTGGCTGAAGGTTCTGAAAAACACGCGGGCAAGTGTCATGCCTCCTGACGACGAACCCAAGCCCACGAATTCGGAACTGAAGAAAATCGCCCGCTGGATAAAATCCGAAGCATTCAAAATCGATCCGGAGTTTCCAGATCCAGGCCACATAACGGTGAGGAGACTTAATCGTATTGAGTACCGTAATACAATCCGTGACTTAATGGGCATCGATTTCGATGCCATGGATGCCTTTCCGCCCGATGATTCAGGCGAAGGCTTTGATAATATTGGAGAAGCTCTCAGCATATCGCCTCTACTTCTGGAAAAATACTTGGACGCGGCTCACGCCATTGTTGCCGAAGCAGTGCCAACTCAAAGAAGAGTCGTGGCGGAAAAGCGAGTCGTCGGCAAGGACTTCATCGTTTCAAAAGGCGAGCTGGCCGAAGTCGAATCGAAAAGACGAAAATCCATCGACTTCTCTTTCTACAATAGCCAGATCGCCAAGATTGGTTACTCATTCCAAGACTCCGGATCGTATCAGATCTTTGTAGACGCTGAAGTCGAAGACGAATCGGAGGATGACGTGGTCGACCCTAGCCGTTGCCGCCTAACGCTTAAAATGGATGGTCAGACGCTCTTCGAAAAAGAGTTTGACCGCAGCATGCGAAGACTGGCTCCTTTTCAGATCAACCAAAGCATCGATCAAGGCGACAAGGAAATAGCCATACTAATCGAACCATTGACTCCCGATACAGAAAAGGTCGGCGATCTAAGAGTCCGACTTGAAAATATAACCATCAAGGGACCAATTGAACCAGAATATTGGGTACATCCAAAGAGATATAGCAGATTCTTCACTGAAGACCCTCCCGCTAGTAAAAAAGACCGTCGCTCTTATACGAAGCGCGTGTTGCGCGAATTCGCGACGAGAGCATTTCGCCGCCCTCCAGACGAAGCTACGGTAAACCGCCTTTCGAAAATAGCCGACTACTATTCCGCCCAGGAGGGGAAAACGATCGAATTCGGGCTTGCTCAAGCCATGGTAGCGGTCCTGGCATCGCCTCGCTTCGTTTTTCGCGAAGAAGGCATTGAACGCCTACGTTCGCCAGAAAAGTATCCAGATGTTGATGACTACGCATTGGCGACTCGGCTTTCCTATTTTCTCTGGTCTTCGATGCCCGACGAAGAGCTATTCGGATTGGCTAAAGAAAATAGGCTTCGTGAAAACCTACAGTCTCAAGTAACTCGCATGCTGAAAGACCAGCGATCACAGCAATTCGTGGAGAATTTTGTCGGTCAATGGCTTCACGCTAGGGATGTGGTCGACGGCAATATCAACGGACTGGATGTGTTTCTCAGAGATCATTACGACCCAGAGGTCTTCGAAGCGAGAAAGACCTTCAGCGCCCTGCGTCTGGTTCCAGCCGCGCAACGAACCGAAGAGCAAAAAGACGCCTACGCTGCGAGCAGAGCTGTCGTCGCCAAAGTATCCAGACAACCACGACCACGCTTTCTTCGAAGTACGCGAGACGCTATGCGCAGAGAAACCGAAATGGCTTTCGAATACGTTTTGAAAAACAATCGAAGCCTTCTCGAACTTCTCGACAGTGACTACACCTTTCTGAACGAAGATTTGGCCGAGCATTACGGTATGGAGGGAATATCCGGCTCGAAAATGAGGCTGGTGAAATTGGCTGAGGATAGTCCAAGAGGCGGCATCCTCACACAGGGAACCATTCTTACCACCACTTCGAACCCCGATCGCACTTCTCCCGTAAAGCGAGGACTCTTCGTGATGGAAAACATCCTGGGTTTGCCTTCGGCTCCACCGCCACCGGATATTCCTGCCCTTGAAGATGCCGCCAGCGAAGAGGAACTGAGCAAGTTAAGTCTACGCGAGACCCTCGCCTTGCATCGCGAAAAACCGCTTTGCAGCTCGTGTCACAACCGCATGGATCCCCTAGGTCTGGCTTTGGAGAATTTCAATGCTTTTGGCATTTGGCGGGATGCCGAAATGGGACATGCCATCGATCCTTCGGGCAGACTGATGAGCGGCGAGTCGTTTGAGAACATCCAGGGATTGAAACGCATTCTGGTGACCAAGCGAAAAAGGGATTTCTATTATTGCATCAGCGAAAAGCTCCTCACCTACGCATTGGGCCGCGGACTGGAGTATTATGACGTGGAGACGCTGGACCACCTAGTCGAAACACTTCAGGAAACGGGAGGTCAACCTCAGGCTTTAGTTTTGGCCATCGCTCAATCAACTCCCTTTCAGAAAACCCGTGGCAAAGCGTTGAATTAAAACAACTAAGCCAAACTGGCAATTCAGGCTAAAGGCCATGGAAACTCGATTCTGGTTATTTTCGAAATTTTATGTATGATAGGAATCTGCAAATGGACACCCCATCCCTGAGTCGACGTCGCTTTTTGAAAGGCGTAGGAGCTTGCATTGCCCTACCCGCCTTCGAATCACTGGTTCCCAAGTCGCTCTACGCAGCCGGTCTTCCCGGCAATCTCGCTACCACGGCATCAGGGGCTCCTCTAAGAACCGCTTTCGTCTATTTTCCGAACGGGGCCATCCAGCCCAATTGGTGGCCAAATGGCGGAGAAAAGGATTTCGCATTCAACAAAACGCTACAACCGCTTGATTCTCTACGCGAACAGCTACAGGTCATGCGGGGTCTGGACCACGTCAACGCCTTTGGCGGTCCCGACGGAGCCGGGGACCACGCTCGTGGAAATGGCGTATTCCTGACGGGCGTGCGACTCAAGAAGAGCTCCACCGACGTTCGAGCCGGCGTTTCCATCGATCAGGAAATCGCCAATCGTGTCGGTCATTTGACTCGTTTTCCTTCGCTCGAACTGACCTGCGACAGGAACCGTCGTTCAGGAAGTTGCGATTCTGGATACGCTTGCGCCTATCAGTATAACCTGTCCTGGAAATCGCCCACCACTCCCATGACTCCCGAGGCCAATCCACGCAAGGTTTTCGAAAGGCTCTTCGGCGAAGGAGACCACGGCGAACGCTCGGAAAACGCTAAGAGGCGTATGGCGGAGCATCGCTCGATTCTAGATTTCGTAACCCAGGACGCCAAACGCATGCAAAGGAGACTCGGGAGGAACGATCAGGACAAGCTTGATCAATACATTACAGGCGTGCGCGAGGTGGAAAAACGTATCCAAAAAACGGAGCTATTCGGGACAACCATTGATCCAGACATGCCTACGCCAGACGGGGTCCCGCTTTCCCATGGAGAACATCTAGAGCTGATGTACGACATGATGGTCTTGGCATTTCAAACGGACTCGACGCGAGTGGCCACCATGATCGCCGCGCATGACGGGGATAACCAGCCTCATCCCGAACTCGAAATTTTCGAAGGCCACCACCATCTTTCGCACCACCAGAACAAACCCGACTGGATTGAGAAAGTCGCTCGCATCGACCACTGGTACGTGGAACGATTCGCCAAGTTTCTCCAGAAGCTAGACGAAACGAAGGATGTGGATGGCAACTCCATCCTGCACAATTCCATGATCGTCTACGGGAGCGGCAACGCGGACGGCAATCGTCACACGCATGACAATCTTCCTATCCTTTTGGCGGGTCAAGGAGGGGGAACTCTTGCCTCCGGACGCTATGTTAATCACGGCTCTCACCCTGTATCCAATCTTTTTCTAAGCATGGCCGACATCATGGGCGGCGAGCGCCTCGAACGCTTTGGCGATTCCACCGGACGATTAGGGAATGTTTAGCTAGGCAGGAAGCTAACAAGCCCTCCTGCCTAACGATTTTCCTAATCAGAAAGATCAGGTTTAGAAAACGTCGGGCTTCGAAAGCATTTGCTCGAGATGTTTCAGCTCCAGTTCGTGAATTTTGATTTCCGCCCTTAATTTTCGCATGCGTCTATCAAATTGAATCTGAGACTGGGCAAAATCCAGATCAGCCAAATCCAGGGCCAGTTTGGAATTGTTTAGATCCGACTTTCCTATTCTCCCCTCATCGAACTTCTTTTTAAGTTCATTGTATTCCAGCTTGGCTTTTTCTCTCATCTTCTCGAAACGCATGAGAAGAATGCTTCCCTCGCTATCCGCAAGTTCGAGCTCGCTTGTCAAACGTCCTAGATTCATTTCCCGCTTCGAGTGCTCGTAGCGGTAATTAGCTTCTATAGCTTCCTTACTTGGCGCAGGGTCACTCGATCTGTTTTCAATCAGTTTTTCGATGGCTTGCTCTAAACGAGCAAGGCGGTCCGTAACCGTCGTCGATTCGGAAGAAACCTTTTCGCTTTCGCTATTCGACTTATTCGACTCCTTTGCTTGTAACCGCGTATCCAGTACGATGCCAGAGATCGGTAAAAGTATAACAGCAAAGACACCTGCCAGAGTGGCATGACGCCAAGTCATGCGCGGATTGGTTTTCTTGTTCAGTATCATTTCAAACCTTTGTTTAACGTTGTTTATTTTCCCTCGACCGCTAATCCCACAAGCGGTAGTCGGAATTGGATCGGCGTCATCCGCCAGAAAATCAATGGTCTTCAAAAGAGTACGAGCGTAGGGCTTTTCTGATGACGGATAGGCCCAAAGCACCCACGCGTCGCAACAGTCTTCTTCAGCCTGACGCAATCCACGTCTTATCCACCAAACGACTGGATGCCACCAGTAGATACCTATAAGCATGACCTCCAGCCAGCGGAACCAGTGGTCTGCCCGTCGATAGTGCGCCAATTCGTGGGCTATCAAGGTTTCCCGCTCTTCAGAAGAGAGCGAGTCCATAAGCTTGGCAGGGAATGCTATCCAGGCTTGCCCGCCGAAAGACCAAAGGAGAGGAGAAGCAATGCCCTCAAACATTACAGCGCGAGGCAGACGACTCAGATTGAGCCTTTGCGCAACCGATTGAACCAGGTCATCCAACTCCGGCGAAGTCGGATTCGCTTTCCGTAGCCAACCATTGAAACGGAAGGCTCGCCTACCCGCCAGGGTAAACCAAGTTAGAGAGCCGATGATCCAAAGCGCGAGTAGCATGGCCTGCCACGAAAATCGAGTCTGCAAATCAGAACGGTTCTCTGGTAATGCGTTCGTACCCAAATTTTCAATACGATCCTCTTCGATACGCCCTGAAACCGAATGGCTGGCCACGGAGATGGTTTCCACCTTCTCGAACGCGTTAACAGGAACCGAAACCTGGAAAAGAGGTGGCGTGATCATTTTCACCAAGGCCAATAGCCAGAGCGCATGAGACAAGGCTGGCAGCCGAGCAAAACGAGCAGCCACCGTCGCAGCAAATCCCAAAAATATGGCAACCGCCGTATTCGAAATAATCCATTCTAGTAGAGAGCTCATAATAGTTACTAGGCCTGGTCGATCAGCTCGCGCAGCTTGTCGCGATCCTGCGGCGAGAGTTTCGTGTTTTCGGTTAAATGCATTAACAGTGGCGTCAGCGAACCGCTGCAGAGCTTTTCAGCTAAGGTTTCAAGCCCGCTGCCGATCAGCTCGGACCGGCTGACCTTGGCAGAGAACGTGTGAGCGTGAGACCGCTTGCTGCGCTTCACACATCCCTTCGCCTGCAAACGGTCCAACAGTTTTTGAACCGTGGCGTACTCGCTGGTGGTTCCCTTATCATAAAGCTTATTCGTTATTTGGCGAATGGTTACCGCTCCCTCTTCCCAAAGCGCATCCAGCACCGCCAGCTCGGCTTCCGTCACGTTAATCGTTTTACTCGCCATTTCCTGTTCCGCTTATCAGACATTTTGTCTGAGACAGATCAAAAACTCAGACAAGACGACTGAGATGTCAAGCGGTTTTTCGGCAAAACTCTATTTCAAAGCGGACAAGGCCAATCCACAGAGAATGGTCAGGTGAGATCCCTCTAACAACTCAATGTCCTTACAATATCAATACGAGTAGCTCGATGAGCTGGAACGAAGCTGGCCAGCAAGCAGATGGCGATCACAAAGGAGACGACTCCAGCAAAGGTGAGCGGATGAAGCGTATTCACCTCCTCTAGCAATGGATTCAGCTGAATGCATAAAATAATCGATATCAGCAAACCCACTACGAGACCTCCCGCCACAAGCCGTCCACTGCCAGAAAGAACCCGTTTTAGAATGCGACTGCCTCTTGCCCCGAGAGCCATCCGAATGCCGTACTCCTTGGCGCGTTCGGCCACGGTAAAGCTGATCAGTCCATACAGGCCCAAACCAGAAAGGAAAAGGGCGAATCCGGAAAAGAATGTCGTCACCAGCATCGGGAAACGCTGCGGAAGAATGGCGCTCTGGTAAAACTCTTCGAAAGTGGAGGAGAATATGATCAATCTAGGATCCACCCTGAGGATCGCTTGCTCGATAACACCCAGTTGATGTTCGGCATCTCCCTGTACATGAACCACATAAGCAGTGTTTGCCCGATTCATATGATTCCACTGCTTGAAGGGAAAGTAGAGGGTGTAGTCTTCATAATTCTCGAAAAACGGCTTGTCTTGTACCTGTTCGGCAACACCGACGATTTTCAGATCGCGACCCCAGAACTTGATGCTCATGCCAATAGGATTGAGACCCTGATAGTAGCGCTCCATCATATTCTGACTAATGATCACTACGCCCTCGGAGTCGAAATTATCGGTCTCACTAAAGTCACGGCCAAGAAGGATCTTTGTTCCTACTGTTTCAAAGTAACCAGGAAGAATGACCATTCTCAGGCCTCTCGCCTTAGGTTCTCCTTCCTGGTAAGCATAGTGATGCATCGAAAAATGGCTGTGGCCCTGGTTATACGAGGAGATGGGAATACGATTGCTGGCCGATGCGCTGACGACACCCGGCATCGATCGAATTTCGCTCAAAATGCGATCCTGAAGAGGCAGGACGACGCTTGCGTAGACCTCGTCATTATGAGCAAAGCGGTAATTTGGCTGCGGAACATCAAAAGCGATACGTCCCTCCTTCACGAAGCCCAATTCCTTTTGCAGTGTGGCATTCAGGTTTAGCGCTAAAACGCCGGCTCCAACCAGAAGAATCACGGAAAGCGATACTTGTGAAATCACAAAACTGGAATGTAGTCGATTTTTGGATGCGGATCCAGAAGCTGTACGATTGCCAGCCTTTACGAATTCCATCAACTCGCGCCGCAGAATGGAAAGCAGCGGTAGCAATCCGGTAAGTAAAGCGGCAATCAGGGCTACTAGAAAGGTCAGCCCCAGCGAACTCGTGTCGATAGACCAATCTCCAGCCCAGGAAATCTGGTCCTGGATCACTGATTCGGTCAAGGAAAGCCCGGCTTGAAGCACTAGCAGGCTTAAAAGACCGCCCAAGAGAAAATAGGCGATGATTTCGACGTAGATTTGCTGAACAAGTCGATAGCCGGAAGCCCCTAGAGCCTTGCGCATCGCCAGATCTTGAATACCTGAGTAGCCCTTCACCAGTATCATTCCGCCCACGTTGAGGCAACCGATTACGAGCACTAGAAAAGTTACAGCTTGAACCGATTTTATCACCACACCCACTTCCTGAATATTCGCCATAAGCGCCTTGTTAATCTCCATGGAAACAAAGGTCGTTCCTCGCCTTTGATGATCGTCTTTATCATTTGGGTACAAATCCATAAGCGATTCGAAGGTCGAGGCGAGATCGTGATTGGCCTGCTCCACGGAGACACCTGGTTTAAGTTTCGCAATAGCGGTATAGGAATTATTGTTCCTCTCTTTGGGAGCTATTTCCGCTTCGCTAAACAAACGCGGAATTAAAGCCTCCTCCCGCGAAGGCCCCAAATAAAAGTTTTGCGGAACCACGCCGAGAATCCGATAAGGCTTTCCGTTTAAATTGATGTGCTCTCCCATCAGGTTCCGTTCCCTACCGCCAAGTTCCTCCCAAAGTCTTTCATTCAAGACCACTAGTCTTCCATCCATCTCAATCACGTCCTCCCCGATAAAGAGTCGTCCAGCCAATGGACTGACTCCAGTGATAGGCCAAACCTCTGGCGTAACACGATCCACACTTAAACTACGAGTACGTCCTTCCATCTCGAAATCCATATTGATTTGATCGCCAAAGCCGACGCTGGTGAAAGAGGAGTTATTCTCCTGGATATATTTGAAATTGGGAATAGACATGCTGTTCAATCCGTCTGCATCTATATTATCCCATCTCTTCCCAATCACTACGATCCGCTCGCTGTCCGCGAAATCGTAGGGCCTCGTAACGATCTTAACGACGAAATTATAGACCGTAGTGTTTGATCCCATACAAAGACCTAAGGTCAGGACGATAATCGCCGCATGAGCCTTGTGCTTGACGATCTGACGCCCCGCGTTTCGCAAATCCCTAATCAAATCCACAATGATTCTCGTTCCCCAACTATCGCGACACTCTTCTTTCATTTTCTCAACACCCCCAAATTCTTTCATAGCCAGCCTGCGCGCTTCCCCAGGCCTATACCCTTGCTCGATCAGATCGTCTATGGCTTCCTCTAAATGAAAGCGCATTTCGCCATCCAATTCACGCTGCTTCCGCTTCTGACCCAAAACGAATCGAAGAGCGTTTGCCCATTCCCGTATCCAACGCATCGTTACTTATTAGCTCTCTTCAATGATTGAATCGACCACCGAAACGAAATCTCTCCAGCGTTGTGTCTCGACCTCGACTTGAGCCCGACCGTGGCGAGTGAGCTGATAGAACTTTGCCTCCCTGCCCTTTTTCGTCTCCCCCATACTGGATTTGATGTACCCCTTTTTCTCAAGACGATGGAGAGCGGGATACATAGAGCCATGTCCCACTTTCAGACTCGACTTCGACAGAAGGAGAATCTTCTTGGAAATATCGTAGCCATGCCGCTTGCCCGAAGACAAAACCCTCAAAATTAGCATATCCAAAGTCCCTTGCATCAATTCCATATATCAAGCTTCGATATATAAAATTAATATGTCAAGCTTCGATATATGAATAGGAGTCAAGCCCTTCGATTTCAGCCAAAACTGGGTTGGAGCTTTAGTATTCCAGTAGGGCTTTTCTCAATACTGGCGAGCCTAGTCGCTACACGCTCTTTCCACGAGATTCCTCCTACGAGCGCCCTATAAATAACTAAAGCGAAATGTTTGTGTCGACAAAACGACAACAGGCTCCTGCGGTGATCCTAGAGGCTGGAATTGCCATTTCCGAAGAGACTCTTGGATGAGAAGCAGAGCGAGAGGATCGATCTTTCCTTGAATACTGGCAACTGTCGGCAGGCGAGCTTGCCCCTTGGCATCGATAAAAAACTCAAAGGTGGCTTCGGAACCGCGGCAGCGCAGGAAAACGTCCTCTGGAAGATTGCGTAGAATCTGCTCGAAAAGCTTAGGCGAGTGATCCAACTCGCTTGTCTCCACCAATCTAAGTGGCTTGTCACGAGTCTTCGAAATAGCCCGCGAACCAACGCTACTCTCGAGAAAGCTGCGTTGCAGATCATTGAATACAATGGAAGAACCCGTTCTAGTGTCTTTACTGACATCGAAAAACACAGGGAGCCGTTGAACAACATCGACTGGTTCGCCATTCTCGAGAGCAGGCTCAAAGGTCCAGAATGGGATCACATCTTCGATCGATTTTTCCAAATCGCGGTGACTCGCCTCCACGACAAGCCAATCAACCAGAAAACCATCCTCATCCACATTAACGGCAATGACAACATGCCCAGTGACCATTCCCAAAGCCCGAAGCTGATGAGGGAATTGCGGCTCTGGCTTAGCGATTACACGAATGGGACACTCCGGATCCGCAATGCTTAAGGAAGCGAAAGAGACGAGAGGGCTGACGGAAATCATCAAGAGAAACATCGTCAACCAAAGAACACGCTCGTTTTTGCCGTTCATTATCATCAATTCATCCTCCCTACTACACGAGACAATCTATAGCTTGCGGCACGCCACATCGGCCATTCGGGTCATCCTTTTCTAAAAGCCAAAAGGCAGACAAACACAAAACAATAGAATTTCCAGTGCGCCCATTTGTATCTAAAAAATTATCACAATCCGTTATCTGCAACGACTGCTATCCCCCCACTTGTCTCTCTTCGCATCATAAATCGTTAATACTACCACTACCCACGAGTCCTCGAAAGGTTGCGACTTTTTTCGATAAATCAGGCCGCTCAGCCACAAGCCCAGCAAAACCTAAGAAGAGAGATAAGACCCGAACGACAACTGAAGACTCCCTACTGAAGCCTGAAGGCTTCAAAAATCACTCCGCCCGAATCACATCCATGGGATCGATTCTCGTGGCGCCCCAGGTAGGTATGCCTATCCCGATCAGGCTGCAAAGACACACCAAACCAACGACCCACAAGTAAGTTATTCCCATATCCTTGGATACATCGAAAACCTCACCGGCAGACGGATCGCTTCCGTTCACCGTTATCAAAAGGGCTAGCAAGCCCAGTAAGCCTAAGTAACCGAGAATCAATCCTGATCCGACAGTCAAAAACCATGGCTTGGTGACAGTCTTGACGATTCCCATCGGACTGGAACCTATCGCCATACGAATGCCGAATTCCTTGTGGCGTTGCGATGTCGTGAAAGCGATTATCGAATACAAACCGATAAGCGACATAGCAAGCACAGCGCCTCCGACAACACCTCCCACCTTTAAAGCGCTCCCTATCATGCGGAATAATATCTCCAAGCGCTCTTCCACAGTATAAATTCCCCTCGTTATCTCAGCTCCTGGAGCAAGGGTATTAACGGCATGCCTGATCGCCTGCCGATATTGACGGTCTCCAGCATTATTGGCGCTCAACAAGATAGTGGGAGACCACATAGGAAACTGAGCATAGGGCACCATTAGGTGAGAACGAAGCTCTTCTCCAGGCAGAGGGGGCATTAGATCAGGAATGACGCCTACTACGGTAATCCAATCGCTAGCGGGTTTTTGGTACGGCAGCAGTTTCAGGCGTTCGCCGATTGGGTTGGCGCCATTAAAAAAGACTTCCGCGAAGTTGGCATCGACAACGCAAACCAGGTTATTGTCACGCGTATCCAGAATATTGATCATTCTTCCAGACAAGGGCTGCGCATCGTAGACTTCGAGGAAGTCAGGCGAAACTCTATTAATATAAGCTGCCGGTAGATCGTCATCTTCACGACCCTCTATTCGGATCCTATTTCCATCGCTCACCAGACCCCATTCCGCAGAGGTCAGAGCCAAGGATCGAACTCCGGGGACAGACAATAGCCCTTCCTTCAGTCTGGTGTAGAACTGAACAAGATCTTCCGATTTCCGACCTTTAAACTGATTGTCTTTGCCTAGCGAAACGGTAGCCGTTAAAATGGATTTCTCATCATAAGGCAGATCCAGGTTCTTGGCCCATTGTTTCGGAACGAGAACAAGGAACACGAGACCGAAAAACAGGACAACGGCCGAGAAAGCCACCTGAGAAACGACGATCGCCTTGGATAGCCAGCCAATGTAAACGCTCGACGAGCTTTTCGCGTCGTCCTTCAATACTCCAAAGGCGTCGATTTTCGAAGCTCGCCAAGCAGGTATGATACTTGCCCCTATTCCTGAAAAGACAGCAGCCCCAGCAGAAAAGAGGATTACATTAGGCTCTAGTCGCAGATCATGAAAAATCGATAAGCTCGAAAAGGTTTTAAGATACTCCGAAATGAGACGGAGCCCAGCTCCTGCCAAACCAAGCCCGAAGGCGGCTCCCATCCCAGCTAAAGCGAGGCCATCTACTATCACTTGCCACATAATATGACTTCGTTTAGCTCCAAGACTGCATCGCGTAGCCAGTTCATGGCTACGACCAGCCGTTCTGGCGATAAGTATATTAAAGGCGTTCGAGCACGCTAGCATCAAGACAAGCACAGAAAGGCCCAATCCCATCAGAATGACAATCACGCCTCCCATGCTTTCCACAGCATCCCAATACGAGAAGACTCGGACGCGCAGGTATTTCTCATTTGTATCCGGAAAAGCCATCGCCAGATTCGCAGCAATTGCATTAAGCTCCACACTGGCCTGATCTTTGCTCCTTCCGGGCTTCAACAGCCCAATCACCGAAAGCCTAGGTGAGCGATCGCGCTTTTCCCCGTCAAATTCCTGCCAATCGGTCGCCAACCAAAACTGCTGACTCTGAGGAAAGGCGAATCCAGCCGGCATGATACCTACAATTTGATATTCCAGATCGTTCACCATAATCGTCGAATCCACGACACCTTCCTCTCGATCGAAGAATTCCTCCCAAATCACATCGGATATGACTACCTCTCGTTTCCCTTCGAAGTCGGCATCATTTTTGGAGAAGACACGACCGAGCTGAGGTTTTCTGCTCGTAAATTCAAATAAATTGGGCGTAACCATCGCCCCGCTATATTGCCTGCCTTCTGTCCTCTTTCCTGGCAAATAAAACCACGCGCTCGAAATTTGGATACCAACCAGTTCATCGAAAGAATCGAGGCCCTCTCGAAACACCTTGAAATCCTGGCTATTGATTCTCTCCCCTCGCCTCTTCCCCGTCTCCCAGCTAAGGGCAAGGTGACGTTCATCAAAACCTAAGCCGCCACTGACCGCAATGGTGATAACTCTGGAAAATCCAGTATAGAGCATAACCGAAATAGCGATACCCAACGCCAGAACGATGATGGCAAGAACGCTCGAGCTTCGATAGCGAAGCGATAGTCGCATCCCGAAACGCGCGTTGCGCAGGAAATTCCTGACGACAAGCAAGCCCCAGGAATCCCTGCAGGATTCCTTGTATTTATCCATCCCTCCGAATTCCTTAAGCGCCTCGTTGCGAGCTTGCTCAGGGCTCATTCCAAGCCGGATATTCTCCTCGATCTCGTTTTCCAAATGGAAGCGCATCTCGCGCTCCAATTCGGTCTCCTTGCTGCCAGCTTTGAACAGCGCTCGCAG
This sequence comes from Opitutaceae bacterium, assembly GCA_028284385.1. Taxonomy (GTDB): domain Bacteria; phylum Verrucomicrobiota; class Verrucomicrobiia; order Opitutales; family Opitutaceae; genus JANQRT01. Next base: position 28,102 of record JANQRT010000052.1, on the reverse strand, counting down.
CCGCAGCTTTAGCTTCCGTACCCAGGAAATCATGACTATGACTCCTCCATCTTGAGCACACTCGCCATAGCTTCCGCAAAACTAGCCCAATGTTCCTTTTCCTCTTCCAATTGAGCCCAGCCTTGCTTAGTCAACCGATAGAACTTGGCGCTTCGACCTGCTTCCGAAACGCCCCACTCCGCCTCAATCCAATCGCGATGTTCGAGCCGATGCAGAGCGGGATAAAGCGAGCCCTGCTTCAACTTTAGACGATCCTTCGATACTACCTGTATCCGCTTAGATATATCCCAACCATGCATCTGCCCCGTCGAGAGAGCTTTCAAGATCAGGAGATCCAAAGTCCCCTGCAGCAGTTCCTTCCGCACTTTCCTCATCCCATCCTTGTTGTCACACGACTACAACAAGAACCTTTATTGTAGGAGGTCAACAACAAAAATCCAAGGTTGCTAAGAAATCCAATGAGCGCATCGACGTGCAACTCCCAGCGCCAGCCTGATGGTGATTATTCTGTCTATGTAAGATTCGTAGTTGAAAAATCAATCTGTGAAATTAGGCCATTTCTATGACTTGGTGGCTTGAAAAACCGATGCGGCTGATTCAGACGAATCTGCGCGAAATCGATGCGGATATAGATCCGGATGAGTTTGTCGGCATGCTGAAGGATTTCTCGGCGGATGTCGTCCTCTTCAATGCAGGCGGCATTGTCGCGAACTACGATACGTCACTGGATTTTCACTACAAAAACCCCTATATGAAGAACGATTTCATGGGGGAAGTCATCAAGCGAACGAAGGAAGCGGGCATCCGCTTCATGGCTCGATTCGATTTCAGCAAACTCAACGAATCCATAGCCGACAAACATCCGGAATGGAAATACGTGAGCATGCGGGGTGAAAACGTAAACTACAATGGTCAAGTCCACGTCTGCCTAAACAGTTACTACCAACAGGAGTACTCGCTAGAAATACTCGGAGAGGTCATCGACAAATACCCCATCGACTCAGTGTTTTTCAACATGATTGGGTATCAACGTCGCGACTACAGCGGCAACTATCACGGGATTTGCCAATGCCAGAACTGCAAGCTGCGATTCAAGGAATACTCAGGCATGGAACTCCCTCGTGAAGAGAACGAGGATGACCCGGCGTTCATTAAGCTGGAGGAATTCTGTTTGGAGACCAAAGAGCGGCAGTTCGACAAAATCTCCCAATTCGTGAAGAGCAAGAATCCCGAGATCGCCCTTTGCACTTACACGAGTCGTGGCATCGACGTGTGGCGCAAGGAATCGAACTCGGGAATTGGGCGCGACCTACCTGAATGGAACTACTCCGCGAAGGAAAACACCAACACGGTGCTGGCTACCTTCGAGGACAAGCAGGTCTGCAACTCGGCTGTTCACTTCTCGGCCATTCGCTTCCGCCATACGGCCGTCGCTCCCGACCTGACCTACCTTCGCATCGCCGAGAATATCGCCAACGCGGCTTGGCTCGACTACTACATTATCGGACCGCTTGAGCGACAGGATGACAGAGCTTGTTTTGAAGGGGTTAAAGAACTGTATCGGTTCTATAAAGACAATACGCGGCACTACACGGGGGTAAAACCGGTAGCAAACCTCTGTATCATTCAATCGATTCGCAACAACCTCTATGACAGTCGCAAAGAGTTCATGGGAGCGACACGAATGCTAGCCGAATCACACACCCTCTTCGATATCCTGCCGGATACCTTTCTTGAAGGAGAAGATGCCCTGCAAAGACTTTCTAAATACCAGGCGATTATCTTGCCAGACACTCGACTACTCAGCCCTCAGCTGCTAACAACGTTCGACGCCTACGTCGAGCAAGGAGGCAACATCATTGCCACGGGATTATCGGGAACGTACGATCAAGACGGAACCTACCAGAATCGCTCCCTATTGCAAAGCAGTGGTCTCGCTTCGATGGGTGACGTCATGGAAGCGGAAAACAGCGCCTATTTTCGTATCCGGGAATCGGATAAAAAAAGACTGGGAGGATTTAAAGACGTGGATCTTCTATTCAATCACAGTCCATTCGTGGTCTGCCAAATTCCGGCTACCGGAGAGGCAATTCTAGGACGCGTCCCCCCCTACATGTATGGGCCGCCAGAAAAATGCTACTACAAGGATGAGACCGATATTCCAGGCGTCGTGGTGAATCGATACGGATCCGGCAGCTTCATAACCATCCCTTGGGGCATTGGGTATCTGTATCAGATTTATGGACAACACGGTCATTTCGAGCTTTTCAAACGATGCTTAAGCCATTTGGCCGGAACCAAGCCTCTCGTTGAGATTGAAGCTTCTCCTACCGTCGAAATCACATCCCAAATCCGTGAGGACGGAGCATGGCAGCTGGTAAGTCTGGTAAACCACTCGGGGCAGAATGGCAGCGCTTTTCACCCGCCTATTCCAATGAGGAATATTCCACTTAGAATAAAACTCGACCGGCAGGTCTCGTCAATCAGAGCATTGAGAAGCAATGCGGAAATCGCTTTCGAGCAAAATGACGACCAGGTTGCTCTCGTACTGCCGCAGCTTGAGCTGTTCGAAACCCTCGTTTTAACCTTCTAAACATGTGTAGTTAAAAATTCAGCGCAAAATTATGAATACCGATTCCAGTAAATTGATCACCGGCTTCCACCACGTCGCCTTTCGTGTGAAAGACTTCGAAGCCGCCCTTAAATTCTTTATCGACGGTCTAGGGCTAAAGGTCTGCAAAACCTGGACCATGAAGAAAACCGGCAAAAGAGCCGCTATCATTAGTTGCGGTGGAGATAGCTTTATTGAGATCTTTGGATCCGGAGTCGATGGAGATTCTTACGATGACAAAGGCATGTACCATTTCGCGCTGAGAACCGACGATGTGGAAGCCGCTCATCAGCTTGCTCTCGATCATGGAGCTACGGAAGATATGCCGCCAACGCGCGTCACCATCAACATGGACCAAGGAGCTACGGACGTCACCATTTCTTTCGTACAGTCCCCAGTCGGCATCATCATCGAATTCTTCGAAAACGGATGCGTTGAAGACTGAGTCCATTTAGGATGACTCAGCGAGTCATCCCTACCTTCCAGTACTACGCGGATTGCTCCAGGGATTTAGTATGCGTATCGATTCTTCGGTTACGAAAAAGAATCGCGAGTAGAATGATTCCAATAATCGTTCCTACCGGAAACAAGAGGAGCCAAACGATGGCGGAAGCCAGAAGGCATCGATAAACCCAAGCCTCGCGGTAACGATAGCTGCCAAACGCCAATCTTAAAAAATAAAGTCCAATAAAACCCATGCCCATTGCCATCTGCATATGAGCCATGGCATTAGTCATATTCAATCCAGAGCTATGGACCGGAAGCGTGAAAAACGAGAAAAGAAAGGCGTACAGATAGCAAACGGCGTAAACCGGACCGATCTGCAGAATCGATCCAAGAATGGCGTAGAGCTTTCCAGCAGCCAAGGGCTTCGTCTTCGCGCTTTTTGACACAATAAAGGTATCGGCCTTTTGAGGAGCAGCCTAAAGACCCGAAGCTCAATCAATGCGAAAAGCGAGCGAGGCGATCCTCAGAAAGAGGAGCAAAGTTTGGCGAATTCCTCGTCAGGCACTTTTTCGCTAGGGGCTTCGCGATAGCTGTCGTCTTCCTGATGGTGAGTTGAGAACTCCATTATCTCGCTATCCTCGATGCCAGTGAAGCGGTGCCTATCGCCTGGAGCTATGTACTGCTTCTCGCCAGGCAACATCAGTTTCGATTCGCCGTTCACTTCCATGAGCACCTTGCCGGAAACGATGTAGAAAACCTCGTCCTTTTTCTCATGCCAATGGATGCTGCAACGATACCCTTTTCTCAACACAAGCTTCTTGCCGCAGTAATCCTTATTGACGATCCAATGCTCTTCTCCCCAAACCTTTGGATGGATCTGGATTGGTTCGGCCCCGGTGTTTTCAGAAGAATCCATCGCCGTCATGTTTTCAAAGCGAATGGATTTGGCCAGTAAATTCACAGCGCGAACGTCAGGCGTCGAAATGTTTCCTCAAAAATAAAACGACCCCCGCCAAATTGACGAGGGTCGAGAAACTACGTTGTTTGGAAATCGCTGCGAAGAAGTTAGTCGCGTAACAGTCGCACAACTACCCTATCCTAGAATTTATAAGTTACCGAGGCTAGCCAGTTAAAGCGGGGCGCCCACTTCTGGCTTAAAACATGGAGATCGTCTCCAACGTTCTTCAAGTTGATCTTATACTGAATCGAACGCCCGTCCGAAAGCTGTTGCGTATAGTCGGCAAAGATGTCGATCCGCTCGATCTCCGGATTGTAGATATGCCGTCGGGTACCGGAGGGAAAAGTCCGCATCTCGTCTCGATAGCTTAAACCGCCACCAATGCGCAGTCCTTGATTGGCATCGTCGCTAAACCGGTAGGTACCGAAAAGATTGAATTCGTTTTCCGGCGTATTCACCAATGGGGCGCCCACCAAGTCTGGGAATTGGGGATTATCCACCACTTCCGAATCGATGTTGGCATAGGAGAAGATGATTTGAGCCCGATCAATGGGCGTGTAGTAGATGTCGACTTCAATGCCTTTGCTGGCCTCGCCCTTGGTAAGGATCGCGTCGCCACGGAGGTTTGGATCCGGATTCGAAAGGTCGTTGCGTTGAACGTTGGTAAGGTCGATATCGAAGTAGGCTGCCCTACCGGTCAGGCGACCTTCCATAGAGCTGAATTTTATGCCCACATCAAGGCCTTCGCCTTCTTGAGGATCGTTAGGAAACGCGTTGTTGGGCTGAAATGACTCCGAGGCCATAGCGTAGACCGTGAAATTCTCGTTAGGAGAAAACGAAATGGCGAACTGGCCTAAGTTCTGTGATGACTCCGTGGTGCTCGGCGTACTTCTAATCAGACTCTCTCCATCGAAGAACGGCGTCTTGAGATCCTCGACGAAATCGCCATCGATGTTCTCCACACGCAGTCCCGCCATAACGGTAATTTTCTCGTCCATGAACTTTAACATGTCCAAGGCATAGAGAGCGTGACGCGAGCGGTCGCGAAAACGATTGCGAACGAAGAAGTTGAAGTCCGTTCCGCTGAGCGTCGCTTGGGTCGGATTTCCATTTCCATTCCAGCCAAATTCGACAATAGAGACATCGCCTCGGGAATGAGCGTCGAATGGACCGAGGAAATAGTCGTCCGGGAAGACCGGCGGACGATGGATCGGGAAGCTCAAACCGGTATCGCGATACAGTTCGAATTTATTGGCTGTATCGATATAAAGGTGACCGAGTACTAGCTGATGACTCATGCCCTCACCTAAATCCGAGCGATAGGTGAAATCGGTTTGCACATTATAGTTGCGATCGGATACCCAACGCAAAGCGCCCTGCTGGCTAACGAAGCCAGGCGCGTTTTCCTGCGAACCGATACGCTGGTAGTTAAAGTTCCGATGATCGTAGTACGCCGCAACCGATCGTATCGAGGCGTTTTCATTGAAATCGTGTTGGAAGGTCAACGTATAGGTCTGGCTATCCTTGGCAATTTGAGCGCCTGGGGGATTCGGATTGTAGGAATCCCAGATCGTTGCGAAGTAGCCTGGGCTCGCTCTTAGGTTATTAAATACTTCCGGCGGCAGCTCGCTTTGTAGACGATTGATATCCACTCGATTGGCGAATGCCGGATCGGTGATCGGCACTTGGCGAGCAGCAGCCACCGCTTCGGGATGCCCCCAGTCAGTGCGACGCTGATACGAATACTGAATATCGATACGCGTATTGTTTTTATGGATAAAAGACAGGCTGGGGTGTATCGCATAATCGTCTACACCCGCATTATCCAGCCAGCTTTCGCGATCCAATAGGTGACCCGCAAAACGATAAAGCAACTGCCAGTCGTCGCCGAGATTAATGCCTTCGGCCGTTCCAGTGAAATCGAATTCGGTGCGGAATTGACTCCACGAACCTACAAAGAAGGACACACGTCCCGTCTTGGCCGAGATGGGTTTTTTCGTAGTGTAGTTCACTACGCCACCAGCCGTACCCTGCCCGTACAGCAATGCCGCCGGACCTTTTACGACTTCGATACGCTCGATGGCTGATGTTGGTATTTCATTGCCTCCAATCCCGACCATTCCATCGCGGGAAGCCGTTCCAGCGGTGAAACCGCGGACGGCGAAATTACTGTTGCCAAAGCCATTTGGATTGACCCCCGAAGTGAATTCCAAGGCGTCTTCGATGGTGTGAGCCGCCGTATCTTCAATGAATCCGGAAGTGACAACATTGATCGAGATGGGCAATTGGATCAGCGGAGCGTTAACACGCGTAGCTGAAATCGCACTACTCGCATAATAGCCGATATCTCTATCGGACTGGACGGTAAACGGACTGAGCTCGACAATCTCCTCCGCATCCTGGGCAGATGCACTCGATAACAGGAAGCCGCACAGACTCACAGACGCGAGCCCAAGTATTATTCTTGCACGCATAATCTATAATTGGGTTAGTGGGTAAGTTTGGGTCGATATCGAAAAAACATCGATATTCGTAGTTTATAGTCAGGGTCCGCGTCTAAATGAATTAGGGCACGGTATCTCTAGACTTTGGGGAATCGAAGCTCAGTCAATTCCACCTGCAAAACGCCTTTGATATACTTTATTTCGATTACCATCTCTGCATTTCGAATCCGATTTTCTGCAAAACGGATTTGCTTTGTTAAAATGAAAGCGTATTCATGGATAGGCTAGACAGCAGTGTCCAAACCGAGAATCTTTTACTCTCAGCCCCTCTAGAATAAGCGGTTAACTCCGGACTAAATTCCAACTGGTAAGCTGAGCTTAATATTCGAGGTACGATTTTGGAGACCGCCGGCCTTCTGCATTTCAATACCCATTCTTCTCATTCCGAAAACCTGTCTACCATGAAGAAAATCAACCTGATTGAAGATTTCCGAGCGAACCACTTCCTGGATCACAAGTTGCCAGGCATCGACTCGCGACTGACCAAAGTAGACTATCGCGAGCGATCTTGCCTTAGGACGATGGGCATCGAACGTATTACCTTTCGTCAAAATCGAGAGGACCTACGTATTGGTAGAACTGAGCCCAATGTAGGCTCCATTCTCATCACTCTGGCGGGCACCGGTAGGGTTTATGAAAACGGTCAATGGAAGACGAGTCGCCCTGGCTCCATCTACTTTATTCCCAAGGACGAGTTCCACGCCTACCTTACCAAAAAGCACTGGGGTTGGGATTTTAGCGTGGTGCGGATTATAGATGAGGATCTAAGCGATTTGCTTATACCCTTCAGTCATGCCCATCTTGTTGAGCACAAGAATACCAATGGTTTGTATCATGCCATTAGAGGATTCTTCCTTGAATTGCTAGCCGAGGTTAAGGACGAAACGCTCGTGCAGTGGATTTCGCTCATCATCACCTGTATCAAGAATACACTGCCAGTCTCTTCTAGCATTGACGCGAAGCTAAACTACGTCTGGGACAAAGTAAGCCTGGATCTCGCCAAACGCTGGACGCTGGACGAGATTGCCAATCTAAGCGGGCTCAACCGCGATAAGCTGCGGAAGCTTTGTATTGAAAAATACGGACACAGCCCGATGCAGCATGTCATACGAATGAGAATGATCAAAGCTGGGCAGGACATCGAATTGGGCCTTCACGACATTAGACGAGTGGCCTCGAGAGTTGGCTATTCCAACGAGAAAGCCTTCCGCAAAGCATTCACCCGAATCATGGGTTCGTCGCCACTCTCAATGGCTACAAATGGAAGCGATTTGGAAGATTTACAGTGGAGCTAAAGCCCTTCAGGTGAAATCGGCCATGGCTACCACCTCATTTCGATCGTTAGAAGCGTAGCTCGCCTCGACTAGCTTGATCGTTTTGAGATAGTCTTCGCCAGTCCCCTCGAAAGCATCGCCGGAGAGCATGCAATCCGTGAAATGACGCTGCAGATGATACACGCAATCGCCGGCAAAGCCCTTTCGCTCGTGCTTGTATTCAATTTTCTGGAACGGCTCGCCTAGAGGCTTGAAAGCGATCTCGCCATCCAAGCCAAGCTCGAGGTGGCCCTTGCTGCCATCGATCCTAATCGTTCCAAAGGTATAGCGAGCATCGTCCGTATCCGCTTCATTGTAGCGATTGGCATCAAGCACTGCCGTCGCTCCGTTCTCGAAATTGCATACCACCATTCCGCTGTCTTCGCCTTTGATGACCGGATTGCGGCGATTCAGCTTGGCATAGATCGATTCGATTTCACCTCCCAAATAACGAAACGCATCCAAAAAATGGACACCCGTTTCAAACATCAGAAGTTGAGGATAGTCGCGAAAGAACGGCTGCCTAGCCAAATAGGCGTCCTCTCCCCAGCCGTCGCCCATCCGCATCTTGGCATTGATGGTGAAGACTTCGCCTAAGTCGCCGCTATCTATGAAACGTTTCATCTCTCGATACCAAGGCTGCCAACGCCAGTTCTCATGCACCATGAAACGGCCTTTGCTTTGGGCGGCTGCCTCCACCAGCTGAACGCTCTCCTGGTAATTCGGAGCGAGCGGCTTTTGGCAGATGACGGTCATCCCGCGATCGAAAGCCAATTGGCAAATGCTGGCGTGGGTCGAAGGCGGTGTGATCACGTCGACGAAATCAGGCTTCAGCTCATCGAACATCTTCTCCAGCTCGTCGTCCGCATAAATAGTCGGGACGCCAAAAAGGTTCTGCACTTCCTCGATTTTGCTACGGGTACGATTGTAGGCTCCTAGGATTTCCACCTCGGGAATCCGATTCCAGGCCTCGTACTGATAATGGCTAAAGTAGCCAGCTCCCACGCAAACGCCTTTAAGTGTATCAGTCATAATGGATAGAAAAAGAAAGAAGGAGCCGAAGATCAGGATCTCCCGACGCCTTGCCAAGACCAAATGTAATGGCGATCTGTGATCGTCGATAAAAAGGTAACGGTCACCGTCTCGGTGACCATATTAAGGAAAATGGCTATCGGGACGATAGCCGCTACCTACTTCCTCACGCCTCGGCCAGCTTCACAAAGCGATGAGCGATTACCAAAGCGGGATCCAAGGGAACCTCTACGGGCTTAACATCGGCAGGAATCTGTATCGCAGGAGTGGATCGGACAGTTCGGCTTCCGAATTGAGGGAGCCACTCCCGTTGAGCCTCCAGCATCTCGCTGGTCATCTCGCGAATCTCCCGCAGGGTGAGCTTGGCTGCAGTCAGAGGATCCAAGGCGATTGCCTGGACGAGGGCTTCCGTATCACCCTCCAAGCTAGCTTTTACAGCTATACCTTGCACGTTTATATTGGTCATGTTCAACGCGGCGCACTGGGGAGGCAGATCGCCCACCGTCGTCGGATGAAGCCCTTGGCGATCCACGTAGGTTGGCACTTCCACGCAAGCTCCGTCTGGCAGATTCGTAATGTATCCATCATTTCTGACATTAGCGATTAGCTTGAAGGGAACGCCCGTTTCGTGAGCCTCGAGGATATGGGAAGCGTATTCCGCGCTGCGTGGCTGGAGTTCTGAAGTCTCGATCGAAAGCGGATCGGTGTAGGAAAATTTTTCGGCCAAGTCCGCGCAGTATTTGTAGTAGGCTCCGGTTTCTCCCCCAAAGTCAGGCTCGTCGCAATAGGTATCCAAAGCTTCCTGACTCTTGCGGAAATAGGGCAAGTATTCCGAAAGGTGCCCCGTGCTCTCGGTCATAAAGTATCCGAAATGGCGAAAAACCTCTCCCCTCACCTTCTCGTTCACGTAGTACTCCGGCTGCTCGAAGCATTCACGCAATTGCGGATACAGGTCCTGGCCGTCCTTTTCCAGCTTGAGGAACCAGGACATGTGATTGATGCCGGCCGCCACGAAATCGATCTCCTCCTTCTGATATCCCGTGTAGGATGCGATGAGGTCCATCGTAGTCTGCACGCCGTGACATAAACCCACGAATCGCAGGCCTTCTAACGTTCCCAAAGCCCAGCAGCACATGGCCATAGGGTTCGCGTAATTAAGGAGCAAAGCGTTAGGACAAAGCTCTCGCATATCCTCTGCTATCTCCATCAGAGCCCAGATATGCCGAGCGGCGCGGAAGACGCCTCCTGGCCCCATGGTATCGCCAATACACTGATCCACCCCGTACTTCATTGGAATCTGGTAGTCGACGCTGAAAGCGTCAACTCCTCCGGTCTGAATCATCACTACCACATAGTCCGCGTCCTTGAGCGCTTCTCGACGATCAGTAGTCTTCGTAATGGTCGCATCAATACCGTTATCACCGACCATACGCTGGACAAAGGCGTGCATTTTATCTAATCGCGTATTGGTCAAAGCCATAAGAGAGTACTCGCTACCCTTCAAAGCAGGAGTAGCCAGAAAATCGTTCATCAAGGTTTTGCAGAAAACGAGACTGCCCGCTCCAATAATCGCTACTTTCGCCATATTAATACCTTCGATTTAGTTAAGATTTTCGAACAACGAAACATTCGAAAATCACGAATGACGCATAACAGGTTTCTTTGGGTGTACATTTATTGAATGCATTTCAATGGATAGAATAAGCATAGGACGAGTTAGCAACTCGTCCCTACCAGCAACTCACAAGGTAGGGACGACTCGCGGAGTCGTCCGATTGATTATTATCCATAGCAGCAATCCTTTTCGTCTATTTCGCGTGTTTCGTTGTTAAAAGATTACCCCTTCATCATTCAAAATCCTAATCCCGTAACCTTGGTCTGAATACGAAGAACATAGGTGTCCGCCGTGATATACAGCATGGATCCATCGTTGCCCCAAGCGCAGTTGCTTGTCGCTTCGCCCGTCTCAAGACGGCCAAGCAAATCGCCATCCGGCGTGATGACATAGATCCCTTCGGGACAGGACGCCCACAAGTTGCCCTTGTGATCCACCTCCAAGCCGTCGGGCATCCCCTTGCGACCCTCTTCCTTGAAAGGAGTTGCGTCAAACAACACCCTGCCTTTTCCGACTGTACCGTCCTTCTTGACTGGATACGCCATGATTACCGGAGCGCTGATATGCGACTGGGCCACGTAGAGAGTCTTCTCGTCAGGCGATAGTCCGATGCCATTAGGCCGAACCATCTCGTCATTAAGAAGGACAAGCTCGCCACTCGCGCGAAGGAGATAGATCCCGCAAAATTCCAATTCCCGGCGAGGATCTTCCCACCGCTGAGGCAAGCCATAGGGCGGATCGGTAAAGTACAGATCGCCTTTGGAATTCATGACCAAATCATTGGGGCTGTTGAAACGCTTGCCTTGATAATTATCGACCAGAGTACGTTTGCCGCCGCCAGGAGTGAGAATCGAAACACGCCGATCGCCATGCTCGCAGGAAATGAGACGACCCTCAGGGTCATAATAAAGGCCATTGCTCCCGGGCTCGCCTCCATAGTCGGCGACCCCCGTGTAGCCTGATGGATGCAGGTAGTCGCTAACGCCTTCGCCTTCCACCCATTTCTTAACCGTATTACTCGGGATTTCCGAAAATACCAGAAAATCGCCTTCCCGGTTCCAGACGGGACCTTCCGTCCATTTGAAACCGGAAGTGATCACTTCAAGCTTGGCATCGCTTGGCAGGAGATCGTCTAATCTAGGGTCGAGTCGAACCACTTTTCCCAGAACAGGAAAATTGGTCGAGTCTTGAGCTAGAAGGCTCATTCCTGCGAAATTAAGAAGAACCGCCAATAGGAGCGGAAGAGGGGTCAGGATTCTACTTTTCAAAACGAGATATAGGTTTTGCCCGATACTAGAACCGAAGGCCCAAGACGCAATACCCGACTTTGTCTTTGGGCTCTGACCAGTAAGACTGAAATCAAGCGAGAGTCTCGCAATATTCTCGTTGCCTTCGACACTCATCGACTCCTTCGTTGGGCTTTATTTGTTCCCCCCATTTAGAATGTTATGAGCTCTGACAGAAAAATAGCTTTAATTACCGGGGCTGGCTCCGGTATTGGAAAATGTGTGACACTCGCCTTGGCTCGCGACTACTATTCCGTCGTTCTAGCCGGGCGCCGACCTGAGCCGCTCGAAGCGGTCGCCGACGAAGCTCGCGAATCGGGAGCCAGCGCCCTGGTAGTTCCCAGCGACCTGACTGATCCGGAAAGCGTCAACGCCCTCTTCGCCAAGACTAAGGAAACCTTCGGCCGGCTCGACGTACTGTTCAACAACGCTGGAACCTTCGGACCAAAGAGCTTGTTGGAGGATATTGAATACGGGGATTGGAAAGCCACTGTCGACATCAATCTCACCGGAGCTTTTCTTTGCACCCAAGGAGCCTTTCGGCTCATGAAAGATCAGGATCCGCAAGGCGGGCGTATCATTAACAATGGCTCCATCTCAGCTCACACTCCACGCCCGAATTCCGCAGCCTATACCTCAACCAAGCACGCTATCACGGGATTGACCAAATCCACTTCGCTCGACGGCAGAAAGTACAAAATCGCCTGCGGCCAGATCGATATAGGCAACGCTCTTACCGAAATGACGTCCGGCATGAAGGATGGCGTTCCTCAAGCCGATGGCTCTATCGGCATCGAACCCACCATGGACCCGGAAAACGTGGCCAACGCCGTAGTTTACATGGCTAACCTTCCGCTAGATGCCAATGTACTCACCATGACGGTCATGGCCACCCGAATGCCCTTTGTTGGCCGGGGATAGAAAACTAAAAATAAACGCCCACTAACACAAATTCGTTTCCTAGATTGCTAGCGTTTATTCGCATCCATTCGCGGTTCTAGATATTTTACTTATGGATACATTCGCCTTTCCTAACAAAGTAAACTTTGGAGCGGGCGCCATCGCTTCCTTAAATGATTGCCTAGCCAGCCTGAAAGTCGAAAAACCGCTGCTTGTCACAGACCGAGGGTTAGTGGATTGCGGTTTACTCGACGAGATCATTCAAAAGGCCGATCTTCCGGCCAGCGTATCCATTTTCTCCGAGGTCGATCCCAATCCAACCGAAGCAAACGTCCGAGCAGGCGTTGAAGTGTACCATAAAAACGGATGCGATGGGATCATTGGCCTGGGAGGCGGAAGCGCGATTGATGGAGCTAAGGGTATCCGCCTCATGGTTCATCACCAAGGGCCGCTCAACGACTACGGGATCCTCAATCAAGGCTGGCTGAAGATGACCGAACCCATTCCACCCATGATTGCCATCCCCACCACGGCAGGAACCGGCAGCGAAGTGGCTCGCGGCACCATGCTGATTGAGGAAACCAACGGCATCAAGATTGCGGTAGTGGGCGAACGACTCTTTTCCTCCATCTCCATCTGCGATCCGGAGCTCACTCTCGGCTTGCCCCCTTTCCTGACTGCCGGAACCGGCATGGATGCTTTCACCCATTGCGTGGAGGAGTACATATCGCCAAAATTCAATCCGGTCATTTCGGGTATCGCCCTCGAGGGCATTCGGCTCAATCACGGCTCCCTGTTAACTGCTTACAAAGACGGCTCAAATCTAGAAGCCCGCGCCAATGTCATGGCTTCCGCCATGATGGGCGGCATGGGCTTCGCCAAAGGTCTAGGCATTGTTCACTCGATATCCCACGCTGTAGGAGCTCTCTTCGGAGGACATCACGGTACGCTCAATGCCCTCCTGCTACCCGCCTGCCTGGAATTCAATCGGGAAAGTTGTCTCCCCCGCTTCCGTCAACTGGCCCAAGCCGTATCCATTCACGTTGAGACGAAAAGCGATGACGAATGCGCCGATGCCTTCATCGATCATATCCGCCAACTCAATAACGAGCTGAACATACCCTCCAACCTGGAGACCTTCAACATCACTACGGACGATGACATTGAAAAGCTAATACCACTCTGCGAAGTCGATCACTGCCGTCTCACTAATCCCAGAATGCCTGAGGCTACAGACTTTCGAGAGTTACTTTTGGGACACCTTTAGCAAAGATCCGTCGATTAGCTTGGCAATAAAGTAAACTGTAAGTAAACTTTGTTTACTAAGTATTATTTCTTGTCAGGGATGGAAAAACGAATTCAATACGTTAGAAATTACGAGTCCCAGATAGGGGAAATACTAAGTCAAAGTGTTTTCGCTACCTCAGCCAAACAACAACAAAGGATTCGGTTAGCTATTTTTCCCTATGCATTCCAAAATAACTAAATACAAAATAACGCTATTTGGTTTTGTAGCGTCACTGATTAGTTTCCTGTGCATACTTGTATTTGAAATCGAAGCCTTTGAAGCGCTTGCGCATTTCCTGTGGTTGTTTGAAGACTATGAAGTGGATGAAATTGTTATTCCGCTATTCCTTTTTTCTATTTTCGTCATCCTCAACCTGATCAAGAATCAGAAACAGCATGAGGTCGAAGTGGAAAAAGCGAAGGTCTACAAGGCAATGCTCAAATCGAGTCAGCATGTGATAAACAACCTGCTGAACGAGATACAGTTGTTTAAGATAGATGCCGAAACCACGCCAGACTTTCCTTCTGAAACGCTATCTCTATTTAATGATGTCACTGAAGAAGCATCACAGCAGATGAAAGCGCTGGGTAGTATTGAAAATGTGGATGAAAATTCGATACTTCAATCCATCAAGCCGACAGCCGCTCAAGAAGCCTGACTCAGAAATTGACCTGGCCAGTTGGCTGGATCGGGTATGCCACATCCTGAGGGCTACATAGAGGCGATCAGTAAGCTTAAGTTTAGGCTTTCGCTCGGAAGTCACTACGCGTTTCATCATGTCAAACGCAGTAAGACCAAAGAAAACATGAGCGACCTAAGCCAATTGCATGGCCAGATTATTCACGATCTGGAAGCAGCAGGCAGAATAAGCCCTTACAAGGCAGATGCTGACGAATCGGATCCTCGCTACAAGGCCTACGGCGTTCGCATGCCAGCCTTGAAAGAGATTTTCAAGAACCACCGATCTGCCATTCGCCAGTTCGAGCTCAAGGACCAGATCAAACTGGCCAACCGTTTGATTCGTTCTGGTTTCGGCGAACAGCAAACGTTCGGTCTGTTGATTCTCGAGCCGCATTCCGACTATTTCACACCTGAGCGCTTTGGCGAACTCGATCGAATCGTCCGCCGCTTACACGGCTGGAGCAAAGTGGACGGATTTTCCGCTTCTCTGCTCCGAAATGTATTGTTCAATCACCCTGAGCCATTCCTGGAGCTCGTACAAAAATGGAATCAGGATAAGGATATGTGGCTCAGGCGAATGAGCGTGGTCCTTTTCACTCGAAAGGTTGCCAAATCGGGACTGTTCAATGATTTCGCGCTGAAGATGTGCGACAACTTGAAGAACGCGCCCGAAGACCTTGTGCAGAAAGGCGTTGGCTGGGCACTCAAGGATCTGATGCGTTCAGACAGGAAACGCGTTTTGGACTACGTATTCAAATTAAGGAAACAGAACGTTTCCAAGACCATCACGTCCTATGCCATCCGAGATTTGAAGGGCCAAGAACGAGCGGAATTCCTTGCTAGAAAATGAACGCGAGTAGATGATTGGAAAAATGAAGACATTAAAATACGAAACGGAAATCGACGCGTCCTGCAAGGTCGTCTGGGACGTCATGCTGGGACCCGAAAGCTACAAGGAGTGGGTGAAAGGCTTCTCCCCCGCGTCCGAGTACCGTGGAGAATGGATACAAGGACGCCATATTGATTTCATAGACCCGAATATGGGAGGAACGAGAGCGCTTTTAGAGAAGGTCGAGCCCTGCCAGGAGATCCTAGCCAAGCATGTGGCTATGCTCGACAAGGAGGGAAACGAAGACAATACTGGGGAGTTCGTTGATAAATGGGTGGGTACTACCGAACACTATACCTTCGCGGAAAACGAAGGCGTTACCCAGATTCGAGTGATTATGGAAACCGACGAAGCATTTGAGAAGATGTTCGCCGAATCCTGGCCCAAAGCGCTACAGTTGCTCAAGGAGCTTTGCGAAAAAAGCTCATGAGAAAACTGGCTGTATTAGTTTTTCAAACACTGGATGGAGTCATGCAGGCTCCTGCTAGCCCAGACGAGGATCGCTCCGGAGACTTTGCTCATGGAGGCTGGGCAGCTCCCTACTGGAGCGATGTCATGGCGCAGGTGATGGCGGAAGCGATGGCCGAGCCTTACGACTTGCTACTCGGTCGAAAAACCTACGATCTGTTTGCCGGTCATTTTCCCAACGCGGGTGATGACCCTGTATCCAATAAATTGAACAGCGCCAGAAAGTACGTAGCGACCTCGACTTCGAAGTCTCTTGAATGGCATAATTCGGTGATACTGAATGGAGATATAGCGAAGGAAGTCTCACAATTAAAAGAACAGGAGGGACCACTCCTTCAGGTTCACGGAAGCTGGCAGTTGCTACAGCTGTTGCACGACCATCAGCTGATAGATGAATTTCGTCTTTGGACATTCCCTGTAATGCTGGGCTCCGGCAAACGATTGTTCGACCAAGGCGAGTCGCCGATCGAACTAGAACTGATAAAATCGGGATCGACGTCCAATGGCGTGGTGATGAGTTTCTACCGACCCAAAGGAACGGCACAATAAAAGTAAGTGGACTTAAAAGCGGCGCTGTTAACCTACGACGGAAAGCATAAGGCTCCATTGGAAAACATTGCTGGCAATCTTCTATTCAGCACGGAAGAATTGGATACACTCTGCAGTCTGGCAAAGGAAAGTAGCCAAATCCTGCAAGCAGGTTCCACTTGGCTACTGAAGCGGGGACTGGAAGAAGGTCAGCTTCTTACTGCTGTTCAAACGAAAGCCCTGCTGGCATTGCTCGAAAAGGAACTTCACTGGGAAGCCCAACTCCATATCCTGCAAATATTTCCCCATCTGAAGATTCCAAAGGCTTCGCGTAACCGTTTATTCGTTACGCTTAAAAACTTGCTTGATAGCAGCAACAAATTCGTAAAAGCATGGACCTTTAATGGACTTTATGTTCTGGCCGATCAGTTTTCTGAATACAGAAATGATGTTCTCCCTCTCTTGCAAGCAGGCATGGATGAAGAAGCAGGATCCACTAAAGCCAGAATTCGCAATGCAATAAAAGGCTCGGATTGGATGTAAGCGCTTTTATTTTGCGGATCATTTGAAGATGCAACTGAGGCCATTACGCGAAGCTTTCTTCGCTGCTTATTCTTCGGATGAGCGTGTCGCCACGCTTGGCGCATCTAAATGCCTTTCGACATCTTCATGTGATCGATCCCGACCTCGGTGAAGACGTCGCCTTCGGCGGAGTAGCCCAGGTTCCTGTAGAAACCGATCGCTTCGCACCGGGCGGCCATCTCGATCCTGTCGATTCCTTCCTTCTTTGCCAGCCGTTCCATTTCTTCTATGAGCTCCCTTCCTAATCCTTGGCCTTGTCTCGACTGCTCCACTACCATTTGCTTTAGCTTGGCTTTAGTTGACCCTATTGGCATGAGGGTAACGCAAGCCACCAATTGCCCACCTTCAAACAGACCATAATGCAATTGGTCGCCTTCGTCCGTGAGGTCTTCATCGGCTAAGGAGAGGTCAAGCGGAATTCTAAGGTAAGCGTCTCTTAAAGCCAAGGCCTTCTGGTAACATTCATCCTTAGTGGTAAATTTCGCGATTCTCACAGATCGATCTGTCACTATTTTAGGGATACATTTCGATCCTGATTCAATAATTCAACGATCAGAGGCTTAGCGGCCTAGACACCGTTGTTTAGCGAAGATCATCCCAAGCCCGGTACGGTCCAAGGGTTTCATTACGATAGATGGGCCCCAAAGCGGGATCTTCATTATGGATAGTCTTTTTCCCGGCTTTGTCCTTCTCTAAGCGAAAGGCGTCGTAAACGTTGTTCAGAGGATCGATCGCTTTGTACTGGAGTTGGCCGTCATCGATATCGATAACCACGAAGATCGGTACCTTATTGCCATAACGTTCCAAAGAAAAGTCTCCTCCTTGATCCTCGCTGTAACGATCCCACCCTTCTACCTTGGTGTCTCCTCGCTTGGTTGAAGAAGCAGTGACCACGAACACCGTATCCACAGCATGGGCATCGCTAATCTCGAAACGATGCACGCCCCTACCGCTTTCCGCGCGCTGATAAGTATGGCGATGGCCTGTCAACATCATGTCTAGATCATTTTCCTCAAGCGTATCAAGGAGCTGGAGGCGCAAATCCTTGGTTGCGGGGTGCTCGGTGCCGCCGACAAAGGAAAATAGCGGATGATGCATAGTGGCGATTTTCCAAGTAGCATCGCTCGCCTTAAGCGACTTGCCTAGCCAGGCCAACTGCTTGTCGAAGAACACTCCCGAACTGTCGAGAGCGAAGATGTGCAAGTCTTTGCTGTAGCGAATGGCGTAGACCGTTTCATGGAGATCCTCAGGCAGCTCCCTGACGACGGGAAGCTCGAATTGAGGCCGCCAGAAAGAAGTTACTTTTCGATTGGAAATGAACAGCTTTTCGGACTTGTCGAAATTGTAATAGTCGTGATTGCCAGGCACTGGTATTGAAGGAATGGTAACAAAGGTTCTTCCACCGGCCTGAAACCATTCGGCCCATTCCTTATCGTACATGGCGGTATTCACCAAATCCCCTCCATGGATGGCGAATCGAGCGAAGGGAGCGGCCTTGGCTGCTGCGTCGAAGGTACGTGTAATGTGAGAGCGAATACCGGTTTGGGCATCACCGAAAAACACGAATTGCACGGGACCATCGACAGGAGCCGTTCTCAATTGTCTCCAGGGACTCCACTTGCCTCGAGTTCCTCGCACGCGATAGGCATAGAGCGTGTCCGGCTTGAGATCGCGAAAGGTCACGGAATGATAGTGAACCGCAGGCAATCCATGATTTTGGATAATGGGGATATCGCCATCAGGTCCTGCGATATGATCTAGTTCGAGATGGGTCGTCGTCCCTCGAACGGTCTCGGCGAGAATATCGAATCGAGCCTCCGGCTTTGCCTCGGCGATCTCCGCCACCGCGACTCCTACGCTCATATCCGTCCGCCAGGTGACCGAAAAGCTAGTAGTGGGATCCTCAGCAATGGTCGCGACAATGCGGTCTGGCCATTGAGTTGCTTTTTGCCAGGGAGGTTGCTTGTGCAATTCCTCGTGAGCGCCAGAAAAAAGAGCGAGGCTAGCGACAAATAAAAGAAACAACTTGGTTCGTAGAACGGACATTGGAATCGATCTCCTCATCCAACTAAGCTACAGGCGAAGCTAGACATCAAGCGAACAAAGCATAGTTAACGGAATTGTTCACGAAATTGAAACTTCACACGACGCGTCTAATCATAAGGTCTTTCAACGAGGAGGACATTCCCGACTACGCGAAAATCGTAGCCGATCCGGAGGTAGCCCGTTTTCTTGGCGACGGCTCTCCACATAGTTTGTCGCAAGCGACCGAATACATTGTTGATGTTATCAATAGAGAGCAGAAAAACGGAATCTCGCGATACGCCGTCCAGACAAAGGAAGACTCCCAACTGATAGGATTTTGCGGATACAAGGAAATCGACGACTACACGGACTTGGGCTGGCGGTATGCCCAACGAGCATGGGGGAAGGGTTACGGCACTGAGGCTGCTTTAGCGGTGCTGGACTACGGCATAAACCAGCTGGAGCTTACCAATATATTGGCCAAAAGCTACTTGGAGAATGCCGCTTCTCTGCGAATCATCGAAAAACTAGGATTTCCGCGAGTCGAGCGTAGCCAATCGAAGGGACAAACGATCATTTGCCATTATCAAAGCTAAGGCGATCTCCTTAGGCGTATCCCGCGCCAAGACTCAATCGATGTGTGGCAGCGCAACTTTTTCTGATGCGGCGACTCTAAGAGATTTTCAGATTCATGAATCCAAGACACTGGATTTCATCGAATTTTAATACAATAAGGGAGATTTGAGGGAAACAACGGGAAGTAGTTGTCCGTTAATAGGTCAACTGCAAATCAGAAGCCAAAGGTCATTCCGGAGGCTTCTTCCTACTTATCAAACTACACAAAAAAGGGAGGAAACAATGGATTGGAATATACCACTAACCGTGTCGGTTGGCAGCAGTGAAGCAGGACGTTCGGTTCTCGCGCGCCGTCGCCGTGAACGCGAGCGGCGAGCTCGACGCGTCAAGTTCTGGCAAGCGGCAAGCTTGAAAGAAGAATCAGGCCCATCGCTGAAGCCGACGATGACACTCAGTTCTTTAAGCGGTGTTTAAGCAGTTTAGCCGTAGTGGCGGAGCGAGCTGGATCAAACTTTGGATACAGCAAAGAATGATTCCCAGGGACATACAGATAGAAAAGTCATTGCGAAAACTCGAATAAATGCTCAGATGCCACTGCGGCGCCTAGAAACTTAAACGCTTTCATTTTATTATTGGCCAGTCCCGCAAAGGACGGCCCCTGCAGCATCGCTTAATAAGCGATGCTGTATTTTTTTACGGTGAACTGGGAAAGCGAAATCCAGGATTGCCAAAGGATCTTCAACTCCCGTTGCAACTGCCGCACTTCCAGAATCAGCAGCTTACGCCTTTCGGCAGTCGCCTCTTTCAGTTCCTTGAGCTTTTTGCTCAGCACACTGGCCTTCTCTTCGAAAGCGGTTGAAAGCTCTTCCAACTTATGCCTCAGCTGAGTGGAGGTCTCATCGAACTCCTTGCTGATTCGCTGAAGGAAGAGTTCCTTGTCCTTGGAAACCAAAGTACGTTGCACGCGAATCGTATTCACGGAACGGAGATTGCGGGTTAGACCAATTTTCGAAGCAGTCCAGATCAGCCACTTGGTGGGATCGAATTGGTACCAACGAACCCCGTTTCGGTAGTCGTTAGCGATAGCGTGATGATAATTGTGATACCCCTCGCCGAACGTGAACAAAGCGAGGATGGCGTTGTCGACGGCCGAAAGTTCCTGCGAATAGGTCTTTGCCCCCCAAGTGTGGGCCAGCGAATTGATAAACCATGTGCAATGCTGGATGGCAAAGACGCGCAGAATCACCCCTCCAACCAAAGCGGCCCACGGATGCATGAAAAGACAGCCGATCCCGAAAACAGCCCCATTCACGGCCAGAGTAAGCCAGCCGTAGTATTTGTCCTGAAACATGACCCGAGGGTTTTTCAACAGATCTCCCACCAGGCGCGGCTTTATGGGCTCATCGAAATCGAATAGCCAAAGGATGTGAGCGTACCAGAAGCCCTTTTTAATGCTGTAGGGATCCTTATCGGTGTCGACGAAGCTGTGGTGCAGACGGTGATCGTTCGACCAGCGCAGGGCCGAAGCCTGAACGGCAAGAGTCGAAGTAATAAGCACCACCCACTCGTAAAAGGGGTTCGCTTCGTAGCTCTTGTGCGAAAAAAGCCGATGGTAGCCAGCGGTGATGGAAATGCCGGCCAAGCTAAACGTGATCAGCATCAGAACCAAGGACGACCAGCTGAAATGAGCGATATAGAGAGGAAACAGCGCTATGAGAAGCAGATGATAGCCAGCAACAAACCCGAAAATGCCCCAATTATTGATTCGCATGAAGAAAGTGGAAGTAGTGAGATTTTGGCAGTCGTTTCGCCTAGGATTAGGCATAAGGTGACAAGAAATCCGATATATCAAACATTAAGCGCGAATTTAGCCGGAGTTTGCAATATAGGAGAAGATTTCGAGTCTTGAGAAAGCGGGAATAGGATGGCGGGCGTCTCAATGTAATGAAACGGTCTTGAATCTGGATTCTTAACGACCAAAAACGCTTTCCCATTGCGGTTGAGTTTCGTCTGAAATCATTAGGTTCAAAGCACGTGGTATTTTTTCTTATCATTCTTAGCGTCTACGGAGGGCTCAATTTCTACGTCTACCAGACGATCGCATCCGGCTTGGGCGGAGGTTCGTGGATGACGGCCACCGTGGTGACGATTTTCGCGGCGGCCCCCTTTTCACTCCGCCTGACGGAAGGAAAATTGCCCCATTGGCTCCTCCAACTGAAGGCGGTCATCGGCTACAACTGGATGGGCATTTGCTGGCTCTTCTTTTCCTGTACAGTAGTCCTGAGACTGTTGGCTCTGGTTTTCCCTGCAATTTCAGCTCAAGACGTTCTTACGGTTGGAACAGCCTGCGCGGCCCTAACCACTTTCTATGGTTTCGCATCCGCTCGAAACGTGCAGGAAAAACGTCTGGAAATTCTGTCGCCAAAATTCAACGACGACCAAAAAGACAGGTTTCGAATCATCCAAATATCGGATATTCACCTAGGTTGGGGAAGCCAAAAGGAGTTCATCAGCAAACTCGTCGATCGTATCAACGACCTGCAGCCGGATCTCATTGTATCGACAGGCGATCTCTACGATAGCGATTTGGAGAACCTCCAGGAATTCGTCGAAATCGTAAAAGGGTTCGCGGCCCCCAAAGGCAAGCTAGGCGTAACCGGCAATCACGAAGTGTACAGCGATCTCGGCAAAGCCCTGGAGCTGACGGCCGAGTCCGAAGTCGAGCTTCTAAGGTTCGACTCCAAGAACATTGACGACTGGCTGACAGTTGTTGGAGCAGACGACCCCGAAGTCCCGGCACAAGAGAATGATGAAAAAATGGAGAACAAGATGCTGGAAAAAGTCGATTCCAAGAGATTCGTCCTATTGCTAAAGCATCGGCCATCCATAAATGAGGCATCGATTGGCAGATTCGATCTCCAATTGTCGGGACACACTCACGGCGGTCAGATCTTCCCATTCAAACTGCTAACCAAATTGCAGTATCAAGCCAGCAACGGACTCAGTCGGCTTTCTCCCCGATCATACCTCTACCTCAGTCGCGGCACCGGAACCTGGGGGCCGAAAATTCGATTCCTAGCTCCACCGGAATTCACCGTTTTCGACATCAGGAAAGCAGATGACTTCGAGATTCGCGAAGCATAGCTGATTCAGCCCTTTGCAAGCGATTCCAGAATTCGTTTCGAAACCTGTATCCCATTTTCCAGCACACCTAAGTCCATGCTTTCGTTGGGCGCATGCAGATTGTCCTCGGGAAGAAACAAGCCAATCATTACGGAATCCAAGCCGAGCGTGCTTTTTATATCGGCGATAATCGGGATGCTGCCCCCTTCTCGAAGAAAGAGCGGAGGTCGACCGAAGACCTGGGAGATGGC
Source organism: Opitutaceae bacterium (assembly GCA_028284385.1). Lineage (GTDB taxonomy): Bacteria > Verrucomicrobiota > Verrucomicrobiia > Opitutales > Opitutaceae > JANQRT01. The sequence goes on along the minus strand of JANQRT010000052.1, from coordinate 5,025 downwards.
CGCGTCGGCGGCAGTGAAAGCTCGAGCAAGGCGTTCCGGTTGATCGCCAGGTGTATTAGGTCGGCCAGGCGGCACTACAAGGTAAGGAGCTCCCTTGTGGCCGCGCTTCACTTCGACGCGAACCCCCTGGGGAGCTCGATCCAGTACGGCTTTCTCGACCAAATCGAAAATCGTCTCAGGATCTTGATTACCAACCAGCCGACAGGTGATCTTGGCAAAAGCCTTCGAGGGAACGATGGTCTTGCTCCCCTCGCCTTGATAGCCGCCGCCGATGCCGTTGAATTCCAAGGTCGGCAAATAACGCACCGCTTCAAACGGAGTGTAGCCTTCCATGGCATGAAAAGCGTCGACGCCCACCAGCGTCTTGTATTGCTCCTCATCGCCTCCCAGTTTGGCTAATTCGTCTCTCTCCCAGTCCTCCACTTCGGCAACGTCATCATAGAATCCTGCTATATCCACACGATTGTCCGCCGTGTGTAGCGAAGCGCAGATTTCGGTCAGGGCCTGCACCGGATTGTAAACAGCTCCTCCGTGAAGCCCGGAATGCAGGTCTCCATTTGGTCCCGTGACTCGAACTTCCAGCTCAATCACGCCGCGTAGTCCCACCGTCACTACCATCTGCTCGGCACTGGGACTCAGCGTATCCGAAAGCAGGACGAGATCCGCTTCCGAAAGTTCCGCTCTTCGTTCCTGCAGGAAAGGCCGCAAGCTCGGACTCCCGATCTCCTCCTCGCCTTCCAAGATAAAGGTGATTCTCAAAGGCAAGTCGGGCTGTTCCTCGAGGAGTTGCCCGACGGCTGCCAAATGAGCCATCTGGGGGCCTTTGTTATCCGCGGCCCCGCGGCCGAAAAGCCTGCCATCCTTCTCAATCGGCTCGAAGGGACCCGTCTCCCAAAGCTCTGGCGGATCCGCAGGCTGTACATCGTAGTGACCGTAGATCAAAACGTGCGGCCAGGATGGATCGCCGCCGCGTCGGCCTAAAACGATGGGATGCCCTTTCGTATCCACAATCTCCACACTCAACCCAAGTGACTCGACGAGCCCCGCTGCGAAATCGCGTGTTAGCTCCATCTGCTCTTTGAAAGCCGAATCCGTGGATACGCTAGCGAAACGAATGTATTCCTTCAATTTTTCTACCGGGTCGAACATAACGCGGAATCAAAACGATCGCTCCCGATAATGCAACGAAGGACGAATTCGATTGTTTGAATTCAAATCCTTTCTCAAACCAGTTTGCGACTCGAAGCCCCCGTCATCACTAAGACCTGGCCCAACTGATCCGCTTTGGCCGTCAACTGATTGTCTCTATCCACAATGCCGTGGCCAGGGTGTAGAATGGTTTGAACTCCCTTTGCGTTGGCCGACTCGAGAATTTCCCCATTCTCAATGGGCTCATCAAACGCAACAACCGCTTCTTTCAGCTTATCGGCCGAATGCTCGAGGGCGGACCAGGCTAGTTGCTGATCAAGTCGAGCGAAGGAGGACGCGACGACTCTCTCGTCAGCCGCGACTACGCAAGCGCTGGAGCGAGCATGTCTTATAAATCGAGCGGCGAAAATCAGATCGCTCCATTGATCAACCAAGGGCTGGGCTCGGGTAGGCGTCTGCCACTGCATGGGGTTGATCGAACCGAAATCCCTATCTTGGATCAGAGCGCCTCCAAACACCGATCGAATTTCCAAAAGCGACTCATAGCCAACGCCTTCTTTCGAAGTGACGAGAGACGCGCCATCCAGAAGAGCCAGAGCTTCTTCGGAAAAACGAGGGGCCAATATCGAGGCGCAGCTCAATCCTTTCAGACTTTGGGCAAGCGTTTCGTTTAGCGTCATGTTAACCGCGAGAGCAGCTCCTTTGGCCAAAGTTAAATCCTGTTCGCTTAGCTTCTCAAACGCTTGTTCCAGACTTTCACCAGACACGGCATTCATGGCCATTCCATTGCGAGCGAAGGCGAGGGTCGGCTTTTGAAACTCCCCAATTAAAGAGGCGGCAAGGTTCAGATTGATTAGGGATTCATAGGCAATCTCAGGACCGAGTATTTTTTCGAAGTTTTCAAAAAAGGAGCCATAGAGAGCCGCCTTTTGATGAGGATTCTCTCCCGCAGGAAATGTTTGAGAACGAGGCCAGGAAGCTCTAAACGTCTTCGGGTAGCCGCTCAAAGCATCCAAATCCGGCCGATCAGCTACTCTTGTCTCTAATAGCTGGGCCACGTCGTTGTCGAAATCGGAAGTCGCCTGCAATGACCTAGCGGCAAGTTCAGCCTTTTTTCCGATCGGCACCGGATCACTGGGATTGCGTTCCAAGCTGCTAACAAGCTCCGCGTAGTCATCGGGATTTCCGAATACGGCGACTCGATCCGCCTTCTGGGCGGCCAGACGGATGGCATTGACCGTTTCGAAATCGATTCTAGCCAGAGCCGCCTTCGCCGAGGAGTGATGGCGCTCCCCGCCATCCGGCGCCCGAAAATTGGCGATAACGATCTCAACATTACAGTCGGCTTCGGCGAGTCGTTGGCTAGCTTCTGCAAGGGCGATCGCTTCATGTTCAAGATCAGCCGACCGCAGTTCTCGAGAGGCCTCTTCCGTAGCAACGAGGCCGTATTCCGCTTTTGCCAAGGCTTGAGCGAGGCCAGCCAGCCCCGTCGTATCTCGAACGGCCATGAGAGCGACTTTATGCACCTGGCGTTTCTTCAGCTATTGCCTAAGCCGAGCAAGCCTAATTCTCGAAACGAGAACCTATCCCAACACGGGGTTTCAATGTTTCTAGCATACGAGGAACCGATTCTTTTCGAGTTGAACTCGCCTAGGCCCAGCGTGATATGTTAGCAGACTAGACATAGATGAGTCGCCACACTACAGAACCATTGATCATCGGAGATCGAACCTTCCAATCGCGTCTGCTGGTCGGCACAGGCAAGTTCAGCAGCAACGAAACGATGCGAGACGCGCTGCGAGCTTCGGAAACGGAGCTGGTTACCGTGGCGTTGAAGCGAGCGAACTTGAGCGGCGATAACGATCCTTTTGCCAACATCCTCGACTACTTGGAGTCCGATCGCTACTTGCTGCTCCCCAATACCGCGGGAGCCATGAACGCCGACGAAGCGGTGCGCATCGCTCGACTGGCGGTAGCCGCTGGATTGCCCAACTGGGTGAAGCTGGAAATCCATCCCGATCCGAACTACCTGTTGCCCGATCCCATTGAAACGCTAGCGGCTGCGGAAGTTCTGATCAAAGAAGGTTTCACCGTTTTGCCCTACATCAATGCGGATCCCGTATTGGCTCAACGCCTACAGGACGTTGGCTGCGCCACTGTGATGCCGCTCGGGTCACCTATTGGAAGCAACCGTGGACTGGATACGCGATCGCAAATTGAGATTATCATCGAGCAAGCTCGTGTGCCCGTAGTGGTCGACGCCGGCCTGGGAGCGCCTTCCCACGCCGCAGCAGCTTTGGAGATGGGAGCCGATGCGGTTCTCATAAATACGGCCATTGCCATCGCTAGCGATCCTAGCGCTATGGCCCAGGCCTTCGCCAAGGCCGTTGAAGCGGGTCGCGAAGCTTATGAGATCGGTCTTGGAAAGGCGAATACGAGCGCCGAAGCGACAAGCCCGCTAACGACTTTCCTGAATGCGTGAGAAACTGATGGGCGGCTTCGCGTCGCGATTTTCCGAGGTCTTCAAGCGACTGGAACTGAGTTCCACTTTGGAAATCGCCAATCGAGCTTCGGATGTCGAGGTAGAACGTGTTTTAGCGCAGGGGCGAGCCAATTCCCTAAACGAATTCGCCGCGCTTGTTTCGCCTGCCGCGGAGAAGCATTTGGAGACGCTTTGCCGTCTTTCGCAGCGACTCACGCAACAGCATTTCGGCAAGACTATTCGCATGTTCGCGCCCTTGTATTTGTCGAATGAATGCGTGAATATCTGCAAGTACTGCGGTTTCTCGCGACATAACGACATACCGCGAATAACGCTGGACATCGAAAAAGTGGAACGAGAAGCGGCCTTGCTTGCCGAACAAGGTTTTCGTTCCATTCTCCTGGTGGCGGGAGAACATCCGAAATACGTTTCCAACGGATACGTGGAGGAAGTCGTACGTCGCTTGGCGGAAACCTTTCCAAGCATCGCTCTTGAGCTGGGTCCTTTAGAAACCCCAGCATATCAGCCGTTGACCCAGGCAGGATGCGAAGCGCTGATCGTCTACCAGGAAACGTATCACGAAGCCACCTACCGATCGCTTCATACGGCAGGCCCTAAGAAGCATTTTCATTGGCGTATGGATACAGCCGAGAGAGCCTATGAAGCAGGATTTCGGCGATTGGGCATCGGGGCCCTCTTCGGGCTGCACGAGTGGCGAGAGGAAGCGTTGGCCCTAGCGGCCCACACCCAGCATCTGCTTAAAACCTGCTGGAAGGCGCAGATCAACATCAGCTTGCCTCGCATGCGTCCCGCAGCGGGCGAATTCGAGCAGGTCGATTTTCTTCAGGATCACCATTTCGTGCAGCTGATCACCGCATTGCGACTCTTCGCCCCCCACGCCGGCATCACTTTATCGACGCGGGAACCTTCCACCCTTCGCGACGGCCTGATTCCCATTGGCGTGACCTCGATGAGCGCAGGTTCCAGCACCGAACCAGGGGGCTACAGCAGTTTCGACGAGACCAGTTTCACACCAACCAGGGAACAGGAGGGAGAGCAGTTTCATATTGCCGATGAAAGGCCGCCAAGCGAAGTAGCAAGGGCTATTAGAAAAATGGGCTACGAACCAGTATGGAAGGATTTCGATCAATCGCTGCTGGCAGCCGTGTGAGTCGGGTTCGCTACAAAGGAGGAGAAGATGAAGATCGTCGCTAATGGAGAACATTTTGAAATAGAGGAAGGCTCCTCGCTCAGCCAGTTTCTCGAAAGCCTTGGGAAAAGAGCGGGGATGGTGGTAGTGGAGCTCAATGGAGAAGCGCTTTCACCTTCCGAGGCCGATTCAACCATACTTGATGACGGCGACAGTCTGGAAGTGGTCCAGATCGTCGCTGGCG
>JANQRT010000048.1 GCA_028284385.1 Opitutaceae bacterium | reverse complement strand
TTGAACTCCCCTGTATATCGACCGCATACAGACTCTCCGTTTCGCCGAAAGGCCTCGATGGCAGCGTTCACGCCGCACTTCGTCTATCCTACGCGTGTTTCTCGCTAACATCAACAACCTGTGGCTGTGGTACAAGTTCGATCCGACGCGACGGATACCAGGTTCATTTTATCTGAGTGTTCGAGTTGAATGAGTCCGGCGGGTTACCGTATCAGTGTGCGCGGTCAGAGTGGGCGGCCATTGGAGTGAGGCTAGCTCTCCGCTCTTCTAGAGCGCCGATGCACTGTCTTTGTAAAGAAGTCTGAGTACGATCTCTAACATCAGAAATGGGGCCCAGAACAAGCCGGCGATGACAAACTGCCAACCAAGTGCGTTCGTTGACGGAATGGAGAAAAATCCCCAAATAACAAGAATGGCGGCGAGGGTCTTACATGCTTCCCTCAGACCAATGAGAATGTTACCGATTGCTATCGCCATTGTGCGTCCTTACCCAGAAGCTCTTTTGCGTTCGGACGAATATCGGAAGGAATACCACGATCAATCCGGCATTGCGAAGGGGAGTATTCTCCGAATCGTTAACTGACGGCCTGCGCCTAACTCGGCAATTTTGCTTCCTGGTGTTCCAGATGCATGATCATAGCCTGAAGGATAAAGAACGGTAACCACATCCAACCCGCTATCTCAAATGAAGAGTACACCCTTCCGGAAAAAACAAAGTTGCCTAACATTAATCCGTAGACAGTCAACCCAAAAGTGACGCTGAGCAAGAGTGCTCGCGCTCCTCTAAGCATTGGTATGGTAGATTGCAGCATCTCGCTAATCTAATGTCTTTTAGTGTTCCACCGGATGGTATACCATACTAAGGGAAAATCAGGAAATGGGTACTTGAATGTTCTTTATCTCTTACCCTCTTTGGCTTCCACATCGCTCCTTTCGAATACTCTATCAATCTTTGCAACAACCATTGGGTTCTCTGAATCCAATTTGAGACCAATTGTGAGTACATCAGAACGGGAGTCATAATCCAAATCGAGCCCAGCAGCACCGGCGTAGAATGCAGATGCCACAGGATCTATGGACAGCTTTTCCAAAGACAAATAGGGATTGATGTCTCGAAGTTGTCGATCAAGCCTGTAAAGTGCGTCGATGCCTCCCGCGTATTGTTGGCTGCTAAAATTCCCTAAGGCGATCGTTCCTGCTACTCCTACACCTGCCTTGTTCTTGTGTTTTGAGAGGGCGGGTATCGATTTAAGTCACTGTCGAGTCAATCCGCCAGGAGTTGCCGCCATGGCTCCCGCACCAATAGCTTTTCCCATGACGTAACGATGATTTTCTTCTGCATACTTTTTAATTGCCTCGAATGCGGATGATGGATTGTCATGCACCATTTTTGTGACTGTAAACGCGATCGAATTGATCCCCTTTGCAAGTGGATCTCCCTCTCTAAGTCTCGCGTTGTGATCGGATAGTGTGATCATGTTTGCCCAAGAATCCTTTGCGCCTTCGGCAATTCGCAGAATGTTTTCTTGACTCGGTCGCAGTTTCGAATCTGATTCAGAGGTGCTTTTGTCGGCCTTTGAGGTCTTGGTTTCGATCCCGTTTAAATCTAAAGGTAGAGTATTTGCCACCGGTTCCCAATCTAGCCTTTCGGATGAGGCCTCCCCAACTGTAGACGGAGGAATTTCTTGGTAAAGAGGGGAGATGTCTACCTTCGTGGTTGGACTTGGAATATCTGTCTCGTCCAACTCTCTTTGTGCCGATGACCTTATAGCGGGCGAGGCGGCTTCGTTGGTCTTAGCGTCTGATTGCGCATATGTCAAAATCTCAGGATTGTCCTCGCGCCCACCAATTTTCCTTAGCGTGTGCGCCAAAGCTTTCGCGCGCGATATTGGGTTCGCGAGTTTAAGGATCTCGACGTGGGGCCGGTCTGATGAAACGAGCGGCCCGTGGCCTTCGGAGGAAGGCCCTAAATCTTCAATAGGATGCAGTCGTGACTGCGCGTCGTCGGTGCGGTTTCTCGCCAAACCCAGGTGTGTGTTTTTCTTGGCGCGCTGTTTAGCACCCAATAACGCTGAAGTTAGTTTTTGAAAGTGCGGGGTGTTCTGAATTGACATGAGTGTACAACGCTCTTTTCTCTTTGCTGATACTGCTGATGATCTGTCTGGGTTGCATCGAGATCAGTTCAAAATACGTCATTCACAATCGCTTCCAAGCGTTTGCGCGGATCTTTGATGTGATCGTACCCCTTGCGCGTCTCGCGGACGGGAGCGTCTGTGTTCAGAGCTTCAGCTCTTTTGGCTCTTTCGGCGCGGCTACTTTGGGTCTGCGATGCTTTTGTGGTCGTGTGGAAATTAAACTCTTTCTGGTCGAAAGCAGAGACCAGATGAGCCACTCTTCTATTTGTGATTAGATTGAGTGTGACAACCGGCGCCGACTCTCAATGCGCGAAGTCGCGCCTACCGACCGCCCAATAGCCGCTACTCAATGTCGCTTACGGACTAACTGATGAGGCGCAATGGTGATCTGCGACGGGATTCGCGTATCCTTCGTTCTCTGTCAGCACGTCCGCTCGCCTGCATAGGGCTCGCCGTCTCTGAGGCGTAACTTCTGTCTCACCAAGGGTGAATAGTCGTTCGATGAGCTCGGCATCGTGAGACCTTAACACTATATCTGTCGCTTCCGGAGATACGGCCTCCTCAAGATTCAGGTCGACTTCCATGGATTGGAACACCTTATATTCTGTGTACGGTAGTAAAAGGGCCCTGTTGTAATGGAGTGTTGTTCCGCTTTCGGATGCTTTTGTTAGTACTTTGAACACATATGACTTTCTATCCGTGTCTCTAAAGTACGACGTGTCAAGAGATAGAATATAGTTGATATAGTCTCGCTGTACGGGTGGCGGGAGAGCGGAAATCACCTCTAATCGCAACGACGTGGGAAAGACATGGAAAATTGCCTCGGAGAATAACATGACTGCTAGCGATACAATCGCTATGCCAATAATTCTCATCAGGCGTCTCCCTTTAGGAAAACTGTCACCATCCCAAATCGGGCCGTACCATATACATTGTGAACGAACAATTTTTCTCTTCTTATTCCAAGCGAAATGGCATCCGCGATTCATACAGTTTTAGTCGATGTCTCTGGGACTCCGTTTCTTGAAGCTGTTCTTTCGCCCCGATCGATAGTGCGTTTTGCTGAGTGGCAACTGCTCTATCGAAATCGCCAAGTTCCGCGTAAGCTGCTGCGAGAGCTTCAAGCAACGCCGGAGTATCAGGCTGTTGCCGCAATGTCCTGCGCGCAATTTCGACCGCTCTCTCACCATCGCGAAGTTCTTTCTTCGGAACCGTGGCGAGACTCCAGGCGAACAGTCCCCATAATGATACATTTTCGGGCGAGTCTTCCAGTGCCGCTTCGATCTCTTGGAGCGCAGCTTCATAATCTCCGCTCTTCAATTGTAGACGAGCAAGCAAATGGCGGTATCGCGGCTCAACCGGTTGCAGCGCAATTGCCTTGCTTATTTCCTCCTTGCCCAAAGAAACTTCTTCAATCTCTAAAAATATGGCCGCTCGCTCGTACAGAGCCGAATGAAAACCAGCATCCAGTTCGATACAAAATGCAAGGTCTTTGAGCGCATCGCCAAGATTGCCTCGCTTTTGATTGAGCATCGCCCTGTTAAAGTAGGGTTGCGGATGACTGGGATCCAACTCGATTGATGCGTTGAAATCCAGTTCGGCCAAATGCCATTCTTCTTGGCTCAAATACGATAGCCCGCGCCCTTCGAATACGCCGGGCGATCCTGCCTTCAATTCGATCACGGAAGTAAAATCCTTTATGGCTTGGTCGTGCATTCCAATTTCTTGGTGGAGGAATCCACGACCAATTAACGCGAGTTCGTTTTGAGGATTGAGCTCCAATGATCGTGAAAAATCCGATAAGGCGGCCTGGTGGCGACCAAGCTCATCAAATGCCCGCGCCCGTTCACGGAAGCTGTTTTCATCTGATGGCGCCAGCTCTATCGCTTTTGTGAGGTCACTGATGGCGCTCTCATAGTCCTTACGCTGTAGGTGAGCACGTCCTCTATTGTAGTGGCCGGAAGGATGTTGAGGTCTCAGTTCGATCAGAGTCGAGAAATCGCCAATTGCCTCTGAATGAAGTCCTTCGGATAGAAGTGTTTTGCCTCGCATTAAATAGAGACTCGGCTCCTCCGGGAGCAGATCAATCAGCCGTGAGTAGTCGCCTATTGCATTGCCCGAATTCCCGGTGAGTGCATAACAATCTGCTCTGTGACGCAAAGCAAAACCGAACTCAGGCCGAATTTTCAACGCTTCGCTCAAGTCGGAGATTGCCCCGTCGCAGTCATCCATTCTGGCTCTCAACTCGCCCCGCTCAGCGAACGCGTTGGCATTGTCGGGATCTAGCCGCTGCGTCTCGGTAAGATCGTCGATCGCCTGTTCCAGTTGACCGAGTTTCGCCAACATGTACGAGCGAAAGTAGTAATTGTCGGGATCGTTCGGAACCAGTCGAATTGCCGACGAAAAATCTGCGACTGACTGTTCGTATCGTTGGAGTTGCCCATAAATGAGAGCCCGCCACTGAAAAAGGCTAGCATTAGACGGATCAAATTCGATCAGTGACGATACGACAACCAAGTCCGCCTCGAGATCACCTGTTTCTTCAATGGTGAGGCCTTCGTGCAATGGCTTCGTTTCTAAGGGCGGATCGACTTCATTGGGAAGGGCCATCGCCGAGTTTCGCGATGAAGTGGGAAAGAGACAGAAAAAGGCGTCGGAAAGCAATATGACTGCGAATGCAATACTTCCTATGCCAATCATTCTCATCAGGCGTCTCCCTTTTGGAAAACTGTCACTGCGCCAAACCCTATAACTCGCAAACAATCTAGAGAGTGCCCGGAGTTTGTTGGAGTCTGCCTCATTCAATTGCGTTGGTTAGAACGCTGTACAATTTTTTGTTAGTGCGTTTCTTGTTGCCATCGGAAGCTCCAGTTCCGTCGCGCGCGAGCAGAGGTCTGTTGCTATTTGAGAGGTTCCAGTCTCGAACGAGAAAGCAGATTGGATGAGCTCCAGGTCCGAAGACCGAAGAATCAGGTCCTCGATGACCATAGCTTCGTGATCTTCCACTAATACTGTTTCGAGTTTCTCGTGGAAAGTAGAGTCATTCAGATACGGAAGGAGGAGCCTCTTGTCGTAGAATAGGCGGTTGCCTCGCCGCGAATCGATTTCCAATGCCCTAAACAAATCGTACTTCCGAGAACCATTTCTAAAGTATGCTCCGTCGACCGATAGCACATAGTCGATATATGTCCTTTGCGCGGGCCCTGGCGCAGAATGCAAGAAGAACCGATCAATCTGAGGCGGGAACATTGCAAATGCAAACTCTGCAATGAGGAGCCCAATTGCAGTCACAAGTAATGTGCGTAACAAGTCTAGAACTTTCATTGGTGTCGTCTCTTCCGAGTCGTCGACTTAGTCCCACTCCCTCTCACAGTGCCGCCAAACCGTTGCTGGATCGCACAACTGAGGTGCCGCCCCTACCCTCACTCTTCTTTCTTGGAAGCGCGGCGGTGGATTCGGGCGAGCGCGAAAGCCAATGCACCTTGGAAGATTGTCAACCCAATAAACAACCAATACACCTCCGATTGAGCTAACCCGTATATAGTCAGTAGCCCGCAAAGTATCGCTCCGAGCATAAAATACATCATCATGGATCCGATCGTGTCAAGCAGCACGATTTTTCTGGGCGATGGGGACATCACGCAATCCCTTGTCTCTGAGGTTGAAATAGGCTGAGGACTTGGCATACCCCTTCCTACTCCGTATGTTGAGAGTATTCCCTCGGCGTCTCATTTTCAAGGTAACTCCCTACTGACTGAAGAACCAGCATACAGCGGCGCGTCCCCTATTCGAAATGTCGAAAGCCAAACGATGGCCCTTGCCTGGCCACATCATGGAAAGTATATGTAGCTCATATCCAATATTTTCTCATTACACGGATCAATAACGACTCCAATTCCATTCCCACCCGGAGCTGCAGTGTCGATGTAACTGAGTCGCACTTTTGGCTGATGAGAATCCGTCTTGCTGTACCCAATCACATCCGGCTTTCCAAAGCCCACCAATTCAACGCTTTTCCTCGACCAGCCTTTGGCCATTAGAGCGTCCACCATTTGAGGCGCCATGCGCGCGAGCATCTTTTGTTGATCAACAGTTTGACCTTTGCAGACGATCGCCGTGTCCTCATAGGTGTATTCATCCGCTCTGTTCATACAAGACGCCAGCGCCAAAATGAACACAAGCGGTTTGTACTGCAGAGTTGTCACTTTGTTGTCCTCAACATTTGGATGAAAATATCAAAAGTCTGTTGGCAAATGTGAAGCGCATCTTCAGGATATACTGGCGGTGGAGAGGTTACAGTCTATCTCCGATTCCGACAAGCCCGTTCGGATTTTGGGACTTGGACCGCGCGGCGAATGGACAGGTCCAATGATCATTCGTTATGTCCGGACAAGCGCTCGTCCTCGCTCACGGTCCGAAGACTCCAATTCGGACTCGTAGCCCGATAGTCCAGTACCTCGTTGTTACAGTCTTCTTCTCGTCCGTCTTTGCACGTTCTCATATAGATGAAGTCGCGAATCTTACCTCTTCTATCCCGATAGCGAAAAACTCCCGGTACGCCCGCTAGTGCGCTTTCGCGCAGGTCCCCAAAGGATCTCGCCCGTCGCACGCGGACAAGCCGAAGGCGAGGCCAATCAACGTGAGCGTTTGAACTCTGCTCCATATCGACCGCATACAGACTCTCCCTTTCGCTGAAAAGGCCTCGATGGCCGACTTCAAGCCGCACTTCGTTCGCTTGATGGTCTTGCCATGCCCCTATTCGTACGCTTCGGGTGACGGCATCCAAAAGCTTAGATCGTGCACCTCTAATGTGCAGGGATCAAACAGCATCATAATGCCTCCATCACCCCAAACGACTATACCCTGCAGATTGAAGTAGTACATGATTCCCAACAGTGTCCTATCGGGCGTCGTATGATACCTAACCGTCGGGCTGGCGTATTTGAGATAGTCCCATACCTTCTCCCAGTAGTCACGGTCGTCTTGTTTCATATGTGCGAGCGTCGCCTGTTTCGCCCGTGCCACAAGCTCGTCCTGATCGACTGCCCGATCTTCGCAAACGATAGGAATTGGGGTGGAGCTAAACTCATCCCAACCATCCAGCGAATAGCTTTTTAAGCACGCGGACAAGCCGAAGGCGAGGCAAATCAACGCGAGGGTTTGAACTCCCCTGTATATCGACCGCATACAGACTCTCCGTTTCGCCGAAAGGCCTCGATGGCAGCGTTC
>JANQRT010000044.1 GCA_028284385.1 Opitutaceae bacterium | reverse complement strand
CCATGAGGTGGCCTCCCCGGGTGGCCGGTGGATTGGTGATGGAATCACGCTAGCAGGCGGCGGGCTCGCTATGTGAGCCCGCTAGACGGGGGCCGGTTTCGCAAACGTCCACTGCGTCGGCCAGAGTTAGTCAAATCCAATGATTCAGGCGGAACTTCGCTCATGAGCAGCGGAGAGCATCTGAGACTTTGGAGTATTTAGCTAGGGCAGGCGGTTAAGCGCCACCACTACTGCGCGCCGTACTTAGCTGCTAGCCTTTTTACGATTCGGTCGATGATTGAATTGGCAACAGGCTTGTTATTCACGCTTGTGTAGATCAGTTCAAATACTTCTTGAAAAGCGAGTCGCTTGTTATATGGCACTACGCTAAGAGGATCATTATCGTCTACTTCTCTGTCCCTTACGCTATCCAGATTCTTGCGCAGCTTTTTCACTCGCGGTTTCAATTGCCCGCCCAATCCATATGAATCGCGCTCGATGCGGTGCTCGAGCTCTATCACTTTTTCGTCGGCCGTTTTTGCGAGGCGGCTCGTTTGCCGTTGCGACAGTGAGTTAGCCATCAGCAGCTTCAGATCTTCCTGCACCTCGGCTTCGATTCCTTCGAAACGACGTAACCATTGTCGCTTTGAAGAACGTTCTCTGCAGACTTTCGAAATCCCCTTCAGCTCGGGGAGAAGGTTGCTCTCAAGATTTGCGAAGTGGGCGTTCTCCTCGAAGTTGTCACGGCGGCCGTTCGGTACGATCCTCCGATTCAATATATGAACCTCTCCCACGACCCAAGAGTTAAATCGGCTTTCCGGAAACCAGTCGGCGGCGAGATCGTGGCCGCCGACTTGTATATTGCCGCACCTAAACCTCAGTCCCTTGATTAATTGGTCGTTAGGAATAGCCCCAAGATAGCTATGGTCGCCGATCCAAACGAGCGCGTCCGTTTGGCCCTCGATGCCATAAACCTCGAAGAATCGTATTGACTTCAGAGAATCTTTCTTGAAAGGCGACAGATCAAACGAGTTACGATACGGCCTGAAGACTTGCTGCACGTCGTTCGCTATGGCGCCGCTCTCTTCAATTGTTATTTGGTATCTAGACCCAAGCCCAAACTCTTCTAACTTCTCATTAATCGTATCGCCGTGCTGAAAATCGGGAGCAAATGGCACCGGAGCAACCTGCGCAAGGTATTGATAGATCGCGTCCGCATTGACGAGGACATCATTCTTGATACGAATAAGTCCAGCCAACTCTACTTCAAAAAACGGGTCTGGGTCGTCTGCTTCGTATGAACGTGCCGAGGTTACAGCCTTAATAACGTCTGGGAGTTGCCTGTCATAGTCGGAGTCGCGCAAGATCTCTTTGAACTTGCGTCCATCCCAGGAAATCTCGAAAACGCGCTTTTCGCCGCCCGCCTTACCCCTAAAAGTGAGCCTCTTACAGTAGCCCAATCCTGACAATCGCCCCACACCGCGAAATCCTCGCGCTGCCTTCCCCCGCTTTTCGCTTCCGCCAACGGCGGTCATCTTCTCGATGAAGTGGCTGTTAGAAATTCCGGCTCCCGAATCTCTAATTCTGACTGTCCGTTGAGCAACGTCGATAATTATCGAGACACCGGCGTTATCTCTGGCCTTGCTACTAGTAAGTTCGTCAATGGCGTCTGTTGAGTTCTGGACGTACTCTCTGTAGATGCTCAGCGGGTTTACATACATCGCGCCGGTTACGAGCTCGAGTATGTCTTTACCTACGACGACGTCCTGCTTCGAAACCAGGATTGAATCGTATGCCTTGTCGGTCTGGAGGCTTTTACGCTTCAGCATCAAACGGCTTCCTTGAGCCCGGCATCTTCTACGAGTTCATCTCGTGGAATAGCTTCCGACACAAGATCATAGGCTGATCTTTGACGATTTCGCTCGTTCCAAAGCTCCCGAAGTTCAGCGTGTGACTTCGGAAGGTAGTACTTCAAAATGCTCCGAAGCTTGGGCGACCGAAATTTGGCAGAGTGATATTGACTTGGCACTAGCGATGACAATTTACCGATAAGTTCGGACTTATTCTCCTTGGTCAGCTTTCGCCATTCGTTCTGGTAAGAATCAAATTCGGCGCGCCCACCGAGCTCCTCATACCAATCACGGTTGAAGATAAAGTGCTCCGGTCGCATTAAAAGCTCGGCAAACTCGTCCTCGGACTCGCCAAACGCACGCCGAAAAAAATTAGGTGCGCCACTTACAACTCCATGAGTAGCTTGAAGAATTAGTTGTAGGGAGCGCAAAAAGTACCTGTTCCACAGCGGCCCAATGTGCGACCGGTCCTTAAGGTTTACGGGTTGATAGCGCATTGGAAATGAGAAGATTCTGATCCCTAAAGCCTCGTTTAGGTCGATATTTAGCCGCATTCGTTGATAAAGATCGCCTGGGGAATCTTTGAAGTTGTACAGCATATAGTTCGAGAGTTTGTGTAGCCCAGCGTCCGCCGAGAACCTTATCGCTTGTTCATATGGTTTTCGCAGCCCCCAATGATCGAATGCAATCCTAAGTGGATCTATGCAGATCGTGGCGAGCTCGTCGAGATACATTGGGTCCTTGCAGAGGATCCTGGCGTCAACGCCCTGGTTGAAGTCCACACGACGCTGGATGCTCCGTTCATTTCGAACAATAGATGCCCCAGCTTGAAAACCAAGATCACGTATCTCCGCAGTGATTTCTCTGAAGCGATGCGATGCGACAACGTTGTTGTCCATCAGAATTAGGTCCTTCTTCGTGCCGTATTTCTCCTCGATAGTTGTGATGATCCGCGAGAGCGATTCAGTATCGCGTTGCGCGCCTTCGAGTTTGGGCACTCCGCAAAATTTGCACTTTCTTACACAACCTCTAGAGGCGTAGGTGAAATACGCATCATTGACCGGATACTCATACGAGACTTGAGACAAGATTGAGTAGTCTGGAATAAGGTTCTCTATTGGTTCCCCGTTGACGTCATCGGAATAGAGCTCCTCGGAGAACTCGTCTAGCTGCAGTGCTTCTGCAGGCGGTGAGTCTAGGAGGCCGCGAATGAAACGGACTCCCCTCCATTTTCGTTCTGCGCAATAGGCTTCGTGCATGAGAGAGGCGGCGATACCGCCAACAAAGACCTTGTTGGTTTGGCCGCCAGCTGCGGCGATCGCGAAATCTACTGCATCTCCGGTTTTCTTCCATTCAAACGAGAATAGTGTTGCAACGTATATACGGTCCCAGGCTTGGTCCAGGACGGATCTATCTTCACCCTTTACGAATCTTACGTTGTCTCGCTTTCCATCTGGACCATGGTACTGAGCCAGCTTCATTAACCCCAGCGGTGGGTACTTGTTCTTGTAGCGCGGTTCGATCAATAAGATGTTTTTATTTGCCACCAGATAACACCTTCATCATCTGTCGTTTCCTCGCAAGTCGGAGCATTGATACGGCTTCCGTGGCGCCCGACTCTCCTCCCAAACCTTTGAGCGGCCCATTGCTGGACCAATCGAAATCTTGAGCGAAGTCCACCAATGCGGCGCTAAAGTAGGCTCGAATCGAAGAATCGCTACCGTCTATGTCTTGATTCTCCATAAACAAGTCAGCGGCGATAGACGTCAATGCATACACACCGATTCCTTTTGTCAAGAAATGCCGTCTAGGTTGCGACCATTCTTCGCTTAGGACTATCGAAACCGCATTCCAAAACTCTCGAACTACTCGGTAAGCGTAAGGAACCGATTGCCATTCGAGAACAGCGGTTTGCTTCAGAAATCGGCGTACACCTTTCTGCATGGTCCTGAGGGATGCCTTGCGCTGCAGCCCCGACGTAGAATTCCCTCCGAGGTCAAGCTGTTTATGCCAAGGCGACCTACTATCTTCATGAAGCCGAAGTGCGATGTAGAGCTCAGGTTTCTCCTTCTGGAGGTCCTCGGCTAGCTGGGACTCATGATAGTCAAGAAGGCTCGTGCTCAGGCCCTTCGCTTTAGCATTTATCGTACTGAAGACCTCCATCTCTTGAGCCTGTTCAAGCTCAATGAAACTCATAAAAGCTAGAGGCACATCTATATCCATGAGATGTCCGAGTCTATGTTGGCCATCTACTTGATAAAGTATGTCGCTGTATTGATCATCGACAATCAGCGTTGCGTGTTTGGTTGCTTCAACGATCTTCCACGCTTGGTCCGCACGGGCCCTGAGGTTGAATGCCAATGGGATCGTTGTTGCACCAGGCTTCTGGATGAACTGGCGAAACTCTAAGCTATGGCGCTGATTGAAACGGCGTTGGTAACCGGCGCCTGAGTCTTCGTCGAGTATGTCGGCCTTGCTTATTCGATAAAGCAATTCCGCGTGCGCTATGCCTAGGAATACCTTCCGAGAACCTGAATGACCGACCATCCCCGGTATTCGAATCTTTGACATAAGCAAGAATTTGCAGTGAGATACTGCAATTTTGCAGCAACAAGAAGCAGTTCACAACTAGCGATTGGTTTGCTCACGCATATATTGGATTTCTTGATCGCGTCTCCTACTATCGTCTGGAACTCTCAGAACTATTAAAGATTCCTGCATGGCGGATCACACGTACCTAGACGTCACGTTAGTCGAATATGACCCTAACAATCCTCGAATCGCCTCATCTCTTGCCACTTATAAGAAAGTTACTCCGGAGATAATCGCGCTGGCACTGCAGCCAAGCGAGCCCAAGTATAGGGAGCTGCGGCAAGCGATTATCACTAACGAAGGCATCGTCAACCCCATCATCGTTAACGAGTCCGACGGCAGATACGTCGCCATCGAGGGCAATACCCGACTGGCGATCTACAAGCAGCTCAACGACGAGCGACCGGACGACGAGCGATGGCAGCGTATTCCCGCGATCGTCTATCGCGACATGAGCCTGGATACGATCGACACGATTCGTTTGCAAGCGCACCTTGTTGGCGTTCGTGGTTGGACGCCATATGCGAGAGCCCGTTACCTGTACAACCTGCATAACAAAGAAGACTTGGAGTTCAGCGCGCTGGTTGATTTTTGCGGTGGCAACCAGACACAGGTGCAGCGCTACATAAATGCGTATCGCGAAATGGAAAAGTACTACAGGCCAATTGTTCCAGCTGAGGCTTTTGATACGAAAAAGTTCAGCTTTTTCTTCGAAGCGCAGAAGCCAAGTTTTCGAGAGGCGCTAATGCAAAATGGATTTTCTATTTCCGACCTCGCTAACTGGGTTGTGGAGGGCCGATTTGAGCCACGGCAGAATCTGATTAGAAAGCTACCTGACATACTTCGTACACCCAGAGCTCACGAGGAGTTCTTTCGAACTGGTGCAGAGAATGCTGAGAAGCTGATAGATCGTCCTGAAGTGGTTGAGGAGCTGTTGTCGGCTTCGCTCAACGACCTCTGCGACGCGGTTCAGCAGAAGATTAACGACTTGACATACCCAGAGTTGGTCGAGCTACGAGGGTCTCAGGACTCCATTCAATCTATTGAAGACGCAATTACTGACTTGACAGTGTTGTTCGAACAAGAACTTCAAAAATGACGGTCTCAATTGACCATCAGAATCTAATTGAATTGCTGGAGCACTGGTGTTCCGAGAGGGTGAACAGGACCGAACACGTATTCCTAACCGATTCAGTAGGGCGCCTTGGTTCTGAATCGCCTCCGAAGGTAGGCGGGTACAAGCCGGACTTACTTTGTATGACGGTAACCGGGGAATACGTTTTCTTGGGCGATGCAAAGACTGAGGGTGACTTGTCGACCTCACACACTCGTAATCAGCTGACCGCTTTCCTCAAGTCAATTAGTGGGAATGAGCGAGCTTTATTGGTCCTTGCTGTGCCATGGGGCTGTGAAGGGGCCGCTTTTAGTCTTTTGCAGCATATCCAAAGATCAATCGGCCAAACTCGAAAGCAGTGGGCCGTTATCTCGAATGCGCCCAGATAGGAACTTTTGAATCTTCGTCATGAAATCGATCCCGCGCGCCTTCAGGGGCGCACATCTGCGTTTCCTTATCAGAGGGAAGCGCTTGCCTTCGTGCGCGAATTGCCCTTCTCGGCCATTTTCTATGAGCAAGGTCTTGGCAAAACGAAGATCGCGATCGACCTAACCCTTTTCTGGCTTAAGGCGAACAGGGTTGAAAGCGTCCTTATCGTAACTAAGAAGGGGCTCGTTAAGAACTGGTTGGACGAGTTCGATATTCACTCGCACGTAGTGCCGCGGGTTATCTCTACAGACAGAGCGGCAAACCATAGGGCGATATTTAGTCCGGCTCGTATCTTTATCGCCGGATACGAGTCGATCAAGGTTGAAGAGGTGACGATCGCGCGGTTTTGCCAAGTACGAAGGCTGGGAATCATCCTAGATGAATCGCAAAAGTTGAAGAATCCAGCCTCTCTACTCACACAGTGTTTTTTTCGTATTTCGCCTCTTTTTCCTTGCAGGGTAATTATGACCGGGACGCCGATGGCTAATCGGCCGTACGATATCTGGTCTCAGATCTTTTTCCTCGATGAAGGTAAGGCGTTAGGTACGGATTTCGAAGAGTTCAAAGCTAAGCTTGAATTGCCGAAGACGAATGCAACTAGCGACTATCTTGACGAACTACAGTCCGTGTTCCCACGTATAGAGTCCTTTGCGGCACGGCAGACAAAGGCCGGATCAGGGTTGAAGTTGCCGGGAAAGGTCTTCGAGCGCGTTCAGGCTACTTGGGAACCGCGGCAACGAGCGATGTACGATCAGGTGCGAACGCAGCTGCGAGCGGAGATAGTTAAAGATGGGCGACATACGATCGATAGTGCTGATGACGTTGTCAAAAGGTTACTAAGACTTGTACAGATTGCCTCTAATCCCGCGACGATCGACGAGTCCTACACGGAGAAACCAGGAAAAGTTGCCGCTCTAGATCAGATATTGTCAGCGATTCGCTCAAATAATGAGAAGGCGATTATTTGGACGTCATTCGTACCAAACTGTACCTATCTGAAAAACCACCTACATGCTGACCAAGCTGTGCAAGTTAATGGTCGTCTGTCTATCGCTGCGCGAAATGCAAGCATTGAAAAATTCAAAAAGGACGATTCCGTTCGATTTCTGGTCGCTACGCCGGCTGCAGCGAAAGAAGGCTTGACGTTGACCGTAGCGAATCATGCAATATTTTTTGATCGGTCGTTTAGCCTAGACGACTATTCTCAGGCTCAGGATAGAATTCACCGTATCTCTCAAAGCAAGCAGTGCTACATCTACAATATTGAGTTGCCAGATTCTATCGACGAGTGGATTGACGCGCTTATTTCAGTAAAGGACGCTGCCGCCAAAATCGCTATGGGCGACGGTACCGAAGCGGACCTCGAGTCTCTTGAAGGCGTAGATTTGGAGGACATCTTGAACGTCGTGCTATCGCAAGACCCATGAGCTGGTCAGCAAAAACGAAGGGCTTTCAGACTGGCTCGATGATGATTTCCGGCGAGGAAGTTCCGACACGGACGGGAGAGATGCTGCATGCGGATCTTCGTTTCTGGGTCGACAACCCGCGCATCTATTCTATTGTGCACGCGTCGGGTGAACCGCTTGACCAAGACCAGATTCAATTGGAGCTGCAGGGTCGAGACCACGTAAAGCAACTAATTCAGGATATTAAGCATCACGGCGGTCTTATTCACCCCGTTTTGGTTCGAGATGGGAAGTATGAAGTCTTGGAGGGCAATAGTAGGCTCGCGGCATATCGTTTTCTTTCGATAAAGGAACCAACCAAGTACGGCAAGATCCGGTGCACAGTTCTACCAACCGAGATCGCGGAGAAGCTTGTTTATGCGTACCTAAACCAGGAGCACATCAAGGGCAAGAGCGAATGGTCGCCCTACGAGCAGGCGGGCGTCATTTACAGGTTAGTGAATGGCGGAATGGAGATGGAGGCCTTATCTAAGGAGCTGAATCTTGGGCCTCGTGTTTTGAAGCGAATGTATGACACGTACGCATTTATGGTGGATAACAATGAAGATAAGCCTGCGCGTTGGAGTTACTACGAGGTCTACCTGCAGAACCGTAAGGTGCAGGAAAAACGAAACGCCGAGAAGACGCTAGATAAGCGGGTCATTAAGGAGATTCGTAGCGGAAAAGTCACGGCCCAACAGTTTCGAGACATGCTTCCGGATGTCTGCAGTCATCCTCGCGCATTTAGTGGATTTGTATCTGAAAAGACTAATCTACTAGGCGCGTATGAAAAATTGGAGCACGAAGGAAAAACGGAAGATTTAGCGAAAATGATGCGGGGTATTCATCAAAAGGTTCGCGGACTGAATAGAGAAGACTTTGACGGACTGAAACCTCGCGCGGCAAAGACCGTTGAGAACGAAATGCGAGGCATTATCCGCAAGCTTACTTCGTTGAAGAAAAAGGTTTTCGAAAGCAAAGTGTAGTTAGCGCCCGCATGATGTCTAGTTTGAGTATCGCGATGGGAGCTTGGGCGAAGGTTGTAGGAAGTCTGTTAAGGCACTAGCGCGGCAAGAGATCGTTTAGGCGCGCAATAGATTTCAAAGCGCGGCCCAGCTGACACGGCGGTCCAAAAAAGGATCTTTCGATAGGGTCAAAGAGGAATTTTCATAGGGTCGGTTGTCAACGTGATGGACTACTCAGATTTCCTACTGAAGGAGTATCAAAACATCTCGGAAGCGCACTTTAAAACTAACGAGATGATTTCCGCCTTTTTTAGATACTCCATCGTCGTAATGACCATCCCCCTTACAATCGTAGCAGCGTTGGTTTCATCAGAAAGTGGCATGGTTCAGCAGATCAGCGCTGATTGGCGTTGGCTTTTCGCGGTTGGCTACGTCTTCGCTGTGTTCTCTGTAGTCGGGTATGGCATGAGCCGTTACCTAACCGCGTTAAGATTCGAAGCGCTTCTATACGCCCGCGTTGTAAATTCGATTCGAGACTGGTTTTGCAAGAGCGGTGAGACACACAATATTGAACTTGCTGTAGAAGTCCTTCCGCGTGATGCGACGGTCCCATCTTCGAAGAAAGAGGGCGATCATGCTTATCTGGTCAGATCATTCGCATTTCTGAGTAGCCTTTACATACTTGTATCACTGCTCTGTTTTCTAACTGCACTTATTGTCCTCGCTGAAGGCGCGCCGCGCAGCCTAAACGCTGGAGAGTGCCTTATTCTCGGAGCATTACTTATCGCATTCGTGCGCTGGTTCTCCTGGTCACACAAGCGATATCTCGAGAAGCGGGAGAGTAGGGATATCGAGTGAGTACGCGAGTTGTGGTTTGGCGAAGCCCAAGAACGCGTTATTGCAGGGAATTGGGGCTTCGCAGTGGCGGGCATCAGTGGCAGTAGTAGTTCCTACTAGAAGCGCCCAGGTCGATATTCAGTTTCGTGGCGAGTTCTAGCACATGGCCGTGAGTCATGGGGAGCTGGGTTGTAAAAATCAGTTCCTGTAACCGTGCGAGTTCGCCGGATAAATAACAACAGTGCATTCAGCAGCGCGCGACGCGACATTGAAATATGATGTCCGGACGTTGCCTCCTGGAACCTAGCTGTTGGTTTCGAAGATGACAATCACGGACTACTTCAAGTTTCTGGGTGCGCCTCTTGGTAACTCGCGTT
This sequence comes from Opitutaceae bacterium, assembly GCA_028284385.1. GTDB lineage: Bacteria > Verrucomicrobiota > Verrucomicrobiia > Opitutales > Opitutaceae > JANQRT01. Next base: position 907 of record JANQRT010000044.1, on the reverse strand, counting down.
GGTCGTGGGGCGGCGTCCGTGGTGACGGTTCTGTTGTTCTCCGTGTTTGGCAGGATAGAAAAATGAGAATAGACGGTGGCACATACATGATGCTGACGCATCACCAAAAGTACGTCGAAGATCAAGGAAATCCTGGCTATAGGGAGCGACTTCAACACATAGAGCGCATTAGAAGCGGTGCCAAGTGCTACATGGTTATGTGCCTGGCCAACGACAAAGAAGCAACGCCTCGAGAAATCCAAAGCTTCAACGACAGACAAGTATTCGTTGGTGGCGATCTAAAGGAAGCAGACGGCGATACTTGGGTTTTACTAGCCGACCGAATCGACCGCAGCAAGCTCGGAAAACAGTGAGAAATCTAATCTGCGGCAGCAACCCTGCTCTGGAAACAGTCGAGAAGTTCGGATTTCGAATCAGAACCCTTCACCAAGAAAGAACTGCATAGATCTAGCGAAACAGACTAAGCACCACGCTGCCATATTTGTAGCCATGCGAATCTTCATTTGCGGCGCGAGTAGCGGCCGCTTCAACGGACCTCCGCCGGCAACCCCTCAACCTCCACCATCACCTCATTCCTTCTCAAAAACGGCAGACTAAACGGCGCGTTGTAAAAAGCACTCTGCACCTCACCCGCCGGCGAAACACCTGCCTCCTCCAGCGCCTCCAGCAACTCCACCCGCTTCTCCGCAAAGTTGCCCCCAGTCCACCGCCCGGAGAAACGCAACGCGGCGGTGAGTCGCCCCGGCACCTCGCGGATGGCGACCCGGGGGTCGGCGGGCTGCGGTGCGGTTTCCAGCGTGTATTCGGTGGGCAGCATGAAGGCCACGCGCCAGCCTTCTTCTGCCGAGGTCTGCTGCACCGGCACCGTCATGGCGATCTTCTCGCTGGCGCCGGTCTGCGCCACGGG
>JANQRT010000033.1 GCA_028284385.1 Opitutaceae bacterium | reverse complement strand
GGATCGCCTCCGGGTGGGATCGCCTCCAGACGTCCGGCAGCAGGCGCTCGTAATCCGTACAACCCCCCAGCAGTTCCTTCAGCACGTCCTGGATGTAGGCACCGAGTCCAGGTCATGGCGTCGCGCGCTGCTGACCAGGCTCATCATCTTCGCGCTTCGCTCACCACTGACAACGTTCGAGACGAACAGCCAGGCCTTCCTTCCCAGGGCAACCTGCTTCATCAGTTGTTCCACAGAATTATTGTCGATGGGAATCCGTCCATCTTCAACGAATAAGTTCAACGCTCGCCAGTGATTGCGGATGTAGCGAAGCGCCTCGCCAAAGTCGCTCTTGGGAAGCACCTCCGCCACTACCGGGCTATCAAGCCACTTGCCAATGGAATTCAGAACGGCAACCGAATCACGCCCACGCAGACGCTGACGTTGCTCGACCGAATACTCCTGCGCTCGCGTTTCGATGTCGTAGAGCGCCTGGATCATGCCAACCAACTGCTCTGATTCCTTCTCGTACGTCAATGCGTCGGCAACCTTCCGTCGAGCGTGCGACCAGCAGGCGACGAACTCCAAACGTCCGCCCGAGCGCAGCACCACACTTTGGTTACCCGAAAAGCAATCTCCCTGAACTTTACAGCGGCTACTGCCAAAGAAGTCTTCCGGGCCATCGCGATGACGGGAGACCCGGAAGTCAAAAATGTTGTACGGTGCTTCGTGAAGTCCTGAGTAGACCCACATCTTCGCCTTCAGGCTCTTATCTCTCTTGGCCCTGGCTTCGCGAACCTTTTCGTCCAGCCGAACGCTCTTGGGATCATTCGGGTCCGGTACAGGATCGACTTTCGGAAGCAACATCCGGCAACTCGTCTCGTCGATCCCCACGCCGATGTCGCCTTGAACGCGTCGCTTCATCAAGTCCAACAGTGGATCGACCGCGAACTCGGCCGCTTCGACCAGATTCAGCAGCGTGCTCCGCCGGGGCGTCCAGCCGCAGGCGGCGAACAGATCCTGTTGACGATAGATCGGGATGTACTGTCCCCACTTGTAGTCGATCACCGCGGCGGCCACGCTCGCGCTGTAGCGGTTGCCTTCGGTCAGGCCCGTCGGACGCTCCGGTGAAGCCACGCCGCACTTCTTATCCGATGGACAAACAAACTTCCGATAGCGGCGGACTTCTACGTAAGCCTTGGGCGGTTCGACCACCAACGTTTCGACAATGTCCTCGCCCATCAGCGTGCGCTGGCCATGTTTCGGGCAGTTCTTCAGTGAATCGTCAACTTTCACCGGCACTTCCACGCGGGGCAACTCGGCGGGCAACGATTCACTGCGGCGTTTCTTCTTGCGCTCGTGCTGCTGGACTTCGTACTTCTCAATAATCTGCTTCGCTTCCGCTTCGGCCTCTTCCCTGGCCGCTTCAAACTCCTCTTGAGTTTCAAACGGCAGCAAGCCTTGGCCGGGACTGTCCAGGATTCGCTTCTCGCTTCGCGATCCGTTGACGAAGTGATGAAGTAACTTGCGAAGCTTCTCGTGTTCCGCAGCAAGCTCCTCGTTGCGTGAACGCTCTTGCTGAATCAACACATGGCAAGTCGCCAAGTCATCTGGCAGTTGGTCTCCCGCGTTGTCTTGCGTTTCGTGCGTCATGAGGAAGTCTGGCCTGTTCCTTGTTGTTCCACTCGATAACGCTTACGCCTGCGAACACTCGACAGTTCGATGCCCGAGAGCAAAAGTCCAAGTTGTACCCGGTCGATCACTAAATGGCGATCCGGCTCTTTGGCAGGCAGACGCTGGAAGGTTCCTCGCTCCAATCGCTTCATGAAAATCGCCAGTCCATCACCGTCCCACCAAAGAGCCTTTAAGCGATCGGCTCGCTTGTTGATAAAAACAAACAGATCACCCACGCGAACGTCTTGGCCAAATTCACTTTGAACGATCGCCATCAAGCCATCGAAACTCTTTCGCATGTCGACCGGACCACAATACAAATAGATATGCGAACTGGCGACTGCGGGTAGTCCAGCGTGCATCATCGACCGGTCGCCGCACTGTCGATCAGGTCGATCCGCTGAAACGACGCCGGAGATGAGTGATTGACTGATAAGTGATTGACTGGGGCAGCGGTCATACTAGAAACGACCGCAGCAATCAGTTCGACTTGGCTTGCCGGGAGGCGGACCCGAACCTGACTGCCGATGAACACATCAACCGATGGTGAATCGCCCTGGTCGCCGTGTGTGTTCGACGGACATGCTTTCTCAATCCGTCGAGGAACGTTATCGGTAGAAGCCGAGCGGACGCGCCGCGCCCAATAATAGAAACGCGCCGGTGCGATTCTCTCTTGTCGACAGAACGCTGCCACGGTCAGTCCGCTCGACTGAAACGTTGCCATCCGCTGTTGCCACGTCGCCAACTTGCCAAGATCCAGGCCTCTGGCCATCTCCCGTCCTCCGGTTGAAGAGTCGTTCACGCGGGGCGTCAACAAAACCGCCCCTACACAGAACCCTACAACCAAACAACAGCAGACGACCACTGGCTGTCAGGTACGCTTACAGTGCAGATGCGACATCCATCGATGAGGCCTCAGTGAAATCGAGGATTCACTCGATTACTGTCAATGCATTTCGAGCGTATCGCGATGAGCAGACGTTCGACCTTAATGCTCCGGTTGTGGTCCTATATGGTCCAAATGGGTTAGGCAAGACTTCGCTTTTTGATGCCATCGACTTTGCCTGCACGGGACGAATTGGACGCCTGTGCCGCCAGCAACGTGGGCAGGATGAGTTCGCTCGGATAGCAACACACCTAAGTAAGGGAGCTGCACAAGGCGAAACATTTCTGACATTTTCGGCCGAAGGTTCGCCCGATCCAATAACGGTTCGGCGGTCGGTTTCTGACTGGAATTCTGCCTGGCAAGCAAATACCAAGTACGATCGCAAGCACTTGCTGACTCTCTTGACTGGAGCAAAATCAGATTCGTCACGCGTTCAAAACCTTGAATCGCTTTTCAGAGCGACACATCTTTTTGGACAGGATGATCAAGAACTACTCCTTCAATTCCGCGAACAGTCTGTGATTCCGTCGGAACTAGTAACGCGAATGCTCGCGTTGGATGACTATGCTGCCTCTTCGACGAAAGTGAGTAGGGTAGTCAAGGTGGCCAACTCGACAGCTTCAAGTCATAAGAATGAATCTGAGCGAATTGCTGGACTGCTAGCTGAGAAAGAATCACGCCTCAGCGAACTTGCAAAGCTATCAGCCGGCGAACTTGAATTACCACTTCCTCAACTTTCAGCTGAAATAGAGCAACAACTGAAAGAACTGTTTGATGATTTCGACGTATCGTCGTCAGATGGAGATTTGTCCGCTCAAAGGGTGGACACATGGGTTTCTTTGTTGGAGAGCGAACTCGAACGTCTCGATGGATGGCTGCTTAGAGCCCGGCAGCTTAGCGACCAAATTGAAGTATTTGGAATAGCTCAGAATGCCAGTCACGAGGCGAAGCAGGCATTGCTTGAGGCTTCAAAAAAGACGGCGCTGCTTGAGCAACAGTCCGAAGCATCTAAATCCAAAAAATTAGATCACGCAGAAAAGCTCGCGAACGAGAAGAAGTTGTTCGATGAAGCGAGCCAACTCGAAGCATCGCTTAATGAGTGCATTCGCGTGCAGGAGTCAGCGAAGCGTCTGCACAGGGATATCGCGACGACCAAACAGACTGTTGAGTCGATCAGGACTAAGCAGACTGACATTACCAATGAATCCCGCCTCATTGAAAGAGAGATCGAGACTCTCCAGGCTGAATCGCAACGCTGCTCAAAAGTTCTTGGTGACGCAAAGCAGCGAGTACGTGATTTGCAGGGGCTCAGGGATACGATTCCTAAATGGCAGGAGGATATTGCGAGTGTCGAGGGCTTGGAGATACGCAGAAGCGAAATCTCTGCTGGGATGGTTGAGGCCCGAAAGAGCATTGATGCTGATTCAGCCACGTTGGGCAAGCTGACGCCGCAGGTTTCCGATCTTCAACGCGAGTACGACGATCTTACGTCGAATGACGCAGAGCTAACGAAGCTTCTTGACGAAATTGAGAAATTCGTTGTGTCAGGTGACTGCCCGACCTGCGGCACACCATTTCAAAGCGCGGAATTGCTCAAGGCTGCGATCGAAAAGCAAAAAGTGAATCGTACTTCGGTTGTGCAACGACACGTTGATAGGATGCAAGCTGCAAAGAAGGAATGCGATGCTGTGCGAGCGTCACTAGACAAGAATAGGGAAAAGCTCAACGCATTGACAACAGAAGAATCTTCCGTCGCCGGGCAGCTTCGAGGAATTAATGAGCGACTCTCTGAGAATTCGTCATCAGCAAGTCGGCTGGGCATATCTACAGACATCGCGATATTGCCAAATGACATGGTTAGGGCTCTCGATCTGGCAGAGCAAGATCTTGAAAAAAGCGAAGAGGCAAATCGTCGGCAAGAGCAAGCACTTACAGAGGTCAATTCTCGGTCCAAGGCCCTTGCTAGTGAACTTCCCAACATCCAGACATCTCTCCAAGAAATAGAGTCAGCGTTAGATTCTCAGCGTCGCCAACTCTCGACGTTCGAAACAAAGCTACAAGAGCAGCTCGATTCACTAGGAAAGTCAGGTGCGACTAAAGATTCGCTCGAGCAGGACCTTGAGAACTTGGCAAAGCAAAAAGCACAAATCGAAATCGGTATTAGTCGGTCCGAGCATCAAGCTGAAGTTGACGCCAAAGATGAGGCGAGAGTGCTTAAAGAGATGAGCGAACACGCAAAACTGGTGGGCGAGATTGAGCAACGTTTACGCAAGTCATCGCTAAAATTGAGCAAGATGGAGTCGGATTGCGAGAAGCTTGGGACGGAGTTTCCGCCCCAAGAAAAGATGATCAACACAGAAGTTCATAGTACTGAGTCGCGACGAGCACGCACGCAGTCTGTGCTTGAAGACGCAAAGCGTCTTCTCCCGTCGCTGAAGGTTCAATCTGCGATCCAGGAGCGAGCTGAGATTGAAACGGAGCTCGTGTCGCTCAGAGCGGCATTGGCGTCGAGCGATGCTGCTACGACCAGAGCGAACTCTATACACGTTGGATTCGAGCGGATTCGAGGCCTGCTGAACGGTCAAAGGGATAGGGCCATTGAGACCCATGTACAAACATATGGCCCACTGATCACAGTGCTTCAGCAAAGACTTCGTTCGGTGTACGGTTTCGGGCACATTGATATCACTGCAAAATCTGGAGAAATCCTTGTCGAGGTCGATTGGGACGGAGAGCCCGTCAAACCAATTGACTACTTCTCTGATTCTCAGAAGCAAATTCTAATGCTTAGCGTATATCTAGCGGGGTGTCCGCCAAAATTGGTCTGGGTTTGCACCTGTGCTTCTGGATGATCCCGTGACCCATTTTGATGATCTCAACGCATACGCATTCGTCGAATTGATTAGAGGCCTGGTAAGTACGGAACCTGATCGCTGGCAATTCGTAATCTCTACCTGTGAAGAGAGGCTGTTCTCATTGATGCACAAGAAGTTTTCGACGGTTGAGGGTGGTGCGAAGTTTTACCGATTCAGTGGCATTACAGACGCAGGTCCGATCGTTGAGCCATTGGCGTAGCAGATTGCGTGGAGCGGATTCGGCGTTCCATTCCCGCCGCTTCCGACGCGAGGAACGAGAATGCTCCGAACTCGACAAAAATCTGTTAAAATCAGGGACTTGTGCTGATGTGATCAGATTGCTTGCTTAATAACTGCCGATATGTATCTTCATGAAGAGGGTGCAAGGAATTCGGTGGGACAAGGTTGCTCAGGCCAGGGCCAAAATTGAGTCTGGGTTCTATGACGATCCGGCGATACTCCGCGATATCGTAAGGCTGTCAAAGGAATCGTTGGTAAATGATTTGAATGAATGTCCATACGGAAAGGAAAACGGGGATTTCTATCGCGATTTGGTGGCAGAGGGTTTCTGTAAATCGCTGTCAGATGTGATTGACATACCGCTCATTCGGAAGGAGTTTTCCAACCACGGCGGCAGGATTGATCTAGAATTCCCGCTTCAATACGAATCGCTGGTGTCGGGCTCGATTTGGGACAGATGGCGAACCACCTATGATGTCCGAAGCATTTTGGTTGAAGTTAAGAACCTGAAGACTAGATCTCAAGTTGAGGACTTTCGTCAGCTCGAATCATATGTTCGAACAGCGGATAGGGGCCGATTGGGCGTGCTCGTCTCTCGAAACGGATTTGCTAAGAACGCATTAATGTATGCAAAGCAAGTTCTATCATCTGCGTCCATTCTAATGCTACCGCTAAGCGGTAAGGATCTCTGTAATCTATTGACGCAAAGCTCTACGGCGCTAGGAGAAACCCTTGTTCGGCGAAGGGAGACGCTGTTAGTGCAAATGGCGTGACCGATGAGAGTTGCCGGAGCACCGGTCCACCGCTCACCGGAGCAGATTGGGAATCTATTGTCATATTGCGCCAAATACAGCCGAGATCGCCTCCTGTTGCTGGCTGGGGATGAGATGTCTGTAACGGCGGCGCATTTCGTCGGTTTGATGGCCGACCCATTCGTCGATGAGACGTTGGTCGACGCCGGCGGCGGCACAGTTGGAGCAGAAGGAGTGCCGGAACAGGTGCCAGCCTCGAAGATTGTTCCATTGGGAGCCATCCATAGTCTGCCGAAAGTGACGTGTGGCTTCGTCTGGCGTCAGCTGCATGGGCTGAAGCCGAATCTTGGATGTTCGGACAACGGTCTCGATGGGAAATGTATGGTTGCCACCAGGATGCTGACCAAACCAATCCCGCATCACTTCCGTCAGGAATGGCGAGATTGGGACGGAGCGGCGCGTTCTCTGGCCTCGTGAGCGTTTCTTTTCGCGGAGTGTGATCTTGCCATTCTTCAAGTCGATATCGTGCACCTGAGAACGGATGATTTCGCTTCGGCGCGCGCCAGTATGGGCGGCGAAGGCGAACATGGGGTAGATGAATGGATGAAGAGCCTGTGTCCTAACGAATTCGAGCAACTCGGACACTTCGGGCACAGTCAGGAACACCGCATCCCATAGTTCGGCTTGATCGTTTTCAGAAAGGCCGCCCAGGGCGATCTTCTCATTGACTTCGGCCATGGTTTGGAACGGTGGCTTTTCGTCTGTCTTGGGCAGCCGCAAGCCGGCCTTGTTTAGCGGCTCGTGAACGTACTTGTGCTGAAGGGCCCAGGACCAAATCGTACTGAGCGAGGCAAGTTCCTTCTTAATGGTCTTGGCGCTCAACGGCTTGCCGCGACGGCCCTTGGCCTTGGCTCGCTTGTTGACGTACTTTTGCAGCTCTGCCAGATCCATGTCTGCCGACTGGAAGCGAGTGCCGAACACGCGACGAAAGTGACGGATGTGAATCTGCAGGCACTCAAGCGTGGTGGACTCTAGCGCTCCCTCTGGCATGCTGTCGAGGTATTGCTCGCACAACTTGGAGAGCGTGCTGATCCTGGGCTGCGGCTTTGGCTCAGCTTCTGGCTTCGCCTGCGTAGTGACTTGTCCATCCGACAGCAAGAATGTGGCTGAGTCGGCTGCTTCGGGAACTAGCAGCGTTCCTAGCTGGACCCGACGGAGATTATCTTCGAGTCGGAGGAGAGCAGCGGTGGCTGTGCGCTCGCATTTGGTTTGCAGAGATCGGGTGTATCTCTGACCGTCGAAGCGGAAAATGACGCGGTAGGATTTGCCTCGTTGTTCGATGCTGGCCATGGCAGAATTCTTCCCATGAAAGAGGGAAGAGACCAGCGACGTAAGAGCAACTCAAAGGCAACGATGTTCCCAGTTTGTTCCCACCTGAGCTGAGTCAAGCTAGGTTGGTGGGAACACGAATCACTGAAAACCCTGCAAAAACCAGTGCGGATGAGAGGATTTGAACCTCCACGTCCTGTAAGGGACACTAGGACCTGAAGCACTTCGATGACGTTGCACCAGAGTTGGCTTTGGGTTGTATCAACGAAGTTGTTCGGAGAGAACTCCGATTTGCGTTGAACCAAGATTGTATCGAAGTTGGGTCAGAGTTGGCAACGCTGCCACCAATTTGCCACCTTGTAAAAAGCAATAGAACTTAGAATTGGCAAAAACTCTTGGATGCAACAATAAGGAATGAAGGCTACGTTACTTACTTTGACCGCTTAATTTCGAGGGGATATTTTTCCAAGCTCCGCAGTGTATGTCTTAACAGGCCGTTGCAGAGCATCTCGCGGGAACGGTCGATGCCGAAGAATCGATTACAGTGCATGTGCAAAAGGCTGCCCAGCACCCTTGATTTATCGTTCTTTGTCCAAATGCCAACTGTCGCTTCCTCCAATTGATCGCCGACGACGCGAAACTCGCCCCGATACTTCTCTGTCAGCTCAACATGGGCTGCCATATGCTCCTGAATTGCAGCGCTGCCGCCAAGAAGGCTTCGAAGCTTTTCCTTGGAATCGCGGAACACACGCCCGGATTCAACAGAATTTGGCATCGACTCGTTTAGCCATTCAACTTTCGCTTCGTTGGTGCGGAGGAAGATCTCAAGGATCGCGTCAAGGGATACCAGAGCAACATCGATGTCAGAGATCTCGGCATTGCGTTGAATCTGTTGGAATTGCTCACCAACCAAATCGCTATCAAGGGTAAATAACGCATGAATGAACTCTAGAAAGTCACTTCCGCCGTAGCGAGCTGCCTCAGGTTGGTATTCATCGAGCGAAAACCTCTCAATCGTTTGTTGCTCTTGTAGCCGACTGGCGAACTCGATGAATTCGAGGAAGAGTCGATGGGTAGTCGCAGGTTGATCGCTAGATGCAGACTTTAGCCGCAACCTAACATGTGGCTCCGAATCGGCGAACCGGACGAAGAACCATTTACTACAGTTTCGGTTGCCGCGTAGCGAGTCAACAAACGGCTTGATTGCGTCTGAAAGCAAATCTTGAACTGCATAGTCGGCCGCATAGATCTTTGCGTAGAGCCATTCCGAGCCAATCGGAAAACTTGCCTTCATCCTTCTTGCTTTAGTTTCGTTTCTTGGCTCTCTCATTTGCCTTATAGCTTCAGAGCGTTTGCTATCCCCAGCTAAGAGCAAGCTACAAGTGGCCTCAACTATATGATTGCCGTAATTGCTCTTAGCCCAAGCGTCAGCTGGAGAGGGCAATGCCTCATGAAACACGAGAGAGGAATTCTTGGGTAGCTTCCGGACTTCAGAAAAAATGAACGCGATGTCTTGGGCGTCCTCAAGATCTAGCAACAACCGGTTGTCAGCCTGAGCTAGATAAACCTCTCTCGGAACTGAGAAACTTTTTCGCCAACGTCGCAGCTCGAAAGCAAAATCGCTACGGTCTTTTCCGATTCTGTCGAGACGAGGTGAGAGCCTCCATTCGGCAGGGCGAAGAATTGTCTTGCCGTATTCAACTCTCGGTAAGGCGATCGCGCCTTCGAACGGGCCCCATGAAAAGCTCGCAAGTTTTCGATAGCCGAAGGCGGCAAGCTGAAGCATCAATCGTGGTGAATCCGGTACAAACTTTGAATTCAGCATGTGGCTCATCGTAGGCCGTACTTGTACCTCGCCATTCATGCAGAAGAATCTAAACTGATTGCCGAACATCGCAACGGTAAGCTGATTTGGGTGCAGGGGTTCAGCTTGACCGCTAGGCCCTACATCAAAAAGTATCTCATATTGACAATCAATTTGCCTGGCAACAACATTACGCAATCGCGCATTCATCGCTGGAAAGAGAACTTCAGCGAAGTGACACCCCGCTAGTTGCTGCTCTGAATCACGAGTTGATTGAACGTTCCGTTGAAAACCATTTCCCAAAAGATGCAAGAATCTGCCGTGAAGCTTTCCCGACCCGTTGGCACCAATGTTTGAACCAATCAACAAGCGAAATGCACCATCGTCAACTTCTTTGGGCGAGTTTCCAAGAATCGTGCACACCAAATCGACTCCTTCGGGTGGCATCTCTAAGCTTGTATTCCAAGAGTCAAGTTCCACAATGGAGTCATCAGTCAGTCTGACTATTGGTTCCGAATCTGGTTCTCGTCCCAAAAGCATTCGAGACAACGCAGAAGATCGTGATTGAGAAGCTATTTCGGGGTTCGCGAAATTGTCCAGTTCCCTGAAAACCGTTTCTGTACAGAACTCCCTGAAAGGCACTTGAGTACCGTCCGCGTACCGCTCCTTATACATTTCCGAAACTTTTTGTGCCGAAGAGGGGATGTTGGGGGGACCACTAAGTTTTAGCAGAAGCGTCGCGGCCGAACTGATTTCATTGGAGACCAGGGAGTTTAGCGCAAATGAATCACCTAAAGATGTGTCAACCTGTAGCTCATGCATTGACGCAGAGACGCCTATTTCAACCATAAACTTCTGACGTTCCTTGAGTGCTAAAAGGCAGCCTTTGGGCCTATCCAGAGAGAATCGTGATCGACTTAAATTTAATTGCTGAATAACTTCTCCCGTGTTACCTCCAGCTTCCGATTGTCGCATTGCGTCATCATCATCTAGCGCAAAATCAAGGACAAACAAACTGTCTGCGCTCGTGCTCAATAGACCTTGGTCAATCAGCGTATCAAGTAGCGATTTCGCTCTGTCTGCCTGAACACCAAACTCAGCGCACAGTTTGATAGTGAGCTCATCAAGGCTTGATGCGGGGATGGAGTGCTTCAATGCAAATAGAACTGGCTCGCTCGCACCGATAGAGATTCTTGGAGGAGGTTCTGAGTTTACCTGCGCTGCAACAACATAGAGGCGATCGCCGACTTTTCGAACTCGACTCGACATAGTCACTTTTGTTTCAGGTCGAAGTCTCTTTACAGCGGCCCTTTTCTTATTGAGATAATTTGATAACCACTCAGAATCAATGCTCGCGTTTGCATGAGCGTCGCTATAGTCGATGCGAACGTCGCATTTATCGCCATTCTCAAATACACCTACACCGGAGAACACTCCGAAGGGCGTGGCCCGTATCGCCATTCTCCCCACGTATTGCGCGAGCTTCCTTCTGAAACTTTCCAGACTCTTTTTGCTCGTGCTATTCGACTCAAAATGCGTGTCTAGCCCCCTACTGGCGCAGTAAACAGCCAAGCGGATTAAATGTTCTTTATCAGTGCTCGGATCAGACAACATCCGTGCGATCTCAAAGCGATTATTCCAGTCACTTGCAGGAAGCAATGGACATCGAAGCGTTCCAAAAGTTGCGGGCTCATACAGTGATTTCCAGCGATTGTTTTTTCCCAAGGTATTTTTGTTTTTCATCACAGTCCGAGAAAAAAGATTCTGAGCCAAAAGGGTTGCTCCTGGCCCAGAAGGCAAGCCAAAGAAGCGAGCACTCCTGGTGCCCCTTCCAAGAAACCAGGGTTATCAACGAGCTTTCCGGGCGACTCTTCGTCACGCACACAAAGTGGGAACGAGTCATCTCTCGCTGCCAAAATCTCTCCAATCAATCCATTTACGTTCTGCGAGAGGAACTCTGATCCTGACTTAGCTGCTAGACCTGCCGCCATGATTGCAAGACCGGCTTTCCCATGGCAAACCGTGGGTGAATATACGGAAAGCCTGTCGCGCGGTCTTCGGAAAACTGCCTCCATGGCATCGACAGCGAATTGTTTTAGCTGTTCGTCGCCAAGTGCTTCCGCCGCGTTGAATAACGCTATGCTCACCCCTGGTGAGCCATAGCACCATGCAGCACGAGTGGCCTTGGGTTCTGCAGCTTTCCCGTTTGGCGGGCCTATTGCAGCAGGCCAGTTAGGACCGTACGAGTCTTCAACAGAGTTCTTTAAAATAAAATCCGAAAGCTGGCCGATTATCTTCGTCGTTTCTTTTGTGGCAACTTTCGTGGCTATAGCCAGTGCCCCTAGCACACCTGGTAAACCATGCGCGACGCCAAGATTGAGGTATCCGTCCGGAAATTGCTTGGCGAGTCCAGAATCTGGCCAATCTGCTGGTTTCGTTAGGAACTTTGAAAAAGTTGGAGCGTCCAGGCAAAGTTTTTCCAGCGTCTCAACGCATAGGCGAAGACCCTGTTTCGCTGGTTCGTCAGAGGCACATGTCGATAGTGCTACGGCAACACCGACAAGCCCACCCATCATATCGAATTCTAACGGCTTTATGGCGTCTGTCTGGCTGCTCAGCTCCTCGCAAATCTTCGCAAGCCGTCCAACGATGTAATTGGTGACATCAAGTATCAGACCTGAGTAACTCGTTTCTTGAGAAAGTGTCTTTGCCGTGAGCAACACACCTGACATACCACCAAACAACCCAATGTCTGGCGATGAACCAGAAAACGAGCGGAGCTCATCTCGAAAAATGGTATGTGCGTTTTGAAATAGCTGCTCATCTTCAAGGAACATCGACGTCTCAAAAAGAGCTAATGCTATACCAAGGTTTCCGAATCCAAGAGAACCCTTCGCCCATCGCAAGGACTTTCCTAATTGCGTCGAATTCCCGTAGCTGTCTAAAGCTTGACGGACACAATCAGGATCCGACAGTCTAGCCGACATCGCCGAGCACAAATCCCGGGCCGCTCCAACGTTGTTCAGTACATCGTCTTGTTCTGACCACCACACATTCATTCTTGTACTGACTCCCCTACCAAATGCAAAAGGCTGCTCAGCATTGCCAAGCAGCCTCTGAAATGATGAACTTCCGATTCGTAGCGAACTTAGCACGCAGGACAGCTTGGCCCTTGCGTGCATTCACATGTTGCGCAGGAGCAGGTGCAAGAGCAGGTGGCGCAAGTGCACGTACACGAACATGTCGCACAAGAACACGAACAGGAACTCGTGAACCCTGCTTCGCCTTGTCCTTGTCCTTGTCCTTGTTCAGCCTCTGCCCCTCCGAAGCTGATTCTGATGTCTACGTCGAATCCGTCCGACGTGGGTTGGAAACGTTTTACGGTGATTTTCGGATTGTTCGAATTGTCTTCCACCTTCTTTTCTCCTAGTTGATCCTGCTGAAAAAGTCCTGATTCGTCCATTGGTTCGCCCCAACCGTCCGCTTGATCGAATCGTACCTGGCCGAATTCGTTCTCACCGACATTGAAGCAAAGAATGCAGCCTCTCGTGAGCTGTCGCCCACTGTCGGCTACGTCTGCTGTAGATAGGTCTCTGATCTTGACCCAGGATGTGTGCCCATCGATTGATGTACCGTCGACTGCCTTGAATCCGTCAGCATCTACCGAAGAAGGGGATTTTCTTCCAGGCAAAAGTTTGTGCGCGATAGCTGGCCCTGTGTCAGTTTCAACGACCCACAAAACTCTGGAAGATCCGTTTTTGACTTGACCATTAGGCATATGAATTCCTCATCAACTGACCGACAACAGCTGACAATATAGCGTCTTTCACCCTTCCGGGGGTTGCTCGTCCTCCTAAAAGGCAGTTTTAATGAGGCCTTCACTGGATATTTGTGGCGTGGATTGTATGTTGCGGGCTCAAGTACTTGCCTCGCGACAACCGTTTTTCAGAGGAATTAGCTAATGGGCCGGGTAGATTCAAAGGACGCTAGGCAATTTGCGGAAAGTGCATTCGCAGATTTCATCCGAATTGGTGAGGGGGCGCCAGAGCATCTCCGTCAATGGTCAATTGGCAACCTTCCGGAAGCGGGAACTCTTGATTTTGAGGAGAGTGGATTCCCAATCTTCGATCTAAATGGTCAGCAACTATTTCGGGATTTTCATTTGCGCTGGGGTGACGGGTCAGCAACGGTTAGAACCTCGGCTGATGATCGTTTGCCGTCGCCGGTTTGGAGCGTGGGTATTTTCGATACAGAGAACTTGAAAGAGCGAATCGCAAGTGCTGAGGCACATGCCGAGAAGTTTGACATCGGGCTGGACCATGACAAACGAATTTATTGTTATTCCTATCCGAAGCTTGGACTAAGGGGGACAAAGGGAGAAAAGGAAGTAATCGTTGAGCTCTATCCACCACACTTTGTTATAGATTTAAGCCAAGACTTGGTAGAAAACCCGGAAGTTGTATTTCCTTGGTCTATCCTTGATCTTGCGGCGTTGCCTTCATTCCGCTCAGTATTTCGAGAGCAATGGCAAATTGATGTTAAGAGTTTTGGCGAAAAGGTAGAAGCAGGGCCTCCGAGCTCTCGCTTATTTGATTATGTCGAAGAGGCTCGGGAAGGATCAGAAGAACAGACTCTACCGTTGAGGCTCCGGGGCCAAGAAACTCCAGTTTATTGCGCTGTTGCCACCGCACAAATGATCCTTGAATACCATGGAGTTCGGGAGCCACAGTCTCGGATTGCGACCGAGATGTCCACTGGATCCGGCGGTACGACCAACCCAAATCAGGTTATCGGCTATAACCAGCTGTTATCCTCCCACTTGGCTACCTTTGACGGTACTGCGTCGTTCGCGGAAGCAAGAAACGAGATTGTCAATGCGAGGCCATGCAAGAGCGGAATCCCTGGACATGCCAGAGCTTTGGGAGGTTTCCGCGTGCGCGACGATGATATTTGGGTGTACATTTACGATCCATGGCCGGTAAATCAGGGAAGAGCTTATTGGGAGAATTGGACAGCTTCGAACCATTACACAAACTACATTTACGTGCGGCGACGTACCTTCCAATAAACCTTGCGTCGAACAATGAAAAGTCCTGAACTCCTTTTCAATGACCAAGAGCTAATCCACTGGATTCAAAAGGAATGCTGGGAAGAAATCTCAGGGGACCTTAGCATTAAGGGGCAGTTCCGCGTCGAAGATGCGAAAGGCAAGACGCTTGAAAGCTACCAGCATGTTCTTTTGTTTTACCAAGACGAGCCATTTGGGTTCGCCGACATCGTAGAGAAAGAAGGAAAAATCCTGGTAGCCCGTTGTGGAAGAGATATTTCTCTGGAACTGATGACAAGGGATGAGATACTACAAGGACTCAAGTTTCTAGATCACTCTGAGCGTAGAAGCGCCAAGGTCAAGCTCGCATTTCTCGAAGTGTGTACGAAAATTGGCTGGCAAGTTCGAGTTGAGGCGCGAACCTACTTCGTGACTCACGGTTGGTTTGTGGAGCTCTGAGTCCTCGTACGTTTTGAGAAGTTAAGAATCTCCGACGTCTGTCCGGCACAACTCGGACGCAGACTTTAACTAGAGCCACCAATTTGCCACTTCTTGAACTTAGTAAACGGCTGACCAGAAAGTCGTTCAGGTCCTTATGATTAAGGAAAATCCTAGGCACTGTTTCTTAATTGGCCTTTTCTGCGATTAGCACATTTGGCACCCTCCCGAGTTACCTACCACAGTGACTCAAGGAGGAGCCAAATGTCC
>JANQRT010000028.1 GCA_028284385.1 Opitutaceae bacterium | reverse complement strand
TCCCAAGCAGCTGCGCAGACGTTTTCCCGCCTTAAGCCAGTAAATAGAGCCAGGAGGGTTGCTTCGGCAACGGTGCGTGAACCTTCTTGTCGTTCGATTTCACAGGATTTGATGAAAGGTCCGATCTCATCTTCAGTAAGAAATCGCTTTCGCCTTTTCTCGGGAAAGCGTTCTATGCCCTGGGCCGGGTTGTGTCCTTTCCAGCCTCGACGGATCGCGTCGTTGAAGACTCCCGAGATTAGCGCAACGGTTCGGTTGGCAGCGTAGGTGCCATTGTGTTCTCCGATCTCCAGATGGAGTTCATCAATGGCCGGTGTTTCGAGCGTAGATAGCTTCCTGGCGCCGATGCGACGAGCAAGATAACGTTCGTACTGAGCCTGGTATTCCTTGGTCGTCCTCTCGCGCCTGGGCCCCTTCTTACGTCGCTTGATGGGATCGTACAGGAAGAGTTCAAAGGCTTCGGAGAATGAGATTTCCTGTTTCAGCGCCCTTTTTTCCGCGTTAGGATCGATTCCTTGAGCCAGTTGGGCCGCTATTTCCCTGGCCCGTTTCCTGGCGCTTTCAAGATCAATCTGATCAAACTTGGCGATATGAATCCGGTCGGTATATTCGGTGACTCGATTCCAACCCCGATAGTAATAGCTCTTAGCTCCTTTGGTGGTAACTTGAATCAGAAGTTTGGGCAGCGCTGAATCTTGAAAACAAGCTCTCGACTTGCCTTCCGGACAGGTCAGTTCCTCCAGTCGTTTGTGGGTGAATTTGAATGTGTGTTCCATAGGTGTCGTTCCTCCGTGTAGGTAAAGACCGAGAACCGGAATCGAGTGACGATTCTGGTTCTCGGTTGGTTCTCGGTCGTTGCGTGAAATCATGGGAAATGGTGATACCGATAACGGTGTGCCGAATCCCAGGCGTTCCCGTAGATTCCTGAAATGAGGGGTGCTTTCGGAGACTTCCGTCGTGAGGAAAAAGCTGGCGATGGGACTTGAACCCGCAACCTACTGATTACAAATCACTCC
>JANQRT010000012.1 GCA_028284385.1 Opitutaceae bacterium | reverse complement strand
TGTTAAAAAATCTCGTTAGGTTTTATAGGTTAACAGTGATCTCTCCGAGATCAAATGCCGCGATGCGGCAACACGATCGCTTCGCGAACAGGATCGTCTTCAATTTGCTACGCTCACGCGTTTCAAGTGACTTCGCGGCCATCTGCCAAAGAAGTCCTAGCTTTCCCCGTTAGGAAAATTCCAGCGAAACGATGTTCCGACCCCTCTACTCCAGAGCGAACCCCATCGGGCGCTTATTCTCCCAAGTCAAATAGATCGAGTAGAACGATTCCGCTCTGTCCCGATTCGCTACTCACATGCACCGTATACAGACCTGGGTTCAGCGTTACTACGAGCACGGCATCGTCCGCGCCCTCTTCCAACTGACCCGCCCCCGCTCGCTCGAAGAAGTGCTTCATGATCGCGGAATTATCCCAACCGCGATTGCTCGCAATGACCTTGTTTCCACTGTAAACAGTGAGGACAGGATCCTCCATGACATCCTCGAGCCCATGTTCAGCGAGCGAAGGGCCTACAGCCCGTATAAGCAACGATCGGATTGTCTCTCCATCGAGGACGAATCCCGCCATGAGCGAATTCTCTCCTTCAGACGCTCGGGCGCGTGTGGACAAATTGAAGAACTCGTAGTTGGCGCCATCCAATCGATACGCCTCTATCAAGGCAATCCCTCCCTCATCGTCTTGCACGTTGACATAAGTAATCGTGTCACGGACTGGGGAACCGAGAATCGCCGCATCGGCACTCTGAGAATCCAAGGCGAACGCGCCGACCGAGGCAAACGCGTCTGACAATTCTGAACCACCGCCCCAATCTTCGTTGTAAGCGATCACTTCATTGTTGAATCGCGTGTTGTACGAGTAGTGTATTCTCGGATTGGGAGCGAACGCCCCCACCCCTTGATCTTCCAAACTGGGACCAATCCCGCGCATCACCAAGTTGTTCTGTTCGAGCGTTCCCTCGGAGGATAACGCGACGATTCCCGCGATCATGGAATCCGCGCCAGTCCCCGCCCAGCTACGGCTTGAGAGATTGATCAAGCGCGTGCTTTCCGCCCAAGGCGCAATCGGGGATACAGCAATATTACCGCTTCCAAAGGCGATCGCCCGGCCGTAAGCGAACACGAGCCCGTCAAACCCGCTGCTGTGCCTTGTGAGCAAACCGGTTTCTCCATAGACCTCGATCTCGCCCTCGGCGCCAATGCCGAAATACAAGCCGTTTTCGTACACTAGAGGCAATTGAAAAGGGAGAGCTTCATTGCCATGTGTATCCGAAAGACTTATACTGTTCCACGTAAATCCATCTTCGCTGTGCGCGAAACCGCTTTCGTCAATCCGTACGAAACGATCGCCTATGAGGGTCAACGGGCTTTCCGATGCCGACAACGAAGCATGAAACGTCCAAGATTCCCCAACATCGTCGGAATAATAGAAATCGTATGGGGCGCTTCTTCTATAGAAGCTCGTAAGCCAGAGTCTATCATTGTGGAATAGAATATCGAAATTTCTCTCCAAATCCGAAGGAACTGGCAATACGACCTCTTCCCAATTCTCGAAATCGCTCGAGCGGAATACCCTGAAAATTTCCGGGTACATGGTCGCGCGGGCCTTGTAAGCCCTTAGCCCCACGTAATGGCCATCGCCATGGACAATCTTCATGGTATTGTCCGGGCTCCAGTCCCACTCGATCCCGTCTTCAGAAACAAACGACCTAAAGAATACTTCACGCAGCGACGAAGAAGTCGCATTGATGACCCATCGATCGCCAATCGTCTCCACCTCGCTCAAGTCCCAGCGTCCCTCAATAACAGGGCTCGAAAGAAACTCCCAAGCCAAACCATTTCCAGATGCCCAAATTCCACCGTTCCCCCCAGAGGCTCGTCTTTCTCCCGCAATGAGCGTTTTTCCATCGAATCCAATATCCAGAAGAGCGATGATGGGATCGCTTTGGTACAGCGCGTACTGCGCGGTCCACGGATCGCCAATGTCGTCAATTCTGTGCAACCTGGTGGTGTCTCCCCAATGATAGCTCCCATAAAGTACATTATCAATTGAGAAGTAGGCAGCTGGAGGGGTTTGCGACAACCTCGCTCGATCCCAGTTTACGCCGTCTTCAGATTTATAATACACTCCCCAAATTTCCTGAAACCCAGTTCGGATCTCTAAATAGTGAATCCCGTCGTTGAAGAAGGCGCTTTGATAATTCACGCCACCGCTCGTATCCACTTCCTCGTCCAGCAAGTCGTCGATCACGTCCGGAGCGGACCAATTTTCAAAGTCGCTTGAAATGAGAAAACCGTCCGTTCCAAACGTAAGCAAAGCAATGCCTTTTGCAAGGTTAGCGCTGGTTGCCTCGCGGGCTCCCGGTGAATGCAATTCCTCTAAACTTACCTTAGCCTCGCTCCATTTCAGATCGGAAGCGAATTGCGACGCATGAATCGCCGAGCCTGACGACGGTTCCGAATACTCGACAAATTCGATAAGCTGAAACACCCCGTTAACATAGCCGCAATACAAGGGTCTCTTTTTTGTAGTTTCATCGACTACTGAATCCGCATTTTCCCAAACAACTCCATCAGGAGAAAAAAGATGCCTTCCGTCCTCACCCACAGCAAGGAGTCCGAAAAAACCTACTGCTATATATTTGAGCCTCTGTTCCGGGAAATTCTGTATCTCCCAGCCGAACCCGTCGCTTGACGTGAGGATCTGCCCAGGGTCGCTTGCGACGACGATAAACTGCCCATTTGAATACACGACCTGCTCAAGAGTCGCGTCGGTCTCCGGGTACTGTAGCAGCCATGAAGTCTCGTTCTCTGAACGGAGAATTACCCCCTCGTCACCCACCGCAACAAACACACCATCGTCGCTCTTGGCTACTCCATTAATGGCTACGGCAGGATTCCGTGCGCCCACGAACTTCCACTCGTCCAGAAAAGACCGATCCACTTCCTGGCCAAGCGACGCGATCGTGAATACGAACGCCCCGGCAACAAAGGTAACTACAGACTTCACGAACTCGAATCGTATCTAGGCCCTTTCCAAACTCAAGGAGAATATGCGGGTTATACCCGGAATGACTCTTCAGTTCACCCTGAGAATAGATTAAAAGCTCAAAGAGACCGGCGACACCATCGAAGCGAAACTCCGGATACACGTCGTCCAATAACAGACCTTTGTCGGATCCTGTTCCCGCTTCGGCGGGATCCTGCCAGAGACCCCGACGCAGTCGGTGGTTGACGCGAAGCGTCATCTCGCCGAGAGGCGACTGTTAAAAAATCTCGTTAGGTTTTATAGGTTAACAGTGATCTCTCC
>JANQRT010000036.1 GCA_028284385.1 Opitutaceae bacterium | reverse complement strand
GGCTACGGGTCGTGTCGCTACTCAGTTCATCGAATTGTTCCTGAATCTCCTCTTGTCGCTCGGAAAGCTCTCGAGCCTTTCGTCGCGCTTCCCGGAGCTGTTCGTTGAATCGGCCAGAGGTCTTTTGCCGCATCTGCTCCTCAACTTGCTCGATTTCCTCCTGCGCTCTCGTGCCTGAAGCGAGCGCCTCGGAAACCTTTCCTTCCTGGGTGGCCTCGATTTGCTCCCGCATATTTTCGCGAGTTTCGTCCAGTTGCTCTCGCGCGCGGCGATTCGACTCTGTCTGATCCATGCGATCCATCCTCTGGTTCACTTCGTCCAAGTCGTTCAATAGCCGTCGTTGTTCCTCTTCCAGACGCTTAAGTTCGCGGCGGAGCTTTTCCTTTTCCTCTTCGCTGTCCGCCTCCGCTAGCGCGACTTGAAGATCCTTAAGTCGCTCGTTTACGTCGTTCATACGACGAGATAGTTCCGAAAGACGGCTAAGCGCTTCGAGCTGTTCGCGTTGCTCAGGCGTATTTGGAGTCATCGCTTGGGACTCCGTTTCGTAGCGATTTTCTTCGGTTTGAAATTCGAGTTGATCGAGTTGTCTTTGATTCTGGCTGCGCCCTCCACCGCCACCTCCTTGCTGGTTGCGGCTACGTGAGACATTGTATTCAGGAGGATTGAGCTTGAGCAGGTTTTGATAGGCTGCTTGCGAGCGGCTCCAAGCATTTTCCAAATCCGAGAGAGAATCGTTGTTTAAGGCTGTATCCAGATACTGAATCACTTCCCCCATGTAGTTGCTTGCTTCATCTGCTACAACTTTTAGATCAGGTTCCTGTATTTGCGTTATTACTTCACTAAGCTTTTGCCGGATTGATGCCTGGGCGTCTCGAATCACTCCGCCATCCTCGTAGAAGCTCGAGTCGGATAAGCCGCGTTGTCTTAATTTCCAAAGACTAATAGAAATCTGCCGTTGCTGTTCGATCAGAGGAGTGGCTGGGCCACCTTGGCCTTGTTGCTGTTGTTGCTGCTGGCCTCCCTGACTGCTCTCGCGAAAGATCTCATCGAGCGGGCGAACTTCGGCGAAGAATAGATCGCTGGTGGTACGGCGAGGTTTTCCATCCGGCCCATAGTCCTCGGCCCAGGCGAACCAGGTAACCAGATCGTTGGGCGATACATCTCGATCCTCAAGGTAGAGGCGGTTTTCAAAAATGAAATTGTATTCATTTTCCTGTTTCGTCTTTAAGGA